>NZ_JBIDCF010000004.1:74915-554298 GCF_043204435.1 Streptomyces sp. NPDC047886
GCGGCCCCCCCCGCCCCGCGCGGGCCGCCCCCCCCCCGCCCCCCCGCCGCCCCCCCGCCCCCCCCCCCCGCCCCGCCCGGGGGGGGGGGGGGGCGCCCCCCCCCCCCCCCCACGCCGAGTTCCCAGTCCAGCCCGTAGCGCTGGAACAGCTCCGCCCGCAGCCGGGCGCGCGGCATGGGGGCTCCGGGCAGCAGTACGGCGAAGACCGCGCCCATCAGCAGCGCCCGCAACAGCGGGTAGTCGGCCTCCACGTCCCGCGACCCGTACCGGGAGACGGTGTCCCGCAGCAGGAAGGCCAGCCGCTGCTGCTCCGGGCACTGGACGAACCCCTCCGCCTGCAGGATGCCCGCCATGTGCGTCCGCATCAGCAGGGGCTGGTCCACGGCCAGACCGAGGACCGCGTCGATGGCCCGCGCGAGCCGCTCCCGCCCGTCGTCGCTGCGCGGCTCCCGCTCCAGGGCTGCCGACAGCGTGCGGTGCATCAGCCGGTGCACGGCCGACTGCAGGAGCTGGCGCTTCCCGGGGAAGTAGTACGAGACCAGGCCGCGCGCCGAACCCGCCCGGTCGGCGATGTCCCCCAGCGTCGTGGCCTCGTATCCGCGCTCGGCCACCAGTTCGACCGTCGCCTGCAGCAGCCGCTCGCGGGAGCGCCGTCGCAGTTCTTCATTGACCGATGCGCTCCGCGGGGACATGCTTAACTCCTGCGTTGACTGGCTCCCAGCCAATATACTCAGAGCGTCCTCGCTGCGACGCCCTGACGTGGCTGATCAGTGGGGGTCGTGTGTCATCCGGACCGGGCGACGCGGGGGATCGCCCGGCCCGGACGGCACGACCGGCTCCCCGGCCCCGCGACCCGCGGGTACGCGAGCAGCGCGACCGCCGCCAGACAGGCTCCCAGCAGCCAGCCGGCCAGTACGTCGGACGCCCAGTGCACGCCCAGGTACACCCGGGTCAGCCCCACACCGAGCACGGACACCAGCGCGAGTACGGCCAGGATCCGTCGGCTCCACGCACGCGTGACCTGGACCGGCCCGAGATCCGGTGCGCCACGGTGACGACCGGCCACCAGCCACAGCAGCAGCGCGCACGTGACCGTGGCCGTCATGGCGTGGCCCGACGGGAACGCCGCGTAGTCCGCCGAGTCCACCGGGTCGGGCCAGAACGGCCGGTCGCGGCCCACGAGCACCTTCATGGACTGCTGGACGCACGCGCCCAGCGCGGTCACCACCGCCAGCCACAGCACGGCCCGCCGGAGCCCCCGCCACCACAGCCACACCGCCGAGCAGGCGACGAGCGCGCGCATCGTCCAGGGATCCCACACCCAGTCGCTGAGCACCCGGTTGACCCGGGTGAGCGACGGATTCCGCACCGCCGAGGCGTGCGACGCGTCGGCCACCGCCCGGTCGACAGCCATCAGCGGCCCCCATTCGAGCACCACCGGCACGAGCAGCAGTCCCGACAGGGCGCCGGAGACCAGGGCCACCGCGAACAGCGCGGAGCTGGGTGGGGACGAGGGCCCGGGGGAGCCCCCCGGGCCCGAGGAGTGGGGGGTGCGAGTGACGGAAGCTGCGGCTGTGGGGGAGCGCATGCCGTGATCCTCCCCGAAGCCCGGCCGCCACGCCATGGCGCCCGTACGGGACCCGCTGGGGGGCTACCCCAGGGTGCGCAGCGCGGGAACGAACGCCACCAGCAGCGGTACGACCGGTACCAGGGCGGCCGCGGCCGTCAGCCGCAGCCTGCGGATCGCGGTGAGCCGGGGCTGCGCGGTCAGCAGACGGTTCACCCGCTGCGGGACCTCGGCGCCGGGCGTCGGGCACGGCCCGAACACCCCCCTGTCCTGATTGAGTTCGACCAGGGCCAGCGCGATCGTCAGCCGCCCGAACCGCTTCGACGCCGCGTCGTCCGCGGCCAGCTCCACCAGCCGGTGCATCTCGTCGCGGAACGCCGCGAACACCGGGATCTGCGGGAACCCGGTGGCCAGCGCCGATGAGCAGTGCAGCAGCCAGTCGTGGCGGGCCCGCGCGTGACCCTGCTCATGGGCGAGCACCGCCTCCAGCTGACGGCCCTTCAACCGCCGCAACGCGGCCGTGGAGACGACCAGTTGGGGCGCCGACCCGGGCAGCCACCAGGCTTCCGGGCGCTCTCCCTCCAGCAGCACCAGCGGTGCGGCGCCCGGCTCCTCGCCCGGCAACAGCGGTGACCGTACGAGGAGTTCGGCGCGCCGGCGCCGCCGCCGCGCCCTGGCCCTGCGCACCTCGCGCGTCAGCATCGCCCCGCTCCAGAGACCTCCGCAGGCCAGCAGCACCGCGAGCATCCCGGACCACGGGCCGTGCGCGCCCAGCTCGTATGCCTCGACCACCGCGCGGGGCGCGGGCGCGAACACCGGGCCGCGTACCGCCTGCCATGCGGCGGCCGCGCTGAACGTCATCGACAGCGCGAAGCAGAGCAGCACCGAGGCCACCACGCACTGCCACACCCACAGCGCCACAATGGGCTCCCGCTCCACCCAGCCCGCCCGCGCGAGCAGACGCGGAGCGGCCACGGCGGCCACGACACCGAGCGTGAGCAGCACGAGGGAGACCAGCATGCGATCAGCCTATGAGCGCGACCCCGCGCAGAGGTATTCTCTTGCGCGGCAAGTGACGTACGCCACGGAATCCGTGGCGCCGCACCACGGAATCCGTACGGTCAGAGCGCGCAGAGCATCGCGAGCATTCCCAGGCCCATCGTCAGCCGGCACGCCAGCGCCACCTCCGGCCGCCGACAGGGGCCGCCGCCTCCGCCCCCGCGCCGAGGCGCCGCCCGCGTCTCCCACGCCGCCACCGCACCCGCACCCGCGCCCGTTTCCTCCCTCGGGCCTGCCGCGGCCGGTACCAGCCGCGCCCCCGCCCGCAACACGTACACCATGTAGTACGCCAGGAGCGCGCCCGTCACCAGCGGCACTCCGCCCCCGCCGGTCCCGGGCGCACCATGCGTACCGTGCCCGCCTCCGGCCACCGGGACCGCCATGTACACCATGGCCAGCGAGCCGATGAGATGGTGCAGGTGGTGTCCGCCGCCCCGGACCGACCACAGCGCCCGCAGCGACGCGGCGCCGAACACCACCGCGTACACGGTCCAGCTCCACTCCGGCGGGGTGACGACCGCCGCGGGCAGCGCCATCACCGCCATCCCGAAGCCCATGACGGCCTCGCCCGCCGCCTCTTCGCGCTCGGCGGCGCCACCGCAGTCCCTCAGCCGGACGAGGCAGTAGGCGCCCGTGAGCGCGCACAGGGCCGCCAGCAGCCAGCCGGACGTCGCGGGTCCGTGCACGGCGTACCTCCCCCTCGACGAGACGCGGCCCCTGGGACGATTCCCGCGACGGTCCGCGTGCACGCGGGCGCAGGGGCGCAGAGGGGGGAGCACGGGGTGGACGCGTACCCTCGGTCCCCGGGAGACACCGGCGAGCCGGGACCGCATCGGCGAAGGGGAGAGACGCTCACCATGGACACCGCACAACCCCAGGACACGCAGAAGCTGACGTTCCGCGACGCCGTCGAGGCCGACGTGCCCGCGCTCGTCGAGCTGGTGGAGTCCGCGTATCGGGGGGACTCCAGCCGGGCCGGCTGGACCACGGAGGCGGACATCCTGGACGGGCAGCGGACCGATCCGGAGGGCGTACGGGAGGTCGTCACCGCCGCCGGGTCCCGGTTGCTGGTCGTGGAGCGCGAGGGTGAGGCCGTGGCCTGCTGTCAGCTGGAACTGCGCGGGGGCGCCGCGTACTTCGGGATGTTCGCCGTCCGTCCCGGTCTCCAGGGCGGCGGTCTCGGCCGGCGTGTCCTCGCGGAGGCGGAGCGGCTGGCGCGCGCCGAGTGGGGCGTGGCCGAGATGCACATGACGGTGATCTCGGTCCGCGAGGAGCTCATCGCCTGGTACGAACGGCGCGGCTACCGCCGTACGGGCCGCACGACCCCGTTCCCGTACGGCGATGAGCGCTTCGGCCTGCCGCGCCGGGCGGACCTGGAGTTCGAGCTGCTGGTCAAGGAACTCGGCTGACGGGACTCACGCCCCGGCGCCGGGTCCCGTGACTCCGCCGGGTCCCGTCTCTCCGGCGGGTCCCGTCTCTCCGGCGGGGCCGGGCGCGCCGCCCGGCCCCGCGGTGCCGTCCTCGATGCGGAACGCCGGCCTGTCGTTCTCCACGGTGACCGTGACCCGGTTGCCCGCCGACAGGCGGCCGTCCACCAGGAGCCGGGACAGCGGGTTGTCCACCTCACGCTGGATGGTGCGGCGCAGCGGACGGGCGCCGTACTCCGGCTGGTGGCCGCGCCGGGCCAGCCAGTCCACCGTCTCGGGCGCGAACGCCACGCTGATGTCCTGGGCCCGCATCCGGCCGCGCGTGTCCTCCAGCAGCAGGTCCGTGATCCGCCGGAGCTGCTCCTCGTCCAGACGCCGGAAGATGACGATCTCGTCGACGCGGTTGAGGAACTCGGGGCGGAAGTGGTCGCGCAGCGGGCGCAGGGACCGCTCTCGCATCGCCTCGTCCTCCGCGCTGGTGTCGCCCGCGCCGAAACCGAGCAGCCCCCGGCCGGTGCCGATGGCCTCGGAGCCGAGGTTGCTGGTCATCACGATGACCGTGTTCTTGAAGTCGACCGTGCGGCCCTGCGAGTCGGTGAGGCGCCCGTCGTCCAGCACCTGGAGCAGGATGTTGAAGACGTCGGGGTGCGCCTTCTCCACCTCGTCCAGGAGGACCAGCGAGTACGGATGGCGGCGTACCGCCTCGGTGAGCTGGCCCGCCTCCTCGTGTCCGACGTATCCGGGCGGAGCGCCGACGAGCCGGCTGACGGTGTGCCGCTCCTGGAACTCGCTCATGTCGAGGCGGACCATGCGTTCCTCGCTGCCGAACAGGGCCTCGGCCAGCGCCCTCGCGAGTTCCGTCTTGCCGACGCCGGTCGGGCCGAGGAACAGGAAGCTGCCGATGGGCC
This sequence comes from Streptomyces sp. NPDC047886, assembly GCF_043204435.1. Classification (NCBI taxonomy): domain Bacteria; kingdom Bacillati; phylum Actinomycetota; class Actinomycetes; order Kitasatosporales; family Streptomycetaceae; genus Streptomyces; species Streptomyces sp. NPDC047886. Next base: position 79,877 of record NZ_JBIDCF010000004.1, read on the forward strand.
GGGTCGGGTCGGCGAGGCCGGCCCGGGACCGCAGCACCGCCTCGGAGACGGCCGACACCGCCTCGTCCTGGCCGACGACCCGCTGGCGCAGGTGGTCCTCAAGACCGAGGAGCCGCTCCTTCTCCTCCTTCGTGAGGCTGCTGACCGGGATGCCCGTCTGCCGGCTGACCACCTCGGCGATGTCCTCGGCGGTGACCTCCAGTACCTGGCCGTCGCCGTACTGGCGTACACCGCGTCCCTCCTTGATCCGCCGTTCGACCTCCTGGATCCGGTCGCGCAGTTCCATGGCCCGCTCGTACTGCTCGGCGGCGACCGCCTGGTCCTTGTCCCGGATGAGCTGTTCCGCCTCGCGTTCCAGGGTCCGTACGTCGTCCTGGCCGCGGGCGCGCAGCCGTACCCGGGCCCCCGCCTGGTCGATCAGGTCGATCGCCTTGTCGGGCAGGAAGCGCTCGGTGAGATAGCGGTCGGAGAGTTCCACGGCTGCCCGCAGCGCCTCGTCGGTGTAGCGGACCTGGTGGTGGGCCTCGTACCGGTCGCGCAGACCGCGCAGGATCTCCACGGCGTCATCGGGCGCGGGCTCCGGGACCAGGATCGGCTGGAAGCGGCGTGCGAGGGCGGCGTCCTTCTCTATGTAGCGGCGGTACTCCTCCAGCGTGGTGGCCCCGATGACATGGAGTTCGCCCCGGGCGAGCGCGGGCTTGAGCATGTTCCCGGCGTCCATGGCGCCGCCCTCGGAGCCGCCGCCGCTCGCGCCGGCCCCGACGACGGTGTGCAGTTCGTCGATGAAGACGACGATCTGCTCGGAGTGGGAGCGGATCTCCTCGATGATGCTGTTCATCCGCTCCTCGAAGTCGCCCCGGAAGCGGGTGCCCGCGACGACACCGGACAGGTCCAGGGCCACGACCCTGCGGCCCCGGAGGGTGTCGGGGACGTCTCCCTCGGCGATGCGCTGGGCCAGGCCCTCGACGATGGCCGTCTTGCCGACGCCGGCGTCACCGATCAGGACCGGGTTGTTCTTGCCGCGCCGGGACAGCACCTCGACGGTCTGCTCGATCTGCTCCTCGCGTCCGATCACCGGGTCGATCCGCCCCGCCCGTGCAAGGTCGGTCAGGTCACGGCCGTACCTGTCGAGGGTGGGCGTGCCGTGCGCGGCGGCCGGCGGCTGCTCGGCCGCCGTGTCCCACTGGCCCGACGCGCCCGGCCGGTAGGGCGGCCCCGGGGCGGGGCCGGGCGCGGGGCCCTGGCCGGAGACGGCGCCGGGGTCGAAGCGGGCGGCGCGCAGGATGCGGCCCGCGGCCGAGTCCGGGTTGGCGGCGAGCGCCGCGAGCACGTGCTCGGGTCCGATGTACGAGGCGCCGATGTGCCGCGCCAGGTCGTGGGCGTCGAGCAGGGCCCGCTTGACGGCGGGCGTGACGGAGATCCGGGACCGGGGCGGGCCCTCGCCGGCCGTACGGTCGATCTCGTCGGCCAGCTCGTCGGGGTCGGCGCCCGCGCGCGCCACCATGTCGCGGGTCGGTTCGGTGTTGAGCGCGGCACGCAGCAGGTGCTCGGTCTCCAGGTCCGTGTTGCCGTGCTCGGCCGCGTAGGAGGCAGCCTCGTCCACCATCCGGCGGGTCGGCTCGCTCATCATGCGCCCGATGTCGATGTACCGGTGCGGCCGGGCCGCACCGGTGCCGTAGCCGCCACCGAACAGCCGGGCCAGGAAGTCGCTGAACGGGTCAGGACCGAAGCCCTCCGGACCCATGAAACCGCTGCTCATATGTGTCCGTCCTGGGAGTCGTGCCAAGTCCGGACGCGAGTTCCCCGCAGTCCGCCGCTTACACCCGAGGTCGGCTCGATGACGGCCGTACGGCACGCGCCCGCCTCCGGGCGACACGGGGCGGGCGCGGGGCGGGCGCGGCACGGTCACGCCGGGCCGGACGGGGCCGACGGGAGGGAACGGGTCCGGCCGGTCGGACGGGGCCGACGGTCAGGCGGGTCGAACGGGTCGAACGGGTCAGGCGGGTCGAACGGGTCGAACGGGTCAGGCGGGTCGAACGGGTCAGGCGGTGAAGCGGCTCGTGCGGCGGATCTCCGGGTAGTCGGTCGTGGCACCGTCCAGTTCGAGGGCGCGGGCCAGCCGCAGGTGCTGCTGGGTGTTGACGACCCAGCCGATGACCCGCAGCCCCGCCTCGTGGGCGCGTTCGGTGGTGTCCAGGGTGAGGCGCCGGATGTTCAGGGCGAGCGCGCCCGCGCCGACGGCGAGCGCCCTGTCCACGATGTCGGCGCTCCAGTGGCTCGCGATGAGCACCGTGCGTACGCCCGGCACCAGGCGGGCGATCTCGGCGACCGCCTCGTCGTGGAACGACGACACCTCGACCCGCCCGGCCAGATCGCGCCGCAGCATCACGTCGGCCAGCGCGCGGGCGGCCGCCACGTCCTTGATCTCGGCCTGGAGCGGCGACCGTACGGCGTCCAGGACCTCGGTGAGGACGGGGATCCGCTCGCCGTCGCCCGCGTCGAGCTCCCGCAGTTCGGCGAGGGTCTTGTCGGCGATCGGACCGGTTCCGTCGGTCGTGCGGTCCACCTCCGCGTCGTGCATGACGACGAGCGCGCCGTCCTTGCTCAGATGCAGATCCAGTTCGATGGCGTCCATGCCCGCCCGCTCGGCGCGGACGAAGGAGCGCAGGGTGTTCTCCGGTTCGACACCCATGACCCCGCGATGACCGATGGTGAGGAAACTCAAGGTTCTCTCGCTTCCGTCGACGGCGGCTCCCGCGCGGCGCCGTGCCCCCACGCGGCACTACCGCAGCGTAACGGCCCGGCTGCGGAACGGAACCCTCCGAACGTCGACACGCACCCATGGCGGCGGATGCGAGCCCTGGCGGGGTGTCAAGCAGGAAAATCGGCGGTGACCATGGGGGGTCGACAGGATAATTTGTTTCGACCCCCCTTGTGGTGGATAAGCGCACATGGATACGGTGCTTTAACGCGAGGTTCTCCCGTGGAGGAAGAGTGATGACGGAAATTCTTGTGCAGGACGTTGCCGGTGGGGGCGTAGCCACCGACACCCGGGTGATCGACCACCCGGCGTGGCCCGAGCTCAAGAATGCCGTGGAGGAGATCCGGGTCTGGCAGTCCGCGGACGGCTCCATCGACTTCGACGCCGAGGGCGCCCCCGCCCGCCCGGACGTCGACGCCCGCCTCGACCGGGTCGTCGCCGCCGTCGAGCAGCTGTCCCCGCTGCTCCCGCACGCCACCGCCTACCACCGCGCGCTCGTCGCCGACCTGCGCAAGTGGGCCGCCGACGGTTACGCGGTGCCGGACTTCCTGGACTCCCTGCTCGCCTTCCACCCGGCGGCGAACCGGGTCGACGGGCTCCAGCACCTGGTCCTGTTCCCGATGTACACGCAGAACGGCAACCCCGACCGGAACCTCGAGGCCGTCGTGCTGCGCATGGTCTGGCCGGAGTGGCTCTCCGAGCTGGAGGCCACCCGTTACGACAACCCGCTGTTCTGCGGCATCACCTTCGAGGACTTCACCGCGGGTTACGACACGAACTCGGCCGTCCTCTTCCCGGAGACCGTCGCCGTGCGCGAGGCCCCCGCCCGCTTCACCTGGGGCGGCATCTTCTGCGACCGCGAGGCCGCCCGCTTCCGCCGGGTCACCGAGGCGGCCGTGGACGTCCTGGGCGTCGAGCTGCCCGCCGACATCCAGGAGATGCTGGCCGACCAGCGCCGCTGCGAGCAGGCGTTCGTCCTGTGGGACATGGTCCACGACCGCACCCACAGCCACGGCGACCTGCCGTTCGACCCGTTCATGATCAAGCAGCGCCAGCCGTTCTGGATGTACGGCCTGGAGGAGCTGCGCTGTGACCTGACCGCCTTCAAGGAGGCCGTCAAGCTGGAGGCCGAGGGCAACGCGCACGGCCGCGACGTCCAGTACGCCGTGCTGTTCGACCGGATGTTCCGCTTCCCGGTCACCGGCGACCGCGTGCGCAACTACGACGGACTGGGCGGCCAGCTGCTCTTCGCGTACCTGCACAAGCACGACGTCGTGCGCTGGACGGACAACACGCTCAAGATCGACTGGGAGCGGGCCCCGCAGGTCACCAACGACCTCTGCGCCGAGATCGAGAAGCTCTACCGCGACGGCATCGACCGCCCCAAGCTGGTCCACTGGTTCGCGGCCTACGACCTGGTCTCCACCTACCTCGCCCCGCACCCCGGCTCCCGCTGGGCCAAGGGCCCGGACGCCCTGGACCTCACGCAGCCGCCGCGCAAGCTGGTGGACGACGTGCTTCCGGACGAGTTTCCGCTCAGCATGTTCTACGAGGCGCTCGCCAAGAAGCTGAAGTCCGTGATCGCCTCCACCAAGGGGATCACCGCCCGCGAGGCCGAGAAGGACGCCGCGTGAGCTCGGGTACGGAGGAGAAGACGGCCATGAACGCCAACACGAACGGGAACGGCGGTTCGCTGGAAGGCGCCGTGGTCGCGGTGGCCGGAGCGGCCGGCCCGGCCGGCCGGGCCGCCCTGCTGCGGCTCGCCGAGGCCGGCGCGACGGTCGTGGGTGCCGACGCCGACCCCGAGCGGCTCGCCGAGGCGGTCGACGCCGCCCGGTACGCCCACGGCGGCGCCACCGTCGTCGGCGACACGGTCGACCTGCTCGACCTGGGAGCCGCCCGCGCGTGGGCCGACAAGATCGAGAAGGAGTTCGGCCGGGTCGACGGCCTCGTCCACCTGGTCGGCGGCTGGCGCGGCAGCGCCTCCTTCGCCGAGACCGACCTGGCCGACTGGGACGTGCTGGAGAAGCTGCTGATCCGTACCGTCCAGCACACCTCGCTCGCCTTCCACGACGGGCTGCTGCGCAGCGACCGGGGCCGCTACCTGCTGATCAGCGCCGCCGGTGCCGGCAAGCCGACCGCCGGCAACGCGGCGTACGCCGCGTCCAAGGCGGCCGCCGAGGCGTGGACGCTCGCGCTCGGCGACGCCTTCCGCAAGGCGGGGGGCGAGGAGGGTCCGAAGTCCGCGGCTGCGATCCTGGTGGTCAAGGCACTGGTGCACGACGCGATGCGCGCCGAGCGCCCGAATGCGAAGTTCGCGGGCTTCACGGACGTCAAGGACTTGGCCGACGCCATCGCCGGCGTCTGGGACCGGCCCGCCCAGGAAGTGAATGGACAGCGTCTGTGGCTGACCCCCAAGCCGTGACCCCGGCGATCCCCACGAGGACCGACGCCCGTCGTCACCACGACCCGTCGGTCCGGGGCTTCGCCAGCGACAACTACGCCGGAGCCCATCCCGAGGTCCTCGCGGCTCTCGCCCTCGCCAACGGCGGCCACCAGGTCTCCTACGGCGAGGACGAGTACACCGACCACCTCCAGCGTGTCATGCACAGCCACTTCGGCCCGACCGCCCAGACCTATCCGGTCTTCAACGGCACCGGTGCCAACGTCACGGCGCTGCAGGCACTCACGGACCGGTGGGGTGCGGTGATCTGCGCGGAGACCGCGCACATCAACGTGGACGAGGGCGGCGCACCCGAGCGCATGGCCGGACTGAAGCTGCTGACCGTGCCGACGCCGGACGGCAAGCTCACTCCCGAGCTGATCGACCGTCAGGCGTTCGGCTGGGACGACGAGCACCGGGCCATGCCGCAGGTGGTCTCCATAGCCCAGAACACCGAACTGGGCACGGTCTACACGCCGGACGAGATCCGCGCGATCGTGGAGCACGCGCACGGCCTCGGCATGAAGGTGCACCTCGACGGGGCCCGGCTGGCCAACGCGGCCGCGTCCCTGAACGTCCCGATGCGGGCGTTCACCAACGCGGTGGGCGTCGACGTCCTGTCGTACGGCGGCACCAAGAACGGTCTCGTCTTCGGTGAGGCGATCGTCGTCCTCGACCCGGACGCGGGACGGCACATGAAGCATCTGCGCAAGATGTCGATGCAGCTCGCCTCCAAGATGCGGTTCGTGTCGGTGCAGTTCGAGGCGCTGCTCGCCAAGGACCTGTGGCTGCGCAACGCGCGGCACGCCAACGCGATGGCACAGCGCCTGGCGGACGGGGTGCGGGCGGTCGACGGCGTGGAGATCCTCTATCCGGTGCAGGCGAACGCGGTGTTCGCACGGCTGCCGCACGAGGTGAGCCTGCGGCTGCAGAAGCGGTTCCGCTTCTACTTCTGGGACGAGGCGGCCGGCGACGTGCGCTGGATGTGCTCCTTCGACACCACGGAGGACGACGTCGACGCCTTCGTACTGGCGCTGAAGGAAGAGATGTCCCACTGACATCGCTCCCACCGGCATCGCTCCCGCCGGCATCGGTCCAGCCGGTGCCGGCGGGACCGGTATCCGCCCCACCCGCAGCCGGATGAGCACGCGGCCGCCGGGAGATGCTCCCGATCGCCCGGCGGCCGCTTCCCCTACCCCGTGCAGTCCATTATCTTAGACTGGGTGGTGTTGTATGCTGCACCGCTCATACGGATACGGAACGGCGGACCATGACCCTGACGCTCACCGTCACCGACGAGGTACGCACCCTCGTCCCCGGCTTCACGTACCTGGCCGTCGAGGCCCGCAGCCTGGTCAACGGCCCCAGCGACGCGGCCTGCTCGGCGCTCCTGGACGCCGCCGCCCAGCGCCTCGCCCGGCGGCTGGACGGCCGCGCCCCGCACGAGGACCCGCACATCGCCGCCTGGCGTGACGCCTACAGCGCCTTCGGCGCCAAGCCCTCCCGTACGCGCAACTCCGCCGAGGCGCTGGCCCGGCGCGCCCTCGCTGACGGTGGGCTGCCCCGGATCAACCGGCTGGTCGACGCGTACAACGCGGTCAGCGTCGCGCACCTCGTACCGGTCGGCGGCGAGGACGCCGACCGCGTCAGCGGCGGCATGCGGCTCGTCCGCGCGACCGGGGACGAGCCGTTCGTCACCGTCGCGGGCGGTGCCGAGACCGTCGAGCACCCCGAACCCGGTGAGATCGTCTGGCGCGACGACGAAGGCGTCACCTGCCGTCGCTGGAACTGGCGCCAGGGCGTGCGCACCCGGCTCACCGAGGAGTCGGTCAACGCGGTGTTCCTGCTGGAGAGCCTGGCGCCCATGACCCGCCAGGCGCTGGAGGCCGCGGGCGCCGAACTCGCCGAGACCCTGGAGAAGCTGAGCCCCGGCGCGCGCGTCACCCCGCACCCCCCGGCATGACGCCGGGGGCGGGTGCCGACCGCCCCGCCGGGCGTCAGCTGGCTTCGCGGACCTCCGCCGCGGTCGGCGCCGTACCGCCCAGGTGCGCGGGCACCCACCAGGTGTCGTCCGCGTCCTTGGGCCGTACCGGATAGGCGCGCTGCGCCGCCTCCAGCAGCTCCTGCACCCGCTCCCGCAGCCGTCGCGTGATGGCGCCCGCGTACTGGTCCGCCGGCGCCTCGACCGGCTCGCCGACCCGGATCGTCACGGGGATGTGGCTGCGCCTGAAGTTGCGCGGCCGGCCCTTGGTCCACAGCCGCTGCGTACCCCACAGCGCCACCGGGATCAGCGGCACGCCCGCCTCCTGGGCCAGGCGCGCCGCGCCCGACTTGAAGCTCTTCAGCGTGAACGACTGCGAGATGGTGGCCTCCGGGAACACCCCGATGACCTCGCCCGCGCGCAGCGAGTCCAGCGCGTGCCGGTAGGCGGCCTCACCCTGCTGGCGGTCGACCGGGATGTGCTTCATGCCGCGCATCAGCGGACCGGAGATCCTGTGCCGGAACACCGAGTCCTTGGCCATGAAGCGCACCAGGCGCTTCTGCGGCAGCGCCGCGAGCCCGGCGAAGATGAAGTCCAGATAGCTGATGTGGTTGCTGACCAGGACGGCCCCACCGCTGCGCGGGATGTTCTCCGAACCCTGAGTGTCGATCTTCAGGTCGAGCGCCTTGAACATGGTGAGAGCGGCGCCGACGACCGGCCGATAGACGAGTTCTGCCATCTGGAGAAGACCCTTCTTCTATGCCTGGGGAGGGTTCTCCCGGCGGAAGTTACGCAGCCGTAGGTATCCGGCATGGGGCAGATCGTGCCCCATGCGCGGCGTACAGGCCAGTCCTGAGCGCTCCCGCGGGCGAGATACTCGTCACGTCGTCGCCGCTCAGCGTGTCGGTGGGAATCTTCCCCGGCGCGGGCGCGCTGATGCCTGGGACACGTCGGAAGAGGAGGCAGCACACGTGCGCGAGGAGACGGCTGAGGAGGCCCGGACGGCGCTGGGCCCCGCCGAGCTGGGGGCGCCGCTCGGCGAGCGCGCGACGCTCGTGCAGTTCTCCAGCGCCTTCTGCCAGCCCTGCCGCGCCACCCGCCGCACCCTCGCCGATGTGGCCGCCATGGTCGAAGGCGTCGCGCACGTGGAGATCGACGCCGAGGCCCGGCTCGGCCTCGTCCGCGCACTCGGCATCACGCGCACACCGACCGTCCTGGTGCTCGACCGCGCGGGCCGGATCGTGCGCAGGGCGGCGGGACAGCCGCGGAAGGCGGACGTCGTCGTGGCGCTCGGTCGCGTGCTGTGACCTGCCGTGACGCATCTCCCACATTCCGGTACCGCCTTGACGGCACCGGGAGTCCCTCGTCAGGCTGGCGCCGTGCCGAACGAGATCCTTCTGTACGGGCGTGTCCACGTCGACCTCGCCCGCAACGCGAGCGCGCTCTGTCCGGGTGTCTGAGACCCCGAGGACCAGTCACCCGCGCCCGCACGCTCCGCAGAAGGGCAACTCCATGACGGCCATGCCCGACCTCGGCACCGCCAGGATCGCCACGCCCGACCTGCTCCGCTCCGTCTTCCGGCGGCACGCCGCCGGAGTCGCCGTGATCACGGCGCACGGCGCGGACCCGGTCCACGGGGACCGCCCCGTCGGCTTCACCGCCACCTCGCTCAACTCGGTCGCCGCCGAACCGCCGCTCGTCTCGTTCGGTGTCGGCACCACCTCGTCCAGCTGGCCGGTCCTCTCCAGGGCCGCGCACGTGGGCGTCCACATACTCGGGGACGACCAGGGCGAGCTGGCCGCCACGTTCGCCCGCAGCGGTGCCGACCGCTTCGCCCCGCCGACCCGCTGGGCGCCGGGCCCCGAAGGGGTGCCGCTGCTCGACGGTGTCCTGGCGTGGCTGGTCTGCCGGGTCGTGGCCCGGGTGCCCGCCGGGGACCACCGGATCGTGATCGGCGAGGTCGTCGCGGGCGACCCGGCGGAGCGTTCCGGCAGCCCGCTGCTGTACCACCAGGGGCGCTTCAACGCCCTGCGCGACTGAGGAATCCCGGTTACTCAGCGTTGGCAAGGTCACAGTTCAAAGCGCTTGCTTACCGGGAATACACCCGGTGTACTGACGAGTAATATTTCGTGAGGGGCGTCTGCCGCCCCAAGCGGAAACCGCCCCATCAGGCGCCTATGCTGCGTGCAACAAGGCAGCCCAGTAATGACGATGCAGTAGGAGAGCCGGCGTGAGCTTGAGGATCGTTGTCTGTGTGAAGTACGTGCCCGACGCCACCGGCGACCGGCACTTCGCCGATGACCTGACCGTCGACCGCGACGATGTCGACGGCCTGCTGTCGGAGCTGGACGAGTACGCGGTCGAGCAGGCGCTTCAGATCGCCGACGAGGCCGACGACGCGGAGATCACCGTTCTGACGGTGGGCCCCGAGGACGCCAAGGACGCGCTGCGCAAGGCGCTGTCCATGGGTGCCGACAAGGCCGTCCACGTCGAGGACGACGACCTCCACGGCTCCGACGTCATGGGCACCTCGCTGGTCCTGGCCAAGGCCATCGAGAAGACCGGTTACGACCTGGTCATCTGCGGTATGGCGTCCACCGACGGCACCATGGGCGTCCTTCCCGCGATCCTCGCCGAGCGCCTGGGCGTCCCGCAGGTCACCCTGCTGTCCGAGGTCTCCGTCGAGGACGGCACCGTCAAGGGCCGTCGTGACGGTGACGCCGCGTCGGAGCAGCTGGAGGCGTCCCTGCCGGCCGTCGTGTCCGTGACCGACCAGTCGGGCGAGGCCCGCTACCCGTCCTTCAAGGGCATCATGGCCGCCAAGAAGAAGCCGGTGGAGTCCCTGGACCTGGACGACCTGGACATCGACGCCGAAGAGGTCGGTCTCGAGGGTTCCTGGACCAAGGTCGACTCCGCGACGGAGCGCCCGGCCCGCACGGCCGGCACGATCGTCAAGGACGAGGGCGAGGGCGGCAAGCAGCTGGCCGAGTTCCTCGCGAGCCAGAAGTTCATCTAGGTGCACCGGGCCCGGGGCCGCGCCCCGGGCCGGCGCAGCACCAAGGCTCGCGCAGAGCCACCGACCGCCCCCTCAGACTTCGCATTCGCAGGAGAGCAATCCCATGGCTGAAGTTCTCGTCTACGTCGACCACGTGGACGGCGCCGTCCGCAAGCCCACCCTGGAGCTGCTGACCCTCGCCCGCCGCATCGGCGAGCCCGTCGCCGTCGCCCTCGGTGCCGGCGCCGAGGCCACCGCCGCCACGCTCGGCGAGCACGGCGCCACCCGGGTGCTGACCGCCGACGCGCCCGAGTTCGCCGACTACCTCGTCGTCCCGAAGGTCGACGCGCTGCAGGCCGCGTACGAGGCGGTCTCCCCGGCCGCCGTGCTCGTGCCGTCCTCCGCCGAGGGCAAGGAGATCGCGGCCCGCCTCGCGGTCCGCATCGGCTCCGGCATCATCACCGACGCGATCGACCTCGAGGCCGGCGACGAGGGTCCGGTGGCCACGCAGTCCGCGTTCGCCGCGTCCTACACCACCAAGTCCCGCGTCTCCAAGGGCACCCCGGTCATCACGGTCAAGCCGAACTCGGCCGCCGTGGAGGCCGCCCCGGCCGCGGGCGCCGTCGAGTCCCTCGCGGTGTCCTTCTCCGAGAAGGCCACCGGCACCAAGGTCGTCTCCCGCACCCCGCGCGAGTCGACCGGCCGCCCCGAGCTGACCGAGGCCGCGATCGTGGTCTCCGGCGGCCGCGGTGTCAACGGCGCCGAGAACTTCGCGGTCATCGAGGCGCTCGCCGACTCGCTCGGTGCCGCCGTCGGCGCCTCCCGCGCCGCCGTCGACGCCGGCTGGTACCCGCACACCAGCCAGGTCGGCCAGACCGGCAAGTCGGTCTCGCCGCAGCTGTACATCGCCACCGGCATCTCCGGCGCGATCCAGCACCGCGCCGGTATGCAGACCTCGAAGACCATCGTGGCCATCAACAAGGACGCCGAGGCCCCGATCTTCGACCTGGTCGACTACGGCGTGGTCGGCGACCTCTTCGAGGTCGTCCCGCAGCTGACCCAGGAGATCACGTCCCGTAAGGGCTGACCTGCGACGTCTTCACGGCCCCGGGGCCGCGTGGTGAACTCACCGCGCGGCCCCGGGCCGTTGCGGGGGACCATTGACGCAGGTCGACAGCCCCGGATAACTTCACCATACGGATTGTTGATTCCGGTAAGCGGAAACATCAAGAGTGTGGAGGGTGTGGGAATGGGTCAGCAGGAGAAGGTGGCGACGAGCCTCGCCGGCGCGGTCAGCGAGAGCGTCAGCGCCTCCCTCGTCGCGGTGGACGCCGAACTCGCCCGCCGCTACCCGGGCGACCCCGGCACCCGCCAGCCCGTCCACACCGTCTACGTACCCGGCGACGTATTCGCCCCCGACACCATCCGCTCCTGGGGCGACCAGGCCCTCGCGGCCCTGGACGAGCACGCCCCCGACGCCGCCGCCTTCGCGGCCGTCCTCGGGCTCCCCGACGAACTCGCCGAACCGGTCCACACGCGCGTGCGGGCCAAGCTGGAGCGCGAACCCGTCGAGGACCTCCGCATCGACTTCGAGGACGGCTACGGCGGCCGGACGGACGCCGACGAGGACCGGCACGCCGCGCGCGCCGCCCGGCTCGTCTCCGAGGCGTACGAGCGCGGCACCGCCGCCCCGTACACGGGCATCCGCATGAAGTGCATGGAGGCCGCCGTACGCGACCGCGGCATCCGCACCCTCGACATCTTCCTCACCGGCCTGATGGAGGCGGGCGGCCTGCCCGACGGGCTGGTCCTCACCCTCCCCAAGGTCACCTACGCGGAGCAGGTCACCGCCATGGTCCGGCTCCTGGAGGAGTTCGAGAAGGCCCGCGGCCTGGACGCGGGCCGCATCGGCTTCGAGATCCAGATCGAGACCAGCCAGGCTATCCTGGGCCCCGACGGCACCGCCACCGTCGCCCGCATGATCGACGCCGCCGACGGCCGCGCCACCGGCCTGCACTACGGCACCTTCGACTACAGCGCCTGCCTCGGCGTCTCCGCCGCCCACCAGGCCAGCGACCACCCGGCCGCCGACCACGCCAAGGCCGTCATGCAGGTCGCCGCCGCCGGCACCGGCGTACGGGTCTCCGACGGCTCCACCAACGTCCTGCCCGTCGGCACCACCGAGAACGTCCACAACGCCTGGCGGCTGCACTACGGCCTCACCCGCCGCGCCCTCGCCCGCGCCTACTACCAGGGCTGGGACATGCACCCCGGCCACCTGCCCACCCGGTACGCCGCCGTCTTCGCCTTCTACCGCGAGGGCTTCGCGCAGGCCGCCGCCCGGCTCTCCGCGTACGCCAACCACGCGGGCGGCGACGTCATGGACGAACCCGCCACCGCCAAGGCCCTCAGCTCCTACCTGCTGCGCGGCATCGACTGCGGCGCCCTCGACACCGCCGAGGTCGCCCGGCTCACCGGTCTCACCCGCGCCGACCTGGACGGTTTCGCCGCTCCCCGGCGCGGCGACCTGACGGCGACCGCCCAGTAGCCGACACGCGGCGGCACGGTCACCGCCGCCCCGTACTCTGTACGCGTTCGATATCGCGATCACGCGATATCACCGGCATCACGGCGGACCAACACAGAGGAACGGGGCAGCGGTGTCTTCGGGGGAGAACGAACTGATCGCGGGCCGCTACCGGGCGGTCGAACAGCTCGGCCGCGGCGGCATGGGCGTCGTGTGGCGTGCCGTGGACGAGGTCCTGGGCCGAGAGGTCGCCGTCAAGGAACTCCGCACCTTCACGGACTCCGCCGCGCCCGAACTCGCCGAACTGCGCCTGCGGATGCAGCGCGAGGCACGGGCGGCCGCGCGCGTACGGCACACCGGTGTCATCGCCGTCCACGACGTCGCCGAGCACCACGGGCGCCCGGTCATCGTCATGGAGCTGGTCGACGGCCCGTCGATGGCCGACCTCCTCACCGAGCGCGGCGGATCCATGGACCCGCGCGAGGCAGCCGCCATCGGCGCCAGGGTCCTGGAGGCGCTCGCCGCCGCCCACGCGGTCGGCGTCCTCCACCGGGACGTCAAGCCGGGCAACATCCTGCTCGACCGCACGGGGCGGGTCGTCCTCACCGACTTCGGCATCGCCGCGATGGACGACCCCGGCGACGGTTCCACGGCGCATCTGACACGCAGTGGCGAACTCGTCGGCTCCCTGGACTACCTGGCGCCCGAGCGGGCCCAGGGCCAGGAGCCGGGACCCGCCTCCGACGTCTGGGCGCTGGGCGCCACCCTGTACGCGGCGGTGGAGGGCTCGTCCCCGTTCCGCCGTACGTCGACGTGGTCGACGCTCACCGCGATCGTCGCCGAGCCGCTGCCCGAGCCGCGCCGCGCGGGCCCGCTCGGCCCCGTGCTCCAGCGGCTCCTCCACAAGGACCCCGCGCAGCGGCCGGACGCGACGGCGGCCGCGCGCCTGCTGGCCGCCGTGGCGGACGGCGGCGCCGCGCCCGCGGGCCCCGCCGCACCGCCGGTGCCGCACGTGCCGACCGAGCGCACCGTGCTGCCGCCCGCGCCGCAGGGCTTCGGCCCCGCGCAGCCCGCCGCGCCCGTCCCCGGCGCGGCGCCCGGCCCCGCCTACGAGTTCGCGGCGGCGCCGGGTCCGGCCTTCACGGGCGCCGTCGCCGGTCCGCCGGGTGCGGCGGGCGGACCGGCCGCACCGGCCGGCCACGCCGTCGCGTCGCCGGAGCCCGCGCGGCGGGGGAGCCGGGGCCGCGGCAAGGTGCTGGCCGCCGCGGCGGCGGCCGCGGTCCTGCTGGCCGGCGGCGGTGTCACGTACGCCCTGATGGACCGGGACGGAACCGCGACCGGAGACCGGGGGCTCGCCGGGGACGCCAACCGCCCGAGCGCCTCCCCCGACCCCGCCATGGCCCTAGACCCCGGCTCCCAGCCGTCCCCCACCGCGTCGGCGAGCCCCAGCGGCACACCGTCGGGCGGGCCCGGGGCGAAGAGCTCCCCCTCGGCCGCCAGAACGACCCCCGCGCCCGGCGCGGCCGCCGACGGCGGCAAGGGCGGCTCGGGCGGCACGGACGGCGGCTCCACCGGCGGTACGACGGGCGGCACCACCGGCGGCACCACCACGACCGGCGGCGGAGGGTCCACCACGACGACCGGTGGCGGCGGCACCGAGGAACCCTCCTGCCACCCCATCGGCGGCGGCAAGTACAACTGCACCGTGTGGCGCACCGCGAAGTCCTACCGGGGCGACGGCGGCGAGGCCGGCATCCTCAACGCGGGCACCAACTACTTCTACTGCCAGGCCGATCTGGGCCGCCGCGAGACGTACGGCGAGTGGACCAACGTCTGGTGGGCGAAGACCGACGACGACAGCGGCAACGTCAACGTCTGGGTCAGCGACGTCTACATCAAGGGCGGCGACAACGACCGCCCGGTCCCCGGCCTCCCGGTCTGCTGACGCCGGAGGCCGGCGCCCCGCCGCCACCGGCGGTCCGGCGCGCCGCTGTATCGGCGTCGGCGCCGGACCGGGGGTGCGGTCAGGACGGGGGGATCTCGGCGGAGCCCCTGGGGATCAGCAGCGTCGCCAGTTCCAGGCGCGCGGGCGCCTCGTCCAGGCCGTCCAGGCGGTGGAAGAGGCGCTCCGCCGCCGTGCGGCCCAGGGCCGCGGCGTCCTGCGCCACGACCGTGATGCCCAGCAGGTCGGCGAGCTCGATGTCGTCGAAGCCGACCAGCGCGACCGGCCGTTCGCGCCGGGCGAGTTCACGCACGACCGTGACCGTCACCCGGTTGTTGCCCGCGAACAGCGCGGTGACGGGTTCCGGCCCGGTCAGCATCGCCGCCAGCGCCTCCCGTACACGCGCGGGCGCGGTCGAACCGAGCGACACCCACGATTCGTGCACCGGCAGCCCCGCGTCCTCCATCGCCGCGCGGTAGCCCCGCAGCCGTTCCACGGCGGTGTGGATGCGCGGCTGGTCGCCGATGAACCCGATCCTGCGGTGACCGTGGGCGATGAGGTGCGCCGTACCCTCGCGGGCGCCTCCGTAGCTGTCGGACAGCACCGCGTCGGCGTCGATCCGGCCGGCCGGACGGTCCACGAAGACGGTGGCCACCCCCGCCTTGATCTCCGGCTCCAGGTAGCGGTGGTCGTTGCCCGCGGGGATGACGATCAGCCCGTCGACGCGGCGCGCGCACAGCGCGAGCGCCAACTCCTGCTCCCGGTCCGGGTCCTCGGCGCTCGAGCCGTTGATGAGCAGCGCCCCGTGGGCCCGCGCCACCTCCTCCACGGCACGGCTCAACGGGCCGTAGAACGGGTCGGCGAGATCCTCCAGGACAAGGCCGATCGACGCCGTACGCCCCTTGCGCAGCACGCGTGCGCTGTCGTTGCGGCGGAAGCCGAGCGCCTCGATGGCCTCCTGGACGCGCCGTTCGGTGTCGGGGGTGACGCCCGGCTCCCCGTTCACGACCCGCGAGACGGTCTTCAGGCCCACGCCCGCCCGGGCGGCGACGTCCTTCATGGTGGGCCGGTTGCCGTAGCGGTGTTCGGGGCGGCGGGCGATCTCGGCCACAGTGAGCTGTCCTGTCCAGTCGTCGGTCCGGTGTGCAAGGCTGTGGCGTCGAGCATAGGCCCTGGACAACGTTGTCAGAACCCGGGAAACTAGAGTCCCTGCGGCGATTCCGCAGGTCCGACCAGCTCACACGGGGGACCCGACACCGATGCACACCGACCTCGTCGCCGCGCTCGACATCGGCGGAACCAAGATCGCCGGCGCGCTGGTGGACGGCGGCGGCAGGATCCTCCTGCGCGCGCAGCGCCCGACCCCCGCGCAGGAGGACGGCGACACGGTGATGGGCGCCGTCGAAGCGGTCGTCGCCGACCTCGCCGCGTCCCCGCTGTGGGCGGGCGCGACCGCCGTCGGCATCGGCAGCGCGGGGCCCGTCGACGCGGCGGCGGGCACCGTGAGCCCCGTCAACGTCCCCGGCTGGCGCGGCTTTCCGCTGGTCGAGCGGGTCCGCCGGGTCACCGGCGGCCGCCCCGTGGAACTCGTCGGGGACGGTGTCGCCGTGACCGCCGCCGAGCACTGGCAGGGGGCCGCCCGGGGCTACGCCGACGCGCTCTGCATGGTCGTGTCCACCGGCGTCGGCGGCGGGCTCGTCCTCGGCGGCCGCCTCCACACAGGACCCACGGGCAACGCAGGCCACATCGGCCACATCAGCGTCGACCTGGACGGCGACCCCTGCCCGTGCGGGGGGCGCGGCTGCGTCGAGCGGATCGCCAGCGGCCCCAACATCGCCCGCCGCGCCGTCGCCGACGGCTGGCGCCCCGGCCCCGACGGCGACGCGACGGCGGCGGGTGTGGCCGCGGCGGCGCAGGCCGGCGACCCCGTCGCCATCGCCTCCTTCGAACGCGCCGCGCAGGCCCTCGCGGCGGGGATCGCGGCGGTCGCGACGCTCGTCGAGATCCGGATCGCCGTGATCGGCGGGGGAGTCGCGGGCGCGGGGGACGTCCTGTTCGGCCCGCTGCGGCGCGCCCTCGGCGACTACGCGACGCTGTCCTTCGTGCGGGGCCTGACGGTGGCTCCGGCGCTCACCGGCACGGACGCGGGCCTGCTCGGCGCGGCGGCAGCGGCCGCCGTCGCCCGCGCGGACCGCGGCGGGTCGCCGGCGGAGGTCATCGCCTGACACCCGCCCGCCGCGCCGACACGCCGTGCGCCACACCGAGCGCCGCGTCGCCCGTCGGACGCGCGGCTCCGTGCGTCTCCCGGCTCCGTGCGCCTCCCGGCCCAGCGCGTCCCCCGGCCTGCGCGTCCCCCGGCCCCGCGCGTCCCACCCGGCCCGGGGCCCCCATCCGGCCCCGCGCGTCCCCCGGCCCCGCGTCCCGGCGTCCCGCCCGGCTCGGGGTCCCCACCCGGCCCCCGCGTCCCGGCGTCCCAACCGGTCCGCCCCTGCCAGGCCCGTGGCCCCCGCGTCCCGCCTGCCCCACACACCCCACCCCCGCCCCGCCCCCCGCCGTGCCCCTGGCGCCGACGCCGGGCGGGGGGCGTGCCGGGCGGTCGTGTCATGCGCGGGGGCCGACGTAGCGGGTGTGCTCGCAGGCCAGTCGGCGGCTGCCCTTGAACGCGACGCACAGTTCGGTGTCCGTGCCCGTGTTCATCGTGGGCCAGGTGTGGCGCAGCGTCTTGCCGGACCGCTTGGCGGTGGCCGTGGCCAGGCGTTCACCGTCGCGGTAGAGGGTGACCTCCCGCCGGGTGAGCCGCTCGGGCGGGTTCGTCCAGATCGCGGTGATGGAGTTCCACCCGTTGCGGCCGTCCAGCCGGATGCAGATCTGCGGACCGCTCAGGTGATGCGTGCAGGCGTTCGCGCTGGCCGCCGCCGGGGCGGCCGGTGCGAGCAGCAGGCCCGCCATCGTGGCGGCGAGTGCGGTACGGCGCAGGGGGACGCGCGGCATGGGGACTCCCGGTGGGTGCGTGGTGGTGCGGGGCGCGGCGCGTCGCCCACGAGCCCGGCGCACGACCCCGTCCGCGACCCGTCCGGGCGAGCCGCGAGGCCGGGAGGGCCGCGGGGCCTGGGGCCGGGCGCGAGACCGGCCCAGCGCGGGGCCTCTCCCGTACCGTGCGCGACACCGCCGCGCCCCCTGTCCGTCGCCAGTCCAACGACGCCCGCCCACGGGTGTTACGCCGGCCCGGGTATCTCTTCGTACGAAGAGTGCCGGGCGGCGGGAACGCCGTCGGTCGTGCGCAACAGCCCGGCCACAGTTGCGTGTGCCGTCGGACACCCGCCATGGGGCGTGGGTTTCCGTGGCAGGGTGTTGGGGGCAAGCCACTGGGGGCTACGGAAGAGGGGGGAACCGTGATCGTCTGGATCAACGGTGCGTTCAGCGCCGGCAAGACCAGTGCCGCGCGGGAACTGATCGACCTGATCCCGAACAGCACCTTGTACGACCCCGAGTTGATCGGCGGCGGGCTGCGGCTGCTGCTGCCGCAGAAGAGACTCGCGGACGTCACCGACTACCAGGAGCTGCCGATCTGGCGGCGCCTCGTCGTGGACACCGCCGCCGCGCTGCTCGCCGAGGTGGGCGGGGTGCTGGTGGTGCCGATGACCCTGCTGCGGCAGGAGTACCGCGACGAGATCTTCGGCGGGCTCGCCGCCCGCCGGATCGCGGTCCGCCACATCGTCCTGACCCCGGACGAAACGATCCTGCGCGGTCGGATCGCCGACCGGGAGGAGTTCCCCGACGACCCGGAGGGCAGCGAACGGGTCAGGCGCTGGGCGTACGACCACATCGAGCCCTACCACGCGGCGCTCGGCGGCTGGCTGTCCGCCGACGCGTACGCCGTGGACAACGGCGCCCTCACCCCGGACAAGACCGCGAAGGCCATCGCCGACGCCCTGCGCACCGGCGCGGCGGCCAGCTGCGAGATCGTCCAGACACCCGAGCCGACGGGCGAGACCCTCGCCGCCGGCGTGCTGCTCTTCGACGCACAGGACCGCGTCTTGCTCGTCGACCCGACGTACAAGCCCGGCTGGGAGTTCCCCGGCGGGGTGGTCGAGCCGGGGGAGGCCCCGGCGCGGGCCGGCATGCGGGAGGTCGCCGAGGAGACCGGGCTCCGACTCGCCTCCGTACCACGGCTGCTGGTGGTCGACTGGGAGCCGCCGCACCCGCCCGGATACGGCGGGCTGCGCCTGCTGTTCGACGGCGGGCGGCTGACCGGCGCGCAGGCCGCCGGGGTGCTGCTGCCAGGACCGGAACTGCGCGGCTGGTGCTTCGCCACCGAGGCGGAGGCGGCGGCGCTGCTGCCCCCGGCCCGCTACGAGCGGCTCCGCTGGGCCCTGCGCGCCAGGGAGCGCGGCACCGTCCTGAACCTAGAGGCCGGCGTCCCGGTCGGCTGACGCCCGCAGCACGGCCGCCGCGTCGGCCGTGAGCGGCTCGCCGTGCCCGAAGCACACCGTGGACACCGTGTCCGGCGCGAGCGAGGCCAGCCGCCGCATCGACGCCTTGGCCCGCTCGCGGTCCACATGGAACACGCCCAGCGCCACCTGCCCCACCGATGCCACGGTGTCGCCCGTGAACAGCACACCGTGGCGGGGCAGATGGACGGCGATCGAACCGTCCGTGTGGCCGGGCGTGTGCACCACCCGCGCTCCGTCGCCGAACCCCAGCTCCTCGCCGTCCACCAGCTCCCTGTCGACCCGGGTGGGCGGCGCGACGGGCACCGTCAGCCCGTGCTCGTACAGCGGTATCTCCCAGTCCAGCAGGGCGGGTTCGGGGACCGGCACCTCGCCCCGCACCACCGGCGCGTCCAGCCGGTGCGCCAGCACCCGGGCGCCGAACCGCCCGGCCAGCTCCTCCGCCGCGCCCACATGGTCGCGGTGGCAGTGCGTGAGCACGATCCGGCGCAGCGCCTCGGGGCGCAGGCCGGCGCCGCGCAGCGCCTTCTCGATGTCCGGGGCGGCGCCCGCCCAGCCGGCGTCGACCAGCGTGAGCTCGTCCCCGTCCCGGTCGACCCACAGGTACGCCTGGCCGATGGAGAAGCGCAGCATGTGGAGCCGGGGCAGCACCTGAAGGAAGTCCATGCGGCGAAGGTACGCACCGCGTACCCCCGCCGTCCGGTGTCTTCGCCCTCAGCGATTCCGCTGACGGCTCAACGGGCCGCCACGGCTCCGCGGTTCCGCTGCCGGACCTGCCGGACCTGCCGGACCTGGCGGGACGACCGTTTCCGTGCCGCCGGAGCCGTCAAGCCCGCTTCGAACGGGCGTAGTCGAGCAGGAACAGCGCCTCGGCGACCGACATCCGCTCCAGCTCCTCCGGCGACACGCTCTCGTTCACGGCGTGGATCTGCGCCTCCGGATCGCTCAGCCCGATCAGCAGGATCTCCGCGTCCGGGTACAGCGCGCCGAGCGTGTTGCACAGCGGGATCGACCCGCCCATGCCGGCCGTCTGCATCTCCCGGCCCGGGTACGCCACCCGCATCGCCTCGGCCATCGACGTGTACGCGGGACTGGCGACGTCCGCCTGGAACGGCTGCCCCTGTCCGACCTGCTCCACCGTCAACCGCGCGCCCCACGGCGTGTGCGCCCGCAGGTGCTCCGTCAGCAGCTTCGTCGCCTCGGCCGCGTCCTGGCCCGGCGGCACCCGCAGACTGATCTGCGCCCGCGCGGTGGCCTGCAGCGACGGCGTCGCGCCGACGACCGGCGGGCAGTCGATGCCCATGACGGTGACCGCGGGCCGCGCCCACAGCCGGTCCGCGATCGAACCTCCGCCGATGAGACCCACACCGTCCAGCACCTTGGCGTCCCGGCGGAAGTCCTCCTCCGGGTACTCCAGGCCGTCCCAGGCGGCGTCGGCGGGCATGCCGTCCACCGTGGTCGTACCGTCCTCGGCCCGCAGCGAGTCCAGTACGCGGATCAGCGCGGCCAGCGCGTCCGGCGCGGCCCCGCCGAACTGCCCCGAGTGCAGGTTCCCCTCCAGCGTGTCCACCTGGATCCGCAGCATCGTCATCCCGCGCAGCGACGACGTGACCGTCGGCAGACCGGCACGGAAGTTCCCAGTGTCGCCGATCACGATCGCGTCGGCGGCGAGCAGCTCGGGGTGCGCCTCCGCGTACCGCTCCAGACCGCCGGTGCCCTGCTCCTCCGAGCCCTCCACGACGACCTTGACGCCCACCGGTATCCCGCCGTTCGCCTTCAGGGCGCGCAGCGCGAGCAGGTGCATGATGAACCCGCCCTTGCAGTCGGCGGCGCCGCGCCCGTACCAGCGGCCGTTCCGCTCGGTCAGCTCGAACGGGGGCGTGTCCCAGCCCGCCAGGTCCAGCGGCGGCTGCACGTCGTAGTGGGCGTACAGCAGCACGGTCGGGGCACCTTCGGGCCCGGCGAGGTGGCCGTACACGGACTGCGAACCGTCCGGGGTGTCGAAGACCGCCACGTCCTCGAAGCCCTCGGAGGTCAGCGCCCGCGCCACCCACGCCGCCGCGGCCTCGCACTCGCTCTTCGGGAACTGAGCGGGATCGGCCACGGACCGGAACGCCACCAGCTCCGTGAGCTCCGCCCTCGCGCGGGGCATCAGGGAGACGACGGTCTCCGCGATCGGCCGGGCAGCCGGCTCGACGATCGGCCGCACGATCGGCTGGGCGGTCGGCTGGGCGGTCATGGGCACGCTCCTCGTGGGTGCGACGTTGAGACGTATCGACACGGACGTTGCGCAATGGGTGTGCGGCGAACGCGGGTCCGATCCTCCCACAGGGGATGCGCGGGCCCGCGCCGTAGGATGCGGTCGAGAGCTTGGGCCACGGGTCGGGATCGGAGCAGAAGCACATCGTGAGCAGCGAGAACGCAGACGCCGGAAACGAGAACTCCGCGCACGTGTGGGACGTCGTCGTGGTCGGCGCCGGCCCGGCGGGCGCGTCCGCCGCCTATGCGGCGGCCGTCACGGGCCGCCGGGTGCTGCTCCTGGAGAAAGCGGAGCTGCCCCGCTACAAGACCTGCGGCGGCGGCATCATCGGCCCCTCGCGGGACGCGCTTCCCCCCGGTTTCGAACTGCCCCTGCGCGACCGTGTGAACGCCGTCACGTTCTCCCTGAACGGCCGGTTCACCCGCACGCGCCGGTCCCGCCGGATGCTGTTCGGACTGATCGACCGGCCCGAGTTCGACGCCCAGCTGGTGGAGCACGCGCAGAAGGCGGGCGCCGAGCTGCGCACCGGCGTGACGGTGGTGCGGGTGGAACAGCACGGCGCGGCCGTCCCGGACCGCAGGACCGTCGCCGTCGTCCTCGCCGACGGCGAGACGATCCTGGCGCGGTCGGTGGTCGGCGCGGACGGCAGCGCCAGCCGCATAGGAGCGCATGTTGGCGTCAAGCTCGACCAGGTCGACCTCGGTCTGGAGGCGGAGATCCCGGTGCCGGCCCCCGTCGCGGAGGACTGGCGGGGCCGCGTGCTCCTCGACTGGGGCCCGCTGCCCGGCAGTTACGGCTGGGTGTTCCCCAAGGGGGACAGGCTCACCGTGGGTGTCATCTCGGCGCGCGGTGACGGCGCCGCGACCAAGCGGTACCTGGAGGACTTCATCGCCCGGCTGGGGCTCGCCGGGTTCGAGCCCGCGATCTCGTCGGGCCACCTGACCCGCTGCCGCAGCGACGACTCGCCCCTGTCGCGCGGGCGGGTGCTCGTGTGCGGGGACGCGGCGGGACTGCTGGAACCCTGGACCCGTGAGGGCATCTCGTTCGCGCTGCGGTCGGGGCGGCTCGCGGGAGAGTGGGCGGTCCGGATCGCCGAGTCGCACGACGCGGTGGACGCGCGCAGGCAGGCGCTGAACTACGCGTTCGCCGTCAAGGCGGGGCTGGGTGTCGAAATGGCGGTCGGACGGCGGATGCTGACCGTCTTCGAACGGCGGCCGGGCGTGCTGCACGCCGCGATCACCGGGCTGCGGCCCGCGTGGAAGGCGTTCACGGACATCACCCGCGGCGCGACGACGCTGGCCGGAATCGTCAGGACCAGCGGGGTGGCGCGGAGGGCGCTGGAGACCCTGGACCGCCGCCGGTAGGCACGGCGTGCGCCCGCGGTACGGCGCGCGGCGCCCGCCCGGTCCCTTCGCGGATCCCGTACGCCGTACCGCGGCTCTTCCCGAGGGCGTCAGATCACGGCGGACGTCTCGCGCCACAACCGCAGCGGCCTGTCGTCGCCCGAGACGGTGACGGCCGGGGAGGCGTCGGCGAGCCTGTTCCACAACAGCAGGTACAGCTTGTCGGCGGGCCCGGCGAGTTCGCAGTCGGCGGGCCCCTCGTCGGTGCGCGTGGTGCGCGGCGGCCGCTCCGTCAGCGTGACGGTCCACACGTCGCCCGTGTCCGTGGCCCGGACGCGCAGTGTGGCCGGTGCGGCGGTCCGCACCCGGCTCTTCTCGCGGGCGTGGAACCCGCAGAGCAGCTCGTCGACCCCGTCCGCCGCGAACCGGGCCTCGACCGGCGTCGCCCGGCCGGCCGTCGCCGGAAGCGCCGACTCCGCGTCCACCCGGTGCACGGCCGTCTCGTGCGCCTGCCGCCTGGCCCAGAACGCGCGCGGTGACGGCGCCGGCAGGAACGTCCAGCACTCCAGGGTGGCGGGCGCCTCGGTCAGCGCGCCGACGAGGAGTCCATGGCTCTCCCGGTACCAGTCCAGGAGCGCCGTCCCGTCGATGGCGGGCTCGTCCGGTTCCGGATGGAAGGAGGCGTACCCCTCGGTGACGAACGCCGCCGCCCAGCGGTGCACCACCCCCGTGTGCCGCAGCAGATCCGCGACCCGCCACCCGGGGCAGGTCGGCACGGGAGCCTCTGTTCCCGCCCGCTCGGCGGCATCGGCCAGCAACCGCCCTTCCCGGGCGAGGGTCTTGATGTACTCGGTCGTGTCCATGTCGGGATTCTGACAGCGGGCGGGAGACCGGACGAGGCTCAACCGCGATGTGGACGGGGGTGACCCGCCGCGGTCACCAGCCGGAGGAGCGCGCCGAGGGCGAGGGACTGGATCAGCACGGAGAGGACCAGCGCCGTCCAGACGAACGCGTCCGACGACAGCAGCGCGTCTCCGCCCAGCGATCCGACGGCGAAGAACAGCAGGATCGCCGGCGCGGCCACGGCGAACAGCCCGACGAAGGCGAACGACGCGTCCTCGTGCGCCACGAACCAGGTGTCGTACGCGACGAGCGCCGCGACCACGGCCACGACGGCGAGGTAGACCTGTGAGGCGAGGTTGCCGAAGGTCAGTCGGGCGAGGGCGCGGACATGGGGCGTGTTCATGGAGTCTCCCTGGACGGAACAGGCGAAGGCGGTTCCATGGTGTGCCGCGCCCCGCGCTCCCGCCTGAGTACGGCTACTCAGACCGTGTGGGTGAACCCGCCCCGCCCGCCGACGCGTTGCGGGCCGCGTAGCCGATGAGCGCCGCCCCTGCGGACAGCGCCGCGACCGTCGTCAGGGCGACCGGCAGGGAGAACCAGTCCGCGAGGAAACCGATCGCCGGAGGCCCGATGAGCATGCCGCCGTAGCCGAGCGTCGACGCGGCGGCCACCCCGGCGGGACCCGCGAGCGCGCCCGCCCGGGAGACCGCGACCGGGAAGATGTTGGCGAGGCCCAGACCGGTCACGGCGAACCCCAGCAGCGCGAGCCACACGGTCGGCGCGAGCGCCCCGAGCAGCATGCCCACGGCCGCGGTCGCCCCGCCGGCCACCAGGGTGCGGGTCTGGCCGAGCCGCTCCAGCAGCGCCGTACCCGACAGCCGCCCGGCCGTCATCGCCAGCGCGAACAGCGAGTACCCGGCGGCGGCCGCGCCCGGGTGGGCGCGCAGGTCCTGTTCCAGGTGCAGGGCGCCCCAGTCGGCCATGGCCCCCTCCCCGTACGCGGTGCACAGCGCGATGAAGCCGAAGACGGTCACGATCCGGCGTGACCGGCGGTCGAGGCGGCCCCCGCCCGTCGGCCCGCCCGCCGCCCCGGTCGTCCCGCCGCCCGGTCGTGCGGCCGGCGCGTCCGGCGGCGCGGGAGAGGGATGGCGCAGCAGCATGGGCCCCGCGACCGCCGTGAGCAGCAGTCCTGCGGCGGTCAGCCCGAGCAGGTGAGCGGTGGGGGACAGACCGCCGGCGACCAGCGCCCCGAGCCCGGCGCCCAGCATCCCGCCGAGGCTGAAGGCGGCATGGAAGCTGGGCATCACCGGTCGGCGCAGCGCCGCGACGAGGTCGACGGCGGCGCTGTTCATGGCCACGTTGACGGCCCCGTACGCGGTGCCGAAGACCAGCAGGACCAGCCCGAGCGCGGCCGCCGAACGGGTGAGCGGCGGCAGGGCGATGCTCAGGGACAGCGCGATACCGGCGGCGACGGTGACCGTCCTGCTGCCGAAGCGACGGCACAGCCGCCCGGTGAGGGTCATCGTCACCACGGCGCCCGCCGAGACACCGAGGAGGGCGAGGCCGAGGTCGCTCGCCGACGATCCGGTCTGCTGCTTGATGGCGGGGATGCGGACGACCCAGCCGGCGAAGAGGAACCCGTCGAGGGCGAAGAAGAGGGTGAGGGCGAGACGGAGACGGGACAGGGGATCGCGCGTGGAGGAGCGGTGGGGCGGCCGATCGCGGGTGGGGGAGAGGTGGGGCAGGCGATCGCGGGTGGGGGTGTGACGGGACGGGGAGTGGTCGGGCGGGGAGTCGCGGGATGGGGAGTGCTGGGCCCGGGAGTGGTCGGGCGGTGAGTCGCGGGTCGGGGAGTGGTCGGGCGGGGAGTCGCGGGTCGGGGAGTGCTGGGTCGGGAAGCGGTCGGGCGGGGAGTCGCGGGACGGGGAGTGCTGGGTCGGGGAGTGGCGGGCGGAGCGGGAGCGGGGGTGTGCGGCGGGGTCTCCGCCCGAGGCCCCCCGTATGGCCGACCCGAGTTTGTTTAGTAGCGGCACAAACTCAGGATAGGGCCCCGCGCCGACCGCCTTCAACCAGGCCCGGTTCAGATGTCGGCCGCCCTCGACCAGGCCCCCGGTTCAGATGTCGGTCCGCCTTCGACCAGCCCGGGGCCGCCTTCGCGCGGGTCCCGGCCGACCGCCGACCGGGCCCCGGCCCGCCGTCGACCACCCCGGCCCGTCGGAGCGGCCCCGTCGGCCGCGACCCGCACGGGCGTGACCTCACGGGCGTGACCTCACGGGTGTGACCCGCTCGCGGGCCTGACGTCACGGGCCCGGCCACATGTCGTGGCCAGGCCCGTGGTCTCACGGCGGCCCGGCAGCGTCCGCTGCCGGGCCGGCCGGGTCACACCGTGCGGTCGCCCTTGGGCTTGCCCCGCTGGTCCGGCGTGCCGTGCGGCGGCGGGCTCGACGGCTGTGGAGAGGTGGCCGGCGAGACCGGCGAGCCGCCCTCGGCGTGACCGGCGCGCTCCGGCCGGAACCCCTCGGGGTCGCCGCCGGACGGCGCGGCCCCCGCGTCCAGCTGCCGCTTGCGCGACGTGAGCAGCTGCTCGACCTGCGTGCGGTGGGCGTGCTGTCGCTCGTACCGCAACAGCTGATCGAGATCGTCGCTGCCCAGCGAGCGGATGCGGTGCTGCAGGGTGCCGACGGGCAGTTGGTCGAAATCGGGCAGCGGAAGTCCGCCGCGGTCGGAGGTGGTCATCCGGATCCTCCCTCTGAGTGTGCGTTCTGCGCTTCCTGAACCTCGTCCACGACATGGCGGTCGAGCGCCGCGCGCACCAACGCCGCCGCGAACGCGGGCAGCTCCTTCGCGCCGACCAGACCGGCCAGCTCGTCCGGGTCCGTGGGGAGCCCCAGCCGCTTCGCCCCGTCGAGCGTCCTGGAGTCCAGGTACGGCGCCAGTTCCGGCCAGACGCCCTGCGCCTCGCGCAGGAAGATGTCCGCCCCGGCCGGGCCGACGCCGGGCACCTCCTGGAGCAGGGCGCGCAACCGGTCCCTGTCGCCCCCGGCCTCCTCGTGGAGCCGCCGCAGGTCGCCCTGGTACGTGTCCAGGACGAGTTCGGCGCCCTCTCCCAGCTGGGTCGCCGTCCGCTCGTCGTAGCGGCGGTAGCCCCCCGCACCGAGCGCGTCCACCCGTTGCTGCCACGTGGCGTCCCTCATGTGCCGGGCGTCCTTCATGCCGGCGTCGAACAGCGCCCGGGCCGCCCCCACCGCCGCGGACGCCCGGATGCGGGCGCTCAGCAGATGGGCGAGGACGAGGAGCTGGTACAGCGGCTGCGGGGTGTCCCTGAGCCGGATCCCCGCCTCATCGGCGTACGTCCGTCCGTGCTCGTCCAGCAGCTCCCTCACCGTCGTCTCCCGCGTCTTCGTCGCACCGCCGGAGCGTGACATCGAGCCTCCCGTGCGTCCGTGGGTCTGGTGTGCGCCTGCTGTGCGCCCGCCGTACGCCCGCCCTGCGCCTGCCATGCGCCTGATGTGCGTCGGCCGTGCGCCCGCGTACGTCCGCCGTATGTCCGGCCTGGGTCTCCGGTGCGGGTCTTCCGGTGCCGTCGGCGCGTCTGTCGTCACCGCTGCCCGCAGTACCCGCCGGGCGTCCGCCGAAACAGCGGGCGGGCGCTGCCGCGCCGCTGGATCATGGGAGACTCGGCCCCATGAACGGCAAGGCGACGACGACCCGGACACGGCTCGACAGAGGCCGCAGCGCCCTCGGACCCGCGCTGGAACTGGTCCACACGGGCCGCGCCCCCACCCGTGCCGTGCTCACCGCCGAACTCGGCGTCACCCGTGCCACGGCCGGCGCAGTCGCCGCCGAGCTGGAGGCGCTCGGCCTCATCCGCGTCGACTCGCGCCCCGGCGCCGCCGCCGGATCCCAGGGCCGCCCCTCGCACCGGCTCACCGTCGACGACCGCGGCCCCGTCGCCCTGGCCGCCCAGATCCACGCCGACGGGTTCCGTGCCGCGCTCGTCGGTCTCGGCGGCCGCATCGTGGCCACCGCACCCGGCTGCGTGGAGGTCACCGCGGACCCGGCCCAGGTCCTGGCCGCCGTCGTGGACGCGGGGGCGCTGCTGCTCCGCGAGAGCGGGCGGCGCTGCGTCGGCGCGGGGCTCGCCGTGCCGTCCGCGGTCGCCGAACCCGAGGGCACCGCCCTGAACCCGCTGCACCTGGCGTGGCCCGCCGGGGCGCCCGTCCGCGCGATCTTCGCCGACCTGGTCCTGGCGGCCGGCATCGAGGGGCCCGCCTTCACCGGCAACGACGTCAACCTCGCCGCGCTGGCGGAGCACCGGCACGGCGCCGGCCGGGGCGCCCAGCACCTGCTGTGCGTCGCCACCGGGCACCGGGGAGTCGGGGGCGCCCTCGTCCTCGACGGGCGGCTGCACACCGGCAGCTCGGGCCTCGCGCTGGAGGTCGGGCACCTCACCGTCAACCCGGAGGGGCGCCCCTGCCATTGCGGCAGCCGCGGCTGCCTCGACGTCGAGGCCGATCCGCTCGCCTTCCTCACGGCCGCCGGGCGCGCGCCAGGGCCCGAGGTCTCCCTGCTCCAGCAGGCGCGGGACCTGCTGCGCACGGAGAGCGGCGACCCGGGCGTGCGGGCGGCCACCGAGGAGCTGATCGACCGCCTGGGCCTGGGCCTCGCGGGGCTCGTGAACATCCTCAACCCGGACCGGATCATCCTCGGCGGGCTGCACCGCGAACTCCTGGCGGCGGACCCGGAACGGCTGCGCGCGGTCGTGGCCGACCGCAGCCTGTGGGGCCGCAGCGGTGGCGTGCCGATCCTCGGCTGCACCCTGGACCACAACAGTCTGGCCGGAGCGGCCGAACTGGCGTGGCAGCCAGTGCTGGACGACCCCCTGGCCGCCCTCGGCCGCCCCGTCGCCTGACAGCCGCCCCCCGTCGCCTGACAGCCGCCCCGCCGTCTGACGGCCGCCCCCCCCTCGCCTGACGGCCGCCCCGTCGCCTGACTGACGGCCGCCCCGTCGCCTGACGGCCGCACTCGGCCATCCGATCGCCTGACGGCCGACCCCGTCGCCCCGCCGTCTGACAGCCGTGCCGGTCGGCACCCCGGCCACCCGTGAGTCGCGTGCGCAGGCCACCCGTGAGCCGCGTTCACCGCCGTCGTTACGTGGAAATTCGGCGTACGGGAACGAAAGATCGAACTAAGGTCCGGGATCATGACCGCAATCGAACAGCAGCCGCCCCGTCTCACCCACCTCGCGTTCCACGGCCCGATGTCCCAGGCGCGGGCCGCCCGCATGGTGGAGCGGCTCGCCGCCACCGACCCCGCCACCGTCCTCGACATCGGTTGCGGCTGGGGCGAGTTCATGCTCCGTGTGCTCGAAGCCGTGCCCGGCGCGGTCGGTACCGGCATCGACATCAACACCGAGGACCTCGCGCGCGGCCGGGAGCTCGCCACGGCGCGAGGGCTCGCGGAACGCGCCGAGTTCGTCGCCGAGTCCGCGCTCGGCACCACCCGGGGTCCCGCCGATGTCGTCCTGTGCATGGGGTCGAGTCAGGCCCTGTGCGACCCCGACGGCCCGCATGACCCCCCGGCCGCGCTCCGCGAGCTGCGCAGGCTCGTCGCGCCCGGTGGCCGGGTCCTGCTCGGCGAGGGGTTCTGGCAGCGGACTCCGACCCCCGGGGAGCTGGCCGCCATGTGGCCCGGGGCGAACGCCGGTGACCACCCCCACCTCGGGGCCCTGGTGGACCTCGCGATCGACGCGGGCTTCCGGCCGGCGTGGACCGAGACGGCCGGCGAGGACGAGTGGGAGGAGTTCGAGTCCGGCTACCGCCACGACGTGGAGCTCTGGCTCGCCCGCAATCCCGGTCACCCCCTGGCGGCCGAGACCCGCGAGCGCGTCGACCGCCAGCGGGGCAGCTGGCTGAACGGCTACCGGGGCGTGCTCGGCATGGCGTACCTCACGCTGGTCCCGGTGGACTGACGTACGCGCCCGCGAGCCGTAACGCGCCGCGGTACGCGGGAGGCCGCCGCCCGGGGCGGCGGCCGGCGTGGCCGGTACGCAGCGGCCGCCGTACGCCGCAGGCCGGTGGGGCACCGGCCTGCGGGCCGCGGCTCAGCGGGCGACGGCCGACCGGGCAGCGCCCGCATGGCCGCGCGGCGCCGCCTCCACACCGTCGCCGAACGGTACGGGCTCGGTGAAGGCCGTTCCCCCGGCCGTTCCGTAGACCAGGCGCGACGGCAGCGCCACGGGCGCGGTCGTGGGGGCCGGAAGCGTGAACCACACGACCTTCCCTGACTCGCCCTCCGGCTTGGCGCCCCAGCTCTCGCTGACGGCCTCGATGAGCGCGAGCCCCCGGCCCGAGGTGGCCAGGGGGTCGGGAGGGCAGGGCGTGGGGAGCCGAGGGTCGTGATCGTGGACGGACACGGTCAGCCGGTCGAGCAGCAGCTCGATCTCCACGGTGCAGATCTTGTCCGGCTTGGCGTGTTGATGGACGTTGGTCAGCAACTCGGTGACACCGAGCGCCGCTTTCTCGATCAGACAATCGAGATTCCAGTAGCGCAGTTGCGCCGACACGATTCTGCGGACCTGACCGATCCGCGACGGCAGGGCTTGGAGCTCTACCGTGCACTGCCTGCTGCTTGCCTGGCTGATCACGGCTGCGACTCCCCGAAATAGGTCCGGAAGAAGACGAGGATCGGATCCAGTGGTTGGCTGGCTGTTGGTCCGGCGGGCTGGATCGCAGCGTCACCGCCGGTGCACCCTGAGTGATGTCAGTCCAGCGTGGACCAGGGGTGACCGCTTCGCAACTCGCGGCTACCGGTGTCCCGTCAGCCCCGGCCGCCGCCCGCCCTGCGCAGGGCGTCCAGGAAACGGCCGGCCACCGCCGTCCCGTCCCGCTCGCTCTTCCGCTGCCCCATGGTCAGCCGGTAGCGGTGTCCGTTCAGTGTGGCGACCGTGGCGTCGCCGCCCGGCGCGAACCAGGGCCTCCCGGCCTTGACCGTCCGTACCGGGGCGCTGTCGATGACCGAGCCGTAACTCGTCATCAGCGCCAGAGTGCCGTCCTTGATGAGGACTTCGCCCGCCTTCGTCAGCGAGCGCGGCCCTCGTTCGATCCGTACGCCTGTGGCGCTGAATTCGGGCTCAGCCATGGATCTACCGCCCCCTTCGCACCGGTTCCTGGCGGTCAGTCTGCACAAGGACCCGCCGCCGCACCAGTGCGCGTGGGCGGACGGCCCTGCAAGGACGGCCTATGGGGCATCAAAGTGAACGTTTGTCCAGGTGGGAGGGGTATG
The DNA here is from genome assembly GCF_043204435.1 of Streptomyces sp. NPDC047886. Lineage (NCBI taxonomy): Bacteria > Bacillati > Actinomycetota > Actinomycetes > Kitasatosporales > Streptomycetaceae > Streptomyces > Streptomyces sp. NPDC047886. The sequence goes on from NZ_JBIDCF010000004.1 coordinate 110,707, forward strand.
TTCAGGTGTGATGAGGGAGCGAACCGCAGTGCGCGAGAGGCGGAAGTCGCAGAAGAGCGCGGAAGAACGAGGAGTGGCGCGTGTGAACACCGTTGAGCCCATGGCGACCATCGACGTGGACCGCAGCGACCCCGAGTACCGGGCGTGGCTGAAAGAGGCCGTCCGCAAGGTCCAGGCCGACGCCAACCGGTCCGCCGACACGCATCTGCTGCGCTTCCCGCTGCCCGAGCAGTGGGGCATCGACCTCTACCTGAAGGACGAGTCCACCCACCCGACCGGCAGCCTCAAGCACCGGCTGGCCCGTTCGCTCTTCCTGTACGGGCTGTGCAACGGCTGGATCCGGCCGGGCAAGCCCGTCATCGAGGCGTCCAGCGGCTCCACGGCCGTGTCCGAGGCGTACTTCGCGAAGCTCATCGGAGTGCCCTTCATCGCGGTCATGCCGCGCACCACCAGCGCGGAGAAGATCCGCCTCATCGAATTCCACGGCGGGCAGTGCCACTTCGTGGACGACTCGCGCAAGATGTACGAGGAGGCCGCAGCCCTCGCGGTGGACACGGGGGGTCACTACATCGACCAGTTCACCTACGCCGAGCGGGCCACGGACTGGCGCGGCAACAACAACATCGCCGAATCCATGTACCAGCAGCTCCGGTTGGAGCGGTATCCGGAACCCGCCTGGATCGTCGCCACGGCCGGTACCGGCGGCACGTCGGCGACCATCGCGCGTTACGTGCACTACATGCAGCACGACACCCGCGTCTGCGTGCCCGACCCCGAGAACTCGTGTTTCTTCGAGGGCTGGACCAACGACGACCCGAACGCGGTCAGCGACTGCGGTTCCCGTATCGAGGGCATCGGCAGGCCCCGGATGGAGCCCAGCTTCGTCCCCGGCGCCATCGACCGGATGATGAAGGTGCCGGACGCCGCGAGCGTCGCCGCGGTGAGGGCCCTGGAGAACGCCATCGGCCGCAAGGCGGGCGGCTCCACCGGTACGGGACTGTGGAGCGCGCTGAAGATCGTCGCCGAGATGGTGGCGGAAGGCCGCACCGGCAGTGTCGTCACGCTCATCTGCGACCCCGGTGACCGGTATCTGGACAAGTACTACTCCGACGCGTGGCTGGCCGAACAGGGTCTGGACATCGCGCCGTACAGCGCCGCCATCGACGAGTTCCTCGCGAACGGCACCTGGCCGGCCGGCTGAGCCGCCCCCGCCACGGTCGTGGCGGGGGCGGCGTGTCCGCCGCGAAGGACGGGGCGCGTGTCAGAGGCTGCGGGCGACGATGTCGCCGTGGGCGGTGGTCGCGTGGATGTGCAGGTCGGCGGCGCCTCCCGGGTTCTTGAGCGCGTTGTGCACCCTGCCGTGCGCGGTGCCGGCGTCCAGGGAGGCGGAGACTCCGTGGGCTGCGCCGACCGACACGTCGCCGGTCCGGGTGCGCAGCACGACCGAGCCGCGCACGGCCTCGGCGATCCGGATGTCGCCCTGTTCGGTGCTGATCTCGGCGGGGCCGCCCAGGCGGCCGACCGAGATGTCGCCGGCGAGGGCGGTGAGGTGGGCACTAGCGGCCTCGTCGAGCTTGATCGCGTCGTGCCCGCCGTGCCCGCCGTCGAAGGTGACGTCGCCGAACCGCCCGACGGCCCGGAACTCGGCGCCCTCCGTCTTCGCCTCGATGTGGGAGCCCGCGGGCAGCTGGACCGTCACCTCGATGGAACCGGAGTTTCCGAGGAGCTGGTTCCGCGCCGTGGCCGCGACCCGCAGGACTCCGTCGCCGTATTCGACCCTGGTCCGCTCCGCCAGCTGCACGTCGCGGCCCTTCGAGGCGTCCAGGGGCAGGACCTCGACCGTGGTGTCGGCCCGGTCGGCGGCGATGAACTGGACGCGCCCTGCGGGGATGTCGATGACGGCGTCGATCGTGGTGGGGGTCTGGAACGTCGGCATGGGGTGCCCTCCTCTTGCGCTTCGTGTTTCTGACACCAGAAACGCTACGTTGCGTTCATGGGATGGACAACAGGTGTGTTGCATGTGGTCAGCATTCTTGCAGGTCAGCGGCGCTATATCGTTGCAACGGGTCTGGTTTCAACGCAACGAAGGTTGCCTTGCTCGTTGCATTGAACGGAAGGTGAACGCTATCGTGGACGGACTGAACGACGTGTGAGGGGAGATCACGGTGCCGGGAGGCAGGCTCACTCAGCAGGAACGCCAGCAGATCGCGCTGGGGCTGGCCGACGGCCTCGCCTACGCGGAGATCGCCAGACGGCTCGACCGTCCCACCTCCACGGTCACGCGTGAGGTGATGCGGAACGGCGGCCCCACCGCCTACCGTGCCGACCTGGCCCACCGCGCCACCGAACGCCGCGCCCAGCGGCGCAGGCAGGCGGCCCCCCGAGGGCCGCAGGTGCCCCCGCAGGCCCATGGGCGTGACGCCGACGCCGTACGCGAGTACGAGGAGACGTTCACCACCCTCCTCATGCGACAGGGGCTGCCCAAGATGATGTCGCGGGTGCTGACCTGCCTCTTCACCACCGACGCCGGCAGCCTCACCGCGTCCGAACTCGTCCAGCGCCTCCAGGTCAGCCCGGCGTCCATCTCCAAGGCGGTCGCCTTCCTCGAAAGCCAGGGCCTCATCCGCCGGGAACGCGCCGAAGGCCGCCGCGAGCGCTACGCCGTCGACAACGACGTCTGGTACCAGTCGATGATCGCCGCCGCCCGGTCCAACGCGCAGCTCGCCGAGACCGCACGGCAGGGCGTCGGCGTCCTGGGTCCCGACACCCCGGCCGCCGTCCGCCTCGAGAACATCGCCCGCTTCGTCGACTTCGTCGGCGAGAGCATCACCCGCGCCGCGGAGCAGGCCCGCGACATCCTCTCCACGGACGCCGCGGCGGCTTCGGGCGACGCGCCGCGCCAGAGGGCGGGCGACGTCACCTGAGCGGTCATGGCGTGCGGGCCCGCCCCCCGGCGGGGCAGCCGGTCACGCGGACGTGGGGGGAGATGCGGCGAGCCGCCGCTCCAGCGCCCGCATGGCGCCGTGGAACGACCGGCCGACCCCCGGTCGTACGAGGCGCATCGTCAGCCGGAACGCCGCCGCCCCGTCGGCCGCCATCGTCCACCGCACGCGGGTGCCCGCGCCGCCCGGCCCCGAGGGAGACAGCGCCCACTCCTCCAAGAGCGCCCGTATGCCCGGCGCGTTGGTCTCATCGACGCGGTACGCGTAGCACCGCCCCGCGGCCGTGACCAGTATCCGCTCCCGGAACACCACCCCGCCGCGCAGCCGTACGACCCGGCCCGCGCCGCCGTCGGTCGGCCGTGCCGCCGCGATGGCGGCGAACCACTCAGGGCTGTCGGCCACCTCGTCGGCGAGCGCCCGGTAGACCGAGGCGGGCGGCGCCGCCACATCGGCGGCGAAGGCCAGCCGTACCGGCGCCGATCGCAGGAAGTCGAGCTCCACCGGGCGGAGCCGCTGTCGCATGGGCCGGTACCTCCAGCGGAGAAGGGCGTGCGTGACCGCGCCGCCCCACCATAGCTGACGGATCGTCAGGCCCGGGAGGGGCTCTTCAACAGCCCGTCCAGCGCCCGGCCGAACACCACACGAGCGACCCGCGCCACCACCGCGTCACCGGCCCGGGGTACGCCCCGGATCCGCAGCTCCTCCGCCCAGGTCACCCGGCACCCCGACGGCGAGCCGCCGCCGGGCGCCTCCTCCCGGACGGTGATCTCGGCCCACCCGCCGATCAGCCGGCCGTACTTCTCCAGCCGGCACACGCCCACCGGCCGCCCGGGGCCCGGCGGCTCCCAGCGCACGACCTCCATCCGGTCGTCGAAGCCGACGCGTCCGACACCGCTGCGCGCCGTGAACCGCGTCCCGACGCCCTGCGGACCGGGCGTCGCCACCGTGACGCGGGTGAGCGGCACCTGCCGTGCGTGCGCCCGCCAGTCGGTCACCCGCCGCCACGCCTCGCCCGTGGACAACCCCGTGGCGCGCTCGATCCGGAAGACGGTCACGGCCGGGTCATTCCCCGTCCGGCCAGGACCTGCCCGCCCCCGGCCCCTCGGCCCCCGGCCCCCGGCCGTCCGCCCCGGCGGACTCCGGTCCGCCCGCGATGACCAGCCCGGGCAGATGCTCGACGATCTCGGCCCGCGCCTCGCCGGACAGCCCCGCGTCCGTCACCAGGGTGTCCACCTCGTCCAGCCCCGCGAACGAACTCAGCCCCACCGTGCCCCACTTGGTGTGGTCGGCGACCACCACCACCCGCCGCGCCGAACGCACGAACCGCCGGTTCGTCTCCGCCTCCGCCAGGTTCGGCGTCGACAGTCCCGCCTCCACCGAGATGCCGTGCACCCCGAGGAACAGCACATCGAAGTGGAGCGAACGGATCGCCTGGTCCGCCACCGGCCCCACCAGCGAGTCCGACGGAGTACGCACCCCTCCGGTCAGCACCACCGTCGCGGCACCCGGACGCGGCGCGCCCCCGGAACCGGCCCGCTGCGCCGCGTGGAACACGTCCGCGACGCGCACCGAGTTCGTCACGACCGTCAGATCCGGCACGTCCAGCAGCTGCTGCGCCAGCGCGTACGTCGTCGTACCGCCGGACAGGGCGATCGCGCTGCCCGGCGCCGCCATCGCCGCCGCCGCCCGGGCGATGTCCTCCTTGGCGGTCAGCTCCAGCTCCGACTTGGCCTCGAAGCCCGGCTCGTGGGTGCTCGCCTCGGCCACCGGGACGGCGCCGCCGTGCACCTTGGCGATGACACCCTGGCGGGCCAGCGCGTCCAGGTCCCGGCGCACCGTCATGTCGGAGACGTTCAGCTTGCGGGTGAGCTCGTTGACCCGCGCCCCGCCGCGCCGCCTCACCTCGTCCAGGATCAGGGCGCGCCGCTGCTCCGCGAGGAGGTTCTGGTTGTCGCTCACCGCAGGGGCCGGTCCTTCCATGTCGTCACCGTCACCGGGCCCTCACCACAGCTGGCCAGGGATGCTCATCCTGCCACGCGCTTCACAGCGGGGGACCGCGGGGAGATTACGTGAGAGCCGTGCGGCGGACACCGGCCATCCACCATCCTGGTCACGCGCCGCCGCGCCCCGTCCCCAGGTGCGTGTCCGTGTCCCGCCCACGAAGAGAGCGAGCAACGACGTGACCCCTGCCATCCCGGAACCGAGAGCACCCGGCGCCGCGCTCGAACTGCTGGTCCACGGCGTCGGGGGAGCCACCCCGCAGGGCATGCTCGACCACCCCCGTACGGTCCGGGTCACCGGCGACGAGACCGCCGCCATGCACCGCAGGGCCGACGACCTGGACGCCGAGACTCGGCCGGAACGATTCCGCAGCGGGCCCGTCCCCGAGGCGTACGTCTGGTCCAACCTGACGTCGGGCAACGGCGCACGGGCCTTATGGCTGCTGCTCCTGCCGTTCATGGTGGCCAACCTCGCACACTGGATGCGCCCCCCGACGCGCCGCAAGGCCGGCACGGTCCGGCTGTACGGGGTCCTGGTGCGGCTCGTCGCGCTCACCCTGACCGTGCTGCTCACCGCCGCCGTCTGCGAGGTCGCCCTCGACCTGACGGCCTGGCAGTGCGCCGGCTCCGCCGCCTGCTCCGAGGCACGGTCCTGGCTCGGCTTCCTGTCCGAGTCGCGCGGCGGCTGGTGGTCGCAGCCGGGCCGCCGCCTGGCGCTGGCCGCGGTCGTGCCCACCGCGCTGGTCGGCCTCCTGTGGTACCTGTCCAACCGCACCTGGAGCGCGTACGAGGCGCAGCGCCCGCCGCGCGACGAGGACGAGACCGACCCGGCGCCGCCCACGCCGGGTGAGGACCGGGACCGGCCGCGTGACCGCGCCGTCCTCGGCCGGCCGGGCTTCTGGTACGGCCGCCGCCTGGTCGCCCGGCTGCGCGCCGCGCACACCGCCGCCGGGTTCCTCACTGTCGCCGCCGCCGTCGTGGGCGCCGCCGCCCGCTACGACAGGGGCGCGGACAGCGCCGTCCGGGAGGCCGTCGGCTGGACCCTTGAGCTCTCCCTGGTCGTCGGCGCCGTCGTGATCATCTGGGTGGTGTGCCGCCGCGGCCGCAGCGAACGACGCCTCGACAACCGGCTCGACCGGGCCGTCGTCACCTGGCTGCCCGGCGCCGCCCTCACCGTGCTCGTCCTCGCGGCCCTGTACGCCTCCTGGTCCCGGCCCGGCTGGCAGTCGGGCGGCGGCACCCTCCCCGGCGACGTCACGTTCCGGGTGATCGCGCTCGCCCAGGGCGGGATCGTCCTGGCCCTCGCCGTGGTCGCCCTGCGCCTGTACCGGCGCGCCCCGCACCCCCGCACCGTGCTGTACGGGCTCGGCGGCCCCGCCACGGCCATGCTGGCCTGCGCGCTCGGCGGGGTCATGACCGGCGGTGTCGCCCAGCGGGTCGCCGACTGGCTCGACGGCCCCGGCACCCCCGGCATGGGCGAAGGACCCATCGTCGGCCCGCCCGTGCTGCTCAGCTGGCAGGCGTCCGTCATCCCCGTCCTGCTGGTGCTGCTCCTCGTGCCCGCACTCGTCATCGCCGTCCGCACCGCCCTGGCCGCCCGCCGCCTCGCGCCCGTCGTGGAGGCCGAGTACGAGGGCGAGAAACCCGACCCCGTCCGCACCCGACGTATCGCCCGCATCCGCGCGACGGCCGCCCTCACCGACGCGGCACCCGTCCTCGTCGGCATCGTCGCCGGAGCCACCCTGCTGCTCGGCGCGGGCGCCGTCTTCGGGGCGTGGGCGAGCGGGCAGGTCCCGGGGAAGGCGTTCGCGGACGCGCACCCCGTCATCGCGGGGGCGGCCGGAGCCGCGCAGTCGCTCGGCTCCTGGCTGGTCGGCCTCGGCTTCATCCTCTTCGTCACCTGGGGCCGGCGCGCCTACCAGGACGCCTCCGCCCGCCGCACCATCGGCATCCTCTGGGACGTCGGCACGTTCTGGCCGCGCGCCGCGCACCCCTTCGCACCGCCCTGCTACGCCGAGCGGGCCGTGCCCGACCTGGCGTGGCGCATGTCGTCCTGGACGGGCCGCACGGGCGGGCGCCTCGTCATCTCAGGCCACTCCCAGGGCAGTGTCCTCGCGGCCGCCGCGGTCTGGCAGCTGCCCGAGCGGACCCGCCGCCGCGTCGCCCTGCTCACCTACGGTTCGCCTCTGGAACGGCTGTACGGCAGATGGTTCCCGGCCTACTTCGGTCCCGGACCGCTCTCCGGCCTCCACCGCGAAGTGCACTGCTGGCGCAACCTGTGGCGCCGCACCGACCCGATAGGCGGGCCGGTGAGCCTGCCCGCCGAAGGCGACAAGGAGGAGGTGGACCGCGCCGCGCTCCGCGACCCGGTCGTGTACGGCAGGACGGACGAACACCCGCTGCCGGAACCGATACTCGGCCACTCCGACTACCAGGCGGACCCCGCGTTCGCCGAGGAGCGCGCCGGCCTGCTCGACCGGCTCCCGCCCGCACTGCCGCTGCCCGTGCCGCAGCAGCGCACCCAGGGACCGGACGACGCGGACGACAGCGCCCCTCAGGGCAGCGAGGGCAGGTCGTCCGGGTAGAGCAGCGTCAGGTCGTCGGTGCTCACGTCGGTGAGCTCGGAGACCCGCCCCGCGTGCCGCTCCACCATCGACTCGAACGTCTGGCGCGCGGTACGGCCGTTGCCGAAAGCGGGCCCCTTGGGCAGCTCGGTGAAGTACTTCAGCAGCGCTTCGGCCGTACCGTCGCCCAGCCGGTACTCGTGCTCCTCGGCCTGCTGCCGCACGATCCGCAGCAACTCGTCGGGCCCGTAGTCGTGGAAGGTGATCGTGCGCGAGAACCGCGAGGCCACTCCCGGGTTGACCGTCAGGAACCGCTCCATCTCGGCCGTGTACCCGGCGACGATCACCACCACCGCGTCCCGGTGGTCCTCCATCAGCTTCACCAGCGTGTCGATCGCCTCACGCCCGAAGTCACGCCCCGAGTCCTCCGGCGACAGCGCGTACGCCTCGTCGATGAACAGCACCCCGCCGCGCGCCCGGTCGAACGCCTCCTGCGTACGGATCGCCGTGGAACCGATGTGCTCACCGACCAGGTCGACCCTCGACACCTCCACCAGGTGCCCCCGCTCCAGCACCCCGAGGGACGCCAGGATCTCCCCGTAGAGCCGGGCGACCGTCGTCTTGCCGGTGCCCGGGGAACCGGTGAAGACCAGATGCCGGCGGACGGAGGCCGCCTTGAGCCCGGCCTCCTGCCGCCTCCTGCCGACCTCGATCATGTTGATGAGGGTGCGGACCTCGCGCTTCACGCTGTCCAGACCGACCAGCGCGTCCAGTTCGCCCAGCACGTCCTGGGAGCCGCGCACCGCCGCCGGGTCGGGCGGCCCGGCCGCGACGACCGGCGTCACCGGCTCCGGTGCCCTGGCGGCCGATTGCCCCGGGACCATGCCCAGAAGCCCACCGGAGGACGGCGCCGCGCCCTGCGGGGCCGTCAGCACGGCGGGCGCCGCGTCACTCCTGGCGAGCACCCCGCTCTCGTCGCTCGTGCACTCGTCGGCGACCGGCCCGTCCTCGCCGAACTCGTAGCCGCCGCGCGCGCACCGCTCCGTACGGCAACGGCGCAGCGTCGTACGGCAGCCGTCCATCACATGGAAGCCGTAGCCGCCGCTGCCCGTCACACGGCAGCCGTGGAACGTGCCGCGGCCCTCCGCCGAGACGTAGAACCCGGCCTCCACCGGAGAGGTGACCGTGCACCGCTCGATCGACGGGTCGGCGCCCTTGCTGACGATGACACCCGTCTGCACGGCGTCGATCGTGCAGTTGGCGAGCGTGCCGCCGCTGCCGTGGTCCCGGAACCAGGCGCCCGTCGCGGCCTCCCGGATACGGCAGTCGTCGAGCTGGGCGGTCGCCCCGTCGCTCACGGACACCGCCGTGTTGCGCACCTGGGACAGGTCGCTGTCGACCACGTCGACCCGCGAGCCCCGGTCCAGGACGAACAGCGCGTCCGGCACGTCGTGCACCCGGCACGAGTCGAGGACGGCGGTCGCGCCGTCGCTGACCCACACGGCGGGGTAGTCGCCCGTACTCTCGTGGATCTCGCACTGGTTGGCGTCCACGCGGGTTCCCGGGTCCCACACCGACAGGCCGTTGCGGCCGAACCGCCGCACCGTCGACCGCGTCAGCGTCAGCACCGAACGGGACCGCAGGTCGAACGCGTTCTCCGGGATGTCGTGGATGTCGCAGTCGGAGAGCGTCAGGACGGCGTCGGTGTCGAGCGTGATCCCGTCCGCCGTCGTGCGGTGCACCGTCGAGTCGGTCAGATGCGCCGTCGCCCGCGCGCCGAGCTGCACCCCGCTGCCCTTGATCTCGTACACCTCGCAGCCGATCGCCTCCAGGGCGCTGCCCTCGCCCGTCACGGACACCCCTGCCCCCGACGCGTGGTGGACGCGGCACCGCTCCAGCCGGGGATGGGCGCCGCCGTGCACGGACACCCCCGACTGGCCGGCCGCGACCACCTCGCAGTCCTCGAACACACCGCCCGCGCCGTCCAGTACGCCGATCCCGACGCCCGCCGGGTTGTCGACGGTGCAGCGCCGCACGGTGGGCCGCGCCGCGCCCCGCACCTCCACGCCCGCGGCCGAGCGCGTCACGATCCGCAGGTCGGTCAGCTCGGGAGTGCCCTCCTCGATCAGCACGGCGGGCGCCGCCGAGTCCTGCCCCTCGACGTGCAGGTACTGGACGGTGGCCGAGGCCCGCACGGTGAGCGGCACCCCGTCGGCCGGCGCGATCCGTACCGAACCCACCGCCCCGTCGGTGCCCCGCAGCGTCACGGCGTGCCGCACCACCAGGTTCTCGCGGTACGTGCCGGGGGAGATGGTCAGGACGTCGCCGTCCCCGGCGGCCTCCAGGGCGGCGGCGAGGGAGCCGTACTCGCCCGTGCGGCGCCGCCACCGCGATGTGCCGGTGTGCGTCACCTGGACCGTGCCCTGTGCCATGGTGCTGCTCTGCCCCCACCTCATGGTCGCGCTGCCCTGCCGGTCGCACCACCGTAGCGCGCGCGGCGGCGGCGAGTTGACCGGTCAGCCGCCCGCGCCCGTCCTGCCCCAGTCCGGACCGGCCCGGGCCCACTCCCGGTCCAGCAGCGTGTACCGACGGCGCACGAGCCGCCGTACGACGAGGAGCCGCGCGCCCTCGACGAGCGCGGCCGCGCCGAGCGCCGTCCCCGCCCCGGCGAGCACGGCGTGCTCACGGGCGACACCGGCGCTCAGCGGCTGATTGACGGGCAGCCCTTCGGTGTCGGTCCAGATACGGAACGCGTCACCCGGATCCAGCGCGGCGGTGCGCGTACCGGTGCTCACGCTGCCGGTGCGCACGGTGCCGTCCGGCCCCGTCCAGCGCGCCACGACCGTGGCGGGCAGCGGCCGGTCGGCCCGGCCCCCGGCGTCCTGCCCGGCGGCCTCGGCCCCGGGCGCCGCCACGACCCGCGCCGTGGTGGCGTGCCGCTCCCGCTGCTGCTCGGCGGCCGTCCGCTGGAGGGACGCGTCGGCGGCGGCGCCCACCAGCAGGCCGGCCAGCGGCGCGGCCACGCAGAGCAGCACGAGCGCGACGAGCGCCACCCAGCCCTCGGTCAGGTCGGTGGCCCGGCACACGGGGTTGTGCCGCCATCGCCACAGTCCGGTGACCGCACGCACGCGCCCCACCCCTTCCCCTTCCTTCCGTCGCCTCCGGGCTCGTGGCCCGGGTTTCCAGGAAGGCCGGGTTCCCGGCGGACGGGGTGCTATGCGAGGGGGAACGGGGCTCGTGGCGGGGCGCGGCCGGGACCCGGCTAGGCGCGGGCGTCGAGGACGCGCACGGGGTCCCCCAGGGCCAGCGTGCCGGTGCCCTCGGGCACCAGGTTCTGACCGAAGACCAGCTGGTTGCCGAAGCGGCGGTGCCGGGTCAGGGTGCGCAGCGGCTCCTTGCCGCGCGCGGCGGTGCGCTGGTCGGTGGTCGTCACGACGCACCGGCCGCACGGCTTGGCGACCCGGAACACGACCTCGCCGATCGCGATCCTCGTCCACCGGTCCTCGGCCCAGGGTTCGGTGCCGTCCACGACCACGTTCGGCCGGAACCGGTTCATCGGCAGCGGTCCCTCGTCCGGGCGGTCGCCGCGGGCGATGAGGGAGTTGAGCGCCTCCAGCGACGCGACCGTCGTCACGAGCAGGGGATAGCCGTCGGCGAAGCTGACCGTCTCGCCGGGCAGCGCGAAGTCCGGGTCGATGGGGCGTCGGGTCGCCGGGTCGTCCAGGTGGACGAGGCGCACCTCCGTGCCGAGGTGCTCGCCGAGCCACGCGTCGGCTTCGCCGTGCGCGGGAACGGCCTCGATCTTCGTACCGAAGACGTCCACGGGGATCGTGACGGGTGGCGTGGGCACGGCGACGGACACCGCCGCGCGGCCGGGCGTGGACAGCCGGACGCCGCCGTCCGGCAGTGGTGCGGCGGACACCAGGGCGAGCCGTGGCCGCTGACGCTGGGTCACCGCCCTGCCCGCGGTGTCGACGAGCATCCAGCGGCGGTCGCCCGCGAGGCCCCACGGCTCCACCGCCGCCCGCGCGGGCGCGTACCCCCCGAGGGCCTTGACCGGGTGGACGTGCAGGGAGCTCAGGACTGGAGCGGAAGTCGCCATGACGTCATCCTGCCAGCGGCTCCCGGCAGCGCGTGCGTCAGTAGCCGCCACCCTGGTAGGGGCGGTTGTACGGATCCTCGTACGGCGCGGGCGCCTGTACGGGGCGCTGCATCGCGGGGCGCGGCGCGGCCGGGCGCATCGCCTCGTAACCGGAGGCCACGGGGCGCTGGTACTGCGGGGCGGGTGCCTGCGGGCCGGGGTAACCGCGCGGGGCGGTCTGCTGCGGGATGTACGGCGCCGGGGCGGGGTGCAGCGGGGCGGGCTGCGCGACCTGCTGATGGGGATAGCCGTACGCACCGCCGTAGGACGGGGCCGGCTGCGGGGAGGGTGCCGCGGGGAGGGCGGGCAGAGCCGCGGGCAGCGCCGGCAGGTAGCTGTTGCCGGTGTCGTACGCGGAAGGCACTCGGATCGGGGCGATCTGAGGCGTGCCCCGTTCTGCGACGAGGGAGTCGTAGATCGGGGTGTCCGGGAACGACGGCGCGTTGTAGTACGCACCGCCGTACGAGGCACGGGGGGAGGTCATGGCACCTAAGTTAAGCCCACGATGTGCTGGTTGGGGAGGCCGATAAGCGGGTTGTTTCACGGGTTGTGAGGGGCTGTGGATCGCTAATGCGATCGAATACGGGAAAATCGGTCGCCCGGAGGGGGTCGGTCGGTGTAATGATCGCGCAAAAGCCGAGCTGGGGAGGGGTTACCGACGGGTCGTCGGACGCCGTGGAGGGAAGAGGATTACGTTGGCGCATACATAAATGTCGCCGCGGTACGGCAGACGGTGGGGGCGGGCATGTCCATGCTTAAAGGCGCCAATGTTCCGGTACCGACAAGTGATCTTCGCATCGAATTGGGATGGCGTTCCGGTCCTGGTGTGCCGGACGTCGATGCCTCGGCACTACTGCTCGTGTCGGGAAATGTGCGCTCCGACGCGGACTTCGTCCATGACCGGGCGCCCGCGCACCCCTCGGGCGCCGTCCGGCACGGCGGCAAGCAGCCGTCGGGCGGCTTCGTGACCGACACCCTCCTCGTGGACACCGCGCGCGTGGAGGCGTCCGTCGAGCGGATCGTCATCGCCGCGTCGGCCGACGGCGGCACCTTCGGCCGGGTGCCGGATCTGTGCGTACGGGTCGTGGAAGCGGCGGGAGGCGCGGAGATCGCCCGGTACGACAGCCGGGACGCGACCGTCGAGACCGCCTTCATCCTCGGCGAGCTCTACCGGCGCCAGGGGCGCTGGAAGTTCCGCGCGGTCGGCCAGGGGTACGACAGCGGACTGGCGGGCCTCGCGAGGGAATTCGGCATCACGGCGCACGAACCGCGCCGCGCGGCGCCGCCTTCCGCCGCGCCGCCCCCCGCCCCGTCGCCGCCCCCCGCCCCGTCGCCGCCTCCCGCCCCGTCGCCGCCTCCCGCCCCGTCGCCGCCTCCGTACGTCACGCCTCCTCCCCGCGTGGCACCCCCGACCCGCGTGGCGCCCCCGGCTCCGGGCCCGGCCCCGTGGCCCCCGGCTCCGGCCCCCGGGGCGGCCCCCGGTCCGGCTCCGGCCCCTGGTCCGGCTCCGGCACCGGCGCCCGCGCCCGTGCGGCTCTCCAAGGTGACGCTCACCAAGGACGCCCCGGCCGTCTCGCTCGCCAAGCAGGGCGGCACATCCGGAGCCATGCGCGTCAACCTGAACTGGCAGTCGCGCAAGCAGTTCCGCGGCTGGGGCTCCAAGCGCGGCCGCGCCGTCGCCCGGCATGCCGACCTCGACCTCGACCTGTGCGCCCTCTACGAGCTGACCGACGGCCGCAAGGGCGTCGTCCAGGCGCTCGGCAACGCCTTCGGCGCACTGCACCACCCGCCGTACATCCATCTGGACGGCGACGACCGCACCGGGGCCGCGGCCGACGGCGAGAACCTCACCGTCAACCTCGACCACAAGAACCTCTTCCGACGCATCCTCATCTTCGTCACCATCTATGAGGGCGCCCGCAGCTTCGCCGATCTGCACGCCACCGTCACGCTGCGCCCCCAGCACGGCGCCCCGATCGACTTCTCCCTGGACGAGTGCACCGTCCCCTCCGCGGTCTGCGCCCTCGCGCTGATCACCCGCCAGGGCGGCGACCTCGTCATCCGGCGCGAGGCCCGCTACCTCGTCCCCTCCCGAGAGGTCAGCCCGCAACGCACCGTCGACCAGGCCTACGGGTGGGGCATGAACTGGACGCCCGGCAGGAAGTAGCCGCTCAGCGGTCGGGCGCCGCCTGGGGCCGCGCGTACGTACGCCCCTTCCAGGCGGCGCCCCGCCCCCGCCCGTGCTGCACCGCCGAGTCGACCGTCATCAGCAGGTACAGCAGCGCCGTCAGCGGCAGCGGCACGGCGAGCCACGGGGACTGCCGGTAGTAGCGGAGCATCGGCAGGTACGTCCCCGCCATCACCGCCCACGCCGCGCCGCCCGCCCACGCGGCCGGCGCGTCCCCTCCGACGATCCCCGCCACCAGGCACACCGGCGGCGCCAGGTACACCAGCGCCAGACCGGCGACCGTCCCGGCCAGCACCAGCGGGCTGTGCCGCAGCTGGGCGTACGCGCTGCGCGACACCATCCGCCACAGATCGGCCAGCCGCGGATACGGCCGGACGCTGTCCACCCGGTCCGCGAGGCCCAGCCAGATCCGGCCCCCGGCGCGCCGCACCGCCCGCGCCAGCGACACGTCGTCGATGACCGCCTGCCGGATCGCGTCGGGCACCCGCGCCCGCACCGCCATGTCCGTCCGCAGCAGCACGCACCCGCCCGCCGCCGCCGTCGTCCGCGCGCCGTCCCTGTTGATCCGGCGGAACGGATAGAGCTGGCAGAAGAAGTAGACGAATGCCGGGACGACCAGCCGCTCCCAGCCGCTCGCCACCCTCAGCCGCGCCATCTGCGACACCAGGTCGAGGCCGTTCGCCGTGGCCGCCGCGACCAGCGCGCGGAGGCTGTCGGGCTCATGGGCGATGTCCGCGTCCGTCAGCAGCAGGAACTCCGGGGCGCCCCCCTCACGCGCGCGTGCCAGGCCCATCCCGTGCCGCAGTGCCCACAGCTTCCCCGTCCACCCGGGCTCCGGCGCCCCGGGCGACGACACCGACAGCGGCAGACCCCCGTGCCGTACGGCCAGCGCACGGGCCACCTCCCCCGTACCGTCCCCGCTGCCGTCGTCCACGAGGAGGATCTCCGCCTCGCCCGGATAGTCCTGCGCCAGCAGCGACGGCAGGCTCGCCGGCAGGACGGCCGCCTCGTCCCTCGCGGGCACCACCACCGCGACGGACGGCCACCGCGCGGGTTCCGTCCGGCGCGGCGGGAGCCGCTGGTCGGTGCGCCAGAAGAAGCCTTGGCCCAGGAGCAGCCACAGCCAGGCGGCCGACGATCCCAGGGCGATCCACGCGAGCACGCTCATTCGTCGCAGTCTGCCCCACATCGGCGGCCGCCCGGGGTCTGTCGGCTAGGGTGACCGGGTGAAGATCGCGCTCATGGACTCCGGAATCGGCCTCCTCGCGGCGGCCGCCGCGGTGCGCCGGCTGCGGCCGGACGCCGGTCTGGTCCTCTCCTCCGACCCCGACGGGATGCCCTGGGGCCCCCGCACCCCGGAGTACGTCGCCGAGCACGCGCTCGCCGTGGCGCGGGCCGCGGCCGCCCACCGGCCCGACGCGCTCATCGTGGCCTGCAACACGGCCTCCGTGCACGCCCTGCCCGCGCTCCGGGCCGAGCTGGAGCCGGCCATCCCCGTCATCGGCACCGTCCCGGCGATCAAGCCCGCCGCGGCGGGCGGCGGACCCATCGCCATCTGGGCCACGCCCATCACCACCGGCAGCCCGTACCAGCGGGGCCTGATCCGCGACTTCGCGGACTCCGTCGAGGTCACCGAGGTGCCCTGCCCGGGGCTGGCCGACGCCGTCCAGTACGCCGACGAGGACCGGATCGACCAGGCCATCGCCGCGGCCGCCGCGCTCACCCCGGCCGACGTCACCGCCGTCGTCCTGGGCTGCACCCACTACGAACTCGTCGCGGAACGCATCCAGGCCGCCCTGCGCCCGGCCGGCGGACCGCCGCCGGTCCTCCACGGGTCCGCCGACGCCGTCGCTGCCCAGGCGCTGCGCCGGGTCGGATCCCGCCCCGTGCCGGCCGTGCCCCCCGGCCAGGGGCTCACCGTGCTCCTCAGCGGCCGCCCCGCCGAGCTGCCGGCGGCCGCGCTCGCCTACGCCGAGGGCCGCCTCCTGGAGGCCGTGTCCCCGGCGCTCTGAGCCGCGGGTCCCCGGCGCTCCGAGCCGCGGGCGGAGTCCGTACGCCAGGGGTGGCCGACCCCCGTACGCCACGGGCGGAAGGCTCGTCGGACCGATGCTGGGTACGCTCCGACGTATGAGGGAGCCACCGCGTGACCAGCGGTCGCCCGCCGGACCAGAGCACTTCGAACCCGAGATCTGGACCGGACGGGCCACCAGCCGCGTCCAGTGGGTCCTCGCCGCCGCCGGTGTCGCCTGTGTGGCCCTCGGGATCGTGCTGGCCGTCGAGTACGCCTGGACCTCCGGGGTGGCCGCACTGCTCATGGCGGTGATCGGCTGTGTGACGGCCGGACTCCTGATCATCTTCGGAACCCTCGCCTTCGTGCACGTCGAGATGAGGGTCGACCGGCACGCCCTCGAAGTGCGCTGCGGCCACATGGGCCTGCCGCGCCGCCGGATCCCGCTGGACCACGTGGTCGGCGCCGACTTCGCCCCGAGCGTCACCCCCTGCCAGTGGGGAGGCTGGGGCTACCGCTGGCGGCCCGAGAAGGGCACGGCGGTCGTCGTGCGGCGCGGGGAGGGCGTGGTCCTGACCCTGGGGGACGGCCGCAGCTTCACCGTGACGGTGGACGACGCGGAGACGGCGGTGAGGGTGATCCGCCGACGCCTGCGACCGCGCAGCGTGGAGGTGGAGAAGGCCACCGAGCTGTGACCCCTGGGCCACCGAAGTCTGACCCCCGGCCCACCGAGGTGTCCCCGCCCGGGGCGGCGAGCTGCGACCCCCGGCCCATCGAGGTGTCCCCGCCCGGGCCGGCGAGGTGCGACCCCGGGCCGGCGAGGTGCGACCCCGGGGCGGCGAGCTGCGACCCCCGGGCCGGCGAGGTGTGACCCCGTGGCCCCGAAGCGCGGCCCCGGGCCGGCGAGGTGCGACCCCATGGCCCCCGAAGCGCGACCCCGGGCCGGCGAGGTGCGACCCCGGCCACGAGCTGCGACCCCGGCCACCGGGGTGCGACCCCGGCCACCGGGGTGCGACCCGGCCACCGGGGTGCACCGGTGTGTGACCCCCGGCATCGCATCCGCGACGGCGCGCAGGCCCACGCGGAACTCGTCGGCGCCCGCGCCGCCGCCGGGGCCGCCGCCCGCCGGAAGGCCGGGCTCCCCTCCCCGGGGCGGCGCGCCGTAGACTCCGGGAGGTGAGCGCCACTTCCACCACACCGGTCGAGACCACCCGGCCCGAGGCAGCGCCGGCCAGGAACCCCCGGCACCCGCTGCGACGGGCTGTCCGGCCCGGTGCGGCGGCCCTCGCCGGGGTCCTGCTGTTCCTGAGCTTCCCGCCCCGCCCCCTGTGGTGGCTCGCGCTGCCCGGCTTCGCCCTGCTCGGCTGGGCCCTGCGCGGCCGGCGTCCGCGCGCGGGCTTCGGGCTCGGGTTCCTGACCGGGCTCGGCTTCCTGCTGCCGCTCCTCGTCTGGACGGGCGAGGAGGTCGGTCCGGTGCCGTGGCTGGCGCTCGTCACCGCCGAGGCGCTCTTCGTCGCCGCCACCTGCCTCGGTATCGCCGCCGTGTCCCGGCTGCCCGCCTGGCCGGTGTTCGCCGCCGCCGTCTGGATCCTCGGCGAGGCGGCACGCGCGCGTGTCCCGTTCGGCGGCTTCCCGTGGGGCAAGATCGCGTTCGGGCAGGCGGACGGCGTGTTCCTGCCGCTCGCCGCCGTCGGCGGCACCCCCGTCCTAGGTTTCGCCGTCGCCCTGTGCGGCTTCGGCCTGTACGAGGCGGTCCGCGTCGCCCACGTCCGCCGCACGACGGGTGCGCTGCCCCGAGGCCCCCTCGCCGCGGCCGCCCTGTCCGTGCTCGTCCCGGTGACCGGCGCGTTCGCGGCGCAGCCGCTCGTCTCCACCGCGCCCGAGGACGGGACCGCGACCGTCGCCGCCATCCAGGGCAACGTGCCCCGGCTCGGCCTCGACTTCAACGCCCAGCGCCGCGCCGTCCTCGACAACCACGCCCGCCGTACCGAGCAGCTCGCCGCCGACGTCGCGGCGGGCGGGGTCGCCAGGCCCGACTTCGTCCTGTGGCCGGAGAACTCCTCCGACCTCGACCCGTACCGCAACGAGGACGCGCGGGCCGTCATCGACCACGCCGTGCGGGCCATCGGCGTCCCCACGGTCGTCGGCGCCGTCCTGACCCCCGACACCGGCAACCTGCGCAACACCCTCGTGCAGTGGGACCCGGAGCGCGGGCCCGTCGCCACGTACGACAAGCGGCATGTGCAGCCGTTCGGCGAGTACATTCCGATGCGGCCCCTGGTGCGGATCTTCAACAAGGACGTCGACCGGGTCAGCCGGGACTTCGGCCCCGGCAAGGAGATCGGCGTGTTCGACCTCGCCGGCACCCGCGTCGGACTGGCCACCTGCTACGAGGCGGCATTCGACTGGGCCGTCCGCGACACCGTCACCCACGGCGCCCAGCTCATCTCCGTACCCAGCAACAACGCCACCTTCGGGCGCAGCGAGATGACCTACCAGCAGCTCGCCATGGACCGCGTGCGGGCCGTCGAGCACAGTCGCACCGTGGTCGTCCCCGTCACCAGCGGGGTCAGCGCGATCATCGCTCCGGACGGCAGGATCGTCCAGCAGACGCGGCTGTTCACCCCCGACGCGCTCGTCGCCGAGGTGCCGCTGCGCTCCTCGCTGACGCCCGCGACCCGGATGGGCACCCTGCCCGAGGCGGCCCTCGTCGCGGTGGCCGCGGGCGGCCTCCTCTGGGCCGGGGCGGTCGCCGCTGCCGGACGACGGAAGCGGGCCGCAGACACGGGCAGTGGACGCGGCTGAGAACACGGACGCGGCTGAGGGCACGGGCGGGGTGACCGGGACGGGCACGGTCACCCAGTAGGGTCGGTCGTATGGCAACTCCCGACTTCATCCGGGCCGTTCGGGCCTCAGCCGGCCATCAGCTGCTGCTCCTGCCGGGCGTCACCGCCGTCGTCTTCGACGATCAGGAGCGCGTGCTGCTGATGAGACGGTCCGACAACGGCCGCTGGTCGCTCTGCGGGGGCATCGCCGAACCGGGGGAGCAGCCCGCCGAGACCGCCGTGCGCGAGACCAACGAGGAGACCGGGGTCGAGTGCGTCCCCGAACGGGTGGTGCTCGTGGAGGCGGACCCGGAACCCCTCACGTACGCCAACGGCGACCGGTGCCAGTACGTGGACATCACCTTCCGGTGCCGCGCCACGGGCGGGGAGGCGCGGGTCAACGACGACGAGGCGACGGAGGTCGGCTGGTTCGCGGTGGACGCGCTGCCGCCGCTCAACGACCGTCAGCTGTTCCGGATCAAGCAAGCCCAGACCGACGCACCCACATGGTTCGCCACCACTCACTCAAGCTGAAGTATGGGTCGGAACCACATCGGTGGACGGAGCGGTGCTCCTTAAGGTGCGGAACATGACCGCGCCCACGCCCCTCACGGGTTCCGCACCGCACTCCGTCACACTCGACCTCGGCGGCCGTACCGCGCTCGTCACCGGCGCCGCCGGGGGCATCGGCCGCGCCTGCGCGCTGCGGCTCGCCGCAGCCGGGGCCGAGGTCAGGGCCGTCGACCGGGCGGCCGACGGCCTCGCCGCCCTGGCGGACCAGGCCCATGGACTGCCCGGCGCGGTGCGGCCGCGGCTGCTCGACCTCACCGACCTCGACGCCGCCGAGAAGGCGGCCGCCGGTGCCGACATCCTCGTCAACAACGCCGGACTGCAACTGGTCCGCCCCATCGAGGAGTTCCCGCCGGACGTCTTCCACACCGTCCTGACCGTCATGCTGGAGGCCCCGTTCCGGCTGATCCGGGGCGCGCTGCCGCACATGTACGCGCAGAGCTGGGGCCGAATCGTCAATCTGTCCTCCGTGCATGGGTTGCGCGCCTCTGCCTACAAGTCCGCCTATGTGGCCGCCAAACATGGCCTGGAGGGCTTGTCCAAGACCGCCGCACTCGAAGGC
This sequence comes from Streptomyces sp. NPDC047886, assembly GCF_043204435.1. NCBI lineage: Bacteria > Bacillati > Actinomycetota > Actinomycetes > Kitasatosporales > Streptomycetaceae > Streptomyces > Streptomyces sp. NPDC047886. The sequence goes on from NZ_JBIDCF010000004.1 coordinate 130,507, forward strand.
GCCCCGCACGGCGTCACCTCCAACTGCGTCAACCCCGGATATGTACGGACCCCCCTCGTGGAGGCACAGATCGCCGACCAGGCGGCCGCCCACGGCATCCCGCGCGAACGCGTCCTGACCGACGTGCTGCTGAAGGACTCGGCGCTCAAGCGCCTGGTCGAGCCGGAGGAGGTCGCCGAAGCCGTCGCCTACCTCTGCAGCCCGCAGGCCTCCTTCATCACCGGTGTGTCGCTCCCGCTCGACGGCGGCTGGACGGCGCACTGACCCCCGGTGGCGCAGGGCCCCGGCGGCCCGGGACCCGGCGGCCCAGGACCCGGCCGCGCCGGGATCCGGGGTTTTCCACAGGGCTGGTGCGATCACCCGTGCGACAGGTATCCCTGTGACCATGCCCGAAGAACAGCCCGCCCACCGCCCGGCCCGCCCCGAGCAGGCTCCCTACCTGGAGCTTCTCGCGCGCGGTGCGGCCGTCGAGGCGTACGACCGGCCCGTGCTGCTCGCCCGAGCGGGCGGCGCGGACCCCGACGAGCTCGCCTCGCTCGAACACGCCAAGCAGCTCGCGCTGCGCGTCCGCGCCGAACTGGAGGGGCGGCGCCGCCGCGAGGCCGAGCTGTCGGCGCTCTTCGCGACCGCCCACGACCTGGCGGGGCTGCGCGACCTCGACGCGGTGCTGCGGGCGATCGTGCAGCGCGCCCGCTCACTGCTCGGCACCGAGGTCGCGTATCTGAGCCTGAACGACCCGGTCGCAGGCGACACCTACATGCGGGTCACCGAGGGCTCCGTATCGGCCCGGTTCCAGCAACTGCGCCTCGGCATGGGCGAGGGTCTCGGCGGCCTCGTCGCCCAGACCGCCCGGCCGTACGTCACCGACAGCTACTTCGACGACGACAGGTTCCAGCACACGCGCGCCATCGACTCCGGTGTACGGGACGAGGGCCTCGTCGCGATCCTCGGCGTCCCCCTCATGCTGGGCAGCCAGGTCATCGGTGTGCTGTTCGCCGCCGACCGCCGCGCCCGGGTCTTCGAACGCGAACAGGTCGCCCTCCTGGGCTCCTTCGCCGCGCACGCCGCCGTCGCCATCGACACCGCCAACCTGCTGGCGGAGACCAGATCCGCGCTGTCCGAGCTGGAACGGGCCAACGACATCATCCGCGCCCACAGCGGCCTCATCGAACGGGCGTCGGACGTCCACGACCGGCTCACCGAACTCGTCCTGCGCGGCGGCGGCGTCCACGACGTGGCGGCAGCCCTCTCCGAAATCCTCGGCGGAACCGTCGAGTTCACGGAGACGCCGGTGGCGCCCGCGCACATGGACGGGCACGCGGTACGGGAGGGCGACGACTGGGTCGCCGCCGTCTCGGCGGGCGGTGAGGTGTTCGGCGCCCTCGTCCTGCGCGGCCACGCGGCGCTCGACCCCGTGGACCGGCGGACCTTGGAGCGCGCCGCCATGGTCACATCCCTGCTGCTGCTCGCGCGCCGCTCGGCAGGCGAGGCGGAACAGCGCGTACGGGGCGAGCTGCTGGACGACCTGCTCGACGCGCCGCACCGCGACCGGCGCCCCCTGAAGGAGCGCGCCGCCCGGCTCCGTACCGACTTCGACGCCCCGCACGTGGTGCTCGCCGCCCGCGTCGACCGCCCCGCGCACGACGCCCCCGCGCACGACGCGCCGGACCGGGACGGCCCCGCACGGGACGGTTCGGCGCGCGACGCCTCCGCCCGTGACGGCGACGCCGACCGGGCGAGCGCCGACCGGCAGCGCCTCTGGTCGGCCGCGTCCCACCTGGCGGCCACCCGCAACGGCCTCGCCTCCGCCCGGGACGGGGGAACCGTCCTGCTCCTGCCGCTCGGCCCCGGCGACACGGCCGCCGACCTGGCCCGCCAGGCCGCGCGCCACCTGGGCGGCGCCCTCAACGAGCCGGTGACCGTCGGCGCCTCGGCCCCCGTCGACGCGCCGGCGGCGCGGCCGGGCGCCATAGCCCCGGCGTACGCGGAGGCCCGCCGCTGCCTGGAGGCGCTGCGCCTGCTGGGCCGCGCGGGCGACGGCGCCGCCGCGCAGGACCTCGGCTTCCTCGGGCTGCTGCTCGCCGACACCCGCGACATCGACGGGTTCGTCGACCGCACGATCGGCCAGGTCGTCGCGTACGACCGGCGTCGCGGCACCGATCTGGTCCGTACCCTCGACGCGTACTTCGCCAGCGGGATGAGCCCCGCGCGCACCAAGGACCTGCTGCACGTCCACGTCAACACGGTGGCCCAGCGGCTGGAACGGATAGGCAGGCTCCTCGGCGACGACTGGCAGTCGCCCGCCCGCTCCCTGGAGGTGCAACTCGCCCTGCGGCTGCACGCCCTGTCGGCAGCGGTCGCCCACTGACCGCGAACGAGCCGACCGGCCGACCGGCCCCGACGAGCCGGACGGCCGACCGGTCCTGACGAGCCGGACGGGCCGCACGGCGAGAGCCGCTGGACGACGGAAACGGCCGGCAGGAGCCGGCCGTTCCCGTCCCCGCGCGCGTTCAGCGCGCTCGCACACGGTCCTCGTCACGCACCGCGTCCCCACGGGAGACGGGCTCGTCACCCACATCGGACAGATCCCGGTTGCGGGTCTCCCGGGCGCAGGCGATCGCCACGACGGTGAGCAGCGCGGCCGCGATGACGTACAGCGCGATCGGCGTCGAGCTGCCGTAGTCGGCGAGCAGCGCGGTCGCGATGAGCGGTGCGGGCGCCCCGGCCGCCACGGAGGAGAACTGGGCCCCGATGGAGGCGCCCGAGTACCGCATCCGGGTCGCGAACATCTCCGAGAAGAAGGCCGCCTGCGGTGCGTACATCGCCCCGTGCAGCACGAGCCCCACGGTCACCGCGAGGAGCAGGTTCCCGAAGCTCCTGGTGTCGATCAGCGCGAAGAACGGGAACATCCACGCCCCGACGCCGATCGCGCCGATCAGGTAGACGGGCCGCCGTCCGACGCGGTCGGACAGCGCTCCCCAGAGGGGGATCACGGCGAAGTGCACGGCGGAGGCGATCAGCACGGCGTTGAGCGCCGACTGCTTGCTGAGCCCGGCGGACGTGGTCACGTAGACGAGGATGAAGGCGGTGATCACGTAGTAGCTGATGTTCTCCGCCATCCGGGCGCCCATCGCGATCAGCACATCGCGCCAGTGGTGCCGGAGGACGGCCACCAGAGGCATCTTCTCGACCTGCCCCGCATCGCCCCTGCGTGCCTCGGCGCGTGCCAGCGCGGCCTTGAAGACGGGGGACTCGTCGACGGAGAGCCGGATCCACAGCCCGACCAGCACCAGCACCCCGGACAGCAGGAACGGGACGCGCCAGCCCCACGAGGTGAAGGCGGCGTCCGAGAGCAGCGCCGTCAGCGCCGCCAGCACCCCGGTCGCCAGCAACTGCCCGGCCGGCGCACCGGTCTGCGGCCACGACGCCCAGAATCCCCGGCGCCGCGCGTCCCCGTGCTCCGACACGAGCAGCACGGCCCCGCCCCACTCACCGCCCAGCGCGAACCCCTGAACCAGCCGCAACACCGTGAGCAGCACCGGTGCGGCGCTCCCGATGGTGGCGTGCGTCGGCAGCAGCCCGATGGCGAACGTGGCCCCGCCCATCAGCAGCAGACTGAGCACCAGCAGCTTCTTGCGCCCGAGCCGGTCCCCGTAATGCCCGAACACCAACGCCCCGAGCGGCCGCGCCGCGAACCCGACGGCATATGTCAGGAACGACAGCAGGGTGCCGACGAGCGGATCGGAGTCGGGGAAGAACAGCTTGTTGAACACGAGCGCGGCGGCGGATCCGTAGAGGAAGAAGTCGTACCACTCGATCGTCGTGCCGATCAGGCTCGCGGCGACGATGCGCTTGAGGCTGGAGGGCGCTGGTGGAGCGCTTGCGGGGGAGGACATGTGCACCACTTCCTGGCGGTTGCCGGGGACGTTTCCGTGTCGCCACACCGTAGAAACGCGCAGGTCAGCGTCGTATGTGGTGGGACACCATAGTTCCGGGCGCCGGAGTGCGGGCGCCCACTATGGGGACGTGGCGTGATGTGGACGTGGCCGGCTGCTGACCGCCGTGCTGGTCAGGCCCCGAGCACACGGCGGAGAACCTCCCTGTCCGGCGGAGCGGGCACGGCCGACTCCGGGAGGTGGGTGTGCCGTGGCGGCTGTGGAGAGGCCGGGCGGTGTGACCATCTCCGCGCGGTCAATCCGGTGTTCCCGCGACAGCTCACCGGTGCGGTGGAACCCGATACGGCTCCCGGTGGTCCCCGGCCGACGTTTCACCATCCGGCGACCGCTCTGACCTGCGACTGATCCACCCCGCTCCGGTTCCGACCCGGATGTCACGTGGCGGAACGCCGGAGTGACGACCGCGTGCGCTCCGGCCGGATCGCTAGCGTCCGGGGCATGACCATTCCCACCGAGCCCATCGGCAGCATCCCCCGCCCCCGTTCCCTCCAGACCGCCCTCGCCGAGCACTCCGCGGGGCGGCTGAGCGCCGCGGACCTGGCCGCTCTGCAGGAGCAGGCCACCGCCGACACCATCGCCAGGCTGGAGCAACTGGGCTGCCCCGTCGTGGTGGACGGCGAGCAGTCCAAGCCGGCCTTCATCGCGTACCCGCTCACCGGCCTGGACAACCTGCACGCGGACGGGGCCGTTATCCCCTTCGCGGACGGCCACGTCCGCCGGCTGCCCCGCCTGGAGTCGGGACCGTTCCGGTACGGGGTCAGGGCGGAGACGTACGTGCGCGGCGCGAAGCGGCACACCGACCGCCCGGTCAAGCAGGCGGTCATCGCCCCCTCCGCGCTGAGCCTGCTCTACCCCGAGACACACCTCGACGGCTACACCCGGGACGCCTTCCTGCGCGACCTCGCCGACGAGGCCGAGCGGGACATCCGAGGCTGTCTGGAGGCGGGCGCGCACAGCGTCCAACTGGACTTCACCGAGGGGCGGCTGTCCCTCAAACTCGACCCGGCGGGTGCGCTGCTCGACGACTTCGTCGCGCTCAACAACGAGGTGCTGGGCCGGTTCACGGAGGCGGAGCGGGCGCGCCTGGGGGTGCACACCTGTCCGGGAGGCGACCAGGACTCCACGCACAGCCTCGACGTCGACTACGCGGGGCTCCTGCCCAAGCTGTTCCGGCTGAAGGTCGGCAACTTCTACCTCCAGCTCGCCGGCGAGGCCGATCCCGAGCGCGTGCTGCGGGGCGTCGCGGAACAGCTGCGTCCCGGCGTGCGGGTGTTCGTCGGCGTCACCGACCCGATCGATCCCAGGGTCGAGACGCCCGAAGAGGTCCGCGACAGGGTCCTGCTGGCGGCCCGGTACATCCCGGCCGATCAGCTCGGCACGTGCGACGACTGCGGCTTCTCGCCGTTCGCCGACGACACGTCCACCTCACGCGAGGTCGCCTTCGCCAAGATCGAGGCACGGCTGCGCGGCACGGAGATGGCCTCGCAGGCCCTCCGTCTGTGATACCGGGCGCGGGCCGAGGCCGTGCCGCCGTCTCAGGACGACGTGCGCGTCGCTCCCGGCACGGGAGCCGTACGGCCGTCCACAGGCGGCGGCGCGGCGGTCTGCCACAGGACTGCCGGCGCGCACGTCCGTCGGTGATAGACGACCGGAGTGCTGTCGGCTCGGTGGGCGCTGTGCAGCACCCGGCCCACCAGCACCGTGTGATCCCACACGTCGTGCCAGCTCTCGACGGCGCAGACGACGCTGACAGCCGCACCGAGCAGCACCGGCTGGCCTCGTTCGGTCGCCCACGGCACCCCGTCGAAGCGGCGGCCCGGTGGCTCCTCGGCGAACCGGCGCGCCAGATGGCGCTGTTCCCAGCTCAACAGGTTGACGGCGAAGGCACCGGCGTGTCGGACGGCCCGGACGGTACGCCCGGAGGCCGTGAGCGAGACGAGCAGGGCGGGCGGGCGCACGGACAGCGACAGGACGGCGCTCGCCGTGCAGCCCGTCGGCCCCTGCCCGCCGGCGAGGACGGTGATCACGGTCACCGGGGCCGGCATATGGGCCATCGCGGCGCGGAAGGCTTCGGCACCGGCACCGGCACCCGCGCCGGCACCCGCGCCGGCCTCGGCATCGGTCGTCATGTGCGGCTCCGGCCGCCGTCGTACGGAGCGAGCGCCGCCCGCAGCTCGTCCGGTACGGGCACCGGAACCATCCTGTCCCCGGTACGGCGCATGCAGGCCACGGTCTGGCCGCCTCTGGCCACGAGCTGGGGCATGGACCCGCTGGTGCGGTAGTAGTCGAAGCCCATGCCGATGCGGTGCTCGTCGGCGGTGTGCAGGGACATCCGCAGGGTGACCCTGTCCATGGCGTACAGCTCACTGAAGTAGTCGCAGTGGCACGACACCGTCACCAGTGCCAGATCCCCGCGGAGTGCCCGGAGCACGCCGGGCGCCCGTTCCGTGAGGAACCGTTCCCGGCAGTGACCCTGCCACCGCAGGTAGTTGGTGAAGTAGACGTTCCCGACGAGGTTGGTCTCCTCCAGGGTGACCAGGTGCTCGTAGGCGTACGTCGGGATCGGCGTCGCGGCGGTCGTGGTGGTCGTCGTGGTCGTCGTGGTCGTCGTCATGGGGTCCGCCCCTCCGGCGTGCTCAGCACCGCCACCGCCACCTGCCGTTCCACTCCGCTCACCCGCAGCACCGCGGAGGCGATCCGGGCGTCACCGGAGTGCAGGAGGGCCCAGCTCCCGTCGAAGACGCCGCCCAGGGCGAGTGGCGCACGGGGTGGCTGCCCCACCTTGGCGAGGCACTCCACGGCCGTCCACACCCTGGTCGCCGCCACGCCGAACCGCTCCCCGCACTGGTGGCCGAGCGTCTCCGCCAGGGCCAGCAGTTCGGGAGCGAGGACGCCGCGCCACCGTTCCCCGTCCGGGTGGGCGGGCACGGGCTCCCAGTCGCACGCCACCCGGCCCCCCTCCATGACGACCTGGAGCACCAGCCGGCCGTCCAGGTGGCTGCGGGACACACCGGGCCCGGGCGGACGGGACGACGCGGGGCCTTCAGCCGCATGGACGGTCACGGCCATCTGCCGGCCGAGGCCGAGAGCCTCGGCCGCCCGCTCCACGAGCACGGCGAGCAGCGCGGGCGGCCACGACCGGTCCCCCCGGGGCAGCGGGCCGACATCGCGCAACCGCAGTCCGCGCCACCGCGACACGGCGCGGCCCGAGGCGTCCAAGCCGTCGGCACTCCACACGTAGTCGCTGCCCCGCGCGGAGCGCTCGACGCCGCTGACGCGCTCCACCGGCCCCCCGTCCGGCCGGATCGACACGGACTCGGCGGCGACCGGCAGCAGCCTGCGGTGCGGCACACACGCCTGGAGCGCGTGGAGCGTGGCGTCGTTGGACGTGGGGTCGCCGAGCAGCGGCGCGGCGTACGGCGCCGGGAACCACGGCTGCGGCCCCGCGCTCTCCAGAGTGGCCTGGCAGGCGCGGGCGGAGAGAGCGGACAGGGACCGCACCCGGCGGAACCGGTCCGTGTGGAAGCAGAGCGGCCCGTACACCTCCTCCGGGCTCAGGGCGTCCGCCGCCGGAGGAAGCGCGGGAAGTCGGCGATGACCGTTCAGAGACGCTCCGGCCAGGGGAAACGTCGCTCGGAAGTGGTCCACGCAGAAGTCGTCCTCCTCGCTGCGCAGGACGGTTTCGACGGCGTCGCCCCGCCGCAGCGCGCACACCCGTATGGTGCGCGTCCCCTCCTCCGGGACGGTCACGGGATGCGCCCAGACGATGTCCCGGGCCTCGTACAGGGGACGGCCGCCGGCCACCGCCGAGGCCGCCTGGGCCATGGCCTCAAGCCCGAGGACGCCGGGTAGCCACACCATGCCGTCCAGCCGGTGCCCCGTCAGGTACGCGTCCATGCCGCGCGGGTCGAGGCGGGCGTCGGCCACCAGCTCGACGGCCGGATAGTGCACGCGGACGTCCTCCAGGAACCGCCGCGGCGGGCCCGGAGGGGCCGGTACGGGCAGGCCCGGGCCGAGCCGGCCGTGCACGGCGACCGTGACGGGCCCGGACGGCGCCGGTGTGGCGATGAGGCGCAGGAACAGGTCGGTTCCGGTGTCCGGGGGGATGGGCGTGACGTCCTGCCGCACGAGCGTGTCCAGCACCCCGAGCCGTACACCCATGCCGGTACCCGTCCACACCGACCAGTCCAGGTTGAGGACCCGGCAGCTGTCGGGCAGTTCACCCGCCAGCCGCTCGATCTCGCCGCGCAGCAGACCGTTGGCCAGGGCGTAGTGGGCCTCCCCGGGCAGGCCGTGGCGGCCGATGACGGAGCCGAAACCGACGAGCAGGCGCAGCCGGTCGGTGGGCAGCGCCGCCAGGAGGTGGCGAAGACCCGCGACCTTGGGGGCGAGGTGCGCCTCGGTGCGCCGCTCGTCCAGGTCGGCGAACCGGACGGGGTCGTTGATCCCGGCGGCGTGCAGGACGGCGGTGACGGTGCCGAGCCGACCGGTGAGCCGTTCCACCGCCGCGGCGACGGAGGCGGCGTCGGTGATGTCCGCCGCCTCGTAGGCGAAGGTCACCCCGGCCTCGGTGAGGGCTCCCAGCGCCGTACGCAGAGTTGCGTCGTGTTCGGGGCGGGAACGGCCGATCAGGGCCAGGCGGGTGCCGCACGCCAGGGCCACCCGCTTGGCGCAGGTGTGGCCGATGCCCTTGCCGCCGCCGCTGACGAGGAGGACGTCGTCGGGGCCCAGGGGCAGGGGCCCGGCGTGCCCCACCTCCGGGAGCGGTGTCGCCCACGGGACCGGAACGCGCGGTGCGCCCTCTTCGTCCAGGACGAGTTCCCGATAGCGGCCGGGCTCGGCGGAGGCCCAGGGGACGGCGTGGCGCAGGCCCGCCTCGGTGGGCGGGACGCGCAGCAGGGTGACCCCGAGGCGTGGGTGCTCCTGGCGCAGGGTGCAGGCGAACCCCGTGAGAGCGGTGTCGTGGGCGACGATCACGAGCCGCCCGGTGCTCACCGCTGTACGGGCGGCGGCCAGCAGACGGCCCACGGGCGGCCGGCCCCCGGCGGGCGGCACGTAGATCAGCTCGGTGCCGGTGCTCGCGCCGGCGGTGAACACGCCCCGTGCGGCCTTGCCGAGCGGGCCGTCGCCGAGGGCGGTGGTGCGCCATCCGGTCCCGGCCGCCCTCGGCGGTTCGTCGTGGACCGGTCGCAGCCGCTCCGTGAAGCAGGCCACCCACGCGTCCACACCGGGGACGGCGGAGTCCGGCGCGCGGGTGTCCACGAGGGGCGGCAGGGCGTCGAGGACCTCGACGAGGTCGCTCACCCGGGCGTCCGCCAGCGACAGCGGCGCGGCCGGGGGCGTGCGGCCCAGCCGCTGAGCTGCCGTGGCGGCGAGCTGGGTGACCGTCAGGGAGGTGAGGTGCAGGTCGGTCAGCAGCCGCGTCTCCGGCCCGATGAGTTCCGGTTCCAGCTCCGTCGCCCGAGCCAGCAGCAGGCGTACGGCGGTGACGGTGTCCTGGGCGGGAGCGGTGTCCTGCGCGACACCGGCGTCCTGTACCGGGTCGGTGATGCCCTCCACGGGCACGGGCGGATTCGACGGCGGGATTCCGGCGAGCCCGCCCGGGACGTCCGCGACGAACGTGCCTCGCGCCGTCGGCCCGGCGAGAACGGGATCCCCGGCCGACGGCGGCGGCACCGCTCGTCGTGGCCGCGGGCCGGCCACCGCGGCCGGGCGTGCCGCAGCCGGTGCGAGGGAGCTGCGGCCACCGGCCGGGGACACCACGCCCGGGGGCGGGACATCCGGGTAGGCCACATCGGGTGACGCGACACCCGGGGACGTCACACCCAAGGACCCGACGCCCGGCGACGCGACACTCCGGTGCGCCACATCCGGCGACGCGACGCCCGGAGCCCTGACGCCCGGTGGCCCGACACCCGGTGACCCGACACCCGGCGGTGCGACGCCCGGAGCGCCGACACCCGGTGACGCGACACCTTGGGCCCCGACACCCGGTGACGCGACACCCGGGGGCGGGAAGGGCGCGGTGTCGCTCGCGTCCCCGCCCCGGGCGGCGGACGGCGACGCGCAGGGGCTCGCCAGGAACACACGCGGCCTGGCCAGCTCGACGGGGCGTGCCGTGCGGCCGGCCGTGAGCGCGCCCGGTTCCGCGCAGGCGCCCGCCGCGAACAGCGCCGCCGTGGCGTCGGCCGTGGCCGCGCTCTCCGGGTCTCCCGTCCCGAGCGTGACCACGGGGACACCGCAGCCCTGGTCGGCGAGGAGCGAGGCGAGCCCCTGACCGGGACCGCAGGCACAGAACAGGTCCGTGTCCGGCAGGACGCGCTCGATCGCCTCCCAGAAACGTACGGGCCGCGTGACCTGGTCGCACAGCAGGCTCGTCAGGTCGTCGTCCGCCCTGAGCCGCCTGGCGCGGACGGTCGACTCCACACGGCGGACCGGGTGGTCGAAGCCCAGGCCCTCCAACTCCTGGCGCAGCGGCGCCACACAGGGCCGGACGGCGGGCGAGTGGAAGGCGTGCGACACCGGCAGCGGCGAACGGGCGACGCCCTGCCGCTCTGCCCGGTCCGCCACCCGGCGCAGCTCCGCCAGGGGTCCGGCGAGCACGACGGAACGGGGGCCGTTGTACGCGGCGACGACCAGCCCGGTCCCGTCACACAGGGCACGGGCGGCCGAGGGAGCCGCGCGGAGGGCGAGCATGCCGGTGCCGGGCTCGCCGAGCGCGGCCATCAGCCGGCCCCGGGTGCGTACCAGGCGGACGCTGTCCCGTACGGAGAGCGCGCCCGACCACACGAGTGCGGTGATCTCGCCCAGGCTGTGCCCGACGGCGGCCGTCGCCGTGACACCGAGCGCCTCCAGCGCGCGCATGCCCCGCAGAGAGGCGCGGTGGACGGCCGGCTGGGCGGCGTCGGTGGACCGGTCGGCCGTGCCGCTCGTAGCCGGCGCGCCCTGGCCGGGGAAGAGGAGCGTGACGCGGCCCCGTCCGCCGTGGCCCAGCCAGACGCCCGGCAGGCGGACCAGGTCGCCCGGCGCCAGGGCGGTGCCGAGGCGTCGGGCTGCCGTCGCGGCCCTGCGGGCGAGTTCGTCGGGGGTGGCGGCGACCACGGCGGCGCGCATCGGCGCGGTGGCCGCCGTCCGGTGCGCCTGCCGGGCCGCCAGGTCGTGGATCTCGCCGAACGACAGCCGGCGGGCCTGGGCGGCGATCTCCTCGAAGCGGGCGCGCAGTTCCCCCGCGTCCGCCGCCGCCGCGGTGACGACGGCGTGCTCGGGAGCGGGGCGGCGTGCCGTCACGCCGGTCGCCCGGCGGGGCGCCCGCGAGCCGGTCGCGGAGGCGTCGGCGGCGGACAGGACGACGTGGGCGTTGATACCGCCGAAGCCCATGGAGCTGACGCTCGCCAACCGGTGGCCCTGCGGCCAGTGTTCGGGCCTGCGGGGTACGCGCAGCCGGGCTTCACCGGACCGCAGCAGGGGATGCGGGGACGAGCAGCCCGTGGTGGGCGGCACGACCGCCGTGTGGAGGCTCAACGCCGCCTTGATGATGCCGGCGGCACCGGCCGCGGCCTTCGTGTGGCCGATGTTCGCCTTCACGGTCCCGAGCGCGGCGCGACGGCGGGCGCCCGCGCGGAGGACCGCCAGCGCGCTCAGCTCGACCTCGTCGCCGACCCGGGTGCCGGTGCCGTGACCCTCGTGGAACAGCACGTCGGCGGGGTCCGTCCCGGCCAGTTCGTAGGCGCGGCGCAGGGCGCTCAACTGACCGTCGCGGGCTGGGCGGGTGATGCCGCCGGCGCCGTCGGACGAGACGCCCCAGCCGCGGATCTCGGCGTACACCCGCAGTCCGGCCGCCCGTGCGTCGGCCGCCCGCATCAGCGCGAGCACGCCGCAGCCCTCTCCGGGCCAGAAACCGGCGGAGCGCTCGTCGTAGACGCGCATCCTGTCGGTGGCGAGCGCGCCGGTCTTCGCGAAGCCGACCAGCTCGAACGGGTCCAGGCTCAGGTCCACGCCGCCCGCGAGGCCGAAGTCGACGCTGTGGTCGCGCAGGGATCGGCACAGGTCGATGACGGCGAGGAGCGACGAGGCGCAGGCTCCGTCGACGGTGTACCCCCCGCCGTGGAAGTCGAAGTGGTTGCAGATCCGTCCGGCGATGGTGTTGGACAGGGCTCCGGCGAGCGACTCCTCGCTCGTCGGCGGGAAGGGCGCCAGGTAGTCGTCGGCGGCCCGGCGGAGCACCTGCTCCCGTACATCGCCGGGGAGGTCCGCGTCCGCCAGGGCGGCCGCGAGGACGCGGCGCACGTACGGCCAGCGCAGCCGCAGCGTTCCGGCCCGGGTGGCGTCGCCGGTGAGGCTGTTGCCGAGAACCACGGCGACGCGGTCGCGGGCCAGGCCGGCGCCGCCGGGGAAGCCGGCGTCGTCCAGCGCGCGGGCGGCGGTCTCCAGGGCGAGCCAGTGCGCGGGGTCCCCGGCACGGAACACGGGCCCGGGGACGCGGAACGCCGACCGGTCGAAGGACCAGCCTTCCAGCACGGCGGCGTAGAGGCTGTACGTCTTGTCGGGTGCGGCCGGGTCGGGGTCGTAGTAGTCGACCGGGTCCATCCGTTCCGCCGGGAGGAGCCGGAAGGCCCTGCGCTGGTCCAGGACCGCGTCCCACAGCCGGTCGGGCCGGTCGGCGTCCGGGTAGCGGCACGCCATGCCGACCACGGCGATGGAGGGGGCGGGCCCGCGGTCGGGTCCGGGCGTCACGTGTCCGCTCATCGTGACTCCGGCTGGAGAGGGGCACTCTGCTGCGCGGGTACGGACGCGGAGGACCCCGGCACGGCGGCCGCCCCGTCCTCCGTCCCGGGGGAGTCCGACGTGTCCTGGACGTCGGCCCCCCGGCCCGCACCGGCCTCCCGGGGCTTCGTGCGGAGCGCCGGCAGCCGCTCGGCGGCCACCAGGAAGGCGCCCCGCAGCACACAGGTGATCACCAGCGCGAAGAACAGCCCGAAGACGATGTGGAAATGGACGAGCAGTCCGTACACGGCGGCGGTGGCCGCCCCGAAGACGACCTGGTCGCGGGGGCGCACGGGAGTGGTGCCCGGGTCGGTGATCATGTAGTTGGTGAACAGCACGAACGCCACGCCCGTCATCGGCAGCAGCGCGCTGACGAGCGAGATGTCGTCCAGGAAGGCCCACCGGACCAGCGCCTGCGCCACGAACCCGCCGCACCACGCCGCGATCAGCGGCATCTTGCCGGTGAGTTTGGCGTTGAGCATCGTCCCGGCCGCCAGCACCGCGAGCGGGATCAGCCAGTCCACCGCCCCGGCGGTCCACTCGGTGAACTGGTACGGCGGGGCGATGCCCACCCAGGGGAAGAGCAGCAGTACCAGGACGATGCCGGTGTTGCTGGGGTTGAGCACATGCCGGTGGCGGCCAGCGACGCGCACCCGCACGATGTACTTGCTGGCCACGCCGGCCACCGTGGCCAGCACGGTCGGCATGAGGCGGTCGTTGGCGTACAGCAGCATCGCGCACGCCAGCCCGGTGATGTAGGCCGGCAGCAGCAGGTCCACCACCGCACCCGTGGACCCGGCCGCGTACCAGGGCCGCTCACCGCGGGCGAGGGCGTCCACGGTCCCGAGAACGGCCTCGGTGAGCAGGGCCGCGACCACGGCGACGACCGGCGTGAGGTACGCCTGCTCGAATCCCAGCACGGTATGTCCGACCACCGTCAGGACGCTGATGGAGAGTGAGAACCGGCGCAGTGCGGCGGAGCGCGGGTCGTCCGGGCCGCCGAGCAGGCGGCCGGGGTGGCGGAGTGCGGACGCGGTCATCGTGTCTCCTCGGTCGGTGCCGCCTCGGTGAGGACCAGCTCGTGCCAGCCGGGCCGGAGTTCCGTCGTACGGGAGTGGATGCCGCCGCAGCCGTCGCGCCAGGTCAGCCGCACCGGCAGCGCGGCGGATGGACGCCCGGCCGCGTCGCCGAGCCCGAAGGTGATGTCGGGGGCGTTGACCCCGTTGTGGCCGTTGGCGGGGAAGACCTGTTCGGTACGGACCCGGCCGTCGGGCAGCGTCAGGGTGGCGGTGGCGCCGACGGCCGGGCGGGTGGGCCCGTCCGGGGAGGGGGAGGCCCCGCAGGCCGGGCCGCTCGCCGGGAGCCTCAGCCGCAGCCCCAGGAAGGCGCCCGGCCGTGGGCCGGTGTTGCGGTACATCACCGAGGGGGCCCACTGGTTCGCGACGACGAAGTCCAGTCGGCCGTCGGAGTCCACGTCGCCGACCGCGAAGGCCCGGCTGACCGCGTCCGTGCCGACCCCGGCCTCCCTGGCCACGTCGGTGAAGCGGCCGTCCGCGCCGCGGACGAAGAAGGTGTTGCCGTTGTGCCCGGACAGTTCGGTGCCGGCGGGGAAGCGCGGCCACAGCCCCGGCTTGTCGAGGATGACGTCGTTGGACATGGCCGTCTCCTGCAGCTGCGCCCATCGGTCGGTGTGCCCCGCCACGAAGCCGGTGGCGTGCATGATCTCGGGACCGCCGTCATGGTCGAAGTCGGCGGCCTTGACGTCCCAGGTCCAGCCGGTGCGGGACAGGCCCAGCGCTTCGCTCTCGTCGTCGTGGGGGGCGGTGCCTTCGTGCAGGGCGCGTGCCGCGGACCGCGCACTGCCGTCGGCGCTGAAGGCCAGATTGCTCTCGTGCAGGGCGTACGCCTCGCCGATGTTGCTGACGAGGATGTCGGGAACCCGGTCCTCGCCGAGGTGGGTGAAGGCGACGCCCATGCCCTTGAAGGAGTCGCGGCCGAGCACCTTGGACTTGGGGGTGGTGGGGTGGCGTTCTCCGAACGCCTCCCGGAAGCGGACGCGGCCGGGGCCTGACTCGTTGACCAGCAGCTGGTCCGGGCCGAAGTCGTTGGCCACGTAGAGCTCGGGGCGGTGGTCGCCGTCCAGGTCGTACGTACCGAGGGCGAGGGTCCAGCCGCGCGCCGCGTCCGGGTCGAAGGCGCCGGGCACCTCCGTGAAACGCACGTCGGGGGCGGCTCCGCGCACGGCGCCGGTGAACCGCAGCAGCCGGTTGACGCCCCCGTTGCGGGCGTTGGACAGGGAGGCGTTCATCACGAGGCGGTCCGGCTGGTGGGCCGTGGGATCCAGGACGCGGGCCCCGTCGGGGAAGTAGTTGCCGAAGACCAGGTCGAGGTGGCCGTCCCCGTCGTAGTCCCCCATGGTGGCGGCGTTGGTGTTCCACACGGCGCGGGGGCGGACCAGCTCCCGGGCGACGAAGGCGTCGGTACCGGGGGGCCTGTCGGCCAGCCGGAGGAACAGCACGGGGGAGCGGCCCCAGTAGTAGACGACCACGTCCTGCAGGCCGTCTTCGTCGAGGTCCGCCGGAAGGCACCCCATGGGCGCGGCGTACGCGACCTTCTCCGGTGACTCGAGCGTGAAGGGGGCGTACCGGCGTCCCGTACCGGGGGCGGGGCTGACGGTGACGGTGTCGGTGCGCGGGTCGACGAGGCAGATGTCGTGCGAGACGCTGCCGCCGTCCACGGCGAACAGGGCCGCGCCGGCGCCCACGGAGGAGATCCAGGCCGGGATGGACCGGTAGGCGGGCGCGACCGGGCGCAGTGACCGGTCGGTGGGGCGGGCGGCGGGCGAGACGGGGTGGGCGGAGAAGGAGAACGGCTCGGCCAGGCGGGCGCGCATCGAGGGCGTCGCCTCCGGCGGCTCGGCCAGCTGCCACATCAGCAGGCAGGCGAGCAGCGCGGCGATCCTCGCGAGGTTGCGACGCACGAGGCGTACGGCGGCTGCGCGGCGGGTACCGGGAGCGGAAGGGGCGGGCGCGGTCGTCACGGGCATGTGTCCCCTCGGCGGCTGCGGAGGTACTGGTCACGGATGGCGGCGCGCCAGCGCTGGTAGTCACCGGTGCCGGCGGGCGCGGGGCCCAGCGTGGCGCGGGCCAGGTCGGTCCAGGCGGCGGCCTCCTCGACGGTGCCGCCGGTCATGACCCGTGCCGCCTCGGCGGTGTGGTCGGGCACGGTGCCGGAGACGTGGTGGGCCTTGCAGGCGAAGGCGCAGCCCTGGGCGAGGTCGGCACGGTGTTCGCGGGCGGCTTCGGTCAGTCGGCGCAGTTCCTCGGGGGTGGCGCCGCCCGCGTAGGTGGCGGCGAGGCCGGCCCCGCTCCACAGGTCGCCGCGCCGGGACGGGGCGAACTCGGCGATGCGCAGGGCGACGCCGTCGGGGTCGGCGCACTCGTGGAACCAGAGGGCACGGCCGACGCCCTGGTCGCGGATGGCCCGCTGGTCGGCGGTCAGGCCGCGCTCGACCCGCTGCCGCCCGATCACCCGGTCGGGTGTGAAGAACGCCTGGTGGAAGCCGTATCCGTCCCAGGCGAGCCAGCGTTCGGGCGGGGCGGCCCCGGGGCTGCCGTGCCGGGGCCGCAGTCCGAGCCGGGCGTACGCCCAGCCCACGCCGACGTGGACGAGGTGGGGGTGGCGGGATGCCGGGCCGAGGAGCAGCGCGGCGCAGCGGCGGCCGCGCGCGCCGGTGAGGAGGTCCAGGACACCGCAGGCCATGGCCGCGCCCTCGTAGGCGAATCCGCGCCGTCGCGCGGGAAGCCGGTCCACCTCGGCGGCCAGGTCGGCCAACGTGCGGACGTGGAGCGCGGCGTGGAATCCGGTGAGGAAGGCTCCGCCGGCCTGCTGGAGAACGCCGCGTGCGGGGCCCGGCCGCAGCCGGAACCGCCGTACGCCGAGGTCGACTTGTGCCGCGTCCTGGTGCAGCAGGGGGATCAGAAGGGGCCGCAGCGGCCGGGGGACCACGGCGGGTGCCGGCGGCCCGGGGGTGGAGCGCGCGGTCGTGCGGCCGGCCGTGGGCCGGGCGGTGGGGCCGGGTGGAGAGGAGGACATGTCAGCTGGACTCCTGTTGTTTCCGTGCGGCGTTGGCGATGGCGCGCTCCATGAGGGCGATGATCAGGTAGGGCTTGGCGACTGCCTGGAAGTCGAGGTGAGGGCCGAGCTCCCGTACGGTGCCCTCCAGGACGAGGAGCGACAGGATCGGGAAGACGAACTGCGGGTCGGCGTACAGGCCGTGGTGGCGCTGCAGGGCGAAGAGGCTCGTGGCGAACGCCTTGAGGTCGAACTCGGCGGCCGTGGCGCCGCTGTGGGCGTCGACGAGCGAGGCCAGGGCGCGGCGGAAGGCGGCGGTGTCGGTCCGTGGGCCGGGGCGTGCGGTGGAGAGCACGATGTCGGCGCAGGTCTGCCCGTCTCCTCGGCTCATGGCGTCGAAGAAGTCGGTGAACTTCTCCCTGGCGTGGGGGGTGAGCCGTACGGTGAAACCGGCGTCCACGATGGTCACGGCGCGGCCGGGCCCGCAGACCAGGTTGCCGGGGTGGAGGTCGCAGTGGACGAGGCCGTCGAGGAACAGCATGTGGTAGGCGGCGCGCAGGGCGGTGACGGCGGCCTGCGCGCCGTCCTGCGCGAGGGGCCTCGGCCGGTGCAGGTCGTCGAGGTACTCCATGACGAGCACGTCCGGCCCGCAGAGCTCTTCGTACACAGCGGGTACGCGTACGCCGGGTTCGTCGTCCAGGTTCTCCCTCAGGAGACGGAGGTTCTCCCGCTCGCGCTCGAAGTCGAGCTGTCCGCGCAGGGAGTCGGCGAGCTGCCGTACGACGTCGACGACGGGGATTCCGCGCAGCGGCGGTACCACGGCGACCAGCCGCGCGACGGCCTGCATGACGGCGAGGTCGGCGGAGAGGAGAGGGACGATGCCCGGTCTGCGGACCTTGAGGGCGACGGTGCTGCCGTCGGTCAGTTCGGCCCGGTAGACGCAGGCGATGGTGCCGGCCGCCACGGGCGGTCGGATCGCCAGGTCCCCTTCGTCGCGCAGCAAGCGGCGCAGCCCGGCGTCGAGCCGCCGGACGCCGTCGGCGCCGAGCGGCCGGGGCCGTACCTGGTCGTGCAGGGAGCTCAGCACCCGGGAGATGTGACGGGGGATCACATCCGCGCGGGTGCTGAGGATCTGGGCCGCCTTGATGAAGGCCGGCCCGAGCGCGGTCACCGTGGCGAGGAGCCAGGTGTCGCGCAGGGGAATGAAGCGGTTCCTGGCCGGCGGGAGTGCGCAGCGCAGGACGATCGAGGCCAGGACGGCCAGCCGGGCGGTCAGGATGAGGCAGACCCGCAGGCAGCGTACGACGCCGGCGGAGACTGCCAGACTTCGCGTCTCGACGTGGCTCATGACCCTTCGCCCCTCCCTGTCACCCCTGACCGGTCAGCGTGTTCGCCGGCGGCTCAGCCGCCGACGCGCACGGGGAACTTGTCGATCGTGGCGATCACCTGGTCGGTGTCCGGGTGGACCAGCCGGATCGGGTTCTCCAGCCGGTAGAAGTCCCCGTCCGGCGGGAACTTGCTGAGTTCCGGGCTGAGGAGCTTCGCGGGCTCCTTGGTGCGCAGGACCAGCGGCTCGCGAGCCGCCATCGCACCCTGCTCTCCGCCCGGCGGACGCTCGATGGTCAGCTTGAACGACAGGAACATCGTGGCGCTGAGCTTCGGTGGGAAGTGCTGGACGATCTTCAGGAGGCTGTCCGGTGTCGCCTCCATGCTGTCCTGCTCGATGGTGATGCGGCCCAGCTCCGGGTGGTCGGCCTCGACCTTGTGGCCGATGACCTTGAGGACGACCGCCTTGTGGGGCGGCTCGGACGGGTGGGCTTCCACCCGGACCTTGATGCCGCCCTTGAACTCGACGTTCACGAGAGCGGTGCGGATCTTGAGCGGTACGTTGGCGGCGTAACAACTGCAGGGGACTTCGGCGCCGAGGGACGGCAGCACTGTGGCTGTGGGCACGAGGAAAAACCTCCTCAAGGTACGCGTCGGTTGTTGGTGGTGCAATTTCGACATGCCCTCGGCTCTGCCATTCGGACCCCTTTCCTGCCCTTATTCACCTGGTAGGGGGATGATGCAGGGAATCAGGAGTTGTGCGCCGGTAATATGCGCAGGGGTTTTTCATTCAGGCGGCTAATATCTAAGTAAGATAACCATCCGGCGATTGTGGGGATTTCGGATGGTGGATATCGCGCTCAGTCGGAAGGGCGGCTCTCACTCCGGTGGCGCCCCCGTGCTCCGCGTTCGGGGATGACGTCGTCGAGCTGTCGTCCACGGGTCTCCGGCCCGTACCGCACGAAGACGATCGCGGCCAGGGACAGGGGGACGGCGGCCAGGAGCGCGGTGGTGGCCAGCGAGGGCACCGCGACGGCGGCGACGGACAGCGCGAGGATCAGAACGCCGCCCGCCTTGCTCGTGGCGGCGGCCCAACTCGTCCCGCCGGCGCGCAGCGGGGTCGGGTAGGCCTCGGAGGCGTAGGCGGCCACGACGGCCGCAGTGGCGCTGATGCCCCACAGCGGGACGAAGAGCAGCAGGTGCAGCAGTCCGTGCCGGGCGGCGTCCTGCCCGAGGGAGGCCACCGCGACCAGGGCCGCGGTGGTGACCGTGCTCAGCGCGACGATGGTGCGGCGGCTGCTCCAGAACCCGTAGAGGGCCGCCGTGACGACATTGAGGGGCAGACTGATCAGCGCGCTGTCACGCAGTACGCGGTCGGGGGACACCCCGCCGACCCCCGTACGAGCGAGGTTCATCGGCAGCCACATCTGGAAGCCGTGGGCGAGGAGGCCCGAGGCGAGGGCCAGGAGGGTGACGGCCAGGGTGACGCCCCGGAAGGGCCGATCGAGGAGTCCCGCGTAGCCGGAGCGGCCGACGGGCCGTGACGGCGTCGGGCCGGTCGCGGTGCCCGCCTCGGTGGTGGCGGTCCGCAGCGTGGCGCCGTAGCGGGCCAGCACGGCGTGGGCCTCGGCCCGGCGGCCCGTGGCGAGCAGATAGCGCGGCGACTCGGGGATCCAGCGGTTGAGGAGGATCAGCAGGACACCGGTCGGCAGCCCGACGAGCCAGAGGATCCGCCAGCTGTAGCGCGGGACGAGTTCGGCGGCCAGCCAGCTGGTGAGCACATAGGCCACGGTGATGTTCCCGCCGATGAGGACCATGGCCCAGCCCCGGTGGCGGCGCGGGACGGTCTCGGCGAGCAGGGTGAAGGTGATGGGGATCAGCCCGCCGGCGGCGACGCCCATGAGGAAGCACATCGCGAGGTTCCACGTGAAGTCGGGCATGGCGCCGCAGACGGCCGTGGTGGCGAAGAGCATGCCGGCCAGCAGGATGGAGCCGCGCCGCCCGATGCGGTCGCCGAGCCAGCCCCAGAGGAACGAGCCCGTCATCGTGCCGGAGATGCCCGACAGCGGCAGCCATGCCACCGGTACGTCGCCGCCGGGGTGGAGCGGCGAGGCGAGGCCGTACTCGGCGGCGACACCGGGGGCGACGAACGACAGCGTCATCGGCTTCATCACGTCGATGGTCACCGCGAGGGACAGCACCAGCAGCAGCCCGACGTGGGCGGGGCGCAGCGGAGCGTCGTCCATGGCGCCGACCCGCACGGAGACGACCTTGCGCCGCACGTCCCCGGAGCCCAGCGGCACCAGGCCGTAGAGCACGGCCGCGAGTCCGGCGACGACGAGGGCCATGCCCGCCGTCATGGCGCCGTCCATGGGCATCCCGGCCATCCGGTACCCCATGTGCCGGGCATGCCAGTACATCGGGAGGTGCAGCAACGCCCCCGCCGTGCAGGCCGAAGCGCCCGCCCAGAACGCGACGGGCCGAGCGAAATCCTGCCCCGTGCGGCCGCGACACCGGTGCGCGTCGTCGTTCATACGGCCCTTGCCCACACCTCTCCGTCGCGGTGCGCCTCTCCCCGGCGGCGCTCCCGGCCGTGTCCACGGGGAAGCCGCGGCCGTACGGGTCGCCACGCCGCACCCCGGCGGCCGACGCCCGCCGAAGTGGCGTGTCGGTCCCCGCGGTCCGGCGGAGGTTCCGCTTCACCCGCCGGTCCCGAGTACGGCTCCAGAAGGCTGCCCTCCGTACCGCCCCGCCACACGTCGCTCCTGGAGCGGCCGGTACGCCCACGCCCGCGCCGGACGGGTCACTCCCACCCGGTTCCACGGAGGTGGAAAGCCACGCGGCCCGGCCGGGCGGCCGGGCCTCATGACGCCGTGGTTCAGGGGGTGTAGACGGTGGGGCGGGGCGGGGTGGGCATGTTGCCGCCGATGAAGAAGCTCGGGTGCGGGGGCTGGTTGTAGGCGGTGTTCTGCCAGGCGAGGGCGGTGCGGTACTGGGTGTCGTGGAGCAGCGTGGTGATGCGGGTGCCGGTCTGGTGCGGCGTGCTGTAGACGCGCAGGGCGCGGTTGTCGGTGGTGGGCCAGACGACCTCCTCGCGCCAGTCGCCGACGATGTCCCCCGACAGGGCCGGGGTGGACTTGGTGCCGTTGTTGGAACGGACGCCGGATCCGGTCAGCAGCCGGGTGTCGCCCGACGTGCCGTACTTGTCGACGCGGGTGCCGTCGAGGAGTTCGCGGACGGTGTCGCCGTCCCACCACGACAGGAAGTTGATGCTGGACGGCTCCCGGCCCAGGGAGCCGCCGGTCGCGGAGCGCAGGGTGGTGTCGGAGGCCGACCACGCCTCGGCACCCGGGCTGCCGGCGTAGACGTCGGCGGCGACACCCCGGCCGTTGTCGGCGCCCGATGCCGTCTGCCACAGGATCTGGCCGGTGCGCGCGTCGGCCATCCACGATCCGGGCTTCGAGCGGTCCTCGGAGACCTTGAAGTACTCCAGGCCCGGTCGGGACGGGTCGAGGTCGCCGACGTGGCCCGCGTCGCCGTGGCCCAGCCTGGTCGTCCACAGGCCGGCGCCGTTGTCGTCGACGGTCATCGCGCCGTAGACGATCTCGTCCCTGCCGTCGTTGTCGACGTCGGCGATCGCCAGACTGTGGTTGCCCTGGCCGTCGTACCCCTTGCCCGCGTTGGTCGAGGAGTTGGTGTCGAAGGTCCATCGGCGGGTGAAGGCGCCGTTCCGCCAGTCCCAGGCGGCGATGACCGTACGGGTGTAGTAGCCGCGGGCCATGATCAGCGAGGGGCGGGCGCCGTCCAGGTACGCGGTGCCGGCGAGGAAGCGGTCGACGCGGTTGCCGTAGGAGTCGCCCCAGGAGGAGACGGTGCCGCGCGCCGGGACGTAGGCGACGGACTGCATCGCCCTGCCGGTCTGCCCGTTGAACATGGTCAGGAACTCCGGCCCTGACAGCACGTATCCGCTGGAGTTGCGATGGTCGGCGGACGCGCTGCCGATCACCGCGCCGGTCCCGTCCCGGGTGCCGTCGGCGGTCTTCATGGCGACCTCGGCCCGGCCGTCGCCGTCGTAGTCGTACACCTGGAACTGCGTGTAGTGCGCCCCGGAGCGGATGTTGCGCCCCAGGTCGACGCGCCACAGGCGGGTGCCGTCCAGCCGTATGCCGTCGACGATCGTGTTGCCGGTGTAGCCGGACTGGGAGTTGTCCTTGGCGTTGGTCGGCTGCCACTTCAGGACCAGGTCGAGCCTGCCGTCGCCGTCGAGGTCGCCGGTACTGGCGTCGTTGGCCTCGTAGCCGTACGCGACCCCGTCCGGGGTCGTGCCGCCGGCCGGCGGCGAGATCGGCACGTCCAGGTACCCGGACCGGAACTGGAGCGCGCGCTCGGAGGCTGGCTGCTCGGTGCCGTTCACCACCGCGCGCACCGTGTAGTCGGCGGAGGCCGGGGCGCCCGCGTCGAAGTAGTTGGTCGAGGTGGTGAGCGGCGAGGAGGTGAGCCGGGTGCCGCCGCGGTAGACGTGGAACGCCACGTCGTTCGGGTCGGTGGCCAGCCACCGCCACGACACGAGGTTGCCGCTGCCGGTGTGGGTGCTGGTCAGTCCCCGGTCGAGGCGTTCCACCTGCCGGGCGGTCGCGGCATGCGCGGTGTGCGGCAGCCCGGCGAGCGTGGCGGCGGCCAGCGCGGCGACGGCCGTGAGGCCGCCGATCCACCGGCCTCTCGCTCGGGAAAGTCGCGGCGTGGCGCGGGGGAGCCGGTGTGCGTCGGTCACGATGACCTCCGGTGTGTGGGGTGTGAGTGAACGCGCGGGCCTGGGGGGACGGCGCGCGGGCGACGGGTCACTCAGACATCGGTGGGAACGCTCAGGCCTGTGTGGGAACGCTCCCACGGCGTGGAGCGTAAGAAGCCACTGATGTGTCGTCAAGGATTCTGTCCGAGTTTGATGTTCGGTCATGTGGGAATCGGTGGCAGGCTCGTGGACCGTCGGGTCTCCCGCCTCGGGGGCGCACGGGGGCGGGCCGGACAGGGCGCGGCGCGCGGGATCCGCCACGCGCCCCGTCACTCCGGTCTGACTCGGAGTGGTTCCCGGAGACGGGCTCGCGGTCGTGTATCCCGCGAGGCGACGACCCGGGCCGTGGGCCGGCCACCCGCCCCGATTAGACTGCGTCCGCACGTACGTCGCCGAACTGGGCGCCGTCGCCCGGCGGAACCTCCGGCCTCGCCCGGCCTCGCCCGGCGGAACCCGCAGCGTCCGACGGCGTCGCGCCGGTCGGTGGACTCCCCGTATGACAGAAGAGGCTCAGCACGATGGTGGACCGCGACGCCGTCTCACTCGACGACCCGGTGGGCGAGTCACTCCGCCGTCACCACGCACACCTCGGCCGCCGACTGGGCCAGGCGGCCACCTTCCTGCCCGGAGTCGCGACCTTCTCCGCGGTGCCCATCGACCCCGGTCCTGCGGAGTGGGCCGACCTCGCTCGGCTGCTCGGCCGGGGGGAGTTCGCCGACATGTTCAGCTGCCCCGCGATCCCGCCGCCGGACTGGGAGCCGGTCTTCGTCCTCGAAGGCCGCCAGATGATCTGGCCCGGCGGTGGCGGGGCCGCTGGTGGGCACGAACACGCTCATGCCGAACCCGACAGCGGTGCGACCGACAGCGGTGCGACCGACGGCGGCGTGGTCGAACTGGGCGCGGAAGACGTTCCCGAGATGCTCGGCCTCGTCGAACGGACGCGCCCGGGGCCGTTCTGGCCGCGTACCCGCGAACTCGGCACGTACCTCGGCATCCGTGACCGCGGCACGTTGGTGGCGATGGTGGGCGAACGGCTCCGGCCTCCCGGATGGACCGAGATCAGTGCCGTCTGCACCGCTCCCGAGGCACGCGGGCGAGGCCACGCCGCCCGCCTGGTGAGCGCGCTCGCCAGGCGCGTCCTGGCTCGGGACGAACGTCCCTTCCTGCACGTGGCCGAGGCGAACACCGGCGCGATCGCACTCTACGAGCGCCTCGGGTTCGAGACCCGGAAGCACGTCACCTTCCGCGGGTTCCGCACTCCGTGACCGCCTCGGGCACCCGGATCGCGTGCCCGGCCGGCCGGTGGACGGCCGACCGGGGCACCCGACTCAGCGGAGATCGAACCGATCGAGGTTCATCACCTTGTCCCACGCCGCAACGAAGTCACGCGTGAACTTCTCTCCCGCGTCCTCCGACGCGTAGACCTCCGAGACGGCTCGCAGCTGGGAGTGCGCACCGAAGACGAGGTCGACGGCGGTGGCGGTCCACTTCACCTCGCCCGTGGCACGATCCCGGCCTTCGAACACGTTCTCGGTCGAAGTCGACGCCTTCCACTCCGTGCCCATGTCGAGCAGGTTGACGAAGAAGTCGTTGGTCAACGTCTCCGGGCGGTGGGTGAACACACCGTGTGCCGAGCCCTGGAAACCGGTGTTCAGGGCCCGCATGCCGCCGATCAGCACCGTCATCTCGGGGGCGGTCAGCGTCAACAGGTTGGCGCGGTCCAGCAGGAGGGTCTCGGGCGACAACTTCTCTCCCGCCCTGAGGTAGTTGCGGAAGCCGTCCGCCTTGGGTTCGAGCACCGCGAACGACTCCACGTCGGTCTGCTCCTGCGAGGCGTCCGTCCGCCCCGGTGCGAACGGGACCGTGATGTCGTACCCGGCGTTCTTCGCGGCCCGTTCGACGGCCGCACACCCGCCCAGGACGATCAGGTCGGCGAGCGAGACCCTCGTTCCGCCGGTCTGCGAGGCGTCGAAGTCCCGCCGGATCCGATCGAGGGTCTCCACGGTATCGGCCACCTCGGGCAGGCGGTTGACCTCCCAGTCCTTCTGCGGCGCGAGCCGGATCCGTGCCCCGTTGGCCCCGCCGCGCCGGTCGGTGCCCCGGAAGCTCGACGCCGACGCCCACGCTGTGGTGACCAGCTGGGAGACGGACAGTCCCGAGCCGAGGATCCTGTCCTTGAGGGCGGCGATGTCCTCGTCCCCGACGAGTTCGTGATCGACAGCGGGGACGGGGTCCTGCCACAGCTGCGGCTCGGGGATCCACGGTCCGAGATAGCGCGACAGGGGGCCCATGTCGCGGTGCAACAGCTTGTACCAGGCTTTGGCGAACGCGACCGCGAGCCTGTCCGGGTTCTCGTGGAAGCCCTTCGCGATCGGCCCGTAGACCGGGTCGACCTTCAGCGCGAGGTCCGTCGTCAGCATCATGGGCGCGTGCCGCTTCGACGGATCGTGCGCATCGGGCACAGTGCCCTGGGCCGACGGATCCGTGGGGGTCCACTGCTTCGCCCCGGCGGGGCTCGTCGTCAGCTCCCAGTCGTACCGGAACAGGTTGTCCAGGTACCCGTTGTCCCACTTCGTCGGCTCGGAGGTCCACGCGCCCTCGAGCCCACTGGTGAGCGCGTCGGCGCCCTTGCCGCTGCCGTGGGTGTTCCGCCAGCCGAGGCCCTGCTGCTCGATCGGGCCGGCTTCGGGCTCCGGTCCGATGTACGCGGGATCGACCGCACCATGGCACTTGCCGAACGTGTGGCCGCCGACGATGAGGGCGACCGTCTCCTCGTCGTTCATCGCCATACGCCCGAACGTCTCGCGAATGTCCCTGGCGGCGGCCATCGGATCCGGGTCGCCGTTGGGGCCCTCCGGATTGACGTAGATCAGTCCCATCTGCACGGCACCGAAAGGAGCCGCGAGTTCCCGGTCCCCGCTGTAGCGCTCATCGCCGAGCCAGGTGTCCTCGGGCCCCCAGAAGATCTCCTCGGGTTCCCAGATGTCCTCTCGCCCGAATCCGAAACCGAACGTCTTGAACCCCATCGATTCCATGGCGCAGTTACCGGCGAATACCAGCAGATCGGCCCAGGAGATCTTCCGGCCGTACTTCCGCTTGACCGGCCACAGCAGACGGCGCGCCTTGTCGAGGCTCGCGTTGTCCGGCCAGCTGTTGAGAGGGGCGAAGCGCTGCGCCCCGCTGCCGCCACCGCCGCGGCCGTCGGCTACGCGGTACGTTCCCGCGGCGTGCCAGCTCATCCGGATGAAGAGCGGCCCGTAGTGACCGTAGTCGGCAGGCCACCAGTCCTGGGACGCCGTCATCACCTCGAAGACGTCCTGCTTGAGGGCGTCGAGGTCGAGGGTCGCGAACTCCTTCGCGTAGTCGAAGTCCTCGCCCATCGGATCGGAGCGGGACGAGTGCTGGTGGAGAACCTGAAGATCCAGCTGATTCGGCCACCAGTCCCGATTCGTCCTGGGCCGAGTCGGCGTGGGGGTCGGGGAGGGAATTGCCGGGTTCTCGCTTTCGCTGCCGGACACGTCCGTCCTTCTTTCTGTCTCGGTGCTTCCTTCTGCTGGCTGCCGCTCGTGACGTCGTTCGCCTTGCCGGTGTCGGCGTCCGTATGGTCGCGCACCGCCGACCGCACCGCTACGAGAACACGCAGAGGGCCCCGCGCGAGAAGTCGACGACCGAATGCGGGTCGGGTGCCGTATGGCGTATGGCGTATGCGTGAGGCCCGGGAGGAGGATTCCCCCGGGCCTCACTCGTCCAGCCGTGTCCGGTCGGGGCCGGACCGCGGTCCGGGTCAGAGCCCGACGACCTTCGCTTTCGCCGACAGCTCGTAGACCAGGGTGACCGTGCGGTGGCTGCCGGGCGGAAGAGTGACGTCCCAGCGGGCGATGCCTTCGGCGTCCACCACGTCGGGCGCCGGGGAGCAGGCGTGCTCGCGCAGGCGTACCTCCACCGCCGCGACCTCGGAGACGGGGATCCGCTCCCGGAGGACGACCACCTGTTCGCCGTGGTCCCCGGGGGCGGAGAACCGGGACAGCCGCAGCTCGACCGTGCGCGTGACCACGGTCCGCTGGCTGATTCCGGCGGAGTCGCGGGACTCCTCGACGTCCCGGACCACCCGATAGTCGTCGCGGCTGCCGAAGGCGAGCTCGACGGGGGCGCCGGGGGCCGTGAAGTCCAGCGTGCCGCGGCCGCTGAATCCGCCGCCACGGATCAGGTCCACCGGCCCGGCGAGCAGCGCGTGACCGGACAGATTGTCGCCCCGCACCACCTGGGTGACCAGCGGGGACAGTTCGGGCGAACAGGCGTACTCGCTGCTCGCCGCCGTGGTGAAGACGGACAGCGGCACGCGGTGGGCGCGGCCGTCCCCGGGCACGGAGACCGGCGCGGGCGCGTGCAGCACCCGTACCTCGCCGCCGTCGTCCACCCCCGGCAGGCCGAGCACCGGGGCGGGACCCAGGTCCCCGATCTCCTCCTCGCGCAGCTCGACGTCGACCGTGCGTCGCTCGGCGGGGGAGCGGTCCTCCAGCGTCAGCCGGTCCTCGGCAAGGCGCGGTGGGTCGGTGGCCAGCGCCGACCGGGCCGTCGACAGCGTCAGCCGTACGTCCGACCAGTCCTCGCCCGTGCGCTGCCAGACCATCGCGTCGGTCTCCAGCGTCAGCGATTCCCCGTCGAGCACGGCCCGGTAGGCGGGCCGCCACAGCGCACACGGGGTGAGGTGGCTCAGTCGCAGTCCGACCGGCCCGGCGACCGCGGACTCCACGGTCAGCTCGACATGGCCGACCAGTTCGGCGGCCTCGCTCTCCGAGAGAGCCATGGCCCGCCGGGCCTCCCCGAGTTCGGCGGCGAGGTCGGCGAGCCGGGTTTCCACGGTGCGGAGTCGCTCGCCGTACGTGTCGCGCTCGTCGTCCACCCGGTCCAGTTCGCGGGCCCAGCGCGGCCCTTCGGACTCCCCGGCCCCCGCGCCTTCGCCGATCTCCCGGAGGAGATCGGCGGCGAGGCGGCCCAGCAGGGCGAGGCGGGCGCGCAGCCGATCGCGTCGCTGCTCCAGCACGAGCCGCTCCTCTTCGAGGGTGTGCTCAAGGCGGCGCAGGGCGGAGTCGTCATCGGTGGGCGGCAGCGGCCCGCGCGGCGTCCAGCTCCGGACGATCCGCACGTCGAGCACGGTCGCCGGGTGATCGGCCGTCAGCTCGGCGTGGAGGGTGCGGTCGACGGCCAGCGCGCTGACCGGCCCGAGGCGCAGCCGCTGGACCCCGGCCTCCAGTGGGAGTACGGCTGCGCGCTCGACATGGGCGCGGTCCTCCAGGCAGGTGACGGCGGTGACGGGAAGGGCGATCGGCTTCGGGGCCGTGGACATGCGTGTGTCAGCTCCTGCGGTTGCCGCCGACCAGGGCCTTGCCGGCCGGGATGCGGATCTCGTAGCCGCCGTCGAGGGCGGCGGTGCCTCCGAGGGGCAGCTCCACCCTCCAGACGCGGGTGCCCGGGGCGTGCCGCTCGGGCCACGCGCCGACGTCGGGGGCGGTCCAGTCGCCCCGCTCCTCGATCCGTACGTCCGGTTCGGAGGTGACCGGGACGCGCTCGCGTACCTCGACGGTGACGGGCGTCCTGAGCCCGTTGGCCAGCTCCACGCGCACGCGGTGGTCGAGCACGGTGGTGTTGTTGCGCAGACCCGATGTGGACTCGTGGAGGTTTGTACGGCGGGTGACCCGGATGCCCTCGGCCGGGCCGAGCCCCACCCGGCGGACACCGCCGGGCGCGAGTGTGGGCAGCGCGGCGGTCAGCAGGAAGTCGTCGTCGACGGTGACCTCCACCGGACCGGCCAGCAGAGCCTGGTCGGTGGCGTTGGAGAGCACCAGCGTCGCGTACACGGTCTGCTCCACGGACGGCACGCAGAGGTACTCGGTGCGCAGACCGACCGGGATCTCGCCGACGGTGATGGTGTGCCAGGTGCCGTCCGACGGAATGTCGGCGCGGGCGGCGGCGTCGAAGCGGTGGTCGAAGGAGCCCGCCGACTCACGGGGCCGCACGGCGTGTCCGGGCAGCGGCAGCGCGGCCACCGCTTCGGCGCGGCGGCGGTACTCGGCCGCCACCGGGTCGAAGGGCGAGTCGGTGAACAGCCGGCCCCTGCGACCGCCCTCCTCGTCGGGGCCGCACAGGACGAGGGCGGTGTAGTCGAGTTCGGCGCCGCTCGGCTGCGGCGGCCCTGCCACCGGTGCCGGAGGCGGTGGCGGCGCGGCCCGGCCGGGAGCCGCAGGGCCTGCCGGAGCCGCGGGTGCCATGGCGGCGGCGGGCGCCGCGAAGGACCTGCCGCCGGTACGCGGCCTGGCGCCGGGTCGCGACCCGACCGGCTGCGCGGCGCCCGGTGCGCCGTACGCCTGCGGCGCCGGGGGCGGCGGCGGAACGGGCTCGGCCGTGGAGCCGCCCGCGATGGCCCCGGGTGCGGTGGTTGTGGCGGGGCGGGGGCCGGCCGCGTCGTAGCCGGCGAACAGGTCGGCGAGCCCCGCCGGGGGTTCGCGCCAGCCGGAAGACGGGGGAGCGGGCTGGCGGCGTCCGATCCGGATCGAGCGGAGCCTCGGCAGGTCGGTGCGGCGCCGCAGGTCGGCCGTGGCCAGGGCGACGCGTACACCGGTCCAGTCCTCGCCGGTGCGCTGGGCGACCGAGGCGCGCAGCACCAGACGACCGCTGCCGTCGCCCTGGCGGTGGGTGAGCCGGTAGGCAGGCACCCATACGGCGCCCGGCACGCCGTACTCCAGCTCCAGTTCCCACTCCGCCCCCGGCTCCGCCGTGGCGGCGCCGTCGAGGGTGACGACCGCGGAGACCGTGGTGTCCACGTGCGCTGACGGTGCGTCGGTGGAGGCGCGGTCGAGCCGGTCCGCGGCGACGTCGAGTTCGTGCCCGACGCGGCGCAGGGTCTCCTCCAGCCCGACGAGGCGGGTGTGCAGGTCCGTCAGCCGGTCGTCGACGAAGTCGGCGAGCTCCAGCCACGCCTCGACCGGGGTGCGGCGGTGCGGGTCCTCACGCTTACGGGCCGGAGGAACCGGGTGCAGAGCGCCGACCTCCTCGATCCGGCCCAGCTGCCGGTCCCGGCGTGCCTGCGCCGCCGCGTACGCGTCGCGCAGGCGCTCGACCTCGCGCCGCAACTCGTCGGGCGTGCCGGTGCCGGTGCCGGAGTGGGTGTCGGTGCCGGAGTGGGTGTCGGTGCCCGTGCCGAGCGGCGCGGCGTCGACCTCCACCCGCGCCCCGGTGACGCGTACACCGGAGACGCCCAGAGCCCGGACCCGCAGTGAGCCGGGGTCAAGCGAGCGGGGCAGCCCCGTCACCCGCACCCTGCCGTCCGGCGGCACGCTGCCCCGGGCCAGGCGGCGGCAGACCGCGCCCTGCGCGTACACCACGACCGAATCGAGGGTCGACCCCCACCGCTGCGCTGTCCCAGCCGTCATGTGCTCCGTCCCCCGCCGCAGTCCGTGCCGAGCGAAGCCTACGCCGAGCGGTCCGCCCGTCGCTGCCGGGTTTCGCCGGTCGCCCGTCGTGCGCGTAGCGTGCGTCCATCCCTCTCCACGGCCGCCTCGCGCACGCGAGTCGCCCCCGGACACGTAAGTCGAATATGCGCACCGCCCCCGCGACTTCTTCTCGCGACGTGCTTTTCTGAGGCGCGTGGTCGCATATTCAATTGTCACCTGATAAATCGTCATTCCCGGATTTCCGGGCCGGGATCTCCCCATGCGGGCGATACGGAATGTGCCTAGCATGAAAACATGGAATCAGAAGGCGGATACTACACAGTCAGGACAGGGGACACGCTGTACGAACTGGCCCGGAGGTTCGGTACCACGGTCGAGCAACTGCAGGCGTGGAACAACATCCCCGACCCGAACAAGATCAAGATCGGCCAGCGGCTGATCGTCAGGCAGGACCAGCTCGGTTATGTTCCGTTCCCGGGAGCCGCGTGGTTCAAGACGCAACCGAACAGCCCCATCATCAGCATGATGGGGGTTCGTCTCATCGAAGAGGGCTGCTCGGCATACGGTCCCGGCGGCCCGCCGTCCCAATGGACCACGCAGCACCGTGACTCGTACGCCAAGTGGCAGCGCAAGCTCGGGTACAAGGGTGCGGACGCGGACGGCTGGCCGGGAGAGAAGTCGTGGACCAGGCTCCGGGTTCCCTTCCCGGTGTACGCGTAGGTATCGCGTAGGTATTGGTCCCTTCCCGTTTACGCGTGGGTATGGAGAGAAGAGTCCGACGAGTTCGACGAGTCCGACGAGTCCGACGAGTCCGACGAGAGCCCGGTCCCGGTCGCTGTTCCGGCAACCCGACCGGGCCTCGTCCGTTCTGCGCCCCGTCCTTCTGTATCTGGTCCTGTCGCGCCGGGTGCTTCTCTCGGGCCGAGCCCTTTCGGGTCGGACGTACGGCGGCTCCGACGGTCCCGTCGGAGTGCGTGTGCGGGCCGGGCGACGGCGGACGGGCGGGGATGGGGCGGGTGCGTGAGTGCGCGCTGGTAAAATCCGTGCACGCTTCGATACCGCCGGGGCCCGTACCAGAAGGTACGGGCCCCGCCGCGTTCCGGGCGCCCGACCGAGGAAGGTTCCCCATGAACGCGAAGCCGCCGCCCCCTGAGCAGTCCCGTGCCGACAGGCCCGCACGGGCGACCGCACCGCACGGTGAACTCCCGGCGCCGCTGACGGCGCCCCCGGAGCTGCCGCGGGCAGAGTCCTTCGACGGGCTCGGGCTGCCGCCGGAACTGCTGCGGACGATGATCGATCTGGGGGTGCGGGAGCCGTTCCCGATCCAGGCGGCGACCCTGCCCCACGCGCTGGCCGGCCGCGACGTCCTCGGCCGCGCCCGGACAGGCTCCGGTAAGACGCTCGCCTTCGGACTCGCGCTGCTCGTCCGGACGGCGGGCCTGCGGGCGGAGCCGAAGAGGCCGCTCGCACTCGTCCTGGTGCCCACCCGGGAACTCGCCCAGCAGGTGAGTGACGCGCTGACGCCGTACGCCCAGGCGCTGAAGGTACGACTGGCGACGGTGGTCGGCGGGCTGTCGATCAACCGGCAGTCGGCGCTGCTGCGGACCGGCGCCGACGTGGTCGTCGCGACGCCGGGGCGGCTGGTCGACCTGGTGTCGCGCCGGGACTGCCACCTGGACCGTGTGCGGATCACGGTGCTGGACGAGGCGGACCAGATGTGCGACCTGGGATTCCTGCCGCAGGTCTCGGACATCCTGGATCAGGTCGGCCGCGACGGGCAGCGGCTGCTGTTCTCGGCCACGCTCGACGGCGATGTCGACCAGCTGGTGCGGAGGCACCTGCACGACCCGGTGCTCGCCTCGGTCGACCGCGTGGCGGGCTCGGTCACCACGATGGAACACCATGTGCTGAACGTCCACGCCGCCGACAAGTACGCGACCGCGACCGAGATCGCCGCGCGCGACGGCCGGGTGCTGATGTTCCTGGAGACCAAGGCCGGCGTGGACCGGTTCACCCGTCATCTGCGGGACAGCGGCGTACGGGCCGCCGCCCTGCACAGCGGGAAGTCGCAGCCGCAGCGTACGCACACGCTCGCCCGGTTCAAGGACGGGGAGGTCACCGTACTGGTGGCCACCAACGTCGCGGCGCGCGGCATCCACATCGACGCGCTCGACCTGGTGGTCAACGTCGATCCGCCGGCCGACGCCAAGGACTATCTGCACCGCGGCGGGCGCACGGCGCGCGCCGGGGAGTCCGGCAACGTGGTCACCCTGGTCACCCCGAACCAGCGGCGCGAGGTGAACCGGATGATGTCCGACGCCGGGATCCGGCCGACCGTCACGCAGGTGCGCTCCGGCGAGGAGCAGCTGACCGCCATCACCGGGGCGCGGCGCCCGCCGGCCGGGGCGAAGGGCGGTGGCGGCAACGCGCCCTTCCGGGGTATCGGCACCCGCCCCGGCCGCCCCGCGAAGGAGTCTCGTAAAGCCGCCGAGGCCCGCAAGGCCGCGGAAGCCCGCGCGGCGGCCCGAGTACGCAGGGGCCGCTGACGCCGGACGCTGCTGTCCGAGCGAGCCGCGTGTGGCAGGCGTGCCGGGCGTGCCGGGCGTGCCGGGCGTGCCGAGCGTGCCGGGCGTGCCAGGCGTGCCGAGCGTGCCGAGCGTGCCGAGCGGGTCGCGCGGGCCGCGTGTGGGGCGGGTCGGGCGAGTGTGCCGAGCGGCCCGAGCGGGCCGCGTGTGGGGCGGGTCGGGCGAGTGTGCCGGGCGGGGCCGAGCTGGGCCGCGTGTGGCAGGCGGGCGAGTGTGCCGGGCGGGCCGGGCGTGCCGGGGGCGTGTGCGCTGGGCGTGAGGCGGCGCGGTGGTGGTCCCGGCGCGGGGCGGTGGGGTGCGGCGGCGGGGGTGACCGGGCCCCGCTGTCTGTCCCGTACGCCCGAGCGCGATGTCGGGCCTCCGCCCGCCTGCCCGGGATCTTCACCGAACCCGCCGTCCAGTCGGTGGAACCCCTCTTACGCCGACTCTCTACCGGTGAGTAACATGCGCGGACCAAACCGCACGCACCCACCCGCCCGCCTGCCCCCAACGGCGGCTAGGAGCAGCACGTCCATGTCGTACCCACGACCCTTCCCCGATCCGCCGCCCTCCCGCCATACCCGAGACGCGGCCTCCTACTTCCAGGACGCGCCCGCGCCGCAGCGCCAGGACGCGCCCGCGCCGCCCCGCCGCGACGCCGACCTCGACGCGCTCCGCTCCGGATACCGCAGGCTGCGCCGCGTCTCGACGCTCACCGCGCTGGGGTACTTCGTCCTGTTCCTCCTGCTCTCCGCCTACGCACCCGGGCTGATGACCAGCGAACTCACCGGCGGCCTCAACATCGGCCTGGTGCTGGGGCTCTGCCAGCTGCCGGTGGCGCTCACGGCGATCGCGCTGTACGAGCGCATCGCACGCCGGCGCGTCGACTCGCTCGCGGAGACCCTTCGGAACCCCGCCTCGCAGGCACCGCACGCCTCGTACGCCTCGCAGGGGTCCCAGCGGTCCCAGGGATCCCAGGGGCCCCAGGCGTCGCAGTGGTCGCGCGCGTCGCAGGCCGCCGGTGGTCCCGCAGCCCACCGCGGCTCGTGGGCGGACGATCCCGGGTACCGGGCCGACCCGGACCAGTGGCAGTGGTCCGACGGCACGACCGGAGGTGTCCGGTCGTGACCGAGTTCAGTTCCGGCGCGCAGACCATGTCACTGGTCGCGTTCATCGCGGTCATCACCGTCACGCTGCTGGTGTGTGTGATGACCGGGCCCGACCACGGCGACCTGGGCGAGTTCTACACCGGCTACCGTTCCCTGTCGCCCGTGCAGAGCGGGCTCGCCATCGCGGGCGACTACATCTCGGCCGGCACCGTGCTCGGCACGATCGGCATCATCGCGCTGCTCGGCTTCGACGGCGTCACGCTCACGCTGAGCACGGTGCTCTCGCTGGTCCTGATGATGTTCCTGCTCGCCGAACCTCTGCGCAACGCCGGTCGGTTCACGATGGGCGACGTCTTCACGCGCCGTGCCCCCGGCCCGGTCGTGCGGATCACCTCGACCCTGGTCACGCTCGCCGCGCTGCTGCCGCTGGTGATCTTCCAGCTCGCGGGCGCGGGTGAGCTGCTCGCCGTCGTCCTGGGCTTCCACGCCGACGGCTTCAAGACCGGGGCGATCGTGTTCCTCGGACTGCTGATGATCGCGTACGCGGCGATCGGCGGGATGAAGGGCACCGCGTTCATCCAGATCGTCAAGACCGTCGTCCTGCTCGGCGCGGCCACCGTCATCGCGGGACTCGTCCTCGAACGGTTCGACTTCAGCCTGCCCGCGCTGCTGGACGCCGCCAAGAGCGGAAGCGGCCTCGGGGACGCGTACCTCGCCTCCGGGCTGCAGTTCGGCGACGACGACCTCGACATGATCGGCACGCAGTTGACGATCGTCCTGGGCGCGGCGGTGCTGCCGCAGATCACGATGCGCATGTTCAGCTCGCGGAGTGCGACGGCCGTGCGGCGCTCGATGTCCTGGGCCGTCGGCACCGTCGTCGTCACCTGCCTGCTCCTCGCGCTGATCGGCTTCGGGGCGGCCGCGATCGTGGGCCACAAGGGCCTCGTCGCCGGAGACCCGCAGGGCCAGACCGCGTTCCTGATGGTCAGCCAGGCGCTCGTGGGCGTGGATCCGGACGGCGTCGAGACGCTTCTGTTCACGGCGGTGGCCACGGCGATCTTCCTGACCCTGCTCGCCTCCGTCGCGGGGATCACCCTGGCCTGCGCCAACACGCTCGCGCACGACCTCGTATCGCACGGGCTGCGCGGCGCCGACCTGAAGCACTCCACGGAGATGGCCATCGCCCGGGCCGCGACCGCGGGCGTCGGTCTCGTCGCGATCGCCATCGCGGCCGGTGTCCGGCATCTGAACCTGCAGGCGCTGCTGACCCTGTCCTTCTGCGTGGGCGCCTCCGCGATCGCCCCGGCGCTCGTCTACAGCCTCTTCTGGCGCCGCTACACCCGGAGGGGGCTGCTCGCCACCCTCATCGTGGGCACGGCCGCCGCGCTCATCCTGATGGCCGGCAGCAACCTGATGTCCGGATCGCCGCAGTCCATCTTCCCCGAGCGGGACTTCAACTGGTTCCCGTTCACGACGAGTGGCATCGTCTCCATCCCGCTCGGCTTCCTGGCCGGCTGGCTCGCCACGGTCCTGGACCACCGGGAAGCGGACGACCAGCGTCGCCGCTACGAAGAGGTGGAACCGATGATCCTGGCAGGCACCCCCGCAACGGCGGACAGCAACGCCTCCTGACCCCTCCCCGGCGAGAAGAGCGCCCGGCCTGGCAGCAGGCCGGGCGCAGTCGCGCCCAGCGGGCGGCTATCTCACCCGCCCGTTCCCCACAGGCGTACGCCGTGCCCGCCGGGCAGGCTCCGTTCGGTGAACGCGCAGGTGCCTCACCCGGAACGACATGTCGGTCACATCGGATTCCGGCGGCGGGTGGTGCACGCCCGCCGACACGGACAGGTTCACGATCAGGTAGCCGCTCCAGTCCGCGCCCACGCCGGTGCCGTCCGCGAAGGCCCGTCGGCCGTTCACCCACCAGACCACCGACCGGGCACCGAAGGAGACCCGCAGATCCACCCAGGCGCCGGGGGCGACGCACGGGTGGCGGTAGTAGTGGCCGCCTCCCCCGACGTGGTTCGACAGCTCCAGGACGTCCGGGTTGTCCGGGTGGTACTCGAAGACATCGATCTCCTGGCCCCCGTCCCGCCAGGTCCAGATCGCGGGCCACGCCCCCAGAGCGCGGGCCAGCCGGACGCGGGTCTCCAGCACGTCCCCCGTACGCACCATGAAGCCTTCCGGGGACTCCTCGGTGGTCAGCAGCCCCGCGTCCCAGGCCCCGTCGGCCCGGCGTGACGCCCGGAAGACGCCGCCCCGGCAGTAGAACGGGTCATCGACGAGGTGGTCCAGTTTGCCGTCGCCCGGATTGACCGGTCCACCACCCGGATACGCCCACGAACGCCCCGCCACCCACTGGGCGGCTGAGGAGAAGTCAGCGGTGAACGTGTGGGGCATGCGCGGCACCTCGCCGATCGGGACCGCCACCCTAACCGCCCACGCCCGACGAGCCCCGCCACCGCCGGAACGGCACGAACGCGCTCGCCCGTTCGGAGGCGGGCGGCGGACCGGGCGACAGCCTCCGCCCCTCGCTCCGCGCGGAGACGCCGACGGCGTGGAGACGCCGACCGCGTGGAGACGCCGACCGCGTGGAGACGCCGACCGCGTGGAGACGCCGACCGCGCGGAGGGCCGCCGTCAATGGGGCGATCTCGGGCGTCGTGCCTGAATGCCGGGCCCGACCGGATGTCCGCCGGTGCCGCCCTGGCGGCAGCCAGGTCCAGACCCAGCCGCGTCGGGACACCTTCAAGGCCGGTGCGACTCGGCCGGCACGCCATCAGCGACGGATGCGCACACCGCCCGGTGCGGCACGGTCCGCTACGCCACGCCGTGGCTGCCGACGAGTTCTCTGAGCTGGGTCAGGAGCTCGGCGAGAGTCTCCGAGGAAGGCCCCCGGTGGAACGCGGGGTCGAGGAACCGGAACTCCCCGCCCTCCCCGCCCGCCGCGTCCTCGTCGGGGCGGAGCAGTTCCCGCAAGGCCCGTTCGATCTGCTCAGGGCCGGCGCCGTCGATGGTGACGGCCCTGCGGCTGCCGCTGCGCTCGATGTGGAGCCGCCGCCCCTCCGCCGCGCGGTCGCGGCGGGCGTCCAGCCACGTGGCGCTCGTGACGAGGAAACCGCCCAGTGCGATCGCCGTGTTGACGACCGCCAGGATGAACTCCCCGCCCCCCATCTGCTCCGGGCTTCCGCCCGTGAGAGCCCGGATCGGCCTGGGCGCCGTCCGGGTCTTCCAGCAGCCAGCTCAGCAGATCGTCCGCGTCACCGGGCGCCTCGTCCACCACCGTGACCAGTACCCGCGTCGTCCGCCCCCTGTCGTGCCGTTCTCACCGGCCCGTTCCGTCATGCGCACCGTTCCTACCCTGCGGCACTCGGGTCGATGCCGGGCGGGACGGACCTCGCCGCCCCGGTGAACCCCGTGAGCCCGGGTGAGCCCGGTGAGCCCGGTGAGACCCGTGAGCCCGGTGTGCTCGGTGGACCCCGGTGAGCCGCCCGGTTGGTCGGGCGGGCTCCGCCGGTGGTCAGTGGTCGGCGCAGCACGGGGTCGGGTCGGGCACCTCGAACGGTACGAGTACGCCGCCCGCCGCCGGCATCGTGGCCAGCACCAGTCGCCCGTCCCGCCATTCGGGGCGTACGTGGTCACGGGTGGCGACCGGCTGCCGAGGGTCTGGTGCGCCGGGTGCGCCGAGCACGGCGACCAGCTCCACGGCGGAGGCGGCCAGCAGTGCGCCGACGGTCAGGGTGCCGGTCAGCGCGTCGACGCCGGGGAACAGGACGGCGCGGCCCGCCGTGCGCGCCGTGTGCTCGGCGGCCGCGTGCGCGGCACCCGCGACCAGGTCGGCGGGTCCGTGGCGGCGGGCGCCCAGGACCACGCCGTACGGGTGCCGCGCGAGCTCCTCCCACACGGCGATGGCCGCCCGCCGCGTCGGTACGGCGAGCGACAGCGCCAGGTGCGGCCGGCCCTCGCGGTACGGGTGGGTGCAGCCGAACGTACCGCCGGGAAGGGCGAGTCCGGCCGCCAGGGTGTGCAGCAGACGGTCGGCGCCGGCCAGGTCCGTGGTGCCCGCGTCGACGCCGACGACGTGGTGCCCGTGCGGGTTCATGAGGGCAGGGCCCACACCGGGTTGGAGTAGAACCACAGGTCGCGCCACGGGTCGGCGTCGCCGACCACGTCGATCGCCGGACCCGCCGGGTCGACGGCCGCGCCCATGAGGCCGGTCGCGGAGCGGTTGCCGTCGGTGCCGCGCAGCCGGACGTACATCGGCCGGTCGACCTGGCCGAGCGCGTAGGTGAGGCGGACGGAGCCGGAGGCCCTGCCGACCTCGTACGACCGAGCGACCCTGGCGGTGGGCGCGGTGAACGTGTCCCTGTCGTGGGCCTCGCCCGTGACATCGCCCTGGATCACGTCCACGCGGGCGAGCCGGGGCACGAACCCGGCCCAGTTGGCGGCACCGGCGAGCGCGATGTCGACGCTGAGCGTGACGCGCGTGCCCCGCTTGACGTGCAGGGCGCCGCCGAGCGGCGCCCACCGCCCGCCACCGACGAGACGCACGTCGAGTCCGCTGATCAGCTGCCCGTGGTCGACCCAGACGCGTCCGGCGCGGATGCCGTCCATCACCGCCCGGTACGAGAAGCCGTCGGCGCCGACGTGGGTGCGGCTGTACTGGCCGGGCCAGTAGTCGCCCTCGGTCAGATCGACCCCGCCGCCGTAGACCGGGTCCTCGTACCTGCCGTTGGCCGCGAAGTCGCTGTTCGGGCCGCGGACCGCGGTGTCCGCGTACACGTTGTGGGAGTCCGAGTTGGCGGTGATCCACCAGGGCCTGCCCTCGGCGATGAGGCTGTCCCACAGTCCGCCGACGGTGGCGGTCATCCAGTCGAAGCCGCCCCAGGTGCGGTAGCTCTCCAGGGGGTAGCCGGGGAAGGAGTTGGCGCCGGGGCTCCCGTCGTACAGGCCGCGCGCACGGCCCATGCCGAGGCCGGCGGGGATGCCGGCCGCCTGATGGCCGGGCGCGCCCTCCATGCCGACGGCGATCTGCCGGCCGGAGGCGGTGGCGTCACGCCAGGCGCGGATCTCGTGCGGTGAGTCGATGCCCTTGCGGGCGGGGTGGTTGGCGAGCATCAGGACGTCCCTGACGCGGCGCCGCTGGACCTGCTCGGAGAGGAAGTTCAGGCCCGCGATGGCGAGGGCCTCGTTGGCGGGTGTGCCGGCGGTGGCCTTGCGTACGCCTCCGTCGTACGAGGTCTCGAACTCCTTGAGGACCGCGACCTCGTTCCTTCCCGGGTGGACGAAGACGGTGCCGTGCTCGGCGGCCGGGATGTTCCACTCCAGACCCTGGAAGACCAGGACGTCCTCGTGGGCGGCCCGAGCCTCCTTGATGTCCGGGTTGACCTTCTCGACGCCGATCCTGGCGTGCGTCTCGCTGCCGTGGTCGGTGATGACCATCCAGTCGAGGCCGTGCCGGGCGCCCTGGCGGACCTGGTCGACGACCCGGTACTTGCCGTCGCCGCTGTACTGGGTGTGGATGTGGTGGTCGCCGGCCAGCCAGAGGAAGCCGTCGCGCCTGCGGCCGAGGCTCGCGGTGGCGCCGGGGCCGGCGGTGGGGGAGATGGTGTCGGCAGCGGTCGCCGTGCCGGCCGTGGCACCGGCGAGCACACTGCCCGCGCCGAGGCCGGCGCCGAGCAGTCCGGCACGGCGCAGCATCGAACGGCGCGAGAGCTGAGCGGGCGTCAGGGCCTCGTCGGGGACCGAGGTGTCGAACGCGGGCGGCAGATCGCCCGTGGGCGGCGCGGCGTCGTGCCGGTGGTGGTGAGGGTGTCCCTGCCCGTGGTGGTGATGCCTCTGACTCACTTCGGCCTCCTGGTCCGCTGCTTCCGGTGCCGCCGTGGCGACGCAGCGAGACTCGGGCCAAAAGGTGAATCTTGAACTACCTGGGTGTGATCGGTGGATGACCTGGACGAGGCCACTCGTCGCTTCTTCGGCAACCTCCCCAACTACCCTTGTGCGATTGCGCTGTTGCTCACCATCATGCGATGGCCCGTCCCCCACTTCGCCAGGGAGCACCCCTCATGAGACCGATCGGCAGAATACTCGCGACCCTCGCGGCAAGCGCTTTCGTCGCGGCCGGGCTCACCACCGGGACGAGCGCCGCGGCCACGAGCGCCGCCGCGCCCGCCGTATCCGCCGTACCCGGCGCATCCGCCGCGTCCGGCGCCTTCGACGTGCTGACGTACAACATCGCGGGCCTTCCCCTCGGCCTCGGCGACAGCGACCCGGAGACCAACACCCCGCTCATCGGGCAGCGGCTCGGGCCGTACGACATCGTCAACGTCCAGGAGGACTTCAACTACCACGCGTCGCTGTACGCCAACGACAACCACCCCCACCGCACGGCGACCAGCGGTGGCGCGGGCATCGGCGACGGCCTCAACACCCTCTCCTCGTACCCGTTCGAGGACTTCGAGCGCGTCGACTGGAACGCCTGCACCAACGCCGACTGCCTGACGCCGAAGGGCTTCACGCTCGCCCGGGTCCGGCTGGCGGAGGGCGTGTTCATCGACCTCTACAACGTGCACGCCAACGCCGACTCCACGCAAGCGGCGATGGCGGCCCGCCGCGCCAACATCCAGCAGCTCTCGGACTTCATCCGGGCCCGGTCGTCAGGCAACGCGGTCATCGTGATGGGGGACACCAACACCCGCTACACCCGCACCGGCGACAACATCCGCACGCTGGTGAACGACAACGGCCTCACCGACGCCTGGGTGCGGCTGGTGCGCGGCGGCTCGGCCCCCGCCGCGGGCAGCGACGCCCTGGTCTGTGACGCGGCCGCGCCCACGAACGACTGCGAGGTCGTCGACAAGGTCCTCTACCGGGGCAGCCGGCTGGTGAACCTCACCGCCACCGCGTACGCCAACGAGTGGAGGGCGTTCCTCGATCCGTCCGGCAGGCACCTGTCCGACCACTACCCCCACCGGGTGGGCTTCTCCTGGTCCCTCCCGGCGGACCTGCGCGCGAGCGACTTCTTCGGCGGCCCGCACGGCACCGCCTTCAACGACGCCGACGACCTGCCGGCGGCCGTGTCGCCGCGCTCCCTGACCCTGCGCGGCGGCTCCCGCCTCGACGCGGTCTCCCTCACCCATGACGGCGGTACGCACCTGGCCCACGGCGGTACGGGCGGCACCGCCGCCTCGCTCACCTTGGCGCCCGGCGAGCACCTGACCTCCGTGCGGCTCACCCGGGGCAAGAAGGACGGTCGTACGCGCGTGTTCTCGGCCGTGTTCCGCACCGACGCGGGGCGCACGCTGAGCGCGGGCGCGGCCACCTCGGACGCCGTGACGTTCACGGCGCCCCAGGGCTGGCGGATCGTCGGTTTCACGGGCCGCTCCGGCAGTGAGATCGACAAGCTGGGTGTGGTGTACGCACCGCTGACGCGGTGACCGCCCCGGTCGGCGGGCGCGGGGCGCCCGGCCGGGGCGGCCTACCGGGGTGGCGGGGGCCGAGAGGGCAGCCGCCGACCGTGGCCGGCGGCCGACGGCGCTCACGGCGCCCTTCGCGGACCCCGTGAGCGCCTGCCTGGACGAGGTCAGACCGCCGGTGCCGGGTAGGTCGGGTACTCGACCCCGGAGACGTGCTGGACCACGCGGATGACCTGGCAGGAGTAGCCGAACTCGTTGTCGTACCACAGGTACAGGATCGCGTTGTCGCCGTCGACCTTCGTGGCGCCGGCGTCGACGATCGAGGCGTGACGCGAGCCGATGAAGTCGCTGGAGACCGCGTCGGGAGCGCTGATGAAGTCGATCTGGCGCTTGAGCGGCGAGGTCAGCGACACGTTGCGGAGGTAGTCGAGTACCTCGTCGCGGGTGGTCTCGCGGCCGAGCCGCAGGCTGAGGATCGCGATCGAGACGTCCGGCACCGGCACGCGGATGGAGCTGCCGGTGATCGGCGCCTTGAGGTCGGGCAGCGCCTTGGCGACAGCCGACGCGGCACCGGTCTCGGTGATGACCATGTTGAGCGGCGCCGAGCGGCCGCGACGGTCGGCCTTGTGGTAGTTGTCCAGCAGGTTCTGGTCGTTGGTGAACGAGTGGACGGTCTCCACGTGGCCGCGCAGAACGCCGTACTCGTCGGCCATCGCCTTCAGCGGCGGCACGATCGCGTTGGTCGTGCAGGAGGCGCAGGAGAGGATCTGCTCGTCCGGCTTGACCGTGTCGTGATTGACGCCGTGGACGATGTTGGGGACGTCGCCCTTGCCCGGGGCGGTCAGAACCACCTTCTCGACACCGGGGCGCAGGTGCTTCGACAGGCCCTCGCGGTCGCGCCACTTCCCGGTGTTGTCGATGAGGATGGCGTCCTTGATGCCGTACGCCGTGTAGTCGATCTCCGACGGGTCGTTGGCGTAGATCACCTTGATCTCGTTGCCGTTGGCGACGATCGTGCTGTTCGCCTCGTCGACCGTGATCGTGCCCTGGAACTGGCCGTGGATGGAGTCGCGGCGCAGCAGCGAGGCGCGCTTGACGATGTCCTGGTCACCGCCCTGGCGGACGACGATGGCGCGCAGCCGCAGGCCGTTGCCCGAGCCGGTCTTCTCGATCAGCAGGCGGGCGACGAGGCGGCCGATGCGGCCGAAGCCGTACAGGACGACGTCGCGCGGCTCACGGCGCTCGACCCGGTCGGCGCCCGTGGCACCGGCGACGGCCTCCGCGGTGAACTCCTCCACCGAGAGACCGCGGTCGTCGGCCCGGTAGGTGGCGGCGAGCATGCCGATGTCTATCTGCGAAGGGCCGAGGTCGAGCGTGGTGAGGGCCCGCAGGAACGGCAGCGTCTCGGTGACCGAGAGCTCCTCACCGGCGATCTGACGGGCGAATCGGTGGGTCTTCAGAATGCTGACCACCGACTTGTTCACCAGGGAGCGGCTGTGCAGCAGGACGGTGACGTCCCGCTCCCTGTGCAGCTTCCCGATCATCGGGATCATCGACTCCGCGATCTCCTCGCGGGTCTTCCAGTTAGTGAACGAGTCGTCGTTGACAGTCACAGATTTATCTTTCGAGCTAGGCGGCGCTCATATGCTAACCCCCTGGTGTTTCGATCATTCAAGCGGTGTCCCCTGAGCGGACGGGCACCGCGCGGGAGCGGTGCCCCGAGTCGGTCCGGGCGAGCCGGTTCGGGGCGCGGAGACGGCGGCGGTCCCGTTCGGGACGCGCGGAGACCGCCGGTTCGGGATGCGGAGGCGGGGCGCGCCTGCTTCGCTGGTGGGGCGCCGACGCGGCGCCTCGAAGAAGCACACCGGGTTCCGAAGGAGTAGCCAGGCCATGAGCGTTCCAGATGACCTCCGGGGGCGGCTCCGGCAGATGCGCGAGAAGGCGCAGGAGCTGGACCAGGCGGCCGAGCGGGCCACCGATCCGGAGCAGCGGCAGCGTTTGAAGGAGAAGGCCCGCCGGCTCCGGTCCCAGAGCGAGCAGGAGAGCGGTATGGCCGCCGGGGACATCGAGCCCCTGCCGTAGGGCGTGTCCGGCGGATCGTGCTCGCGCGCCGACGGCCCTGGTCCCGCCCACGCGGGAACCAGGGCCGTCGACCGTGCACGTCCGAGCCCCGCGAGGTGACCCGTGCGCCTGCTGCTCACGTCCGACACCCACCTGCCCACGCGTGCCCGGCGGCTGCCTCCCGAACTGCTGGATGAGGTCGACCGGGCCGATGTCGTCGTCCACGCCGGCGACTGGGTGGACGTGGCCGTCCTGGACCTGCTGGAGGCGCGGGCCCGGCGCCTCATCGGTGTGTACGGCAACAACGACGGCCCGGAGCTGCGGAGCCGGCTGCCCGAAGTGGCGCGGGCGGAGCTGGAGGGCGTACGCCTGGGCGTCGTCCACGAGACGGGTCCGGCCCGGGGACGTGAGCGCAGGTGCGCCGAGCGGTTCCCCGATCTGGACGTCCTGGTGTTCGGGCACAGCCACATCCCCTGGGACAGCACCGCCCCCGGCGGGCTGCGGCTGCTCAATCCGGGCTCCCCGACCGACCGCAGGCGCCAGCCCCACCCCACCTGCATGACCGCCGTCGCCGTGGACGGAACGCTGCGGGACGTCCGCCTGCACCGCCTGCCGC
Source organism: Streptomyces sp. NPDC047886 (assembly GCF_043204435.1). Lineage (NCBI taxonomy): Bacteria > Bacillati > Actinomycetota > Actinomycetes > Kitasatosporales > Streptomycetaceae > Streptomyces > Streptomyces sp. NPDC047886. Next base: position 174,627 of record NZ_JBIDCF010000004.1, read on the forward strand.
CGCGCTGACGGCCCTCGTCCCGCGCCTACGGCAGCGGCTGTTCCGTCCAGATCGTCTTGCCTTCCTGCGTGTACCGGGTGCCCCACCGTTCGGTGAGCTGCGCCACCAGGAAGAGTCCGCGACCGCCCTCGTCCGTGGTGCGGGCCCGGCGCAGATGGGGGGAGGTGCTGCTGCTGTCGGACACCTCGCAGATGAGATGGTGGTCCCGGATGAGCCGCAGGGTGATCGGACCGCCTCCGTACCGGTAGGCGTTGGTGACCAGCTCACTGACGATCAGTTCGGTGGTGAAGACCATCTCGTCCAGACCCCACACGGACAGCTGCGACGCCGTCAGCGTCCGGGCCTCGGCGGCGGCGCCGGCCTCGCCGGGCAGTTCCCAGGTGGCCACCTTCTCCCCCGCCAGCACCCGGGTGCGGGCGACGAGCAGCGCCACGTCGTCGGCGGCCTCGTCGGTGGCGCGGTCGTGCAGCAGGGCGCCCTCCACCACGTCGCAGGTCTCCTCCAGCGAACGCGCGGGCGCCGCCAGCGCCCCGCACAGATCCGCCAGGCTCTCGTCGATGTCCCGCTTCCGGGCCTGGATCAGGCCGTCGGTGTAGAGAGCCAGGAGGCTGCCCTCGTCCAGCGTCAGTTCGGCCGACTCGAACGGCAGCCCGCCCAGGCCCAGCGGCGGACCCGCCGGCATGTCGACCAGCCGTACGTCCCCGTCCGGTGCCACCACCACGGGCGCGGGATGACCGGCACGGGCCAGGACACAGTGGCGTGAGACCGGGTCGTAGACCGCGTACAGGCAGGTGGCGCCGATGACCTGGGGCGACCGTTCGTCGGTCGGCTCCTGCTCGGCGGCCAGCCTGTCCACGAGATCGTCGAGGTGCGAGAGGACCTCGTCCGGGGTCAGGTCCATGTTCGCCAGGGTGTGCACGGCGGTCCGCAGCCGGCCCATGGTGGCCGCCGCGTGGATGCCGTGCCCGACGACGTCGCCGACGACCAGTGCCACCCGGACCCCGGACAGCGGAATGACGTCGAACCAGTCACCGCCGACGCCGGACGCGGCGTCGGCCGGCCGATAGCGGTGGGCGACCTCGACCGCCGGATGCCCGGGCACCTCGTGCGGCAGCAGGCTGTGCTGCAGCGTGAGCGCCGCCGCGTGCTGCTGGGTGTAGCGCCGGGCGTTGTCGATGCTGACGGCGGCACGGGAGGCGAACTCCTCGGCGACCTTGAGATCGTCCTCCTCGAACGGTTCGAGCCGTCGCGACCGCCACAGACTCAGCAGGCCGAGCACGAGCCCCCGGGCGACGAGCGGAACCACCATCAGCGAATGGGTGCCCAGGTCCAGGGCGCGTTCCGTCCGCTCCGGGTCCATGGCCAGCCACCTGGACGCCCCTTCCAGACCGGCGTCCAGGAGCGGACGCCGCTCGGCCAGGCACCGCCCCTGCAGACTGTCCGCCGGAACGTGGGTCGTGTGACCCACCGGATACATCACGTCCGCGTCGTCATGGAGCGTGCTGCGGACCGCCGTACGGCACAGGGGCCCCAGCACCTCCTGCACCGGCTCCTCACCGCGGAGCACCGGCTCCAGCAGATCCACCGAGACACAGTCGGCGATGTCCGGGGACGCCACATCGGCCAGCTCGCGCGCGGTCCGCGCCACGTCCAGCGTGGTCCCGATACGGGCGCCCGCCTCACTGAGCAGGGCGAGCCGGCGCCGGGCCCTGTACCGTTCGGTCACGTCCTCGATGGTCTGTGTCACGCCGAGGATCCGGCCGGACGGGTCCTCCATGCGGAACGCCGATACGGACACGACCAGCTCACGGCCCGGGTCCCGGTTCAGCCGGCAGGGCAGCTCGGTGGCGATGGAGGACCGGCCCGTCTCCAGCACCTCCCGCATCTGCCGCTCCACGGAGTCGGTGTCCTGCTGGATCAGGAAGTCCCCGATGCGCAGTCCCCGGTGCCGCTCGACCGGCAGCTCACTGAACTTGGAGATCGCCCGGTTCACCCGCAGGATGCTCAGGTCCTCGGCGTGCACCGACAGGCCGATGGGGGAGCGGCGGAACAGCCCGTCCAGGACGGACCTGTCCGTCTCCCACTGGATCACCTCCTCGGCGGGCGCGGCCACCAGGAACCATTCGTCCGGACGGCCGCCGCCCCGGGTGACCCCACGGATCCGGCACCCCAGCTCCACCCGCCGGCCGTCACGGTGCCGTACGGGCACGACGCCGAACCAGCCCTGGTCGCGGACGCAGACGGACACCGCCTCCATGACGACGCCGTAGTCGCGCGGGTCGACGAGGAAACCGACCGCGGCCCGCCCGAGCGCCTCATCGGACGCGTAACCGAGCAGTTCCCGCGCCCGCTCGCTCCAGCCGACGACGTGCCCGCGGCCGTCCAGCACCGCCGAGGCGGCACGCCGCACCGCGAACGGGTCCTCAGGACCCTCGCTGAACGCCGTCACCGGTGTGTCCATCGCTGTACTCCTCCTTCCGTGCCGTTCGCCGCGCCGCCGGGACCCGGTGTCCTGGCGAGGAGCACCGCCACGTCGTCCTGCGCGGCGGAGGGCAGCAGCCGGCCGAGGATGCGGTCACAGATGTCCTCCAACGGGTGGTCGAGCTTCCGCAGCGCCTGCGCGAGCTGGTGCAGGCCCTGGTCCAGGTCTCTGCCGCGGGCCTCGATGAGGCCGTCCGTGTACAGCACCAGCAGACTGCCAGGAGGCAGCGGAACCCGCTCGGTCCTGAAGCCGCCCCCGCCCGCGCCCAGGGGCGTGCCCGGAGCGCCGTCGAGGAACGCGACCCTCCCCCGGGGATCGACCACCGCCGGCGGCGGATGCCCGGCCCGCGCGATCAGGCAGCCGCCGACAGCCGGGTCGTGGACCGCGTAGACGCAGGTGGCCATCTCGTCCTCGCCCAGATCCGCCACGGCGGCGTCCAGGTGACCGATGAGCCGGTCGGGTGGGATGTCCTGCCGGGCCAGCGTGCGCACCGCCGTCCGCAGCTGCCCCATGACGGCCGCCGCGTGGATCCCGTGCCCCATCACGTCACCGATGACCAGTCCGGTCCTGCCGCGCGGCAGGGAGACGACATCGAACCAGTCACCGCCCACCTCGTGGTCGCTGGCCGGGAGGTAGCGGCCGGTCAGTTCGAGACCGGTCACCTCCGGCAGGACGCCGCTCGTCAGGCTGCGCTGCAGGGTGAGGGCCGCCTCCCGCTGCGAGGTGTACATACGGGCGTTGTCGATGTGCAGCGCCGCACGGTCGACCAGCTCGTCGATGAGCACGAGGTCCTGCTCGTCGAACCGCTCCCGGTCACGGCCCCGCGTGACCACCACCGCCCCCAGCACCTTGCCCCGGGCGACCAGCGGGACCAGCCGCGCGGAACCCACACGCGTACTCAGGTACGTACGCAGCCGCTCCGCGCCGGGATCGGCGATCAGCGCCGGGATGTCGGCCCGGTACAGGTTCATCGGCCGCCCCTCGGCGATGACCCGCTCGTACACCGAACCCAGCGGGACCTGGAAGGTCAGCCCCACCGCCAGGCTCCCGGCGGGCGCGGACGGAGGGAACGCGGCCGCCACCCGACGCACCACACCCTTCGTGGACGCACCGCTCTCGTCGGGGTCCAGCACCTGCGCCAGCAACTGCACGTCCGCCGAATCGGCCAGCCGGGGCACCAGCACCTCCACCACCTCCTCCGCGGTCCGGCGCAGATCCAGAGTGGTGCCGATCCGCGTGCCGGCCTCGGCGAGCAGAGCGAAGCGATGCCGCGCCCGCTCGGCCTCGACCTGCGCCCGCTGCCCCTCGGTGATGTCGATCAGAGAGGCGATCACCCCCAGCCGCCGGCCGGCGTTGTCGAGCAGCGGAGCGTACGAGCACGACCAGGTCCGGTCGTGCTCGGGATCGGCCGGGGTACGGCCCGTACGGCGGACGTCCACCATCGCCGCACCGCTCTCCAGGACCTCCCGCATCGCCTTCTCCAGCGCCGCCGCGTTGACTCCAGGAGCCACCTCGGTGAGGCGTCTGCCGAGATGCTCGGCCGCCGAGACCCCGTTCATCCGGGCCAGCGCGTCGTTGACCCGCAGGAACCGCAGATCGGGCCCGAGTATCGCCAGCCCGATCGGCGACTGCGTGAAGAGACCTTCCAGCGCCGCCAGCGCGTCCCGCATGGCCAGCACCGCGGACGTCTCCACGGCGATCGTGAGGATGCCCGTACCCCCGTCCGGGTCCGCGGCCGGGCAGATCCACATCTCCATCGGTACGCCGTGGCCGTCCCGGTGCCGCACCGGCAGCGTTCCCACCACCGCCTCACCCGCCCGCACCTTCCGCGCCACCCGGTCGGCCAGCTCCCGGTCGGCCTCCGGAACCAGCAGCGGGATCACGTCCCGGCCCAGGAGCTGCTCCGCCGGATAGCCGAGCAGCTCCTGCGCGGCCAGCGACCACTCGACGATGCGCCCCCGCGCGTCGGTCCGCCACAGCGCGATCGGCAACAGTTCCCGGAGCACACCCGCGTACCCCACCGCCGACAGGGGCAGATCCGGCACGTCGGCTCCCTGGTGAAGGGCTCCCTGGTGAAGCTGCTCATCCATCAGCGTAGCCCCGGGGCCGCACGGCACCACCCGGAGCCGCGTGAGGGAGCCGCGCTGAACCGGACGGCCGCGCGGCCCGTATGGAAGGGGGGCCCTCGGCCGCACGGGGCCCCTCGGGCGGAGCAGCGCGTGCGGGCACGGACGGCCATGGGGGCCATGGATGAGGCACGGGCGACACCACCTGCGGCGGATCATTCGACTGGGGGCCGTCGGCGGCCTGCTCTGCGGTGGCCTGCTGGTCTCCGGCGCCGTGGCGGGCGAGCCACCGGTACACGGCACCGCCACGGCCGCCGAGCCCCGGCCCGCCGGCGTCGCGGCGGGCCTGGTCGCCCGGCTCGGCCCGTCCCGTACCGCCGGCAGCTGGATCGACGCCGAGGGACGGCCGGTCGTCGCGGTGACCGACGCGAGGGCGGCGGCCGAGGTACGGCACGCCGGGGCGCGCGCCGAGGTGAAGCGCTACAGCATGCGGGACCTCCAGGCCGCCACCGAGACCCTGGAGCGGGCGCCCCGCGTGCCCGGCACGGCATGGGTCGTGGACTACGCGGCCAACCGGGTACGGGTGTACGCCGACACCACCGTCTCCACCGACGACTGGTCACGCATGTCCCGGGTGGCGGAACGGGCCGGGGGGCCCGCGCACATGGAACGCACGGGCGGGTCCTTCACCACCCGACTCGACGGAGCCGCCCCCCTCTTCAACGGCGGCGGCCGCTGCTCGGCCGGCTTCAACGTCACGAACGGCCGGGAGAACTTCGTTCTGACGGCCGGCCACTGCGGCCCCGTCGGCACCTCCTGGTTCACGGACGCCGGCGGCGCCGAGCGGCTGGGCACCACGGTGGCCGGCCGGTTCCCCGGAGACGACTTCTCCCTCGTCCGGTACGAGGACGCCGCCTCCTTCGACGGGACCAACGCGGTGGACATCGGCGAGGGCCGGGCGGTGAGGATCGTCGGCGCCGCCGACCCCGTCGTCGGCCAGCAGGTCTTCCGCAGCGGCAGCACCACCGGCCTGCGCACGGGCCGGGTGACGGCGCTGAACGCGACGGTGAACTACCGCGAAGGCACCGTGCGGGGTTTGATCCAGACCACGGTCTGCGCCGAACAGGGCGACAGCGGCGGCCCGCTGCTCGCCCAGGGCCTCGCACTCGGGGTGACATCGGGCGGCAGCGGGGACTGCGCCACAGGAGGAATGACGTTCTTCCAACCGGTCACCACCGCGCTGGCCGCCCTCGGGGTACGGATCATCGACGGCGGCCGCCAGGCAGGGGACACCGCCGCCACGGCGACACCGTCCGCGCCCGCCGTACCCGCCGCCCCCGGGCCCCCGCCGGCCGCGGCCGAGGCGATCGCCCAGGGCGGCACGGGCAGCAGGACGGTCACCGGAATCGTGGACCACCCCCACCTCGTGCCCGGTCTGGTGGCCATCGGCCTCAGCCTGCTCGCGCTGTCCGCCGTACGGTGGCTGTGGTCCGACCGGGCCGAACGCCGCTACTACCGCGACCAGTACGCCGAGAGCTGGCGCTGACACCCCGCGGCGCCGCCCGCTCACCCGCGTGGCGGGCCGCCCGCGCCCGCGACCTGCTCAGCGAACGCGTGACGCCCGCCGGATCACGCGGTACCCGCAGTACCCGCTGTCGGCGGGGGCGGCGGCATCGCCCGGCGGATGACCCGGACCAGGACCCGTCCGGCCGTCCGCACGAGGGTCCGCTCCACACCCGGCAGGTACGGCAGCCCCAGCTGCTCGCGTGCCCAGCGGGGGAGGGTGGACACGGCGTTCGCGGCCAGGACCGCGTACGGGGCGCGCGCGATCCACGGGAGGGGCGGGTGGAGCAGCAGGAAGCGGGCGGCCTCGCGGGCCTCCCGGGTGCCGCGCAGTTCCGGCCGGTAGGCCGCCAGCAGGTCGGCCAGCTCCGCCCGGTCGCGCGGCGGTGCGACCACCCCGAGCGCGGCCGCCACACGCGCGGTGTCCGCGACGTACGCGTCGTAGCCTTCGGCGTCCAGGGGGTGCGCGCCGTAGCGCTGGTGGGCGGTCAGGAAGCTGTCCACCTCGGCGATGTGCACCCAGGCCAGCAGCCGAGGATCGGCCGCGTGGTACGGCTCCCCCGACCGGGTGACGCCGCGTACCCGCTCGTGCACCGCCCGCACGCGGTCGACCGCCCGCTGCGCGTCGTCGGCCGTGCCGAAGGTGGTCACCGCGAGGAACGTGCTGGTGCGCTGGAGGCGCCCCCACGGGTCGCCCCGGTAACCGGAGTGAGCCGCCACAGCCGCCATGGCCCGGGGGTGCAGCGTCTGCAGCAGCAGGGCCCGCAGCCCGCCGACGAACATCGACGCGTCGGCGTGCACGGTACGGATCGGGCGCTCGGGACCGAACCAGCGAGGCCCCGGGGTGCCATGGATGCGGGCACGGTTCTCCGGGCCCGCGGGACCGGCGACGCGTCGGAAGAGAGCGCGACCGAGCCGATCCCACAGGCCGGCGAGCCCGGGGACGGACACGTTCATGCGTCAAGTATCCGCCGTGGCGGACCTGCGGCACCGGCCCGTCCGGGCGATCCTGCCCCTCCCGGTCCCGCATCCCGGTCCCGCCTCCCGCGCCTCCGCCGCGTGCCCCCGTGTGTCGTTCTCCGGAGCCGGCACGGTCACTGCAGCGCGTGCACGGCGGCCGCGAACACGTGCGGCATCCGGGACGCGGCCGGCACGACCAGCCGGGCGGTGTCCCGCCGACAGCTGACCCTGACCAGCGCCTCGGTCAGCAGCCGGTGCCGGAGGGACAGCCGCCGCCAGGCCCGCTCGTACGCCTGCGGCCGCCCCGCCCGCAGACAGCGCACCGCCGCGTCGGCCGACGCCAGGGCGAGCGCGATGCCCTCGCCGGTGAGCGCGTCGACGTAACCGGCCGCGTCACCGACGAGCAGGACACGGCCCGCCACCCGGCCGCGCACCCGCTGCCGCAGCGGCCCGGCGCCGCGCACCCCGTTCACGATCGTCCCGTGCCGCAGCCGCTCCGCCAGCTCAGGGAACCGCTCCAGGTACGCGTCGTAGGGGCGTCGCGCGGTGCTCAGGACGGCCACCCCGACCAGATCGTCGGAGACCGGTGTCACATAGGCCTCGCCGTCCCGGGACCAGTGCACCTCCACGAAGTCCGACCACGGCGGTACGCGATAGTGCCGCCGCAGGCCGTACCGCCGCGGGCCCCGGTCGGGCAGGTCGAGGCCGAGTCCGCGGCGTACGGGGGAGTGGAGGCCGTCCGCCGCGACGAGCCACCGCGCCCGCAGGCCCCCGGCGGTCACCGCGTCCGGCCCCTGCCGCACCTCGCCGACCTTCCCGGGCAGGACCCGGACACCCACCTCGGCGGCCCGCCGGGCCAGCGCGGTGCTCAGGACGGTGCGCCGCACGCCAAGCCCGGTGCCGTCCCGGAAGGCGGCCTGCGCGGTGTGCCTGCCGTCCACGTACCGGATGCCGCACAGCTCACGGCCGGCCGGGTCGACCCCGAGCTCCCGCAGCGACCGTACGCCGCCCGGCATCACCCCCTCGCCGCACGCCTTGTCGACCGGGTTCGGGCGCGGCTCGATCACGACCGCCTCCAGTCCGGCCAGCGTGGCGTGGATCGCCGTGGCCAGGCCGGCGGGCCCGCCGCCCGCCACGAGCAGGTCGATCACCGCGGCCCGCCCCCGGATCCGGTCGCGGCGGCGCCATGCGCCGGTGCGGGGACGGGCGCGGCGGCCGACGCCCACGCGAGCGCCTCGTCCTCGCCACGGATCCGTACGGTGAGAAGCGCGGCGTTCACCCCGGTGAACAGGGCGGCGGTCAGCCACGCCCCGTGGACCAGCGGCAGGGCCAGGCCCTCGGCCACCACCGCCACGTAGTTCGGATGGCGCAGCCACCGGTAGGGGCCGCCGGTCACCAGCGGCAGACCGGGCACCACGAGCACGCGCGTGTTCCAGCGCGGCCCCAGCGTGCCCACGCACCACCAGCGGAGCGCCTGGGCCGCGACGACCACGGCCAGCATGGCCCAGCCGACCCCGGGCGGGAACGGCCGCCGCAGCAGCCACACCTCGGCCAGGCACCCGACGAGGAGCCCCGTGTGCAGGACCACCATCACGGGGTAGTGGCGCCGGCCGAACTCCACGGCGCCACGGGCCAGGCTCCAGCGCGCGTGGCGGCGGGCGACCACGAGTTCGGCGACGCGCTCGGCGCCGATCGCCAGCACCAGCAGGACGTACCAGATCACGTTGCTCCGTTCCTCATATGCCGTACTTCGCTGTTCGTCGCTGTCTGTCGTTCTTCTCCGCTGTTCTTCGCCGTCCCTCACCGTCCTCCACGTGCCCTCCTCCGGGCCCGGGGCTCCTACCAGCGCAGGAGGACGAGTTCGGTGCAGAAGCCCGGCCCCATGGCGAGCAGCAGCCCAGGAGTCCCGGCGGGCGGCCTGCGCCCGGCCGTCAGGGTGTCGCGCAGGATGTGCAGGACGGAGGACGAGGACAGGTTGCCGACCTCCGCGAGCGAGGCCCGGCTGACGTCCAGCGCGTCTTCGGGCAGGTCGAGCGCCTCCGTCACCGCGTCCAGGACTTTCGGACCGCCCGCGTGGCTGACCCAGGCCGTCACGTCCCGCCGTGTGAGGCCGTGGTCGGACAGGAAGCCGTCGACGTCTCCGGCGAGGTTCTTGCGCACCACGTCGGGGACGGCGGGGTCGAGGACGACACGGAACCCGGACCCGGTGATGTCCCAGCCCAGCAGCCGTTCGGTGTCCGGATAGAGATGGCTGCGGCTCGCCACCACCGTCGGACCGGACGCCGCCGTATGCCTCCGCGCGCCGCAGGCGACGACGGCCGCGGCTCCGTCGCCGAAGAGCGCGGTCGCGACCAGGTTGGCGGGTGACGCGTCGGCGCGCTGGAAGGTCAGGGAGCACAGCTCGACCGAGAGCAGCACGGCGACATGGTCCGGCCACCCCCGCAGATGGTCGTGCAGCCGGGCGATGCCCGCCGCGCCCGCCACACACCCGAGGCCGAAGAGGGGCAGCCGCCTGACGTCCGGCCGCAGCCCCAGCCGCCCGGCGAGCCGGGCGTCCACGGACGGCGCGGCGATGCCCGTCACGGAGGTGAACACCAGCAGGTCCACGTCCCGCGGTGACAGACCGGCCTCGTCCAGCGCCCCGGCCACCGCCTCCGCGCCGAGCTCGACGGCACCGGCGATGAAGGCGTCGTTGACCGCGCCGAAGTCGTCCAGCGCGCCGTACCGGTCGAGCGGCAGCGCCGTATGGCGCGAGCGGACCAGGGCCCCCCGGTGCAGCCGGTCCAGAACCCGCCGGTCGGCGCCGGCGGGCAGACAGTGACGGGCCACCATGTCGGTGATCTCGCGTTGGACATGACGGTGCGGTGCCAGGACTCCGTGCACGGCGGCGATCCGGGTCATCCACGCTCCATTGCGACTCCAGGTGGCGGGCGATGTGACCCCATGTGTGCCCTCGTGGCGCGTGGCCGTACCGCTAGATCGCCCGTTGAGCGCCTACGATCGCCGCGTGGACGCCACGGATCAGGCCCCCACCGGGACGCGGAACACCGAAGCGGCGGACGCCGCCACGGACGACGCCGCACGCCCCCGGCGGCCCGAGAGCCTCAACCGGCTAGGTCGGCTCAACCGGCTCGCTCGGTTCAACCGGCTCAACCGGCTCAACCGGCTCGGACGGCTCAACCGGCTCGGACGGCTTGCTCGGCTCAACCGGCTCGCTCGGTTCAACCGGATCGGTCGGCTCGGAAGCCTCGGAACGCTCGGTCACGCCGGGCGTCTCCGGCGTTCCGTCGGGGGGCTGGTGAGGGCCTGTCACCTCGGCCCGACGGTGGCCGTCACCACGCTGATGACCGTACTGGCGGTGTCGGCCGGGCACGACGCACGCGGCGCTCTGCTGGTCGGCGCGGCGGTGCTGACGGGCCAGCTGTCGGTCGGCTGGTGCAACGACGCCGTCGACGCCCGGCGGGACCGCGCGGCCGGCCGGTACGGCAAACCGGTGGTGTCCGGCGCGGTCGCCGCCCCGACCGTACGGGCGGCGAGTCTCGCCGCGCTGGCGCTGACCGTGCCGCTGTCGCTGGCCTGCGGCGCCCTCGCGGGCGGTGTTCACCTCGTCGGTGTCGCCGCCGCCTGGGCGTACGACCTCCGGCTGAAGGCCACGATCCTGTCGTGGCTGCCGTACGCCGTCGGGTTCGCCGCGCTGCCCGCGTTCGTCGTGCTGAGCCTGCCGGGCAGCCCGTGGCCCGCCGGGTGGGTCGTCACGGCCGGGGCGCTGCTCGGTGTGGTCGCGCATCTGGCCAATGTGCTGCCGGACATCGGAACCGACCTGGACACCGGGGTCCGTGGCGGGCCGCAACGGCTCGGCCCCGCCCGGGTGCGACTGCTGCTGCCGGTTCCGCTGGTCGCGGCGTCCGCGGTGATCGTCCTCGGCGGGCCCGCGCCCGTCGGCCCCGTCGGCGCGGCCGCCCTGGCGGTGGCGGTGCTGACGGCCGGGGGCAGCGCGGCGGTGGGCCGCCGCCACGCCCGGGTGCCGTTCATCGCCGCGATCGCCGTGGCGGTCATCGACGTGGCGCTCCTGGTGTGGCAGGGCCCGGCGCTCACCTGACATCCCGGGCGCGGGGCCGGCGGCCGGCCGGCGGCGCCACCTGCCACCGCACCAGGGACGACCGGGTCACGTGGTCACGGGGGAGAAGGTGAAGGAGAACGCGGCGGGGCGCGCCGCCAGGCGGTACCGGGGCAGCACGCCGGGACCGCACGACTGCGAGCCGATACCGTGCTGGCCGTGGTCCAGGTTGACCCACACCGTGTCGCCGGGCACCAGGTCGGTCCTATGCGCGGCGGCGTCCAGCTGCTCGCTGGTCCAGCGGCGGGCCGTGAACCAGAACTCCGGCTCCCCCTCCATCCGCAGGCCGCCACCGCCGCCCCGCAGCTCCGCCCAGCGGACGTCGGCGCGGGCGCCGTTCTCCTGAGGCCGCACATAGGGCGTCTGGAGCTCGTCGACCGGCGACCGCCACCGGCCCAGCAGGGAAGCGGCCCGCGTATCCGGGTACGCCTCGCCGGGGCCGCCGCCGAACCACTCCGCGTAGCCGTACGCGGACGGCAGGCCGAAGCGGATCCCCAGGCGCGGCAGCGGAACCCGCCACTCGCCCTCCGGGGCCACCGCCACCGCCAGCCGCAGACGATCGCCGTCCGCCGTCCACGTGTACGTCGTCAGCAGCCCCAGGTCCGTCGCCGCCGGTGCCACCCGGGTGCGGACCACCAGCGCGTCGTCCGTCGACTCGACCCCGTCGAGGCGCTCGTGCGTCCGGTGCAGGCCCAGCTCCCGCCACAGCGGCCCGAACCGCTGGTCCGGCTGCCAGGGCGCGCCCAGGTCGTTGTCGGTGGGGGCGCGCCACACGTCGAGCCGCAGCCCGGTGACGTCGACCGCGCCGACCGTCCGCAGGGCGCCGGACCGGGCGTCGAACGAGGCCGGGCCCAGCGTGATCAGCTTCGGGCCGCGCCGCGGGACGTCACCGGCGGCGGCCGGCGGAACCGTCCGCGCGGTCACCGGCAGCTGCGCCCACGCCACCACGTGGCCCTTCCCCGCCCACGCCGTGTCCTCGGCGAGCACGGCGCGTACCGTCCACCCCGTCTCCGCCCCGGCGGCGCCGGCCGGCGGCGCGGGCAGCTTCAGCTCCGTCGACCCCCCGGGCGCCAGATGCGTGACGGGCGCCAGGTCACCCGCCTCGACCGTCAGGCCGTCCACCTCGTACGACCAGGTGAACGCCAGGTGGGACAGGTCGGTGAAGTCATGGAGGTTCGTGACGCGGACTCCGCTGCCCGTCCCCTCGATCCGTACCGGCTCGATGACCTTCTTGTACTCGACCAGGCCCGGCGAAGGGCTCCGGTCCGGGAACACCAGGCCGTCGCAGACGAAGTTGCCGTCGTGCGGTTCCTCGCCGAAGTCCCCGCCGTACGCGAAGCCCAGCTCCGGGTGACGGAAGCCGTGGTCGATCCACTCCCAGACGAACCCGCCCTGGCAGCGCTCGTACGTCTCGAACAGCCGCTGGTACTCGGACAGCCCGCCGGGGCCGTTGCCCATGGCGTGCGCGTACTCGCACAGGATGAAGGGCAGCTCCCGCCGCGCCTCCGGTCCCACGTCCTCCCGCCGTCCGATCAGCTCCACCTCCGCATGGTCGGCATACATACGGGAGTAGACGTCGGTGTCGGCGCACCCCAGGTCGCCCTCGTAGTGGACCAGCCGGTCCGGGTCGCGTGCGCGGATCCACTCCGCCATGGCCGTCAGACCGGCGCCCGTACCGCACTCGTTGCCCAGCGACCACATCAGCACCGACGGATGGTTCTTGTCGCGCTCCACCATCCGGGCCGCGCGGTCCAGCAGCGCGGGGGTCCAGCGCGCGTCGTCGACGGGATTGCGGCGCCAGCCCAGGTCGACGAAGCCGTGCGTCTCCAGGTCGCACTCGTCGATCACCCAGAGGCCCAGCTCGTCGCAGAGGTCCAGGAAGGCCGGGTGCGGCGGGTAGTGGGAGGTGCGGACCGCGTTGATGTTGTGCCGCTTCATCAGCAGCAGGTCCTCACGCATGGTCTCCGCGTCCACGGCCCGGCCGCGCTCCGGATGGAACTCGTGCCGGTTCACGCCGCGGAACAGGATCCTGCGGCCGTTGACCTTGATGACGCCGTCCTCGACGTACACCGAGCGGAAGCCGATCCGCAGCGGAACCCGCTCCCCCGCCACGACCAGTTCGCCCGGGTACAGCCGCGGTGTCTCCGCGGTCCACGGGCGGACCGGCAGCGTCACCGGCTCGCCCGTGCCCACGTCGACGCCGAGCTCGGGGACGACGACCCGGCCCGGCACGGCGGAGTCGACCCGCAGCGTGCCCTCACTGGCGCGGTGGTCGTACGAGGCGTGCACGAAGAAGTCGCCGGCCGCGCCGTCGGGCCGGTGCAGCAGGGTGACGTCCCGGAAGACGCCGGGCAGCCACCACTGGTCCTGGTCCTCCAGGTACGAGCCCGACGACCACTGGTGGACACGGACGGCGAGCAGGTTCCCGGCGGGCTCGAGCAGGTCGCCGACGGCGAACTCGTGCGGCAGCCGGCTGCCCTTGAACGTGCCGAGCTCCACACCGTTCAGCCACACCCGGGCGCAGGACTCCACGCCCTCGAAGCGCAGCACCGCGTCCCCCTCGTCCGGCCAGCCGTCCGGCAGGTCGAAGGCCCGCAGGTGGTCGCCCGTCGGGTTCTCGGTGGGCACCCGGGGCGGGTCCACCGGGAACGGGTAGACGGTGTTGGTGTACGCGGGCGCGCCATGGCCCTGGAGCACCCAGTGCCCCGGCACCGTCACCTCGTCCCACCCGCTCGGGTCGAAGCCGGGCAGCGCGAAGGACTCGTCCTCGGCGTCGGCGGTCGCCGACAGCCGGAACCGCCACGTCCCGCCGAGCGGGAGCCGGGCGGCGTCGGACGCGGCGTACCAGGCGCGGGGCGGCAGGCTCCCGCTGCCGGGGGAGACGTCCTCGTAGTAGGGAAGGGCGGGGTCGTACGACGTGCTCATCGGTCTCCTCGGTCAGCCCTTGATACCGGTCCGCGCGACGCCCTGGACCAGCCAGCGCTGGAGGAGGACGAAGACGAGGACCAGGGGCAGGATGGACATGGCGGTCGCCATGAAGATCAGGTGGAAGTTGACGGTCTGGTTGGTCATGTACGACGACAGGGCGACCTGGACGGTCCACGCCTCCTGGTCCTGGCCGATGACCAGGGGCCACAGGAACGCGTTCCAACCGCTGATGAAGGTGATCACCGCGATGGCGGCGAAGAAGTTCAGCGAGTTGGGTACGACGATCCGCCAGTACGCGCCGAGGTAGCCGAGTCCGTCGACCCGCGCGGCCTCCTCCAGCTCCCTCGGGAACCCGAGGAAGTACTGGCGGAAAAGGAAGCAGGTGAAGCCGCTGAACAGGCCCGGGACGATCAGCCCCTGCAGGCTGGACACCCAGCCGAGCGACGAGACGAGGACGAAGCTCGGGACGAAGGTGACGGCGGCCGGCACCATCAGCGTCACCAGCACCAGGTAGAACACCTTGTCGGCGTGCCGGTACGGGATGCGGGCCAGCCCGTACCCGGCCAGCGAGCACACCAGCAGGGTGCCGGCGGTGTGCAGGACACCGACGACGGCGGAGTTCCACAGCGACCGGCCGAACGGCACGGCCGGATCGTCGAACAGCTCGCCGATGTTGCCCCACTGGATGACGGCGGGGAAGAACCGCCACTCCTCGCCGGTGATCTCCGGGTCCGTGGACAGGGCGTTGCGGACGATCAGGTAGAACGGGATCAGGAAGAGTACGGCGCACAGGCCGACGGCCGTGTACAGCCCGGCGTTGCCGAGGCGGGAGCGCCCACGCGCGGTGACGGTCACGTGTCCTCGTCCCTTCTGCCGAAGCCGAGGAACCTGCCCTGGAGAAGGGTCACCGCGCAGATCAGCACGGTCAGGATCAGGGCGCCGGCGCTGCCCCGCCCGTAGTCCTGGTTCTCGCCGAGCGCCGTGTGGTACAGCTCCACCAGGGGCGGCCGGCCCCATGTGGTCTTCGACAGCAGGTTGTAGAACTCGTCGAACGCCTGGTAGGCGGCGATGAGCAGCAGCAGGATCACGGCCGTCGACGTGGCGCGCAGCTGCGGCAGGGTGATGTGGCGGAAGGTCTGCCAGCCCCGCCCGGCTCCGTCGATCGCGGCCGCCTCGTACAGCTCGCCGGGGATGTTCTGCAGCGCCGCCAGGAAAAGGATCATGTAGAACCCGGACTGGAGCCACAGCCGTACGGTGACGATGACCAGCCAGTACCAGGGCGGGTCGGGCGAGGCGAGCCAGGCGATGCCGTCGACGCCGAAGACGCCGAGGACCGTGTTGGCGAGCCCGAAGCGTACGCCGCTGAAGATGGACATCTTCCAGATGAGCGAGGCCGCGACGAAGCTCACCGCGGTCGGCAGGAAGAACACGGACCGGAAGAACGCCTTCAGGAACCGCAGCCGGTGCACCAGCAGCGCCAACCCGAGCGACACGGCCCAGGTGAGGGGGACGACGATCGCGGCGAAGACGGTGAAGGTGCCGAGGCTCCGGACGAACTCGTCGTCGGACAGCATGTCCCGGTAGTTGCCGAACCCCACGAACTCCGTGGGCGTGACGGTGGAACGGGCCTCGAAGAAGCTCAGCCAGGCGCTCCAGCCGATGGGGACGTAGACGAAGACGACCAGGCCGGCCAGGAACGGCCCGGTGAACAGCCAGAAGGCGAGGGTGCGGCCGCGCAGCCCGCGTGCGCGGCCGGTCCTCTTCGAGACGGGCGCCTTCGGTCCGGGTGTCCGCGGGCCCGGTGCCCTCGTGACGGTCGTCGACATGGCGGAAGGGGTCACCCGCCTCAGCCGAAGAGCTTGCGCAGTTCGGCGTCGACCTTCTTGTCGGCCTTGTCGAGCGCCGCCTCGGGGGCCATGTCGCCGCGGACGCAGTCGGCGACGGCGTCCTCCAGAGCGGCGATCATCGCCTGGGTCCACACGGGGTTGTCGAAGTGGCCGAACTCGTCGAACAGCCGGACCCCTTCGGCGGGCAGCCCGCTCTGGAGCTTCTCGGCGGAGTCCGCCAGGGATATGCGCGGCGGGATGTGGAAGCCGTAGCCGAGCGCCCAGTCCTCCTGGTGCTGCTTCTGGTCGATCCACAGCCACTTCACGTACTCCTTGGCCAGGTCCTTGTCCTTGGCCTTGGAGCTCACGAACATCGACCAACCGCCGTTGTAGACGGCCGGCTCGGCGCCGCTCGCGGCGGACGGGAAGGGGAAGACCCCCAGGTCGTCGCCGAGCGCCCGCTGCATGGCGGGCATGGCCCACATGCCGCACCACTGGATCGCGGTGAGCCCCTGCACCAGCGCGGACGGGTCCCAGAAGTCCGAAGGGGCGTCCAGGAGCTGGTTGCCGCTGGTGAAGAGCGTGCGGAGCGTGCCGAGGTTCGCGGCGACCTCGTCGGTGTGGTAGGCGATCCGGTTCTTCTCGTCCAGGCAGTCGGCGCCGGACGCCCAGATCAGCGGCCGGATGATCGCATGGAGCTTGTTGCCGAGGAAGACGCCCTTGACCTTGTCCGTGGTGAGCTCGGCGGCGGCCTCGACCAGTTCGTCCAGCGTCTGCGGCGGGGCGACGCCGGCCTCGGCCAGCAGGGACTTGCGGTAGAAGAAGAACTGCGGGTCGTCGATCATCCGCACGCCCCAGATCCGGCCGTCCACCGTGTGCGAGGCGATGTCTGCCGGACGGAAGTCGTCCTTGACCGGCTCGATGATGTCGTCGAGCGGCTCGATCTGCCCGGCCTTCACCATGTGGATCTGCGGGTGGAACTCGAAGACGTCGGGCGCGTCGGAGGAGAGCAGCGCCGAGAACAGCTTGGCCTCGAAGTTGTCGCCGGTGATCCACTGCGTTCTGACGTCGGCCCCGGCGAACCCCTTGGCGTACCGCTTGACGGCCTCCTGGGTTCCCGGCTCGCCGTACGCGTGGAAGTACTGCGTCAGCCGCCTGCCGGAACCACCCCCGCCGGAGCGCCCGTTGTCGGACCCGCACGCCGCGAGGGCGCCGAGCGCGGCGATCCCTCCGGCGGCGCGCAGCACACCGCGCCGGTCCCACATCCCGGCCGGTCCCGAAGCCGATCCCCTGGCCGATCCCGAAGCCCGCATGGTGAGTTCCTTGTCTGTCGGCGGCTCGCTGACTCCCTGCGTGGTGCGGGACGTTAGCCATAGGAAAAGACTTCGGCAAGGGGTTGGACGAAGCCGATCGAAAGGGCTTTCTGCCGTTCGGGGAACCGAACATGACGAGCTGTCCACAGGGCGTCGAGCCGATCGGCGCAGGCGTGTTCAGGCCCTTCGTACAACCCCTTTCCTAAGACCTTGTCGAACCCTGCTCCGCCCCATAGCCTGACGCCCGACCGACCGGCCGGAGGGAACACGGATGAGGCGCACGTCTCGCGACATTCGCACCGCCAACCGCTACGACGTGCTGCGCCGGATCATCGCCCGGTCGCCGGTGTCCCGGCAGGAGGTCGCCGCGGCCACCGGGCTGAGCCTGGCCACCGTCGCCAACCTCGTGGGCGAACTCCTGGACCTCGGCATGCTCCGGGAAGTCGGCTTCGAGGACTCCGACGGCGGCCGGCCGCGCGGGCTGGTCGCCGTCGACGCGTCGGGGGGCGCGTTGATCGGCGTCGACGTGGCCGAGACCTACGTCCATGCCGAGCTGTTCGACCTCGCCCTGAACGTCCTGGCCCACGCCGACCACGAGCTGCGGCCCGCCGACAACCGCCCGGAACAGGTCGTCGCCCACATCGCCGACGCCGTCGACGCCGTCGTCCGGGAAGCAGGGCCGGCCGGCGAGCGGGTCCTCGGAGCCGGGGTCAGCATGCCCGGCCAGGTCGACCGCGAAGGCGGCGTCTCCGTCTACGCGCCCAACTGGGACTGGCACGACGTCCCGCTGCGCGACCTGCTCGCCGCACGCGTGCCCCACCCGCTGTACCTCGACAACCCGCTGCGCGCCTGCACCGTCGCCGAACTGTGGTTCGGCGCCGCGCGCGGCCGCGAGGACGTCGTCGTCGTCAACCTCGGCACGGGAGTCGGCGCCGGCATCGCACTCGGCGGCGCCCTGCACCGGGGGATCACCAACAGCGCCGGCGAATGGGGTCACACCACGCTCGTCCTGGACGGGCGGCCCTGCCACTGCGGCAACCGAGGCTGCGTCGAGACCTATGTCGGCGCGCCCGGCATCATGCGCAACCTGAGCGAACTCGACCCCGAAAGCCCGCTGCTGCACCCCGAGGACCAGACCGCCACCATCGCGGCGCTCGCCGCGGCCGTGGCCGAAGGCGACCCGGCAGCGGTCGGAGCGCTGGACGAGACCGCGCGCCGCCTCGGCGCGGCCGTCGCCGACCTGGTGAACCTGCTCAACCCCGAGATGATCGTGCTGAGCAGCTGGGTTGCCGCCAGGCTGGGCGAACCGCTGCTCACCCGGGTGCGCGAGCAGGTCGCCCGGCACGCGCTGCGCCGGCCGTACGACGCCGTCGAGATCGTCCTCTCGCCCATCCCCTCCGACCCGGTGAGCCTCGGCGCCGCGACCTTCGCCCTGAAGGGGGCCCTCGCCTCGGTCGGCCACAGGACCACGGGACGGGTCCCCCCGGCCCGCCGCACCACCGGCACGGCGCGCACGACCGGGACCACGCGTACGAACGGGACCACGCGTACGACCGGGACCACGCGTACGACCGGGGCCGCGCGTACGGCGGGAACCACCCGCACCGCCGGAACCACCCGTACGACCTGAGCCGCCGGAACCACCCGTACGACCTGAGCCGCCGGAACCACCGCCAGGACGACGACGGCCGGGCGACGGCCAGGCCGCCGGGGGGTGTCCGGTAGCGCGGCCCGACCCGCGCAACGGACCTGATCAGCCCGTCAGCCCCGGGCGGGGGTGGAACGGCGGGGCCGCCGGGGCGGGGCCCAGGGTGGTGGTGCCGGGCGCGGCACGGTGGCCCAGGCCGGTGCGGTACGCGTCGAGTGCCGCTTCCACGCGGCCCGTTCGGCGCATCAGGTCGCCCAGCAGCCGGCACAGGTCCGCGAGGTCGCCCGTCGCGCCGCTCCGTTCCAGCAGGCCGAGCGCCAGGACGTAGTGCTCCTCGGCGGACTCGGTGTCGCCGCGCTCCTCGGCGATGAGGCCGAGCAGCCGGTGCGCCCCGCCCGCGTGCACCGCGCCGTGCCGGTCGTCCAGGTCCAGCAGCGCGGACAGCAGCTCGGCCGCCTCGTCGTGGCGGCCGAGCCTCCGCAGCACATCGGCCAGCTCGACCTCCACCTGGGCGGTGTAGAGCGCGGCGCGCCTGGCCGCCAGCATGTCGCGGGCCGTACGCAACTCCGCCTCGGCCGCCGTGAGTTCGCCGCTCTGGGCCTGGACGTAGCCGCGCATCCAGTGGCAGTGGGCCAGATCGGTGCGCAGCCGGAGCTGCCGGTACATCGCCTGGGCCTTGGCGAGGGACGCGTCGGCGTCGGCGGTGCGGCCCTCGGCGAGGAACGTCCGGGCGACCTGTCGGTGCATTCCCGCCACCAGCGCCGGGTCGTGGACCTGCGGCGCCAGCGCGAGGGCGAGTTCCGCGGCGTGGGCCGCGCGGGCGTGCGCGCCCATGTCGATGTACGGGCCGATGACCGCCGCGTACAGCATCACCAGCGCCTCGGGGTCGGCGAGACCACTCGCGGTGAGTTCGTCGATGGTCGATTCGAGGAGGTAGCAGGCGTAGCGCAGTTCGCCGGCGAGCAGATGGGCGACGGCGCGGCCTCGGACGGCGCGGGCGCGGCGGGGGAGCGGTTCACCGGCCAGGAGCTGTTCGGCCGCGGCGAAGTGCCGTCCGGCGTCGGCGAGTTCGCCGGTCTCCAGGGCGCAGTCGCCGAGCCCCAGCAGCGCCTCCGCCCGCTCGTGCGGCAGGTCGAGGTGTTCGGCGTCGGTGAGGAGTCGGCGGTAGTGCACGGCGGCTTCGTCGGCGGAGCCCGTCGCGAGCGTCCGCTGCGCGTCGGTCAGCGCGAGCCTGAGCTCGGTGGCGAGGTGGGCGGGGCGCCCGGTCGCGAGTTCCTCGTACGACGTGCCGAGGCGCTCGGCGAGGAAGCGCAGCGCGGTCTCGGACGGCCGTACCCTGCCGGACTCCAGCGTCGAGATGTACGCCGCCGTGTACGCGGGCTCCGCCAACTGGCGTTGGGTCAGACCCCGTTCGGCGCGCATGCGCTGAACCCGCTGGCCGATCTCGGCCGGTTCGTCCATGAGAACCCCCTGGTCGCTCGAACTCCCCAGTATTCAGCGGTGACCGGCCATTGCGCACCCACCGCGCCGCCCCCTACTTTAAGCAGCCCGTTCATGGCGTTTAACCGATGACTTAACTTCCGTATCGGGGGAGGACTCCGTGCGCTCGACCCTGCGCAGATCCCTGGTGGCGGCCGGGGTGGCCGCCGCCGTCACCGCGGCACTGGCCGCCGGACCCGGCACCGCGGCCGCCGGCCAACCACTGTCCGCTCCGTCCGCCGGCCCCGCGCCGGACGGCCTCGTCGACGTCGAGATACCCGGCCCGGAGCGCGGTGTGA
Organism: Streptomyces sp. NPDC047886; assembly: GCF_043204435.1. NCBI lineage: Bacteria > Bacillati > Actinomycetota > Actinomycetes > Kitasatosporales > Streptomycetaceae > Streptomyces > Streptomyces sp. NPDC047886. Next base: position 195,308 of record NZ_JBIDCF010000004.1, read on the forward strand.
CCGCCGGGTCCGGGCACACGCGCGTACCGGCCGACGGCCGGGGCGGGCCCGTGTCCCGCCTCTCGGCGGCGGAGCGGGAGGCCGACGGCGATGTCACCAAGGTCGTCGACAACGGCCCCACCGCCGACCGGCTGGACGTCGTCGTCATCGGGGACGGCTACACCGCGGCCGAACTGCCCCGGTTCCGCGAGGACGCCCGGGAGAAGTGGGCGGAGGTCGCCGCCGTCGAGCCGTACACGACGTATCAGAGCCTCTTCAACGTCTGGACGGTCGACGCCGTATCGCGGGAGTCGGGTGTCAGCGGCGACCCCGACAGGGCGACGGTCAGGGACACCGCCCTCGGCGCGTACTTCTGGTGCGGCGACATCGAACGGCTGCTCTGCATCGACCAGGAGAAGGTCGACTCGTACGTGGCCCTGGCCCCCGAGGCCGACCTCGTCATCGTGCTCGCCAACAGTGCCAAGTACGGCGGCGCCGGCTACAACGAGCCCAGCGAGACCCTCGGTTACGAGGGCATCTCGACGGCGTCGGCGGGCAACGAGAAGTCCGGCCAGGTCGCCATCCACGAGACCGGCCACTCCCTGGGCCGGCTCGCCGACGAGTACTTCTACCCCGGTTATCCGGACTACGAGCGGTACACCGGCCCCGAGCCCGCCGACCCCAACGTCTCCCGGCTCACCGCCGACCGGATGGCCGAGCGCGGCGTCAAGTGGCACCGCTGGCTGGGCGAGCCGTCGCCCGACGGCGGGACCGTCGGCGCGTACGAGGGCGGCGGCTACTTCGTCACCGGCCTCCACCGGCCCACCGACAACTCGCTGATGCGGGTCCTGGACAAGCCGTTCAACCTGCCCGGTGTCGAGGCGATGATCGCCGGCTTCTACCGTCACGCGAACGTGGCGACCGCCCTGTCGCCCACGGACCGCACGCTCCGGCGGCTCGACACGGCGAAGGTCGCCGTGCCGCGGCTCACCGGCACGAGCGGACACCAGCTCACGGTCCGCTGGTATCTGGACGGTCTGGAGGTGAAGCGGCTCGCGGGCCGGACGGAGGTGCGGGTCTCGGAACTCGGCCTGCGGCGGCTGGACTTCAGGACGCACACGCTGTCCGTCACGGTCGAGGACCGCACGGCCTCGGTACGCGACCCGGAGATCGCCAGGACCCTGCGGTCCGGGATCGACTGGAGCGTCCGCCGGTAACGGCCCGGCGGCCCCGGGGCCCGGGACCAGGGGCCTGGGCCCGGCGGCCTGGCGGCCTGGTGGCCCGGTGGTCCGGTGGCCTGGCCAGGTGGTCCGGTGGCCTGGGGTTCGGTAGCTCGGTGGTCCGGCGGTCCGGTGGCCCGCGCCCGGTGGCCTGGTGGCTCGGCGGCCCGGTGGCCCGGTGGCCCGATGCCCGGTGCCCGGTGCCCGGTGCCCGGTGGCCCGCGGCCGATGCCCGGTGCCCTGCGGCCTGGTGGTCCGGTGGTCGGGTGGCCTTGATGGCTCGGTGGCCCGCAGCCCGGTGGCCTGGTGGCCCACCGCTCGGCGGTGCACCGGGGGCGGCTTGTGGGCTATCGGGCGTCTCCCGCCGCCGTCCTCCCGTCCTCGGTGGTCACCAGATCGTGCAGCAGGTCGCCGAGCGGGCCGACCGGCGTCGCGGACCCGGACGGCGCGGGCGACCCGGACGGCTGGGCCGGTGGGCCGGACCGCGCGGGGGTCTCCTCGCCCGAGGGGGCCCCGGCGGAGCCGGGGTCGGCGGACTCGTCGGGGCGCGGCTGGACCGCGGCCGCCGGAGTGGGGCCGGGAGCGTCGGGTGCGGCGAGCTGGTCGGGCCCCGCCCCGTCCGGGGTGCTCTCGCCCGCCGTGGCGCCGGGGCGGGACGGGCCGGATGCCACGACGGGCAGCCTCGTCGGAGTGGCGGTGGGGGACAGGACACCGTGTGCCGGCTGCCCGGTACGGATCCGGTCCCCGCCCTCGCCCGACGCTTCGGGACCCGTGGCGTCCGGTAGCGGGCTGTGCAGCGACTCCGGTCGGGTCTGCGGCGTGGGGGAGTCGTGCGTCGACTGCAGGAACAGGGCCAGGGCGCCGGCCACCCCCATGGCGGTGGTGGCCCTGACCAGGGTGAAGCGGGTGCGGCTCACCCTGCGCGCTTGCCTGTGCTTGCCCATGCCGTCGGCCTCCGATGCCCTTGGGGTGCGATCCGGCGGTCGGATCGGACGCGTGGATCAGACAGTCCGATCAATGGGCTGGGCGGGGCGAAAGTGACGGCGGATTCGCACGTTGTCACGTCTTGTGTCGAAGTTGCTACACACCGCTCGGCCGGTCCGCTCGCGGTCCGCTCGCCGTCCGCTCGCCGGGACCCCGGGGGCGGGGGCCCGCCCCTGGCGCGGGGCGGGCCCCCGCCGTCGGTCACCGCGCCGGGGCCGGGGTCGGGGCTGGGGCCGGGGCGTAGCCCATCGGGCGGGTGGTGAAGGTGCCTCGGCCCTGCGTACGGCTACGGAGCCGGGAGGCGTAGCCGAACAGCTCGGCCAGCGGCACCGTCGCCGTGATCACCGTGGTGCCGGCCCTGGCCATCGAGCCGGAGACCCGGCCCCGGCGTGCCGCCAGGTCCCCGAGCACGCCGCCCACGGCGTCTTCGGGCACGGTGACCGTGACCTCGGCCACCGGTTCCAGCAGCGCCATCGCACCGGTGCGCAGCGCTTCCCGGAGACCGAGCCGACCCGCCGTACGGAAGGCGAGTTCCGACGAGTCCTTGGAGTGGGTCGCCCCGTCGGTCAGGGTGACCCGCAGACCGGTCACCGGATGCCCGGCCAGGGGTCCTTCGGCCAGCGCGTCCCGGCAGCCCGCCTCCACCGCCCGTACGAACTCCTGCGGCACCCGGCCGCCGACCACCGACGACCGGAACGCGAACGCACCGGTGGAGCCGGGCGCGAGCTCCAGCGGCTCCACGTCCAGCACCACGTGCGCGAACTGTCCCGCGCCGCCGTCCTGTTTGACGTGCCGGTAGACCAGCCCCGACACCCCTCGGGCCACCGTCTCGCGGTAGGCCACCTGCGGGCGCCCGACCGTGACCTCCAGCCCCTGGCCCCGGCGCATCTTCTCCACCGCGACCTCCAGGTGCAGTTCACCCATGCCGGACAGCACCGTCTGCCCGGTCTCCGGGTCGCTCCGCACCACCAGCGACGGGTCCTCGTCGACCAGCCGCGCCAGTGCGGAGGCCAGCCGCTCGGTGTCGAGGCTCCTGCGGGCCTCGACCGCCACGGACACCACCGGTTCGGCCGCCGTGGGCGGTTCGAGCACCAGCGGCGCGGCCGGCGCGCACAGGGTGGTCCCGGCGCGGGCCGCCTTCAGCCCGACGACCGCCACGATGTCCCCGGCCACCGCCCGGTCCGTCTCCGTGTGCCGGTCGGCCCGCACCCGCAGGATCCGGCCGATCCGCTCCGTGCGCCGGACGCCCGCGTCCAGCACCGCGTCCCCCTTCCGGAGCGTCCCCGCGTACACGCGCAGATACGTCAGCCGGCCGGTCGCGGTCGACTGCACCTTGAAGACCAGCGCGGCCGCCGGTGCCGCCGGGTCGGCGGCCCGTTCCCGTACCGCGCCGTCCCACGTCCCCCGGACCGCGGGAACGTCCAGCGGCGACGGGAGGTACGCCGTGACGGCCTCCAGCAGCGGCTCGATCCCCCGGTTGCGGTACGCCGAACCGCACAGCACCACCAGGCCCTCACCGCTGTGCGTCAGATCGCGCAGCGCCGAGGCGAGGGTGCCGCAGGAGACCGCCGATTCCACGCAGAACTCCTCCAGCGCCGCCGGGTGCAGCTCCGCCACGGTCTCCTCCAGGAGCCGGCGGCGCCGCAGAGCCTCCTCCCGCAGCGGCTCGGGCACCGGCTGCTCCTCGTACGTGTCGCCGTCCGCCGCCCAGACCAGCGCGCGCATCCGCTGGAGGTCCACCACGCCGGTGAACCCGTCCTCGCGGCCGATGGGCAGCTGGACCACCAGCGGGACCGTGCCCAGCCGTTCCCGGATGGAGTCGACCGCCGTGTCGAGGTCGGCGCCCGCGCGGTCGAGCTTGTTGACGAACGCGATGCGCGGCACCCCGTGCAGGTCGGCCTGGCGCCACACCGCCTCGCTCTGCGGTTCGACACCCGCGACGGCGTCGAACACCGCGATCGCGCCGTCGAGCACGCGCAGCGAGCGCGTCACCTCGTCGGAGAAGTCGACGTGCCCCGGTGTGTCGATGAGGTTGATCCGGTGGCCGTCCCACTCGCAGCTCACCGCCGCCGCGTAGATGGTGATGCCCCGGTCGCGTTCCTGGGCGTCGAAGTCGGTGACGGTCGTGCCGTCGTGGACCTCGCCCCGCCTGTGGGTCGCGCCGGTGAGGTACAGGATCCGCTCGGTGACGGTGGTCTTGCCGGCGTCCACGTGGGCGAGGATGCCGAGATTCCGCACGGTGGTCAGCGGATCGGGAGAACGGTGTCGCGGGTTCGTACGCACGGCCCAGGGCCTTTCCTGACGGTCCGGTCACCCGGGCGACCGGTTGATCCAGCGCTCCGGGTGGTCCGGGTGATCCGAGTGATCCCGGTGGTCCGAGTGGTGCCGGGATCGGGAGAAGGGCGGCGCGATTCCCCGGCGAAACGGAAGGAGACGCCTGTCGCGCAGGCGTACGGGCTCCCCGGAGCCCCCGTCGGAAGAACGGGGCGGTACGGAAGGGGAGCGGGGTTTCGTCAGGGGCGGCCGGTGCCGGCCGCGCAGCACGGCACCGGGGCTACGAGGACACCGGGATCACGTCGTACCGTGACCGGGGGACGGCGACAGCGGTGCGGTATCGCACGGTCGGCTCCCCCTCACTCGTCCATCGGCACACGTCACGCGCGCCGCGAGGTCGTCCGGCGGCGCGCACGGCGAGCTTAGTGAGCGGAACGGGGCCGGGGCACCGGGTTTTCGCGCCGGTCCGGAGCCGAAGCCGGGTCCGGGTCCCGGTCCGGGGACGTGGAACGCGGAACGGAGCGCGAGCGCGCGGCCCGTACGCCGCCTGGGCGAGCGGGTGTCGTGGGCGCCTCATACTATGACCGGCCATGAGCATGAGTGAGGCCGGGAGACCGCTGGTCGACGGGCGTTTCGAACTGATCTCCCGGCTGGGCAGCGGCGGCATGGGCACGGTCTGGCGGGCCCGTGACATCGCGCTGGACCGCGAGGTCGCCCTCAAAGAGGTCCGCCCGCCCGACCCCGCCGCCGAGGAGGCCACCCCTGGGCTCACCGCGCAGCTGCGCGAACGGGCGGTCCGCGAGGCCAGGGCCCTGGCCCGGCTGTCCAACCCCCATGTCGTGACGATCCATCACATCGTCGAGCCCGCCGACGGCTCGCACCCCTGGATCGTGATGGAGCTGGTCGAGGGCTGCTCGGTGTACGACCGGCTCGCGCGCGGGCCGATGCCCGTGCCCGAGGTGATCCGGCTCGGCCTCCAGGTCCTGTCGGCCCTGCGCGCCGCGCACTCCGCCGGCATCCAGCACCGTGACGTGAAGCCCGCGAACGTGCTGCTGCGGCCCGACGGCAGCGCCGTCCTCACCGACTTCGGCATCGCCGTGCTGCGCGAGGCGACGTCCCGGCTCACCTCGACGGGCGACCTGATCGGCTCACCGGAGTTCATCGCGCCCGAGCGGGTGCGCGGCGAAGAGGGCAACCCGGCCTCCGACCTGTGGTCGCTCGGCATGCTGCTGTACGTGGCGGCCGAGGGCCACCACCCGCTGCGCCGCGCCACCAGCCTCGCCACCGTGGTCGCCGTCCTGGACGACCCGATCCCGGCACCGGTCAGGTCCGGTGCCCTCGCGCCCGTCCTCACCCGGCTGCTGGTGCGCGATCCCGCGCTGCGCCCCGACGGAGCCGCCCTGGAGCGGCTGCTGAGCGACGCCGCGGCGCCCGGCTCGCTTCCGGCCGCCGATGGCGCGGGTCCGGACACCGCCCCGGCCCCCGCCGCCGCAGCCGGCCCGGCTCCCGCCCCGGTGGCCGACCACGACCCGAGGCGGGCCCACGGCCCGAGGCCGGTCCACGCCCCGTACGGCACCCATCCCGCGTACGGGCCACCCGCGCACGCCGCCTGGACGCCGTCCGCCGGTACGCCGTCCGCCGGTACGGTGCCCGCCGCCGTGGGCAACGGCGTCTTCGGTCCGCCGTCGCCGCCCGGCCGCCGGCCGCGCCGCCGTGCCGTCACGATCGCCCTCGCGGTCGCCGCGACGGTGGCCGCCGGTGTCGTCGGGGGCGTCGGCATCCTGAACCGGCTGTCGGACGAGCGCTCCGCCGACGGGGCGAAGGACGCCCGGCCGTCGGCGACCGCCACGGGGACCCCCGCGCCGAGCGGCGGCGCCACTCCGGCGGCCGACGACGGCTCCACGGGGGCGGGCGCGGACACCGGCACGGCCGCGCCCCGGGGCACCCTGCTCACCACGGCGAACGTCCGCGCCGTCATCGGGGCGTTCCGCGAGGCGAGCGGCAACTCCCAGGTGAAGGGGGTGACGATCTACGAGGAATACGCCATGGCCGAGATCCCGACCAAGCCGGGGGCGAAGACCTACGACCGGTACGAGTACCGGAACGGTGTGGCCCGCCGGGCCGGACCCGGCGGCACCATCGACCCCGGCGACGCCGACGAGCAGCCGTTCGACGCCACCACGATGGCCTGGGACGGCCTGCCCGCCCTGATGAAGCGCGGCGAACGCGAACTCAAGGTGGAGCGCCCGAACATGCGCTACCTCATCCTCGACCGCTGGACGTTCAACTCCGACCGGCCCACCCTGCGCTTCTACCTCAGCAACGAGTACCACGCCGGCGGGTACATCGCGGCGGACAGCAGCGGCGAGGTCGTGGCGACGTACCCGGCATCCTGACGTCTTGCCATATCGGCAAGAATCTTTGCCCCCGCCCGGGAGGGGGCGGGACGCTGGCCGCATGGTCGAGACAACGCGGAACCCCCAGAATCCTGACATCCACGAGAGCGTCGACGTCCTGGTGGTGGGCGGCGGGGCCGCCGGTCTGTCGGCGGCGGTGACACTGGCGCGCTCGCGGCGCTCGGTGCTCGTCGTGGACTCCGGTGAGCCCCGTAACGCGCCCGCCGCCGGGGTGCACGGCTTCCTGTCCAGGGACGGCATCCCGCCGGGCGAGCTGCTCCGGGAGGGCCGGGCGGAGGTCGTGAGGTACGGCGGCCGGGTGGTCACGGACCGGGCCGTGACCGCGCGCGGGGACAGCGGATCGTTCCTGGTGGACACCGCGAGCGGGCGACGCTACGCCGCACGGCGGCTGCTGGTGACCACCGGGCTCACCGACCGCCTGCCCGACATCGCCGGGCTGCGCGAGCGGTGGGGCAAGGACGTCCTCCACTGCCCGTACTGCCACGGGTGGGAGGTGCGGGACGAGCCGGTCGGTATCCTGGCCACCGGCCCGTTGACGGTCCACCAGGCATTGCTCTTCCGGCAGTTGACGTCCGAGGTGACGGTGTTCACGCACACGGCCGACGACCTCGCCGACGAGGAGTGGGAGCAGCTGGCCGCGCGCGGGATCGCCGTGGTGGACGGGGAGGTCGTGGCCGTCGATGCCGAGGACGACCGGCTGACCGGGGTACGTCTGGCCTCGGGGCGGCGCGTTCCGCTGCGGGCCCTGGCGGTGGCGCCCCGGCTGGAGGCCCGGGACGGTGTGCTCACGGGGCTCGGCCTGGCAGCCGAGGAGCACCCCATGGGCGTGGGGCACCACGTGGCGTCGGGCCCCGGCGGGCTCACCGCCGTGCCGGGCGTGTGGGTCGCCGGCAATGTCACCGACCCGATGGCCGGTGTCCCGGTCGCGGCCGCCGCCGGGGTACAGGCCGGCGCGGCCGTCAACGCCGACCTCGTGGCCGCCGACACCGAGGCGGCGCTGGCCCGCCGCAGGCAGGCCCGGCCCGCAGGGGTGTTCACTCCCGCCATGGAGGCCGAAGTCGGCGAGCGTACGGCGGCGGAGCGGCGCCACGGCCTGGCGAGCATGTCGCCTCCCGGCCCGGCCGCCGCCGACCGGCACTGACCGGAAGTCAGGTGGTGCGGGCGCGCAGATGGGCGCGCTCGCCCTGTGGCCCGAAGAGGACGAGCAACTCGACGGACCGTCGGCGAAGCCGAGTGCTTCTGGGAGAACCACTACAGCGGGCGGGAACCCGCCGGCACGCGCCACCCGCACCCCGTGCTGGTCGAGACCGCGAGGGGCCTGACGCCGGGCAGCGCGCTGGACCTGGGATGCGGGGACGGCGCGGACGCCGTCTGGCTGGCCACGAGGGGCTGGCGGGTCACTGCCGTCGACATCTCGGCGAACGCCCTGCGGAGGGCCGCCGCCCGTGCGTCCGCCGCCGGGGCCGCCGACCGCCTCGCCACCGGGCGGCACGACCTGGCCGGCACCTTCCCCTCCGGTACGTACGACCTCATCAGCGCCCACTACCTCCAGACGCCGTTCGCGCTGCCCCGCGCGCAGGTGCTCCGGAAGGCCGCGCGGGCGCTGAACCCCGGCGGGCTGCTGCTGCTCGTCGACCACGGATCGACGCGCCCCTGGGCCTGGAACCCCGCCCCCGACGCCCACTTCCCCGCCCCGGAGGACCTCTTCGGGGAGCTCGCCCTGGATCCGGACCGGTGGCGGCCCGAACGCCTCGACCGCCACCGGCGCGAGGCCACCGGCCCCGACGGGCGGACCGCCATGGTCACCGACACCGTCGTGACCGTCCGCCGCCTGGGCCCTTCCGAACCCTGATCCCGGTCCACACCGTGCCGCGCGCCTCGTACTCGAGCATGGTCTCCACGCCGGTCGCCGCGCCGGTACCGAGCCCGGCGGCGCCGATCGCGGTGGACGTACGGAGCACGTCACGGCGGTTCATTCAGGTCTCCCGTTCCGGTGAGGTGGCCGTGCCGGTGTCCGGCACGGGTGTACGGACGGAGCCGTGCCGCGCGAGGCCGGTCAGTCGGCGCAGGACCAGCAGACCGCCCACGCCCGGGACGGCGGCGTACCACCGGGTCCTCGCCGAGCCGGAGCCGGTCATGGACCACGTGGTGGCGATCACGACGAGGTACGCCGTGCCGTGCATGGGGCCGCCCAGCGCGGTGACCTCTTCCATGTGCACGGTGAGCAGATTGACTGACAGGGCGGCGAGGGAGGCGGCTTCGACGGCGGCCGCCAGGCGCAACGTACGCACGGGCCTACGCTCCCGTGGTGGAACCGGGGCGGACGATCATCAGCACGACGACCACGGCCCACAGCAGGTTGAAGACGCCCGTGAGACCCGTCAGCCTGGCAGCCAGAGGATGCCGCCCGTCGGCCCCGGCCCCGACGTCCGCCCCGGCCCCGGCCCGGGTCCCGGCCTCCGCCCCGGCTCGGGATCCGGCCCGGGTCTCCGCCCCGGCCCCGACCGTCTCCGCCGTCTCCTCCGCCGTCCCGCCGAGCATGCGCCGCTGGTCCGGCAGGATCGCCAGCACCAGGAGGGCGGCGGCGCCGGCCGTCAGCACGACCGAGGCGAGGAGCCAGGCGTCGGTGAGCACTCCGAGCCGCGCTCCGGTGGCGATGCCGAAGACCGGCACCACGACCCCGGCGACGGCGTAGCCGCGGCAGATCCGGTGCAGGAACGCCGCGACGCCATGGGCCCGGCCGTCCGGCGACCCGCCTCCTCCCCGGGGTGGCAACCGCCCGGCGTAGCGGGGGAACAGGGAGGCGGCCACGGAGATCGGGCCGACCACGAGGATCGCCGCGAGGACATGGACGGACAGCAGGAACTTGGTCACGAGGGGGGCTCCGGCTCCGAGCGGGGGCTGATGAGCGGTACGCCCTCGATTCTTCGAACGGTGCCCGGCGTCCGCAATGACGAGTTCCCCACCCTTCCTGCCATGCGCGCCCCGGCCCTGGAGCGATCGGCCACATGGACGGGCCCGGCCCCCACAGCAGCGCCGGGCTGACGTGGGGGCCGGGCTGACGTGGGGGCCGGGACCGGGTGTCGAGGCTCTGTCAGTACGGGCCGTTGACGTTGTCGATCGAGCCGTAGCGGGCGGCGGCGTAGTTGCACGCGGCGGTGATGTTCGCGACGGGGTCGTAGGGGTCCATCGACGTGCCGGGCACGTGGTAGGCACGGAACGTGGGGTCGATGACCTGGAGGAGACCCTTGGACGGCGTTCCGGCCGCGGCGTTGGAGTCCCAGTTGTTGATGGCGAGCGGGTTGCCGGAGGACTCCCGCATGATGTTCCGGTAAATGCCCTCGTACGAACCCGGAATACCGCGCTGCTCCATGATGCTCAGCGATTCCAGGATCCAGCCGTCGAGGTTGTTCGGGAACGAGGCGACCTTGGGCGCCACAGCGGTCCGCTGCTGCGAGCGGTCCGCCCTCGCCGGCTCAGAACGCTTCGCGGTGTCCGCCGACGTGGCCTTGGCGGTGCTCTTCGCCTTCGCTTTCGCCTTCGGCTTCGCCTTGATCGTGAGTTCCAGTCCGGGACGGATCAGTGACGGATTGCCACCGATGGCCTTCTTGTTGTCCTGGTACAGCTTCTTCCAGCCCCCGCTCACGGAATGCTCGCGGGCGATACGGGAAAGGGAGTCCCCCGCGACCACGGTGTAGGTGACGGTGGCGGCCCGGACGGCGGCGGACACGGCCGGTGCGGCGGCCGGTGCGGCGGCCGGGGCCGCGACCACGCCGGCCGGAGCCGCGGTCGGGGCGGCTGCCTGGGCGGGGATCGCCGCGGTCAGCGGCAGGGCGAGCGCCGCGCCTCCGGTGCTCGCGACGGCGAGACCACGGGTCATACGGCTGCTCTTCGGGCGGCGGTGCTTACCCTGTGCGGGCATGGCGCATTCCTCTCCGTCGCCTGCGAGGTGAGCTGTCGGGTTCGGACTGGAGATGTCCGGCCGCGAAGGGACGCGACTTCACCCCGAGCCGTTCCGGAAATCCGGACCGGCGGCCTACCTGGTTCCCCCGCTCCTGCCGTACGTGAGTGGGTGGGGAATCCGGAAGGCGGCAGGATTCGGCGGTCCATCCGGATGTGACGGTGACCGTAAACGAGAGAAGCCGGGCAGAACAAGGCTTGAATTCCCCCCTGCAATCCCATGGATCGATGGATCTTGCAAGGCGGGGACGGTTCGTCGCCGCCGGATGACTCAACTGTGTTTGCGGCGCACGGGAAAGGACGGCATCGGCGCGCATGCGCGGCCGATGCCGGGGTGATTCATCTCACGGAATGCACACCCGCCTGGATTGCTGTGGCAAATCGCCCGACGCTGTGCTGAATTCCCTTAATTCCAGCGGAAAGGGACTCTGATGGCCACTCGTGCGAAAAGGCTGACTAATTGCCCTATTCGGACATGTGTGGCGTTCGGTGCCGTGCCCGTACGGCGGTGCCACCGGAGCATGGCCGGCGGAGGCAGGGGTACTGCGGCCCGCATGGCTGGAATCGAACTCAGAAGTGCCGCGTTCAACGACCACGCCCCCATCGCGCGCCGGCACGCGTGGGAGGGGGACAACGCCTCACCGCCGCTGTCCTGGTCCGGCGTGCCGGACGACGCCACCGAACTGGTGCTGCTGTGCGAGGACCCCGACGCGCCGTCGGGCACGTTCGTCCACTGGGCGGTGGTGGGCATCGAGCCGCACGACGGGGAGGTGGCGGCGGGCCAGTCGCCACCCGGCGGGACAGAGCTGGTCAACGGCTTCGGCCGGCCCGGCTGGGGCGGGCCGCACCCGCCTCCCGGCGACGAGGCCCACCGCTACTTCTTCCGTGTCTACGCGCTCTCGGAGCCGTGCGTGCTGTCGGACGCCCCGAGCGCCGACGAGGTCCATCGAGCAGTGGACGAGCACCTGCTCGCCAGCGGCGACCTGGTCGGCGTCTACGGGCGCTGACCGGCCGCGTCCACCGGTGCTGACCGACCGCCCCCTGACTTCGACCGCTCGACCGCCGGACGGCACCTCGACCGCTCGATCGCCGGACGGCCCGCCGGTCAGACGCCGGCCGCCGGCCGGCGCAGGTCCGCGATCACGTCGCCGTCCGAGACCTGCCCGAAGTCGGCGTACCACTCCTGCACGGCCGTGAAGTCGGAGGGTTCCCGGAGGCAGATGACGTCGTCCGCCTCGTCCCGCAGCGCCGCCGCGGTGGTCGGGGCGCACACCGGGACCGCGAGGATCAGCCGGGCCGGTTCCCGGCGGCGCAGATGGCGCAGCGCGGCACGTGCCGTGATGCCTGTCGCCAGTCCGTCGCCGACGAGGACGACACTGCGGCCGCGTACCGTCGGCGCCGGGCGCCCCTCCCGGTACAGGGCCTCACGCCGGTGCAGCTCCACCCGCTCCCTGGCGACGTCCGCGCCGAGCTTGTCCTCGCTCACGTGGAGGGCCTGCATCGCCACCGGGTCGAAGAGCGGCGGCTCCTCGCCGACGATCGCTCCGATCCCCACGTCCGGGGAGCCGGGCACGGCGATCTCGCGGACCACCAGGACGTCCAGGGGCACATGCAGGGCGCCGGCGACCTCCGCCGCGACCGGTACCCCGCCGCGCGGCAGGGCGAGGACGACGACGCCCGTGAGGTCGTGATCCCCCACCCATTCGAGGAGCCGGGCGGCGAGTTCCCGGCCGGCGTGCCGACGATCGTCGAAGCGCACGGTGCCGCTCCCTTCCCGCAGTGCCGTTCCGTCGGTCCGTTCCCCGGTACCCCGTGCGTCCCGTCGCATACGTGTCGCATACGTGTCGCGTACGAGCGCCGGCGACACCGCCCGGCGACATGGGCCCGGCCGTCACGGGTACCCCCTCCAGGGGAGGCCGCCATGGAACTCGTCGAGGAGCGCCCCTACCGGTACCGCATCGACCCGCGCCCGGGGATGAGGGTCCCGGGTGTGGTGTTCGCGTCGCCCGAGCTGCTGCGGGACGCCCGGCAGTCGCTGGAGCAGGTCGCCAACGTGGCGACGCTGCCGGGCATCGTCGGCGCCTCGTACGCCATGCCGGACATCCACTGGGGCTACGGCTTCCCGATCGGCGGCGTGGCCGCCACCGACATCGACGCCGGCGGCGTCGTCTCGCCCGGCGGCGTCGGGTTCGACATCTCCTGCGGCGTACGGCTGCTCGCCGCCGACCGCGACGCGAGCACGGTCCGGCGGGCGCTCCCGGAGATCATGGACGGCCTGGACCGGACCGTCCCGCGCGGGGCGGGCCCCGGTGGGGTCTGGCGGCTCACCGGCCACGGCCAGCTGGAACGGCTCCTGAACGGCGGCTCGCGTTACGTCGTCGAACAGGGCCACGGCGAGGAACGCGACCTCACGCGCTGCGAGGACGGCGGGGCCGTGGCCGACGCGGACGTGGAGCAGGTCAGCGAGCGGGCGCGCGAGCGCGGGCTCGGCCAGGTCGGCAGTCTCGGCTCCGCCAACCACTTCCTGGAGGTCCAGCGGGTGGCCGAGGTCTACGACGAAGCGGTCGCCGCCGCTTTCGGCATCGCCGGGGACCAGATCTGCGTCATGATCCACTGCGGGTCGCGGGGGCTCGGGCACCAGATCTGCTCGGACCACGTGCGGGCGATGGACCGGGCCATGGCGCGGTACGGGATCGACGTACCCGACCGGCAACTGGCGTGCACCCCGGTGGACTCGCCGGAAGGCCGGGACTACCTCGGGGCGATGGCCGCCGCCGCCAACTACGGCCGCGCCAACCGCCAGCTGCTCTCCGAGGCGGCCCGCCGCGTCTTCGGCCGCGAGGCGAGCGCCCGGCTCACCCTCGTCTACGACGTGTCCCACAACCTGGCCAAGACCGAGACGCACACGGTGGACGGCGAACGGCGCCGGCTCTGTGTGCACCGCAAGGGCGCCACCCGGGCCTTCCCGCCCGGCCACCCGGATCTGCCGCCCGACCTGCGCGGGGCCGGCCAGCCGGTGCTCATCCCCGGCACGATGGGGACCGCCTCGTACGTGCTGACCGGCGTGCCGGGCGGCGACGCGTTCCACTCCACCTGCCACGGCGCCGGGCGGGTCATGAGCCGGCACCAGGCCGCCCGCACGATCCACGGCAGGGACCTGAGGAACCGGCTGGAGAGCGAGGGCATCGCCGTGCGGCCGCTGTCGTGGCGTGCCCTCGCGGAGGAGACCCCGGAGGCGTACAAGGACGTCACGGCGGTGGTGGAGGCGAGCGAGGGCGCCGGCCTCTGCCGGAAGGTGGCCCGCCTGGTCCCGCTCGGCGTCGTCAAGGGCTAGACCGCCAAGAGCCGGACCGCGGGGGCTGGACCGCCAAGGGCTGGACCGCCAGGGGCAGGGCACCGGCTCGGTCCCACGCGGTCATACGTCGACGGTCACCGCGCACGACCAGCCGTACGGACCGGGTGCCAGACGCAGTTCGTTCCAGGAGACCGCCTTCGGCGCGGCGCCGGTGATCTGCACGTTCGCCATGTCGGTCATCGCCAGCCGTATGTCGACGTCCCCGTCGACGCTCTCCGCCTCCACGTCCACGGGCACCTCGCCGTGCACCTCCAGCCGGAAGACGACCTCCTCCAGGAGCGTGGCCAGCAGGTCGTCGTCGGGTCCCTCGGCCAGCCGTACCTGGCGTACGGCGTCCGCCCGGACCCCCGACACGTCCGCGAAGCACTCGACCATGGCGAGCACCGCCTCCGCGAGGCACTGCTCGCGGCTCCCGCCCCATGCCTCGATCCGTACGTCGGCCGTGTGCGGCACGGCGCGATGGCCGCCCTCGCCCGGGCGTCGCGCCTGCCCGCCGTCGTCGCCGTCCTCGTCACGGACATCCCTGTCGCCGGCCATGCCGACCGGTTTCCCCACTGTCCCCGGAACATGCGGCCGCGCCCAGCCCGCATCCGTCACGGGGCCGTGTGGGCCGAACCTGCCGGACCCGGGGGCGGTGCGGAGGACGGGTCAGCCGAGGTTCAGGGTGCGCGCCGCGAACCCCGCCGGTACCGGTGACGCGTAGCCCTCCGGCACCGTGGCCGCGCTCGCGGCCGCCGACGTGTCCGGGGCGGGTGGTTCGGTGACCGCACCGGCCTCCGGGGCCGGTGTGTCCGCGTGCGTGGCGCACGGCCCGCCGCCGGTGGCCACCCCGCAGCGCCCGCCGCGCTTCTTCGGCCGTCCGCACAGCAGGGCGGGGTCGTGGACGTGGCAGAGACCGGACGCACCGGCCCCGGTGGGGCAGCGGTGTCCGGCCTTGGTCGTCGCGGTGCACTGCCGGTCGGGAGACGTGGCCACCATGCACCGCATCATGCCGCAGACCGGTACGGCGCGTCGTGACGGGGTCACCGGTTCGCCGTGCCCGGGGGGCGCGCCCCCGTGCCCGGTGACACGCTGCTCTGGTACGCGCCTCCCGCGATCCGCGACCCAAGGAAACCACCGTGATCACCACTGACTTCGTTCCCGGCTCCCCGTGCTGGCTCGACCTCGGCGCACCCGATGTCGCGGCGGCAGCCGCCTTCTACGGCGCGGTGTTCGACTGGGAGTTCCAGAACTTCGGTCCCGACGCCGAGGAGTTCGGCTTCTTCAGACTGGACGGCAAGGCCGTCGGCGGCCTCGGTCCGCTCACCGAGGAGGGCGCGCGTTCGGCGTGGATGGTCTACTTCCACACGCCGGACGCCGCGGCCACGACCGAGACCGTACGCCGCCTCGGCGGCTCCGTCCGGGTCGAGCCGATGGACGCCGAGGACGCGGGCCGGCTGGCCCAGTACACCGACCCGCAAGGCGGTCAGTTCGCCGTCTGGCAGCCCGGCAAGATGACCGGCCTGGAGGCCGCCGACCGGCCGGGCGCCCTGTGCTGGACCGAGCTGTACACGACGGACGCGGCCGCCGCCAAGGGGTTCTACGGCGACCTGTTCGGCTGGACCACCCAGGACATGGGCCTCCCGGGCGGCGGCGGAACGTACTCCTTGATCACCCCGTCCGGCCAGCCGGAGGAGCGCATGCACGGCGGCCTGATGGAGATGCCCGCCGACCAGCTCGCCCTGACCGGCGGGAGGGCCTACTGGCACCCGGTGTTCGCCTCCGATGACTGTGACGCCGCCGTCGGCCGGGTCAGGGACAACGGCGGCTCGGTGCTGATGGGACCGGAGGACGCGGAGGGCGTCGGGCGGCTCGCGCTGTGCGCCGACCCGGCCGGCGCGGACTTCGTGGTGCTCACGCCGGCCCAGATGTAGGCGTCGGTCCCGGGCCCCGGCCGCCGCTGACCCGTCGGTCCGTGGTCGGCCCATGCGCCCCCGGCACGGGACACCGGCCGGGGGCGCACCCCTGCCCGGTCACCCCTGCCCGGTCACCCCTGCCCGGTCACCCCGCCCCGTCACCGCACCCTGTCACCCCCGGTGTCCGTGTCCGGCGGGGCCTCACCACGACAGGTCGTCGAACAGCGCCGTCACCGGCTGCTGCGGCCCGCCCGTCAGCGGCTGTTCGGCCCACATCACCTTGCCGCCCGGCGTGTACCGCGTTCCCCACCGCCCCGCGAACTGGGACACCAGGTACAGGCCGCGCCCGCCCTCGTCCGTGGTGGCGGCGCGCCGCAGATGCGGGGAGGTGCTGCTGCCGTCGGACACCTCGCAGATCAGGGTGCGGTCGCGCAACAGCCGTACGTGGATCGGATCCGAGCCGTAGCGGATCGCGTTGGTGATGAGCTCGCTCAGCATCAGTTCCGTCGTGAAGCCGATCTCCTCCAGGCCCCACCGCTCCAGCTGCCGGCCGCAGGCCGCCCGCACGGGGGCGACGGCCGAGGGGTCGCGCGGCACGTCCCAGTCGGCGATCCGGTCGGCGGGCAGCAGCCTCGTACGGGCGACGAGCAGCGCGATGTCGTCGCTGCGGTGCGGGGGGAGCATCGCGTCGAACACCGCCCGGCAGGTCTCCTCGGGCGTCCGGTCGCCGTCGTCGGCCAGGGTGGCGCGCAGCAGGTCGAGGCCCGCGTCCACATCGCGCTCCCGGTGTTCGATCAGGCCGTCCGTGTACAGCACGAGCCGGCTGCCCTCGGGCAGTCGCACCTCGGCGGTCTCGAAGGGCTGACTGCCCAGGCCCAGCGGCGGATAGAGGGGCACGTCCAGGAGGTCCACACCGCCGTCGGGGCGCACCACGGCCGGGGCGAAGTGCCCCGCCGTGGCCATGCTGCACGTCCCGGACGACGGATCGTAGATGGCGTACAGGCAGGTGGCGCCCGTGAGGGCGGCGCCGCCCTCGTCGCCCTCCTCGTCGTCGATCCGGGAGACGAGTTCGTCGAGGTGGCCGAGGAGTTCGTCCGGGGGCAGGTCGAGGCTGGAGAAGTTGTGGACGGCGGTACGCAGCCGGCCCATGGTCGCGGCGGCGTGCAGGCCGTGGCCGACGACGTCGCCGACGACCAGCGCGACCCGTGCCCCCGGCAGGGGGATCACGTCGAACCAGTCGCCGCCCACCCCGGCCTGCGCGGGCAGATACCGGTGGGCGACCTCCAGGGCGTCCTGCTCGGGCAGGACCCGGGGCAGCAGGCTCCGCTGGAGGGTGACGGCCATGGCGTGCTCGCGGGTGAAGCGGCGGGCGTTGTCGATGGCGACGGCGGCGCGGGCGGCGAGCTCCTCGGCGAACGCCAGATCGTCCTGTTCGAAGCGTTCGAGCCGCTCCGAGCGCCAGAAGTTCGCCATGCCGACGGTGACGCCGCGCGCCCGCAGCGGTACGGCGATGAGGGAGTGGATGCCGTACTCCAGGGCCCGGTCGGCGCCCGCGGGATCCTGCTCGCGCCAGCCGTGCGCGACCGTCAGGTCCTCCTCCAGGACGGCCCGGCCGCCGGCCAGCGCCGCGCCCATCGGGGTCGTCGCCACGTCGAACCTGATCGGGTCGCCGACCGGTTGCAGGGGGTGGTCGTCGCGGACCCCGGTCACGGCGGCCCGGCGCATCTCGGTGGGCTCCCCGGACGGTTCCTCGCCCCGCAGGACCGGGTCGAGCAGCTCCACCGTGACGAAGTCCGCGAACCGGGGGACCGCCACCTCCGACAGCTCCTCGGCGGTCCGTACGACGTCCAGCGTCGTTCCGATGCGCACACCGGCCTCGTACAGCAGCTTGAGGCGCTCGCGGGCCACCTCGGCCGTGCCGGAGACGGCCCGCAGCTCGGTGGTGTCACGGAAGGTGGCGACGATGCCCGAAGTGCCGTGCGGGTCCGTGGGCCGGATGTTCACGGCCAGCAGGCTGTCACCCGCCAGATGCACCTCGTCGGTGACGGCGCGCCCCGAGGCGAGGACGTCGGCGGTGCCCGGTTCGAGGCCCAGGTCGCCGATGTGACGGCCTTCCGCGTCGCCGGGCAGTTCGAGGAGCCGGCGGGCCTCGTCGTTGGCGAGGACCAGGCGGCCGTCGGCGCCGAGGATGAGCACGCCCTCCCGCACGGCGTGCAGTACGGCGTCGTGGTGTTCGTACATCCGGGTCATCTCGGTGGGGCCGAGGCCGTGCGTCTGCCTCCGCAACCGTCGGCTGACCAGCACGGCGCTGCCCACGGCGAGGACGAGCGCGGCCACGCCGGCGCCCAGGAACACCGGCAGCTGGCGGTCGACCGAGGCACCGACGCTCTCGATGGTGACCCCCGCCCCCACCAGTCCCACCACGGTGCCGTCGCCGTCCGTCACGGGCACGATCGCCCGCGCCGCGTCGTTCGGGTCGCCTTCGAAGATCTCGGTGAAGCCGGAACCGGTCAGGGCCGGTTCCACGCCGACGGCGCGGCTGCCGACCAGGGACGGATCGCTGTCCGCGAGGCGCGTGCCGTCGATCGCCATCACCGCGATGAAGTCCACCCCCGAACCCCGCTTCGCCTCCATGACGTACGGCGTCAGCGCCCGGGTCGGGTCGGCGGACAGCACCGCCGCCAGCGTGCCCGGCGCGTCGGCGAACGACTCGGCGGCCGCGAGCGACCGGCGCTGGGCGTCGCGTTCGCTGTCGTAGCGCGCCTGGAAGGCGAGGGCGACGACTGCGGCGGTGATCAGCAGCACGGCGACGACGATCTGCAGGACGAGGACCTGACCCGCGGCGCTGCGCGCGCCCAGCAGCGCGGCCGACCGGGCCCCGCGCCGCCCGCTCCCGGGCCGTGCTCCCGCGCGCGTTCCCCCGTCGGCGCGCGTACCCCTGGGGGAGGCGTCGCGCCGGACCTCAGCGCCGTTTCGCCCGCCGTGCGCGGCGTCCGGCCCGTCCTTGGCGGCGTCCCGCCCGTCCTTCACGGCCGCGCGTCCCGCTCGCCCGCGCCGCCGGAAGAGGCCGGCGAAGGAGCTACCCCGGCCCGAACTCCGCGCGGGTCGTCCGAGACGTCCTCTCATGTCCTCTTTCTAACACCGGGTGTCTTCCGGTGGCGACCGCGCGTGAGCCCCGCGCCGACGGACCGCCGCCCGCCGTCATTCCCCGGCGTCCGCCCGCGTTCCCGCCGCCCGTGCCGTGGCCGGTCCCACCGGTCCGCGGCGTGCGGTGCGCAGCGCCCGCACGGCGAAACCGGGCGCGAGCAGCGACTCGGGGCGGCGGGCGAGACCGGCGACCTCGTTGAAGCGGATCAGCACGTCGTCGTCGTGCTGGGCCGCGACGGTGACCCGCTCCACGTACCGGTTGAGGAGGTCGGTGCCGGGCGGCTTCCTGCCGGTGGTGTCCGCGTACGCGAAGTCGCCGCCCACGGCCAGCGACCACGGCACGTTCACGGTGTGGGCCGCCGCGCGGAAGAACCGGCGGGAGAAGGCGCGGTCGAGCGTGCCGTGCAGGTCCAGACACGCCCCGAGCGCCGCCGCCTGCTGGGCGGCCGACGTCATGCCCTGGCCGTACACCGGGTCGAAGCTGGCGACCGCGTCCCCGATCGTGATCCAGCCGAGCGGGAAGCGGCGCAGCCGCTCGACGTGTCGGCGCAGGTTCGCCGGGAAGCGGTACGAGACCGGCTCGCCGAGCGGTTCCGACACGGCCATGACCTCGGCGATCACGGGATCCTCCAAAGAGCGGGCGAAGCGCAGCCGGCCCTCCTCGTCCGCCGGGGGCGTCTCGCCGTTCAGCCCGGCGAGGGTGACGATCCACCGGTCGCCCTCCAGCGGCAGGGCGATGGCCATGCGGCGCGTGGCCGGGGCGCCGACGACCCCGGCCGCCTTCCAGTCGCGTACGGGCTGTTCGGTACGGCGGTAGGTACGACTGGCGTAGCGGGTGTCGACACCGACGACGGAGGTGGGCGGAGCGTCGTAGCCCAGCGGTTTCAGCCACTCCAGGCTGCGCGCCTGCCGGCCGGTGGAGTCGACCAGGAGGTCGCACCCGGCGGCCGAGCCGTCCGCGAGCCGCACCCCGGTGATCCGTCCGTGCGCGGCGTCGGCCTCGACGCCGGTGACCGCCGTCCGGTCACGGATGACCACGTTCGGCAGGTCGGCCACCCGGTCACGGACCGTCGCCTCCAGATACGGCCGTGACATGGCCGGTCCGCGCAGCCTGGAAGCGGGCCGGCGCAGCACCCCGCCCGCCTGGTGCCAGTACAGGTCGCGGCAGACGTCCACATCGGTGGCGCCGCCCGCGACGAGCTGCTCCGAGATGCCGGGGAACCACTCCTCCAGGAGCTGCCCGCCCGCGTAGAGCAGCAGATGCGCGTGCCGGCCCTGCGGCACCTGGTGCCGCCATCCGGCGCCGTCCGAGAGGGCGTCCCGGTCGATCACGACGACGTCGCCGAACCGCTCCGCCAGCACCCGGGCCGCGCAGAGCCCGGCCATGCTCGCCCCCACGACGATCGCCGTCCCCGCGACCGGGCCGGTGCCGGCCGCCCTTCCTCTGCGGTGGCCCATGTGGCCTCCTCGGTGACCGTGGCCGTGAGCGTGTCCGCTGCTTCCGACGCTATAGCGGTCCGTACGGCGGCGCGCGGCGGGCCGAAGGCGCGGGGAACGCCCGGGAGGGGCTCCGGCGGCGGCCCGGCGGGTCGCCGGTGGACGACCGGTGGGGCCGTGGTCCTGGCGGGAACCGGCCGTGGCGAAAATGTGTCCCCTCTGGGGGAAGTCGTCATGGCGGTGAGGAGACCGTATGAACGCGTGGTCGGTGCCCGGGTACACGGAGACCCGTGAGCTCGGTTCGGGCGCGAGCGGCCGGGTCGTGCTGGCCGTCCACGACACGACCGGCGTACCCGTGGCGGTGAAGTACCTGAGTGAGGCGCTCCGTACGGACACGGCGTTCGTGCACGCGTTCCGGGGCGAGGCACGGCTGCTCGCCGCGCTGCGCTCGCCGTACGTCGTCGGCCTCTACGAGTACGTGGAGGCGCCCGACGGCGCCGCCATCGTGATGGAGCTGGTGGACGGCCTCGCCCTGCGTGCCGTGCTGAAGCGGCACGGGCCCGTCGGACCCGAGGCGGCGCTCGTCGTCCTCAAGGGTTCCCTGCTGGGCCTCGCGGCGGCGCACGGCGCCGGTGTCGTCCACCGGGACTACAAGCCAGAGAACGTCCTCGTCGCGGCCGACGGTTCGTCCACGCTCGTCGACTTCGGGATCGCCGTGGACCGGGGCGCCGTCGCCGGGGTGGCCGGCACCCCGGCGTACATGGCGCCCGAGCAGTGGACCGGCGGGCCCGCGTCGCCGGCCGCCGACGTGTACGCGGCGACCGCCACGTTCTACGAGTGCCTGACCGGGCGGAAGCCGTTCACCGGCGACAACTTCGCCGAACTCGCCCTGCGCCACCTCGGCGACCCGGTGCCCGAGGACGACGTTCCCGAACCGGTGCTGCCGCTCATCCGCAAGGGCCTCGCCAAGGCGCCCGAGGACCGGCCGCAGGAAGCCGCCCTGTTCGTCGAGGAGTTGGAGGCCATCGCCGGGGCGGCCTACGGGCCCGACTGGGAGGAGCGCGGCCGGGGCAGGCTCGCCGCCCTCGCGGCCCTGCTGCCCCTGCTGTTCCCGTCGGCGGGCGAGCGGGCGGAGAGCAGCACGGACGTGGCGTCCACGTCCCTGGGCGGACGTGACGACAGCTGGTGGTACGCCTGGAAACCGAACGGCCTCGGCATCAGCGCCATGGTCTCCGCGCTCGTCCTGGCCCTGATCCTGACGCTCGGCGCGCACGCCGGCGACAACGGGGCCCGGTCCACATCGGCGCAGGCCGTCGCCACGACCGGCGTCGACGGCACGCCCGCCACCCCGTCGCCCGCGCCGTCCGCGAGCGCCTCCGCCAGCACGTCCCCCCAGCCGAGCGCGAGCGTGAGCGCCGGCGCGAGCACGGGCGCGAGCCCGAGCGCCGGTGCCACGCGGACCCCGACCACGACTCCGGCACCCGGGCATCCGGGCGGGGCGACACCCTCCCCGGGCCTCACCGGCAGCGGCCCCACACACGGCGGTTCCCCGTTCACCACCCCGCCCACGGAGCCACCGCCCACCACGACCGAGCCGCCGACGCCCACGCCCGTACCGCCCAACGTGAAGGCGGTGTCCGTCACCGACTTCCGGCAGACCGACTTCACCACGGCCACCGCCACGTTCGACATCACCACCGACGGCACAGGTCCGCTCACACTGACCGTCACCTGGGCCACCGGCGACACCAAGGGCGCCGCCGGCACCCAGGACGGCGCCACCCAGACCTTCCGGCGCAGCGGCGCCACGCACTACACCCTGACGCTCACCCACACGTTCCAGGGCGAAGGCTGCTACTGGAGCGTCCGGGCCGGCAGCGACCCGGCACCCGCCAACGGCGGTTCCACCCAGCAGCTCCTGACACGGCGGTGCGAGCTCCGATGAACCACGAGAGCGACGAGCAGGACAGCGACTACAGCGCGACCGCGCTGGCCAGCCACTGGATCCAGCGCCCCGACGACCCGCCGGAGCCCCGCACCGAGCCGTATCCGGTGGTGGCGGACGCGCGGCCCGACCGGGTCGACGGCGTCGTCCTGCGGTTCGGGCCCGGCGTGACCGCGGCCGCGCTCGACCTGAGGGCGGCCCACGCCCCCGCCGCTCCCGACTCCCGCCCGCCGCGCCGGGGTTCGGCCGTACGCCGGTTCGCCCTGCCCGCCGTCGTCCTGCTGTGCGTGCTGGCCTTCCTGGCCTGGCAGCGGTACGCGCCGACGGTGGCCGTGCGGGACGTCGCCGTGCGGACCGCCGCCACAGGACCCGGCTGCGAGGGCACCGCCGACGTCGTCGGCGTCGTCACCACCGACGGCCGGCCCGGCACCCTCGTCTACCGCTGGGTGCGCAGTGACGGCACCGTGTCGGAGGAGCTGCGCGAGACCGTACGGCGCGGCCAGACCGAGGCCAGGCTGCACCTGTTGTGGACTTTCAGCGGCGAGGGGGAGTACCGGGCCAGGGCCGAGCTGGAGATCCTGTCGCCCGGCCGGCGCCTGGCGGGGGCCGACTTCGTGTACACCTGCCCGAGCGGCGGTGCTTGATCGACTGGTGACGCCCCGGCCCCGGACGTACCGTTGAACGGTGGACGGCTCCGTCCACGGACCCTCCCTGAGGGTACTGCGCCATGACCACGTCCCGGCCGACTCCCACGCCTCGTGCCGCCACCCCCCGAGCGGGCGGCGGCAACGGAATGGCGCTGCTGGTCATCGCCTCGTGCCAGCTGATGGTGGTCCTCGACATCACCATCGTGAACATCGCCCTGCCGCAGATCCAGCGGTCGCTGGAGTTCTCCACCACCAGCCTGTCGTGGGTGGTCAACGCCTACACGCTCACCTTCGGCGGGCTGCTGCTCCTCGGCGGACGCACCGGCGACATCCTGGGCAGGCGCCGGATGTTCGTCATCGGCGTCCTGGTGTTCGTCCTCGCCTCCCTGTTCGGCGGGCTCGCCCAGAACTCCGGTCAACTCCTCGCCGCGCGGGCCTTCCAGGGCGTCGGCGGCGCCATCGCGTCACCGACCTCCCTCGCCCTGATCAGCACCACGTTCAAGGAAGGCCCGGAACGCAACCGGGCGTTCGGGGTGTTCGCGGCCGTCTCGGCCGGCGGCGGCGCGATCGGCCTGCTCGCCGGCGGGATGCTCGTCGAGTGGCTCAACTGGCGCTGGGTGCTGTTCGTCAACGTACCGATCGGCCTGCTGATCGCCCTCGCGGCACCGCGCTGGATCAAGGAGTCCGAGCGGCGGCCCGGCCACTTCGACGTCACGGGCGCGCTGACCTCGACGGTAGGCATGGTCCTGCTCGTGTACGGCTTCATCCGCGCCGCGCAGGAGGGCTGGCGCGACGGGCTGACGGTGGCGTCGTTCGCGGCGGCCGTGGTGATCCTCTCGGTGTTCATCCTGGTGGAGCGCCGGTCCAGGCAGCCGATCACACCGCTCCACATGTTCACCGACCGCAACAGGGCGGGCACCTACGGGATGATGCTGAGCCTGGCGGCCGCGATCTTCGGGATGTTCTTCTTCCTGACGCTGTTCGTGCAGAACGTCCTCGACTTCAGCCCCCTCCAGGCGGGGCTGGCGTTCCTGCCCGTGAGCGCGGTCATCGCGGTCGGTGCGGGACTGGCCTCGCAGCTGCTGCCGAAGTACGGCCCGAAGCCGTTCATGGTGTGCGGCGCCCTGCTCGCCGCGGCGGGCCTCGGCTGGCTGACGCTGACCGACGCCCACTCCACCTATCTCGGCAGCGTGCTGGGTCCGATGCTCGTCCTGAGCCTCGGCATGGGCATGCAGTTCGTCTCCCTCACCCTGATGGCGCTCTCCAACGTGCCCACCGGCGAGACCGGCGCCGCATCGGGACTGCTCAACGCCAACCAGCAGGTCGGCGGTTCGCTCGGCCTGTCCATCCTGGTCACGGTGTTCGGCACGGCCAGCGCCGGCGAGGGGAGACGGCAGGTCGCCGACTTCCTCGCCCGGGCGACGGACGCCGAGCGCCTGCGCTTCCAGCGCACCGGGGACCTGCCGGCTCCCTGGGCCGACGAGGTCCTGACGTCCGGTGCGTCGGCGGGGTTCATCACGGCCGCCGTGTTCGCCGCGATCGGCGCGGTGATCGCCCTGTTCGTCATCCAGGTACGCCCCTCCGATCTGGAGCGCCTCCAGGGGTCGTCGGGCATCGGCGCCCACTGAACCGAACCCCCATCGGTTCACCACCCGGACTTGAGCGCGTCCGCGTAGCGTCCGCGGCATGAAGGCTCTCGTGCTGTCCGGAGGTTCGGGGACCCGGCTGCGTCCCTTCACCCACACCTCGCCCAAGCAACTGGTCCCGGTGGCCAACAAACCGGTCCTCTACTACGTCCTGGAGGACATCGCGAGGGCCGGGATCACCGACGTCGGCATCGTGGTGGGGGACAGCGCCGACGAGATCGCCCACGCGGTCGGCGACGGGGGCAAGTTCGGCCTGCGCGTCACGTATCTGCCGCAGGAGGCGCCGCTGGGACTCGCCCACGCGGTGCTGATCGCGCGCGACTACCTCGCCGACGACGACTTCGTGATGTACCTGGGTGACAACTTCGTGGTCGGCGGCATCACCGGCATCGTCGACAGGTTCAGGGCCGAGCGCCCCGACGCCGGGATCCTCCTGACCCGGGTGTCCGACCCGACGAACTTCGGCGTCGCCGAGATCGGCCCCGACGGGCGCGTCGTGGGCCTGGAGGAGAAGCCCCGCCGGCCCAAGAGCGACCTCGCGCTGGTCGGCATCTACCTGTTCACGCCCGTCGTTCACGAGGCGGTCCGCGCCATCAGCCCGTCCTGGCGCGGCGAACTGGAGATCACCCACGCCATCCAGTGGCTGATCGACCGGCCCTGCGACGTCCGGTTCACCACGATCTCCGGATACTGGAAGGACACCGGGAACGCGGGCGACATGCTGGAGGTGAACCGCTCCGTCCTCGACTCCATCGAGCCAGGCGTCGAGGGCGACGTCGACGCCACCAGCGAACTGGTCGGCCGTGTCCGGATCGAGGCGGGCGCGCGCGTCCGGGGCTCCCGGATCGTCGGCCCCGCGATCATCGGCTCCGGCACGGTCATCAGCGGCTCGTACATCGGCCCCTACACCTCGATCGCGGACGACTGCCGGATCGAGGACAGCGAGATCGAGTTCTCCATCGTGCTGCGCGACTCCCGCCTCAGCGGGACACGCCGGGTCCAGCGGTCGCTGATCGGACGCAATGTGACGGTGAGCCCCGCCCCCAGGGTGCCCGCGGGAACCTGCCTCATCCTCGGCGACGACAGCAGAGTGGAGATCTCCCTATGACACCCACGGACATCCTGGTCACGGGCGGCGCGGGGTTCATCGGCTCGGCCTACGTCCGGACGCTCCTGGGACCGGACGGCGACCCCGCCGTCCGCGTCACCGTCCTCGACCGGCTGACGTACGCGGGGAACCCGGCCAACCTCGACACGGTGCGCGGCAGCGACCGGTTCGCCTTCGTCCAGGGCGACATCTGCGACACCGCCCTGGTGGACGACCTCGTGCGCGCGCACGACCAGATCGTGCACTTCGCCGCCGAATCGCACGTCGACCGGTCCCTCACGGGCGCGGGCGAGTTCGTGCGCACCAATGTCGTCGGCACCCAGACCCTGCTGGACGCGGTGCTGCGGCACACGGACGGCGGGACGCGGCGGACGTTCGTCCACATCTCGACGGACGAGGTGTACGGCTCGATCGACGTCGGCGCCTGGGACGAGACCGCTCCGCTGCGGCCCAGCTCACCTTACGCGGCCACCAAGGCGGCGAGCGATCTGCTCGCCCTCGCGTACCACCACAGCCACGGCCTCGACGTGCGTGTCACCCGGTGCGCCAACAACTACGGCCCGTACCAGTTCCCGGAGAAGGTCATCCCGCTGTTCGTCACCCGGCTCCTGGACGGCGGCAGGGTGCCGCTGTACGGCGACGGCGGCAACGTACGCGGCTGGCTGCACGTCGACGACCACGTGCGCGCCGTCGAACTCGTGCGCACGGCGGGCCGCCCCGGAGAGATCTACAACATCGGCGGCGGCACCGAACTGTCCAACAAGGAACTCACCGGGCTGCTGCTCGACGCCGTCGGCGCGGACTGGGACGCCGTCGAGCCGGTCGCCGACCGCAAGGGCCACGACCGGCGGTACGCCGTCTCCGACCGGAAGATCGCCACCCTGCTCGGCTACCGGCCGCGACGGGACTTCACGGCCGGTCTGGCCGGGACCGTGGACTGGTACCGGGACAACCGGGCCTGGTGGGAGCCTCTGGTGACGGACGGGCGACAGCGGAGGAAGTTGGCCTGAACGTGTCCGGCCGCTGTCAGGTGTCCGCCGTGTCCAGCCGTCAGATCCAGCCCGACGTGCTCGCGATGCGGACCGCGTCCAGCCGGTTGCGGGCGTCCATCTTCCGCACGATCGTCGTCAGATAGTTCCGAACGGTGCCGGGGGACAGGGACAGCTTGTGGGCGATCTCGCAGATCCCGTCCCCGGCCGCCGCGTGCTGGAGTATCTCCATCTCCCTCTCCGTGAGCGGGCAGCCCGTGTTTCCCCACGCGGCGAGCGTCATATCGGTGTCGAAAACGCGATGGCCCGCGTGCACCCGGCGTATGGCGTCCCCGAGATGGACCGGTGGGGATTTCTTGAGAACCAGACCACCGAGACCGGCCGTCAGGGACTGTCGCACGGTGGCGAGGCGCGCGAAACGCGCCATTAACAGGGTCCGGCAGTCCGGCAGGTACTCCTGGATCTCGACAGCCGCCGTGAGGCTTTCCCTTTCCTGTACATCCACATCGATGAGGGCGACGTCCGGACCGTATTCGAGGACCGTCGGAATCAATTCGCTGCCGTTGACGGTGGAGCTGACGACTTTGATGTCGAGTTCCCGGTCCAGCAGCAGGACCAGACCGGCACGGACCATGTCGAGGTGTTCGGCGATGACGACGCGTATCACTCTGAGTTCCCCCCAGGGCATTCCAGCCGAGCGGTGGTCGGGCCGGTCGGCGGGCGGGTACGGGCGCGCGGGTCGCTGGTGACGTGCGAGAGCGGTGGCGGTGCCGCCCTCCTCAGGGACGCCGGACGAGTGGAAGGGCGCCGCGCGCCGCGATGCGCGGGTCGTCCTGAATTGGCTGCGACACCGGAACCGCGGACACTGACACGTCGGGCACCGCGACTTCGGACGGTGTGCTCGTCATTCGCTCCCCCGTTGTCGACGCCACTGGCCGACGCACTCACGGAATCCCGGTCAGGGCGTGGAGGAACCCGCCTCCAGTCGCCTTCCGACAGCCGGTATCGCGTTACCGAGGCATCTTTCCACGACTATAAGACGCGGCTCCCGCGCGTGCCACGCCTGCCGGACCGGCAGACGTCTATCAGCCGTGATCGAAACGCGGCCGGGAACTGACCGCAGTTGCTGGCACCCTGGAGTCATGGCCGAGACTCCATCGCGCATGCTCCGACTGCTGTCCCTGTTGCAGAACAGCCGGGACTGGCCCGGCAGCAAGCTCGCGGAGCGACTCGACGTGAGTCCCCGGACGCTGCGCCGCGACATCGAACGGCTCCGCGAACTCGGCTATCCGGTACACGCCATACCGGGCGTCGGAGGCGGCTACCGGCTGGAGGCGGGCGCCGACCTGCCGCCGCTGCTGCTCGACGACGACGAGGCCGTCGCCATCGCCGTGGGCCTGCGCACGGCGGCCGGCGGCACCGTGGCGGACATCGAGGAGACGTCCATCCGCGCGCTGGCGAAGCTCGAACAGGTCCTGCCGAAACGGCTGCGCAGCCGGGTGAACGCGCTCCAGAACTACACCGTGCCCATGTTCGGCGCCGGTCCCACCGCCAACCCCGAGTACCTGGCCTCGGTCGCCCAGGCCTGCCGCGACCTGCAACGGCTCAGATTCACCTACAGCAAGCGGGACGGCGACCGCGGCAGCCGCCTGGTGGAGCCCTACCGCCTCGTCCACGTCAGCCGGAAGTGGTACCTGCTGGCCTGGGACATGGAACGCGAGGACTGGCGTACGTTCCGCGTCGACCGGATGGAGGCGCCCCTGCTCACCGGGGTGCGCTTCCGGCAGCGGGAACTGCCCGCCGAGGACGCCGCCGCGTACGTCGCCCAGTCCATCACGTCGTCGCTCGCCCGCTACCGCGCGCTGGTGACGTTCCACGCGCCCATCGAGGTCGTCGCCGAACGGGTGCGGCCGCGCGACGGCATCCTCACGGCGGTGGACGACCATACCTGCCGGCTGCGCACGGCGGCCGATTCGCTGGAGTGGCTCGCACTCACCATCGGCCTGTTCACGATCGAGTTCGAGGTCCACGAACCCCCCGAACTCATCGCGTACGTACAGGAGCTGTCGGAGCGGCTGGCCCGCTCCGTCGCGGGCGCCGCGCCGGATGCCGCCGTGCGCGACTGACGCGCGCCCGTCAGCGGGCCAGCACCCGGGTCAGCACCGCGCGCAGCGTGTCGTGGCCGTCGTCGTCGGGCGGTTCCTGCGCGCTCCGCCAGGCGACCACCCCGTCCGGGCGGACGAGGCTCGCGCCCGCCGCCCCGATGCCGTACGTCCGGCACAGCTCACCGCCCGGGTCGGTCAGCTCGCGACCGGCTCCCAGCGTGTCGAGCGGCACGCCCAGCTCCCGGGCCACGTCGCGGCCCGCCCGCGCCCACCCGTGACCACCCGGGGCGGTCAGCAGCACCCACCCGGCGCCGAACAGGTGCACGGTGGACTCCCGGCGGCCGTCGCGCTCGATCCACACGTGCGGCGCCCGGAACCCGGCGCGGCCGGAGGGGCGCAGCGGATCCTCCGTCGGCGCGGGATCGTCGTCCTCGACCACGACGGCGTCGGAGCGGTACCGGAACCCCATGACGACCTCCGCCGTCCCGTGTCCCTCCGGGACCTCGCCGACGAGCTCCGGAGCCATCCGTTCGGCGTAGACGCTGAGCGACTCGTCCACCACCAGCCGGGCCACGAGCGCCCGTTCCCGCCCGTAGCTGTCGAGCAGCCCGTCACCGGCCTCGCCGTGCAGCACGGCCGCCAGCTTCCACGCCACGTCGAACCCGTCGCCGATCGCGGTGTTGCCGCCCATGCCGCCCGTCGGCGGGGTGACCTTGGCGGCGTCGCCCACCAGCAGGACCCGGCCGTCGCGCCACCGGTCGGCGATGTACGCGGCCATCTCCCAGCTCTGGACGTCGAGGATGGCGGGCGACACGTCGGCCGTGCCGACCGCCAGCCGGATGAGTTCGGCGCACCGCTCCCGCGTGTAGTCCTGCGGGGACTCCCCGGCGGCGGGGTCGTACCGCACGTAGAAGGTGTGCCGGTTCGGGTCGTCGGTGGGCCCGAACGTGGCGGTGAACGCGGGGTTGCGCAGGTAGTACCAGCCGGTGGAGCCGGGCGGCAGCACCGCCGACAGGTCCGCGTCGAAGATGACGCCCATGAAGTGCGCGAGCGAACCGTGACCGTGCCGGGTGATGCCGAGCCGCTCGCGGATCGCGCTGCGCGGCCCGTCCGCCGCGACCAGGTAGCGCGCGCGTACGGGGTACGCGGCGCCGCCCCCGGTGTCACGCAGCACGGCGGTGACGCCCGAACCGTCCTGCTCGAACGAGACCAGTTCGGTGGCGAACCGGACGTCGGCGCCGTACTTCTCCGCACGCGCCCGCAGGATCGGCTCCACGCGGTCCTGCGCCGCGAGCGCCCACGGCATGGGCGTGCACCGCTCGGTCGCCCCGACCAGCTCGTCGAAGCTCTCCGCGAACGTGTGCAGCACACGACCGCCGACCGTCTCGGCGATCTTTATGGAGAAGTCGCCGCGCGGCCCCCGGATGTCGGCGGCCGCCCGCACCTCGTCGGCGATCCCGCCGATCCGCATCAGCTCCATCGTGCGCGGGTTCTGGCCCGCCGCCTTCGGATACACCGACGTCCCCGGGTGCCGCTCCACCAGCAGCACGCGCACGCCCCGCTGGGCGAGGAACATCGCGGCGGACAGGCCGCCGAGGCCACCGCCGACCACCAGTACCTGGACCTCGGGCCCGCCGTCCATGGCCACCTCCGCACTCCGCCGCACCGCTTCCCGCACCGTTTCCCGGCCGTGCGCCCAGGGTCCGCGCCGGGCCTCGAAGCGGCGACGAGAACCGCTCGAACCGTCCCCTGGGACGTCCCGGAGAAGGCCCGGAGAAGGATCGGAGAAGGCCCGGGAAATCGCTCGGTCGGCGGGATCGATCGCGGCCATGAAGTGTCCGCAATGGGGTCTAACGTACCGAAGGTGAAGACACGTGACCGGGAGCTTCCGCTCCGCACGACGCAACCCTTCCGAACGACCGCTGGGGGATCACTGTGAACGCGCAGTCGACACTGGCCATCGAAACGTCGCGCCTGATCAAGGTCTTCGGCGAGACGAAAGCCGTCGATGGACTCGACCTCCAGGTGCCGGCCGGCCTGGTCTACGGCGTCCTCGGACCCAACGGCGCCGGCAAGTCCACGCTGATCCGGGTGCTGGCCACCCTGCTCCGCGCGGACGGCGGCACCGTCCGCGTCTTCGGTCACGACGTGGAACGCGACCCCGACGCCGTCCGCAAGCTCATCAGCGTCACCGGACAGTACGCGTCCGTGGACGAGGGGCTGACCGGAATAGAGAACCTCGTCATGATGGGCCGGCTCCAGGGCTACTCCTGGAGCCGGGCCAGGGAGAGGGCGCACGAACTGATCGACGCGTTCGGGCTCCGCGACGCGGGCGAACGCCTCCTGCGGACGTACTCCGGCGGCATGCGGCGACGGCTGGACATCGCCGCCAGCATCGTCGTGACCCCCGACCTCCTCTTCCTCGACGAACCCACCACGGGGCTCGACCCGCGCAGCCGCAACCAGGTCTGGGACATCGTCAGGGAACTGGTCGGAACCGGCACCACGGTGCTGCTCACCACCCAGTACCTGGACGAGGCCGACCAGCTCGCCGACCGCATCGCCGTGATCGACCACGGCCGCGTCATCGCGGAGGGCACCACGGGCGAGCTGAAGTCCTCCCTCGGCTCCGACGTGCTGCACCTGCGGCTGCACGACGAGAAGTGGCGTCCCGAGGCGGAACGGATCCTCACCCGGGAACTCGGTGTGACGGTCTACCCGGACTCCGACCCCGCCGCGCTGACGGCCCGGGTGTCCCACAGCAAGCAGGTCATGCGGGCCCTGGCCGTCCTGGCGCGCACGGACGTCGAGGTACGCGACTTCTCCCTCGGCCAGTCCAGCCTGGACGAGGTGTTCCTGTCGCTGACCGGACACAAGCCCGAGGAGAACGGCACCCGCGACAACGGCACCCGCGACGGCGGTTCCGGCGACCGCACCGGTGAGGAGAAGGCAGCATGACGACCACCCCGCAGATCCTCGAACCGACGAAGGACGGCACCCTGCGCACCGTCCTCGCCGCCGGTGAACGCCCGCCGAAGGCGACGGCGCTCTCCGCGACGCTCACCCATCTGTGGCGGGCGATGATGGCGTTCAAGCACTTCCCGGTGCAGCTCATCGACATCGTGCTGATGCCGCTGATCTTCCTGCTGATGTTCACCTACCTCTTCGGAGGCGCCTTCGCCGACTCCACCGAGAACTACCTGCAGTTCTTCCTGCCCGGTGTGGCGGTGCAGAGCGTCATCATGATGACGGTCTACACCGGAACCGCCCTCAACACCGACATCCACAAAGGGGTGTTCGACCGGTTCCGCACCCTGCCCTTCTGGCAGCCCGCGACCCTCGCGGGCAGCCTCCTGGGCGATGTGCTCCGCTACGTCCTCGCCCTGACGACCACCGTCGCCCTCGGTCTGCTCCTGGGCTTCCGGCCCGGCGGCGGCGTCATCGGCGTCCTCCTGGCGATGCTCGTCCTCATCGTCTTCGCGTTCAGCGTCAGCTGGATCTTCGCCGCGCTCGGCGTCGTCGCCAGCGAACCGGAACGTGTCTCCGGCACCAGCATGATCGCGCTGTATCCGCTGCTGTTCACCAGCAACATCTTCGTGTCGCCCGACACCATGCCCGGCTGGATGCAGACGGTCGTCCAGGCCAACCCGATCAGCCACGCCGCGACCGCCTCCCGGGAACTGATGCACGGCACCGCCGGGTTCTGGGACGTGGGCCTCGTCCTCCTCGTCTCGGCCGGCATCGTGGCCGTGTTCGGGCCGCTGACCATGCACCTCTACCGCAACAAGAACGCCCACTGACGGCCCGCTGGAAGAGCCGCTCGTGGCGCGCTCGCGCCCCGCTCGAACGGCGTTGATGGCCACGACGGGCCCCTCCTATCGTTCGAGTCCCCCCGTGGGGCCGCCCGCACCGGCGGCCCCGCGGGCACGGAGAAGACCATCGGAAGGGGCATCGTGTCCGTACCGTCCTGGCCGGACCCCGTCGTCGTGAACCGGACCGACCCGCGCTACGCCGACCTCGTCGACCGGGGGATCAACGCCCGCTTCCGGCCCGATCCCGACACCATCCGCGTCGTCCGCACCACCGAGCAGACCGTCCGGGCCGTGCGGGACGCGGTCGACGGCGGCCACCGGCTCGCTGTACGCAGCGGCGGCCACTGCTTCGAGGCGCTCGTCGACGACCCGGCGGTCGCCACCGTCCTCGACGTGTCCGAGATGAGCGCCGTGCACTACGACGAGGAGCACCGCGCGTTCTCCGTCGCCGCCGGGACCACCCTCGGCGCGATGTACCGGACGCTGTTCCTCGGCTGGGGCGTCACCGTCCCCGCCGGGCGCTGCCCCGGTGTCGGCGTGGGCGGCCATGTGGCGGGCGGCGGCGGTGGCGCGCTCTCCCGCCGCCACGGCCTGTCGGTGGACCATCTCCACGGGGTGGAGGTCGTCGTGGTCGACGGCTCGGGCCGGGTCCGTGCCGTGGTCGCCACCCGCGACGACGCCGACCCGCACCGGGACCTGTGGTGGGCGCACACCGGCGGCGGAGGAGGCACCTTCGGTGTGGTCACCCGCTACCTGTTCCGCTCGCCCGAGACCTCAGCCGCCTCCGCCGCGCGCACCCCGGCCGCCTGGACGGCCGCCCCGCTGCCCGTGCCGCCCGCCGCCGTCCTGCGCAAGACGCTCCGCTGGGACTGGGCCGACATCGACCCGTCCGCGTTCCGCACCCTCGTACGGAACTTCGGCACCTGGCACGAACGGCACAGCTCCGCCGACGATCCCGGCGCCGCACTCGACAACAGCCTCGCCCTGCCCCGTGCCGGCGCCGGCCCCCTCACCCTGGAGACGGCCGTCGACGCCACCCGCGCCGACGCGGACGAGCTCACCGACGCCTTCCTCGCCGACGTGCGCCGCGGCGTCGGCGCCCGCCCCGAGGCCGGCACGACGACCCTGCCCTGGCTGACCACCACGCTGGCACCCGACGAGTTCGCCGGGATCAAGGGCCGCTTCAAGTCCAAGGCCGCGTTCCTGCGCACCGCCTGGACCGACGAGCAGACGGACCTCGTCCACCGCAGGCTCACCGACCGGGACGGCTACCACAACCCGGCGGCGACGGTCTATCTGCTCTCGCACGGCGGCGCCGTCAACAGCGTCGGTCAGGCCGACACCGCCATGGCCCACCGGGACGCCGTGCTCAAGGTGTACTGGTCGGTGTTCTGGTTCGACGGGCGCGAGGACGCCGACCACCTGGACTGGGTGCGCGGCTCCTACCGCGAGGTGTTCGCCGACGCGGGCGGCGTCCCCGACCCCGCGCGCGGCTACGGCGGCGCCTTCGT
This sequence comes from Streptomyces sp. NPDC047886, assembly GCF_043204435.1. Classification (NCBI taxonomy): domain Bacteria; kingdom Bacillati; phylum Actinomycetota; class Actinomycetes; order Kitasatosporales; family Streptomycetaceae; genus Streptomyces; species Streptomyces sp. NPDC047886. Next base: position 229,739 of record NZ_JBIDCF010000004.1, read on the forward strand.
CAACTACGCCGACGCCGACCTCGCCGACCCCGCGCTGAACACCGGCGACGCGCCCTGGCACCGGCTCTACTTCCGCGACAACTACCCGGCCCTGCAGCGGGTGAAGGAGCGCTGGGACCCCCGCGACACGTTCCGCCACGCCCTGTCCGTGCGGCTGCCCGGCCACGCCGGCGACTCCACCTGACCCGGGCGGGCGGGGTGCCCCGGGCAGGCGCGCCGCCCGGGTACGCGAGAGGCGCGGACCGTTCGCGGGTCCGCGCCTCCCGGTGTGCCGCGAACCGGGTCGCGGGGTCGGGCGCCGGGTCAGGAGTCGAGCCGGAACTCGGGGACGTACAGGATCCAGCGGCCGCCCTGCGCCGTGAAGCCCGCCTCCCGTGCCTTGACCTCCTCGATGTGGTTCCACGCGAACAGCACCGCGTAGTCCGGGTACGGCGGGCCGAACTCGTCCGCCGGCCGGATCGGGATGTGCGACCCGGGCAGGTGCCGCCCCACCTTCGCGGGTGTCGTGTCGTAGACGTACGGCATCAGATCGGGGCCGATGCCCGCGTAGTTGATGACCGTGGCGCTCTTGGCCGTCGCCCCGTACCCCACCACGTAGAAGCCGTGGTCGTGGAGTTCGCGCAGCCGGGCCACCAGGTCGTCGCAGACCCGGGTGATCTCGGCGCCGAACTTCTCCATCGTGCCGAACTCGCCCAGTCCGCGCCGGGTCTCCTCGGCGATCAGCTCATCGACCCGCGCCGCCGCCGGCCGCCCCGCGGACCGCGCGATCGTGTACCGGACCTCGCCGCCGTGCACCGGCAGCCGCTCCACGTCGACCAGTTCGAACCCGAACCGGCGGGCGGCCGCCCGCACCGACCTCGCGGTGAAGAGGTAGAAGTGCTCGTCGTAGATCTGGTCGAAGGTGTTCCGCTCCACGATGTCGCCGAGGTACGGGTCCTCGAAGACGAACACCCCGTCCCGTGCCAGCAGCGCGTCGACCCCCCGGAACACCGAGTCCAGGTAGGGGATGTGGCAGACCGTGTTGGCCGCGTAGATCACGTCGGCGGGGCCGTGCTCGTCGGCGATCTCCCGCGCGGTGGACTCCTCGAAGAACGCGGTCCGCACCTGGACGCCCTTCGCGCGGGACAACTCCGCCACCCCGCCCGACGGTTCGACCCCGAGGTGCCGTACGCCCGCCTCGCCGATCACCTGGAGCATGATGCCGTCGTTGCTGCCGATCTCCACGCAGAACGGGTCCCGGCCGGTGAGCTCGGTCGCCAGCAGCGTGCGCGCGGTCCGCGCGAAGTGCTCCCGCATCCGCCGCGACCCGGACGAGTGGTACGGGTAGTCGTGGCGGAACATGCGGTCCCGGGGAACCTCCTCCAGCAACTGGACCATGGTGCACTCGGCGCACATCCCCACCGCCAGCCGGAAGAAGAACTCCTCGTCCAGCTCGTCCTCCGACGGGAACCGGTCGGACAGCGGCTGCCGGCCGAAGTCGAAGAACTCCCGCACTACGCCGCCGCAGATCCGGCACGTCGTCTCGTTCGGCTCCATGATCCCTCGATCCCTCCCGATGCTGCGTGGCGCCGGCGGCCCGGCGCACGTTCACTCCTCGACGAGGGCGACCGCGCGGGTCCACCCCGCTCCCGCTCCCCTGACCTTGACCGGGAAGCACGCGACGCGGAAACCGTGACCGCTGCCCGGCAGGGCGGTGAGATTGGCCAGCCGCTCGATCTGGCAGTACTCCCGGCTCCGGCCCGCCACGTGCGCCGGCCACAGCACCGACCGGTCGCCGGTCTCCCGGTAGCGCCGGATCACGGCCCCGAACGGCGCGTCGAGGCTGAACGCGTCGGTGCCGATCACCCGTATCCCGAAGTCCAGCAGCAGGTGCACGGCCGGCCCGTCGAGACCGGTGAAGTCCGTGAAGTAGCGCTGCGTCCCCGCCCACGCCGACGCCCCGGTGTGCAGCAGCACGATGTCCCCGGGCCGTGGTGTCCGTCCGATCCTGGCGAGCTCCTTCTCGATCTGCGCCACGCCCGCCGTCGGCCCCTCGCACCCGGACAGGTCGAGCACCAGGCCGGGTCCGAAGAACCACTCCAGGGGCAGTTCGTCGATGTCGCGCGGCCTGCCGTCGCCGTACGACGCGCGCGACCCGTAGTGCGAAGGCGCGTCCACGTGCGTCCCTGTGTGGGAGGTCAGCGAGAGCCGGTCAAGCGACAGGAACTCGCCGTCCGGCAGCTCGTCCGGATCGAACTCGACCCCGAAGTGGCGGCGCATCTCCTCGCTCATGTGCAGCGCGCCCTCGCGGGGGCCGAGGATCTCGTGCTCGACCCGGTCCGGTTCCCACGCCGAGGCGTCCACCGGACTTGAGATGTCCACGATGCGCACGACGGCTCCCTCTGTCGACGGTCCCCACAGCACAGTGGCGGGCCCTCGAAGGCAGCCGGAGCACCGGTGGACCACGGCGCCCGTATCCCTCCTCCAGCCGGCCTCGACGCGCTCCACGGAGCCTGGGGAAGGACCCAGCACGCCGCACCCTCGCGGCATCGACAACACGCGCAGTCTCGCCGGAGGCCTTCATGCCCGAAGAACCCACGTCCCCCGCCGGCAACGGCTCGCACACGCCGGTGACCCCGGCCGGGCGGCGGCTTCTCGACCTGCTGCGGCGGCACACACCGGCGATCGCCGAGGAGAGCCGCGAGAACGACCGCACGGCCACGTTCCCCGCGCACCTGTTCGAGGCGATGCGGAAGGACGGGGTTCTCGGCGCCACCGTCCCGGAGGGGTTCGGCGGCCTCGGGGTCCGGAGCATGTACGACATCGCGCTCGCGCTCGGCGAGGTGGCCAAGGCCGACGCGGGTGTGGCGCTCGCCCTGCACATGCAGTTCAGCCGCGGCCTCACCCTGGACTACGAGTGGCGGCACGGCGACCCGCCGGCCCGCACCCTCGCCGATGGCCTGCTGCGCCGGATGGGCGCCGGTGACGCGGTGGTGTGCGGCGCCGTCAAGGACGCCGGCCGTACGACGGTGCTCACCCGGACCGAGGACGGCGACTACCGCCTCGACGGGCGCAAGACGCTGGTCAGCATGGCGGGCATCGCCACCCACTTCGTGGTGTCCGCGCGGCTGCCGGGCGCCGACGGCGAACCGGTCCGGCTGGCCGCGCCCGTGGTGGACCGCTCCACGCCGGGGCTGACCGTGCTGGACGACTGGGACGGCATGGGCATGCGCTCCTCCGGCAGCGTCGACATCGTCTTCGACGGCTGCCGCGTCCCGGCGGCCTCCGTCCTGCGGCGCGGCCTGCTGGGCCGCCGCGACGACGCGGCCCTCGCCGGCCAGACCGTCAGCTCGATCGCCATGCTCGGCATCTACCTCGGCATCGCGGAGGCCGCGCGCGACATCGCCGTGGCGACGCTGAGGCGGCGCGGCGGCCCCGCCCCCGCCGCCGTACGGACCATCGTCGCCCACACCGACGCACGGCTGTACGGGCTGCGCGCCGCGGTGGCGGCCGCGCTGACCGGCGCCGACCGGCTCTCCGACGACCTGGAAGGCGATCTCGACGCGCGCGGCCGGGCGATGATGCTGCCGTTCCAGTACGCCAAACTGCTGGTGAACCGCGACGCCGTCGCCATCGTCGACGACTGCGTGACGCTCGTCGGCGGCGTCGCCTACAGCAACGCCCATCCGCTGTCGCGGATGTACCGGGACGTGCGCGCGGGCGGTTTCATGCACCCGTACAACGTCGTGGACGGGGTCGACCACCTCAGCGACGCGGCGCTGGCGGCGGAGTAGCGCACCGGGAGGGACAGTGATGAAAGCACGCGAACTGGCCGTCGAAGGCGCGTTCGTCTTCAGCCCGGAGGTGTTCCCGGACGACAGGGGGCTGTTCGTCTCACCCTTCCAGGACGGAGGGTTCACGGCCGCACTCGGCCATCCCCTCTTCCCGGTGCGCCAGACCAACCACAGCCGGTCGCGGCGCGGTGTGCTGCGCGGCATCCACTACACGGTGACCCCGCCGGGCACCGCCAAGTACGTCTACTGCGCCCGGGGCAGGTCCCTCGACATCGTCGTGGACGTCCGGGTCGGCTCACCGACCTACGGCCGCTGGGACTCGGTCGTCCTGGACCCGGTGGAGTTCAGGGCCGTCTACTTCCCGGTCGGCGTCGGGCACGCCTTCCTGGCCCTGGAAGACGACACCGTCATGTCGTACATGCTCTCCGGCGCGTACGTGCCACGCCACGAACTGGCCCTGTCCGCCCTCGATCCCGCACTCGACCTGCCGCTGCCCGAGGGCCTGGAGCCGCTGCTGTCCGCGCGGGACGGCGCCGCTCCCACCCTGGACGAGGCGCGACGGGCGGGCACGCTGCCGGAGTACGCCGCGTGCCTGGCCGTCGAACAGGCGCTGTGGCCGGAGCCCGGGGCCGGTCACCACGAGCCCGGCCCGGACCCCGAGCGGGACACGCACCGGGACACGCGGGACCCGCACAGCTATCCGCACCGGGACACGCACCGGGGCCTGGACCGGTGAGCGCCGGCCGGGTCGTGGTGCTCGGCGCCACCGGCAGCGTCGGACGGCAGGTGTGCGCCGCCTACGCGGAACGGGGCTGGCAGGTGCACGGGGTGGCCCGCCGCCGGGCGCCCCACCTGAACGGCCATCCGTTCACCGCCCTGGACCTCGCCGCCGCCGAGCCGCGCCGGATCGCCGCCACGCTGACCGCACCGCCCGCCGATGTCGTCGTCAACGCGGCGGGCGGCTGGGGCGACACCGAGGAGGAGATGACCTACTCGCACCTGCGCCTGGTGAACCGGCTGCTGGACGCGCTGGCGCTGGTTCCGCACCGGCCCCGGCTCATCCACATGGGGTCCGTACACGAGTACGGGCCCGTCCCGCACGGGACGCTGCTGCGCGAGGACCTGGAGCCCGCGCCGGTCACCCCGTACGCCCGGGTGAAGCTCGCGACCTCGCGCGCCGTCCTCGACGCGGCGCGGGAGCGGTCCCTGGACGCCGTCGTCCTGCGCGCGGCGAACATGTCGGGCCCCCATCCGCCGAGGGAGAGCTTCCTCGCCGCCCTGATGCTCAGGATCCGGGACGCGCTCGCACGGGACGGGCGGCTGGAGCTGAGCGTCGCCGACGCGCGGCGGGACTTCATCGACGTACGGGACGTCGCCGCCGCCACCGTACGGGCCGGCCGGGCCCGGGTCGGCGGGCTCGTCGTCAACATCGGCCGCGGGGACGCGGTGCCCATCGGCGACCTGGTCGGCTGGCTCGTCGAGGCGGCCGCCTTCCCCGCGCACCGGATCGACCGGCACGACGCGCCCGTGCGCAGCAAGGGCGGTGACTGGACGCGCCTCGACATCGGGCGCGCCCGCACCCTGCTGGCCTGGTCGCCCCGGATCGGCCTGCGGGACTCGGTGCACGCGATGTGGCACGCGTCCGCCGAAACTCCCGCCGGATGAGCCCGGGGCCCCGTTCAGCGGCCGACGACCTCCCGCAGCGCGTTGATCACCTTGTCCTGCTCGTCGGCCGGCAGCGACGGGTACATCGGCAGCGAGAAGATCTCGTCGGCGAGCCGCTCGGTCACCGGGAGCGCCCCTCGCGGGACGCCCAGGTGCGCGAACCCGCTCATCGTGTGGACCGGCCACCGGTAGCTGACGTTGAGGTGGATGTCGTACGCGGTCAGCGCCTCGATGATCCGGTCCCGTTCCGGGTGCCGGACCACGTACAGGTAGTAGACGTGGTCGTTGCCTTCGGCGAGGACGGGCAGCGTCAGTCCGGGCAGATCGCCGAGACCCTCCTCGTAGCGCCGGGCGACGGCCCGCCGCCCCTCGACATAGGCGTCGATCCGGCGCAGCTTGCGGCGCAGGATCTCCGCCTGCACCTCGTCCAGTCTGCTGTTGTGCCCGGGTGTGTCCACGACGTAGTACTGCCGCTCCATCCCGTAGTAGCGCAGCCGCCGCAGACTGCCGTCGGTGTCCTTGTCCCGGGTGACCACCGCGCCGCCGTCGCCGTACGCGCCGAGGACCTTGGTGGGGTAGAAGGAGAACGCCGCGGCGTCCCCGAACGTGCCGACGAGCCTGCCGTGCCGCCGTGCGCCGTGCGCCTGCGCACAGTCCTCCAGCACCGTCAGGCCGTGCTCGGCGGCGACGGCGAGCACCGGCCCCATGTCCACGCTCTGGCCGTAGAGATGCACCGGCAGCAGGCACCGGGTGCGCGGTGTGATCGCGGCGCGCAGCTGCTCGGTGTCCATGAGCTGGTCATCGGCGCGGATGTCCACGAAGACGGGTGTCGCGCCGACCGCGTCGATGGCCACCACGGTCGGCGCCGCGGTGTTCGACACGGTGACGACCTCGTCGCCGGGACCGACCCCGAGGGCCCGCAGCCCGAGCACGATCGCGTTGGTGCCGTTGTCGACCCCGACGCAGTGCGGCAGCCCGTGAAAGGCCGCGAATTCCCGTTCGAAACCGCTGACGCTTTCCCCGAGAATGAGCCGGCCGGACGAGAAGACCGTTTCCACCGCGTCGAGGATGTCGGCGCGCTCGTCACGGTATTCGTTGAGGTATTGCCAGACGTAGGTGGACACGAGAATCCTTGGCTCCTCTACGCGCCGAGAGTGGCGGTCGTCGGTAACGCGGTGGCGGGTAAGGCCGGTGACTCCGTGCCGAATCGGTCGATGACCGGATCCGCGCGGAGAATGGCGTGTTGCAGATGCTGGAGACGGGCGGACGGCTCCACGCCCAGTTCGCTCACCAGCGTCCTGCGCAGCTTGATGAAGGTCTCCAGGGCCTGGCTCGTACGGCCCGAACGGTGCAGCGCGATCATGAACTGGGCCCAGAGGTTCTCGTGCATCGGGTGCCGGGCGGTGAGCGCGGACAGCTCGGGCAGCAGGCTCGCGTGCCGGCCCAGCCGCAGATCGGTCTCCACCCGGCACTCCAGGACGCCGAGTCGGCTCTCCTCGAGACGGGCCACCTCCATGTCGATCCGCATGCCGGCGTGCACGTCCACCAGCGCGTCACCCCGCCACAGGCCGAGGGCCTGGCGGTACAGGGACGACGCGGCCTCCAGGCGGCCCCGCTCGAAGGCCTGCTTGCCGGCGTCCGCGAGCCGCTCGTACGCGTACACGTCGGTGCTCGCCGGTTCGACGTCCAGGACGTAGCCGCCGTAGCAGGTGCGCAGGACGTCCTTGGCGGGGCCGTTGTGGCTCGCGCCGAGGGCCACCGTGATCCCCCGGCGGACCTGGAGTATGTACGTCTGAAGGGTCGTCAGGGCGCTGGCCGGAGGCTGCGTGCCCCATAACTCCTCGATCAGCGTGGGCACTTTCACCACGGCGCCCGCATGCAGCGCGAGCAACGAGAAGACCTGCCGGGGCTTTCGGGCGATCGGAGTGATGGAGATGCCGTTCTCGTGTGCGAAAAGCGGGCCCAACATGTTGATCTGCATGGCCGGTGCTCCCTTGGTAGCGTCCCGGTGCGAACAGCCGCGTCGGAATTATCGTCCCGGTGCGCCGGAGGTTCCCTCCGGGCACCACCTGCGATGGCTCCATCCTCGCAGGGGAGTTCACGATGCGAAAGTGTGTCCGGCATGTGCTGGGATGAATTCGTCATACCAGGCCATGGGAAATTCATTTCCCGCCGTACGGGTGCCGGATCACGGCCCCGTGCCCATCCGCCCCACGGCGAACCGCTCGCCGCGGGCAGCGCGACGAGCGGTTGTGCGGCGGACGGGCGGTTGTGCGGCGGTCCTGTGGTCGGTCGTGCGGCCGGCGGACCGGCGGTCGTGTGGCGGACGGCGGTCGCGCGCGGACCGGCGGCCGGTCACCCGAGCCAGGCGGGCAGCTCGGTCAGCCGTGCCGTCTGCGACCCCCGGCGGCTCCAGCGCAGTTCGTCGTAGGGCACGGCCAGCCGGGCGCCGGGGAACTCGCGCCGCAGCACCCCGATCATCGTCCTGGACTCCAGCTGGGCCAGCTGCTCCCCGATGCAGTAGTGCGGCCCGTCGCCGAACGTGAGCCGCCGGTGGGACGCCCGCTCGGGGCGCAGGGTGTGCGGATCGTCGTGCAGACGGGCGTCGGTGTTGACGCCCTCGATGTCCACCAGCACGGGCGCCCCGCGCGGCAGGGTGACACCGGCCAGCGTCACCTCGGTCGCCGCGAACCGCCACAGCGTGTACGGCACGGGCGGATGGAACCGCAGCGCCTCCTCCACGAAGTCGGACACGGCCGCGTCGTCGGCGTCCACGGGCGGCTTGCCCGCCAGCACCTCGGCGAGCAGGAACCCCAGGAACGAGCCGGTCGTGTCATGCCCCGCGAAGATCAACCCGGTGATCATGTACATCAGTTGCTCGTCCGACACGTCTCCGAACTCCGCGACCGCGCGCTCGTACAGCACCCGCGTCATCGTGTCCGCCGCACCGTCCCGGGCCGCTGCCACCGCCCGCATCAGCAGGCCCTCCAGCGCCGACGTGTCCGGCTCGGTGTCGCCCGCCGTGCCCAGACCGATCGCCTTCAGCGCGCTCACCGCCTCCCGCGCCATCCTCGGATCGGTGACGGGCACCCCCAGCAGATCGCAGATGACGAGGAGCGGGAAGTGGAACGCGAACCCGCCGATCAGCTCGGCCGGTTCACCGGAAGCGGCCGACGCCTCGGCGAGTTCGCCGAAGAGCCGGGACGCGATGGTGTCGATCCGGTCCGCCCGGGCGGCGAGGCGACGCGGAGTGAACGCGGGGGCGTGGATCCGGCGCAGCCGCCGGTGGTCGTCGCCGTCCACGGCGATCAGCGTGAACGGCCGCATGGCGGGCACGGGGGAGTCGAGGCCGTCGTCCACACCGTGCCAGGACGGCGGCGCGAGACCCGGGTCCTTCACGAACCGGGGGTCGGCCAGCACCTCCCGCGCGAGCACGTCGTCGGTGACGACCCACGCCGGGCCGCCCGCCGGCGCCTCGGCCTCGACCAGCGGGCCCGCCGCCCGGAACGCGTCGTGCACGGCGGGCTTGTCCCGCAGCGACATCACGGGGCAGGCGAACGGATCGACGCCCACCCGAGGCGCACCGCTCACGACGCGGACCCCGGCGACCCCGCCGGCTCGGGGAACCCGTCGGCGAGCTCGACCACGGAGAAGCTCGCGCCGAGCGGATCGAGCAGCTCGGCGCGCCGCCCCCGGGGTGTGTCGTGCGCCGCGTTCTCCACGGTGCCGCCCAGCTCGACCGCCCGGCGGACGGCCGCGTCGCAGTCCCGGACGGCGAACGACACGGCCCAGTGGGCCCGTACGGCGCCCGTGTCGCCGAGCGCCCTGGTGCCCGCCACGGCCGTGGGGCCGATCTGCCAGACCGGGTCGGTGACCCCCTCCAGGGCGACGTCCCTGGGGGTCATGCCGAGCGTCGCGGCGTAGAAGTCCCGTGCCGCCGGGATGTCGTCGGTGACCAGCTCGACCCAGCCGACCGAGCCCGGCACGCCGGTGATCTCGGCGCCCTCCATACCCAGCTTCTGCCACACCGCGAACGCGGCGCCCGCCGGATCGGCGACGACCGCCATCCGCCCGAGGCCCATCACGTCCATGGACGACATGACGATCTCGCCGCCCGCGGTCTCCGCCCGCTTGGTCAGCGCGTCGGCGTCGTCGGTGGCGAAGTAGACCGCCCACATCGCCGGCATGCCGTGCTGCTGGCCCGGGCCGTACGGCCGGTGGTACGGGGTGTCGATCTGGTGCTCGGCCACCGCCGCGACCAGCCTCCCATCGGAGGCGAACGTCGTGTACCCGCCGGCGCCCGGGTCGCTGACCACGGTCGCGGTCCAGTCGAACAGGCGGCTGTAGAAGTCCGCGGAGGCCGCCACATCCGGCGAACCGAGGTCGAACCATGCCGGGGTTCCGGGCGCGAACCTGGTCACAAGGGGTTCCTTTCGGTGGATCGTCGCGTTGCCGTACACGTGGTGATCGGAGGTGTGGTGGTCGGACCTGTGGTGGTCGTGCGCGGGTTCAGCCGGGACCGGCCGGGTCGATCCCGACGGCCGCCGCGCTGGCGTCCCACACCCGGGCGGCCAGCGCGTCGTCGCTCGTCGGGGCGTCGACCTCGCACAGCCGCCGGTCGGCGTAGTAGCCGCCCGGCACGAGCTGTCCGGCCGGTGCCGTCGCCAGCCACAGCAGCGTGTCGGCGCCCCGCTCGGCGGAGCGCAGGAACGGGTTGAACCGGAAGTAGGAGTTGGCCACCGTGCCCCGGCCGATCCGGGTGCGGACCTCGCCCGGGTGATAGCTGACCGCGAGGACGTCGGGCCACCGCCGCACCGCCTCCCGGCCGGTCAGGATGTTGGCCTGCTTGGAGGTGCCGTAGGCGCGGCCCGCGCTGTAGCGGCGCGCCCGGTCGCCGTTCAGGTCGTCGGCGGCGATCCTGCCCTGGGTGTACGCACCGGACGAGGTGAGGATCAGCCGCCCGCCCCGGAGCCGGTCCCGCAGCAGCCCGGCGAGCAGGAGGCCGGCCAGATGGTTCACCTGGATCGTGGCCTCGAAACCGTCCCGGGTCACGGTCCGCGACGCGAACATGCCGCCCGCGTTGCTCGCCAGGACGTCGATCCGCTCGTACCGGTCGCGGAGCTTCCGCGCCAGCTCGCGCACCTGCTCGAGCTCGGCGAAGTCGGCGCTGTACGCCTCGGGGGACGGGCCCGGTATCCGGGTCAGCTCGTCGGTCACCGCCTGGAGGCGGGCCGCGTCCCGGCCCACGACGACGACCCGGGCGCCACGGTGTGCCAGGCCGAGCGCGGCCGCCCGGCCGATGCCGGACGTGGCACCGGTCACCAGGGCCGTACGCCCCGCCAGGTCCCGCTCCGGAGCGGCTTCGTCCGTCATACCGCTTCCCGCAGCCTCTCGTTGACGAAGCCCACGAGCGCCTCGGGCGTCCTGACCGCTTCGAGCCGGTCCTCGGGCAGCTTCACCCCGTACGTCCGCTCGATCCGGTTCACGATCTCCAGCACGGCGAGCGAGTCGTAACCCAGCTCCTCGAACGTACGGGTCCGGCCGTCCGCCGTCCCGACCGGTTCGTCGTCGCCGGTGCTTTCCCGCATGATCTCCTCAAGTTCGGCAAGGCTGAGCTCCGCCATCCCCGCACCCTTCCGTACCGGTGGTCTGTGAACTGTGCGGCGACCCGTCGGGCCGCGCCGACCACCCTTCGCCGCGACCGTGGAATCGCGCTCGAACAGCGGTGGAACGCCCTTGGTCAGGTGTGCCTCGAGGGGCACGGGTCAGTTTGGGGCCCCGACCGGCGACCGTGCGAAGGGCAACCATGGTGGACGCGCTCACGAAGACCGAGACCCCGGTGACCGAACCCGCCGACTCCGCTGTCCACGCGGAGGTGCAGCGGTTCTACGCCCATCAGATGCACCTCCTCGACGACGGGCACGCCGAGGACTGGGCGCGCACGTTCACCGACGACGGCGTGTTCGAGGTCGGCACCGACGCCGTGCGCGGAGCCGCCGGCATCGCGCGGGCCGCCCGGCACACCACCGACCGGTTCGCCGCCGACGGCATCGTCCGCCGGCACTGGATCGGCATGCTCGCCGTCACGACGGTGCGGAGGGCCGGGACGGTCGCGGCGGAGGAGAACGGCGCCGGGGACGACAGCGGTCCCGGGGAAGGGAACGGCCCGGCGGACAGGAACGGTTCCGGGAACGACAGCGGTTCCGGGAACGAGAACGGCCCGGCGGACGAGGTCGTCGCCCGGAGTTACGCCCTCGTCCTGGAGACACCGCGCGGTGGTGACCCCGTCGTGCGCCGAAGCACCGTGTGCACCGACACCCTCGTACGGGCCGACGGCGTATGGCGGGTCAGGCACCGCCGGGTCACCCGCGACGGGCTGGACTGAGGATGTCCCTGACGTCGAGGATCGCCCGGTCCGTCGCCGCGAGGGACGGCACCGGCGGCGGTATGGACCGCTTCTGGGCCTGGTACGCGGAGCGGACCGAGCGCGTCACCCACCGCACCGAACGCATCCCGCTGGACGCGCTCGACGGCTGGTACACCGACGGCGCCACCGGCGACCTCCACCACCGCACCGGCAAGTTCTTCACCGTCGAGGGCCTGGACGTCCACATCCCCGAAGCGCCCGTGCCACGCTGGTCCCAGCCGATCCTCAACCAGCCCGAGGTCGGCATCCTCGGCATCCTGATGAAGGAGTTCGACGGCGTACTGCACTGCCTCATGCAGGCCAAGTTCGAACCCGGCAACTGCAACGGACTCCAGCTCTCGCCCACCGTGCAGGCCACCCGCAGCAACTACACGCGAGTGCACCGGGGCAAGGCCGTGCCCTACCTCGACCACTTCCGCGACACCGCACGGCACCATGTCGTCGCCGACGTGCTCCAGTCCGAACAGGGCGCGTGGTTCTACCAGAAGCGCAACCGCAACATGATCGTCGAGGTGCGCGACGACGACATACCCCTCGCCGACGACTTCCACTGGCTGACCCTCGGACAGCTCCACCAGCTCCTCGGCGTGGACAACCTCGTCAACATGGACGCCAGGACCGTCCTCGCGTGCGTCCCGTTCGCCACCGACGCGCCCGGTCCGCACCCGCTCGCCGAATCCGGCGGCGTCACCGACGACTTCCACCGTGCGGTCGTCCGGTCCTGCGCCGCCGCCGACGGCGCCCTGCACACCACCGTGGAGATCGTCAGCTGGATCACCGGCATCCGCGCCAGGACCGATGTGCACACCCGCCCGGCCCCGCTCGGCGGGCTGCCCCGGTGGCACCGCAAGGACGGCGTGATCTCCCATGAGAGCGGCCACTTCTTCGACGTCATGGCGGTCGACGTCACCGGCGGCTCCCGCGAGGTGGCCGGCTGGACCCAGCCGATGATCGAACCCCGCGGCGAGGGCGTCGCCGCGTTCGTCGTCCGCCGCGTCGACGGTGTCCTGCACGTCCTGGCGCACGCGCGCGTGGAGCCCGGCTACTCCGACATCGTGGAGATCGCCCCCACGGTGCAGTGCACCCCGCGCAGCCTCCTCGCCCTGCCGCCGGAGGCCGCGCCCCCGTACCTGGACACCGTGCTCGCCGCCCCACCGGAGACCGTCCGCTACGCCGTGTCCCTCTCCGAGGAGGGCGGGCGCTTCTTCCACGCCGTCAACCGGTACGTGATCGTGGAGGCCGCCCCCGACGAGGCGCACACCGCCGGCGGGCCCGGCGACGCCTACCGCTGGGTGACCCTGCACCAGCTCGCGGAACTCCTGCGCCACAGCCACTACGTCAACGTCCAGGCGCGCACGCTCGTCGCCTGCCTGCACAGCCTGTCCCTGCGGTCCCCGGCCATGGCGCCGCAGTGAACCCCGGAGGTGAGTCGCCCCGTGCGCGTCCTGTTCACCACCCTCGCCGCGCGGTCCCATTTCTTCGCCCAGGTCACCATGGCCTCGGCGCTGCGGACCGCGGGCCACGAGGTCGTCGTCGCCAGCCAGCCCGACATCCACGACGACATCGTCGGCGCCGGACTGACCGCCGTACGGATCGGGCAGCGGCTCGACCTCGAACCCGAGACCCAGCAGGCCAACGCCAGCTTCGACGACGACCGCAACCTCGGCGGGCTCGCCATGAGCAACACCCGCCACGACCCCTACCCGTGGGACCACGCGCTCGGCATGTTCACCGCCATGACCGCCATGGTGTTCCAGAACGTGTGCCCCGAGCCGATGGTGGACGACCTCGTCGCGTTCGCCCGCGACTGGCGGCCCGACCTCGTCGTGTGGGACCCGCTCACCCTCGCCGGGCCCGTCGCCGCGCATCTCAGCGGCGCCGCCCACGCACGGCTGCTGTTCGGCCCCGACCAGATGGGACGCAACCGCACGGCGTTCCGCGCCCTCCTCGACCAGCGGCCCGCCCGACTCCGCGACGACCCGCTCACCGAGTGGCTCGGCTGGACACTGGAACGGTGCGGCGGCAGCGCCCGGGACGCCGGCGAGGAACTCGTACTCGGCCAGTGGACGATCGACCCGACGCCCACCTCCATGCGCGCACCGCTCGACCTGCCGTACGTGCCCGTGCGCTACGTCCCGTACAACGGTCCCTCCTCGCTCCCGGACTGGCTGCGCGAACCACCCCTCCGCGCCAGGCGCCTCTGCCTGACCCTCGGTGTCTCCCTCGGCGAGGCGGCCGGAGCGGGCGCGGTCGCCGCCCGTGACGTGCTCGCCGCCGTGGACGGTCTCGACGTCGAGGTCGTGGCGACGCTCTCCCCGGAGCTGCGCGAACGCGTGGGCCCGCTCCCCGAGAACGTGAGGGCGGTCGACTTCGTGCCGCTGGCCGCCCTGCTGCCCAGCTGCTCCGGCATCGTCCACCACGGCGGATCGGGGACGTTCATGACAGCGCTGGCGCACGCCGTGCCGCAGCTGATCGTGCCCGACATGATGTGGGACTCGATGGAGAAGGCGCTCGCCCTGGAGAAGGCGGGCGCGGGCCGGTACGTGGACGCCGGGCGGCTCTCCCCGGAACTCCTGCGCGACCATGTCGTCGCCCTGCTGGAGGACCCCTCCTACGCGGCGGGCGCCGAACGGGTCCGCACCGAGATCACCGGCACGCCCAGCCCCAACGACATCGTCCCCGTACTCGAACGGCTCACCGCCCGGCACCGCTCCCGCCACCGGGCCCGGGACGCCGACGCAGCGCACGGCGGCCCCGGCCCGGCCCTCAAGTCCCCTTCGACCGCCGCCTTCTAGCGTCACCGCCATGGACAACACACAGCGATCCGTGATCGTCACCGGCGGCGGTTCCGGCATCGGCCGGGCGACCGCCCGCGCCTTCGCCGAGCGCGGCGACAACGTCCTCGTCGTCGGACGCACCCCCGAGGCCCTCGCGGAGACGGCACACGGGTACGGCACCATCGCCACGCTCGCCGTCGACCTCACCGACCCGTCCGCGCCCGACACGGTCGCCAAGACGGCCGGTGAACGGCTCGGCGGCGTCGACGTACTCGTCAACAACGCGGCCGTCGCCGCCTTCGGCGAACTGGGGCGGCTCGACCGGGCACGCGTCGAGGCCCAGGTCGCCACGAACCTCGTCGCCCCGCTCCTGCTCACCCAGGCCCTGCTGGGCGCCCTCCAGGACGCCTCGGGGCTCGTCGTCAACGTCGGCTCGGCCGGGGCGCTCGGCCGCCGCGCCTGGCCCGGCAACGCCGTCTACGGTGCGACCAAGGCCGCCCTCGACCTGCTCACCCGCACCTGGGCGGTCGAGCTCGGCCCGCTCGGCGTCCGCGTCGTCGGAGTCGCCCCGGGGGTCGTCGACACCGGGGCCGGCGTACGGGCCGGGATGTCCGCGCCCGAGTACGCCGGATTCCTCGACGCGATGGGGCCCCGCGTCCCGCTGCGCAGGGTCGGGCGGCCCGACGACATCGCCTGGTGGATCGTACGGCTGGCGGAGCCGGAGGCCGGCTACGCCAGCGGTGCCGTGCTCGCGGTCGACGGCGGCCTGTCCGTCACCTGACCGCACCGGGAGGGTCGCGGGCCGACCGTTCGGGCCGACTGGTCGGGACGACTGGTCAGGCCGACTGGTCAGGGCGTCCGGCAGGACGACCGTTCAGGCCGACCGGGACTCGGCGTACTCCTTCGCCGCCCGCAGCGTCAGCAGGCTGTTGCGGCCCAGGGCGCCCCGGACGAACGCCCGGGCGTCGTCCTCGGTCGCCCCCTCGCCCAGCACACCGGCGATCGCGGACGGGACGATCGCCACCGTGTGCGCCGAGGTGACGGCCACACCACGGCCGTCCTCCCGCTCCCGGATCGTCCAGCGGCCCAGGTGCAGGGAGAGCAGCGGCGGGGTGCGCAGCTGCTTGTAGACGATGCGCTCCTCGGGGAAGCACACCCGTACCGACGCCGTCGTGTGCACCGATCCGTCCGCCGCGCGCGTGTCCATCTCCACGTGCTGCAGGCCCGGTTCGTCCTCGCTCACCTCGATCCGGGCGACATGGGAGAGGCGCTCCGCCCACAGCGCGGCGCGGTACAGGAAGTCGTACACGTCCCCGGACTTGCCGGCGACCAGCACCGTGTCGTCGAAGGTCAGCGGCGCCGGGCCGCCGGGCCGCTCCACCGCCGCGCGCAGCGACGCCAACTCCGCCCGGCTGTTGCGGTCGACGGCCTGGTGGATCCACTCCACCGTGGCGTCGGAGTCGTCGACCGCCGTGAAGTCGTGCGTCAGCCGCACCCTGGTCAGGCCGGGGCCCGCCGCCTCGACGATCCACTCGCCGCCCATCGACGCCACCGGGTGCGCCGACACCTCCTGCCGGAAGCGGATCCGCCGTCCCGTGTCGTCCAGCTCCCGCCGGGAGGTCCAGCCGCGCAGCGCGCCGTTGGCGGTCGCCCAGATGCGGAGCCGCTCCGCCGTTCCGGTGTGCTCGACACGGTCCACGTGCACCGTCGGCGGGAACACCGCCGGCCACGACGGCGCGTCGGCCAGCGCGGCGTACACATCGGCGGGCGCGGCCGAGGTCACGATCTCGTGTTCGGTCTCCTGGACAGCCGACTGGGGCATACCTGGACTCCTCCGGTTCCGTGCGGCGAGCGGTTCGGTGGTGCGGCGGTTCAGCGGAGCGGTGGTTCAGCGGAGCGGTGGTTTCGGTGGTGCGGTGGTTTCGGTGGTGCGGCGGTGCGGTGGCCGGGGCGGTGCTCCGTGGCCGAGCGTCGTCGCGCCGGCGCCCGGGACCCGGGGGCTCCCGGGCCGGCGGGTTCAGTACGTACCGAGTCCGCCGCAGACGTTGACCGCCTGCGCGGTGATCGAGGCCGCGCTGTCGGACACCAGATGGCGGACCATGCCCGCCACCTCATCCGGCGTCGAGTACCGGCCGAGCGGGATCTTGGCCTGGAACCGTTCGAGCACGTCGTCCTCCGTCACGCCCCAGAACGCCGCGTACCGCCGGCGGACGCCCTGGGCCATCGGCGTCTCCACATACCCGGGGCACACCGCGTTCACCGTGACGCCGCTCTTCGCGAGCTCCATGGCGAGCGCCTTCGTCAGACCGATCAGCCCGTTCTTGGAAGCCGAGTACGGTGCGCCGAGCGCGACGCCCTGCTTGCCGCCCGTCGAGGCGATGTTGACGATCCGGCCCCAGCCGTGCTCCAGCATGCCGCCGGTGGCGAGCACCGCCCTGGTGACCCGGAACGCGCCGTTCAGATTGGTGTCGATGACATCGAGCCACAGCTCGTCGGAGATCTCGGCGGTGACCCCGCCACCGCCCCTGCCCGCGTTGTTCACGAGGATGTCGAGCGGACCGAACCGCTCGCGGGCCGAGCGCACCAGCCGGTCGACGTCACCGGTGTCCCGTACGTCGCAGGGCGCGCCGTCCACCTCAAGGCCGGACACCTGGAGCTCCTTCACCGTCCTCGCGACGGCGTCCTCGTCCCGGGCGCACAGGAACACGCGGGTCCCGTCACGGGCGAGCGAGCGCGCCACCGCGAGCCCGATGCCACTGGTTCCCCCGGTGACGAGCGCGACCCGGTCGGCTGCGTCCGACATGGCTCTCCTTCCCACGCGTCGTGCGACTCGTTCGACGGACCGCCGACGACGGCGTCCACGGAGCGCAAGGCTCACACCATCGGCTCGAACCGTGCTTGACGAGCCGCCTTCCACCGGTGCGCGAGTTCGCCCGCACAGCCTCGAACCCCGAAGGCCCGAGCGCACAGGGGGAGCACCGATGCCCGTACCAGGACTGCACGACGGCGGCCCGGGGGTCACGTTCGTCAACCGATTCACGCTGCGAGGCTCCGCCGAGGACTTCGAGACCGCGTTCGCCGCGACGTCCGAGTTCATGCGCCGGCAGCCAGGATTCCGCTGGCACACGCTGCTGGTACCCGCGCACGGCGGTGGCGAAGGACCGGGGTACGTGAACATCGCCGTATGGCGGGACGAGGCGTCCTTCCGCGCGGCGCTCGCCCACCCCGGGTTCGCCGCCCACGCCGCCGCCCTGCGCGCGCTCAGCAGCAGCGAGCCCACGCTCTACCGGCCCCGGCAGTCCCGCGTCGCCCCGGATCTCGCCGCCGGTTCCGACCCGGGGGAGGGATCGCGGTGAGCCGACGCGTCGTCATCACCGGCATCGGCGTGGTCGCCCCGGGCGGCACGGGCACCAAGGCGTTCTGGGAGCTCCTGCTCTCCGGGGCCACCGCCACCCGTCCCATCAGCACCTTCGACGCCTCGCCCTTCCGGTCCCGCATCGCCGCCGAATGCGACTTCGACCCGGCGGCCGCCGGACTGTCCCGGGAGGACACCGAGCGGCTCGACCGGGCGGCCCAGTTCGCCGTGGTCGCCGGCCGGGAGGCCCTCGCCGACAGCGGGCTGCGCGTCGACGGGGCCACCGCCCACCGGTTCGGCGTGTGCGTGGGCTCCGCCGTCGGCTGCACCCAGAAGCTGGAGTCCGAGTACGTCGCCATCAGCGGCGCCGGAAGCCACTGGGTCGTCGACCCGGCCAAGGCGTCCGCGCACCTCTACGACTGGTTCGTGCCGAGCTCCATCGCCGCCGAAGTCGCCTGGCTGGCCGGTGCGGAGGGCCCCGTCAGCATGGTCTCCGCCGGCTGCACCTCCGGGATCGACGCCATCGGCCACGCCTGCGAACTGATCCGCGAGGGTTCCGCCGACGCGATGGTCACCGGCGGTGTGGACGCCCCGATCGCCCCCATCACCGTGGCCTGCTTCGACGCGATCCGGGCCACATCCGACCACAACGACACGCCCGCCACCGCCTCCAGGCCCTTCAGCCGCACCCGCAACGGGTTCGTACTCGGCGAGGGCGGCGCCCTCCTGGTGCTGGAGGAGGCGGAGGCCGCCGCCCGCAGGGGCGCCCGGATCTACGCCGAGATCGGCGGCTACGCCTCGCGCGGCAACGCCTACCACATGACCGGTCTGCGCACCGACGGCGCGGAGATGGCCGCCGCGATCGACGCGGCCCTCGACCAGGCCAGGTGCGACCCGGCGGACCTGGACTACGTCAACGCCCACGGCACCGCCACGCGGCAGAACGACCTGCACGAGACCGCCGCGTTCAAGCGGTCCCTCGGGGCGCACGCCTACGCCGTGCCGATCAGCTCCATCAAGTCCATGATCGGGCACTCCCTCGGTGCCGTCGGTTCCCTGGAGGTCGCGGCGACCGCGCTCGCCGTCGAGTACGGAGCCGTCCCGCCGACCGCCAACCTCCACGACCCCGACCCCGAACTCGACCTGGACTACGTCCCGTTGACGGCCCGCGAGCGCACCGTGCGCCGCGCCCTGACCGTGGGCAGCGGATTCGGCGGCTTCCAGAGCGCCATGCTGCTGCGCCGCTACGAGAGGTGACACCCGTGAACGGCAAGGGCACCACCGTCGTGACCGGCGTCGGAGTCGTCGCCCCCAACGGGCTCGGCACGGCCGCCTACTGGGACGCCGTCCTGCACGGCCGCAGCGGCATCGGCCCGCTGCGCCGGTTCGACGGCAGCGGATTCCCCGCTCGCCTCGCCGGCGAGGTGCACGACTTCGTCCCCAGGGACCACCTGCCCGGCCGGCTGCTCGCCCAGACCGACCGGATGACCCAGTACGCCCTGGCGGCGGCCGACCGGGCGATGAGCGAGTCCGGCGCGGCGCCCTCCACCCCGCTCGCGGGCGGTGTGATCACCGCGAACGCGTCCGGCGGGTTCGACTTCGGCCAGCGCGAGCTGCAACACCTGTGGGGCCAGGGGCCCGCGCACGTCAGCGCGTACATGTCGTTCGCCTGGTTCTACGCCGTCAACACCGGGCAGATCTCCATCCGGCACGACCTGCGCGGCCCCGTCGGAGTCGTCGTCACCGAACAGGCCGGCGGCCTCGACGCGATCGCGCACGCCCGGCGCAAGGTGACGGACGGCGCCGAGATGATCGTCACCGGAGCCGTCGACTCCGCGCTCTGCCCGTACGGGATGGCCGCCCAGCTGACCTCGGGCAGGCTCAGCACGTCCGACGACCCCACCACCGCGTATCTGCCCTTCGACCGGCGGGCGAACGGCCACGTCCCGGGCGAGGGCGGGGCGATCCTCGTCGTGGAGTCGGCCGAGCGCGCCGCCTCCCGCGACGTGCCCGTGTACGGCGAGATCGCGGGCCATGGCACCGGGTTCGATCCACCACCCGGCTCCGGCCGCCCCTCCGCCCTGGCCAGGACCGTCGAGGCGGCGCTCGACGACGCCCGTGTCGACGCTTCGGACGTGGCCATGGTGTTCGCCGACGCCGCCGCCGTCCCCGCGCTCGACGCCGCCGAGGCGGAGGCCCTCGCGTCGGTACTCGGACCCCGCGCGGTGCCGGTGACCGCGCCGAAGACCCTCACCGGGCGGCTGTACTCGGGCGCGGGACCGCTGGACGTGGTCACCGCGCTGCTCGCCCTGCGCGACGGCGTCGTCCCCGCCACCGCCCATGTCACCCGGGCGGACCCCGAGCTCCCCGTCGACCTGGTGCTCGACCGCCCCCGCCCCGCCCGGGGCGGCGTGGCGCTCGTCGTCGCACGCGGCTTCGGCGGCTTCAACAGCGCCCTCGTCGTACGGAGGACACCGTGAGCGGAAGGACGCAGAACGCCGGGAACACGCGGAACACCGGGAACGCTGGGAACGCCGGGGACACGGCGCCCGCGGTGCCGGAGATGTACATCGCCGGCACCGGCGTATGGCTGCCGCCCGCCGTGCCGACCGAGCACGCGGTCGCCGCCGGGGAGTGCGACGCCAGGCTCGCCGCGACGACCGCCATGAGGTCGGTCACCGTCGCCGACAAGGAGGCCGCGCCCGAGATGGCGGCCCTGGCCGCGCGGGTCGCCCTGGACCGGGCGGGAACCGGCCCCGAGAGCGTCGACCTCGTCCTGCACGCCGGCCTGTACTTCCAGGGCCACCACCTGTGGGCACCCGCCTCGTACGTGCAGCGCGTCGCCGTCGGCAACCGCTGCCCGGCCATGGAGGTGGGCCAGGTGTCCAACGGCGGCATGGCCGCCCTGGAACTCGCCCGCGCCTACCTGGCGGCCGCGCCCGGCCGCTCCGCCGCACTGATCACCACGGGCGACCGGATGAGCCTGCCCGGCTTCGACCGGTGGCGCAGCGACCCGGGCACCGTCTACGCCGACGGCGGCACCGCCCTTGTCCTGTCCCGCGACGGCGGCTTCGCCCGGCTGCGCAGCCTGGTGACGGTCTCGGACCCCGACCTGGAGGGCATGCACCGGGGCGGCCCCGCGTTCGGCGCCCCCTCCCTGGACGAGCGGCGGACGGTGGACCTCGACGCCCACAAGCGGGCCTATGTCGCCGAAGCCGGTTCGTCGTTCTGTGTCGCGCGGGTCGCCGCGGGCCAGGACGCCGCTCTACGGGGCGCGTTGACGGCGGCCGGGGCGGACCTGGCCGACATCCGCGAGGTGGCGCTGCCGCACATGGGGCGCCGCCGCCTCGACGCGGCCTTCTTCAACCGGCTGGACATCGACCCCGCCCGCACCACCTGGGAGTGGGGCCGCCGGGTCGGCCACCTGGGCGGCGGCGACCCCGTCGCCGGGCTCGACCACCTCGTCGCCGCGGGCCGTCTCGCGGCGGGCGACCTGTGCCTGCTGGTGAGTGTCGGGGCGGGGTTCAGCTGGTCGTGCGCCGTCGTCGAGATGCTGCGACGCCCGTCGTGGGCGGCCGCCGAGGCCGCCCGGTGAGGAGACCCATCGTGAACCGCCCCGTGAACCACCCCGTGAACCGTCCGCTGGACACCGCCGTCACCGCTGTCACTGCCGCCCCCGCCGCCCCCGCCGCCCCCGCCGGCCTCGCCGTCCAGGCCGGGCCTTCGGGGCCGCCACCGGTTCTGCTGCTGTTCCCCGGGCAGGGATCCCAGCACGCCAGGATGGCGGTCGGCCTGTACGGGCATGACGCCGCGTTCACCGACGCCATGGACGCGGCGTTCGCGGCGTTCGACGCATCCGGGGCATCCGGGGCCTGTGGGGCCTACGGGGTTTCCGGAGCCAAGTGCCCGGCCGTGGGTGAGGCGTTGCGCGCCGACTGGCTCACCGACCGGCCGGCCGTACCCCTCGACCACGTCACCCGCTCGCAGCCCCTGCTGTTCGCCGTCGGCCACGCGCTCGGCCGGATGCTGCTGGAGCACGGCGTACGCCCCTGGGCGCTGCTCGGGCACAGCGTCGGCGAGCTGGCCGCCGCCACGCTCGCGGGCGTCTTCTCCCTGGAAGCGGCGGCCGGGCTCCTCCTCGACCGGGTGGACCGACTCGCGTCGGCACCCCCCGGCGGCATGCTGGCGGTCGCAGCGACGGCCGAAGCCCTGCGCCCGTTCGTCACCGACGAGGTCGTCGTGGCCGCCGTCAACGCACCCCGCCAGACCATCCTGGCCGGCCCCCGGGACCCCCTCGCCGCGGTCGCCCGCGCCCTCCGCGACGCGGGCCTCACCTGCCGGCCCGTACCCTCGCTCACCGCCTTCCACAGCCCGTCGCTGGGCGCCGCGACCGCCGGGTCCTTCGACCGGTTCGCCGCCACGCCCGTCGCGGCCCCCAGGATCCCCCTGCACTCCGGCTACCGCGCCGAGCCGCTCACCGCGCAGCTGGCCGCCGACCCGTCCTACTGGGCGAGCCACCCGGTGGAGCCGGTGCGGTTCTGGCCCGCGCTCGACGCCCTGCTCGGCGGCGGCCGCGACGGAACCGTCTGCGTGGAGGCGGGACCGGGCCAGGGCCTGAGCACCATCGCCCGTCAGCACCCCACCGTACGGGCGGGGCGCGGCACCGTGGTACCGCTGCTGCCGCCGCGCCCCGGCCCGCCCGAGGCCGACCGCGACGCGGTGGCCGCGGCCCTCACCGCCCTCCGCGACCGAGGAGCGGTTCCCGACAGGGAAGCACTTCGCGGGCACAGCGCCCCGCCCGGCGGCGCCGCCGTGCCCGGCCCCGGCGAGCGGCTCGCGCCCCAGCGGGGGTCAGCGTGACACCACGGCCGTGACGAAGCGGACCGGTACGTCGATGGCCAGGGCGCCGGTGTCGTCGGCGAGCGCGTCGAGCCCCTCGACGAGCCGCTCGCGCAACTCCTTCCGGTCCGCGTCGGGGAGGTGCTGCCACAGCAGCCGCATCCCCTGCGTGTGCGACCACTCCACCCACACCTCGCTCGACGGCGCGGTCATGCGCACCGGCTCGTCGATGACGGCGACATCGCCGTAGCCGCGTCCGCCGAGCGCACGGGCGAGGTCCTCGGCGCGTTCCAGCCAGCTGTTGAACCGCTGGACCAGTGCCTCCGGCTGCCACGCGGGCGGCAGATGGCGCAGGGAGTCCGGCGGAATCAGCGGGGTGAACTCCGGCGGCAGGAAAGGGAACTCGCCGGCACGGAACACCGGACTGGTGAAAGCGATCCGGCCGCCGTCACGCAGCATTCCGGCGTAACGCTCCAGCGCGCCGACGGCGTCGGGGAGGAATATCAGGCTGTAGCTTCCTGTGATCACGTCGAACGACCGGCGGGGAAAGACCGGGAATTCCGCGTCCATCACCCGTAGATCAACATTATCGGTGCCCCTTTCCGTCGCTTCCCGCCGCGCCGCTTCGATCATTCCGGGGGCGATGTCCACACCGACGACGCGGCCTGCGGAACCGATCCGTTCCGCGGCCGGGAACACACAGGCGCCACGGCCGCACCCGATGTCGAGGACGTGCTCCCCGGGCGCCGGAGCGGCCAGCTCCACCAGGCGGCGCCCCATGGGCGTGAAGAACTCCACGCCCAATCGGTCATACCGCGCCGAGGACTGCTGAAAGGCCTGCGCCACCTGCTGTTTGTAGACCGAGTCCTCCACGCCGGGCTCCTGCCGTGGGTCGGGGGATGGGGTGACTCCCAAGTATTCGCGTCACTCTGGAAGCCCGCTGGAGCGCGGTTCGAGACCTACCGCACGCCCGGCTCGTGAACGGACGGAAACGGGGCGGCGCCCGCCCCCGACGCCTTGTCCCACTGCTCCCGAGGCGTCGAGAATTGCGGCGGAGTGACATTTCCACGTCGTGGGCGAAGGGAAAATCCGTATGAGTCAGCAGATCGATGTCGTCCGGCGCATGGTCGAGGCGTACAACACCGGAAAGACCGATGACGTCGCGGAATTCATTCACCCCGAGTACCTGAACCCGGGCGCCCTGGAGCACTACCCGGACCTGCGCGGCCCGGAGGCGTTCGCGGGGGCCGTCGCATGGCTGAAGTACGCCTTCTCCGACGAGGCGCACCTGGAGGAGATCGGCTACGAGGAGAACGGCGAATGGGTCCGTGCGCGCCTCGCGCTGTACGGCCGGCACGTGGGCGAACTCGTCGGTATGCCGCCCACCGGGCGCCGGTTCTCCGGTGAGCAGATCCATCTCGTCCGCGTCGTGGACGGCAAGATCCGCGACCACCGCGACTGGCCCGACTACCTCGGCACCTACCGCCAGTTGGGAGAGCCCTGGCCGGTGGACGGAGGGTGGCGCCCCTGAACGGGACCCGCGTACCGGCCGATCCACGACAGGAGCACACCATGACAGCCGACCCGACCACCACGCACCCGGAGACGACCGCGACGGAGCCCGACCCCGGCGCGGCACCGCCCCCGGCCGCCGACGACCCGCACGCCGCCGCCCAGCCCCAGGACATCGACGCGCTCCGGACCCTGATCCGCCTCGGCAGCCTGCACACCCCGATGACCGTCCGGGTCGCCGCGACCCTGCGCCTGGTCGACCACCTCCTCGCCGGCGCCCGCACCATCGACGCCCTGGCCGACAGGACCGGCACCGAACCCGGCGCGCTGCTGCGCCTCGTACGACACCTGGTGGCGATCGGCATCCTGAAGGAGACCTCCCCCGGGGAACTCGCCCCCACCGAGGTCGGTGCCCTGCTCGCCGACGACCATCCCGCGGCGCAGCGCGCCTGGCACGACCTGACGCAGACCGTCGCCCGCGCCGACATCTCCTTCACCCGGCTCCTCGACGCCGTGCGCACCGGCCGCCCCACCTACGAGACGGTCTACGGCCGGCCCTTCTACGACGACCTCGCCCACCGCCCCGACCTGCGCGACTCGTTCGACTCGCTGCTCGCCTGCGACCAGGACGTCGCCTACGACGCACCGGCCGCAGCCTACGACTGGAGCGACGTCCACCACGTCCTCGACGTCGGCGGCGGCAAGGGCGGCTTCCTGGCCGCCATCGCCAAGGAGGCCCCGCACGTCTCGGGCACCCTGCTGGAGATGGCGGGCACGACCGACACGGCTCGCGGCTATCTGAAGGGCCAGGGCCTGTCGGACCGGATCGACGTCGTGGAGGGGGACTTCTTCGAGCCGCTGCCCCGCACCGCCGACGTGGTGATCCTCTCCTTCGTCCTGCTGAACTGGCCCGACCACGACGCCGTCCGCATCCTCACCCGCTGCGCCGAGGCGCTGGCGCCCGGCGGCCGGATCCTCGTGCACGAGCGCGACGACCTCCACGAGAACTCCTTCAACGAGCAGTTCACCGAACTGGACCTGCGGATGCTCGTCTTCCTCGGCGGGGCCCTGCGTACCCGCGAGAAGTGGGCCGGCCTCGCGGCCTCGGCCGGACTCGTGGTCGAGTCCGTTCGGCAGCTGCCGTCGCCCACGATCCCCTACGACCTGTCCCTCCTCGTCCTGGCCCCCGCCGACGAGGCCCGCCGGGAAGCCGAATAGGAGGAGCGGCCATGCCCCCGTCCCCGTCCCCGTCCGCGTCCCCGTCTTCGTCCGCGCCCCCGTCTTCGTCCGCGACGTCGTCCTCGTCCGCGTCGTCGCCCAGGGGCCCCTCCTCGCCGCCGCCCGCCTCCACCCGTCTGATCACCCACGGGGACGTGACCCTGTGGAGCGAGGGAATCGGCGACCCCGACGACCCGCCCCTGCTCCTCGTGATGGGCGGCAACCTCAACGCCAAGGCGTGGCCGGACGAGTTCGTCGCCCGGCTCGTCGCGGACGGACACCACGTCATCCGCTACGACCACCGGGACACCGGCAGGTCCACGAAGACCGACTTCTTCCAGCACCCGTACGGATACGACGAACTCGTCGCGGACGCGCTCGCCGTGCTCGACGGCTGGCGGGTACCGGCCGCCCATGTCGTCGGCATGTCGCTCGGCCACACCATCGGGCAGCTCCTCGCCCTGGACGCACCGGAGCGGCTGCTCACCCTGACCGTGATGCTCGGCGGTGCCCTCGACGTCGACTTCGACGCCGACATCGAGCGTGCCGTGAAGGGGGAGCCGCCCACCGGACCGCTGCCGCTGCCCACGCGGCGCTTCCTCGACATGATGACCTTGATGCAGGAACCGGTCGAGGGCGACGAGGCCCTCCTGGAGCGCCGCGTGGAGAAGTGGCGGCTCCTCAACGGGGACGGCGTCCCGTTCGACGCCGACGAGTTCCGGCGCCGTGAACTCCTCGCCATCGCCCATGCCGGCACCTTCGACGAGCCGATCACGCACCACATGATCCCGCAGCCGCCCGTGTCGCGCGGCGCCGAACTGGCCCGCGTCACCACCCCGACGCTGGCCGTCCAGGCGATGTGCGACCCGGCCGCCCCGCCACCGCACGCCCGGCACCTCGCCGAACTCGTCCCCGGCGCCCGCGTCGTGGAGATCGAGGGCATGGGCCACGCCCTGCCGCTCGCCGTCCACGAGCCGCTGGCAGCCGCCATCCGCGCGCACACGCACGCGCACCCCGGGGCGTGAGGAGCACCGCCATGCCGACGACCGGCAGTGACACGAACACCACCACCACGTCCGAGCCCGCCACCACGACCGCCACCACCACCGAGACCGCCACCACGACCGAGCCCGCCACCACGACCGCCACCACCACCGAGACCGCCACCACCACCGCGCCCGACGGCCCGACACCGGTGAGCGACAGCGTCCTCGGGCGTCATCTGCTCACCGTCCGGGGCTTCCACTTCGTGTTCGGCGCCCTCGGCGACCCGTACGCGCGCCGGCTCTGCGCCGACGGCGAGAACGTCGCCCTGGGGGAGCGGATCAGGCAGGCCGCGCCCCTCTACCGCAGCAGCCTCCAGACCTGGGTGACCGGACACGCGGAGCTCGCCGCCCTGCTCCTCGCCGACCCCCGGCTCGGCACCCGCCACCCCGGCACCGGCGACGCCCCGGACCACGTCCGGGAGAACGTCTGGGAGACCTGGCACACCTGCCATGTCACCCCCCTCGACGGCGCGCTGCTCACCCCGGCCGCCGCCCGCCACGACCGGCTCGCCGCCCGCGTACGTTCCGTGCTGGGGCCGGCGTCGTGCCCGGCCTGGGCGTCCGACGTGGAGCGGGCCGTCGCCGCGACGCTGGACACCGCCCTGAGCGCCCTGAGCGCCCCGGGCGCGGTGGACGCGCCGCACCGCCCCGGTGCCGGGTTCGACCTGGTGACCGACGTCGCCCACCCGGCCGTCATCGGCGCGCTGACCGCCGTACTCGGCCTGCCCGATGCGGCGCGCGCCGAACTGCTCCGGCTGCTGCCGGAGTTCGGCCCCGCCCTGGACTCCCCGCTGTGCCCGCCGACGCTGCCCGTCGCCCGCGCCATGAACCCCGCGATCACCCGCGTACGGGCGCTGGTGGCGGCCACCGTCACCGCACGCGGCGACGAACCGGCCGGCGACGCGTTGAGCGCGCTGCTCGCGACCGCCCCGGGCGCGGACGGTGGCGCGGCCCGCGAGGAGGAGACCGTCACGGCCGGTGTGCTCGCCACCGTCGTCGGCGCCGAACTGGCCGTCACCACCCTGGTGAACGCGGTCGCGGCACTCCTCGCCCACCCGGAGCAGTGGGCCCTGCTGTGCGCCGAGCCCGACCGGGCGTCCGACGCCGTCGAGGAGACGCTGCGCTGGGCACCGCCCGTCGCGCTGCGGAGCCGTACCACCCGGGAGCCCGTGGAGTTGGACGGGCAGAAGCTCGACGCGGACGAGCACGTCGTCGTCCTCGTCGACGCCGCCAACCGCGACCCGGCCCGCCACGACGACCCCGACC
The DNA here is from genome assembly GCF_043204435.1 of Streptomyces sp. NPDC047886. Taxonomy (NCBI): domain Bacteria; kingdom Bacillati; phylum Actinomycetota; class Actinomycetes; order Kitasatosporales; family Streptomycetaceae; genus Streptomyces; species Streptomyces sp. NPDC047886. The sequence continues at coordinate 257,617 of NZ_JBIDCF010000004.1, forward strand.
GTTTCGACATCGGCAGGCCCCGGCACACCGGGTTCGGCCATCTGACCCTGACCGGCGGCCCCGAGGAGGTCGTGGCACCGCTCGTACGGCTCCTGACGACGGCCGCCCTGCGGGCGCTCGCCGTCCGCGCCCCCGGCCTCCGGCCCCACGGCGAGGTGCTGCGCCGCGCGCGGTCGGCGGTCGTGGGAGCACCGCTGTCGTTTCCGCTCACGACGGTCTGACCGGATCGCCCCTCGCCCCGCCCGGCGTGTGCGCCGCGTGCCCCGCGTACGCGGCGTGCTCCCGCGCGTACGGCGAGGACCAACCCACGAGGAGAGGTAGCGAAGCATGCGGGTGCTGCTGACGGCGTTCGCGATGGACGCGCACTTCAACGGTGTGGTGCCGCTCGCCTGGGCGCTGCGCACCGCCGGTCACGAGGTGCGCGTGGCGAGCCAGCCCGCGCTCACCGACAGCGTCACCCGCGCCGGACTGACCTCGGTCCCGGTGGGCACGGACCACCAGGTCCAGGCGGTGATGGGCGTGATGGCCCCGGGCGTGTTCGCCCTCCACCGCGACCCGGACTATCTGGAGAACCGCCCCGAACTCCTCGACCGGACGTTCCTCGAAGCGTCGACCACCATGCTCACCGCCGCGTTCTACTCCCAGATCAACAACGACTCCATGGTGGACGACCTGGTCGACTTCGCCCGGTGGTGGCGGCCCGACCTCGTGATCTGGGAGCCGTTCACCTTCGCCGGCGGTATCGCCGCCCATGTCACGGGTGCCGCGCACGCCCGGCTGCTGTGGGGGCCCGACCTGTTCCTCCGGGTGTACGAGAGGTTCCGTCAGGTCCTCGCCGACGAGCCCGCCGAACACCGCGACGACGCGCTGCGGGAGTGGCTGGGGTGGACCCTGTCCCGCTTCGGCGCCGCGTTCGCACCCGAGGTGATCAGCGGTCAGTGGACGATCGACCAGATGCCGCCGAGCGTGCGCCTCGCGACGAGCGGCCCGTCCGTGCCGATGCGCTTCGTCCCGTACAACGGCCCCGTCCCCGCGGTGGTGCCGCCGTGGCTGCGCCGGGACCCGGACCGGCCCCGCGTCTGTCTCACCCAGGGCATCACGGAGCGCACCACCGGGTTCAGCGGACTGCCGCGCGCGGGCGAGCTGCTGGAGCTGATCGCCGAGCTCGACGTCGAGGTCGTCGCCACGGTGAAGGCCGACGAGCGCGCCGGACTGCCGCCGTTGCCGGGCAACGTCCGGGTCGTCGACAGCGTGCCGCTCCATGTGATCCTGCCGAGCTGTGCGGCGGTCGTGCACCACGGCGGCGCCGGGACCTGGGCGACGGCGGCGCTGAGCGGGGTGCCGCAGCTCGCGCTGGCCTGGCAGTGGGACGACGTGTTCCGCGCGGGCCGCCTGGAGAAGCTCGGCGCCGGACTGTTCGTACCACCGGGGACCGACGGCGGAGCCGCTTACGTCCGGGACCGGCTCGGGCAGTTGCTGAGCGACGCGTCGTTCGCGCGGGGCGCCGCGCGCATCCGCGAGGAGATGCTGGACGCCCCGGCCCCGAACGCGGTCGTCCCGGTCCTGGAGGACCTGGCGGCCGCCGGGCGCTGACACCGGCGGCCGCGCGAGGCCCTGCCACCGCCGGGCGGCGCCCCTCCCCGCCGCCCGACGGCGCCCCTGCCCGAGACGCGACCCGGGGTCGGTCTCAGGAGCCCTTCGGCAGCGACTGGGCGAGGAACACCCCGGTCAGCGAGGTCTCCGCCTTGACCAGGTCGGCGGGCGTGCCCTCGAAGACGACCCGGCCGCCGGAGCTGCCCCCGCCGGGCCCGAGGTCGATGACCCAGTCGGCGTTCTTCACGACGTCGAGGTTGTGCTCGATCACGATGACGGAGTTGCCCCGGTCGACCAGGTTGTCGATGACATGGAGCAGACTGTCGATGTCCGACATGTGCAGTCCGGTGGTGGGCTCGTCCATCACGTAGACGCTGCCCTTCTTGCCCAGCTCGGTGGCGAGCTTGATGCGCTGGCACTCGCCGCCGGACAGGGTGTTCAGCGGCTGGCCCAGCTGGAGGTATCCGAGCCCCACCTCGTTGATGGAGCGGAGGGTGCCCGCGATCCTCGGTTCGGTGAAGAACTCGGCCGCCTCGGCCGTGCTCATCCCCAGGACGTCGTTGATGTTCCGGCCGCGCAGGGTGCAGCGCAGCACGTCGTCGGTGAACCGGCGTCCCGCGCACACCTCGCAGGTCGTGATCATCGGGTCCATGAACGCGAGGTCGGTGTAGATGATGCCGAGCCCCTGGCAGTTGGGGCAGGCCCCGTCCGAGTTGAAGCTGAACAACGACGCGCTGACCCGGTTCTCCCGGGCGAACAGCCGCCGGATCTCGTCCATGATCCCGGTGTACGTGGCGGGGTTGGAACGGCGGTTGGTGCTCACCGCGGACTGGTCGATGACCACCGCCGACGGGTGCTGGCGCAGGAACACGTCGTGGATGAGCGTGCTCTTGCCGGACCCGGCGGGTCCGGTGACCACGGTCAGCACCCCGGTCGGGATCTCGACGGTGACGTCCTTGAGGTTGTGCGCCGAGGCGTGGACGACCCGCATGGATCCGGCCGGTCGCCGGAACGCCGGTTTCACGGGCAGCTCCCGCCGCATGAACCGGCCGGTGAGCGTGTCCGCCGCGCACAGCCCCGCCACGCCGCCCTGGTAGACGATCTCGCCGCCCTCTTTGCCGGCGCGGGGGCCGAGGTCGATCACATGGTCGGCCATCTCGATGACATCGCGGTCGTGCTCGACCACCAGGACCGTGTTGCCCTTCTCGGCGAGCTCCACCAGAAGGCCGCTGAGCCGTCGTACGTCGCTGGGGTGGAGCCCGATCGTCGGCTCGTCGAAGATGTACACCACATCCACGAGCGAGCTGTTGAGATGCCGGACCATCTTGATCCGCTGCGATTCGCCGCCGGAGAGGGTGGAGGTCTCGCGGTTCAGGCTGAGATAGTCGAGGCCCAGCTCGATGAGGTGGTCCAGCCGCTCGATCAGGTTCGCGACGAGCGTGGACACGGTGGGGTTGTCGACCTTCCTGACCGCCTCCATGAGGTCGCCGATCTCCAGGGACGCGAGCTCCGCGATGTTACGGCCGTTGATGACGCAGTCGAGCGCCTGGCGGCTCAGCCGCTGCCCGTCGCAGGTGCGGCAGGTCGAGACGGACACGACCTGTTCGAGCGCCCTGCGGTTCTTGGCGCTCATCTCGTCGGGCTCCTTGCGCAGGTACACCCGGTTGAACTTCTCGATCAGCCCCTCGTACTTGGAGCTGATCTGCCCGCCCTGCCACTCCAGCGGAATGGACCCCTTGGCGCCGTGCAGCAGCGCCTGCCATTCGCTCTCCGTGTAGTCCGCCAGCTTCTTGTCGTTGTCGAAGAGCCCCGAATTCGCGTACAGCTTCCAGAACCAGCCTCCGACGGCGAACGCCGGGTGCCGGATGGCCCCCTGGTTGAGCGACCTGGACCTGTCGAGCAGCTTGTCCAGATCGAGTTGCATCCTGCGCCCGAGCCCTTCGCAGTCCTGGCACATACCGGCCGGGTCGTTGAAGGAGAAGGCGTTGGAGTAGCCGATCCACGGGTCGCCGACGCGCGAGTACAACAGCCTGAGCAGCGCGTAGATGTCGGTGATGGTGCCGACCGTGGAGCGGGAGTTCCCGCCGATCCGCTTCTGGTCGATGATCACGGCGGTTGACAGATTGGCGATCACATCCGCGTCGGGCTGTCCGTACTTGGGCAGGCGGTTGCGCACGAAGGCGGTGAACGTCTCGTTCAGCTGCCGTTGGGACTCCGCCGCGACGGTGTCGAAGACCAGCGACGACTTCCCCGATCCCGACACCCCGGTGAACACGGTGACCTGGTGCTTGGGAATCTCGACCGAGACGTCCTTGAGATTGTTCTCGCGTGCGCCGATGATCTGGATGTTCTTCTGCTGCATGAGGCTTCCTCGGGTTGAGGGGGCGAGCTGGGGCCTGAGCCGCCGTTTTCACGCTAGCGACGATCGCGGCCATCTTCTGGCCGCGATTGCCCGTGGAGCGCCGTTCATTCACGACGACCTTCACCGCCCGTGCCGGGACGGTTGACAGCTCCTGTGGCGCCTGGCTTCATGAACAGCACGGTGGGAGCGCTCCCATCCTCGCGTCCCCGCACTTCCCGAACCCCGCACTTCCCGAACCCCGTACTTGCAGAACCCGCACCTCCCGAACCCGTACGCAGCACCCCCTGTACGAGCACGGCACCCGACACCGACCCGAGGGGCACACAGTGGGACAGACACGTACACGGCACCGCCCGCACGGCAGGCACGGACCCTTACGGGCGCTCGTCGCCGGGGTGATGGCGGCCGGCCTCCTGTGGGCCGCCGGGCCCGCGACCGGCGCGGCGGCGGCTCCCGCCCCCGAGCCGGCCACCGCCGCCACCGGGGCCGCGGCGCCCGGCGACGACTGGCTGCGTACCCGGGGGAACCGGATCGTCGACGCCGCCGGCAACGAGGTGTGGCTCACCGGGACCAACTGGTTCGGCTTCAACGCCACCGAACGGGTCTTCCACGGCCTGTGGTCCGGCAACATCACCGAGATCACCCGTTCCATGGCCCAGCGCGGCATCAACATCGTCCGCGTGCCCGTCTCCACCCAGCTCCTGCTGGAGTGGAGGAACGGTCAGGCCACCGTCCCGAGCGCCGTCAACGCCTACGCCAACCCCGAGATCGCCGGAAAGACCTCGCTGGAGGTCTTCGACCACTGGCTGGACCTGTGCGAGCGGTACGGCATCAAGGTGATGCTGGACGTGCACAGCGCGGAGGCCGACAACTCCGGCCACGTCCACCCGGTGTGGTGGAAGGGAACGATCACCCCGGAGCTCTTCTACACGGCCTGGGAATGGGTGACGGCCCGTTACCGGGCCGACGACACGATCGTCGCCATGGACATCAAGAACGAGCCCCACGGCACCGCGAGCGCCAGTCCACGCGCCAAGTGGGACGGTTCGACGGACCAGGACAACTTCAAGTACGCCTGCGAGACGGCCGGCAAGCGCGTCCTCGCCGTCAACCCGAACCTTCTCGTGCTCTGCGAGGGCATCGAGGTGTACCCGAAGGCCGGAGCGAGCTGGACGTCCACCGCCCCGACCGACTACCACTCGACCTGGTGGGGCGGAAACCTGCGCGGTGTCCGCGCCCACCCCGTCGACCTCGGCGCCGGCAACGACCGGCTCGTGTACTCCCCGCACGACTACGGGCCGCTCGTCTTCGCCCAGCCCTGGTTCACCGGCGACTGGAACCGCACCACCCTCGAACGCGACGTGTGGGACCCGAACTGGCTCTACCTCCACAAGGAGAACAAGGCGCCGCTCCTCATCGGCGAATGGGGCGGCTTCCTCGACGGCGGCCCCAACGAGAAGTGGATGAAGGCCCTGCGCGACCTCATCGTGGAGCACCGCATCCACCAGACCTTCTGGTGCCTCAACCCGAACTCCGGTGACACCGGCGGTCTCCTCCTGAACGACTGGAAGACCTGGGACGAGGCGAAGTACGCGCTGCTGAAGCCCGCCCTGTGGCAGCACGGCGGCAAGTTCGTCAGCCTCGACCACGAGGTGCCGCTCGGCGGCACGGGCGGCGGCACGGGCGTCAGCCTCCGCGACGTGTACGGGAACGGGGGCGGCGACCCGTCCGACACGACTCCGCCGAGCGCCCCCACCGGTCTCACCGCCGGGGCCACGACCGCCACCTCCACCACGCTGACCTGGACCGCGTCGACCGACGACGTGGCCGTCACCGGCTACGACGTTTACCGGGACGGGACGAGGGTGAACGCGGCGCCGGTCGCCGGCACGTCCTACGCCGACACGGGTCTCACGCCGTCGACCGCGTACCGCTACACGGTCCGGGCGCGCGACGCGGCCGGCAACGTGTCCGCAGCGTCGGCCGCCCTGTCGGTCACCACGGCGGCCGACGGCGGTGGCGGCGGGCCGACGGGAGCGGTGAAGGTCCGCTACCGCGACAACGACGGCTCCGCGACCGACAACGCCATCCGCCCCGGGCTTCGGGTCGTGAACACGGGCACGTCCGCCCTCGACCTCGGCACCGTCACGGCGCGCTACTACTTCACCCGCGACGGTGGAGCGCCCACCGTCGCCGCCTGGTGCGACCACGCGGCGGTGGGCTGCGAGCGGGTAAGGCTGCGGGTCGTGGCACTGGCCTCCCCGGTCACGGGCGCCGACGCCTATCTGGAGGTCGCCTTCACCGGCGGCACCCTGGCGCCCGGCCAGGACACCGGTGACCTGCAGCTCAGGATGAGCAAGACCGACTGGTCGGCCTTCGACGAGTCGAACGACTACAGCCGGTCGGCATCCACCACGTACGGTGACGCCCCGGTCGTACCCGCGTACACCGGCACAACCCTGGCGTGGGGAACGCCCCCCGCCTGAGCAGCGACGGCGTCCTCTCACCGCCCCCGCGCGCACACGCGTGCGGGGGCCTTGTCGAGACCGGCTCGATCACGAGATATCTTGATGTCGAGCAATGTTACAGACGTGGAGCGGAGCACCCGGTGACTGACTCGACCATCATCTACACACACACTGACGAGGCCCCGGCCCTGGCGACGTACTCGTTCCTGCCCGTGGTCCAGGCGTACGCCTCGACGGCCGGCGTCAGCGTCGAGACCCGCGACATCTCCCTGGCGGGGCGGATCATCGCCGGCTTCCCGGAGTACCTGGAAGAGGGCCGGCGCGTCGAGGACGCCCTCGCCGAGCTCGGCGAGCTCGCCAAGACGCCCGAGGCCAACATCATCAAGCTGCCGAACATCTCGGCGTCGATCCCGCAGCTCAAGGCGGCCGTCGCCGAGCTCCAGCAGCAGGGTTACACGCTGCCGGACTACCCGGACGACCCGAAGACCGACGAGGAGCGCGACATCCGCGCCCGCTACGACAAGGTCAAGGGCAGCGCCGTCAACCCGGTCCTGCGCGAGGGCAACTCCGACCGCCGGGCCCCCGCCTCGGTGAAGAACTACGCCAAGACGCACCCGCACCGCATGGGCGCCTGGACCGCCGACTCCAAGACCAACGTCGCCACCATGGGCGCCGACGACTTCCGCTCCACCGAGAAGTCCACGGTCATCGACGCGGACGGCACCCTGCGCATCGAGCTCGTCGCCGAGGACGGCACCACGACGGTGCTCCGCGAGTCCGTACCGGTCCTCGCGGGCGAGGTGGTCGACGCGTCGGTCATGCGCGCCGCCGCGCTCCGCTCGTTCCTCTCCGAGCAGGTCGCCCGCTCCAAGGCCGAGGGCGTCCTGTTCTCGGTGCACCTCAAGGCCACGATGATGAAGGTCTCCGACCCGATCATCTTCGGCCATGTCGTGCGCGCCTTCTTCCCCAAGACCTTCGCCGCCTACGGTGACGTGCTCGCCGGCGCCGGTCTGAGCCCGAACGACGGCCTCGGCGGCATCCTCAAGGGCCTGGAGGCGCTCCCGCAGGGCGACGAGATCAAGGCGTCCTTCGACGCGGAGATGGCCGAAGGCCCGGCGCTCGCCATGGTCGACTCCGACCGGGGCATCACCAACCTGCACGTCCCGAGCGATGTCATCGTCGACGCGTCCATGCCGGCGATGATCCGCACCTCCGGCCACATGTGGGGCCCGGACGGCCAGGAGGCCGACACGCTCGCCGTCCTCCCGGACAGCAGCTACTCCGGCGTGTACCAGGCCGTCATCGACGACTGCCGCGCGAACGGCGCGCTGGACCCGGCCACGATCGGCTCCGTTCCGAACGTCGGTCTGATGGCGCAGAAGGCCGAGGAGTACGGCAGCCACGACAAGACCTTCGAGATCCCCGTCGCGGGCACCGTCCGCGCCGTGGACGCCTCGGGCGGCGTCGTGCTGGAGCAGAAGGTCTCCGTCGGCGACATCTTCCGCATGTGCCAGGCGAAGGACGCGCCGATCCGCGACTGGGTCAAGCTCGCCGTCACCCGCGCCCGCGCCACCGGCGACCCGGCCGTGTTCTGGCTGGACGAGAACCGTGCCCACGACGCCAACCTGATCGAGAAGGTCAAGGCGTACCTGCCGGAGCACGACACCGAGGGCCTGACGATCGAGATCATGTCGCCGGTCGAGGCGACCAGGTTCTCCCTGGAGCGCATCCGCCGGGGCGAGAACACCATCTCCGTCACCGGCAACGTCCTGCGCGACTACCTGACCGACCTGTTCCCGATCCTGGAGCTCGGCACGAGCGCCAAGATGCTGTCGGTCGTCCCGCTGATGAACGGCGGCGGTCTGTTCGAGACCGGTGCCGGCGGTTCCGCGCCGAAGCACGTCCAGCAGCTGGTCAAGGAGAACTACCTGCGCTGGGACAGCCTGGGCGAGTTCTTCGCCCTGGCGGCCAGCTTCGAGCACCTGGCGCAGACCACGGACAACGCCCGCGCCCAGGTCCTCGCGGACACCCTGGACCGCGCCACGGCGACCTTCCTCAACGAGGACAAGTCGCCGACCCGTCGCGTCGGTGGCATCGACAACCGTGGCAGCCACTTCTACCTGGCCCTGTACTGGGCCCAGGAGCTGGCGAAGCAGACGGACGACGCCCGGCTCGCGGAGGCGTTCGGCCCGCTCGCCAAGACGCTGACCGAGCAGGAGCGGACCATCGTGGACGAGCTGATCGCGGTGCAGGGCTCCCCGGCCGACATCGGCGGCTACTACCAGCCCGACCCGGCCAAGGCCGCGGCCGTCATGCGCCCGTCGCAGACCTTCAACCAGGCTCTCGCGACGCTCGGCTGACGCGTGACGCGTGACGCGTGACGCGGTGAACGCGGCTCCGCCCCGGCCGGCATCCTGCCCGGCCGGGGCGGTTCCGTCTCAGGCTCAGAAGACGCTCACGCCGTACGCGCTCAGCGCCTCGGTGACCGGCTGGAAGAACGTGGTTCCGCCGGAGGAGCAGTTGCCGCTGCCGCCGGACGTGAGGCCGAGGGCGGTGGTGCCGGAGAACAGCGAGCCGCCGCTGTCGCCGGGCTCGGCGCAGACGTTGGTCTGGATCATGCCGTAGACGACGTCGCCGCCGCCGTAGTTGACGGTGGCGTTCAGGCCGGTGACCGTGCCGCTGCGCAGGCCGGTCGTGGAGCCGCTGCGCTGGACGGACTGGCCGACGTAGGCGTTGCCGGCGGACGTGATGTCACGGTAGCTGCCGTTGTACAGGTAGACCCGGCCGTCCGCCGCCGAGGCGTTGGAGTGGCGGATGATGCCGTAGTCGTTGCCCGGGAAGCTGGAGCCCGCCCGGCTGCCGAGCAGGGTGCTCTGGCCGGAGTTGGTGTACCAGGTGCTGGCGATGTTGGTGCAGTGGCCGGCCGTCAGCGCGTAGTACGCACCGCTGCCGCTGCGGACGTTGAAGCCGAGCGAGCAGCGACCGCCGCCGGCGGCGTAGATGGCCTGGCCGCCCGCGATGAGCTTGTTGAAGGTGCCCGGGGTGCGCTTGATCTCCAGGGCGTCGGCGCGGTCGCCTGCGGCCTTCTTGATCTGGGCCAGTTCGGCCGCCGTGACGGTGGAGTCGGCGGTGACGACGAGCTTGCCGGAGGCCGCGTCCGTGTACCAGGCGGTTCCGGGGACGTCGGCCGCGAGCACGGCGTCGCTCGCCTGCGCGAGCTCGGCCCGGGTGGCCTTGGAGTCCTCGGCCGTCCCGGCGACCGCGTTCGGAGCCGCGAGCGCCGTGGCGGTGAGCAGGGCGGCCGCGACGGCGGTCAGCCGCGCGGCTCTTCCGACGCCGCTGAGGGGGGTGAAGCGCTTGATGTTCACTACATCCTCCGTGGGGGATCCGGGGCCCGATGGGTGGACGGGCCCGACAGAGCACCGAAGGCAGTCCATGACGTGAGGACCACGGCCGGATCGCCGTGTCGTCATGTGCCTGTCAATCGATGGTGAGAATCCTGTGCTGCGGTGGATCCCGCCACAAGATCGCCTTTCGGCCGCTCTACGCGCGTCCAGTCCGGTGGGGCGGGGGTGTCGCCGCGACGGGTCGTCGCTCCCGTCGGCCCGTCCCGCGACTTCGGCCGGTTCCCTGCGCCCCGCCCGGCGGGGGAGGTGCGCGCGCGGGAATGTGCTGACTGACCGTCAGGTCGGGCTCACGGTTCCCCGGACGCTCGTCGGCGGGGCCGCGTGGGCCCCAAGGGGCGCCGGCGAGAAACGGAACGCCGCCTACCGTTCCGGCTGTTCAGGGTGGTTCGGCATTGAACGGATCTCCGTGCCGCCGCCCCCGGGGTCGCCGTCCCCGCCCTTCCGCGTGTCGCCCGGAAGAGAGGAGGGGCAGCCGCCGCGGCGTCCGCGATCCCGTCCACGGTCCCGGGTGCGCCACGTCGGCCGCGCGGCAGGCCGTACGGCGTGATTCCGTCGCCGGGAGAGCAGCCCGTAGGGCCTCGGGAGGGGAGTCCGCAGGCGCATGCGTCACTTCCATATGTGCCGATCACTCCCGTTCGCCCGTCGGGCTCCGGTGTCCGGATTCCGCCCCTGCTCCGGTCCTCCGCGTGGCCCCGCCGTACCCGTTCGATGAGGCACATGCCATATGGCCTGAACTCGCCCCGCAGAACGGTCAACTGACGCATCGGCTGTCCCACGGCCCTCGCCGTTCCTAGCATGTGCCCTCACGGAATCCGAACTTCTGGGAACGGGTGGACTGGATGCGAAGCGAGTCGTGGCGGCCCGACGCCATCGACACCAGGGTGCCGAGCGTGGCACGGATGTACGACTACCTGCTGGGCGGTGAGGACAACTACCAGTCCGACCGGGATGCCTGCGAGCAACTCCTCAAGCAGGTGCCCAGCAGTAAGGTCCTCGCCGTCAACAACCGCCACTTCCTGCGGCGCGTGGTGCGGACGCTGGCCGCCGAGCACGGCATCCGGCAGTTCGTCGACCACGGCTCCGGCCTGCCCACCCAGGACAACGTCCACCAGGTGGCCCAGGCCGTCGATCCGGACGCGCGCGTCGTCTACGTCGACAACGACCCGATCGTCCTCGCCCACGGGCGTGCCCTGCTGGACGAGAACGACCGTACGGCCGTCATCCAGGCCGACATGCGGGACACCGACGGCATCTTCGGCCACGAGGAGACGCGACGGCTGATCGACTTCAGCCGGCCCGTTGCGGCGCTGTTCGTGTCGGTCCTGCACTGCATCCCGGACGAGGACGATCCGGCCGGCCTGGTCAGGCGCGTCGCCGAGCGGCTGGCACCGGGCAGCTTCCTCGTGGTCTGCCAACTGGTCAGCGACCGGCCCGAGATCCGCCGGTTCGTCACCGACTTCATGGCGGAGGCCACCGGCGGCCACTGGGGCCGGGTGCGCGAGGAGCACGAGGTGGCCGGCTACCTCGACGGGATGGAGATCCTCCCGCCCGGCCTCGTGGAGGTGTCGACCTGGCGGCCCGACAACGACCTCGCGCCGACGCAGCAGACCGACGAGTGGCTCGAATGGGGCGGGGTCGGCCGCGTCGGCTGACCACCCCCCACCGCCCGGGGCGTGAGAGCGGGCGGGGCGGTGAGGGCGGGGCGGTCAGGGAGGCGCCGGTGCGCCGCGACCGTATACGGGTCGCGGTCATGGCGGCGCGTCTACGGGCCGCGACCGTACGAGTCGCGGTCCGCAAGCCCGCTCTCCGCCCCGCGACCGGTCAGAACGCGGCCAGCCGCTCCCGCAGCACCGCCAGCGACTGCTTCGGTGTGAGGGCGCACGCGCCCAGCCGGTCCAGCATGTCCCGGTACTGCTCCACGATCTGCGGCTTCTGGCTGAACGTGCTGTCCGTGAGGTGCTCGATGTACACGGCGTCCTTCAAGTCGCCCAGGGCGAACCGGAGATACGTCACACCCGTACCGACTCCGACCGACGCCGTCACGTCCAGCGGCGCGATCTGCAGCGTCACCCGGGGCCGGGACACCATCGCGATCAGATGCTCCAGCTGCTCGCGCATCACGTGCCGGCTGCCGACGGTACGCAGCAGCACGGACTCGTCGATCACCGCCCACAGGCGCGGGGCGTCCGGCTGGTCGAGCTGGCGCTGCCGCTCCTGCCGCAGTTCGACCCGGCGCCCGACATCGTGCGGCAGCGGTCGCCCCGGCCCCGACTCGACGATCGCGCGCGTATAGGCCGGGGTCTGCAACAGCCCCGGCACATAGAACGGTTCGTACGTGCGGATGGTCGCGGCGGCACCCTCCAGCGCGACCAGCGGCGTGAAGAAGTCGGACAGGACATCGCCGAACGACCGCCACCAGTCCGGCTGCCGGGACTGCTCGACCAGCCGCAGGAACTCCGCGACATGCTGCTCGGCGGTCACGCCGTACAGCCGCAGCAGCGCGAGCGCGTCGGCCGGCTTGCAGCCGTTCCTGCCCAGCTTGGTACGGCTGGTCTTCGAGCGCGAGAAGCCGAGCCGCGCGTCGACGTCGGCGGGGTCGAGCCCGGCCGCGACGCGCAGTTCACGCAGCTTGCCGCCCAGGATGAGCTTCAGAGCGGTCGGGTTGCTCTCGACCGCTCCCAGCGGGCGGACGAACAGGGACGGGCTCGCTTCGGCTGAAGCCATCGGGCGCTCCTGGCGGCGGTGATGAGGAGACCATTATCCAGCACACGACCTTGGGTGCCAGAGGCAACGGCCTGCCGCACGTTCCTTTCAGCCGATCAACGCGTCGAAGTCACCGGCGCGGGCGCCCGTCACGAACGAGGCGATCTCGGCCCGGGTGTAGACGAGAACCGGCCCTTCCGGATCACGGCTGTTGCGCATGGCGATGCGCCCGTCCGGCAGCGCCGCCAACTCCACGCAGTTCCCCGTGGCGTTGCTGTGCCTGCTCTTCTGCCACGCCACCTGGGACAGCGCCCCGGCCTGCATGCCGTTGAAGATCTCCATTCCCCTGTCATCCCCTGACTGTCCGCACGGTCGTGAGTCGTTCTGGAACCGGTCGGTGCAATCCCAGATGCAATTGCATTTGCCCGGTGAGCTCGACAATACTCATGCCGCACCGGCTGCCGCAGCACCCGAACGCCCAAGCGCGCAGGGAGACATGACCCGTGACGATCCCCATGTCAGCGTTATCCAGTACGTACGACGGGCAGAGCGGACCTGTTCAGCGTGCCGACACCGGCGACCCCCGCGAGAGCGGCTCCCAGGGGGGTGGCTTCCGGGCGAGCGCCTTCGACCCCGACGGGCCGGGTGCCGGCGGCCCCGACGACCCCGGCCCCGACGACCTCGGTCTCGATGTGCTCAGTCCGGGCGGGTTCGCCGCCTGCGGACTGGACGGCCGGCTCCAGAACGCGGCACAGGCCCGGCGGTTCGTCTCCCTCACCCTCGACCGATGGGCCCTGCCCTCACTCGCCGGCGACATGGGGCTCATCGTCAGCGAACTGGTCACCAACGCCGTGAAGCACGGACTGACGCAGCCGCACCGGCCGGACGACTCGGCCGATTACCCCCTCTGGCTCGGCCTCTTCCGCCACCCCGGCCACCTCGTCTGCTCCGTCGCCGACCCGAGCCCCGAACCGCCCCGCCCCCGCGCCGTCGACGTGTCGGCGCCCGGCGGCAGGGGCCTGGCGCTCGTCACGTCGCTGAGCGACACCTGGTCGTGGTCCCCGACACCGCCGTGCGGCAAGACCGTGTGGGCGTCGATGCGCCTGCCCGGCTGACACCGCCCCCGCCGGAACCACGACGGCCGGCGAACCGGCCGGCCGGGTGTTCGTCCATCTGGTGACCCCGCCGGAGTGGCGCCGTGTCACCGGTGAGGAGCCGCCGCCCTCGCCCGCCGACCGGACCGCGTACACCCGCGCCGCCCGGGAGGCCGGTGGGCGACGGGGACGGGTGAGGACCGGCCGGAGCGGCCCGCGGGGCGTCGCTCACCGTGCCGGGACGGGGTTCCCGCGCTAACGTGCCATCAGGTCGGTTCAGCGGCATGTACACGATGGGACCCCACGGACGACGAGACCCGAAGGGCACGGCATGACCAAGCAGCCCCGCGAGCAGTGGGCCACACGCGCCGGATTCCTGCTGGCCGCGATCGGTTCGGCCATCGGACTCGGCAACATCTGGCGCTTCCCGGCGGTCGCGTACGAGAACGGCGGAGGGGCCTTCCTCCTGCCGTACCTCGTCGCCCTCCTCACCGCCGGCATCCCGCTGCTGATCATGGAGTACACGATCGGCCGCAAGTACCGGCTCTCCCCGCCGGCGGCGCTGCGCCAGATGGCCCGCCCCGCCGAGGCGCTGGGCTGGTGGCAGGTCGTGGTCAGCTTCGTGATCGCCACCTACTACGCGGTCATCCTGGCCTGGGCGGTCCGTTACGTGGGCTTCTCCGTCGGCCAGCAGTGGGGCGACGACCCCGAGAAGTTCCTCTTCGGGACGTTCCTCAAGGTCGCGGAGAAGCCCGGCCCCATCTCGTCGTACGTCCCCGGGGTGCTGTGGCCGCTGATCGCCGTGTGGGTCGTCGTCCTCGTCATCCTGGCGTTCGGCATCCGGCGGGGCATCGAACGGGCGAACAAGATCTTCATTCCGCTGCTGGTGCTGTTCTTCGCGGCCCTGGTGATCCGGTCGCTGACCCTGGAGGGCGCCGGCGCCGGACTCGACGCCCTGTTCTCGCCGGACTGGTCGGAGCTGTCGAACGGCAGCGTGTGGGTGGCCGCCTACGGGCAGATCTTCTTCTCGCTCTCCATCGGCTTCGGCATCATGGTCACCTACGCCTCCTACCTGCGGCGGCGCGCCGACCTCACCGGTTCGGCGATGGTCGCGGGCTTCGCCAACAGCTCGTTCGAGATCCTCGCGGGCATCGGCGTCTTCGCCACGCTCGGTTTCATGGCCGGTCAGGCCGGTGTGCCCGTGAGCGAGGTCGCCAGCTCCGGGCTCGGCCTGGCGTTCGTCGCGTTCCCGACGGTCATCTCCGAGATGCCTCTGGGCGGACTGTTCGGCGTCGTCTTCTTCCTCTCGCTGGTCATCGCCGGTCTGTCGTCGCTGATCTCGATCGTGCAGGTCGTCGTGTCGGCGGTGCAGGACCGCACCGGTATGCGCCGGATGACGGCCGTGTTCGGCGTCGGAGGCCTGGTGGCGCTGGTGTCGATCCTGCTGTTCCCGACGGACGACGGCCTGTATCTGCTGGACGCCTCCGACCACTTCATCAACCAGTACGGCATCGCCCTGGCCGCCCTCGTCGCCCTGATCGTGATCGCCTGGATGCTGCGGGCCCTGCCGTCGCTGCAACAGCACGCCGACGAGACGTCCGCCGTCCGGCTCGGCCACTGGTGGCGTATCTGCCTCGGGGTGATCACCCCGCTGGTGCTGGGCTGGATGATGGTGGACAGTCTCCTCGCGGAGTTCGACGAGAACTACGAGGGCTACTCCACCGGCTTCCTGCTGGCCACCGGCTGGAGCGTCGCCATCGGCGCGCTGGTCATCGGCATCCTCCTCAGCCTGATGCCGTGGAAGGCGGGCGGCGAGGAGATCGACCTCGACATGGAGTCCCCGGCCGACAGGAGCGAACGCTGATGTCCGCAGGCGCCATCACCATGATGATCATCGCCATCGCCATCGTGTGGGGCGGTCTGGTCGCGGCCATCCTCCGGCTGCGCAGCCACCCCGACGAGCCCGAGCCGATGCCCCCCGGCGTGCATCCGGCCGAGTGACGCCGGACCGGCGACCGGCCGAGCGCCCTGGTGGGCACCCGGCCGGTCTACCGGTCACGGGGTGGGGCAGTCCGGTACGTCGGGCAGCCGGTTGCCGGGCGAGCTGACATAGATGTTGGTGATGTAGCCGCCGTACTGCGGCAGATACGCCCACCACTCGTTGGTGTAAGGCGGTACGGAGACGGCCTGCCCCTTCTTCTGGCAGCCGATCAGGACCTCCACGCCGTCGGGCAGCCTGGTCCTGATCCGTGACTCCGTGGTCGCGCCGTCGCGGACGTTGACGCCCGAACCCCATGTGCCGTACCACTTTCCGGCGGGCCGGACGGCGCCGGGCACCCGCAGGGAGCGGGTCAGCCTGCCGATGTCGGTGTAGGCCCTGCCGTACGACGTGCCGAGCGGGTGCAGCGTCAGGACGGCGACGATGGCGCGGTCGTCGGCGCCGACCGTGCCGGTGGTGTGCAGGGCGGGCCGCCTCAGATCCACCGGGTCCTCCGCAGACGCCCGTGTCTCCACCGCGGTCCCCGTCCCGGCGGGGGACGCGGCGGGGGAGCCGGTGGAGGCGGAGGCCGCCGCTCCGTCCGGGCCGCAGGTGCCCTTCGGATAGTCGCCGGACCAGCCCTGCTTGACCGCCCACGGCCGTTCGAAGGCGCCGGCGACGCCGAAGTGCTGGTCGAAGCTGTCCGCGGCACAGCGCGTGGATCGGCGCAGGTTGGTCATGATGAAGTCGCGCACGGGCGCGGGCGCGCGGTCGAGCACGTACCGGTAGATCGTCACCGTGTCGCGGGCCGAGAGGGCGGTGTAGCCCCAGTAGCCGCCGTACCCGGCCGGTGGCGGCGCGGTGTCGTTCAGGCCGAGGCGGGTGACCATCCGGTCGATGATCGCCGAACCGCCGTACGTCGACCAGTAGTGGTTCGCCGCGGTGTCCTCGCTGCTGCGGAGCATGGGTTCGAGCCGGGCGCGGTCGGCGGCCGGAATGGTGTACTCCGGGCCCCGGTTCCACAGGAAGTCCAGGGTGAGCAGGAGTTTCACGATGGACGCCGACCGGAACCGGGCGCTCGCGTCGAGCTGCTCGGTGAACGTGCCGGTCTGCCGGTCGAACACCGCCACCCCGGCGGTGACGCCCGCCGGAACCTCGGCGGTCGCGGCGGTCGCGGCGGCGGCGCGCGGCTCACCCGGCGGCGCGGCGGTCGCGGTCGCGGTCGCGGTCGCGGTCGCGGTCGAGGCCAGGCACAACAGCGCGGCGGTGGTGGCGACAAGAGCTCTCCCCGCGAGGCGTACCCGCTCGCGGACCTGACTATGGACATGACTGGCATGACTGGCATGACTGCGCATGGTCATGGTTGCTTTCCCCCGAACAGACGTCTGACGACATCCGAACCCTACGCGCCCGAACGGCGCCACGGACTGGTGTGGCGACAGTGCGCCACCCTCGCGTCTCAGGGCAGCAGTTGGCGTACGAGCGAGTCGGCGGCCCACCGCTCCCAGCGCGCCGGGGACCAGCCGCGACCGGTGACGAGCAGGCCGTACGTCTCCGGGCCCAGCACGGTCAGGGCGATGTCGGCGGCCGACCCGGCGTCGTGGCCGTCGCGCAGTCCGCCGCCGGTCTTGGTCACCAGGGCCCGCGCGAACCGGAGCTGGACGGTGTGCCGCTGCTCCTGGTTGAGCCGCCACAGTCCGGCCAGCTCCGGGTCGGCCGCGGCGGCGCCCCTGACGACCTCCAGCACCGGGGCGGCGCGCTCCAGGACGCGGCGGGCGCCGGCGGCCTGGAGGGCGAGCTGACCGGCGGGGTCGGTCGCGTCGATCACCTCGCGGGCCCAGGGGCGGTCGAGGGTGGCGACCGGGTCGGAGTCGCCGGCGATCGCGGTGTCGAGCAGCTCCTTGAGCAGGGCGCGCTTGGTCCCGAACGTGAAGTACACGGTCTGCACGCCCACTTCGGCCGTCCGGGCGATGTCGTCCACGGTCGTCCCGGACCAGCCGCGCTCGGTGAAGAGGAGGGCGGCGGCGTCCAGCATCCGCCGCCGGGTGCGGCGGGTCTTCTCCGCACGGGTGAGGGGCGCGGTCACGGTCGGCTCCTGGCTCTCTGGCGGCGTTCGCCGCTCCGGCGACTTTGACTGTAGTGAGACTACAGTGTAAGTCATTGGAGTATGACTACAGTGAAATTCGGGGGCGCGGACCCGCTGCCCGGCCGGATCCTCGTCGTGGGCGGCCAGGGCGCCGTCGGCACCACCGTCACCGCCACGCTCGACGGCTGGTTCCCCGGCCGCGCGGTGCCCGCGGGACGGCGCGCCGGCGTCCGGGTGGACGTGACCGACATCGACGGCTTCCGGCGGGTCGCCGACGACCTCGGTGACGTGACCGCCGTCGTGCTGTGCGTGGAACCGCCGGACAGCGGGTTCGCCCGCGCCTGCCTGGAACGGGGCGTCCACCTGGTCGACATCGGCGCCACCCGGCACCTCCTCGACGGCGTGACCGCCCTCGACGCCGTCGCCTCCGCGTCCGGCGCGACGGCCGTGCTGAGCGTCGGCGTCGCCCCCGGCCTGACCAACCTGCTCGCCCGCCGCGCCCATGACGCCGTCGGCGGCGCCCGCCGCCTGGACCTCACCGTGCTGCTCGGCTCCGGGGAACGGCACGGAGGCGACGCGGTCCGCTGGACCGTCGAGGGCCTCGCCGCACCCGTCACCGGCCGCCCGGCGCGGTTCGCCCTGCCGGGGTACGGGACGCGGACCGCCCACCCGTTCCCCTTCTCCGACCAGCACACCCTGCGCGGCACGCTCGGCGTCCCGGACGTGACGACCCGACTGTGCCTGGACTCCCGACCCACCACGGCCGCGCTGTTCGCGCTGCGCCGCGCCGGCCTGCTGCGGGTCGCGAGGCACCCCGGCCCCCGCCGGGCGCTCACCCGCTCCTTCGGCCTGCTCCACCCGGGCGGTGACGGGTTCGCGGTACGGGCCGACGCCTGGAACGGCAACCGGCACGCGGCGTTCGCGCTCACCGGGCGGGCGCAGAGCAGGGTGACCGGGCTCGTCGCGGCGTACGTCACCCGCGCCGTGCTCACCGGCACGCCGCCACCGGGCGTGCACCACATCGAACGGCTCCCGGCCCTCGCCGGGCTCCCCGAGGAGCTCGCCGCGCACGGCGTCACCCTTCACCACCCGCTCCACGACGGGCCGGCGGGGCGGTGACCGGCACCGCACCCCTGGGCCGCGACGGGCGGGACACCGACGGGCCGGGCGGCGACGGGCGGCGGGACACCGACGGCCGGAACACCGACGGCCGGGGCGGCGGCTGGCGGGGCGGTGACTACACGGCCGCCGGGGACGCCTGGGCGCACGCCGCCGACGACGTCGCCGCCCTGGCCCTCGGCCTCCTCGGGCGCCGCCCCGGAGCCGCCGCCCCGCTCGTGCTCGACGTGGGGACCGGGTCGGGCCCCGCCGCACGCGCCGCCGCCCGGGCCGGCGCCCACGCGGTGGGCCTCGACCGGGAGGCCGCGCTGCTCCGGGTCGCCGCCGCACGCGCGCGGGACGCGGGCCTGACCGGGGCCGGGGCGCGGGGCGGGGCCGGGGCGGCCGCGCGCCGCCCGTACGGGACGGCGAGGTTCGTCGTGGGCGACGCGCTCGCCCTGCCGTTCCCGGCCCGCTCGTTCGACGCCGTGCTGTCCACGTTCGGCGTCATGTTCGCGCCGGACCCGCCCCGTACCGCCGCCGAACTGGCCCGGGTCTGCCGACCCGGCGGCCTGGTCGCCGTGGCCTCCTGGACGCCCGACGGCGTCATGGGCCGGATCGCCCCCACCGTCACCCGGCACCTCGACCGTCGTCCGGTCGGCCCGCCCCCGACCCGCTGGGGCGAACCGGACCGCGTACACGCCTGGTTCGCGCCACTTCCGGTGACCGTGCGGACCCATGTCGCCCACGTCCGCGTGGCGTATCCGTCCGTCGCTCACGCGGTGCGGGTCTTCGAGAACAAGCCCGGCCCCCTGCGCGCGCACCGCGCCGCCCTGGAGGCCGCCGGACGCTGGGGGGCCGCCCGCGAGGACCTCGCCGCGCTGTTCGCCGCGCACGGCAGGTCGGGCGACGGCCGCCTCGTCATGGACGCGCCCTACCTGGTCACCCTCGCACGGGCGGACGTTTGCGGCGGTGTCCGGCGGGGGAGTTGAGGCCACGGTGGACGCCGGTGCACCCCACCGGTGCCGTACGGACGACTGGAGCCGCTGTGACGACGTCCTTCTCCCTGCCGTACGAGACGCACGGCGACGGCCCGCACAAGGTGGTCGCGGTACACGGCTGGTTCGCCGACCGGTCCGCGTACGCCCCGCTGGTCCCGGACCTCGACCGGGACTCCTTCCAGTACGCCCTGGTCGACCTGCGCGGCTACGGCGAGGCCCGGAACGCGTCCGGCGTGTACACCACGGCCGAGGCCGCCGCCGACGTGGTCGCCCTGGCCGACCGGCTCGGCTGGCAGCGCTTCTCCGTGCTCGGGCACTCGATGGGCGGCGCCGTCGCGCAGCGGGTACTCGCCGTCGCCCCGCAGCGGGTGCGCCGGCTCGTCGGCGTGTCACCCGTACCCGCGTCCGGGCTGCCCCTGCCGCCGGACCAGTGGGGGCTGTTCGCCGGCGCGGCCGACCGGCCGGAGAACCGCCGTGCCGTCATCGACGTCACCACCGGCGGCCGGCGCCCCGCCGCCTGGCTGGACCGGATGGTGGCGCGCTCACTGGAACGCAGCGACCCCAAGGCGTTCCGGAGCTGGCTCGACTCCTGGGCGGGCGAGGACTTCCACGCCGACGTCGAGGGCTCGGACGTACCGGCCCTCGCCGTGACCGGCGCCCTCGACCCGGCGCTCTCCGCCGGCCTCATGCGGGCCACCTGGATGACCTGGTACGCGCGGGGCGAGCTGGTGGACCTGCCGTCGGCGGGGCACTACGCCATGGACGAGGCGCCCCTCGACCTGATCCGGGCAGTGGAGGACTTCCTGCGCGCCGACGCCGCCGCATGAGCACCGCGGAGCCCCCGCCCGTACCCGACGTCTTCGACCCCCGCCAGTACGCGCACGGTCTCCCGCACGACCGCTACCGGGTGCTGCGCGACCACCACCCGGTGGCCTGGCAGGAGGAGCCCGAGGTGCTCGGCTGGCCTGCCGGGCCCGGGTTCTGGGCGGTCACGCGACACGCGGACGTCGTCCGGGTGCTCAAGGACTTCACGACGTACTCGTCCCACATCGGAGCCACCCAGATCAGGGACCCCGACCCGGCCGACCTGCCGTTCATCCGCGGCATGATGCTCAACCAGGACCCCTCCCCGGGGTCCCGGCCCCGTGCGAGCGGGGGAGACACCACCGGGCACGGCCGGCTGCGCCGTCTGGTGAGCCGCGCGTTCACCCCGGGCCGTGTCGAGCGGTTCACCTCCGTCGCGCGGGAGCGGGCCCGCGGCCTCCTGGCGGCCGCCCTCGCCGACGCGCGCTCCCGCGACGACGGCGTCTGCGACATCGTCACCGCCGTCACCGACGAGTACGCGCTGCTCAACCTCGCCGACCTGCTGGGCGTTCCGGCCGCCGACCGGGCGCTGCTGCTCCACTGGACGCGGCGCGTCATCGGCTACCAGGACCCCGACGAGGCGGGGCAGCCCGTGACCGGCCCGGACGGCAGACCGGTCGACCCCCGCTCCCCGGCCATGCTCGCCGACATGTTCGCGTACGCGGAGCGGCTCGCCGTCCACAAACGGGCGCACCCCGGCGACGACATCATGACCACCCTCGCGCACGGCACGGAGGCCACGACGCGCGGCGGCCTCACCTCGTCCGAACTGGGCATGTTCTTCTTCCTCCTGACGGTCGCCGGAAACGACACCGTCCGCAGCGCGGCCCCGGGCGGCCTGCTCGCCCTCGCCACGCATCCGGACGCGTACGACCGGCTGCGCGCGGGGCGCGCGGGCCTGGCCACCGCCGTCGACGAACTGCTCCGCCGGCACCCGCCGGTGCTCACCTTCCGGCGGACCGCCACCCGCGACCACGACCTCGCGGGCCGCCGCGTCAGGGCCGGTGACAAGGTCGTCGTCTTCCACGCGTCGGCCAACCACGACGAGCGGGTGTTCGCCGAGCCGCACCGGCTGGACCTGAACCGGTCACCGAACCCGCATGTCTCCTTCGGCGACGGACCGCATGTGTGCCTCGGCGCGCACTTCGCCAGGCTCCAACTGCGCGTGCTGTACGAGGAGGTGCTGCGCGCCCTGCCGTTGGCGCCGCGGCTGGCCGGTCCGCCGAAGCGGCTCGTGTCGAACTTCGTCAACGGGCTCAAGGCGCTGCCGCTGGACGTGTCCGGCAAGCCGATGTGAAGACGTGCGTCCGCGCGTCCCTCCCCGCCTCCTCCGCGAGCCCTTCCCCGTGTCGCTGCGAGGCGGGCTCGGTGCAGACGACCTCGTGAAAGTGGTGCGCACCGCACGCCACACGTTCAACCCCTCGTAAACATCGGGCCATTGAATGACCCTGTGTCAATCCGGCGCGCGGGGAGCGGCTATGCTCCCGCACGTCGTCATATGATCATTCTCGTTCAGATGGTTTGAGGGTGCTGATGGTTCGTGAGGAATCGTCGCCCGAAAGTGGAAGCCCGCGGTCCGCGGCATCTTTCGTGTGGCTGTTGCCCGCCGCTGCGACCGCCGTCGCCACCGTCGTCACGGTGGTGCTGGTGTCCGCTTCCGCGCGGCTCCCCGTCGGAGTCGTCGGGGCGGTGGCGGCCGTCGTTGTCGCCGTACTGGGCGCCGAGGTGGGGCGGCGCGGCCGTGTGATCGAAGGGCTGCGACAGACCGTGGCGGCCCGCGACACCGCCCTGGCACGCAGCCGCGCCGAGACCGCGCACCTGGCCGGAACACTGCTGCCGGGCGCCGTCGAGCAGCTGCGCGGAGGCGAGTTCCCGGAGGACGTGGTCGCCTCGCTGAGCGCCCCCGACGAGCACCTGGCCGTGGTCAGGGTCGTCGTCGACGCGGTCGTCGCCGAGGAGGACCTGCGCGAGTCCGCGCAGCGCGCCTTCGTGAACATCGCCCGCCGGGTGCAGGCCATCGTGCACCAACAGGCGCAGGAACTGCGGGAGATGGAGGACCGGCACGGCAGCTCGCCCGAGGTCTTCGGCGACCTGCTCCGCATCGACCACGGCACCGCGCTGATCGGCCGGCTCGCCGACTCCATCGCCGTGCTCGGCGGCGCCCGCCCCGGCCGGCAGTGGAGCAGGGCCGTACCCCTCTACAGCGTGCTGCGCGGCGCCATGTCGCGGATCATCGACTACCAGCGCGTCGAACTGCACTCCGTCACCGAGGTCGCCGTCACGGGACCGGCCGTCGAGCCGCTGATCCACGCGCTCGCCGAGCTCCTCGACAACGCCACCCGCTACTCGCCGCCGCAGACGAAGGTCCATCTGACCGCCGTCGACGTCCAGTCGGGCATCGCCGTCGAGATCGAGGACGGCGGCGTGTCCATGAGCGAGGAGGCCCGCAAGCGGGCCGAGCGCATGCTCCGCCAGGCACAGCAGGGCATCGACCTCAACGACCTGGGCGAGACCCCGCGCCTGGGCCTCGCCGTGGTCGGCCGGCTGGCACAGGCGTACGGCTTCCAGGTCTCGCTGCGCTCCTCCGCCTACGGCGGTGTCCGCGCCGTCGTCGTCGTCCCGCAGGAACTGATCACCACCGTCGCGGCCGCGTCCGGACTCGCCCACGGCATCGGTGCCTCCTCCGTGCCCCGCACCACCGTCCCGGCCGCCCTGGCCCCGTCGGCCCCACCGCGTCCGGAGCGCCGTGCCACGGGCCCGGTCGCCGAGGAGGAGGCCCCGCCCGTGGTGGAGCGCACGACGGGCGGACTGCCGCAGCGCCGCCGCAAGAAGCCCGTGGCCGCGTCGGCGGCGGACGCCGCCGCACCGGCGTCGCCGGCACCGGCCACCGGGACTCCGGACCAGGAGCCCTCACCTCAGGTGCAGCCCGGCATGTGGCTGGCCGCCTTCCAGAGCGGGCTGTCCGGGGAGCCCACCGACGCAAGCAAGGGGAACACGCAGCAATGATCAAGCAGCAGGCCAATATGGACTGGATGCTCAAGGACCTCGCGGAAGGCGTGCCGCAAACCAGACATGTGGTCGTGCTCTCCGCCGACGGTCTGCGCATGGCCCAGCACGGCACGGACGACGACACCGCGGACCGGCTGGCCGCCGCCTGCGCCGGCCTGCAGTCCCTGGCCGGTGCGGTGGCCTCGGAACTCCCGCAGAGCGACGGCCGGATGCGGCTGGTCGTCATCGAGATGGACGGCGGGTTCTTCTACCTGATGGCGGCCGGGACGGGGGCCTACCTCGCCGTCCTGGCCGACGAGGGCGTCGACGCCGGACTGATGGGCCAGCGCATGCGGGACCTCGTCCTGCGCATCGGAGAGCACCTGAGCAGCCCGCCGCGGCAGGACGGGCAGGCCAGGTGAGCCACCCGGGCGGCGGGGACTGGGAGGAGTCCAGTCCCGAGCGGCTCTATGTCATCACCGGTGGCCGCAGCGGCGCGACCGCACCCGCCACGCTCGACCTGGTCACGCTGATCGTGGCCAGGTCCGGTGCGAAGCCCGGGATGCAGCCGGAACACGCGGCGATCGTCCAGCTGTGCCAGTCACCGCTGTCGGTCGCCGAGATCTCCGCCTACCTCAGCCTCCCCGTCAGCGTCGTCACGGTCCTGCTCGGCGATCTCCTCGCCGACAACAAGGTCGTGGCCCGCGCCCCCGTCCCACCCGCCCGGCTTCCCGACCGGGCTTTGATTGAGGCAGTGATCGATGGACTTCAGAGGCTCTGAGCAGGCCCCCGCCGCGATGCGCGGGCCGCGGAGCGAGGACGTGCTGCCGGAGACCGCCACGACCGCCGTCAAGGTGGTGATCGTCGGCGGCTTCGGCGTCGGCAAGACGACGTTCGTCGGCTCGGTCAGCGAGATCCGTCCGCTGACCACCGAGGAGACCATGACCCAGGCGGGTGTCGGCGTCGACGACACCTCCGGTATCGACGGCAAGACGTCGACGACCGTCGCCATGGACTTCGGCCGGATCAGCATCAACAGCGAACTGGTCCTGTACCTCTTCGGCACCCCCGGCCAGGAGCGCTTCTGGTTCCTGTGGCGCGGCCTGTTCGAAGGGGCGCTCGGCGCCGTCGTCCTGGTCGACACCCGCCGGCTGGAGGTCAGCTTCGACGTGCTCGGCCGGCTGGAGGAGCGCGGCGTGCCGTTCGTGGTGGCGGTCAACTCCTTCCCGGACGCGCCGGCCTACCCCGTCGAGGAGCTCCGCGGCGCCCTCGACCTGCCCGAGTCCGTACCGATCGTGCTCTGCGACGCCCGGCAGCGCGGCTCCAGCCGGGACGTCCTGATGACGCTGATGCGGTACCTCCAGACCCTCGCCACGACGCAGGAGGCGTCATGACCACACCGCCCGAGACCGGTACCGGACTCACCCCGCCCCCCGGCTGCCCCGCCCACGGCCTCGGCCCGGACGCGCTGCACCGCCTGTACGGCCCGACGGCCGAGGCGGACCCCAAGGGCCTGTACGAGGTGCTCCGCAAGGAGCACGGCCCGGTGGCGCCCGTACTCCTGCACGGGGACCTCCCCGCCTGGCTGGTGCTGGGACACCGGGAGAACCTGGAGGTGATGCGGTCGCCGTCGCGGTTCTCCAACGACTCCCGGCTGTGGCGGATGTTCCAGGAGGGCCGGGTACCCGCCGACTCGCCGCTGCGACCCATGGTGGAGTGGCAGCCCATCTGCGTCTTCGCCGACGGCGCGGACCACGAGCGGCTCCGCTCGGCCGTCCGTGACGGTCTGGAGCAGTTCGACCGGCGGGGCATCCGCCGCTACGTCATCCGGTACACCAACCAGCTGGTCGACTCCTTCGCCGCGTCCGGGGAGGCGGATCTGATCGGCGACTTCGCCGAGAAGCTGCCGATGCTGGTGATGACCCAGCTCCTCGGCATGCCGGAGGAGTACGGCCCGCGGCTGGTGGACGCCGCGCTGGACCTGATGAAGGGCAGCGAGACCGCCCTCGCCAGCAACGAGTTCGTCGTGGAGACGCTGCGGACCCTGGCCGACCGGAAGAAGGCCAAGCCGGGGCACGACTTCGCGTCCTGGCTGATCGGCCACTCCGCCGGACTCACCGACGACGAGGTCATGGAGCACCTGCGCCTGGTGCTCGTCGCGGCGAACGAGACCACGGTCAACCTGATCGCCAACACGCTCCGGATGGTCCTCACCGACCGGCGCTTCCGCGCCAGCCTGGCCGGCGGCCACATGACCCTGCCCGACGCCCTCGAGCAGGTGCTGTGGGACGAACCGCCGCTGTCGGCGATCACCGGCCGCTGGGCCACCGGTGACACGGTGCTCGGCGGGCAGCACATCAAGTCCGGGGACATGCTCCTGCTGGGGCTCGCCGCCGGGAACGTCGATCCGGAGATCCGGCCCGACCTGAGCGCGCCGCTCCAGGGCAACCGCGCCCATCTGGCCTTCAGCAGCGGGCCGCACGAGTGCCCGGGGCAGGACATCGGCCGGGCCATCGCCGACACGGGGATCGACACCCTGCTGACCCGGCTGCCCGATCTGCGGCTCGCGGTGTCGGAGGGCGAGCTGCGCGCGTCCGCTGCCTGGCTGTCCAAGCGACTCGACGCCCTGCCCGTACGGTTCACGCCACCGGTGTCGGCCGGTGCCGGCGGCCCGAAGACGCCGAGGGACTTCGCGTCCACGATGCCCGGCCCGCTGCCGGAACAGGTCCCGGTGACCGTCCCCGCCCCCGCTCCCGCGCGTCCGGAGAGCCGTCCGGTGCGCAGGACCTGGTGGAGCGCTTTGTTCCGAACCGGGCGGTGAACGGCTGACGAACGTGGCGGACTTGCCGCTAAGCGGGGGAATTGTCCTGTTGGAAGGGCCGTGACGGGTGGCTACTATGCGCCATAGTTGATCATTTCTATGGCGCAAGTGACACGTTTTGATACGTGGGTTGCGCCGGACAACGCGTCGCGTCCGCGACGAGAGGGAGGCCGTAGTGGGGCCCGGGCTGACAGTGCCGCCGATCTTCTCTCCCATACCCCCGGCGATCCATCCGCGCCACGCGGAGACCGACGTGCAGACGGCGGCATGGGCCGAAACGTTTCGCATCGGCTCGGAGGAGCTGCGCGGACGGCTGGTCACGCAGGAGATCGGGTCGTTCTCGGCCCGCATCCTGCCCGAGGGCCGCGACGAGGTCGTCTCCCTCCTCGCGGACTTCGTCCTGTGGCTCTTCGGCGTGGACGACGGCCACTGCGAGGAGGGCGAACTCGGTCACCGGCCCGGCGACCTCGCCGGTGAACTCCACCGGCTGCTGCGCGTCGCGCAGAACCCGGAGGCGCCGATGCTGCTGGACGACCCGCTGGCCGCGGGGCTGCGTGATCTGCGCCTGAGGGTCAGCAGATTCGGCACGGCGGGACAGACCGCCCGCTGGATCGACGCCCTCCGCGAGTACTTCTTCTCGGTCGTGTGGGAGGCGTCCCACCGGCGCGCCGGCACCGTGCCCGACCTGAACGACTACACCCTGATGCGGCTGTACGACGGCGCCACGTCGGTGGTGCTGCCGCTCCTGGAGATGGGCTACGGCTATGAACTCCACCCCCACGAGCGGGACCGCACCGCCGTGCGGGCCGCGGCCGAGATGGCGTCCTTCATCATCACCTGGGACAACGACATCTTCTCGTACCACAAGGAGAAGAGCGCCCCCGGCTACTACCTCAACGTGCTGCGCGTGCTGGAGCGGCACGGCGGCCTCACCCCCGAGCAGGCGCTGACGACGGCCATCGCCCAGCGCGACCGGGTGATGTGCCTCTACATGCGGCTGACCCGGTACCTCGCCGAACACGGCAGCCCCCAGCTGCGCCAGTACCTGGCCAGCCTCGGCAACTTCATCCGCGGCGCCCAGGACTGGGGCATCAGCTCCGTGCGGTACACCACCCCCGAGGACCCCGCCGCCATGCCGTCGGTGTTCCGGGACACGCCCACCGACGACAGCCGCGAACCGCTCGACATCGCCTGCGTCGCCTGGTGGTGGGACCTCCTGCCGTCCGGCACGACCGCGCCCGGCCGCAACCGGCCGGTCCAGCGGACCGCCTAGAGCAAAGGATTCCTCGGTGTCAGTTTCGGTGTCAGCAGGGGTGGCCTCGCCTCCCCGCGCCCCCGGTGCGGTGCCCCTCCTCGGGCATGCCTGGAAGCTGTGGCGCGATCCGCTCGGCTTCCTCAAGTCGCTGCGGGACAGCGGCGACCTCGTCCAGGTCGACCTGGGCACGATGCCCGTCTACATCGCCACGTCGGCGGAGCTCGTACACGAGGTGACGGTCCGCCAGGCGCGGAGCTTCGAGAAGGGGCGGCTCTTCGACCGGCTGCGTCCGCTCGCCGGCAACGGCCTCGCCACGGCCAACGGGGAGGTGCACCGCAGGCACCGCAGGCTCATCCAGCCCATGTTCCACCCCCAGCGCATCTCGATGTACGCGGCGGTCATGAGCGACAACGCCCGTGCGCTGGCGGACTCCTGGACGCCGGGCCAGGAGATCGAGATGGAACAGGCGATGGCCCAGTACGCCATCGAGACCCTGGCGTCGACCATGTTCTCCACGGACATCGGCCTGCCCGCCGTGGTGGCCGTGCGCGAGAACCTGCCGGTCGTCCTGAAGAACATGCTGATACGGGCCGCGTCGCCGAAGATCCTCGACCGGCTCCCGATCCCCGCCAACCGTGACTTCGACGCCGCCGCGGCGAGGCTGCGGGAAGTGATCGACGAGGTCGTCGCCACCACCCGGCGCTCCGGGCGGACCGGGCACAACGATCTGCTGTCGGTCCTGCTCGACGCGCAGGACGCCGAGACCGGCGAGTCCCTCTCCGACAGCGAGGTCCGGGACGAGCTCAGCACCATCCTGTTCGCCGGGGCCGAGACGACGGCTTCGACACTGTCATGGACCTTCCATGAACTGGCGCTCCACCCCGACGTGGAGGAGCAACTCGTCGCCGAGATCCAGGAGGTCGTCGGCGACCGGCCGGTGGCCATCGAGGACGTCCCGAAGCTGACCGCCGTCCGCCGGGTGCTGGACGAGGTCATCCGGCTGCACGGCGTCACCCTGCTCATGCGCCGGGCCACCGCCCCGGTGGAGCTGGGCGGATACAGCTTCCCGGAGGGCACGGAGATCGCCTTCAGTCTCTACGCCCTGCACCGGGACCCCCGCCTCTACACGGAGCCCGACCGCTTCGACCCCGACCGCTGGCTGCCCGAGCGCAAGGCTGCCATCGAACGCCAGGCGTACATTCCGTTCGGCGCCGGCAACCGCAAGTGCATCGGCGACGCCTTCGTCTGGACGGAGGCCACCATCGCGCTGGCCACGATCCTCGCGCGCTGGCGGCTGCGGCCCGTCCCCGGCCACACCCCCAAGGAGGTGGCCTCGGCGGTGGCCCACCCCGACCGGATGCCCATGACGGTCGTACCGCGCAACCCGTGACCGCCTGAGGCGACCGCCTCGCCCGTTCCCCGGCCCGTCCGGCCGCCCCTCCGGGGTGGCGGGGCGGGCCGTCGGCGTGCGCGCCGCCTGGTGCCCGGCGGGCCAACGGGGTCTGCCGCGTGGCGTGTTCCGCCCTTGCGCCGGGGCCGCCCGCACCCGTGAAAATACCCCCGGGGGTACCTGTGCTAGCCTCGGTTGTATACCCCCGGGGGTACTTTTCGTTCGGAAGGGAGTACGCACGTGTTCTTCGTGGACACCATCGCGGTGGAAGGGCTCGGCAACCGCGCCTACCTCGCGGGCGGCGGCCGTACGGCGGTCGCCGTCGACCCGCCCCGCGACATCGACCGGGTCGTCGGCGCGGCCGCCCGGCGCGGGGTGCGGATCACCCATGTCGTCGAGACCCACATCCACAACGACTACGTCACCGGCGGCCTCGAACTCGCCCGCCTCACCGGCGCCGCCTACCTCGTACCGGCCGGCGCGCAGGTCTCCTTCGCCCGCGTCCCCGTCCACGACGGCGACCGCGTCGCGCTGGAGGACGGGCTGACGCTGCGCGCCCTGGCCACACCCGGCCACACGCCGCACCACACCGCCTACGTCCTGGAGGACGGCGGCGCCGCCGTCGCCGCCTTCACCGGAGGCTCGCTGCTCATCGGTACGGTCGGCCGCCCGGACCTGGTCGAGCCCCGGCTCACCGAAGCCCTGGCCCGCGCCCAGCACGCCTCCGCCCACCGGCTCGCCGCCGAACTCCCCGACGACACGCCCGTCCTGCCCACGCACGGGTTCGGCAGCTTCTGCTCCGCCGCCCAGGCGGACGGCGACGCGACCACGATCGGCCGGGAGAAGACCGCCAACGACGCGCTCGCCCAGGACGTGGACACCTTCGTCGCCGCACTGCTCGCCGCGCTCGACGACGTACCCGCCTACTACGCCCACATGGGCCCCGCCAACGCCGCGGGCCCCGCCCCCGTCGACCTGACCCCGCCCGCCGTCGCCGACGCCGACGAGATCGCCGCCCGGCTGGCGGCGGGGGAGTGGGTGGTGGACCTGCGCAACCGGATCGCCTTCGCCGAAGGCCATGTCGCCGGGTCGTTCAACTTCGAGGCGGACGGGCAGCTCGCCACGTACCTCGCCTGGATGATCCCCTGGGGCAAGCCCGTCACCCTGCTCGCCGCCTCTCCCGAGCAGCTCGCCGCCGCCCAGCGCGAACTGGTCCGGGTGGGCATCGACCGGCCCGCCGCCGCGGCCACGTCGGCGCCCGGCACCTGGGTACGGGGCGGCGAGTCCCTTCGCACCCTGCGCCGCGCCACGTTCGCGGACCTCGCGGACGCCGCCGCGCACGACCCGCGCGTCGTCGTCCTCGACGTACGCCGGGACTCCGAACGCGCCGGAGGCCGGATCGCCGACTCCGTCCACATCCCCGTCCACCAGCTGCACCGGCGACTGCGCGAGGTACCCGACGGCACCGTCTGGGTGCACTGCGCCGGAGGGATGCGCGCGGCCATCGCCGCGTCCCTGCTGGACGCGGCCGGGCGCGACGTCGTGGCCGTGGACGACACCTTCGACGCGGTGCGCGACACGGACCTGCGCCTGGTCACGGGTGACGCCGAGCCCGGGGAGTCCGAGCGGCGCGTCCGGCCCCGGCAGGCCCAGCGCCTGGCGGCCGATGGCGGCGCCGTCCTGGTGGACGTGCGCGAGGAGGCCGAGTGGGCCGCCGGACACGCACCGGGCGCCGTGCACGCACCGCTGTCCCACCTCCTCGCCGGTGGCGCCCTGCCCGCGGCCGCGCGGGACCGGCGGCTCGTCGTGGTCTGCCGCTCCGGGAAGCGTTCGCGGTACGCGGCGCGCCTGCTGGCCGAGCGGGGCGCGGACGCCGTCGACGTCGAGGGCGGCATGCGCGCCTGGGCGGACGCGGGACTGCCGGTCGTCGCGCCCGAGCCGGTCGTCGCGCCCGAGCCGGTCGTCGCGCCCGCACCGGGCGACGCGCCCGCACGGGGTGACGCGCCCGCACCAGGCGTCGCCGGTGGCGAACGTGACGGCGGGCGCGGGCGCGGGCGTGACGGCGGCGGCGAGGGCGGCCCGGCGGCGTGAGTGTGCTCCTCCTCGCCCTCACCGCCGGAGCCGTCGTCGGTCTGGCGCTGGGCGCGCTCGGCGGGGGCGGCAGCGTCCTCGCCGTGCCCGCACTGATCTACCTGCTCGGTTTCACCCCGGTCGCGGCCACTACCGCGAGCCTGGTCATCGTGACCGTCACGTCCGCCACCGCCCTGTACGCGCACGCCCTGGCCGGACAGGTCCGCTGGCGCACCGGGGCCCTCTTCGCGGTGGCGGGCGCGGGCCCCGCCGTGCTCGTCGGCGCACTCGCCGGGAACGTGCCGCAGTCGCTGCTCACCGGGGCGTTCGCCGCCGTCGCCGCGCTGGCGGCGGCGCGGATGCTCCGGCCGTCGGCGGAGCCGGCCGAGGCCGGTGAGGGGGACGGCGGCGGGAGCGCGGGCACGGCCGGCGGTGTGCGCCCCGTGCGGCCCGTCCGGGCGGCCACCGCGGGAGCGGGTCTGGGGGCCCTGACCGGTTTCCTCGGCGTCGGCGGCGGATTCCTCGCCGTACCCGCCCTGGTCGGAGTCGTCGGCCTCGGCATGCGGGCCGCCGTCGGCACCAGCCTGCTGGTCATCACCGCCAACTCGCTGGCCGCCCTGGTCGCGCGCACCGGTACGGCGGGGGCGGTCGACTGGGCGGTGGTCGGCCCGTTCGCCGCCGCCGCGATGCTCGGTGCCTGGGACGGGCGGCGCCTGGGCGCCAAGGTGCCGACACGGGTGCTGCGGCGCGTCTTCGCCTGGGCGCTCCTCGGGGTCGCCGCGTTCATGCTGGTGGACGCGGTGCGGTGACCTGCCGACCGGGGCGGGCGCCCGGCGGGTCGCCCCGGCGGTGGCTCAGGCGAGCGACAGGAAGAGCTTCTCCAGGCGGGCCCGCATCTGCTCCGGGTCCTCACCGGCCTTCCGGCCGCCTTCCATGTCCGTCATGCACTGCTGGAGACCCGTCGCGATGATCGCGAAACCGGCCCGGTCCAACGCCCGGGACGCCGCCGCGAGCTGGGTCACGACCTCCTCGCAGTCACGCCCCTCCTCGATCATCCGGATCACTCCGGCGATCTGGCCCTGTGCCCGGCGCAGCCGGTTCAGCACGGCCTTCAGCTCTGCCCCCGCGAGATCAAGTTCCACAGCCACTCCTCATGCGTGCCCCGTATACCCCCCGGGGTACATATATACCCCTGGGGGTAATGTACCTCCCGGTTCGGGGCACCGTCGACAATCAAGGATGACACCGTCATGACCATCACTCCGCGCTCGCTCGACACCGACCAGGCCCGCTCGCGCCTGCACGAGCTGACCGTGATCGACGTCCGCACACCGGGCGAGTACGCCGCCGGCCACCTGCCCGGGGCCCTCAACATCCCCCTCGACCGACTCGACCGTGCCCTCCCCGACATCCGGCGGGCCGCCGAGCGGCGCGACATCCTCGTCGTCTGCGCCTCCGGGGCCCGCTCGGGGAACGCCTGCCGGCTCCTCGCGGACAGCGGCATCACCACCGCCACCCTCGCCGGGGGCACCGGTGCCTGGGCCGCCCGGGGCCACGACCTGCACCGTCCGCCGGGCGCGCCCCGCACGGTCTGGGGCATGGAGCGACAGGTCCGCCTCACCGCGGGAACGCTCGTCCTGACCGGCCTCGCCCTCGGGCTGCTCCACCCGGCCTTCCTGCTGCTCTCCGCGGGCATCGCCGGCGGACTGGTCTTCTCGGCGCTCACCGACACCTGCGGCATGGCCGCCGTACTCGGCAGGCTGCCGCACAACCGGCCCCGCCCGGCCGACCTCGACGCCACCCTCGCCGCACTGAGGGACGGTCACGGCGCGTCCGGCGACGCGTCCCACTCCGCCTGAGGACCCGCGGGGACCGGTGGGCCGCCCGCGCGGTCGACCAGCCGGGACAGCTCGACGCGCGACCGCACCCCCAGGGCCGCGAACACGTTCCGGAGGTGGTGGTCGACGGTGCGGGGGCTCACCGAGAGGCTGCGGCCCACCTCCCGGTTGGTGGCACCCTCGGCCACCAGCCGGGCCACCCGTAGCTGCTGCGGCGTCAGCCGGGCCAGCGCCCCGGCCGGTTCCCCGTCGGGTGGCGGTCCACCGCACGGCGGCCCGCCGGTCGCGCGCAGCTCGGCCCGCGTCTCGTCCGCCCAGGCGCGGGCCCCGCACCGCTCGAACAGGACGAGCGCGTCCCGCAGCCGCTCCCGCGCCTGGCGCGGCCGCCGCCTCCGCCGCAGCCACTTGCCGTACAGCAGAAGCGTGCGGGCGGGCTCGAAGTCGCCGCCCGGGGCCGGAGCGGCGGGCCAGCTCTCGTGCCGGGTCAGCGCCGCCGCGTACAGCGCTTCCGCCGCCTCGGGTCCGGCGAGCAGCGCACGGCAGCGGGCCAGCAGCGCGGGTGCCTGCGGGTCGATCCCCGCCGCCGACCAGACGGCGAACTCCTCCACGGCGCCGTGCGCCTCGTCCGCCCGGCCCGCGAGCGCGGCGGCCTCCACGTAACACGGCACGGCGAGCATCCGGACGCCGAAGTGGCCGCGCCGGGGCCCCGGCCGTACCAGCGGACCCAGCCGTGCCATGGCCTCGGCGGCCCGCCCATGGCACAGATCGGCCCGGGCCGACGCCCATTCGGCGAGCGTGGCGGCCTGCGCCAGCCCGTGCGGTCCCGCGATCGCCAGGGCGGCCGCCGCGTGCCCCGCGACGGCCGCCGCGTCCCGTTCGACCGAGGCGACCAGGGCCAGTACGGCGTGCTGCTGGGCGACCCCGTTGCGCTGCCCCGCCCGGTGCGCGGCCCGCAGCCCCTCCTGGGCGTGCGCCCGTGCCCGTGCGTGCCGCCCGGCCCGCAGCTCCGCGTACGCCAGATGCTCCAGGATCTGCGGTACGTACGCGATCAGCCCGCTCGCCCGCGCGACGGCCAGCGCCCGCGCGTTCACCGCGCACGCGGCCGGGAGGTCCCCGACGACCAGCGCGGCGACCCCGGCCCGCAGCAGCCGCGCCGGATCGTCCTGCCCACCGGCGCCTGCGATCACCCGCCGCAGCGGAGCCCAGGCGGACCCCGTCCGGCCCTCCAGCACGGCGGACATCCCGGCCCGGAAGTCCTCGTCGACGGAGCCCGCGGGTCCGTCGGCCGACAGCGCGCGCAGACAGCCCGCCGTGTCACCCGCCGCCCAGGCGGCCTCCATGGCCCCGAAGCGGGCCTCGGCCGCCCGCACCGGATCGTGCCGCCGCAGCAGCCCGGCGGCCAGCAGCAGCGTCTCATGGGCGTCACCCGCCGGGCCGTCACGCAGCGCGAGCGTGCCGCGTACGAGTGCGGTCCTGCCGCGTACCGCGTCGTGGACGGCGCCCTCGCGGGTCACCGCCAGCAGCCGCCGCGCCGCCCACGGGCGCCCCGCCAGCCGCGCGTGCTCCGCCGCCGCCGCGAGCCGCGCGGTGCGCGCACCGTCGTCGGCGGTGAGCTCGGCGGCCCTGGCCCAGGCCGCGGAACGCTCCCCGTGCGTGGCCCCCGGCTGCGCGACGGCCGCCGCCCCCGCCAGGTCGGCCGCGAGCGCCGGATCGGGGCCGTCGGCGGCGAGGGCCCGGTGGAGCAGGTGCGGCAGCCGGTACGGATCGGCCGCCAGCACCGACGCCAGCAGCCGGTGCGCGGCCCGCCGCCGCGACAGCGGCGCACCGGCCAGGACGGCACGCCACGGCAGCGAACCGGTGAACGCGATCCGGTCGCCGGAGCCCCGGGCGATGCCCGCCGCTTCCGCCGCGTCCAGCACACCCGCGCCGAGACCGGCCCGCAGTGCCGCCCGCAGGACGACGGCCGCGTCAGCGCCGGGGCCTACCGGGTCGCGTTCGTGCGCGGCCGCCACCAGCAGCAGCAACTGCCGCGTGTCCTGGGGGAGTTCGCCGAGCCGCCGCGCGAAGACCCGGCCGAGCGCCGCCCCGTCGGTGAGTGGCCGGCGCAGGGGCGCGTGCCCGGCCAGCTCCTCCCGGGACAGGCCGCGCACCAGGGCCCGCAGCACGGCCGGATTGCCCTCCGCCTCGTGCAGCAGCTCGTCCCGTACGCCGGGGTCCACCCGTACGCCCGCCAGGTCCTCCAACAGCGCCGCCGCCGCGTCCTCGGCGAGCGGAGCGAGCCGTACCACCGGTAGCCCCGCGAAGTCCGGTTCGTCCAGCCGGTGTTCGGCCACCGACAGGATCAGGGCCACCCCGTGCAGGGCGCCCGGACGGCGGGCGGCGAAACCGAGGGCAGCGCGCGACCCGGCGTCCCACAGGTGCGCGTCGTCGACGCACACGAGGAGGGGGCCGCCCCCGGCGACATCGCCCAGCGACTCCAGCAGCTCCAGCAGCCGGCCGGGGCCGGGCGTGCCGAGCAGCACATCACCGCCCGCACGGCCGCCGCCGCCCGTACCGCCACCGCCGCCGTCGGACGTACCGCCGCCACCGCCCGGACCGCTGCCGAACCCACGGCCGCCGACCGAACCGGCCAGGCCCGGACCGGCGCCCGTCACCGCCGTGCCCGCTGTCCGCCGGGCGGCCGAGAGCAGCGCGTGCAGTCCGCTGCACGGGATGTCGCTCTCGGCGGGCGCCGCCGTGACCATCAGCACCGTCGCCTCCGTCGCCCCCGTCGGCCCGGCGGTGCGGAACTCGTGGGCCGCCCGCTCCAGCAGCGCGGTGCGCCCGAGCCCCGGCTCCGCCGCCACCAGGAGCGCCCCGCCGTGTCCGTGCCGCAGCCCCTCGAACACACCGCGCACGGCGCGGAGTGCGGCACTCCGGCCGTGCAGCCGTGCCTGCGCGGCAGTCCTGTTCCTCACGTCCGCCACACCGGCAGGTTACTTCCGCGTAAACCCGGCGGGGGTGCCGATGGGCTCGCACCCACCGGCACCTCCGCATCTCTGTGCCGTCGCACAGCCCGCCGACGCCCGTGGCCCCGGGGACGCCCACGGCCCCGGCGGCGCCCGCGACCCCGCCGACGGTGACGGCGGTCTTCGTCAGGACGTGTGCGGACAGTTGCCCCGGTACTCCTCGATGGTCAGGCTGGGGCGCGGCAGCGGGCACAGGAACTGCTCGTAGCGGGTGTCGTTGTCGATGAACCGCTTGAGCCACGAGACGCTGTACTTCGCGATCGTCGTGTTGGACGTGTTCGGCGCGAAGTGCGTCGCGTTGTTCAGCTCCAGATACGCCCTGTCGAGCGTCGACGGCAGGTTCTCGTAGAACGGCTCGGCGTGCGAGGAGACCGGTGCGACGGAGTCGCCGTCGGCGCCCACGATCAGCGTGGGCGTCCGCAGTTCGGGCCAGGTCTTGTCCAGGTTCCACGGGGTGAGCGGGATCGCCGCCTGGAGCGACGGGCGGCTCTTCGCCGCCTCCAGGCTGCCGCCCCCGCCCATCGAGTGGCCCATCACCCCGAGACGGCTGCTGTCGATCCGTCCCCTGACGGCGCTCCGCTGGGTCAGGTAGTCGAGCGCCGCCAGGAGTTGACGGCCCCGGCTTTCGGGCTGGTCGAGGGTGGTGAGCGTGTCGATGGTGAACACGACGAACCCCTGCGAGGCCAGGCGCGGGCCCAGCCAGGCGATGGACGACTGGCGCGCGGTGTACCCGGGGGAGACGGCCACCGCGCCGAAGGTGCCGTCGCTGGTGGAGGTGGGGTAGTAGATCGTGCCCCCGCCGAAGCCGGTGACGGCGAGGGACGAGACGCTCGTGTCGGCGACGGTGTAGGGGCCGCGGGCCGCCTCGATGCTCGCGGTGGTCGGCGCGGGGCCCCGCTCGTACGGATTGTCGGCGGCGGCCCGCGCGTCGGGCGCGGCGGCGGCGCCCAGCGTGCCGACGGCGGCCAGGGCCACCACTCCGGCCAGCAGGGAGCGGAGGCGACGGCGACGGCCGGTCCCGGCGGGGCGTTCGGGGGTGCCCGCGGTGACGGTGGTGCGGCTCTCGGACATGTGCTGCTGCACGGTGGAGTCGTCCTCTCGATCGTGGGGGGACGGCGGGGAGCGGGGGGCGGCGCGCGACGCGGCGCCCGCCCGCCACAGCCGTGTGCGCTGCGGGTCAGCGGTGCCACTGTCGCGGCGCGTCCGGCGCGCGGGCATCGGCGGAATCACCTGTCTCCGGCGGCCGGCGGGATCCGTCCCGCGGTGCGCACGGCGGCCCCTCCGGCGGGCGGCACGATCCGTTCTCCGGGAGGTGTCAAGATCAGGGCCGCGCCGCCGACCCCTCCCGGTGCCGGGAACCTTCGGGCAGAATCGCCCTCGAACGCAGGGCCGCCGCGACGGGGTCGCCGGAGGCGGCGGCCCGGGGGAGACTCATGACCATCACCGGCACACAGGTTCCGGGCCCGGCGGGCATCCCGCTGCTCGGTTCGATGCTCGACCTGAAGAAGGACTCGCTCGGCACGTTCCTGCAGGCACACCGCGACCACGGCGACGTCGTCCGGGTCACCGCCGGGCCGCCCGGCCTGCGGGCCGAGGTGTACGCCGTGTTCTCGGCGGAGGGCGCCCAGCGGATCCTGGCGACCGATTCCGCCAACTTCCGCAAGGACAACACCTTCTACCAGGAGGTCCGCGAATCGTTCGGCAACGGCCTGCTGACCAGCCAGGACGAGGACTACCTCCGCCAACGCCGGCTGGTGCAGCCGCTGTTCACCCGCCGCCGGGTCGACGGTTACGCCGACGCGGTCACCGCCGAGACCGCGACGATGACGGCCGCCTGGCGGAACGCGCCCGACGCCACCGTCGACGTCGTCGCCGAGATGACCCGGCTCACCCTGCGCGCGGTCGCCCGCATCCTCTTCGGCACCGACGTCGAGGCCGCCGTCGACGTCGTGGAACGCTGCTTCCCCGTCATCGGCGACTACGTCCTGCGGCGCGGCTTCTCCCCGGCCAACCCGCCGCGCCACTGGCCCACGCCGGGCAACCGCCGGGCGGCCGCCGCGACGAGCGAGCTGTACGCGGTCTGCGACCGCATCATCGAGGAGCGCCGGGCCGACGCGGGCGCCGCGACCGGCGACGATCTGCTCACCCTGCTCGCCCAGGCCGGCGACGACGAGGACAGCGGCCTCGACGCGGCCGGGATCCGCGACCAGGTGCTCATCTTCCTGCTGGCCGGTCACGAGACCACGGCCACGTCGCTGGCGTTCGCCCTGCACCTGCTGGCGCGCCACCCCGAGCAGCAGGACCGCGCCAGGGACGAGGTCGGCCGCGTCCTCGCGGGACGCACCCCCGAGGCGTCGGACCTCGACAAGCTGCCCTACCTCGGCCAGGTGCTCAAGGAGTCCATGCGCCTCTACCCGGCCGGCCCCGTGATCGGCCGCCGGGCCGTCGCCGCGACCGAGATCGGCGGCCATGTCATTCCCGCAGGAGCCGATGTCGTCGTCGCCCCGTGGGTGACGCACCGGCACACCCGTTACTGGGACGACCCGGAGCGCTTCGACCCCGAGCGGTTCACTCCGGAGAACGAGAAGGACCGCCCCCGGTACGCCTGGTTCCCGTTCGGAGGCGGTCCTCGCGCCTGTATCGGCCAGCACTTCTCGATGCTGGAGTCCGTACTGGCGCTCGCGATGATTCTTCAGGAGTACGAGTTGGCGGCGGTCGACACCCACGTGCCCGTCAGCACGGGCATCACGCTGCGCGCGGAAGGCCCCGCGCGCTGCGTCCTGCGCCCCCGCGGCTGACCGCCGGGCGGCCCGGCCGCCCGGGCCGCCGAGCCGTCAGGCCGTCAGGCCGTGGCGTCGGCCAGCCACAGGTCCGGGCCGAACACCTCGTACGTGATGTCGCGGGCGGACACCCCCGCCCGCAGCAGCTGCTCCCGCGCGGCCCGCATGAACGACAGCGGGCCGCACAGGAACACGCTCGCGTCGGTGGGGACGTCGACCCCGTCGAGGTCCATCAGACCGGTACGGGTCTCGGGCTCGGCGCCGGTGCCCGTGTCGCCGGACGCCTCACCCTCCTCGTACCAGAACACGGCACGGGTGCCCGCCAGTTCGGCGACCAGGCGGCGCGTGTCGGAGCACAGCGCGTGGTCGTCGGCCGAGCGGTCGGCGTGCAGCACGGTCACCGGGCGGCTGGAGCCGGTGGCCGCGAGGTGCTCCAGCATGCCGACCATCGGCGTACAGCCGATACCCGCCGAGACCAGCACCACCGGCCGGTCCGCCTCGTCCAGGACCACATCGCCGAACGGGGCGGAGAGGGTGAGCTCGTCACCCCGGTGGACGGTGCGGTGCAGCAGGTTGGACACCTCGCCGTCCGGGGCCTGGTCGCCGTGCACCCGCTTGACGGTGATCCGCCGCAGGTCGTCACCGGGGGCGGACGACAGGCTGTACTGGCGCAGCTGGTGCACACCGTCCGGCATCCGCACCCGCACGCTCACGTACTGGCCGGCCTTGGCGCGCGGTGCGGGCGCGCCGTCCGAGGGGCGCAGCAGCAGCGACACGGTGTCGGCCGTCTCGTCGCGCCGCTCCACCACGGTCCACCGCCGCCACGGGTGCCCGGGCCGGACCTGCGCCTCCAGGTAGAGCCGGGCCTCCTGCGCGATCAGGGCCCCCGCCATCAGCCAGTACACCTCGTCCCAGGCCGCGGCGACCTCGGGCGTCACCGCGTCGCCCAGCACCTCGACGATCGCGCCGAACAGGTACTTGTGCACGATCGTGTACTGGTCGTCCGTGACGCCCACCGCCACGTGCTTGTGCGCGATCCGCGACAGCAGCGCGTCCGGCCGGGCCTCCGGGTCCGCCAGCAGCGCACCGGCGAACGCCGCGATCGAACCGGCCAGCGCCCGGCGCTGCGCGCCACTGGCCTGGTTGCCCCGGTTGAACAGTCCGTCCAGCAGCTCGGGACGCTCGGCGAACATCGTGGCGTAGAAGCGGGTGGTGATCTCGTCCAATGCCCCGCCCACGGCGGGGAGAGTGGCCCGGATCATCGAGGCCGAGTCGGCGGAAAGCATGGGACTCCTAAGAAGGCGAGGCGGGTGATGCTGATCGCCGCTGAAACGCAGGCAAGCCCTGTGTACCAGCGGCCCTATGGGGCGCAGGGCGTTCGGCGGAGGATGCGGGACCAAGGTCCCGGGTATGTGCCCCGACCGGCTCCGGCGCCGCCGCCGAACCCGGGACATGAGGCCCATGCGCCTCCCTCCGCCCGCTCTCCCTCACGAGCGGGGCGACGGGTGGGCCGGTCACCCGGGGACGATCGCCACCGGGCAGTGCGTGCGGCCCAGGACCGGGTCCGCCACGCCGCCCAGCCGCCGGGCGGACCGCCCCAGAACCAGCAGATCGCTCCGCGCCGACGCGTACACCAGCGCGTCCGCCGCGCCGAGCAGCACCGCCTCCTCGTGCACGGTCACCTCCGGGTACTTCTCCCGCCACGGCGCCACGGCGTCCGCCAGCGTCCGCGTCTCCTCGGCCTCCCGCGTGGCCCGTGCCGCGCCCGGCACCCGGAACGGCAGCGGCGCACGGCCGGCCACCGGTGACGTCGGCCGCCACGCGTGCACGGCCCGCAGCACCGCGCCCCGGCGGCGGGCCGCCTCGAACGCGAAGTCCACCGCGGCGTCCACCGGGTCGTGGACGTCGAGGCCGAGCGCGACCTGCCGGGGCCGCCCGTGCGCGGGCACCGCGCCCGGACGGGCGCCAGGACCGCCGGTCACGTGGCCGTGGCCCGGAACCCCGCCGGGCACCAGCACCACGGGGCAGGGGCACACCTCCGCCACACCCCGCGCGACCGAGCCCACCGGCAGCCCCGTGAACCCTCCGGCGCCCCGCGTGCCGAGCACCACGAGCGCGGCCGACCGGCCCTCGCCGGTCAGCGCGGCCACGGGCGCCCCGGTACGGCGTACCCCGTCGACCCGTAGGGACGGGAAACGCGCCCCGAGATCGGGCAGGACGTGCCCCGGCAGGGGCTCCGGCCGGTACGGCCACAGTTCGGCGAGCTCGTCGGCGGACAGCGACGACACATGGACCACGCGCAGCGGCAGCCGGCGCAGCGCCGCCTCCGCCGCCGCCCAGTACACGGCGAAGTCACTGTGCGCGGAGCCGTCGACTCCGACCACCACGGCGCGCTCCATGTCCGTATCCCTTCCTCGGCGTCACCCGCCAGCGTCGGTGCGGCCGTCGCCCCCGCCACAGGGCCGTACGGCCCGCGGAGCGGCCCGGCGGGCCCCTGGCCCCGTCGCGGGTGCGCGAGGAGCCTGACGGCGAGAAGCCGCTCCGCGCCGCGCGGAAGCCGGCAGAGGTACTGCGTCGACCTATGGAGGCAGGGGACATGCGTCGATCGGTGATCGTGGGCGTCGACGGCTCCGCGGAGAGTCTGGCCGCGGCACGGTGGGGCGCGGACGAGGCGGTACGCAGGGACGCGCCGCTGCACCTGGTGCACGCCTGGCGCTGGCACCCGCACCCGTCGGGTGCGGCGGCCGCGGGCGCGACCCAGCGGTACTGGGCGCAACTGGTGCTCCGCGAGGCCGAGGAAGCCGTCCGCGAGACCCACCCGGACCTGCGCGTCACCGACCGGCAGATGTCCCGGACTCCGGTGTCGGCCCTGCTGACGGCCGCGCTCGACGCGGAGGTGCTCGTCCTCGGCTCGCGCGGGCTCAGCGGGCTGACCGGCTATCTGGTCGGCTCCGTCGCCGCCGGGGTCGTGGCGCGGACACCGTGCCCCGTGGTCCTCGTCCGGGCCGGCGAGCGGACGGGCCCGGGCAGCGGCGGGCGGGTCGTCCTCGGACTGGACCTGGCGCACCCGTGCGACGAGCTCCTGGCGTACGCCTTCGACGCCGCCGACCGGCGGGGCGCCGAGCTGCGGGTCGTCCACGCCTTCGCGCCGGGCGCGGCCCGCCCGTACGACGACCCGGAGCGGTTCCTGTCGGCGGTGCTGGCGCCCTGGCGGAGCAAGTACCCGGACGTCACGGTGACGGAGACGGCCGCACCCGGCCGGGCGGCGAGGCATCTGCTCGACGCGGCCGCCGGGGCGTCCCTGCTCGTGGCGGGCCGCCGCGCCCGTCCCGGTCCGATCGCCCACGCCCTGGTGCACCACGCGCACTGCCCGGTCGCCGTGGTCCCCCACGACTGACCCGGACGCCGACGCGCCGATGGGGCCAGCGCCCCATCGGCCAGTGCCCCATCGGCGCGTCGGTCGAGCGTGGTGGCCCCCGCCGCCCCCGGCCTGCCGTTGACACCGTCGGCGAATCTCCCGTGCCGACGGAGGTCGGTGATCGCTAGTGCCGTATCAAGCGACATCGGCCCTGGTCGACGCCCGGCGGTGTCGGCTCGATCGAGCCGATGCGGCAGATGCGCGGCACCCGTCCGGCTCCGGCGGGGCCTCTTCGGCGTCGATGTCTCGTGACCGATCCACGCCTGCCTGGGTCACGCCCCCAGGTCCTCCGTCACGGGCAGGCACTCGGCGAGCAGGTCGACGATGTCGCGCCAGGCTCGCCGCGCGTGCTGTGGGTGGTAGCCGACACCGGGGACCACGGGGTGGTCGACCGGCGGGTGGTGGAAGGCGTGCAAGGCGCCGCCATAGACGGCGAGGCGCCAGTCGACGCCCGCGGCCTGCATCTCCGTGGTGAACGCGTCTCGTTGCGCGGGCGGCATGATCGGGTCTTCCGATCCGACCCCGGCCCACACCGGGCAGCGGATGCGCGCCGCCTCGCCCGGCCGGCCCGTGGTAGTCGCGTTGACTGTCCCGATCGCGCGCAGGTCGACGCCGCCTCGCCCGAGTTCCAGCGCGATGGCGCCCCCGGTGCCGTAGCCGATGGCGGCGATCCGGTCGGGGTCGGTCCGGGGCTCGGTGCGCAACTCGTCGAGTGCCGCGTGGCCGATGCGCCGCATCCGGTCGGGATCAGCGAGCAGTGGCATGCAACGGGCCAGCATCTCCTCGGGGTCACCCAGATAGCGCCCGCCGTGAAGGTCGAAGGCCAGCGCCACATATCCCAGCTCGGCGAGAGCATCGGCCCGGCGGCGCTCGACGTCGCTGAGCCCCATGCCCTCTGGCCCGAGCAGCACCGCGGGCCGGCGGTCGACACCGGCCGGGAGCGCGAGGTGCCCGATCATCGTCAAACCGTCGGCCGGGTACTCGACCGTACGCGTCGTCATCGTCGTCATGAGACCGGACTGTAGTGATCGTCGAGCCCGGTCCGGTCGGTGTTCCGCCGCTGGCAGAACAGCGTGGGCGCCTCTGGAACACGGGACGGGCCCGGCGCTCATGGCGCGCGTGCGGGGATCCGCCCACCGTGTCTACCGTTCCCCGGGGGTGTCCTCCGGGCGCGCGGCCAGGCGGTTGACGACGCCCACGACGCCGTCCACCCGCCAGGTCGCTCCGATGAGGGCGGCCGCCTCGGAGCCGTGGGCCAGCGAGCCCTCCAGGGTGACCAGGCCGTCCCGTACGGACACCCGGACACCGCCCGGCGGCGGCACCGTCAGCGTGCGTGGCACGACCTGCTCGGTGACCTCCGCGCGGATCTCGTCGTCGCTGCGCAGGAAGACGCTCAGCAGGTCCCGGCGCGTGGTGATGCCGATCAGCCGGTCCTCCTCGTCCACCACGGGCAGCCGGGCGATCCTGCGGCGCTCCATGATGCGCGCCGCGTCCTCCACCCGCTGCTCGGGGTGGACAGTGACGGCGGGTGACGACATCAGGTCGGCGGCGGTCGCCGCCGCCGGGCCGGGGCCCGCCGGGTCGTCGTCCGCTGCGGTCGTCGCCGTCCGGTGCCGTGTCAGGTCGGTCTTCGACACCACACCCACCACCTTGTCGTCACCGTCGACCACCGGGATGCCCCTGATCCGGTGGGCGGCCAACAGCTCGGCCAGCTCCTCCAGCGGCGTGTCCGGCCGCGCCTGCACGACCTGACGGGTCATCACTTCCCCTAC
Source organism: Streptomyces sp. NPDC047886 (assembly GCF_043204435.1). Classification (NCBI taxonomy): domain Bacteria; kingdom Bacillati; phylum Actinomycetota; class Actinomycetes; order Kitasatosporales; family Streptomycetaceae; genus Streptomyces; species Streptomyces sp. NPDC047886. The sequence goes on from NZ_JBIDCF010000004.1 coordinate 301,611, forward strand.
GGTGCTGGGCTTCACCGACGGCTCCTCCTCCCCGGCCGTGTCGTTTCGGTCCTCCGGCGGTCCTCCGGCGGTCTTCCGGCAGTCTCCCGCCCGGCGCCTCCGGTGGGCAGGGCCTGTGTTCCCCGCGACGGCGGGCGACCGGCCCCACGCCGCCCCGGGCCGTGCGGCTCACCTGGTGTCGCTGTCCTGCACACCGCTCTGCGCCGCCCGGCCGGCCTCCAGCCGGGCGACCGGTACCCGGAACGGCGAGCAGGAGACGTAGTCGAGGCCCGTGTCGTGGAAGAAGTGCACCGAATCGGGGTCGCCGCCGTGCTCACCGCACACCCCGATCTTCAGGTCGGGCCTGGCCGCCCGCCCCTCGGCGACGGCGATCTCCACCAGCCGCCCCACACCCTCCCGGTCGAGCGTCTCGAACGGGGACACCTGGAAGACGCCCTTGTCGAGATAGGCCGAGAAGAACGCGCCCTCGACGTCGTCCCGGGAGAAGCCCCACGTCGTCTGCGTCAGGTCGTTCGTGCCGAACGAGAAGAACTCCGCGTCCCGCGCGATGCGCCCCGCCGTCAGCGCCGCCCTCGGCAGCTCGATCATCGTGCCGACCGGGCAGTGCAGCGCCACACCGGACTCCTCCGCCACCTCCGCCAGCACCCGGTCCACCTCCTCCCGCACGAGCCGCAGCTCCTCCACCGCGTCCACCAGCGGAACCATGATCTCCGCGCGGGGCGTGCCGCCCGCCCGCGTACGGGCCACGACCGCCTCGGCCACCGCCCTCACCTGCATGGCGACCAGACCGGGAACGACCAGACCCAGGCGTACGCCGCGCAGGCCTAGCATCGGGTTGGTCTCGTGCATCCGGGTCACGGCCGCGAGCAACTCGGTCTCGTGCGCGTCCGGTTCCCTGCCGACGGCCTGCTCACGCGCGACCTGGACGGCGAGTTCCGTACGGTCCGGCAGGAACTCGTGCAGCGGCGGGTCGAGCAGCCGGATCGTGACCGGAAGCCCGTCCATCGCCTCCAGGATGCCGGTGAAGTCGGCGCGCTGCAGCGGCAGCAGCGCGGCCAGCGCCGCCTCCCGCTCCTCGTCGGAGTGCGCGAGGATCATGGACTCGACCAGCGCGCGACGGTCGCCGAGGAACATGTGCTCGGTACGGCACAGGCCGATGCCCTGGGCACCGAACCGGCGGGCCCTGGCCGCGTCCTCGGGCGTGTCCGCGTTGGCCCGTACCTCCAGCCGCCGTACCGCGTCGGCCCGCCGCATGAGCCGGTCCACATGCCGTACGGCCTCCTCCGCCTCGTCCTCCGCGCCGGCCGTGGTCCCGCCGGCCTCGAACCAGCGCATGACGGCCGAGTCGACCAGCGGCGCCGAGCCCGCGTACACCCGGCCCTCGGACCCGTCGACGGAGATCACCGTGCCCTCCTCCACCACGGTCCCGTTCGCCGTGAACCGGCGTCCGCGCACATCGACGGTGATCTCCTCCGCCCCGCACACGCAGACCTTGCCCATGCCGCGGGCCACCACGGCCGCGTGACTGGTCTTGCCGCCCCGGCTGGTCAGCACCGCCTCCGCGGCCACCATGCCGGGCAGATCGTCGGGGGTGGTCTCCGGCCGGACCAGCACGACCTTCTCGCCGCTCGCGGCGCGCCGCACGGCCTCCTCCGAGTCGAACACCGCCGCGCCCACGGCGGCGCCCGGCGACGCGGGGACACCCCGGGCGAGCGGCTTCCCGATACCGGCGGCCCCGGTGTCGAAGCGGGGGAACATCAGCCGCGCGAGCCCTTCCCCGTCGACCCGCCGCAGCGCCTCGTCCGGAGTGATCAGGCCCTCGTCGACCAGCTGCGACGCGATCTGGAACGCGGCCTGCGCGGTCCGCTTGCCGACCCGGGTCTGCAGCATCCACAGCGTGCCGTGCTCGATGGTGAACTCGATGTCGCACAGGTCCCGGTAGTGGGTCTCCAGCCGCTCCAGATGGCCGCGGAGCTCCGCGTGGCTCGCCGGGTCGAGCCGCTCCAGCTCGGCGAGGGGGATGGCGTTGCGGACCCCGGAGACGACGTCCTCGCCCTGTGCCTCGGGCAGGTAGTCGCCGTACACGCCGGGCCGTCCGGTGGCCGGGTCGCGGGTGAACGCGACCCCGCTGCCCGAGTCGGCGCCGAAGTTCCCGAAGACCATCATCTGGATGTTGACCGCGGTCCCCAGATCGTCCGGGATGTGCTCGCGCCGCCGGTACAGCCGCGCCCTCGGCCGGTTCCAGGACGCGAACACGGCGTGGACCGCCCGGTGCAGCTGCTCGGCCGGATCCTGCGGGAACTCCTCGCCGGTCCGCTCCACGATCAGGTCCTTGAACGTCTCCACGACCCGGATCAGGTCACAGGTGTCCAGGCGCGTGTCGTCGGGGGCCTCGAGCTCCTTCTCGATCCCGGCGAGGGCCTCCTCGAAGAGGGAGGCGTCGACCCCCATCACCGTGCTCCCGAACATCTGCACGAGGCGGCGGTAGGAGTCCCAGGCGAACCGCTCGTGCGCGGGCGTCTTCGCGAGCCCCAGCACCGAGTAGTCGTTGAGGCCGATGTCGAGGATCGTCTCCATCATGCCCGGCATGGAGAACCGCGCTCCCGACCGTACGGAGAGCAGCAGCGGATCGTCCACCTGACCCAGCCTGCGGCCTGCGGCCCGCTCCAGCGCCGCCAGGTGCTCGCTCACCTCGCGGTCCAGCTCGGGCGGTGGCGCCCCGGTCTCCAGGAAGACCCGGCACGCCTCCGTCGTCACGGTGAATCCCGGAGGCACCGGCAGCCCCATACGGACCATCTCGGCCAGATTGGCGCCCTTGCCACCCAGGAGGCCGGCCATCTCCCGGCCGCCCTCGGCGAAGTCGTACACGTAACGGACCATGGCGGTGCTCTTCCTCCCGGAGGGACGGATGGCCGGCCGCTGAGACCGGAGCGACGGACCCGGGCACCGCGGTGCCGGCCGCTGCCACCACCGTCCAGACTGCCACCGCGACCCGCGTTCGTCGTCGTCTCCAGCCTCCTGCCGGCGGGCCTGGCGGGGCAGGTCCCCGTCGGTCCAGGACCCCGGGACGTTCGGCCCCGGCGTACGCGCGCCCTCGTATGGGCGCACATGCGGATACCCTGACCGGGGAGTACTGCGAGTGAGTGATCGAGGAGGGGCGCCGGGTGGACTCGGAGAAGCCGTTGTCGCGGATGCCTCAGATGCGGCTGGACGAACTGCTGGAGGAGCTGCAGGCGCGTATCAACGCGGCCCGCGGCACGCGTGACCGGGTGCACAGCCTGCTGGAGGCCGTCGTCTCGGTCGGCCGCGAACTCGACCTCACCCAGGTGCTGCGGCGCATCGTGGAGGCGGCCGCGCTGCTGGTGGACGCCCAGTACGCGGCGCTCGGCGTCATCGGCCCGGACGGCCGCACGCTGTCCCGGTTCCTGACGCACGGGCTCACGGACGACCAGATCGCCCGCATCGGCCCCTTCCCGGCAGGCCACGGCCTGCTCGGCGAGATCATCCGCCACCCGGAGCCGCTGCGCATCAAGGAGATCGGCGCGCACCCGTCGTCGTACGGCTTCCCCGCGCACCATCCGCCGATGCACACCTTCCTCGGCGTACCGATCCGCGTCCGCGACGAGGTATTCGGCAACCTCTACCTGACCGACAAGCGCGGCGGCCACGAGTTCGACGCCGAGGACGAGAGCGTCATCTCCACGCTCTCCGTCGCGGCGGGCGTCGCCATCGACAACGCCCGCCTGTACGAGAACTCCAAGCGCCAGCAGCGCTGGCTCCAGGCCAACGCCGAGGTCACCAACACGCTGCTGTCGGGCAGCTCCCGCCTGGACGTCCTCGGGCTCATCGCCCGCCGCGCCCGCGAGATCATCGGCGCCCGGCTCGCCGACGTGACGGTGCCCGTGCCCGGCACGGACGACCTCGTCGTCGAGCTCGCCATCGGCGCCGAGCACGACGTACGCCAGGGCCTCGTCGTCCCGATGGACGGCACCATCTCGGGCGCCGCCTACCGCGCGGGCACCCCGGTCACCTCCCACGACCTGCCGAAGGACGACCGCTACAACGCGGGACCCCGGCGCTTCGAAGGCCTCGGCCCCGCCGTGGCCGTGCCGCTCGGCACGAGCGCCGAGGGCACCCGCGGCGTGCTGCTGCTGGCCCGCTCCGAGGACGAGCCCGTCTTCTCCGAGAACGAACTTGATCCGCTGCTGGCCTTCGCCGGTCAGGCGGCCCTCGCCCTGGAACTCGCCGAGCGCCGGCGGGACGCCGAGCAGCTCACCCTGCTGGAGGACCGCGACCGCATCGCCAGGGACCTGCACGACCTCGCCATCCAGCGGCTCTTCGCGACCGGTATGACCCTGCAGAGCGCGGCCCGGCTCGTGGAGAACCCCGGTGCCGCCGAGCGGGTCTCGCGGGCGGTCGGCGACCTCGACGAGACCATCAAGATCATCCGCTCGACGATCTTCGGGCTCCGCACCCGGGACGAGCAGGCCGGGCCCAGCCTGCGGGCCAGGATCGCCCGCGCCGTCGGCGAGGCCGCCGGCACGCTCGGCTTCCCGCCGAGGCTCAGCATGGAGGGCCTGCTCGACACCGACGTGGTGCCGGAGATCGCCGACCACGTGATGGCGGCGCTCAGCGAGATGCTCAGCAACGCGGCCCGGCACGCGCACGCGACCCGCGTGGAGGTGAGCGTCCAGGCCACCACGAAGGACGTCGTGCTCACCGTCACGGACAACGGCCGCGGCATCCCCGCCGAAGGGCGCCGCAGCGGCCTGAACAACCTCGCGGAACGCGCGCGGAGCATGGGCGGCACCATGGAGATCCAGGCCCCCGAGGACGGCGGCAGCCGCCTCGTCTGGCGCGCCCCGCTGACCCGCCCGTAACGCCGCCGTTCGTCCACGGCGGGGGAGGGCGGCGTCCGGCGCCACCCGAGACCGGTCGGTGAGCGGTGACACGGCCGGTCGGGCGACCGCCCCAGGGGTGTGGTTCGGTAACGCCCGGTGGGGCGCCGAGGGGTCGCCGCCCGACCGGCGGCTCGATACGGCGAGCGGCCGGGCGCGAGCCCGGAGCCGGATCGCCCGGCGGGTCCGCGTGCGGGCCGGCCGGTCCGTGGACATCGGGCCCGGGAGCGGCACCGGACCGGGCCGTGGCGGTCAGACGCGCGCGGCGGGGCCGTGGCCCGCGCCGGGCGTCGAGCCGTTCGTGGCCGCCGCCGGCTCCGTCACCAGCTGGAAGCCGGTCACCAGATCCGGCTGGATCCGCAGCGCGTGCTTCATCGACTGCGCCACCCACGGCTGGAGCTCCCGCTCATACCGGTCGAGCTCGACCGGGTCGGAGACCAGCCGCGCGTACCCGGTGACGACGACGCTCCAGCCGAGGTGCGTCTCCGGGTCGATGATGTCCGCCTCGTACGCCACGACGATGCCCGGCGCGCCCGAGGGCGCCGCGATCGACGCGAGCGTCGCCCCGTCGTGCAGCCGCACGACGATGTCCTCGCCGTCCATGACGTGGTTGACCGGCCGGATCGCCGGCAGGGCCTGCTGCGTGAACACGATCCGTCCCAGGGACACGGAGCCGAGCAGCCGCAGCGCCTCGCCGCGGCTCAACTGCGTCATCCGGCGGGGAGCCGCGTCCCGGTGGCGAAGCTCCACCGGCTGCCGCGCGGCCTTGTCGTTCATGATTCACACCCTTTGCTCTGCCCACAGCAAGGGTCCCCGGGCGGCGGCCGCCCGCGACAGGGCCGAACGGTCCTTTCCGGAGGACCTGTTCCCCGCCACTCCGGAGGATTTGTTCCCCGCCACCGCCGGTCAGCCGAACCCGCCACCACCGTTCGGACCCGCCGCCACCGCTCAGGTGAAGGAGCACGGCACGGAGCGGTGCACCCCGAGCGTACGGATCACCCGCCCCGGCCGTCGCGGCACCTGGCACAGCCGCAGCCGGGCACCGGCCTCGGCGCAGCGCCGCTGCAGGCGCAGCAGCAGCTCGACGCCCGAACTGTCGCAGAAGGTGATGCCGGACATGTTCAGCAGCAGCTCCCCCTCCCGGCCGCCGGCCGGACGGCCCAGTACCAGCCGGTCCTCGACCAGCCGTTCCAGCGTGGGGCCGATACGGCCCGCCGTGTCGTAGTCCAGCTCCCCGGACAGCGCGACCGTCACCGTGACATCGTCCAGCCGCTGTTCCGTCAAGGCGATCGGAGTCGTGCGCATCGGATGTCTCCCCGGGTGCGTACAGCGCGAGTACTCCGCCGGACCGGTCCGGGCGGCGACCGGTGGCGTCGCCCGATTCCACCAGCGGGGAACGGCGTACGGCAGGTCCGCAGGCCCCCGGCGACGGGCCGAAGGTCCCCTGCGGCGCACGCCCCCGGAGCGCGGTGCGCCCACCCGGCGCACATAGGGCCGTCCGGCCCTGTCCGTTCGCCTCTGTGCCGAGGCAGGATGTCCCTGGTGCCCGCGAACGTGGGCCGATCCACGGATACGGAGTGAGTGATGACGGACAGCGGTACTGACCCCGGTGCGAAGGCCCCGGTCAGTGTCTTCCTCCTCGACGACCACGAAGTGGTCCGTCGCGGCGTGCACGACCTGCTGGACGCCGAACCCGACCTCACCGTGGTCGGCGAGGCGGCCACCGTCGAACAGGCACTGGTGCGCGTTCCCGCGCTGCGCCCGCAGGTGGCGGTGCTCGACGTGCGACTGCCGGACGGCGACGGCGTCAGCGTGTGCCGGGAGCTGCGCTCCCGCATGCCCGACCTCGCCTGTCTGATGCTCACGTCCTTCGACGACGAGGAAGCACTACTCGACGCGATCATGGCCGGTGCCTCCGGCTATGTCCTGAAGCAGATCACCGGCACCGACCTGGTGAACGCCGTGCGGACCGTCGCCTCGGGCCAGTCCATGCTGGACCCCGGCGCCACGGCACGCGTCATGGCCCGGCTCAGGGGCGGCGGCAAGCAGGAGGAGCAGCAGCAGGGGCTCCCCGGGCTCACCGACCGCGAGCGGGAGATCCTCGCGCTCGTCGGCGAGGGCCTCACCAACCGGGAGATCGGCAAGCGGCTGTACCTGGCCGAGAAGACCGTGAAGAACAACATCTCGCGGCTCCTGGCCAAGCTCGGTGTGGAGCGCCGTGTGCAGGCCGCCGTGATCGCGACCCAGGCGCTGGGCACGCAGAACGAAGGCGGCGGCCAGCAGCCGCGGCACTGACGGTCGAAGCGCGACGAGACACGCCGACGAGCGACCAGCGGAGAGGAGGGGGCGGGGCCGGTGGCCCCGCCCCCTCCTCTCCTTCGTCCGGTCTCCTGCGTCCTGTCGCCTTCTCGTCGTTCTCAGCCGTGCGGGACCACCGCGACCGGGCAGGGCGCGTGGTGCAGCGCCGCGTGCGCGACCGACCCGATCCGCGCGCCGATCGGCGCGCGGCGCACCCGGCGGCCCACCACGAGCAGCTCGGCGCGGGACAGCGCCGACAGCAGGACCTGCCCGCCGCTGCCGATCTCGACGTGCTCGACCACCGGCACATCGGGGAAGCGCTGTCGCCACGGGGCGAGCGCCTCCTCCAGCGCCTTCCGCTCGAACGGCTCCAGGCCGCCCGCCTCGTCGGCGAGCCGCATCGACCCGGGGCTGTAGGCGTAGAGCGGCGGCAGGCTCCAGGCGCGAACCGCCCGTACGGTGGCGCCCCGCGCCGCCGCCGCCTCGAACGCGAACCGCAGCACGGCCTCGCTGTCCTCCCGGCCGCCCTGCTGGCCGACGACGATCTCACCCGCCCCGGGCTCCGGCGCCCGCTCCCGGTCGGCGGGCCGCTCGGCCCGGACCGCGACCACGGGCCGCTCCGTCGCGGCGATGACCTGCTGCCCGTACGAGCCGAGCAGGAACCCGACGAGGGCGCCGTGGCCGCGCGAGCCGAGCACCAGCATCTCGGCGTCCTTCGCCGCGGCGAGCAGCGCGGGGACCGGGGTGTCGGACACCACGTCGGAGGAGACCGTCAGCGCCGGGAAACGGCCCGACACCTCCGCCGTCGCCTCGTCCAGGACCCCTTGCGCCCGGCGGGCCTGCGTCTCCCTGTCCTGGGCGAGCGGTACGTCCAGCGGCTGCCACAGCCAGGCGTGCACCAGGCGCAGCGCCAGACCGCGGCGCGACGCCTCGGCGGCGGCCCAGCCGGCCGCCGCCAGGCTCTCCGGGGATCCGTCCACACCAACAGCGATCCGGCGAGTCATGGGGCTCCCTTGTTCGTAGGCGTTCGTGGCGTTCGTCGGCGTTCGTAAGGCTTTCGTCGGCACACGGAATCACGGGGCCGGTCCTCGGCCGGTCCGCCGCCCCCTCAGCATCGACGCACCGGCGTAGGAGGGCAGAGGGCCGGTAGACCCGACTTCCCCGCCCGTTGGGCCACAAACACGCGGGCACCGCCGAACGGTGTCCCGCCGCACGGGCATCACAGCCCGGCCCGCCCGGCCGCCGCCGACGACCACGGGGCATCCCGGTCGGCCGCCGGGACCGACGGCCCCTCGCCGGAAGGCTGGTACGGCCCGATCGTGGTACCCGGACACCCCGTCGGGTCCATGGCGCTTCCGCCCCGTATCGCACCGCACCCGGCGGGTGGATCCTGTAATCAGGGCCGACGCGCACATCGGTCCGACCGCCGTCCGACACGGTCGAGGAGGCCACCATGACCAGGACGCTGGAGTGGAAGATCAACATGGAGATGCTGGAAGACGAGGGGACCACCGAGGCGCGGGCGGTCCTGGACACCGGCACCGCGCGGCTCACCGGCCACGGCAACGCACGCCGCAACCCGGAGGACCCGGACGTCCCCATCATCGGCGACGAACTGGCGGCGAGCCGCGCGATGAGCGATCTCGCCCGGCAGCTCATGCGCATGGCCTACAAGGACATCGGCGAGTCCGGAGCGGGCATGTCGAGCGGCCGCGAGGAGGAGGAACGCGCATACGGATGGTCCGCTCCTCCGGGAGCCTGACCACACCGCTCAGCCGCCGCCCGGGAGGTCCGTCCGCCCGGGCGGCGGCGCGTCGGCACCGGGCGTGACATGCGCGACGGGCGCGGCGGACGGGGAGCGCGCGGCGGGGGAGGACGGCACCGCGGCGCGTGGCACCTCGGTGTCGTCATGCAGGTACGTGAGCCGGTCGTCCACGCCCACGACCCCGTCGACGGTCTCGCACAACCGCACCAGTACCGGCACCTGGCTCCGGTGCTCCAGCGTGCCGCTCAGCGTCACGCGCCCGTCGGCCACGTCGACGGTGAGCGCCGACGGCGACAGGCCGAGCGTCACCGTCAGCACGTCCTCGATGATCTCCTCCTGGATCGCCCGGTCCCGGCGAAGGAAGAGCTGGAGCAGGTCGCTTCTGCTCAGCACACCGATGAGCCGGCCGGACGCGTCCACCACCGGCAGCCGTTTGATGTGCTTCCTCTCCATCACCCGGGCCGCCCGCACCGCGCTCCACCCCGGCTGGGCCACGACGGCCGGGCTCGACATCAGCCCCGCCGCGTCGGCGGAGTCACCGCGCGCGGCCCGCCGCCGCAGCAGATCCGCCTCCGACACCACGCCCACCGGCCGCTGGTCCTCGTCGACCACCGGCACGGCGCTGATGCCGTACTCGTCCAGCAGCCGTGCGATCTCCTTGAACGGCGTGCCGGGCCGTACGGTGATCGCCTCCGGCGTCATCAGGTCGGCAACGGTGCGGTTCCTCATCGTCCGGTCGTCCTCTCGGATCCGCGTCGGTCAACCGGGCCGTTCGGCCCTGGTGACCGCAGAAGCGGGGTGCTTCGATGGAAGTGCGGAAAGGGCCTCACAAGGGCGAGGCGAAGCGGCTTTCGGGCCGCGCACCACGCGATCAGGATCCGCGAGAAGCGGGACAGCCCTTTCCGCAATTCTCTCTCTTCTCCTCTTCGGCCTTCTCCTCCTGGGCCTCCTCGGCTGCGGCCCCGTCGTCTCCGCCCCGGTTCAGACCCGGGGCGCGTTCGCGTGCGGCGCGTACAGGTCCAGCAGCCGGGTCCGTGTCGCCTGCAGACGGTGGGACAGGATCTGCCCCACCCACTGCGTCACGGCCACCCCGAACCTCGGGTCCGACTCGCACAGCGCGCGGACCGTCGACGCGTCGAACTCGTATGCCCGCACCAGGCTCATCGCCTCCGCACCGAGTTCCCACTCGTACGGCGCAAACATCCAGGACAGCCCCACCAGTTCGCCATGGCCCAGCATCTCGATGACGGCGGCGCGATGCCCCGGCACCTGGGCGTCGAGCGTCACCGCGCCGGTCCTGACGACCCAGAAGCGATCGGCGGGCTGGTGCTCGTCGAAGAGCCGGTGGCCCGGCTGGAAGGCCACCTCTCTCGCCAAACTCATCAGCCGCTCCCTGTGCGGCACGGGCAGAGCGTTCACCTTCGGCGCTGTGGTCTTCATGTGGCCTCCTCGTCAACCGCGCCGGCCGCTCGACGGCCGCACCGGCGCAGGGCGCGGCACCGCGCCGTCCCGCGCACGCGGGCGGGCAGCGGTCCTCGCCCGGGCCACCAGCGTCGGCCGCCGTGGCACCGGGCCGCAGGGGCCGCGCGGGGCACGCCCGGGGGACCTACCGGCCCTTCCGTCGACGTCCCGTTCGGTGCGACCGTGAATTCGAGCGTACCCAGCACATCGCTGAAAGGTGGTGCGGAGATGGAGCCACCCCTGGTCGTGGGCGTGGACGGCTCCGAGCCCAGCCTCCGGGCGACCGACTGGGCCACGGACGAGGCCGTGCGTCTCGGGCTGCCGCTGCGCCTCGTGCACGCGTCCCTGTGGGAGCGGTACGAGGGCCCCTCGGTCGCCGAGGGAGTGCGGCGCCCCGACGAACGCGTCCTCGTGGAGCGGATCCTGACGGCCGCCGAGGAGCGTGCCAGGCGGCGCGCCCCCGACCTCGCCATCGAGTGCGACATCCTGCCCGAGGACACCGTGGGCGCCCTCCTGCGTGAGGGCAGGCTCGCCAGGGCCCTGGTCACGGGGGCGCGCGGACGCGGCGGGATGGCCGCGCTGCTGCTCGGCTCCGTGAGCCTGTCCGTGGCGGCCCGCGCCGCCTGCCCCGTGATCGTCGTACGCGGCGACGAGGCGAGCGTCGCCGGGACGCACGGGCGGGTGCTGCTGGGCGTCGGCGACGCGGACGTCGACTCGACCGCGGTGCGGTTCGCGTTCCGCGAGGCGGAGGCGCGGGACTGCGTCCTGGACGTCGTGCGCGCCTGGCGCAGCCCGGTGCTCGACGCCGCCGACCACGTGCTGTTCGGCGGGGAACCGGCCCGCCGCCACGAGGAGGAGCGGGCCAGGGCCGTCCTCGACAAGGCGCTCGACATCGCCGTACGCGCCCACCCGGACGTCCGGGTACGGCGCGCCACCCCCGAGGGGTCGGTCGGAAAGGTCCTGGTGGCCAGGTCGGCCACCGCCGACCTGCTGGTCGTCGGCGCCCGCCGGCGCCAGGGCCTCGTCGGCCTGCAACTGGGCAGGGGCGCGCACACCGCGCTGCACCACGCGGCCTGCCCGGTCGCCGTCGTACCGCACGATCTGTGAAGGGACGGACGTGGTGATGATCGGACCTGCGCCCTGCACCGTGGCCGAGGTGATGACCCGGACCGTCGTCGCCGTCGGCCCGGACGCCCGGTTCAAGGAGATCGTGGCCGCGATGCGGCGCTGGAACGTCACCGGCGTGCCCGTCCTGGAGGGCGAGGGGCGCGTCGTCGGTGTGGTGTCCGAGGCCGATCTGCTGCCCAAGGAGGAGCTCCGCGACGAGGTTCCCACCATGCTGGCCCAGCGGCTGCGGTTGCCGGACTACGCCAAGGCGGGAGCGGTCACCGCCCGGGAGGCCATGTCCAGCCCCCCGGTCACCGTGCGCCCCGGCGCCACGCTGTCGGAGGCGGCGGGCCTGATGGCCAGGCACCGCGTCAAGCGGCTGCCCGTGGTCGACGAGGACGGCGTGCTCCGGGGCATCGTGAGCCGCGCCGACCTGCTGAAGGTCTTCCTGCGGCCGGACCGGGACCTCGCGGCCCAGGTGCGCCGCGAGGTGATCGACCCGCTGTTCGCCGTGTCCCACCGCGACATCCGCGTCGACGTGGCCCAGGGCAGGGTCACGCTCAGCGGCCCGGTCCGTGACGCGGCGCTGATCCCGGTCGCCGAGCGCCTCACCCGGGCGGTCGAGGGGGTGGTGGCCGTCCACTGCGAGCTCACAGCCCCGCAGGCGGCACCAGCAGCCCCGGCGGCGGCCCCGCTCCGGTCGGCGGCCCCGGGGCGGACCATGGCACCGGAACCGGAACCGGAACCGGAACCGGAACCGGCACCACCAGCACCGGCGCCCCTGACCAGTCCCGCGCCGGCCGTCGAACGGCGGTGAGCGGGTGCGGGTGTGGGTCTCCGCCCCGACCCGGCCCCCTGCGCGGCAGACGCACACCGCGTCGACGAGGCCGATCCGCCGATCCGCATCCGCCGCGCCTGCCGCGCGGTCCGGCGCGGCGCCGCTCGCGACGAGGGCGAGCCGTCCGCGTGCGGCGCGGAGGATCCGCCATCCGGACGGCCGTGCGCGTGTGCGGGGGAGAGGCGGGCTGGTTAACGTGCCAACTGTCCGCCCCGCAGCCGCGGCACCCAGGACCCAGCGACGAAGGGACGGTGCGCCATGTCCGAACCCGAGCACCTGAAGGGTGACATCGGCCGCCGCGTGGCCGCGCGGCGGGAACAGCTCGGGCTGTCCCGGGAGGAAGTCGCCCTGCGGGCCGGCTCGGCGCCCGGGTACATCCAGTACCTGGAGGAGCAGACCGCCACCCCCGGTATGGGCTTCCTGCTGCGCCTCGCCGACGCTCTGGAGACCACCGTCGTGGCCCTGACCGGCGGCGGCGACGACCTGCCGCCCGGTGTCGGGCACGCGGCGATGCACCCGGAGCTGGTGGAGCTCGGTCCCGAGCAGTGCTGGCACCTGCTGGGTACGCACGGAGTGGGCCGCATCGCCGTCACCACGCACGAGGGCCCCGCGATCCTGCCCGTCAACTACCTGGTCGCGGGCGGAGAGGTGGCGTTCCGTACGTCACCGGACTCCGTGCCGGCCAAGGCGGCGGACGAGGAGGTCGCGTTCGAGGTGGACCACATCGACGAGGCGTCCAGCCAGGGGTGGAGCGTCCTGCTCGTCGGCGTGGCCCGCACGGTCACCGACCCGGACGGCGTACGGGACCTGGACGCGAGGGCGTACACCGCTCCCTGGGCCGGCGGCGACCGGAACCTGTGGGTGGCCGTGTCACCCCACCGGGTGACAGGGCGCCGGATCTTGGTCAGGCACCGGGCCTGAGGCGCCGGCGGCACCGGGCCTGAGGCGTCATGGGCGCGGCGCCGACCGGTCACCCGCGGCCCGGTCACCTGCGGCCCGGTCACCCGCCGACCGGTCACCCGCGGCCCGGTCACCCGCCGTCGCTCACGTCCAGCACCTCGGACACCGGCCTGCGCGGCGTCGCCGGGACCTCGGGGCCGTACCCGAACCGGATCAGCATCTGGACATGGCCCATGGAGGTCAGCGGGTCGCGTGCCGCCCAGCGCAGCTCGGGCCACTCCAGGGCGTGCGAGTTCAGCGTGGTCGACAGCCCGTCCAGCGTGGCCTGGAGCAGGACGCGTTCCATCGCCTGCCCGGCCGTCAGCCAGTCCACGGGACGGTCCTCACGCGTCCCGAGCACCGCCAGGCACGGCTCCCGCTCGAACGTGGCCGCCGGGCGGCCCGCCAGCGGCGCGTGGGCCGCGAAGTCCCGTACGGGCGCGTGCCCGTTGTACTGGTGCGGCCCGAACGCGTACGCCGGGATGCCCTCCGCCCGTGACGCGTCGTCGTCACCTCGGGTCCAGTGGGCGATCTCCCGCTGCAGCTCGGGGGCGAGCGCCTCCGCGTACTCGGCGTCGCGCACCAGCTCCAGGACGGCCGACGTCTGCCACGACCCGAGGAACACCAGCCGCGCGCCCTCGGCGAGCGCCGCGCCGCCGAGCTCGTCCCTGATCTCATCCGGTACGGGTTCGTCGCTGAACGGCGACCGGTTCGTACGGCGCCTGCGCAGCGCCGGATACAGCGCGGCCAGCGCCTCGTCCGGTGCCCCGTCGCCGGTGAACCGCACCTCGGCGAGCAGCTCCGGGTCGGCCGGGTCGGGCAGCGACGCGACATCCGTCGCCCAGCCGCCGTGCGCGGCCGCCACCCGCAGGTTGAACAGCGCGGCGGCGCAGCCGACGTACAGGCCGCGGTGCGTCGGGTCGGCGCGCGGCATCGTGCGGGCCGGGTCCATCCGCAGCCGCAGCGTGTCGCTGCCCCGCACGTGACGGAACAGCCAGGGCTGGGCGTTGTGCATGGAGGGAGCGGTGACGGCGTCCGCGACGAGGGACGTCACGGTCGCCACGTCGAGCGTACGAGAGGGCATGGCAGCCTCCGTCCGATCTGGCCTAGTCGTGGGGGACCACGGCGACGGGCGCGGCACAGTGATGGATCACCGCGTGCGTGACATGGCCGATGTGCGGGCCGACCGGCAGCCGGGCGCGGCGGCGGCCGACGACCACCAGGTCCGCGCCGGCTGCCGCGTGTATCAGCTCCGCGCCCGCCGAGCCGTTCACCGTCCGCTCGGCGACGCGCACCGACGGGTACCGCTGCCGCCACGGCACCAGCAGGTCGCCCAGGGTGCCCGCCATCTCCCGCTCGACCTCCCGGCCGATGTCCGGGTCGAACACGGACGCGTAGCCGTAGACGGCGGGCAGGGACCAGCAGTGCACGACTCGGAGGGTGCAGGCGCGGCGCTCGGCCTCCTGGAACCCGAAGGCGAGCAGCTCCTCGCAGGGGTGGAAGATGTCCACGCCGAGCACGACCTCGCCGTAGGTGTCGAAAGTCCGGCGGACGTCCACCCCGCCCGGCTCCGGCGCCCGTACCAGGACCACGGGCCGCTCGGCGGCGGCGACGACGGACAGCCCGACCGAGCCGATCAGGAACCCGAGGATCCCGCCGAGGCCCCGCGAGCCCAGGACCAGCAGCTCCGTCCCCTTCGCCTCGTCCCGGCGCCGCGCCTCGTCCGACAGCTCAGCCTCGGCCGACCCGCCCGCTTCGTCCGCCCGCTCCGCCTCGGCCGGCCCGCCCGCTTGGACGGGTGCGCTCGCAGCGGTCCGCCCGCCCGCCCCGTCCGGCTCCTCCGCCTCGTCCCGGCCCATCGGGCCCGTGACCTCAAGGGCCAGCGCGGCGGCCGCCCGGCCGGTCGGCGTCCGGGTCGCGACGGCCAGCCCCGGATGGCGGCTCCTG
The DNA here is from genome assembly GCF_043204435.1 of Streptomyces sp. NPDC047886. Classification (NCBI taxonomy): domain Bacteria; kingdom Bacillati; phylum Actinomycetota; class Actinomycetes; order Kitasatosporales; family Streptomycetaceae; genus Streptomyces; species Streptomyces sp. NPDC047886. The sequence continues at coordinate 316,864 of NZ_JBIDCF010000004.1, forward strand.
GCCCGTCCGGCGGCGGTGCGCAGCAGCTCCTCCTCGTGGTGCTCCTGGACGTCCGTGTAGGTGAGCGGGACCTCCGGCGTCGCGGGCCACTCCCGCACGTGCACCAGCCGCAGCCGGGCACCGCGCAACGCGGCCTCGTCGGCACCCCAGTCGGCGGCCGCGAGGCTCTCGGGCGAGCCGTCGACGCCGACGGTCACATCGCCTGCCATGGCCGGCACCTCCTCGGCGGCGTCCGTCACCGAACGCCGGTCAGGGAACACGGAACCATCGTTTCCGGCGACCGGCGAGCGTGGCAGGGGCCGTGCGGGTCCCGTAAGGACCGAACGGCCCCTGCCCCGGTCACCGGGGGCCGCCCGGATCGGCGGCGCCCATGTCCAGCCGGAACGGCGGATACTCGTCCGTCATCAGCCCGGCGTACACCGCGACGCGCAGCGTCCAGCGGTTCAGCCCGACGACGAGATCGTGCAGGTCCTTCGGGTACTTCTCGGTGAAGGCGAGGACGACGGCGGCGATGATCGCCAGCACGGTGATCAGCCCGCCCATCCACACCCCGGCCCGCAGCCCGCCCGTGAAGAACGCGATGACGATGTAGTGGGGGATGGCGAACAGCCACCACTTCACCAGGACCAGACCCCTGGACAGCCGCTCCGGGTACGCGATGACCAGCCGCGCCGGATAGTCCGGCTCGTCGCCGAGGCTGAACGGCGGATAGCGGTCGGTGCCCAGACCGCCGTACGCGTAGTACGACACCCGCCACGACCAGCGCAGCACACCGGCGTTGAAGTCGAACAGCGGGCGCGGGTAACGCTCGGTGAAGAGGATCGCGACGAACGCGACCACGCTCACCAGGACGAACCCGACCCAGAGGAAGGACAGGACCACGACGTGCGGGATCACCAGGATCCACTTCACCAGCCACAGCCAGCGCGACAGGGGGCTGTCCAGCACGGCCTCCACCCGTACCGGCGCGTAGCCGGGGGGCGGTCCCGCGTGCGGCGGGCCGGGCGGGGGAGGGCCCGGGGGCCGGGCGCCGGACGGATGCGTCATGGGGTCAGCTCCTTCCCTGCGGGGCCACCGCGTCCAGGAGACGCCGGCGGACCGAGTCCGTCAGCGCCGCGAGCCGCGGCGAGACGGTGGGCGTGAGCGGCTCCGGGTTCCGGACGCGGCGCGCCGGCGCGGGGAGCGCCGCCACGTCCGCGCGGAACCGCCGGTGCGCGACCGCGAGGTCGTCGGGCGGGCCGGTGCGGCGTCCGCCGCGCATCACGGTCCGCAGCAGCGGCTCGGCGCCGTCGGGCCGGGGCTCGTCCCAGAGCGCGATCACATCCGGTTCGCCCGGCGTGCGGAAGACCTGCTTGCGGCCGGGCGCGGTCGCCTTCGCCGCCGACAGCTTCATCACCGGGCGTCCCGCGTACTCCACGAGCTTGTAGGCCGAGTCCAGATACGGCGCGTCCGCCGACGTGCCGACCCGGGTGCCGACGGCGTACACGTCGATCGGCGCCCCGGCGCGCACCAGCGCGTCCACGCCGTACTCGTCGAGGCCGCCGCTGGCGATGATCCGGACGCCGGGCAGCCCGGCCGCGTCCAGCAGCGCCCGCGCCCGCACGGCCAGCGCTCCCAGGTCACCGCTGTCGAGGCGGATCGCGCAGCCCTCCGCCCGCCCGATGTCCCGCAGGACCCGGGCGGCCGTCGCCACCCCCGCCTCGGTGTCGTACGTGTCGACCAGGAAGGTCACGGGACCGGGGTGCGCACGGGCGAACGCCCGGAACGCGGTCTCCTCGTCCGGGAACGCCTCGACGTACGAGTGCGCCATCGTGCCGGACGCCGGAGCGGCGAGGCGGGTCGCCGCGGCCACGTTGCTGGTACCGGCGAAGCCCACCAGGATGCCCGTCCTGGCCGCGTGGAAACCCGCCTCGGGCCCGTGCGTACGGCGCAGCGAGAAGTCCACGACGGGGTGCCCCGACGCGGCCAGCACACACCGCGCGGCCTTCGACGCGACCGTCGTCTGATGGCTGATCCGGTTGAGCAGGAACGTCTCCACGAGCTGGGCCTGCGGCAGCGGTGCCGTCACCTCCAGCAACGGCTCCCCGGCATGGACGACACGCCCTTCGGGAACGGCCCGCACCTCCCCGTCGAACCGGAGGCCGAGCAGCGGCTCCAGATCGGCCGCCGGCCTGCCCAGCGCGGTGGCGAACCGCCGGACGTCCGCCGGCCCGACCCGGAACCCCGCCAGGTAGTCCAGGGCGGACTCCAGCCCCGCCGAGACCAGGAAGCCCCGCTCGGCAGGCAGGTCGCGGACGAAGAGGCCGAACGTGGCCGGCTCGGTCATGCCCTCCCGGAGGTACGACATGGCCATCGTGACCTCGTACAGGTCCGTGGTCGTCACATCAGACATGGCATCGCGTCCGGCACAGTCGACATATCCGATATCCCGTAGATCCAGTGCGTTCACCGCGTTCAGTGCCTCGATCGCACCGGGTGCGTCCAGCGCGTCCCGTGCGTCCAGTGCGTGCGATATGCCCGGCATCGCGCTTGTCGCTCCCATGGTCCGTCTTCCTCCAGCATGGACCGGCCCGCCGGGTTTAGGGCAGGGACCTTCGGCCTCGGCGGCGAGCCCCGGGGCCCCTCGCCGCGCCCCCGGCCCGCTGCCAGCGTGAAGATGCGCCTCAGGATTCCCCGCCGCAGGATCGCCTCAGGAGGAACCATGAACAACGACACGTCCGCAGGTCCCGCTCTCGGAAAGGTCGTCGTCGGCGTCGACGGTTCCGACCACGCGCGGACGGCGGTGCTGTGGGCGGCCGCGGAGGCCGACCGCCGTGGCCGGCCGCTGATCGTCGTCCACGCGGCCGACACCGACGGCCGTGCCCTGTACGCCTCGGTCGCCACCATCGAAAGGGCCCGCGAGACCGGTCACGACCTGCTCGTGACCACGGCGGCCCTGGTGGAGGAGCGCTTCCCCGACCTGCGGGTGACCAAGGTGTTCAGCCGCCGGGAACCCGTCGGCAGCCTGCTCGAAGCGGCCGGCGACGACGGCACGATCGTGGTCGGCAACCGGGGGCTCGGCGGGTTCGGCGCCCTCATGCTCGGCTCCGTCGGGCTCGGTGTCTCGGCCCGCGCCAAGGTGCCCGTCGTCGTCGTACGGGGCGAGCACGACCGGCCCCGCCTCGGAACGGTCATCGCGGCCGTACGCGGCGAGAAGGACCTCGACTGGGCCCGGTACGCCGCCCGCGAGGCACAGGTGCGCGAGGCGTCGCTCCGGCTGCTCACCGTGTGGAGCGCCCTCACCCAGGTCGGCGGCCGGGCCGCCATGCTCGACGACATCGACGAGGTCGCCCACGAACTCGTGCACAGCACCGTCGAACTCGCCGACCGCCTCCGGGACGAGTTCCCCGGCCTCGACGTCACCACCGAAGTGGTCGGCGGCCACTCCGTCGCCGGTCGACTGGTCGAGGCCAGCCGGGACGCCGAACTGTACGTCGTGGGCGGCCGGCGGCGGCCCATCGGCATCGGCCCCGCACTCGGCCGGGTCACCCACGCGCTGCTCCACCACGCCCACTGCCCGCTCCTCGTGGTACCGGCCGACGGCTTCCCGCGTGCGGCGGGGACCGGGAGCGAAGGCGAGGAGCGGTGATGGCCGACGCCACGGGCCAGGTCACCGGCGGGGCGCCGGAGCCGGACCCGCGCGGGCACTCCGCGCGGCCCGGGGAGCCCGGGGAGCTGATCGTCGGGGTCGACCCCCTGGGATCGTCACGCCCCGCGCTCGCCTGGGCGGCCGACGAGGCGGCACGGCGAGGGCTCGCGCTACGGCTCGTCCTCGCCGTACCGCCCCTGGAGGACATGCGGCACGCGGGCGCCCCCGCACACCGGGAGGCCCTGCGGCGGGCCGGTGCCCGCGCGCTCGCCGAGGCCGCGTCATCGGCGCGCGACGCCCACACGGGCGTACCCGTCACCACCGAACTCCTCGACGGCATGCCGGCCGCCGTGCTCTGCGCGCGCTCCGCCCGCGCCCGGCTGCTCGTGGTCGGCTCGCGCCGCCTCGGCCGCGCCGCCGAGTTCTTCAGCGCCGGGTCCGTGGCCGTGCCCGTCAGCGCCCGCGCCGACTGCCCCGTCGTCGTGGTCGGCGAACCCGAGCGCCCGGCGGCGGGCGCGGGCCACCTGGTCGTCGGCGTCGACGGCAGCGAGGCGTCCCGCGCCGCGCTGGCGTTCGCCCTGGAGGAGGCCGCCCTGCGCGGTGCCGCCGTCCACGCCGTATGGGTGTGGCAGCGGGCCACCGTCCCCTTCCGCGAGCCGCCCGCCGAAGGCTCCCCGGCGCTGGAGGAGCGGCGGCGGCTGCTGGCCGACGCGCTCGCCGGCCGGCCCGAGGAGTACCCGGACGTGGAGATCACCCACGAGGTGGTGCGCGGCCATCCGGTGGAGGAACTGGCGCTGGCGTCATCCGGCGCGCTGGCCGTCGTCGTCGGCCGGCGGGGGCGCGGCGGCTACACCGGGATGCGGCTCGGATCGGTCGTGCACGGGTTGCTGCACCGGGCGCACTGCCCCGTGATCACCGTGCCGGTGCCGCCGGCGTCGGCTCAGGCACCGGCGGCGGACCAGCCCTGACCGTTCGTCAGCCCGATCTGACCGGGGGAGAGAGCACGTGGTAGCCCACCAGCCCGGCACGACGCCGGCGCCCGCCGTTCGCGAGCCGGGACTCACCGAGGCGGAGGCCGCGCTCCGCCTCGAACGGTACGGCCCCAACGCCGTCACCGCCGAGCGCGGAATCCCCCTCTACGCGCGCGTGGGCCGCCAACTCCGCGACCCGCTCATCATGGTGCTGCTCGGCGCCATCGTCCTGACCGTCCTGATCGGCGACCACACCGACTCCCTCGTGATCGCCCTGGTCATCGTGGTGAACACGACCGTCGGCGTGGTGCAGGAGATCCGGGCCGACCGCGCCGTGGCCGCGCTCTCCGCGATGTCCGCCCCCACCGCGCGGGTACGGCGGGACGGCGAGGAACGCGAGATCCCCTCGGCGGCCGTCGTCCCCGGCGATCTGCTCCTCCTGGCGGAGGGCGACATCGTCCCCGCCGACGCCGGGCTGACCCACGCGTCGGCGCTGCTCGTCGACGAGTCCATGCTGACCGGGGAGTCGGTGCCCGTCGACAAGTCGCCGCATACCGGGACGCCGGACGACGCGCGCGTGCACGCCGGAACCGTCGTGGTACGCGGCCGAGGCGTCGCCTCGGTGACCGCCACCGGGAAGGCCGGCGCGCTGGGCAGGATCGCCGCCCTGATGGAGACCCGCCCCGAGCCCACGCCCCTCCAGCGGCGGCTCGCGGCCCTCGGCCGTGTCCTGGCGCTCGTCACGGTGGTGCTCTGCCTGATCGTCTTCGCCTTGGGCCTGCTGCGCGGCACGGCGCCGGGGCTGATGGCCGTCACCGCGATCAGCCTCGCGGTGGCCGCCGTGCCCGAGTCCCTGCCCGCCGTCGTGACCCTCGCCCTCGCCCTCGGCGCACGCCGCATGGCCGCACGGCACGCCGTCGTCCGCAGGCTGCCCGCCGTGGAGACCCTGGGCTCCGTCACGGTCCTCGCGACCGACAAGACCGGCACGCTCACCGAGGCCCGCATGGTGGTCGAACACGTGTGGACGCCCCGGGTGGCCGCCCGCCTCACCGGTGCGGGCTACGAACCGTCGGGCGAGATACGGATCGACGGGACCGGCGGTGACGACGGCGTCGTACCGGGGGCCGACGGGGGCGGTCGGGCCGGCGGGGACCACGCGGGCGGTGGCGGAACGGGCGGACGGCCCGCGACTGACGGCGAACTCGCCCCGCTGCGCGAACTCCTCACCGCGGCCGCCCTCTGCAACGACGCGGAACTGCGCCCGCCGTCCGAGGACGACACCCGCTGGGGCGCGCTCGGCGACCCCACCGAAGCCGCGCTGCTCACCGCGGCCGCCAAGGCGGGCTGCGACGACCGCCGCGCGCTGAACCGCAGGTACCCGCGAACCGACGAGGAGCCGTTCGACAGCCTCCGCAAGCGCATGACCACCCTCCACCACACCCCGGACGGTCAGGTGCTGGTCTGCCTGAAGGGCGCCCCCGAAGCGGTACTCGACCCCGCCGTGCTCGCCGAGCCCCCGCGACTCCTGGAGCACGCCCGGTCCACGGCCGCCCGGCTCGCCGCCCAGGGGTACCGCGTACTCGCCGTGGCGTCGGCGCTCGTCGACGAGGCGCCGGAACGGGCGCGCGACGCCGAGCGGGGGCTGCGTCTGCTCGGCCTGGCCGCCCTCAACGACCCGCCCAAGGCGGCCGCGGCCGCCACCCTCGCCGACTGCCGCGCCGCCGGGATCATCCCCGTCCTCATCACGGGGGACCACCCGGCGACCGCGCGGGCGATCGCGACCCGTGTCGGACTGCTCCCGGGAAGCGCGCCGTATGACGAGCCCGGGAAAGAGCCCGGCACGGGGCTCGGGAGCGAGCCGGGGCACACCACCGACGACGTCGTGACCGGCCAGGCCCTCGCCGCCGGTGACGTGCCGGACCCGACCCTGGTACGGGTCTTCGCCCGCACCGAGCCGGAACAGAAGCTCGACATCGTGCAGGCATGGCGTGCCCGAGGCCACGTCACCGCCATGACCGGGGACGGTGTCAACGACGGGCCGGCACTGCGGCGCGCGGACATCGGCGTCGCGATGGGCCGGCGCGGCACGGAGGTGGCCAGGCAGGCCGCCGACCTGGTCCTGACGGACGACGAGCTGTCCACCGTCGTCGCCGCCGTCGAGGAGGGGCGGCGCGTCTACGACAACATCCGCCGGTTCCTCCTCTACGGACTGGCCGGCGGTACGGCCGAGATCCTGGTGATGCTCATCGGCCCGCTGCTCGGGCTGCCCCTGCCGCTGCGCGCCGGCCAGATCCTGTGGATCAACCTGCTGACGCACGGTCTGACGGGGGTCGCCATGGGAGCCGAGCCCGTCGCCCGGGGCGCCATGCGCCGCCCGCCGAGGCCGCCCGGTCAGCACGTCCTGGGCGACGGCCTGTGGCAGCGGATCCTGCTCCTCGGGGCCGTGGTGACCGTGGCGTCGCTCGCCGCCGGGCTCGGTGCGCGGGAGCTCGGGGCGCCCTGGCAGAGCGTCCTGTTCCTGTCCCTGCTGGCCGCGCAGCTCGGTGTGGTCCTGGGCCTGCGCGACCGGCTCGTGACGCGGGAGAACCTGTTCCTGCCGGTGGCCGTCGCCGTCTCCGCGGGGCTCGCGGCCGCGGCGGTCTACCTGCCGTTCCTGAGCTCGGTGCTCCGTACGACGGCACTCGCCCCCCGGGAACTCGCCGTCGCGGTCGGCGTCGGGCTCCTCGGCTTCGCCGCGGCCCGGCTCGGCGGCCGCGACAAGAGCCGTGACGCGGACCGAGACAAGAGCCGAGACAAGAGCCGAGACAAGAGCCGAGACAAGAGCGACGGACCGCGACGAGAGCCGTGACACGGACTGCGGCGAGAGCCGCGACACGGACCGCGGCGAGAGCCGCGACACGGACCGCACGGCACGCTGAATCCGGGGCCCGTCACAGACGCCGGGGCCCGTCACCGGTGTACGGTGACGGGCCCCGGCCGCCGGACCGAAGGCCTGTCAGACCTCCGCGTACCGCGCGGGACCGGCGCCGTCGCCGTATCCGTGCCCCTTCCCGTTCCCGTCGTTCCGCAGGTCCAGGCGGATGTCCACGACGCCCTCCACCGCGCGGACCGCCCGCGCCAGCAGCGGTACCAGCGCCCGGTCGCGCAGCGGACCGGCCAGCGTGACGACGCCGTCCTCCACCGACACCTCCAGCGCGGCGGTGGCCGGCAGGTCGGGGATGACGCTCCGCCGGATCTCCGCCGCGATGTCGCCGTCCGACCGCAGGAACACCTTCAGCAGGTCGCCCCGGCTGACCACGCCCTCCAGCATGCCCACCGCGTCCACCACCGGAAGCCGCTTCACCCCGCGCCGGGCCATGATCCGGGCGGCCTCCGCGACCGTGGCGTTCGCGTGCACGGTGACGGCGGGGCTCGACATGAGCTCCTCCGCGTACAGGGCGCCCGCCTTGGCCAGGTCGGACAGCGACCGGCGGGGCGCGTCGGGCTCGTCCGTCCGGAACTCCTCCTTGGGCAGGAGGTCGGCCTCGGACACCACGCCGATCACCCGCCCCTCGCCCTCCAGCACGGGCAGGGCGCTGACCTTCCACTGCTCCATCAGCGCGACGATCTCCTTGTACGGCGCGTGACGCCCCACCGCTACCGCGGTGTGGGTCATGACGTCGCTCACGGTGTGCGGTGACGCGGCCATCGCCTGCCTCCTCGATCGAGTCGTCATGTACCTATCAGTGCGTGCCTCATAGGGCGGGGTACGTCCCGCCAGGGCCGGTCCGGCGCCACTCCTCGTCCCACTGGGCCATGCGCCGCCGCTGGGCAGCGCCCTTCACGGCCGCGCCGGCCGCGAGCGTGGCGCCCGCCCCGACGGCTGCGGCGGTCGCGGCGACGGTCACCGCCCCGACCCAGGCGTCCATGCGGCTCGGCGGCGGTGCGGTGATCCGCCCGTGCTCGTCGAGCCACACGGCCGTACGCTCGCCGCGGTCCGTGCCGACGGGCACGAGCGCCGAGCCCTCGGCCCGGCCGCCGTCCGGCGTGGTCCAGCGGACCGGCGTCCACACCCGGGTGGGCCGCCCGTTCTCCTCGGTCAGCGCGGTGCCGGTGCCGGTGTCGGCGATGACCTCGGCGTCGACGTGCCGGCGGGACGCCTCCAACGCGTCGGTGACGCCGCTCTCGTGCGCGTACACCGACCAGCCCGCGAACAGTCCGCCCGCGAGCGTCAGTGAGCCGAGACCGGCCCGGACGACGACGAGCGCCCACGCCTCCGCGACGTCCACGCGGCGCCGCAGCGGGTGGTCGCGCCACCCCCGCCGCCAGACGGGCGGGGGCAGGGCCCCGGACACGGTCAGGTCCTTGGTGGACACCGTCACCACCGCCTCTCGCGGTCGCCTCACCGCCCACGTTCCCGCCGACCGGCTGTCCGGCCCAGGGGCCCGAGGGCCGTCGTACAGGGCCGTTCGGCCCGGCGGGGCGTCCCCGCCGGCCGCTGGTCCCGGGCCCGACCTCCTCTCCCGTACCGCCCGGCGCCCGTGGGACGGTGGCCTCATGGGAACCGCCGATACGAGGTGCCGCGAGCCGGCCCCTTGAGCGGGCCCCTTGAGGACGGGGCCCGCGAAGCAGGATCATCGACACAGGTCTTCCACCGGCGAGAGGGCGGTGAGGACGATGACGTTGCCCCTGGTCGTAGGTGTGGACGGGTCACGGTCCAGCCTGCTGGCCCTCGACTGGGCCGTGGACGAGGCGGCCAACCTCGATCTGCCGCTACGGATCGTGCACGCGGCGCAGGCCCCCGGCTCGGACGTCGCGGCCGCCGCCGAGACCCGGGCCCGAGGACGCCGTCCCGGCGTCCGCACGGAGACCCGGACGGTACTGGACGACCCGGTCGCCGCGCTCATGGACGAGGCCCCCAACGCGACCGCCCTGGTCACCGGGGCGCGCGGGCACGGCGGGCTGAACGGGCTGCTGCTCGGCTCCGTGAGCCTCGCGGTCGCCGCGCGCGCCCAGTGCCCGGTGGTCGTCGTCCGCGACGAGCAGGGCACGGCGGAAGAGCGGCGCGGGACGATCCTGCTCGGTGTCGCCGACGCGGCGGGCAGCTCGGAGGCCGTACGGTTCGCCTTCCGGCTGGCGGACGCGCGGGGCAGCGGCGTCGACGCCGTGTGCGCCTGGTGCTGCCCGGCGCCCGGCACCGTGGAGCCGCAGGACGGCTCCGAGGCCGGTGCCCTGCTGGACGAGGCGCTCGCGGACGCGGTGGCCGCGCACCCGTCGGTCGACGTGCGCAGGCTCGCGGTCGAAGGCCCGGCCCGTGACGTCCTGCTGAAGCACTCCGTGACCTCGGACCTGCTGGTCGTCGGCGCGCGCCGGCGCCACGACCGGGTCGGGCTCCACCTGGGCCGGGTCAACCACGCGATGCTGCACTACGCCGACTGCCCGGTCGCCGTCGTACCCCAGTGGTCCTGAGCCCCGCCCGCGTCCCGGTGCCGAACGCGGCCGCTGACGCCCGCCCGCCGTCGTCCCCGTCCGGCGGACAGCCGCCACCGGGCCGGTGACGGCGCGGTCACTCGTACGCGGGAACGGCGTGAAGTCCTGTTCCGCCGAACCCCCACGGCGACGGACCATGACACGTCGGCCACCGGCACGCCCCACACCCCCAGCGCCCCTGTCCCGCCGCCCCGCCCGGACCGTCCGTCCGCCCCGCGCCGACCCCGGCCCGCCGCCCCGCCCGCACCGTCCGTCCGCCCGCGCCTCCCGTTCACCCGCGCCGTTCCGGCCGCGCCGCCCCCGCCGCCGCCTCGCCGTCCAGCCCGTCTCCCGGCCTCGCCGCCCGCCCCGTGAAGGACCCCCCACCGATGAACGTCATGACGTCCGCCGGCCCCAGCACCCGGTCGGCCCGGCTGCTCCATACCGAGGCGCCCGGCGCCGTGGTGCTCGTCCGGCTCTACGTCGGGGCGGTCTTCGCCTCCGAGGGCGTGCTGAAGTTCCTGCGCCCCGACGAGCTGGGGGCCGGGAGGTTCGACCGGGCGGGCATCCCCCTGCCCGGGTTCTTCGCGTCCCTGGACGGCGTGCTGGAGATCGTCTGCGGCGTGCTGATCCTGCTGGGGCTGCTCACCCGCCTCGCGGCCGTACCGATGGTGGTCGACATGCTGGGCGCGCTGGCCCTCACCAAGCTGCCCATCCTGTGGGGCGGCTCCGCGCTGTTCGACGGCGCACGCGGATGGTGGGACTTCACCCACGCGTCCCGTACCGATCTCGCCCAGCTCTGCGGCACCCTCTTCCTGCTGCTCGTCGGCGCGGGCGCCTGGTCCCTGGACGCCCGGCTGACCCGGCATGCCCGGCTCGAGGCGGCCACCCGTCCCTGAATCGGCCTCACCCGCTTCCCGCAGGTCTCCCCGCACGGTGCCGGGGTACTCGGCCGGCACCGGCGTCCGCGCCGGGCCGTGAGGGACAGGGAGGCAGGGAGGAGGCCGTCCATGCCGCGACGCTCCTGGCCGCCGTGGCCGTTCCGCGCCCTCACCCGGCTGCTCCTCGTCGGACTGGCCGGGGTCCTGGGGTGCCTCGTGGCCCTGCCCGCCCTGAGCGCCCTGGCCACCCCGGGCCGGGCGGCCCCGGGCGCTTCGACGGTGCTTGTCGCGCGGATGGACGACGCCGTCACGCCGGTCGTCGCCGAGCATCTCAGGGACGGTCTCGACCGTGCCGCACGGGAGGGCCACGCCGTGTTCCTGGTCGAGACGGACACCCCCGGCGGGCTGCTGGAGTCCACCCGGGACATCGTGCGGGACTTCTTCGCCGCCGAGGTGCCCGTCGTCGTCCACGTCACCCCCTCCGGCGCGCGCGCCGCCTCGGCCGGCGCCTACATCGCCATGGCCGCGCACATCGCCGCCATGGCACCCGGCACCCACATCGGCGCCGGCACGCCCGTGACCGGCGGCGGCGAGAAGGCGAGCGACAAGGTCGTCAACGACGCGGCGGCGTTCGCCCTGTCCATCGCCCAGCAGCGGGGCCGCGACACCGGTTTCGCCACCGACATGGTCCGCAAGGGCACCTCCCTGCCGGACCGGGAGGCCGTGCGGGTCGGCGCGGTCGACCTGGTCGCGCCGGACCGGGACGCGCTGCTGGCCGCGCTGGACGGCCGACAGGTCACCGTCGGCCAGCAGGGCCAGACCCGGGACGTGGTGCTCCGCACGGCGGGGGCCGCCAGCGTCGACCACGACCTGGGCTTCTTCGGCGAGGTCCGGCAGACGCTGGCCAGCCCCGAGCTCGCCTACCTCTTCCTGTCCGTCGGCACGCTCGCGGTGATCTACGAGCTGGCCAGCCCCGGCATGGGGCTCGCCGGGGTCACCGGCGCCATCCTCCTCGTCCTCGGGTTCACCGCGCTCAGCGTGCTGCCGTTCAGCGCGGCGGGGCTCCTGCTGCTCGCCCTCGCGGCCGCCCTGTTCGTCGGCGAGGTCCTCACGCCCGGCGTGGGTGTCTTCGCCGCCGGTGGCACGGCCTCCCTGGTCTTCGCCGGAATTCTTCTCTTCCGCGGGGAACTCGCACTGGATCCGGCGGTGCTGTGGCCGACCGCCGTGGTGGTGGGCGCCGGCTCGCTGCTCGCGGGACGCCTCGCCTGGCGGGCCAGGCAGGCACCGGCGACGACCGGGAGGGAGGCCCTGATCGGCCGGGTCGCGGCCGTACGCGGCGCCGACGGCGCTACCGGCCAGGTGCTGCTCGACGGCGCGTGGTGGACGGTGCGCGGCCGCGAGGAGCCCGTCCGCGAAGGCGAGCGGGTCCGCGTGGTCGGTCGCGAAGGACTGGAACTCATCGTGGAGAGAGACCGACCCGGGGCGGCCGGAGAACGGCACCCCGCTGAGGAGGAACCGCCATGAACTCCGCTCTCGTCGGCATCATCTTCGGTGCGGGAGTCCTGCTGCTGCTCCTGATGGCGGCCGTCAAGATCGTGCCCGAGTACGAGCGAGGCGTGATCTTCCGCCTCGGCCGCATCATCGGCGCCAAGGGACCGGGTCTCTTTTTGATCATCCCGGTCGTGGACCGCATGATCCGGGTGTCGCTGCGCACCGTCACCATGGACATCCCGCCCCAGGACGTCATCACCAAGGACAACGTCACGGTCCGGGTGAACGCGGTGACCTACTTCAACGTGGTCGATCCGAACCGGTCCGTCCTCGCCATCGAGGACCACATCAGGGGCACGTCGCAGATCGCCCAGACCACCCTGCGCAGCATCCTCGGCCAGGTCGACCTCGACGAACTCCTCATCAACCGGGACGAGATCAACCAGAAGCTGCAGCGGATCATCGACGACGTGACCAACCCGTGGGGTGTGAAGGTCACCCTGGTCGAGGTCAAGGACGTCGAGTTGCCCGAGTCGATGCGGCGGGCCATGGCCCGGCAGGCGGAGGCCGAACGCGACCGGCGCGCCAAGGTCATCCACGCGAAGGGCGAGTTCGAGGCGGCCGAGACCCTGGCGGACGCCGCGCAGCGGCTGGAGGGCCACCCGGCGGCGATGCACCTGCGCATCCTGTCCACGATGGCCGAGATCTCGTCGGAGCGGAACTCCACGCTGATCTTCCCGTTGCCGATGGAGGTGCTACGGCTGGTCGACATGCTCAGGTCGCCCGACGGCAGCACCGGCGGCCCGCAACCCGCCGCCCCCGGACCGGCAGCCGGACCCGCCGTCGCCGGACCCGCCCCCGACCCCACCGGGGTCGCGCAGACACCGCCCGGTGCCGCACCCTGACAGAAGCGACAGAAGCGACAGAAGCGACAGAAGCGACAGAAGCGGAACGCTGTCCGAGGAAGTGGTCGCCATGGCATCCGGAATGGACGAGGACCGCCGGCTGGCCCAGATCGAGAAGCTCCTCACCCGTGAAGACCCCGACCTGGCCCAGCGCATGGTCGCGCTCGGTCGGCAGTTCCCGGACACCCCGGCCGACCGCCGCGACCCACGAGGCACACCGGAGGGCAGGGGCCGGGGCGATGAGCGGAGCGAGGGCAGGGGCGAGGACGGGGCCCCCGGGGACCCGGGCGAGAGCCGGGTCCGGGGGCGGCACCGGGCCCGGGGCGGGGAGTGCGCGGAGCGTCGCGACTGGCGGAGGATCACCGCCATCGCGGCGGCGGTGGTGGCCCTCCTGGGCATCATCCTCACCGTGCTGCTGTCGATGCCGCCGGGCTCGGGCGACGACCGCCTGCCCCCGGCCGGCCACGCCCCGGTCGTGACCCAGCAGTTCACGGGTCACACACCGTGAGTGAGGTGGGGCCGCCCGGCGTCGACGGTGCGGCCCCCGGCGGTCACCGGTCAGCGGCCGTCAGGGAGTTCGGGGAGCAGTAGCCACAGATCGGGCAGCCCGCAGACCCGTACGTGCGGAGAAAGGTGCTCCAGCAGCGCGAGGACCTCCGGCCGGGCGCCGGCCGCCCGTGCGGCGGCGCACAGTTCGTTCCTGCCGACCCAGCCGGCCCCGAAGGCCCGGCCGGTGCAGGCGCTGATCTCCTGCCGCGTCACCGTTGACATGGCTGCCCTCCGTCCTCACTCAGCGCGATCTTACCGTCACGTGAAGGTGTGACCGAAGGTCGCGCCGGTCGGCTGTGCGTGCTCCCGCGCACTCCGGCGCCCGACGCGCTCGTCTCCCCTCGCCGTCCTGCCCGTTCCGCGACGGCAACTCTCACGCGACGTGAGGGTGAACGGTCGATGTCGTGATGATGGATGGATCGTTCCTGTACGCGAACATGGCGCGAATGCTCGTCAGTGCCGGATGGTGACTTGCTTCGGCACTCTGTCACTGCGTTAGATTGGTGCCGCTCGCCGGCCCGGCCGGCCTGCTCCCGTACGCCGTTCCCGGGTGGCCGGTGGACCGTTGCCGTGCGACCGCCCGGTGCGGTGGGAGGAGCCCCACCCGCCGGAACGGCCGGTCTCCGACCCGCGCCACCCGGGCCCCCGCACCGCACTCGCATCCGCACGCACCACCGCCACCATCACCTTGCCGCCGCTCGTTCGCACGCGTTCACACTGGGGAAAGCCATGGCTGACGACGTCACCCGGATAGAGATCGCCGATCACCTTGCCGGTCTGTTCGCCAACGGGGCGATGAGCAGGAGCGATCTGCTCATCGCCGCGGTCGGCGCCCGGCCCGAGGTGCGGGCCGTGCTGGAGCAGCTGCCCGACCGCCGCTACACGGAACTGCGGCAGGTCTGGGAGGACCTGCCCGCGATCCCCGTCGGGATCTAGAGCTCTCCGCACCTACCCGCACCTACCCGCACCTCACGCACCTCACGCACTCGCGCCATCACGTACACGGAGCACACCCCATGGCCGTCTTCATGCTGCAACTCGCCCACGGCGGGGACACCTTGATCGAGGCGGACGCCGCAGGCCGCACCGCCGCCGGTGAGATCGTGCTGGAACGCACCGACCAGCACGGCAAGTCCGAGCGCGTGCGGACGTACCGGGCAGGTGCCGTGACCGCCGTCTACCGGCGCGGCCCCGCCGACGGCGGCCTCTACACCTGGATCCCGCAGCCGCCCGAGGGCACCTGGTGGTGCTACTGACCCGGGCTGTCCCGCGCCCGTCGTCACGTACGCCGCCACGTCCGGGCCCGATGGGCCAACTCCCTCACCTCCCGGGCCCGCGCGGGGCCGAGGCGCAGCAGATAGACCGTCCTGCCGAGCACCGCACGCAGGCAGCCGCGCGGCGCGTACCACGGCTCTCCGACGCGCACCTCCGACAGGGGTGCGCTGTCGATCTCGCCACCGTGACTGTTCAGCAGCGTCAGCCGGCCCTCGGCCACCCGCACCCTCCCGGCCGTCGTCAGCTGCCGCCAGCCCCGCCTGATGCGCACACCGCGCTCTTCAAACTCCCGCTTGACCACCCTGCGCCCCCAGTCCCCTCCGGCACCGCGTCCCCCCTCGCCGAGGGATGGCCGCACACGGCAAGCCATACCCGGGCCGACGGCTGGAAATCGCCCCTCGTCTCACGTGGGCGACCGCCGCCCGCCGCCGTCCGCGACCGGCGGTCAGCGCACGCCCCGCGGCCGGAACTGGATGCTGATCCTCGGACCCGCGCCCCGAGCCGTCTTGGGGATCGCGTGCTCCCACGTCCGCTGGCAGGAGCCGCCCATGACGACCAGGTCCCCGTGCCCCAGCGGCAGGCGCCTCGTCGCCGCGCCACCCCCGACGGGCCGCAGGGCGAGGTCACGTGGCTCGCCCACCGACAGGATGGCGACCATCGTGTCCTCGCGGGAGCCGCGGCCGATCCGGTCGCCGTGCCAGGCGACGCTGTCCCGGCCGTCCCGGTAGAAGCACAGGCCCGCCGTGGTGAACGGCTCGCCCAGCTCGTCGGCGTAGTGCGCGGACAGCGCTGCGCGGGCCTCGGTCAGCACCGGGTGGGGGAGGGGATCGCCCGGCCCGTAGAAGGCGAGCAGCCGGGGTACGGCGACCTCGTGGTCGTACATCACGCGTCGCTCGGCCCGCCAGGGCACGCCGGCCGCCAGCTCCTCGAACAGGGCGTCGGCGCCGCTCAGCCACGCCGGCAGCAGATCGATCCACGCGCCGGTCCCGAGGAGGGTCCGCCGGACGCCGGTGAGCGGCCCGAGCCGCATCTCGTCGCTCTGGTCGAACAGGGAGCCCTGAAGGCCCGGAACATGTGGCTCCATGGCTCAAGAGTAACCCTGTAATCGAACTGGTGAACCATTATCCGATGCGTCCATGTCCAACAACGGCTGGTGTTTGGTCCGAGCGGCGCATGCGCGCCGCGCCGGGCGGCAAGCTCATGCGCATGGCTGAAACGGCTGACAAGGCAGGCGGCGCCGGTGAGGGCGGCGACCGCGGCGAGCGCGCGCAGGGCATCGACGCGCACGGCATCGACGCGCAAGGGATGGACGCGTACCGGTCCCATGGGCAGAACCGGACCCACGGGCAGAACCGGACCCACGGGCAGAACCGGGCCCACGAGCCGGAGCGCGTCGACCCGGCGGAGGGTGTCGACGGGGCGCCCGACGACATCGAGACCGTCCCCGCGTACCGGACCATCCGGGTCACCGCCCCCGAGGAACCGGTCGCGGCGGTGGCCGACCTGGAGGCGTGGCGCGCCCGCGACGCCTACCCGAAGCTCCTCTCGGCCGGCGGGCCGGTCTTCGGCGTCGTACGGGAGCGCGAGGACGGCGGCTGGGAGGTCCTGGACTCGTTCGCCGAGCAGACCCCGCAGGACGCCCGGGACGTCATGGGCTCCCGGTTCCGCGAGCGGGCGCACGGGGCCCGGCAGGCCGGGGACGAGGAGCAGCACGCCGTGTGGATGGCGGCGGCCGAACGGATGGAGTGGGAGGCCGTCGACGAGCTGACCGTCCTCGGCGTCCGCCACCGGGTCGCCCGCGCCGAGCGCTTCATCCGCACCGGCCCGGACGGTCCCGAACCCCCGCGGCCCTCCGACCCCGACCCGGCCGTGCCCGGCGAGGGCTACAAGGCGCCCCGGCCGATCCAGGGCTTCGTGATCGACCCGGTCGCCGCGACCGGGATGTCCGAGGGCATCCTCAAGGTGGAGCTGCTCTCCCTCGTGCGGAAGGCCGGCACCGTGCCGCAGGATGTCCGCGAGGACTCGCGGCGGGCCGCGCGGACGCACCCCGGCGGGGTCCTGCTGCCCGCGACGTTCCTGACCGCCGAGTGCGAGAACGGTCGGTGGCGGCCTGACTCCGCCGCCACGAGCGACACCCCGCAGGCGGCCCGCGACGGCCTCGCCTTCGCCCTGCGGGTCATGATCCCGTGGGAGCTCAATCTCCAGCCGGCCGAACGCGTCCCTTATTCGGCCGCCGCCGACCGCTTCGACGCGGCGCCGGCCGACGACCTGGAGGTCGAGGGGCGCCGCTTCAGGATCGTCCGGGTGGAGCGCCTCGTACGGATCGGCCCGGACGGTCCGGAGGGCCCGCGCCCCTCCGACCCGGACCCGCAGCTCCCGGTGATGGTGCAGCACCAGCAGCTCGTCGCCGACGGCGTCATCACGGACGACGAGGACGAGAGCGCTCCGGTCACCCTGGACGAGGAGACCCAGCGGCTGGCCGACCTGTTCCACGAGGAGGAGGCCCGCCGCCGCGACCGCTGACCCGGGCGCGCGCCGCCCGTTCGCCGCGCGCGTCGGCGGGTCGCGTCGACCCTGCTCGGGTCGCCCGTCCGGGCCGCCCCCCGGGCCGTTCCCGCTCCGGCGCCCCGGGTCGCTCCCGCCCGGGGTCGCCCCCCGCGTCGCTCGCGCCGCGTCGCTCCTGCTCCAGGCCCCAGGTCGCTCCCACCCAGGTCGCTCCCACCCGGGACGCACCCCGCCCGCGTCGCCCCCGCCGCGTCGACCTCGTCCTGATCGCGGCCGCCGCGTCGTTCCCCGCGTCGGCCCGGGGGCGGCGAACGGCCGTGTCGCCCCGCCCCGTACCCGTGCCTCCCCCGGCCGTCCGCATCTCCGGCGCGCGGGCGGGGGCCGGGTCGGCCTCGGGGTGTTAGAAATGAGCGTGGTCAAGTTCTTCGACCGATTCCGCAGTGCTTCGGTTCGGTCACTGACCGAGAGGCGTCCACGGAGTGTGGCGGGGCAGGTCTTCGTCCTTCAGGTCGCGCTCGTCGTGCTGCTCGTGCTCGGCGCGCTGCTCGCCCTGCTCCTCCAGTCCCGCGCCGAGGGCGACCGGGAGGCCAGGAACCGGTCGATCGCCGTCGCGGAGTCCTTCGCGCACGCCCCCGGCCTCCTTGAGGTGCTGGAGTCCCCCGACCCCGCCGCGGTGCTCCAGCCGCTCACCGAGACGGCCCGGAGGAAGGCCGGCGTGGACTTCATCGTGGTGATGGACACCGAAGGGATCCGCTACACCCACCCGCAGCCCGACCGCATCGGCAAACGGTTCGTCGGC
Organism: Streptomyces sp. NPDC047886; assembly: GCF_043204435.1. NCBI lineage: Bacteria > Bacillati > Actinomycetota > Actinomycetes > Kitasatosporales > Streptomycetaceae > Streptomyces > Streptomyces sp. NPDC047886. The sequence goes on from NZ_JBIDCF010000004.1 coordinate 335,316, forward strand.
ACCATCGAGCCGTCCCTGGCGGGCCGCGTCCTCACCGAACGCGTCGACGGCCCCCTCGGCGAGGAGGTGCAGGCCGTCGTCCCGGTCACGGACCCCGACGGCACGGTCGTCGGCCTGGTCTCCGCCGGCCTGAAGGTCAGCAACGTCACCGGGGTCGTCAACCGCCAGCTCCCCGTCATCCTCGGCACCAGCGCCGCCGGACTGGCGCTCGCCACGGCCGGGACGGCACTCGTCACCCGCAGGCTGCGCCGCCAGACGCACGGCCTGGGGCCCGCCGAGATGACCCGGGTGTACGAACACCACGACGCCGTCCTGCACGCCGTACGGGAAGGCGTGGTCATCGTCGGCGGCGACGGGCGCCTCGTCCTCGCCAACGACGAGGCCGAACGGCTCCTCAAACTCCCGCCCGACGCGGAGGGACAGGACATCAGGGACCTGCCGGGCCTCGACCCGGGCGTCTGCGAACTGCTCACCTCCGGCCGGCTGGCCACCGACGAGGTCGTGCCCGCCGCCGACCGGCTCCTCGCCGTCAACCAGCGGCCCACCGACCGCCACGGCGGCCCCGCCGGCACCGTCGTCACCATCCGCGACACCACCGAGCTGCGCGCCCTGACCGGCCGCGCCGAAGGTGCCCGCAGCCGCCTCAACCTGCTGTACGACGCGGGTGTCGGCATCGGCACCACCCTGGACGTCGTCCGCACCGCCGAGGAACTCGCCGAGGTCGCCGTACCGCGCTTCGCCGACTTCGCGACCGTCGACCTGGCCGACCCGGTGCTCCGCGGCGACGAGCCGACCGGCGGCGGGACCGACATGCGCCGTACCGCGTCCACGGGCATCCGCGACGACCACCCGCTGTACCCGACCGGCCGGATGATCGCGTTCGTGCCCTCCACCCCGCAGGCGCGCGGGTTCGGCACCGGACGCTCCGAGATCGTCGCCGACCTCGCCGACGCCCCCGGCTGGCACGCCCAGGACCCCGAGACGACCCGCAGGATCGTGGAGTACGGCATCCACTCGCTGATCGCGGTCCCCATCAAGGCCAGGGGAGTGGTACTCGGCGTCGCCAACTTCTGGCGGTCGGAGAAGCCCGAGCCGTTCGAGGACGACGACCTGACGCTCGCCGAGGAGCTCGTCGCCCGCGCCGCCGTCGCCATCGACAACGCCCGCCGCTACACCCGCGAGCACGCCATGGCCGTCACCCTCCAGCGGAGCCTGCTGCCGCGCGCCCTGCCCGAGCAGAGCGCCCTGGAGGTCGCCCACCGGTACCTGCCCGCCCAGTCCGGTGTCGGCGGCGACTGGTTCGACGTGATCCCGCTCCCCGGCAGCCGGGTCGCGCTGGTCGTCGGCGACGTCGTCGGCCACGGCCTGCACGCCGCCGCGACCATGGGCCGGCTGCGTACCGCCGTCCACAACTTCTCCACCCTGGACCTGCCGCCCGACGAACTCCTCGGCCGCCTGGACGACCTCGTCGGCCGTATCGACCAGGACGAGACGGAGGGCCTGCTCGGTCCGACCGGCACCGGCACCGGCTCCGGGGCCCGGTCCGCCGACGCCGGCGAGCTCCCGGCCGGTATGACCGGTGCCACCTGCCTCTACGCGGTCTACGACCCGGTCTCGCGGCGCTGCGCGATGGCCCGCGCCGGGCACCCCATGCCCGCGCTCGTCCACCCCGGCGGACGCGTCGAGTTCCCGGACCTGCCCGCCGGGCCGCCCCTCGGTCTCGGCGGCATACCGTACGAGACCACCGAGATCGAACTGGCCGAGGGCAGCCAGCTCGTCTTCTACACCGACGGGCTGATCGAGGACCGCACCCGGGACATCGACGTCGGTCTTGAGCTGCTCCGCCAGGCCCTGACCCACCCCGGCAGGACACCGGAGGAGAGCTGTCAGGCGGTCCTGGACTCGCTGCTGCCCGCCCACCCGAAGGACGATGTGGCGCTGCTCATCGCCCGCACCCGCAGCCTCGGCCCCGAGCGCGTCGCCGGCTGGGACGTGCCGTTCCACCCGGGAGCCGTCGCGGGCATCCGCGCCGCCGCCGTCGAACAACTGGACGCGTGGGGCCTGTCCGATCTGGCGTTCACCACCGAACTCGTCCTCAGCGAGCTGATCACCAACGCCATCCGCTACGGCGCCGCGCCGGTGCACGTCCGGCTGCTCCACGACCGGGTCCTGACCTGCGAGGTCGCCGACAGCAGCAACACCTCGCCCCATCTGCGCTACGCGGCCACCATGGACGAGGGCGGCCGCGGACTGTTCCTGGTGGCACAGCTCTCCGAGCGCTGGGGCACCCGCTACACCGCGCAGGGCAAGGTGATCTGGGCCGAACAGCCGCTGCCCGGCACCCGGGCGTACGGGACGGGCGGCGGCGGGCCGCTGCTCTTCGACGTCATGGACGTCGACCCGCTGTGACCCCCGTCCCCGCCGCCGCGCCGTTACGCTGAGCCGCCATGTTCACACCCACCGGACCGACCTTCCGCGAACTCGCCGTGCAGGCGCTGTCCTCCACCGAGCACGGCTACGACCTGCTCGCGCCCAAGTTCGACCTGACTCCGTTCCGGACGCCGGACCGGGTGCTGGAGGCGTTCGCGGAGGCCGTACGCCCCCACGGACCGTTCCGCGCCGGCCTCGACGTCTGCTGCGGCACCGGAGCGGGCACGGGCGTCCTGCGCTCGCTGTGCCGGGAGCGGGTGACGGGCGTGGACTTCAGCGCGGGGATGCTCGCCCAGGCCCGCGCCACGCCGGGCGGGCCGCCCGGCGAAGGGCCCTTCGAGGAGGTGCCGCGCACCGACTGGGTGCGGGCCGACGCCCGGGCGCTGCCCTTCCGTGCGGCATTCGACCTCGCGGTGAGCTTCGGCGCGTTCGGCCACTTCCTGCCGGCCGAACGACCCGCGCTGTTCCGGCAGGTGTACGAGGCACTGCGGCCGGGCGGCCTGTTCGCCTTCCCGGTGGGGGCGCCGCCGGCGGTCGGCTCGCGGACCTACTGGGCGCTGTGGGGCTTCGATCTGGCGATGCGGCTCCGGAACGCGCTGTGGCGGCCGCGCTTCGTCATGTACTACCGGACCTTCCGCCTCCCGGACGTGGTGGCCGACCTGACGGCGGCCGGCTTCACGGTCGGGACGTCGGCGCTGGAGGAACTGGGCCGGCGTGACGACGGGGCGCCCCGCTGCCGTGTCGTCATGGCGCGCCGCCCCGGTTGAGGGGGCGGCGTCGATGGTTGGGGAATGGTGAAGGCCCACCTGGGGGGCCGTCGAGTCAGTCCCTCCCGACCTCCTTGTTCACGGCCGCGGGCGAGTCGTACTCCTTGTCGGGCATCGACTTGAGCGCGTCCAGGACCTTCTTGTCGGCGTGGTGCTTCTCCGCCTGCGCGACGATGTCCTTCTTGGAGGCGGGGTAGCTCACGCCACCGAGGCTCTTCTGCATTTCGATGGGGTTCACCTTCATGGGCCGGCGGGTACCCCACCGCTAGGGAGCGCACACGCCTCGGGCGCGCGCCGGGCAAACTCATCACGGTTGCATCACAATGTCGTGTGAGGTCCGGGGAGCGCGGGCACATCCTGTGCGAGGAGAGCGTCCCGGACCGGGGCCGGAGTATCGCCCCCTTCCTTTTTTCATGGCGTGGGAAAGGCAGGTTCCTTCATGCTGTTGGCGCATCCCGCAGTGCTTCGCGAACTCGTGGCCCGCTACGAGTCCCTCTGTGCGGCCGCATCCCAGGGCCTGGCCCTCGCGCCCGATCTGCAACGGCGACTCGACGACGTGACGTACACGCTGTGCGTGACGACCGGGACCCGTCAGCTCGAGCAGGCCCTCGCCGCGGCGAGGGCGAGACTGGCCGCGACGGCCGGCTGACGCGGGGAGAGGTTCTGGCGGCCCCGGCCCAGGGGTAGACCGGGGCCGCCACGGGCGCCCGCAGGGGAGAGCGGGCCACCCGGTGGGGAACACGCAGGGCGGCGCGAGGAGGGAGCGCCGCCCTTCAGTGTTCGATCATCGGGCTCCGCGTCGCACACTGCGGTGCGCGCGGGGCGTGCGAGCAGTAAATATATATACCGTTGAGTAAGCAAGGGCATGAAAAATTTCATGCTCGTTCCTGGCGGGAAAATTTCGCTCGCAGGGGGCCTCCTGTGGCGCCTGGGACGCCTGTGGCGGAGGGGCCGCGCCGGGTTCGGCACGCCCCCTGACGAGTCGCACGCCGAGCGGGGCGCGACGGCCGATACCGGCCCCCTGGCGCCGTCGCGGCTCAGCCGTCCAGGAAGAAATCGTGCTCTTCCGCGATCTGTTCGTACCCTTCCAGGCGGGTCTGGGTACGTTCGGGATTGGCATCTGCCATGGCCTGCAGGACGGCGGCCGACATCACGCCCGGCGCCGCGTACGAGTCGAAGACCAGCCGGGAACCGGTCGGCGCGGTGAGCGACACATCCACCTCGTCCACCAGCGGCCCGAACGTCAGGTCCGTGATCAACGCCACACGCAGCCCGGTCCGCCGCGCCGCCCGCACGGCGGCCAGCGTCTCGTTGGCGTGCCGGGGCATCGCGAACGCCAGCACCCAGCTCCCGCCAGCCTCCCGCGACTGCAGCAGCGCGTCATAGGCGACGCTGCCACCGCGCGTCACCAGCCGGACGTCCGGGTGGATACGCCGCGCCGCGTAGGCGAAGTACTCCGCGAGCGACACCGAGATCCGCAGCCCGAGCACCGTCAGCGGCACCGAGTCCGCCAGCAGGCGGCCCACCTCCAGCACCTGACCGGGATCGGCGAGCACCCGGCGCAGCGTCTCCAGATTGTCGATCTCGGCGTCGATGGCCGCCTGCAGCTCATTGCGGCGGATCTCCTCACGGCTGTCCGGGGAACCGGCCACCGCGCTCAGCGCGATCGGCTGCAACGCCTCCCGCAGCGCCGGGAAACCGCTGTACCCCAGCGACGTCGCGAACCGGGTCACCGACGGCTGGCTCACCCCGACCCGCTCCGCGAGATCCGTGATGGAGAGGAACGCGGCCTCGGTGAGGTGGTCGACCATGTACTGCGCGATGCGCCGCTGTGCCGGGGACAGCCGGTGGCCGCCGAACAGCGCGAGCACCCGGTCCGTCGGGGGCGCCTCCGCCTCCGGGGACTGCCTGCCCGGCGTGATCGCGGCCGCCTGCGCGCGTGCCCGCTGCTGCCCTGATGGCACCGGTGCGTCTCCTTCCGTCCCACCCCGTCCCACCTCGTGGTTCAACATAGCCCAACGGGGCCGGCCGCCGAGGTCGAGCGGCGTACCCGGCCGACCGACGTGCGCGCCCCCGCCGCCCTGGCGCATGCTGGCTGTGTGACCTGGTACGGCGTGCCCGGGCCCGCGCGGAGCGGCCGGACGCGGCACGCGCAGGAGGAACCGCGCGCCGGCGGGGCCGCCGCGGACGGCCTGCTCATGCCGCTCGCCCAGGCGACGGCCGACACCATCGAAGCCGTCGGCGGTTACGCCGGCGGCGTCTACCTCCGCTCGCGCACCCCCGGGCTGCTGCGTCTCGCCGTACTCGCCGGACTGCCCGGCCGGCTGTTCCGGCCCTGGTGGCGCATGCATGTGAACCGGCCTTTCCCCGTCGCCGAGGCCTACCGCTCGGGCCGCGCCGTCCATCTCGCCGACGCCGAGGAGGCCATGCGCCGCTTCCCGCAGCTGATGGCCGGGCTGCCGTTCCCCTTCGGTTCGCTGTACGCGCCCGTCGCCGACGGCGACGAGAGGTTCGGCGTCCTGGTGGTCCTGCGCTCCGCCACCCCCGGGCGGCCCGTCACGCCGGACGACCGCAGCCGGATGCGGGGCGCAGCCAAGCGGCTCGGCGACGACCTCGCCGCCCTCGCCTCGCGCGGTACGACCGTCGCATGGGACGGCGAACCCACCGCCGTCCAGCTGCCGGCCGGCGCCACGCCCCCCGTACGGATCGGCCACCTCGACTGGGACCTGGACACCGACACCGTCACCGTGGACGACGACCTGTGCGCCATCCTCGGCGCGGGCCCCGGCGAGACGCCCCGCACCAGCGCGGGACTGGAGGCCCTCCTCGCGCCCGAGGACGTGTACGGGCTGTGGACCGTCGCCCGCCAGGTCTCCGCGACCGGCCGGCCGCCCGGGCGCAGGATCTGGCTGCGGGGCCGCGACGGCCGCCCCTACCTGCTCGAACTGTCCCGGCACGAGAACGGCCGGGATCCGGCGGCCCCTCCCGGCGGCGGCCCCGCCGGGATGCTGAGCGGCTTCATCGTCGACCCCGGAACCGGGCCCATCGTGGCCGCCGCGGCCGACCGGCTCGCCCAGGGCATCCTCTCCCTCGACCGGCTCGGCCGGATCACCTACGTCAGCCGCAGCGCCGAGACCCTCCTCGGGCACGGCCGCCCCCAGCTGGTCGGGCGCGACCTGTGGGACGTCCTGCCGTGGACCGGTCGCCCCGCCTACGAGGACCACTTCCGGGCCGCGCTGATCTCCCACGACCCCGTCCACTTCCTCGCCCACCGCACCGCCGACGCCTGGCTGTCGGTCTCCCTCTACCCGGGCCACGACGGGCTGACGGTCACCCTGGGCGCCGCCGAGGCCCCCCTGTACAGCCCCGGTTCCGTCGCCACGCCCGGTGCCGGACTCGGCTCGCCCGCCGACCGGGCGTCCGTGCTGTACCGACCGGTCGCCCTCGCCATCGCCCTCACCGAGGCCGTCACCGCCCGGCAGGTCTCGGCCGTGGTCACCGAGGAGCTGCTGCCCGCCTTCGGCGGACGCCAACTGGCCATCTACCTCCTCAGCGAACGCCACCTCCACCTCGCCTGGGAGACCGGGTTCCCGCAGGGCTTCCTCGACCGGTTCGACGGCGTCGGCCTCGACGCCCGGCTGCCCGGCGTCGAGACCCTCACCTCCGGGCGGCCCATCTTCTTCGAGTCGATGCAGCGCCTGGCCGCCGCCTACCCCGGCATCCCCCTCGACGCGCACGTCGGCGCCCGGGCCTTCCTGCCGCTGATCGCCTCAGGACGCCCGGTCGGCTCCTGCATCCTCGGCTTCGACCAGCCGCGCGGCTTCAGCCCCGAGGAACGCACGGTCCTCACCGCGCTCGCCGGGCTCATCGCGCAGGCGCTCCAGCGGGCCCAGCGCTACGACACGGAGGCGGCCCTCGCCCGGGGACTGCAGGACGCCCTCCTGCCCAACCGGCTGCCCAGGCTGCGCCAGGTGGACACCGTGGGGCGCTACCTCCCCGGCACCCAGGGCATGGACGTCGGCGGCGACTGGTACGACGTCGTGGAGACCGGCCAGGGCCTCGCCCTCGTCATCGGCGACGTCCAGGGCCACGGTGTCGCGGCCGCCGCCACCATGGGCCAACTGCGCAGCGCCGTGCGCGCCTTCGCCCTCGGCGGACACGAGCCCCAGCAGGTGGTGAGCGGCACCAACCGGCTCCTCATCGACCTCGACCCCGGCCAGTTCGCCAGCTGCTGCTACGCCGTACTCGATCCCACGACGGGTCTGCTGCGCGCGGTACGGGCCGGTCATCTGCCACCGCTGCTGCGCGAACCCGACGGCCTGACGCGGGTCCTGGACCTGCCCGGCGGTGTCGTGCTCGGCATCGACCAGGACGCCGAGTACCCGGTCACGGAACTGCACCTCGCGCCGGGCGGTGTCCTCGCCTTCTTCACGGACGGCCTGGTGGAGGCGCCCGGAACCGACATCGACCTCGGGATAGAACGCCTGCGCGGCGCGCTCGGCGCGGCGGGACAGGTTCCGCTGGCCACCATCGCCGACCGGCTGATAGACGAGGCGCGGGACTCGACCGACCGCCCCGACGACATCGCCCTGCTGCTCGCGGCCCGCTGGCGCCAGACGCCGCCCGATCCCGTGCCTGCGGCCGGCCCCGGGACGCCGACGCCCGGCACCGGGGCGCCGCCGCCCCGCCCGGCAGGGCCCACCCGTGAGGACCGGCCCACACGCCCGACGGGCCGCCCGGACGGCGGGCGGGGCGACGAGGCCGGCGTCTCCTGGGGGACGCCGTGACGGCCCGCGCACCGCGCCACGCCGCAGCCGTCGCCGACCGCGGCGACCTGGGCGGCCGGGGCGCGACGACCGGCGTCCGCCACCCGCAAGGACCGACGAGGCGGTGGCCATGAGCAGGAGCGACGTGCCGCCGGGCGCCGACTTCCGGGGCCCCCTCGACGTCAGCCGAGCCGCGACCGCCGTACTCGACGCGTACGGCACCGTCATCGGCTGGGGCCCCGCAGCCCAGGAACTGCTCGGCTACCCGGCCCACGAGATCGTCGGCCGCCCCATCGGCGGTCTCGTCGTGGACCGGGCCGGCGCCTACGCCGCCGCCACCGACCTGCCCGGCGCCGCCAGGGCCCGCCGCCAGGTCAGGCACATGCGCCACCGCGACGGGCGCATCGTCCGGGTCACCACCGCGACGCTGCCCCTCACGGCGGGAGACACCGGCCCCGCCCAGCTCCTCGCGGTGGCCGACGCCGACGAGACCGAACGGTGGGAGGCGCTCCAGTCGATGCTGCGCGGCCTCGCCACCCAGTCCCCCGTCGGCCTCGCCATCTACGACACGGACCTGCTCGTCGTCTGGACCAACCACGCCCTGTACGAGGAGATGGGCACCACCCAGTACGCCGGGCTCGGCCCGGACGAGATGGTCGCCCAGGGCGAGGTCCTGACCCCCGGCCGGCCGGCCACCCTGACGGAGACCATGCGCCAGGTCCTCGCCGACGGCAAGCCCGTCATCGAGCTCCACTACCGGGGCCGTCCGCCCTCGGATCCCGACCACGACCACGTCTGGTCCTGCTCCTACTACCGGCTCCAGGGCGGCGACGGCGTTCCGCTCGGGGTCTGCGAGGAGACGGTCGACATCACCGAGCGCTACCTCGCCCAACAGCGCCTCGACCTGCTCGTACGGGCCGGGGGCGTCCTCGGCACCACCCTGGACATGAGCGGCACGGCCCGCGAACTGTCCTCGGTCGCCGTACCCCGGTTCGCCGACGCCGTCACCGTCGACCTGCTGGACGTCGTACTCGACGGCGAACAGCCCGTGCCCGGCACCGCGCCCGCCGCCCGCGTCGTCCGCGTGTGGGGCGGCCCGGTGGACGGGGCGGGCTCCGGTCCGGCACCGCCCGCCACCGGAACCCACGCCGAGCGGGCCCGGCGGCGCGAGACCGTCGACCACCCGCCCGGCTCGCCCCAGGCCCGCGCCCTCGCCACGGAACGCTCCGTCCTCGACCGCACGCCCGGCCACGCCGAACACGGCGGCGAACCGGCCCCGCGCTCCCGGATCGTCGTACCGCTGCGCACCGAGGGCGTCCCCCTCGGCGTCGTCACCTTCACCCGCGACCGCCACCCCGACCCGTTCGGACCCGACGACCTGCCCCTCGCCGACGAGCTGGCCGCCAGGGCCGCCGTCTGCATCGACAACGCCCGCCGCTTCACCCGCGAGCACACCGCGGCCCTCCTCCTCCAGCGCAGCCTCCTGCCCAGGAACGTGCCCCCGCTCACCGCCCTCGACGTCGCCCACCGCTATCTGCCCGCCGACACCAGGGCCGGCGTCGGCGGCGACTGGTTCGACGTCATCCCCCTCTCCGGCGCCCGCGTGGGCCTCGTCGTCGGCGACGTCGTCGGCCACGGCGTGGGAGCCGCCGCCGCCATGGGCAGGCTGCGCACCAGCGTGCGCGTCCTCGCCCGGCAGGACCTCGCCCCCGACGAGCTCCTCGCCCGGCTGGACGACCTCATCGGACAGGCGGCCCACGAGCACCTGTACGCGCCCGGCCCCGGCGCAGAGCCCGGACCCCGCCCCGGCGCCCTCGAACTCCCCGACGACCAGGCGCTCGGCGCCACCTGCCTGTACGCCGTCTACGACCCCCTCACCGGCGTGTGCCGGGTGGCCCGCGCCGGGCACCCCGCACCCGCCGTCGTCGCCCCCGACACCGGCGAGGTCTCCTTCCCCGACGTGCCGGGCGGCCCGCCCCTCGGACTGGGCGGACTGCCGTTCGAGAGCATGGACATGGTGCTGCCCGAGGGCAGCCTCGTCGCCCTGTTCACGGACGGCCTCGTCCGGGGCCGCGACCGCGACCCCGAGGCGGGGCTCGGCGCGCTGCGCGCCGTACTCGCCGACCACCACGCCCCCCTCGACGACCTGTGCGAACGCGCGGTCGCCACCCTGCTGCCCGGGCCCGTCGACGACGACGCCGCACTCCTCCTCGTCCGCACCCGTGTCCTCGACCGCCACCGGGTCGCCGCCTGGGACCTGGCCACCGGCCCCGAGGAGGTGGGCCGCGCCCGCTCACTGGCCGATCGGCAGCTCGCCGACTGGGGCCTCGACGCCCTCTCCTTCACCACCGAGGTCGTCGTCAGCGAACTCGTCACCAACGCCATCCGCTACGCGAAAGGCCCCGTGCAGCTGCGCCTCATCCGCGACCGGAACCTGATCTGCGAGGTGTCCGACACCGGCCACACCTCCCCCCACCCGCGCCGTGCCGGCAGCGAGGACGAGGGCGGCCGCGGCCTGTTCCTCGTCGGGCAGCTGACCCAGCAGTGGGGCACCCGCTACACCGCCACCGGCAAGACCATCTGGGCGGAGCAGCCCCTGTCCTCCCCTTGATCGGTCGGCGGGGGTTTGCCACGGCCACGCGTCGGCAACCCGAGGGGGGACCCCGAAACGCCGGAGGCACGTCATGGCAGCGTCCGAACACATCACCGCCGAACTGTGGGACGAGTTCCACACGGTCGTGAACATGACCTCGCGCGAGCTGCAGGAGTGGCTGAGCACCCAGGCGGCGGGCGAGGAGACGGAAGAGGTCCCCGACAAGGCCGGGCCGCCGAGGGGCCGCCGCGTCCTGGAGATCCTCGGCAAGCGGCGCACCGACATCAACGACGACGACGTCGACGTCATGCGACGGGTCTGCGAGATCGTGCGCACCCAGCGCGGGCCCGACCTGGAGCCGACCGCCGGCGGCGACGACTGGCGCCGCAGCCTGATGAACATCGGGCACGACCCCCTGAAGCCGGTCTGACCACCGCGGCGGGACCCCGGGCGGGACCCCGCCCGCCCCGCGCCGACCGTTCCCGCCCCGCGCCGACCGTTCCCGCCGCCGACCGTTCACGAGCCGCGCCGACCGTCCCTTGAGGGCGCCCCGTCCCCGGGGCCGCCGTGCCGGGCGCGGGAGGCCCGGGGACCGCGTGGCGCCCGGCCGGCCCGCGCGTCACCGCGCGGTACGAGGCCGCACGGCCGTCACGGCCAGGACGGTTCGCCGCGCGGCACCACGACGAGTTCGGCCGCCGCGCTGCCCGCCGGCACCGACAGCGCGTACAGCACGGCGTCGGCGACCACGTCGGGGCTCTGCAGCAGCGACACGTCCGCGTCCGGGAACCGCTCCATGATGAACGGGGTCTCCATGCCGCCCGCGATGATCCCGGTGACCCCGATGCCCGGGCAGTCCCGCTGCGCCTCCTTGAACAGGGTGTGCGTGAACGCGCGCAGCCCCGTCTTGCCGGCGGCGTAGGGGCCCGCCTCGGTCCACGTCCGGTTCGCGGCCGTGGAGAGGATGTTCACGATGTGGCCGCCGCCCCTGGCCACCATCCGGCGGTAGGTCTCCAGGCACAGGTACATCGGTCCCAGCAGGTTCGTCGTGACGACCCGGGTCACCTCTTCGGCCGTCAGGTGCTCGATCGGCTTGGAGACGTCGACGGCGGCGTTGTTGACCAGGACGTCCACCGCCGAGCCGTCCTGCTCCAGCTCCCGGAACACCCCGGCGACCGCCTCCGCGTCCCGTACGTCCATCTCCACGAACCGGGCGTCGCCGCCCTCCCGGTTCAGCGCGTCGCACAGCTCCCGCGCCTGCTCCTTGCGCACGTCCGCCACCAGGACGGCCGCGCCCGCCCCGGCCAGCCTGCGGGTGATCGACGCGCCGAGTCCGCGCGCCCCGCCGGTCACCAGGGCCTGCTTTCCGTGTAGCTCGACCTGTACTCCGCCGTTCATGCTCTCGCCTTCCCTCGGTCGGTCGTGACGTCTCCCCACTGTGGCTCCGGGAGCCGCTTCCGGCACCCCGGACGGTCACTGTGAGCAAGCCCACCAGAAGTGCCGACTCCCTTGCCGGGCACGGGAGTCGGGGTCTCGCGGCACGGGACACGGAGTGCGGGCGCCCGCACCGCCCGGCGGGGTCTGCCACGATGGTCGACGCTGCGGGACCGCAGCGCAGACCGTTCCCGGTGGAGCGACCGAGCAGAGCAGCCGGTGCCCCGAGTCCGCCGGATTCCGCCATCCGAGTCCCGTACTCGCACCCCAGTAGCTCACCGTGCCTCTTTCTCCCCCGGCCTCCGCGCCGACCCCCGCCCCTGCCCCCGAAACCGCTCCCGCGCCGTCGGCCGACCGCTCCCCGTGGCGTTCGCTCAGGTACCGCAGCATGCGCTGGTGGTCCGTGGCGAACTTCGTGTCCAACGCCGGTACGTGGATGCAGCTCACCGTGCAGAACCTGCTGGTGCTGCAGATCACCGGCTCCGCCGCCGCGACCGGGCTCTCCCTGTCGGTGCAGGCCGCGCCCGGCCTCCTGATGAGCCTCGTGGGCGGCGCCGCCGTAGACCGCTGGCCCCGGAAGCTCACCGCCGCCGTCAGCCAGGCGCTGCTCGGCGCCGTCGCCTTCACCACGGCGTTCCTCGTCGCCTTCGACCAGCTCGGCGTGGGTGTCCTGATGGCGCTGGCCGCCGTCACCGGGCTCATCGCCACGATCGACGGGCCCGCGTGCGCGCTGCTCGGCAACGACCTCGTCCGTACCGAGGACGTGCCGTCCGCGATCGGCGTCGGCTCGCTCGTGCACAACGCGGGCCGACTCGCCGGCGCGGCCCTGGCCGGTATCACCGTCGGGTTCCTCGGCACGGCCGCCGCGTACGCCGCGAACGGTCTGTCGTTCCTGTTCGTCACGGCCGTCATCCCCTTCCTGCGCCCGGTCGCCGGGGCCACCCGCGTCGTCGAGGCCGCTAAGACCGCCGGCACCTCTCGGTCCCGCAAGGCCGACAAGGCCGCCGAGGGCGTGCGCGGATCGGGCGCCTCGCGGCCGGAGCGGGGCCCGGACGACCTGTCGATACGGCAGGGTCTCGCCTACTTCGCCCGTCGGCCCCGGCTGGTCGCGCTCGCGGTCGTGACCGGCGTCAGCGCCGTCTTCGGCCGCAACTACGGGCTCACCCTGGCGGTCCTGGTCACCGGGCCGCTCGCCGGCGGGGCCGGGGCCTTCGGAACCGTCTCGACGGTCCTCGCCGTCGGCGGCATCCTCGGCGCCGTCCTCGGCGCCCGGCTGCGCAAGCCGTCCGTCCGCCTCGTCGGCACCCTGGCCGCCGCCGGGGCCCTCCTCCAGGTCGCGGCGGGCCTGTCGCCCTCGCTGGCCGTGCTGCTCGTCCTCGTCCTGCCGATGGCGATCGTCGAGTCGGTCTCCGACACGGCGGGCACCACCGTCCTGCAGACCGACCCGCCCGCCCATATGCGCGGCCGCGTCCTCGGCGTCTGGGGCAGCATCCGCACGGTGTGGGGACTCGCCGGACCGCCCCTGCTGGGCCTGCTCATGGAGTTCGCGGGAGCGCGCGGCGCGCTCGTGACGGGCGGACTGCTCATCGCCGCCGTCATCGGAGCGGGCTACCTGCTGCGCGGCCGCCGCGCCCCGGCCCCCGCCCCGGTCCCGATCCCTGCCGAGGCGCCGGTCGTCACGGGCACGCCGGTCGCCACGGGGGCACCGGTCGTCACGGGGGCACCGGTCGTCACGGGCGCGCCGGTCCGCGCCGAGGTGGCCGTCGCCGACCGCCCGGCGCTCTCCACCGCGGCCTGACCCCCGGCGGCCGCCCGGGCGGCGGGGGGCGGGGCCGCTCGCCCGGCCCCTCACCGTGTCGGGCGGCGGGCCGGGACCTCCGCCGCCCGTGCGGCGCGCCGGGCCAGCGAGGTGGTGGAGCGGCCGTCCAGGTAGGGCAGCACCACGGCCTGGCCGCCCCAGGCGCGGAGCACCTCCGCCTCCGGCAGGTCGTCCGCCGAGTAGTCGCCGCCCTTGACCCAGACGTCCGGGCGGAGGCGGGCCAGCAGCTCGGCGGGCGTGTCCGCGTCGAAGACGGCCACCGCGTCGACGCTGCCGAGCCCCGCGAGGACCCGCACCCGGTCGGCGATCGGGTTCAGCGGCCGGCCGGGCCCCTTCAGCCGTCCGACCGACGCGTCCGAGTTGACGCACACGATCAGGCAGTCGCCGATCCGCCGCGCGCTCTCCAGCAGGCCCACGTGCCCGGCGTGCAGCAGATCGAAGCAGCCGCCCGTGGCGACCACCGTGCCGCCCCGGGCCCTGATCCGCTCCGCCAGGGCGAAGGGGTCGGCCGGTGCCGGCTCCTCCCGCCGCGCCGCGGACGGGGCCCGCCACAGCGCCGGATTGCCCGCGCCGCCCGCGGCGACGAACGCGGCGGCCTCGGCGACGGCCCGCTGCACCGCCTCCTCCGGCAGCGCCCCGTCTGCCAGCGCGGCGGCCGTCGCCGCGGCGAAGCAGTCACCCGCGCCGCACGGGTCGCCCGTGGCCCGGTACGGGACCGGGACCAGCATCGGGGTGCCCGCGCCCGGCCGGGTCAGCAGCACACCCCGCTCGCCGAGCGTCACGGCGACGGCCGCCGCACGCCACCGCTGCGCCAGGTCGGCGCCCCGCTCGGCGTAGGCCCGCAGCGACTCGCCGTCGCCCGGGCACAGCGCCCTGGTCTCGGCGGCGTTGGGGGTGACGATCCGGGCGCCGGGTACCGGCGCGTCGCCCCGTGGATGCGGGTCCCACACCACCGGCACCCGGGGCGCCACGGCCGCCAGATGCGCCCGCACCGCGCTCGCGGTGTGCCGCCCGTAGTCCGCGACGAGCACCGCGTGCGCCTCCGCCAGCGTGTCGCGCACCGCGTCGTCGGGCTCGCCCGGGTCGCCGCCGCCCCGGTCGATGCGCACCAGCGGCCGGCCGGAGGCCAGCACCCGGGTCTTCACCGGCAGCGTGCCGCGCAGCGGCAGCTCCACCAGCCGGACCCGGCCGCGCAGAGTGCGGCGTACCGCCTCGCTCGCGGGGTCGTCGCCGAGCGCGGTCACGAGGACCACCTCCCGGTCGCCCCGGGTGGCGAGGGCGGCGGCGAGTCCGGCGCCGCCCGGCCTGCGGTGGTCGCCCGTGACGTCCACGACCGGCGCGGGGGCGTCGGGCGCCAGCCGGGTGGAGACGCCCTCGATGTCCTCGTCGAGCAGGACGTCGCCGACGACCACCAGCGGCTGCCGCGCGCTCATGACAGCCTCCGCCGCGCCGCGACCGGCTGCGCGGCGCCCGCCCGCATGGGGCCCGCCGCGCGTGCCGTCCGCCCCGCCGGGGCCTCGAGCGCCGAGTCGAAGCACTCGCACAGCACGTGCACGGCCACCAGGTGGGCCTCCTGGACGGTGGCCGTGGTCGCCGCGTCCACGCACAGGGCCTCGTCGGCAGCCTCGGCCAGGGGGTTGGGCCGGCGCCCGGTCAGGGCCCACACCCGCAGCCCGGCCCGGCGTGCCGTCACCGCTGCCGCGATCAGGTTGGCGCTCCGCCCGGACGTGGACAGCAGCACCAGCACGTCACCGGGGCGGCCATGGGCGGCGACCTGCCGGGAGTACACCTGCTCGAAGCCGTAGTCGTTGCCGATGGCGGTCACGCTGGACGTCTCGGCGTGCAGCGCGATCGCCGAGTACGCGGGCCGCTCCCGCTGGTACCGGCCGACGAGTTCGGCGGTCAGGTGCTGCGCCTGGGCGGCGCTGCCCCCGTTTCCCGCGGCGAGGAGCCGCCCGCCCGCAGGGAGGACGGCGGCGAGGTGCCCGCCCCAGTCCGCCAGTTGCTCCAGGTGCTGTCGCCGGAACCTGGCGAGCGCGTCCTCCAGGGACCGGAGGTGCCGCCGCGCGGCTTCCGGGGGGAGAGGGGCAAGGGGTTCGCTCATGAGTGTTCGGGGTGCGCCGCGCCCCCTCGGGGACGGCGGCTGCCCCGCACCTCCTTCGGGCTTCGGGGTTCGGCCGGGACCCGGGGAACGGGTCCCGGGCCACGGCGTCCGCCGGTGGTCCGGCGGGTCGACGGGTACGGCCGGATGCGCGGGGAGCCGCGGCACGGTCAGGCCGCCGCCCCTGGCGCGACCGGCCGCGCCGCGAGCACCTCCTCGTACACCGCCTCGGTGGCCGCCGCGACGCGCGACCAGTCGTACCGGCTCAGCACCCGCCGCCGGCCCGCCGCCCCGCAGCCGGCCCGCAGCGCCGGGTCGGCGAGCAGCTCCGCGACCGCTCGGGCGAGCCCGTCCGGGTCGCGCGGCGGGACCAGCCGGCCGCAGTGCGGGTCGGCGACGGTGTCCAGCTGACCGCCCACGGCGCTGGCCACGACGGGCCTGCCGCAGGCCATGGCCTCCAGCGGCACGATGCCGAACGGCTCGTAGTCCGCCGGGCACACCACCACGTCGGCGCTCCGCAGCAGCGGCGCCACCTGATCGGCGGCCACACCGCCCGTGAACCAGACCCGGTCGGCGACCCCGGCGAGCCTGGCCACGTCGCGCAGCCTGCGCACCTCCGGGTCGTCGGCGAGTTCCTCAGCGGGCGGACCGCCGACCACGAGGAGTTCCGCTTCGGGCAGCCGGGTGAGGGCGGTGATGGACACGGCGGCGCCCTTGCGCGGGACCAGCCGGCCCAGTTGGAGCAGCCGATAGCGGGCCTCACCGCGTTCCGCGACCGGCCCGGTGGGACAGAACGCCTCCGTGTCGACGCCGCACGGCACGATGCTGACCCGGTCCACGGGTATGTGCATCCGGCTCAGCTCGTGCACCTCGTCGCGGCAGGTGGCGATGACCCGGTCGCAGCCGAGGCCCACCTCGCGCTCGCAGGCGATCCGCTCGGGCGGGCTGGTGTCTGCGTGCTTCTGGTGCCGGCGCTTCACCGTGCCCAGCGCGTGATACGTGTGCAGGAACGGGACGTGCGTCTCGCGGGACGCCTGGAGCGATGCCAGGCCCGACATCCAGAAGTGCGAGTGGACCAGGTCCGGAGGGTTCTCGCGCCAGTCGGTCGCCAGGTGGCGGCCGAACGCCGCCATGAACGGCAGCAGTCCGTCCTTCGGCACCGGCTCCGGGGGGCCCGCCGGGACGTGACGCACCTCTACCCCCGGGCGCAGCGGCACCCGGTCGGGCAGTGTGCGCCCGTCCCACCGGGTGTACACGGTGACGCGGTGGCCCCGGTCGGCGAGGGCCCCGGCCAGCCGTGCGACATGGACGTTCTGGCCGCCCGCGTCCACGCCGCCGAGTGCCGCGAGCGGGCTCGCGTGTTCCGAGACGAGGGCGATCGACAGCGCGCGCCCGCCGTACGTCGTGCGGGACCGGGCCGAGCCGAGGGGATCGAGGGTGGTCATCAGCGTACCTCCGTGATCAGGCGCTCCCAGTCGGACAGGAAGCGCTTGAGCCCGTACCGTTCCAGGGCCGCCTGGCGGGCCCGCGCGCCGTCCTCGGCGGCCGCGTCGGGCTCCTCCAGGTAGCGCCGCGCGGCGCGCGCGAGCACCTCGGGGCGGGTGGACAGCGTTCCGGCACCTGCCGGTACGGCCTCCGCCGCCTCCGTCGTGGCCAGCGCCACGACCGGCATGCCCAGGTGCATGGCCTCCAGCAGCGAAAGCCCCAGCGACGTCCAGCGCACCGGGTGCAGGTACAGCCGGCGCTCCGCCATGGCCGCGTGCAGGTCCCGCTGCGGCAGGTCGGCCGAGCGGCACCGTTCGCCGGGCAGGCCCAGGTGCGCGGCGAGCCCCTCGGTGCGCATCCCGAACACGTCGAGGGGAGCAGCGGCGGCCAGCGCGGGCAGCAGGTCCGTGCCGGTCCAGCGGCCGCGCCGCACCGGTTCGTTGACGACGACCGCCGCGCGGGCGAGCCGCCCGGTGTACAGGTGGCCGGGGTCCACGATCCCGTGCTCGATCACCTCGGTGCGGGTGCCGCCGTTGTCCCAGAACAGCCGGTTGAAGTGGGTGACGTGGACCAGCGTCAGGTCCTCGCGGTCGGCGCACGGGTGCCGGGTGGCGGGGACGTCGCCGTCGGGGGCGTTGTGCTCCAGGTAGACGGCCGGTACGTCCCGGCCGGGGCGGCGTCCGCCCAGCCACCGCTCGGCGAGGTCGAACTCGTGCGGCCGCTGCAGGATCACCAGGTCGACGGGGGCGTCGCGGAGCTCGTCGGGGGTCGCCTCCCGTACCGACGACGGCCAGGAGAACGTACGGGCCCGGCCCCGCCCGTCCGGGCCGCGTCCGGGCAGCACGGGCACGAGGTAGGTGTGCGGTCCCTGGACGAACGCCGTCGTCCACGAGCCGTGCACATGCCACAGCAGAATGTTCATGACGCCGTCCTCCGCGACGTGTCCGACCCGAAGAACTCACCGCGCCGCACCGCGTACGGTCCGATGGCCAGCAGGTCGACGGGGGAGGAGCCGAAGCACTCCAGGGCGTCGCGCGGGTCGTCCACCATCGGCCGGCCCGCCGTGTTGAGGCTGGTGTTGACGACCACCGGCAGCCCGGTGCGGCGTTCGAACTCGGTGAGCATCCGGGCCACCAGCGGCTCCGCGGTCCGGTCCACGGTCTGGATGCGCGCGGTGCCGTCGACGTGCACCACGGCCGGGATCCGCTCACGCCACTCGGCCGCCACATCGTGCACGAACAGCATGTACGGGCTGGGCAGCTGTCCCTCGAAGATCTCCGCCGCGCGGTCCGCCAGCACCATCGGCGCCACCGGCCTGAACTGCTCGCGGCCCTTCACGTCGTTGAGCCGCTCCAGATTGCCGGCGTGCCCCGGGTGCGCGAGCAGCGAGCGGTGCCCGAGCGCCCTCGGCCCGTACTCCGAACGCCCCTGGAACCAGGCGACGATCGCGTTGTCCGCGAGTGCCTCCGCCACGGTCGCGGCGATGTCCGGGGGCCGGTCGAACGGCACGGCCGCCGTCTTCAGCCAGGCGCCGAGCTCCGCGTCCGACCACTCGCGGCCGAGGTCGGCGCCGTTCATCGGCTCCGGCTCGTCGCCCTCGCCCGCCGCGAGCAGCAGCGCGCCGCCCAGCGCCGTGCCCGCGTCACCGGCGGCGGGCTGCACCCACACGCGCGAGAACGGGCCCTCGCGGGCGATCCGCGCGTTGGCGACGCAGTTGAGGGCGACACCGCCCGCGAGCGTGAGCACCTGGTCGTGGGTCTGGCCGTGCAGCCAGCGCACCAGGTCGAGCAGCGTCTCCTCCAGCACGGCCTGCGCGCTCGCGGCGACGTCCGCGTGGTCCCGCGTCCAGGGCTCGTCCGCGCCGCGCGGCGGGCACAGTTCGTGCCACGGCACCCCGCTGGCGCGGAACCCGCCGTCGCCGGTGGGATACACGTACCGGCGCAGCTCGTCCAGCATCCGGGGAGTGCCGTGCGAGGCGAGCGCCATCACCTTGAACTCGTCGGACGAGCGCAGGAATCCGAGGTGCTCGGTGAGTTCCTCGTACACCAGGCCCAGGGAGTGCGGGAGTTCCTGCGCGGCGAGCGCCTCCAGCCGGTCGTGGACGCGGCGCGCAGCCAGGTGCGAGGTCCGTTCGCCGCGCCCGTCGAGGACGAGGACGGAGGACATGTCGGCGCCGTCCACCGCGAACGCGCCCGACGCGGCGTGGGCCATGTGGTGCGGGACGAACCGGACGACGGCCGGGTCCAGGCCCGGCAGGGCGGTCCCCAGGAAGCCAGGGGCCTCGCGGGCGTAGGTGATCCGCAGATGGTCCCAGGGGTCGTGAAGCCCCATCTCGTCGGCGGGGCGGGCCAGCGCCGGGTCGAACGAGTACGCCACGGCGTCCAGGTCACGCGGGCGCAGGCCCGCGCGTTTCAGGCACCAGGCCGCCGCCTGGTCCGGCAGTTCCCAGGCCGAGAAGGGGACCGGCCGCTTGCCGTGCTTGCGCCGGGAAAACCGCTCCTCCTCGGCGGCGGCGACGATACGCCCGTCGATGACCAGCGCGGCGGCGGGATCGTGGAACAGAGCGTTGATTCCGAGAATGCGCATGCCAGACCTTTCGGCGAAGGGAGGGCCGGTGGCCGCACGGAACGCGGCATCGGCCCGGAACGGGAGCAGGGATGACCCTCCGTCAGGAACGGTCTCCGCGGGCACGGAACCAGTCGATGGTGCGGCGCAGCCCGTCGACGGCCGTCACCCGCGGTTCCCACTGGAGCTTGTCCCGGGCGAGCGTGATGTCGGGGCAGCGCACGGCCGGGTCGTCCGTCGGCCGTTCGATGAAGCGGACCTCGGAGCGCGAGCCGGTCAGTTCGATGACCAGCCGCGCGAGGTCCAGCATGCTGATCTCGGCCGGATTGCCGATGTTCACCGGGCCGCGCATGCCGTGCGCCGCCGCCAGGAGAACGCCGCGCACCGTGTCGTCCACGTAACACAGCGACCTGGTCTGGCCGCCGTCGCCGGTCACGGTCAACGGCTCGCCGTCCAGCGCCTGGCGGATGAAGGTGGGCACGGCCCGTCCGTCGTGGCCGCGCATCCGCGGACCGTAGGTGTTGAACAGCCGGACGATCCCCGTGTCCGTGCCGTACGCGTCGGCCATGGCGGTGGTCAGCGCCTCACCGAACCGCTTGGCCTCGTCGTACACGCTGCGCGGCCCGACCGGGTTCACATGGCCCCAGTACCGCTCGTTCTGCGGGTGCTGCTGCGGGTCGCCGTACACCTCCGACGTCGAGGCCAGCAGGAACCGGGCGCCGGACCGGTGCGCCAGGGCCAGCGCGTGCCGGGTGCCGAGGCTGCCGGTCTCCAGCGTGTGCAGCGGCAGCCGCAGATAGTCGGCGGGCGACGCGGGCGAGGCGAAGTGCAGCACCAGGTCGGGGGGACGGTCCACGGTGAACGGCTCGGCGACGTTCGCCTCCAGGAGCGTGAACCCGGGCCGGTCCAGCAAGGCGGACACGTTCTCGTGACGGCCCGTGCTGAAGTCGTCCACGCAGGTCACGGCCGAACCGGAGGCCAGCAGAGCGGCGCACAGGTGGGAGCCGACGAAGCCGGCGCCGCCGGTGACGACGGCGTGCTCCCAGGTACGGGGGGATGCGGTGTTCATTCGGTCTCCTCGTCGGTGGTCGATGGGCCCGTCAGGGGCGGCGGGCGCTCCCCACCCCTGTCCCGGGCCCTGCGATCAGGCTGGGCCGGACGGGGGGTACCGGCGCGGTGGTGTAGTCCGTTCGGGGGATGTGCGGAGCGTGTCCGGCGGCCCTGCGGCCGTCCGTCACGGTGCGACGGTCTCGGTGATGAGCAGATCGGTCAGGGCGGCCATACCGCCCTCGTCCAGCGCTTTGCGCTGCAGGTCGGCGGGGGTGCCCTCGCGGAGCAGCCGGTGCACCAGGGACGTCACCTCACGGACGTCGCCGGAGTCCTCGAGCGCGGGCGTCATGGTGTCGATCAGCCGGCAGAGCACGTCGCCGGCCCGGCGGCAGACGCCTTCCGGGTCCACGAGGAGGTCGCTCAGGCCGTGCCGGGCGGCGTACCAGTTCGCCGCCTGGAGCTGCTCGGGCGGGCACCGAGGCACCGGCAGCCCGGCCGCCTCGTCCCGCAGCGCGGTGACGACCATGGCCCGGATGAGCCCGGCGAAGAGCACCGCGGCGTCGGCCCGCAGCTGTACGTCGGTGCAGCGCACCTCCACCGTCGGGTAGTGGTCCGACAGCCTGGCCTGCCAGTAGAGCTGGCCCCTGTCGGAGATGATCCTGGAGTCCAGGAGGGCCCGCACCCTTCTCTCGTGGTCCTCCTCGTCCGCGAAGGCGGGCGGCGGTCCGCTCACCGGCCAGCGGCCGAAGATGACCGTGCGCCAACTGGCGAAGCCGGTGTCGTGGCCGTCCCACAGCGGTGAGTTGGCGGCCATCGCCACCAGCGTGGGCAGCCATACCCGGATACGGTTCAGCACGGCGACGCCCGCCGTGCGGTCGGGCACGCCCACATGCACATGCATGCCGTTGACCAGCTGCTCCGCCACGAGCTGCGGGGCCTGCGCCCGCATGGCGAGGTAGCGGGCCTTCTGCGTCACGGGGACCGGGGCAGCCTCACGGTACGGAGCCGTGCCGCACGCCACGATGCGGCAGTTGTTCTTCTCGGCGGCGGTGCCCAGCGCGTGCCGCAGCCGCAGCAGATGACCGCCCACCTCGTCCAGCGAGGTGCAGACCGGTGTGGCGACCTCCACCTGGGCCTGCAGAAGCTCCGACTGGATCTCCTGGTCGTCCACGATCGGCTCCAGACCGGCCGCGGCGCGGACCTGGTCGGCGAGCGGCACGGGGAGGCAGGTGACCGGATCCACCAGCAGGAACTCTTCCTCGATCCCAACAGTGATCATGTGCCGCCGGGTACCCGTGAGAAGAGGAACGAACCGGGATAAAACCATTTCCGCGTTCGATCGCTACGGTGGGTCACCGGCGCCCGTCAGTCGCGCGTCCGTCCCCGTGTCCGCCACTCGTGTCCGTCATCCGCGCCCGTCATTCGGGCCGCTGACCCCGTCCGTCATCCGCGCCCGTCATTCGGGCCGCTGACCCCGTCCGTCATCCGCGCCCGTCGCTCGGGCCCCTCAGCCGCGTCCGTCACCCGCGTCCGTCATCCCCGTCCGTCATCCGCGCCGGTCCTCGGGCCCGTCACCCCGCGTCCGACGTCGGCACCCGTCGTCGGCGTCCGGTCATCCGTTGGACCGGCGCGCGGTGGAGACCGCGAGATCACCGCCCGTCCCGCCGGGGCCGTGCGGGGTCGTCGCGGGTCCCGCCGCCGTGTCCAGCCTGCGGGCGGCCGCCTCCACGGCGGGCGGGAGCGGCCTGCGCAGCCGCAGCGCCGCCGGCAGCCTGGCCGCCACACCGCGCAGCGCCTCGCGCGCCTCCGGATCCCGCCGGGCGTCCGCCACGAGCGCTCCCGTACGGCGCAGCGCGACCGCCGGCGGACGGCGCAGCCAGGCGGTGAGCACCGCGTTGCGGCGCATCACGGCACGCCGCCCGGGGCGGGCCCCGCCCGACGGCCGGTGCACCGCCACCACATCGGGAACGTGGCAGACTCCCCAGCCGCGGGCCGCCAGGTCGTACGCGAAGAGGGTCTCCTCGCCGCCGATGAACAGCGCCGGGTGGTAGCCGCCGGCCTCCAGGTACGCCGACCGCCGCGCCACGGCGGCGCAGGCCAGGAACCCGAGCACCTCGGGTCCCGGCAGGTCGGCGGGCCGGCCGAGCGGTGAGCCGGCGAGCGTCGCGTTCAGCGGGTCGGGGGCGCCGTCGCTCCCCGTCCGCACGGTCGCCGCGACCAGCCCCAGCCGTGGGTAGGCGTCGAACAGCCGCTCGGCCGTGCGGAGCGCCCCCGGCTCCCACCACGAGTCGTCGTCGCTGAACGCGACGAACGGCGTACGCGCGTGCCGTACGCCGAGGTTCCGGCCGGCCGCGCCCAGGTTGCGCGCCGAACCGAGCACGGTGACATGGGGGTGGCGCCGGGCGACCGCCTCGGCGGTCCCGTCGCGGGACGCGTTGTCGACCACGATGACGGGCGGTCGCTCGGGCAGCTCCGCGAGCCGGTCCAGGGTCCGCGTCACCTGGTCACGCCGGTCATGGGTGATGACCACCACGGTGGTGCGGCATGCTTCGGTCACGGACGGAACACCTCCGAGGGGCTGGTCGCACGCGCGTCGGTCTCGTACGGGTCGCGTGGGACGGTGCCGTACAGCGCCGCCAGGACCTCGTCCGGGGTGATGCGCAGCAGGTTCGGGTCCGGGGTACGGGCGTGCGGGTCGCCCGGGGGGCCCGGGTGCCACAGCGCCACGTGCCGTGTACCCGGTGGCGGGCCCCACAACCGGGGCGGCACGGGCCCGAACAGGGTGACCGACGGCGTGCCGACGGCGACCGCCAGATGGGCGATGCCGGTGTCGCCCGACACCACCGCCGCCGCCCCCGCGAACAGCGCGGCCAGCCGCCGGAACGGCAGGCCGCCCGCCAGGACGTCACCGTCCGCGAGCCCCGCGGGCCCGGCCACCCGGGCCAGCAGCGCGTCCTCGCCCGGACCTCCGGTCAGCACCGCCCGGTACCCGCGCCGCCGCACGTCCCGTACCACCGCCGCGTACCGCTCAGGGGGCCAGCGCCGCGACCCCGCGTCGGCGCCCGGATGCACGACGACCGCCCCCGGCGCGGGGGACGGCTCGTCCGGCGGTGTGACCCGCAGGTCCCCGGGGTCGGCGCGGACGCCGTACCACTCCACGAGCCGGCACCAGCGGGCCCGCTCGTGCTCGTCCGCCGTCCACACCGGGCCCGCGATCTCCGGCGTCCCGGGATGCGCGAACGCCCACAGCCGGCCAGGGCCGAGCCGCTGGAGCAGCCGGTGACTCGGCGGGCCGTTGCCGTGCAGGTCGACGGCGAGGTCGGGTGGCGCCCCCGTCCAGTCCAGCCGCTCCGGTACGGCGCGGCCGGGCGCCGACGCGGGCAGCAGCCTGTCCACGGCGCCCGTCGCCGCCACGGCGTCCGCCAGCGACCCGGGCGCGGCGAGCACGGTCTCGTACGCCGGGAACGCCCGCCGCAGGGCCCGCAGCGCCGGGATCCCGGCCAGCAGGTCGCCGAGCCCCAGCGCCCGCAGCACCAGCAGCCGGGGCGTGCCCTCGCCGTCCTGGGTCACGGCGCGGCCTCCAGCAGCTTGCCGACGGCCGCCGCCACGTCCTCGGCCGTCACCTCGTCCAGACAGGGATGGCCGGGCACCGGGCAGACCCGGGCCCTGGTGTCGGCGCACGGCGCGGCCTGGTCGCCGAGCAGGACGTGCGGAACGCCGTACGGGCCCCAGCGTTCGGCCGGTACGACCGGTGAGAACAGCGACACGACCGGGGTGCCGACGGCCGCCGCCAGATGCGCGGGTCCTGTGTTGCCGGTCACCACGGCGCCCGCGCCCGCGAGTACCGCCGCGAGCTGCGGCGGCTGCGTACGGCCGCCCAGGTCGAGCCCGCTCGCGCCCGCGACGAGACGCGTCAGCTCCCGCTCGTCCGGGCCGCCCGTCACCACCACGCGGTGACCCTCGTCCGCGAGGAGCCGCACGGCGTGCGCGCAGCGCTCCGGGCTCCACCGGCGGGCGTCGACGCTGGCCCCCGGGTGGACCACGACGTACGGGCGGGCGCCCGTCAGCTCCGGCGCGGCCGCCGCGTGCCGCACCCGCAGCCGTCCGTCGTCGCCGGGCGGTCGCGGGAACCCGGCCGCGCCGGCCAGGTCGAGCGCCGCCTCCGCCTCGTGCGCGTGCGGCGCCCGCCGGTGGCGCACGTCGAGCAGCGAACCCGGCGCGTCGACGCTGTCGGCGGCGATCCGGGGAACGCCCGCCATGCGCAGCAGCAGCGCGGCGGGCAGCGGGCTCTGGTGGAACGACGTCAGGATCAGCGCCACATCGGCACGGGCCGCCGCGACCCGGTCCACGAGGCGGCCGACGTCCGCGCGGTCCACGGGCGGGGGCGTGAACCCGACCCACGGCGCCGCCCACACCAGCACCTCGTCCACACCGGGCAGCATCCGCGCGGCCGGTGCGCCGACCGGCCCGCACAGCAGCGCCACCCGGTCAGCCCGGTGGGCCACCGCCCGGACGGCCGGGCCGGCGAGCAGGACGTCCCCGAAGCTGTCCAGCCGGACGACGAGCGCCTTCATCACGGTCTCCTCAGCTCTCGTGGCCGTCGAGGACGTGGCGTACGGCGCCCGTCAGATCGCGGCACACGCGCGGGGCGGCCTCGACCTCGGCCGGGAGCGTCCGTGTGGTCGGTACGAGCACGCCGCGCGCGCCGGCCGCCCGCGCGGCGCCCATGTCCGAGCCGATGTCGCCGATCACGACGCAGTCCCGCGCCGGGACGCCGAGCAGCCGGGCCGCCTCCAGTACCAGTCCGGGCTCCGGTTTGCGGCAGCCGCAGCCGTCGTCCGGCAGGTGCGGGCAGTGCACCCAGGCGTCCAGCCGCCCGCCGAGCAGCGCCTCGACCCGGGCGTTCACCTCACGCACGGCCTTCTCGGTGAGCAGCCCCCGTCCGATGCCGGACTGGTTGGACACGACACCGACGGGGATCCTGTGCGCCCGCAGCAGCCGCACCGCGTCCCGCGCGCCCGGCATGAGCCGCACCCGCCGGGGGTCGCCGTTGTACGGGACGTCCACCACGAGGGTGTCGTCCCGGTCGAAGAGCACGGCGGCGGGCAGGTCCCGGCGCGTCGCGAGGGTCATACGGCACCGCCGTCCCACCGCCCGGCCGACCGGTGCCGCAGTTCCCCGCGCAGCCGGTGCCAGACGGCGGCCGGCGGGATGACCAGGCTGGTGACGGCCATGGTGAGGATCTCGTCGGGGGTACGGGGCCCGGGGGCGATCCTCGCCCGCGCGAACTCCGCCGTGCCGAGCGCCCATCCGGCCGCCGCCCACGCCGCCGCGCGGCGCCGCCCGCCGGCCGCCAGGACCAGCGCGGCCGCGCCCGCCGCCGCGGTCGCCGCGTGCCGCCGGATCCTGCCCCGGGGCGCCGCGGCGAGCGCCCACCAGCCGGGGCCGTGCAGCCGCACCATCAGCGCGTCGTCCGCGTTGCCGCGCTGGACGCGCACGGACACCCACCGGTCGGCGGGCCGCACGGGATGCTCGGTCGTCCGCTCGCCGCGCCGGATCAGCCAGCCCGCGTCGATGACCCGCAGCGCCAGGTCCGCGTCCTCCCGGAAGGCGCGCGTGAACCGCTCGTCGAAGCCGCCGACCGCCTTGAGGGCCTCCGTGCGGTACGCCATGTCGGCGGTCGCCCACAGGGCGCGTTCGAGCCCGGCGGTGTTGCGTTCCCAGTCGGTGGGCCGCCGGTCCCGTGGCAGCGGCACCCTCAGCACGCCCTGGACGCCGCCGGTGTCGGGCGACGCCTCGGCGAGGTCCCGGGCGAGCTGCTCGCGCCAGTGCGGGCCCACCCGTACGTCGTCGTCCAGGAGGACGGTCCACGGCTGGTCCACCACCCGGATGCCGGTGTTGCGGGCGGCCGCCGGGCCCCGTCCGCCGCTGCGCAGGACGAACGCCCGGTCCGCGAGCGGGCCGAGCGCGTCCAGCGGCAGCCGGTCGCGGGACGGAGCGGGACGGTCGTCCACGAGGACGACGCGGCTCGGCTCGGGGCCCTCGCTCGCGGCGAGCGCGGTGAGGCAGTCGACGAGGCAGGGCCGCCCGATGGTAGGGACGACCACGGCGTACGAGGCGAGTGCGGGGATCATGCGTCGGCGCCTCCCGTTCCGGTGTCGGTTCCGCGGGACGTACGGAATGCCCACCTTTCGTCACTTTATGCATAGGTGTCGGAGGCCCGCAGTACACGTCGGGCCGGTCACCGGCACGGCGGACCCCGCCCCCTGCCGTCGGGCGGAACCGCGACAGGGGACGGCTCGTGGGCCCGCGGCTCAGCGGTGCCGTTCCTCGCCCGCCTCCGGCGCCCGCCAGGGTCCGGGCGCGTCGTCGCCCTTCCGCTCGGGAGCGGTCCGGCCGGGGCCGCCCGTCCTGTCGGGCCGGTCGTCCTCGGCCCGGCGCTCGCCCTCCGCCTGGGAGGGTGTCGTCCGGGGGAAGTCCGGGCGGCCGACGTCCTCGTCCCGCTCGCCCTCCGCCTGGGAGGGGGTCTGCTCGCTCATCGTCATGCCTCCGGTGCGTTGTTCCGCGCCCGCGTCGCCGGGCGGTGGCCGGTCGAGTACCCGTCCGGCAGCTTCAGCAACAGCGTCAGGACGGCACTCGCCAGATACAGCACCGCGAAGATCCACATCACGCCCTCGACACCGAGCGGCCCGAGGAAGATCCCCGCCGGGAGACGGCCAGGTCACCCGCTCGGCGGTACGGCACGCCGACCGCGCGGGGCGCCGGCGGCCCTTTCCGGCGCGTCGCGGCGAGAGTGCGGACACGGCGCGCGCGGCGGCGGGCCCGCCGGTTCGGCCGGGCGTGAGCGGGAATCCGTCCGCGTCGGCACGCACCGGCCCGAAGCGACCGGACTTCGCGTCACCGGACTCCACGTCACCGGACTCCGCGTCACCGGACTCCGCGTCACCGGACTTCGCGTCACCGGACTGGGCGTCACCCGACTCCGCGCCACCGGACTCGGCGTCACGGACTCGGCGTCACCCGACTCCGCGCCACCGGACTCCACACGACCGGTACGGCCCGCGGCGAAGGGGAAGGGATTCCCTCATGTCGGTTCTCACCATCGACGTCGGCACCTCGGTCGTCAAAGCGGTCGTGTTCGACGGGGCGGGACGCGAGACCGCCCTTTCCCGCATCGGGACCGAGGTGCTGCGTCCCCGCCCCGGCTGGGCGGAGCAGGACATGGACGCCGTCTGGAACGGCGTCGTCCACACCGCGCGCGACGCGCTGGCCCGGCTCGGTCCCGGCCACGAGCCGGTACGGATGGTCTGCTTCACCGCCCAGGGCGACGGCTGCTGGCTCGTCGACGCCGACGGCCGCCCGACAGGACCCGCGATCCTGTGGTCCGACGGCCGCGCGGGCGACCTGCTCACCCGGTGGGCGGCCGACGGGATCCTCACCGAGGCGTACCGCCGCAACGGCTCCCTCACCTGCGGCGGCATGCCCAACGCGGTGCTCGGCTGGCTGGCCGCGCACGACCCGGAGCGCCTGGACCGCTCCCGTACGGCGCTGACCGCGGCCGGCTGGCTGTTCCTGAGGCTCACCGGGGTCACCGGTATCGACGACTCCGACGCGTCCGCGCCGTTCCTCGACCACGCCACCGGCGCCTACGACCCCGCGCTCCTGGACCTGTTCGGGATGGACGGCTGCCGGCGGCTCCTGCCCGGCGTGCTCGGTGACGACGAGCGGGTCGCCGGGCTGGCCCGGCACGCCGCCGCCGCGCTCGGCCTGCCGCCGGACCTGCCCGTCGTCATGGCCCCGTACGACATCGCGGCCACCGCGCGCGGCGCCGGAGCGGTCACCACCGGCCAGGCGTGCGCCATCCTCGGCACGACCCTGTGCACGGAGATCGTCACCGGACGCCTCGACACCGGCGGCGAACCCTGCGGCGTCCACATCGCCTACGGCGGCCGCGGCCTGCTCCTGCGGGCCTTCCCGACGCTCTCCGGGACGGAGGTCCTGGACTGGACGGCCCGGCTGCTCGGCGTCCACGGGCCCGCGGCCGTCGGGGAGCTGGCGGCCGGCGCGCCGCCCGGCGCGCACGGACTCGGCTTCCTGCCGTACCTCTCGCCCGCCGGGGAACGCGCCCCGTTCCTCGACCCGCACGCGCGCGGCACCTTCTGGGGCCTCTCCCTCGACCACGGCCGCGCCGATATCGCCCGTGCCGTCTTCGAAGGGCTCTCCCTGGCCGTCCGGGACTGCCTGCGCGCCTCCGGCACGGAGGTCCGGGAGCTGCGGCTGTGCGGCGGCGGCTCCGCCGCCGACGCCTGGTGCCGGCTGATCGCCGACGTCACCGGGGTGCCCACGGCCCGCACCGCCGACAGCGAACTCGGCGCCAAGGGGGCGTTCCTGACGGGGCTGGTGCTCACCGGGGCCGTCCCCTCCGTTAGGGAGGCCGCCGCCCGCCACGTCCGGGTCCGCTCCACCTGGGAACCGGACCCGGACCGCGCCGCGTTCTACGGCGAGCTGTACGACGCGTTCCTGGCCTGGCGGGGCGCCGCCCGCGCCCTCGGCTGGGCCCCGGCCCCCGCCCACCCCGCCGACCGGGGGCGGGTGCCGTATGCCTGACGCCCCGTCCGGCACCCCGTCCGTCACCGCGTCCGGCAGCCTGGCCGACGGACCGTTCGACGGACTGTCCGCCGACGCCGTCCACCTCGGTCTCGACCTCGGCACCCAGAGCGCCCGTGCCGTCGCCGTGGACGGAACCGGTCGCCTGCTGGCCGCCGCCTCCCGCCCGCTGACCGCCCACCGCGACGGCGTACGGCACGAACAGGACCCGGAGCAGTGGTGGTCGGCCATCGCAGGGGCCTGCCGCGAGGCGCTGACCGGCATCGACCCGGCGCGCGTACGCGACCTCGCCGTGGACGGCACCTCCGGCACCGTCCTCATCGCCGACGCCCGCGGCAGGCCGCTCACCCCGGGCCTCATGTACGACGACGGGCGCGCCCACGCCTACACCGGACGCGTCGACGCGGCCGGAGCGCGGGTCTGGCACGACCTCGGCTACCGCTCCATGCAGCCCTCCTGGGCGCTGCCCAAACTGCTGTGGCTGCTGGACCACGGCCCGGCCCCCGGCACGGCCGACGGCCTCCGGCTGCTCCACCAGACCGACCTGATCACCTGGCGGCTCGCCGGACGGCAGGTCGCGAGCGACACCAGCAACGCCCTGAAGACCGGCTACCACCTCATCGAGGACCGCTGGCCGTACGCCGAACTCGCCGCGCTCGGCGTACCGGCCGGGCTCCTCCCCGACGTCGTACGGCCCGGCACGGTACTCGACACGGTCTGCGCGGACGCCGCCCGCGCCACCGGCATCCCCGCCGGCACACCGATCGTCGCGGGCATGACCGACGGCTGCGCCGCCCAGATCGGCGCCGGGGCCCTGACGCCCGGCGCCTGGAACTCCGTACTCGGCACCACCCTGGTGCTCAAGGGCGTGAGTCCGCACCTCGTCCGCGATCCGGGCGGAGTCGTCTACTGCCATCGCGGCCCGGCCGCCACCTGGCTGCCCGGCGGCGCCTCCGGCAGCGGCGCGGGCGTCCTCACCCGCCGCTTCCCCGGCGCCGACCTGCCCGCCCTGACCGAGCGGGCCGCCGCCACCGGCTCCACCGCCGTCGTCTACCCGCTTGCGGGCGACCGGGGCGAACGGTTCCCGTTCCGGGCGCCCGACGCCACCCCGTTCGTCCTCGGGGACCCGGCGGGCGACGCGGAGCTGTTCCACGCCTGCCTGCTCGGCGTGGCGTGCGTCGAGCGGCTCTGCCTCGACCTCCTCGACCACATCGGCGCGCCCGTCGACGGCCCGCTCACCCTGACCGGCGGCGGCGCCCGCAACCGGTACTGGTCGCAGCTGCGCGCCGACGTCCTGGGCCGGGCGGTGGAGATCCCCGCACACGCCGAGAGCGCCGTCGGCATGGCGGTGCTCGCCGCGACCGCGTCCGGCGCCGCACTGGCGACCGCCGCTGCCGCTCTGACCGGCCCGCGCGGCGAACTGCGGCCCGACCCGGCGCGTACGGCCCGGCTGACCCCCGTGTACCTGGACCTCGTGGACGAACTGACCCGCCGCGGCCTGCTGGACCCGGCCCTGGCGGCGCACGCGCGCGGAAGGGCCGAACGGTGACCTGCTTCATCCTGGTACGCCACGGCGAGACCGTCTGGCACGCCGAGAACCGCTACGCGGGCCGCACCGACGTCCCGCTGACCCCGCTCGGCCACGAGCAGGCCGCCGCCCTCGGCGCCTGGGCGGCCGGTCTGCGGCTCGACGCGGTGCTGTGCTCGCCGCTGTCCAGGGCCCGGCTCACGGCCCGGCCCGCCGCCGACGCGCTCGGCCTGCCGCTGCGCGTGGACGAACGGCTGTACGAGGTGGACTTCGGGCGTGGCGACGGGCTCACGCGCGGCGAGATGGCCGAGGCGTTCCCCGACGCGCTCGCGGCGTTCCTGCGCGACCCCGTGGCGCACCACCTGCCCGGCGGCGAGGACCCGGCCGCCGCGGCCCGCCGCGCCGTCGCCTGCCTGACCGACGTGGCCGCCGAACTCCCCGAGGGACGGGTCCTCGTCGTCGCCCACTCCACCCTCGTCCGCCTCGCGCTGTGCGAACTGCTCGGCATCCCGCTCGCCCGCTACCGCCAGGTCTTCCCCGCCCTGGAGAACGGCGCCCTCACCGAACTCCGGCTGCGCGGGGGCCGGGCGTCGCTGCTGCGGCTCAACGCCCCCGCGACGCCTGCCACCGCCCGCACCTCCCTCCCCCCGCACTGAACCGACCACTGGAGCACCACCGTGACCACCACCGTCCTGGCCGCCGGGGACCACTTCGTCCTGCCGCGTCTCCTCACGGAGGAGCTGCGCGCCGCCCTCCCTGACCATCCCCTGGACGTCCGGGAGCTCCGGTTCCCCTGGCCGTACGAGCCGTTCGGGCCGGTCGCCGAGGTGGACGAGGCCACCGGCAGCGAGGAGGAGATGATCGAGGCGCTGCGCGGTGCACGGGTCTGCGTCACCCAGCTCGCCCCGCTCACCGAACGTGTCCTCGCCGCCTGCCCCGGCCTGGAGCTCTTCTGCGTCAGCCGGGGCGGCCCCGTCAACGCCGACCTCGCCGCCGCCACCCGGCACGGCGTCGCCGTCTGCTACGCGCCCGGCCGCAACGCCGTCGCCACCGCCGAGCACACGCTCGCCCTGCTGCTCGCCGCCGCCCGCGGTGTCGGTGACGTGCACACCGACCTCCGGCACGGCTCCTGGCGCGGCGACTACTACGACTACGACAACTGCGGCATCGAGATCGACGGCTCGACCGCCGGGCTGGTCGGGTTCGGTGCGATCGGCTCCCGGGTGGCGCGCGCCCTGGTCGCGCTCGGCGCGCGGGTCCTCGTCCACGACCCGTACGTGGAGCCGGAGGCGGTGGCGGGCATCGGCGAACTCGTGGAGCTGGACGAGCTGCTCGCCCGTTCCCGGCTGGTGTCGCTGCACGCCCGTGTGACGGACGAGACCCGGGGCATGATCGGGCGCGCCCGCATCGAGTCGATGCCGCGCGGCTCGGTCCTGGTCAACTGCGCCCGGGGGGCGCTGCTCGACTACGACGCGGTGTGCGACGCCCTGGAGTCGGGGCGGCTCGCGGGGGCCGGCTTCGACGTGTACCCGACCGAACCGGTGCCCGCCGGCGCACGGCTGCTGAGCGCGCCGCGCGTGGTCCTCACCCCGCACATCGGGGGCGCCAGCCGGGAGGTCGCCCACAAGGCGGCCCGGATCGTGGCGGGCGAGGCCGCCAGGTTCCTGCGCGGCGAACCGCTGGCCCACTGCGCCAACCCGGAGGTGCTGAACCGCTGACGGCCGGTCCCGTGCGCGCCCCGGCGGCCTCCCGCGCGGCGCGGACTCACCGGTGGGGGAGGGGCCGGACCCGCCGCCCGTACGCGGGGACGGTGAGCCGGTGCGGCACCAGCCGGGCGGCGACGCTCCGGGCCCTGGTGCGCGGCGAGCCGGCGAACACCGTCCTGCGGCCCCGCATGAGCGCCTGGTAGCCCTGGGCGGCGACCAGCGCCGGGTCGTCCTTGCGCGAGCGGCCGAGCAGGGTGTCGTCCAGCCCGGCACGGTGGAAGAACTCGGTCTCGGTGGCCCCCGGCAGCAGCGCCGTGACGGTCACGCCGGTGCCCTTCAGCTCGTCGCGCAGGGCCTCGGCGAAGGACTGCAGGAACGCCTTCGTCGCGTTGTAGACCGCCTGGTACGCGCCGGGCACCAGGGAGGCGACGGACGAGGTGATCAGCAGCCGTCCGCCGCCCGCGTCGATCATGCCGGGCAGCAGTCGCCAGGCCAGGTGCACGGTCGACATCACGTTCAGGTCGATGACCCTGGCCTCGTCGGCGAGGTCGTTCCCGAGGAACGGGCCCCCCTTGCTGATGCCCGCGTTGAGCGCGGCCGCCGCGACATGGCGGCGCGTGGCGACGACGGCCTGCCAGAGCTGCTCGACCCCGTCGTACGTGGCGAGGTCGGCCCGTACGGCCGAGACGTCCGCGCCCCGGGCGCGCAGAGCGTCGGCGGCCCGGTCCAGCGCGCGTTCCTCGGCGCAGATCACCAGGTCGAAGCCGTGGTCGGCGAACTGCCCCGCCAGCTCACGGCCGATGCCGCTGGAGGCGCCGGTCACCACGGCCAGGGGCTTCATGGAGTCCACCGGCGCCGGGTACCCCCGGGCCGATTGGCTCGAACACGCATGAATGGTTTATCGTTCACCTATGCGGTTGTGAAGGCGCCTTCACACATCGCGTGAGCTGCCCCGGCTGGTTCCCCCGTCCAGCCGGGGCTTTCCCTTTGCCCGGCCGTATCCGGACGCCGTATCCGGAAGGCCGTATCCGGAATGAGCGGGCCGTGCCGAGGAACTGGGGAGGAATGACCGAATACGAACGTTCCCGCACGATGCCCGCCCTCCCCGAGCAGGTCTACGACCAGGTCGCCGACCTCGGCCGGCTGGAGCAGTGGCTGCCCCGCGAGCTCCACGTCCACGCGGAGGAACCACCCGCCGTCACCGTCCACGAGGACCGCACCGACGAGGACACCCGCGCCCTGCTGCGCTCCCGCAAGGAGCAGATGCGGCTGGAGTGGGGGACCAGGGACGACGGCAGCTACACCGGCTGGCTCCAGGTCGCCGGGATCGGCAGCGGCGCCAGCGAGGTGACGGTGCACCTGTCGTTCTTCGACGAGAGCCACGACCCGGGCGGCAGGGCGGTCGAGGACGCCCTCGACCGCAGCCTGCGCCGCCTGGAGGACGAGGTGCGCCTGCGCGTCGACGGCTCCCCGGGCTGACCGGGCGCCCTCCCGTCCCGGCGCCCGCGTTCATGTCTCCACGCCCGGACGGGGCGGTTCCGTGTCCGTTCCGCGCAGCCTTCGGCCCAGCGCGACCAGCCGGGGATGACGCTCGCCGAGCTCGGCGGCGCGGCGGTCAAGCTCCTGGGTGAGGCGCTCGGTGCGCCGGTCGACGTCCAGCTCGTCGAGGATCCGGTCGATCTCGCTGAGCAGCGCACCGTGCAGCTGCCACTGACGCGGATGCTCCTGCACGTCCTCCAGGAGCAGGTCGGCCACCCGGTCGCGGGTCGTCCGGCTGGCGGCCAGCGCGGCGCTCAGCCGGTCCTCCGCCTCCTCCGCACCGGACGTCACCGACGTGGTGACCAGCCGGGCGTAGCTCTCCACGGCGTCGGCCATCTGCCCGAACAACTCCCTCAGGAGGGCCGCCACGTCCGCCGGGAAGAGCGTCTCCTCCGTGCGGTGCGTGGCGAGGTCCGTCAGCGTCCGGGACAGCACCCGCAGCACCACGGCGCAGATCTCCAGCGTGTCGAGACCGGTCCTCAGCACCACCCGCGACAACAGCCCCTGCCGGACCCGGGGATTGAGCATCAGGCTCTCCTCGGCCTGCCGCAGCGACGCGTCGACCTCCACGATGTCGTGGTCGAGCCGCCGCGCCGCGTGCAGCCGGGCGGCCGCGTGCGGCACCGGAATGTGCCCGAGACCGGCGATGTCGTCGCCCATCGCGCGCAGCATCCCGCCCATCCCGCGGGCCAGACCGTCGATGGAGGCCCCGGCCGTCTGCACCCACACGGGCGGCGCGAACAGCAGGTTGAACAACAGCCCCACACCCGCGCCGATCAGGGTCTCCAGCACCCGGTGCCACGCCGTCGACGTCACCTGGGAGACCCCCAGGACCAGCATCGCGCTGATCGCCACCTCCGGTACGAACTCGCTCACCCGCACCAGATGCCCCACGATCAGCGAGGCGAAGATCGTCAGACCGAGGCTCCACCAGGTCAGACCGACCAGGGCGCTGAAGCCGATCGCGACCAGGACACCGGCGACCACCGAGTTCACCCTGCGGACACCGGTCGTCAGCGTCGCGTAGAGGGTCACCTGCACGACCAGCAGCGCGGTGAGCGGAGCCGTCAGCGGGGCGGGCTGGGGCGGCAGCACGGCGAGCGCCACGACGAAGCTGATGACCGCCGCCGCCGTGGAGCGCAGTGTCTGCGCCGCGACGGGCTCGGTGGACCGGCGCACCAGCTTGATGACGGGGGCTGAGACTTCACGCATCCCATTCCCCTGCCCGCTCACCGGCACCTCGCCACACCCGCGCCCCAGGAACCGCCCGGACGCCCCCTCCGGGTTTGCCGCCCGGCCCGGGTGGTACCGGCGGACGCATGAACCAAGGCACTCCCGTCGCCGTCGTCACCGGCTCGGACTCGGGCATCGGCCGGGCCACCGCCGTGCGGCTGGCGCAGCAGGGCATGGACATCGGCATCACCTGGCACGACGACCACGACGGTGCCGAGCGGACCGCCGATGAGGTGCGGTCCCACGGCCGCCGCGCGGCCATGACCCGGATGGACCTGACCGAGCTGCCGGACGCCGCGGACGCCGTGGAGAAGCTGGCCCGCGACCTCGGGCGGCTCGACGTCCTCGTCAACAACGCCGGAGTCGGTACCTCCACGCCCTTCATCGACATGGAGTACCAGACCGTCCGGGACGTCATCGACGTCGATCTGATCGGCCCGTTCCTGTGCGGCCGGCTCGCGGCGCGCCGCATGATCGACCAGGGCGACGGCGGACGCATCGTGAACGTCACGTCCGTGCACGAGCACCAGCCGCGCGTCGGCGCGGCCCCCTACTGCGCGGCCAAGGGCGGACTCGGGCTGCTCACCCAGGTGATGGCGCTGGAACTGGCCGAGTACGGCATCACGGTCAACGCCGTGGCGCCCGGCGAGATCGCCACGCCCATGACCGGCCAGGAGGACGAGGACGTCCGTCACCAGGTCCGCCCCGGCGTCCCGCTGGGGCGCCCCGGTGACGCCCGGGAGGTGGCGGCCGTCATCGGCTTCCTCGCGAGCGAGGAGTCCTCGTACGTCACCGGGGCGTCGTGGGTGGTCGACGGCGGCATGCTCCGCATGGGCCCGCAGGCCGGCTCGCACCTGGAGAACGACACCTGGCGCCGCCCCTGAAGCCCCTCAGAACCGGTGCCAGAGCTCAGATCAGAACAGGCGCCCGGTCTCAGGACCGGTGCGCGCCCGCGGCCTCCCGCGCGCCGGGAGCCTGCGCACCGGAGCCGTCCGAGGCCGCTCGTACGCCACCGTCCCCGTGCGCCCCGGCCGGGGCGTGGACCGGCAGGTGGTACACCGCGAAAGCCCGGCCGATCACCGGCTGGGCCACATTCCGGACCCGTACGCCCCCACTGGTCATCCCGTGCTCCGTGCCGAGGTGGGCGTGGCCGTGCACGGCCAGGTCGGCGCCCGCCTCGTCCACCGCCTCCGCCAGCAGGTAGCTGCCCAGGAACGGGAAGATCTCCAGCGGCTCCCCGGCGAGCGTGTCCGGCACCGGCGCGAAGTGCGTCAGCGCGATCCGTACGTCGCACCCGGCCTCCGCCAGCTCCCGCAGCGCCGCCGCGAGCCCGTCCGCACAGCGCCGGGTGTACTGGATGAACGCCTTCATCTCCGGTTCGCCGAACTCTCCGCCGCTGCGTCCCGCGAAACCGCCGCCGAAGCCCTTCGTCCCCGCGACCCCGACCCGCGTACCGTCCACCTCCAGCGTGGTGCCCCCGCCCTCCAGGACGGTCACGCCCACCTCGGCGAGTACCGCGGTGACCGCGTCCTGCTTGTCGCTCTGGTAGTCGTGGTTGCCCAGGACCGCGACGACGGGCACATCGAGGCCCGCGACCTCCCGCGCGACCACCCTGGCCTCCTCGATCGTGCCGTGCCGGGTGAGGTCACCCGCGAGGAGCAGGAGGTCCGCACAGCCGCCGAGCGTCTCGAACGCCGGCCGCAGCACGCCCGCGCTCTCGGGCGACAGATGGATGTCACCGACCGCCGCTACCCGGATCATGACAGCTCCTCAGGGTGTGCGGGCGCGTCCGCCGAGGCCACCACCAGGTCCTCGCGGAGGGGAAGCCCGGCCAGTTCCTCGTGCGCGATCCGCAGGACCTCGGCCCGGCAGGCGGCGCTGGACACGGTGCCGTACAGCATGACGCTCACGCCGCGCTGCTCGATCCGTACCCCCAGCTCCGCGATGTCCTCGCTCGCCAGCCGGTCCCGCAGATGGGCGATGCGGTACTCGGCCGTGTCGGCGGCGCTCATGACGATGCCTCCCTCCGTCCGATACTCGGTTCGGTGCGCGGTTGGGTGCGCGGTTCGGTATGTGGTTCGGTATGTGGTTCGGCGTGCGGTGCGGTGCGCGGTTCGATCACGTGCAGGCGCTCCAGGAGGTAGAGGAACGCCTCCGGCATGGGCGCGCCCTCGTTCTCGCGGCGCAGCAGATCCCAGTCAATCTTCTCCCGCAGGGTCCTGGCCAGCGGGAGGACCGCCCCGAAGTCGCAGTGGTGCTCCGAGAACGCCGCGAGCAGGCTCCCCATCAGGTCGGTCGGCGCGAGTACGGGCATGAGCACCGAGTCCACCGGCAGGATCTCCGCCCGGCCCAGCAGGTCCCGGGTCACCGGGTGCCGCGTCAGCTCGAAGATCAGGTCGATGTCCTCGCCCCGGCAGGTGGCCTTGATCAGCCAGTCCTCCGGCGGGACCCGTACCTCGACACCGGCGCGCTCCAACTCCGCGGTCACCGCCTCGGCGTCCTCGCGGAGGATCACGAAGTCGGTGTCGTGCTGGAAGTTCGCCGGTACCCCGTGCGCGTACGCGGCGACGCTCCCGGCCAGCGCGAACGGGTGGCCCGCGTTCTTCAGCAGCGCCGCCACCTGTTTCGTGGCCTCCAGGATGGACTGGGTGCGGTCCACCGGCAGCCGGGGCGCGGTGGCACCCCCGCCCCCGCCGAGACCGCCCCCGACCCCGGCCACGTCGTCGAACGCCCGCCCGCCGGCGAGCCGCAGCCCGGGAGTGTCCCCCGGCCCGCCGGGTCGGGTGGCGTCGTGCGCGGGATTCTTCACGGGGCTCACCCTCCTCGTCGGACTGCGGGGAGCGGTCCGGGTACCCTCCCGTGCCCGAACGATGCCGCCCCGCCGCCGGCGCGTCCGTCACGCCCTAGTGATCCCGGCTGGCCTCGTCGGCGGGGGACTCCGGGCCGGGGGGTTCCGCCGCGGCCGGGTCGAGGATCCGGGTCAGGAAGTCACGGGTGCGGGGGTGCTGCGGGTCGCCCACCACGCGCTCGGCCGGACCCTCCTCGACGATCCGCCCCTCGTCCATGAACACGACCCGGTCGGCGACCTCCCGGGCGAAGCTCATCTCGTGGGTGACCACCATCATGGTCATGCCCTCCGCCGCCAGCATCCGCATGACGGCGAGCACGTCGCCGACGAGCTCAGGGTCGAGCGCCGACGTGGGTTCGTCGAACAGCATCACCTCGGGGCCCATCGCCAGCGCCCGCGCGATCGCCACCCGCTGCTGCTGCCCGCCCGAGAGCCGGCTCGGATAGGCGTCGGCCTTCTCGGAGAGCCCGACCCGCGCCAGGTTCTCCCGCGCGACCTCGGCGGCCCGCGCCTTGCTCCGGCCCAGGACCCGCCGCTGCGGCAGTGTCAGGTTCTCCAGCGCCGTCACGTGCGGGAAGAGGTTGAACTGCTGGAAGACCATGCCGATCCGGCGTCGGACGGCGTCGATGTCGACATCGGGGTCGGTCACCTCCGTGCCGCCCACGAAGACCCGGCCCGCCGTGGGCTCCTCCAGCAGGTTGACGCAGCGCAGCAGCGTCGACTTGCCGGAGCCCGAAGGGCCGATCACGCAGACCACCTCGCCCCTGGCGACCTCCAGGTCGATGCCCCGCAGGACCTCGTGCTCGCCGAACGCCTTGCGCAGGCCGCGGACCTCGATCTCGGCGTGCTCGCCGCCGCCACTGCTGCTGTTCACCGCGGGGTCACCTGGCCTTCCCGGCACGCGCTTCGAGGCGGCGCACCACGAAGCTCAGCGGAACCGTCACCAGGAGGTAGCAGAGCCCGGCGACGAGGATGGGCGTGGAGTTGGCGGTCTGACTGGCCAGGTCGCGGCCGAACTTGGTCAGTTCCCGTTCGTTCAGCGTCACCCCGAGGAACAGCACCAGGGACGAGTCCTTGAACAGCAGCACCAGTTCGTTGGTGAGCGGCGGGATCACGATGCGGAACGCCTGCGGGATGATCACCGACACCATGGCCCGGCCGTGCGAGAACCCCAGGGACCGCGCGGCCTCCATCTGCCCCTTGGGCACGGCCTGGATGCCCGCCCTGATCGTCTCGGCCATGTACGCGGCGGCGACCAGCCCGAGGCCGAGCGCCACCTTTCCGTACGTACCGCCGGGGATCTCCGTCCCCGGGAACGCGAGCGGGACCGCGACGCCCACGAAGATGAAGATCAGCAGGGCGGGCAGGCCCCGGAAGAACTCGATGTAGACGCTCGCGACCCACCGGTAGGGCGCCACCGACGACAGCCGCATCAGCGCCACGACCAGCCCCAGGACCAGGCCGAACAGGAACCCGGACACGGTGTACACCACGGTGTTGCGCAGCGCGGTGGTGATGATCTCCGGGAACAGTTGCTCGGCCAGCCTCTGCTGGGCGAACTGGTTCTGCAGCCTGTCCCAGTCGGCCTTGACGGCGATCAGCACCACCACCGCCACGAAGACCGCGTACTGGACGGTCTGCGAGACGCGGCGGCGCTGACGCCTGGTCAGCCGAGAGGTCACGGCTGACCCTCCGGCAGCGGACCGATCCACTCCTCGTAGATCTTCTTGTACGTGCCGTCGGCCTTGGCGTCCTGGATGGCCTTGTCGATGGCGGCGCGCAGCTTGTCGTTGCCCTTCTTCACCGAGAAGCCGTACTGCTCGTCCGTCTCGATGTTCTGGCCGAGGACGAACGCGTCGGCGTTGGCCTTGTCCTTCAGCCAGCCCTGCACGACCGGGTAGTCGATGACGACCGCGTCGACCTGACCGGTGCGCAGCCCGTTGAGTACGGCGTCGGAGCTCTCGAACGCCACCGGGTCGAAGCCCTGCTTCTTGGCGTAGTCCTCGCCGCTGGTCTCGGCCTGCGCGCCCAGCTTCAGCTTCTTCGCCTTGATGTCGGCCAGCGTCGTGGCGCCGCTCTTCTTGGAGGCCAGTAGCGCCTGCGTGGCGTCGAAGTACGGGACGGAGAAGTCCACGTTCTTCTTCCGGTCCTCGGTGATGGTCATACCGGCGGCCGCGAGGTCGCACTCGCCGGAGTTGAGGAAGGCACCGGTCTTGAAGTTCTCGAACGGGGTGTCGAGGATCTTCTGCTCGACCCCCAGGTTCTTCGCGACCAGGTCGACGAGCGCCACGTCGAAACCGACGACCTCGCCGTCCCGCTCGAACTGGAACGGCGGGTACGGCAGATGCGTGCACGTGGTCAGCTTGCCCTTCTCCACCACGGGCACGCCGCCTGCGGCCTCGCCCGGCCCCTCGTCGTCGGAGGCACAGCCCGCGACGAGCAGCAGCGCCGCCGCGGAGACGGCGACGCGGGCGGTGAGGACGGTACGAGAGCGGTGGGGGCGCTTGCCGCCGGCAGTCATCAGCACGGTTGACCTCCAAGGGCGCGGGGCGGCGGGGGTGGGGGAGGGCCGCCGGCCGTGATCGTATGCCACCCGGGCCGTGACATCACGGAGATCGCCGAACCGGATCGCAGGGATCGGCCGGATCGTACGGAGCGGCCGGATCGGCCGGATCGCTTCTGGGATCGCTCGGGGTGGCCGGACGCCGGGGACCGTCCGGATCGCTCCAGGCGACGGGTGCGGGGACTGTCCGGATCGCTCCAGGCGACGGGTGCGGGGACCGTCCGGATCGTTCGTGCCGGCCGGATGCCGGGGACCGTCGGGATCGTTCGTGCCGGCCGGATGCCGGGGACCGTCGGGATCCTTCGTGCCGGCCGGATGCCCGGGACCGTCCGGATCCCTCGCATCCGCCCGATCCGCCGGAGCGTGCGGAGAGATCTCCCGGAGCGCGTGATCGGCGGCCAAGTACCCCGACCTGCCCGGTCTTTCCGCCGCCGAGATCCACCCGGGCGGCGCGACGCCGATCAGGGCCGTGCATGCTGTGGGGCGTGTTTCCCATTCCTCAGCAACCTCGACACGTCATCGGCGCCGGTCACATGATCGTCTGCGGTGACGACGCGCTGGCGCAGCGGCTCGCCGACGAGCTCCAGGACGTCTACCGCGAGCGCGTGACGCTCGTGGTCGCCGGCCGGCGCGACCCGTCGCCGCAGCAGCCCGAGCGCGGCCCCGGCCGGGGTGCCTTCGCGCTGTTCGGCCGGATGACCTCGGTCATGAACCGGTCGGCCGGCCCCCAGCCGGGACCGGCGGCCGTCCAGGCGGGCCGGGCGGGCGGGGAGTTCCGCCGGGCCGCCGCGCCCCTCCGGGTGCTGGAGACCGGCGAGGTCGACGAGACCGTCCTCGTCGACGCCGGGGTGGAACACGCCGCCGCGCTCGCCCTCGTCCACGAGGACGACGAGACCAACATCCGCACGGCGCTCCTCGCCCGCCGCCTCAACCCCCGTCTGCGGCTCGTCATCCGCATGTACAACCGCAAGCTCGGCCAGCACCTCGAAGAGCTGCTGGACCAGGCGGCCGCGGTCGCCACC
This sequence comes from Streptomyces sp. NPDC047886, assembly GCF_043204435.1. NCBI lineage: Bacteria > Bacillati > Actinomycetota > Actinomycetes > Kitasatosporales > Streptomycetaceae > Streptomyces > Streptomyces sp. NPDC047886. The sequence continues at coordinate 377,369 of NZ_JBIDCF010000004.1, forward strand.
CCCGGCATCGACCCGGACGTCCTCGACGCCTCCACCACCGTCCTGTCCGACGCCGACACCGCCGCCCCGGCGCTCGCCGCCACCGCCGTCGCCGGGACCAGCAAGGTCGTCCAGGCCGACGGGCTGCTGCTGCGGGCAGTGGAGCGCACCCCGCCGGGGCGGGGCGAGGTCGCCGACCCCGGCCTGTGCACCCTGGCGCTGCTCTCCTCCACGGCCAACGACCCGGCCGGCAGCGAGGGCTCCGACAACAGCGGCGACCAGGGGCCGAGGCTCCTGCCCGACGACCGGGCCGTCGCCGCCGCCACCGGCCGGGGCATCGTCGCCCTCGAAGCGGTCACCTACGCGGGCCCCACCCTGCCCCCCAACCGCCTTGCCTCGTCAGTGCCCTTCGCCTCGCTCTTCTCGCCCCGGCTGCGCTGGTCGATCGCCGGTATGGTCGCCGCCGTCGGCGCCATCGCCGTCGCGTCCTGGCTCACCACCGGCGACCACCCGCTGCACGCCGCGTACATCACGCTGCTGGACATCTTCGCCATCGGCGACCCCGCCGTCGGGGAACCGGTGCAGCGGCAGCTGCTGCAGATCCTGTCGGGCTTCGCCGGGCTGCTCCTGCTGCCCGTGCTGGTCGCCGCCCTGCTGGAGGCACTCGGCACGTTCCGTACCGCCACCTCGCTGCGCCGCCCGCCCCGGGGCCTGTCCGGGCACGTGGTCCTGCTGGGCCTCGGCAAGGTCGGCACCCGCGTCCTGACCCGGCTGCGCGAACTCGACATCCCCGTGGTGTGCGTGGAGTCCGATCCCGAGGCGCGGGGCATCGCCACCGCCCGCCGGCTGCGGGTCCCCGTCGTCCTCGGCGACGTCACCGAGGAAGGCGTCCTCGAATCCGCCCGCGTCCACAAGGCGCGCTCCCTCCTCGCGCTGACCAGCCTCGACATCACCAACCTGGAGGCGGTCCTGTACGCCAGGTCGGTCAAGGCCGATCTGCGGGTCGCGCTGCGCCTGTACGACGACGACATCGCCACCGCCGTCTACCGCACCCTGCGCGCGGCGCACCCCGACGCCCTCACCCGCAGCCGCAGCGTGTCGCACCTGGCCGCCCCGGCGTTCGCCGGAGCCATGATGGGCCGCCAGATCCTGGGTGCCATCCCGGTGGAGCGCCGCGTCCTGCTGTTCGCCGCCGTCGTCGTGGCGGGCCATCCGGAGCTGGCGGGCCGCACCGTCGCCGAGGCGTTCCGGCCGGGCGCCTGGCGGGTGATCGCGCTGGACACCGCCGCACCGGCCGAACGCCGCCCCGACCTGGCGGCCGCGCGCCCGGACGGCGCGGCGGGGCGCGCGGGCCTCGTCTGGGACCTGCACCCGGGCTACGTCCTGCGCTCCGACGACCGGGTCGTGCTCGCCGCGACGCGGCGCGGCCTCGCCGACCTCCTCGGCCGCCACCACCCCCAGGGACCCGATGCGGACCCGCCGGGCGCACCTCACTAGGGTGTCGCCCGGTCCGGGTGGCACCGGTGAGCATCCGGGTGGTACCGGTGAGCAGCAGTGGCGTTGGTGTGGAGGTAGGAGCTGTGCTGATGATGGGAAAGATCCTGCGGTTCGACGAGGTCCGCGGCTATGGGTTCATCGTCCCCAGGGAGGGTGGCGAGGACGTCTTCATGCACGCGAACGACCTGCTGGACGACAAGTACCTGTACCAGGCGGGTCGTGAGGTCGAGTTCTACCTGGAGATGGGCGACAAGGGGCCCAAGGCGTCGGAGATCCGGCTCGTGGACCCGCCGGCCCGCCGCCCGGCCGTGTCCGCACCGGTCGTGCGGCGCGACACCGACCCCGACGACGACACCCTGGACGTGCTCACCACGGCCGAGTTCCAGGCCGAGCTGACCGAGGTGCTCATCGAGGCCGACGGCACTCTCACGGCGGCCCAGCTGAAGCGCGCCCGCGCGGCGGTCGCGGAACTGGCCCGGAGCCACGGCTGGGTCGAGGGCTGACGCCCCGCCCCGCCCCGGCCCTCCGCCCCCGCCCTGCCCCGGCCCCGCCCCCCGCCCGGGGCTGCCGGGCCCCGGGCGCCGGCGGAGGGTCTCGACCGGGCCGGCCGGGGGTCATCGGGGGCGGGGGCCGGGGTCCGTGGGGCGGAGGACGGAGACCATCCGCAGCAGACGGGCCTCATTGCCCGTCAGGCCCGCGCGGCGCAGCGCCTCGTCGGCCTCCGCCATGGAGCTGGACAGGTACGCCCCGGCCAGCGGGGCCAGCGCGGGGTCGGACATCACCGCCTGTGCCGTCTCCACCAGGCGTATGTAGGCCTGGGCCGCCGCCCGTTCGCGCGCCGTGAGGGTGGTGGTCGTCATCTCTCGCTCCCTGTCGACGGTTTCGTGACGTCCCTCCCACTCTTCCGTACGGCACTGACAATCAGCCTTCGCCGACGCCCCGCAGGTACTCCTCCAGTCGCTCCAGGAACACCTGCTGCCCCGCGACGAGCCTCGGCGCGGCCTCCTCGGGCGTGCACCAGGCGACCCGGTCGACCTCGGGGAACTCCCGCGCCACGCCCGACCCGCGGGGCCACTCCATCGTGAACGTGCCCGGCACCACGGACGCCGGGTCCAGGTCGCCCCGCACCGCCCACACCGTGACCACCTTGCCGTTCGGCTGCCGCGTCTCGCCCAGCGGTACCGGTTCGCCGTCCGGGGCCGGGAGGCCGAGTTCCTCCGTGAACTCGCGCCGCGCCGCCGCCTCGGGCGTCTCGTCGCCCGTGTACTCGCCCTTCGGCACCGACCACGCCCCGACGTCCCGCGCCGCCCAGTACGGGCCGCCCATGTGGGCGATGAGCACCTCGACCCGCCCCCCGGAGGTGCGGAACAGCAGCAGACCCGCGCTTCGCTTCACCGTCATACGGCCGAGTCTGCCCGTTCCGGCTACCGTCGGTCGGTATGGATACGGATACGGACGATCCCGGCTTCCCCGCCCACGAGGCGCCGCGCGCCGCTTCCGTACCGGCCATCGACGAGCGCGTCACGCACTGCCGGGCGTGTCCGCGCCTGGTCGCCTGGCGGGAGCGGGTGGCGCGCGAGGGGCGCCGCGCCTACGCCGGCTGGGAGTACTGGGCCCGGCCCGTGCCCGGCTACGGCCCGGACGACGCCGCCCTCCTCGTCGTCGGCCTCGCGCCCGCCGCGCACGGCGGCAACCGGACCGGCCGCATGTTCACGGGCGACCGCTCAGGCGACGTGCTGTTCGCGGCCCTGCACCGCGTCGGCCTGGCCAGCAGGGCCGACGCGACGTCCAGGGACGACGGGCTGCGGCTGTACGGCGTACGGGTCACCGCCCCCGTGCACTGCGCCCCGCCCGCCAACCGGCCCACGCCCGCCGAACGCGACACCTGCCGGCCCTGGCTCGCCGGGGAGCTGCGCCTGCTGCGGCCCACGGTCCGCGCGGTCGTCGTCCTGGGCGCGTTCGGCTGGCAGGCCGTCCTGCCGGTGCTCGCCGCCGCCGGCTGGACCGTGCCCCGGCCCCGGCCCGTTTTCGGGCACGGCGCCCATGTCACCCTCGCCGCCGCCGACGGCGGCCCCGACCTCGATGTGTTCGGCTGCTACCACGTCAGCCAGCGCAACACGTTCACGGGCCTGCTCACCCCCGACATGGTGACCGAGGTACTCGGCCGTGCCGCCCGGACGGCCGGACTGCTCACCCCACCGTGATCCGCACCGGCCCGCCCGCCGGATCCACCCCGCCGCCCGCCCACGCCCCCGGTACCGCCCACGCCCCCGGTCCCGGCAGTGCCACCGACCGGTCGGGCCCGGCGGTCCGCCACACCCGCGACCGGTACAGCTCCCGGCCGTCCTGACGGACCACCAGCACGGGCCGCACCAGCCGTTCCACGGGCCGCACCAGCAAGGCGCCCCGCCCCCGCCACCGGGGCATACCGCAGCCGCTCGCGCCCACCCCGGCGCCGGTGTCGAGGAGGTTCGGCGTCACCCACCGCAGCGGCCCGCCGACCGTCACCACCGGCCGCGCGCCGGGCCAGGCCGCGCCCGCGAGCCGTTCCAGCACCGGCCCGGCCACGGCGCGCCCCTCGGCGGCGGCGCGCCCCGCGCTCTCGACGCCCCGCAGCAGGTTCCCCACCGCGAAGACGCCCGGCTGGGAGGTGCGGAACGCGGCGTCGACCGCCGGGCCGCGCGTTCCCGGATCGATGACCACACCGCCGTACCGCGCGAGTTCGTGGTCCGGGATCCAGTCGCCGGTGAACACCACGGTGTCGCACGCCAGCACCCCCGTGCGCCCGTCCGCGTGCCGGACCCGCACCCCGGACAGCCGTCCCCGGCCGAGGAGTTCCGTCACCATCGTGCGGTCCAGCACCGGAACCCCGGCGGCGGCGGGCCACGGCCCGTGGCACGGCCGTTCCGCGACCAGTGCCACCACGCCGGTGCCCGCGCTCCGCAGCGTCCGTACCGCGTGGCGGGCGACCTGACCGGCTCCGACCACGACCGCGCGGCCGCCGATCCGCTGCCCGTACAGGTGGACGGCCCGCTGGAGTCCGCCCGCGGTGAGCACACCGGCCGGGCGTGTGCCCGGTACCAGCCGTGCCGTGCGCGGGCGTTCGCGTGCCCCGGTCGCGAGGACGACCGCCCGGGCGGTGATCCGCTCCAGCCCGCCGGGACCGGTCGTGTCGAGGGTGAGCGGCCCCGCCCAGCCGGTGGCGGTGACACCCGTACGGAGCGCCGCGCCCGCGCGGACCGCCGCCTCGGCCCGCCGCGGCGCGTCCACCGGCCCGGGACCGGTGCGGTGGCGGTGCCGCGGGGCGCCCCCGGCGGCCGGCTCGCGCTCCAGCACCTCGACACGGCCCGCGCCCAGGACGGCCAGCCGCTCCGCCGCCGCGAGCCCCGCCGGACCCGCCCCCACGACCAGCACGTCCACCGTCCGTTCCGCTCCCGCTCCGGCCCCGGTCACCGCCCCCCCTCCCGTCGCCCAGAACCCTGTTCGAAGAGTGCCCGTACCGCCGCGCCGCACATCGATCCCTGGCAGCGCCCCCCGCGCGCCCGGGTCCTGCGCCGCAGCCCGTCCGGCGACGCGGGCGGCACCGTGGCGGCGAGCGCGTCCCTGATCTCGCCGAGCGTCACCCGCTCGCAGTGGCACACGATCGTCCCGTACGCCGGGTCGGCGGCGATCCGTTCCGCGTCGCGGTAGGGCCGGGGGAACGCCTCGCCCAGGTTCGGCATCGCGGGCACCGGCAGTTCGCGCGGGCTGCCGGTGTCCAGCCCGGCGTCCGCGAGGAGTCCGACCACATGGGCGGCGATGGCCATCGACGCCGTCAGCCCGGTCGACCGGATGCCGCCCACGGCCACGTACCGCTGCCGGGGGTGGCAGCGGATCCGGTAGTCGTCGTGGTCGGTCGCGGCCCGCAGCCCCGCGTACACGGCGGTCACCTCCTCGTCCAGCAGCGCGGGCAGGATCCGGCGGCCCCGCTCCCGCAGGAACGCCAGCCCCTCGGCGGTCGTGCCCGTGGCCTCCTTGTCGTCGAGGTCCTCGGCGGTGGGCCCGAGCAGCACGTTGCCGTACACCGTGGGGGAGACCAGGACCCCCTTGCCGAGCGCGGTGGGCACCGGCAGCAGGATGTGCCGGACCAGGCCGCGCGCGAGCTTGTCGAAGACGATGAGCTGGCCCCGCCGGGGCGTCACCGTGAAGTCGTCGTGGCCGAGCAGCCGGTCGACGTCGTCGGCGTGCAGACCGGCCGCGTTGACCAGGTGGCGGGCGCGCAGGACACCGCGCGTGGTGGCCAGCAGGTGCGTCCCGTCCCCGGCCGTTCCGACCCCCGTCAGGCGGCAGTTCAGATGCAGGCGGGCCCCGGCGCGTACGGCCTGGGTGGCGTACGCGAGGGTCGTCGTCCACGGGCAGACGACGCTCTCACCCGGCACCTCCAGGGCGCCGAGCGCCCCCGGGCCCAGATGCGGTTCACGGCTCCGCAGCTCGGCCGCCCCGACCGGCCGCGTCTCCCGGTAGCCGTTGCGCGCGGCCTTCGCGGCGAGCGCGGGAAGCGCGGCGAGCTGCTCCTCGTCCCAGGCGACCAGCAGCGCACCGACGGGCTCCACGGGAATGCCCGCATCGGCGGCGAACGCGGCCAGCCGCCGCTGCCCGTCGCGGACGAGCCCCGCCTCCAGCGAACCGGGAACGGCGTCGAAACCGGTGTGCAGGATCGCCGTGTTCGCCTTCGACGTGCCGTCGCCGACATCGTCGGCGGCCTCCATCACGGCGACGCGCAGGGGGAACCGGACCAGCTCCCGGGCGATCGCGCAGCCGACCACCCCCGCGCCCACGACCACCACGTCGTACGGGCGGTCGCCGTCGAGGGCGCCGCTCCTCGTGACCGTCACGCCGTACGGGACGGCAGCGCGGCCACCGCCGTACGGAACCGGTCCAGCCGCTCGGCCGCGACGTCCGCCGGGACGCGCGGCTCGTAGACGGCGGCCGGTTTCCACTCCGGAACCGCCGCGTGCGGCTCCAGCGCGGGATCGAGCCCCATCCTGGCGAGCGCGGCCACGCCCAGCGCCGTCACATCGGGCAGCGCGGACACCTCGACGGGCCGCTGCAGCAGGTCGGCCTGGGTCTGCATGAGCAGCGCCGAACGGGTGAGACCGCCGTCCACCCGCAAGGACGTCAGCGGTGCGCCCAACTCGGCCGCGGCCGCCGCCGCCAGCTCCGTCACCTGCGCCGCGATGCCCTCGCACAGCGCCCGCACCAGGTGCCCGGCGCTCGTGCCCAGACCGAGGCCGGTCAGCGAGCCCCGCGCGTCGCCACGCCACCAGGGCGCGGCGAGACCCGCGAGCGCCGGTACGAACGTGACGCCGCCCGCGTCGGGCACGGACGACCCCACCGGGTCGAGGTCGGCCGCCCCGGAGATCACCCCGAGATCGCCGAGCCAGCGCACGGCGGACGCGGCCGTGTACACCTGTCCGTCCAGGCAGTAGCTGGTCCGTCCGCCGAGCCGCCACGCCACACAGCTGACCAGACCCGATCCGCCGCGCCGTGGCCGGGGACCGGTCTGCGCCAGCAGGAACGCCCCTGTCCCGTAGGTGCACTTGGCCGCGCCGGGCTCGGTCGCGCCCTGCGCGAGCAGCGCGGCCTGCTGGTCCACGAGCAGTCCGGTCAGCGGCAGTTCTCCGCCGAACGCGGTGGTGGTGCCGAACTCGCCCGCCGCGTCGACGATCCGCGGCAGCCGCTCCCCGGACAGCCCGTAGATGTCCAGGGCCGCCGGTGACCAGGCCACGGTGTCCAGGTCGAGGAGCTGGGTGCGTCCCGCCGTCGCGGCGTCCGTGACGAACGCGCCGGTCAGCCGGTGGATCAGCCACACGTCACTGGTCGTGACGACGCCGTCGTCGGTCAGCCGGCGGCGGATCCAGGCCATTTTGGGGGCGGCGAAGTACGGGTCGAGGGGCAGCCCGGTCGCGTCGCGCAGGGCGTCGGCGTGCGGAGTGAGGCCGGAGCAGACCTCCTCGGCGCGCCGGTCCTGCCAGACGATGGCGTCGGTGAGGGGCTCGCCCGTGGCCGGATCCCAGGCGAGCACCGTTTCGCCCTGGTTGGCCAGGCCCACGGCGACGGCGGGTTCCCCCGCGTCGGCCAGGGCGCGGCGTCCCGCCAGGACGACCGAGTCGAACAGCTCGCGCGGATCGGCCTCCACCCGGCCGCCCGGCAGATGGCGTGGACGGACGGGTGCCGCCCCCGAGCCGATCACGCCGCGCTCCGGGCAGACGACGAGCGCCTTGGTGCCCGAAGTGCCCTGGTCGACGGCGAGTACGGGCCCGGTGTGGATCGTGTGGGTACGCGTCGTCGCCACGTCCGTCACTCCTGCGCTGCTGTCGGGGGGTCGGTTCCTTCGCCACCTTGATCGCCGAAGTGGCCTGATGGACAGTCAAGTTCCTTAATTGGCCGGATGGTTGCGTTCATCGTCAAAAACGGACCGCGCGTGCTCGGGTAGCCCTATAGTGATCGCCGATCAACGCCAGGTAATCGTTTAATCGTTCAACAACGCTCTCTCCGGCCTCAGCAACCGGAACCGACGATCCGGAACCGACGATCCGGAACCGACGACCCGGAACCGACGATCCGAAGCCCGTGACCCGTGAGCCCGCAACCCCCACCCCCGCTCAGAGGACGCATGACGATCACACCGCCACCGGGTACGGTCTGATGCCCGGTCAGGACTTCCGGCCGGTCTACCATCCGGCGGGGCACGACAACGCGCTGCGCGCCGTCGTCCAGGACCTCAGGGCCGGGCGCTGGCTGTCCATGGCCCGTCTGCTGGCCGAGACCACCGGCTGGGACCCGTGGACGAGGCGGACGCAGGTGCTGGCGGCCGTCGCCGCGGGCTCCGACGTCGTCGAGACATGGCTGGCGGAGGAGCCGGACAGCGTCGCCGCGACCGTCATGCGGGCCCGGGTCACGGTGGAACGGGCCGTGCGCGCCCACCGCGAGGGTCACCGGCGCACCCGGGAGCTGTGGCAGCAGGCGTGGGAGGCGTGCCGGCTCGCGGGCACGGCGGCGCCCGCCGATCCGGTGCCCTGGGTGGGTCTCCTCGCCCTCGCCGTACTGGACGAACGGCAGCACATGGCCCAGCACCGGGAACGGCCTCCGGGGCCGATGCTGCCGCCCGGCCCGTGGGGACTGCTGGCCGAGGCCGACAAGCGCGACCCGTACAACCGCGAGGCGTACCACCGCATGCTCCAGTTCCTGTACGCGCGCGGGTCCGGGTCCGGGTCCGGGTCTGCGTCCGGGGCCGGGGGCGGGCGGTCGGCCCGGTCGCTGTCGGAGGCGGTCAACTTCGCCCAGTGGGCGGCGGGCGCCGCGCCACCCGGCTCGCCTCTGCGCGTTCTGCCGCTCTACGCGCGCGTGGAGCGCTACCGCCGCGAACGCGGCCAGGAGAAGGCCCTCGATCTGCACTGGGTCGCCGAGGACGCGGCCCGCGACGCCTGGCGGGCCCTGGACGGCTGGTTCGACCGCGCGGCGCCCGCGACCGCGTCGCCGCTCGATCTGAACCATCTGGCGCACGCCCTGTGGGGAGCGCTGCGGTTCATCGACGCCGCCCGGGTGTTCGAGGCGCTCGGCCCGTACTACACGCCGCAGCCATGGGTGTACCGCACCCCCGCACCGGGTGACCCCGCGGCGGCCGAGGAGCTCTTCGTCCGGGCGCGCGGCCGCTGCCTGGCGGCGGCCCGCGCCCACTGACCCGCCCGCGCGGCCCCCGTACGGCCCCGCCCCGCGCCGCACCACTCCCTGTCCCCACCGTCCCCGTGTCCCCCCTCGGAGGTACCGCCATGTCCCGCACGCTCTGGGCCCATCCGGAGCCCAAGCCGCGCCCCCGGCCCGTGGACGAGGAGAAGCGGCTGCGTGAACTCGGCTACCAGCCGGTGCTGGCCCGCCGTATGGGAGGCTTCGGCAACTTCGCGATCAGCTTCTCCGTCATCTCCATCCTGTCCGGCTGCATGACCCTGTACGGCTTCGGCCTCTCCACCGGCGGCCCCGCCGTGATGATGTGGGGCTGGGTGGGTGTCGGTCTGTTCGTGCTCTGCGTCGGTATGGCGCTCGCCGAGGTGACCAGCGCCTACCCCACGTCCGGGGCCCTGTACTACATGGCCGACCGGCTCGGCGGCCGCCGCTGGGGCTGGTACACGGGCTGGCTGAACCTGCTCGGACTGCTCGGCGCCATCGCCGGGATCGACTACGGCGCCGCCCTGTTCACCGGCGCCTTCCTGAACCTCCAGTGGGGCTTCGCGCCCACACCCGGCTCGACGTTCGCCATCTTCGTCTGCATCCTGCTGCTGCACGCCGCGCTGAACCTGTTCGGCGTCCGCCTCGTCAGCGTCCTCAACTCGATCAGCGTCTGGTGGCACCTGGCCGGTGTCGCGCTCATCGTGGGGGCGCTGGTGCTCGTCCCGGACCGCCACCAGTCGGTCGAGTTCGTCTTCACCGAGTTCGTCAACGACACAGGCTGGGCCAACCCGTTCTACGTGGCGGCGATCGGTCTGCTCCTGGCGCAGTACACCTTCTCCGGCTACGACGCCTCCGCCCATCTCTCCGAGGAGACGTCCAACGCGTCGGTCTCGGCCGCCAAGGGCATCGTGCGGGCCATCTGGGTGTCCTGGATCGCCGGTTTCGCCCTGCTCGCGGGGCTCACCTTCGCCATCCAGGACTACGCGGGCACGCAGAACAGCGTCACCGGTGTGCCGCCCGCGCAGATCCTGCTGGACGCGCTCGGCACGGCCGGCGCCACCGCCCTGCTGCTCGTCGTGATCGTGGCCCAGCTGTTCTGCGGCAACGCCGAGGTGGCCGCCGCCAGCCGTATGGTGTTCGCGTTCAGCCGGGACAACGCCCTGCCCGGCTCGGCGCTGTGGCGCAAGGTCAGCAGCCGTACGCAGACCCCCGCCAACGCGGTGTGGCTGTCGGTCGCCGTGCCGTGCCTGCTCGCCGTGCCGTCGCTGTACTCGGCCACCGCCTACGGCGCCGTCACGGCCATCAACGTCATCGGCATCACCCCCGCGTACGCCATCCCCATCCTGCTGCGGCTGCGCGCCGGGAACCGGTTCGCACCGGGGCCGTGGCACCTGGGCCGCTGGAGCAGGCCGATCGGCTGGACGGCCGTCGTCTGGGTGGCCGTGGTCACCGTCCTGTTCTGCCTGCCGCAGCAGTACCCCGTGACCATCGACTCCATGAACTACGCCGCCATCGCGCTGGTCGTGGTCCTCGCCCTGGCCAGCGTGTGGTGGTACGTCGCACGCGGCTCCTACGGCACGCCCGCCGCGTACGGCAACGCCCGCGAGCAGGCCGAGATCTCGGAGGGCATCGTCTAGAACGCCGAGGACCCGGCTCCAGACCGGGGTGCCGGGCGCCGCACGGGCGGCGCCCGGCGCGGTGGCCCGGGATCAGCCGGTGAACTCGTAGGTCAGGTCCGCGCATTCGGGCGCGAACCGGATGTCCGTCAGCTCCAGCACATGGCCGTGCTGGTCGTACACCTCACGGTGCACGGTGAGGTACGCGGCGGTGGCCGGGCGGCTCACGCCGATCGACTCGCGCCGGGTCAGCCGCAGCCCCGCGCGGTGCATCCAGTGGTACAGCAGCCCCAGGTCGGGCCGCCCCGGCCGGGAGTCGAGCCGCCGGTACCCGGTGAGCTGCGGCACCTCGGCCAGCGCGTGGCGCGAGAACCGCGAGACCGCCTCCTGCTCGGGCGTCCCGCTCGCGCCCGGCACCCGGTGGCGGTGGACCAGTGACGGCTCACCGGGGCGCAGCCCCAGCGGTTCCGCGAGCTCCGGCGGCGTGGGCTCCCAGCCCAGCGCGGTCTCCGCCACCACGCCCGGCGCGTGCGCACCGCACGGGAACCGCAGCTGCCCCGGGGCGAGGACCGGCCCCGGATGGCGGGGGCCGGCGGCCGCGGCGAACGTGCCGCGGCGCTCCGTGACGACGAGCCGCTCCTCGCGCAGGAGGTGCAGCGCGCTGCGCACGGTCTGCCGGTTGACGTGGAACCGGTCCGCGAGGGATCGCTCGGACGGCAGCCGGGTGCCGGGGGTGATGCGCCGCTGGGTGAGGTCGTCGGCGGAGAGCCGCGGCGACCTGGAGATAGAGCGGAAGCGCCGCGGGGGCGTGAGGCTCAGCCATGTTCAACCCTCAAATTTCGCTCAGCGTAGCCGAATGAGCCGTGTCGGTGAGCAATCCCTATCATTGGTCTAAACCTATTTGGAAGAGCCCACCCGGCGTTCCGCCGCACTCTGTCCGAAACGGATTCACCGCCGAGGCGCCCGGGTACCCGGCCCGAGCCCCGGGCGGCACGCCCATGAGCCGGTGGAGGGACGAGCGCGATGAGGGCAGTGACATGGCAGGGAAAGCGCGACGTACGCGTGGAGACGGTGCCCGATCCGAAGATCGAGCGACCCACGGACGCGATCGTCCGGGTGACCTCGACCGGCCTGTGCGGATCGGACCTGCACCTGTACGAGGTGTTCGGCCCGTTCATGACGCCCGGCGACATCCTCGGGCACGAGCCGATGGGCGTCGTGGAGGAGACCGGCGCCGAGGTGCCAGGGCTGAAGCCGGGCGACCGGGTCGTCATACCGTTCCAGATCGCCTGCGGGCACTGCTGGATGTGCGACGCGGGGCTGCCCACCCAGTGCGAGACCACCCAGGTCGCCGACGAGGGCAGCGGGGCAGCCCTGTTCGGCTACTCCCGGCTGTACGGCTCCGTGCCGGGCGGCCAGGCCGAGTTCCTGCGCGTCCCCCAGGCCCAGTTCGGGCCCGTCAAGGTGCCCGAAGGGCCGCCCGACGACCGCTTCCTCTACCTCTCGGACGTCCTGCCGACCGCCTGGCAGGCCGTCCGGTACGCCGACGTCCCGCCCGGCGGCTCCCTCGCCGTGCTCGGGCTGGGCCCGATCGGTGACATGAGCTGCCGTATCGCCCTCCACCAGGGCGTCGAGCGGGTCTTCGGCGTGGACCTCGTACCGGAACGCCTGGAACGCGCGGCCGCCCGAGGCGTCGAGGTCCTCGACCTCACCGCGTACGACGATCGTGACGCCCTCGTGGCGGCCGTCCGCGACCGCACCGGAGGCCGCGGACCCGACGCGGTGATCGACGCGGTCGGCACCGAGGCCCACGGCAGCCGTATCGCGCGGGCCCAGCAGCAGGCCGCCGGGCTGCTGCCCCGTGCGTGGGCCGCCCGGCTGCACCAGAAGGCCGGCACCGACCGGCTGGCCGCCCTGTACCTGGCGATCGACCTGGTGCGGCGCGGCGGCACGATCTCCCTCAGCGGCGTCTACGGCGGGGTAGCCGATCCGCTGCCGATGATGACCCTGTTCGACAAGCAGATCCAGCTGCGCATGGGGCAGGCCAACGTCCGCCGCTGGACCGACGACATCCTGCCGCTGCTCACCGACGAGGACCCGCTCGGCGTGGACGGTTTCGCCACGCACCACCTGCCGCTCTCCGACGCCCCGCACGCCTACGAGATGTTCCAGCGCAAGGAGGACGGCGCGGTCAAGGTGGTGCTGCGTCCCTGAACCGGTCGGCACGTATCCGCACCGGTCAGTCCTCCGGCCGCTCCCGGGTCGTGGGCGGCAGCGTCGGCGCGTCCCCGACCGGACCGAACAGGACCGCGCGGGCGACGGGGGGCGCGAACAGCGCGGACACCGGCCTGGCCAGCGACAGGACGGAGCGGAACGCCGCGCCGACGACCGGGTCGCCGGGAGCGCGCTCCTGCACCCGTGCCAGGTACCAGGAGGCCGGCCGGTCGGCGGGGCGGACCCGTGCCGCGTCGCCCAGCGCGCCCGGCATCGTCTTGTCGGCGCCCGCCGAGATGTCCCAGGCCTGCCGTGACACGGCGAACAGCGCCCGCTGGACGCGCCGGGTCGTGGGGGTGCGCCGCGGGTCCGTCAGCGCCTCGCGCAGCGCCACCGCCGACAGGGCGGCGACCGACATGCCCTGACCGTAGATCGGGTTGAACGCGCACAGGGCGTCCCCGGTCGCCAGGAACCCGGCGGGGCGCCGCCCCGCCCTGTCGTAGCGCCGCCGGATGTTGGCCGTGCCGCGGAAACCGTGGACCGCCGACACGGGCTCCGCCTTCGCCAGCCAGTCGCGGGTGATGGGGTGGGGCAGCTTCGCCGCGTACGCCTCGAACCCCTCCGGGTCCGTGGGGGGTTCGTCGCCGCGCAGCCCGGACAGGGTGACCAGGTAGTGCCCGCCCTCGACCGGCAGGGTCACGACACCGCGCGTCTGGCGGGGGTTGGGGATCACGTAGTGCCCCATGCCGTCCGTCTCGTCGTCGTGGGCGTCGTTGCGGTAGAGCCGGGTCGCGTAGGCGAGACCGGTGTCGATGGTCTCCTCGTGCGGCGGTTCGGCACCGATCGCGGCCAGCCAGCGGGGGGCGTGCGAGCTCCGGCCCGACGCGTCCACGACCAGGTCGGCCGCCAGCCGCCGGGGCTCCTTGGCGCCGCCCGCGCCGCGCTCCCGCACCAGGACGCCCGCCACCCGCGTCGCGTCACCGGCCAGGCCGACGGCCTCCGTCCCCTGCAGGACCTCCACCCGGGGGTCGGCCAGCACCCGTCGGCGGACGAGATGCTCCAGCAGGGGGCGGGAGGCCGTGAACAGGTGCGTGGAGGCGGGCGTGCGCCGGTACCAGCGGTGGTCCTGCCACTGGACGAGGTCGTCGGGCATGCCGACCACGGGGGCGCCCTGCCGCCGGAGCTCTTCGACGATGCCGGGCAGCAGCAGCTCCAGGGCGGGCCGGCCGCCCTCCAGCAGGACGTGGATGTGCCGGCCCTGCGGCACGCCGGGACGGGACTCCGGCTCATCGGGGTAGCGGTCCCGTTCGACGACGGTCACGTGTTCGGCGTGTTCGGCCAGGACCCGGGCGGCGAGGAGTCCGGCGATGCTGCCGCCGATCACCACCGCGTGCCGTGCCCGGTGCCCGGTCCCCCACTGGTCGGCCATGCCTGCCCCCTCGCGTCGACGGACTACGACTCCCCAGTATCCACGGTCCGTTGGGGCGGATCGCGTGCGCCGGGCCGAAGGCGCCCGATGCGGTGGACGGCCCCGTCCAGGAGCTGGACGGGGCCGTCCACCGCGTGTGGCCCGGGCGGACAGGGGTCAGGCGGGTACGGCCTCGTGCTCGCAGACGTCGCCGGTGGCGTGGACCTCCCACGCCGGGAACGGGTCCGCCCACGGGCCCGGCTCGTCCTGGCCGACCAGGCACTCCTCCAGCGCCCGGTGCAGGGCGTCCGCCCGCAGGCCGGTGCCGATGAAGACGAGCTCCTGGCCGTGGCCGCCGCTCGCCGCCGTACCGGACGGCTCGAACCCGGCCACGCCGCCCGCCTGCGACCACAGTCCGGTCACACCGTCCCGGCCCGCCAGCCGGAAGAAGCCCTTGGAGCGCAGCACCCGCCCGTAGGCGCCGCTGTCCAGGTCCTCGGTGACGAACCGCCACAGGCGCTCGGGGTGGAACGCCCGGCCGGGCGCACGGAAGACCGTGGACGAGATGCCGTACTCCTCCGTCTCCGGTACGTGGTCGCCGTTCAGCTCCATGACCCAGCCGGGTGCCTGCTGGGCGCGCTCCAGGTCGAACAGGCCGGTGCCGAGGATGTCGGCGGGGCGGACGCGGCCGTGCTCGGCGGTCAGCAGCCGGGCGACCGGGTTCAGCCGGGTGAGCGCCGCCCGCAGCCGCGCGGCGGCCGCCGCGTCCACGAGGTCCGTCTTGTTGAGGACGATGACGTCCGCGAACTCGACCTGGTCCACCAGCAGATCGCTGACCGTCCGCTCGTCGTCCTCGTACGCGGCGAGCCCGCGTTCGCCGAGACCGTCGCCGCGGTCGAGCTCCGGCAGGAAGTTCACCGCGTCGACCACCGTCACCATGGTGTCGAGCCGGGCCAGGTCGCCGAGCGTCGCGCCGTCGTCGCGCGGGAACGCGAACGTGGCGGCCACCGGCATGGGTTCGGAGATCCCGCTGGACTCGATGAGGAGGTAGTCGAACCGGCCTTCGCGGGCCAGCCGGTCCACCTCTTCGAGCAGGTCGTCCCGCAGTGTGCAGCAGATGCACCCGTTGGTCATCTCGATCAGCCGCTCCTCGGTGCGCGACAGCGCGGCCTCGCCGCCCCGCACCAGCGCGGCGTCGATGTTGACCTCGCTCATGTCGTTGACGATCACGGCGACGCGCAGCCCGTCCCGGTTGGCCAGGACGTGGTTGAGGAGCGTCGTCTTGCCGGCCCCGAGGAAGCCCGACAGCACGGTGACCGGCAGGAGGGGCCGGGGTGTCGTCATCGCGCTCAGCCCTCCGGCTGGACGAGGCCGCGCTCGTACGCCTTCACCAGGCGCTGCGGCACCTGGTGGACGACTCCGTCGACGGTGACCGGCACGAGCTGCGGAGTGGTCGCCTTCCACCGCGCGCGGCGGTGGCGGGTGTTGGAGCGGGACATCTTGCGCTTGGGTACGGCCATGACGGCACAGACCTCCATCGGTGGTACGGATGGCGGTCACGCTACCTGAAAATGATTCCCATTAACAATTTCGGCCGGGGAGGCTCTCCCTACGGAGCGCCGTCGCCCCCCTCCTCCACGCCCCGGAGCGCCTCCGTCAGCCACTCCACCCAGAACCGCTCCAGCTCGATCCCGCCACGCAGCACCAGATGGCGCAGCCGGTCGGCCTCCGAGTCGCGCTCGGGCGGGAACTGCCGCTGCTCCATGCCCAGGTACTCGTCCAACTGGGCGCGGTGGAGCGCCAGATGGCGGCTCAGCTCGTCCGCCATCCCGGCGGTGCCCACCACCGCGGCGGCCCGCAGCCGCAGCAGCAGCGCGCTGCGGATCGGCTTCGGGTCCTCCGCGCGGCGGGTCCAGTCGGCCAGCTCCGCGCGGCCCGCGGGCAGCACCTCGTACTCCTTCTTCTGCCCGCGCGCCGGTGCCTCGGACGGGAGGGCCCGGATGTGACCGGCCTGTTCCAGCTTCCCCAGCTCGCGATAGATCTGCTGATGCGTCGCCGACCAGAAGTAGCCGATCGACCGGTCGAAGCGCCGGGTCAGCTCCAGACCCGATGACGGCTTCTCCAGCAGAGCGGTGAGGATCGCGTGGGGGAGAGACATGCCCGCATCCTAGGAGCCGCCCGCCGGGACCGTTGCCCGCGGCTGTGGGGCGCGGTTCCGGCCGTGGCGGTGCGGTCCGCGAGGGCGGCGTGGCCGGAACCCGTGGGTCGTGCGGGACGCCTGGCGCGTTCCTCCGTGAACGGCTGCGTATTTCTACCGATGCCGGCCGGCCCGCGACGCCCTAGCCTGGGACCCCTTGTCCCGTCCGTTCCCGTCGGCGTCCCGCCGGCCGAGACAGAGGGTTGAAGCGTGCTCGCGTGTCTGTCTGATCCGCTGGTGATCGTCGCGCTCGTCGGTGGGGGCTGGCGGTCGGGGCCGCCGCGAACATCCGCGGCGCGGTGATGCGGCGTGAGGCGGCCGATCCGTGGCCGGACGCCACGGCGAGCCGGCGGGTCGTCCTGTGGGTGACCTGCGCGGCCGTCGGCTTCGGCGCGGCCTTCCTGTCCGGGGTCTTCCTCATCGAGATCGGCCCCCGCTGCGCGGCGGGCGGCGGGCTGGCCGGCGCGGCCTTCGCCGTGACGGTGGTCGCCGGGCTGTGGACCGCCGGCTGGACCGGCCGCACCGGCTCCCGTGGAGACGACGGCGTCTTCCGCTGGGATCCCCCGCGCCGGACGAGCGGCGGTGGCCGGCTCGGCGGCGGGGACGGCGGGCTGGGCGGCGACGGCGGCGGCTCGGGCGAATGACCTGACCGCCGCCACGGACGCCTGGGAAGGCGCGGACGTCGCGGCGGGCGCGGGCGCCTGCGGAGAACGCGGACGTCTTCGGGAGATGTGGACGCCTGCGGAGGACGAGGGCGTCCGCAGAGGACGCGGACGCTATGGAGAGGGGCGAGGGTGAGTCGTAGGACCCTGGGGGTCGCCGGAACGGCCCTGCCGGTCGCCGGAGTGCTGCCGGGGGCGCTGCCATCCGTCGTACTCGCCCGTGCCCAGGAGACCCGGGCGCGGGCGGACGGGCGTCTCGCGGCGGCGCGGGCCGCCGCATCGGATCCCGGCTGGGAGGTGGAGCTGCTGGCCGAGGCCCGGCGCGGGGCCGCCCACGGCGGGCAGGACGTGGCCTCGGGCGGCGACCAGGAGCGGGAGGGACGGCTGCTCACCGGGGCCGGTGCCGCCCTGGTCGCCGGGGCGTTCACGGTGCTCCACGCCGGGCGGCGGGGCGCGACGACGCCGGCCGCGCCCGGCTGGGGGCGCCGAGCCCCGAGCCGTACGAGCCCGGCATGCCCGGGGCCCCGGGCATGCCGGGCATGCCTCAGAGGGTCGCGGCGAGCCGTGTGCCCTGGTCGATGGCGCGCTTCGCGTCCAGTTCCGCGGCCACGTCCGCGCCGCCGATCAGATGCGCCGCCACCCCGGCCGCCGTCAGCTCCTCGTACAGGTCGCGGCGCGGCTCCTGGCCCGTGCACAGCACGACCGTGTCGACCGGCACCGTACGGGCCTCGCCGTCGACGGTGATGTGCAGGCCCTCGTCGTCGATCCGGTCGTACGACGCCCCGGCGACCATCGCCACGCCCCGGTGCTTCAGCTCGGTGCGGTGGATCCAGCCGGTCGTCTTGCCCAGGCCGGCGCCGACCTTGGACGTCTTGCGCTGGAGCAGGGTCACCTGCCGCGGCGGCCTCGGCCGCTCCGGGGCGCCCAGCCCGCCGCGCTCCCCGTACGAGGTGTCGACGCCCCACTGGCGGAAGTACGTCTCCGGGTCCCGGCTCGCGCCCTCGCCGCCGTCCGTGAGGAACTCGGCGACGTCGAAGCCGATGCCGCCCGCGCCCAGGACGGCGACCCGCTCGCCGACCGGCGCGCCGCCGCGCAGCACGTCCAGGTAGCCGACCACGCTGCGGTGGTCGACGCCCTCGATGGCCGGGGTGCGGGGGGTGACACCGGTCGCGACGACCACCTCGTCGTAGCCGCCCAGCATGTCCGCCGAGACGCGCGTGTTCAGCCGTACCTCGACCCCGCGCAGCTCCAGCTGGGTGCGGAAGTAGCGCAGCGTCTCCTCGAACTCCTCCTTACCGGGCACCCGCTTGGCCACGTTCAGCTGGCCGCCGATCTCGCCGGCCGCGTCGAACAGGGTGACGTCGTGGCCGCGTTCGGCCGCCGACACCGCGCAGGCGAGCCCGGCGGGACCGGCGCCGACGACCGCGACGCGCTTGCGCCGCCGGGTGGGGGAGAGGACGAGCTCGGTCTCGTGGCAGGCGCGCGGGTTCACCAGGCAGGAGGTGATCTTGCCGCTGAAGGTGTGGTCCAGGCAGGCCTGGTTGCAGCCGATGCAGGTGTTGATCGTCTCCGGCCGGCCCTCGCTCGCCTTGGCGACGAAGTCGGGGTCGGCGAGGAACGGGCGCGCCATGGACACCATGTCGGCGCGGCCGTCCGCGAGGACCTGCTCCGCGACCTCGGGGGTGTTGATCCGGTTGCTGGTGACCAGCGGCACGGACACCGCGCCCATCAGCCTCTTCGTCACCCAGGTGTACGCGGCGCGCGGCACGGAGGTCGCGATGGTCGGGATACGGGCCTCGTGCCAGCCGATGCCGGTGTTGATGATCGTGGCCCCGGCCGCCTCGATCTCCTTGGCGAGGGAGACCACCTCGTCCAGCGACGAGCCGCCCGGCACCAGGTCCAGCATGGACAGCCGGTAGATCAGGATGAAGTCCTCGCCGAGCCGCTCCCGGGTCCGGCGCACGATCTCCAGCGGGAAGCGGACCCGGTTCTCGTACGAGCCGCCCCACCGGTCGTCCCGGTGGTTGGTCGCGGCGGCGATGAACTCGTTGATCAGGTAGCCCTCGGAGCCCATGATCTCGACGCCGTCGTACCCGGCCGACTTCGCCAGCTCCGCCGCCCGTACGTAGTCCTCGATCGTCTGCTCGACCTCGGCGTCGGTGAGGGCGTTCGGCACGAACGGGCTGATGGGCGCCTGGATCGCGCTCGGCGCGACCAGCTGCGGGTGGTAGGCGTACCGGCCGAAGTGCAGGATCTGCATCGCGATCCGCCCGCCCGCCTCATGGACGGCGTCGGTCACGACCCGGTGCTTCGCCGCCTCCTCCTCGGTGGTGAGCTTGGCACCGCCGTCGTACGGCCGGCCCGCCTCGTTCGGCGCGATGCCGCCGGTCACGATGAGGCCGACGCCGCCCCGGGCCCGGGCCGCGTAGAAGGCGGCCATGCGCGCGAAGCCGTTCTCCGCCTCCTCCAGGCCGATGTGCATGGACCCCATCAGCACCCGGTTGGGCAGGGTGGTGAACCCGAGGTCCAGCGGGCTGAGCAGATGCGGGTACGGGGTCATGGCGGCGCCTCCTCGCGCAGTGTCGTCGCCCCAGTTGTAGACGACCCCACCCCCGTTGTGCAACAAGTTGCATAAAGGTCCCGGCGTGAGCTGCGCTACGCCTCCGTGAGCTGCGCCACGCCCCACGGGGCCGCACCATGGGAAAGAGGGGAGAGCGGCGTACGCGGCCGCCTCCCGTCCGCGGCCGCGACGCGCAACCCCGGGGGCCCATCGGAGTTCCGCCATGACCAATCAGAAGGCCGGCCGCGACACCACTGTTCTCGGAGACTGCCTGGAGGTCCCGGGCATCGGGTTCCTGCCCGTCAACGCGTTCGTGCTGCACGCCGAACAGCCCGTCGTCGTGGACACCGGTCTCAGCCTCCCCGACCGGGACTTCCTGGAGACGCTCGGCTCGGCCGTCGACCCCGCCGATGTGCGGTGGATCTGGCTGACCCACCCCGACCGGGACCACACCGGCGGCCTGTTCGCGCTCCTGGAGGCCGCTCCCGACGCACGTGTCGTGACCACGTTCCTCGGCGCCGGGATCATGTCCACCGAACGGCCACTGCCGCTGGACCGGGTCGTCCTGGTCAACCCAGGGCAGACCCTCGACGTCGGCGACCGCACGCTCGCCGCCTTCCGCCCGCCGCTGTTCGACAGCCCGGCGACGGTCGGGTTCTACGACGACCGGTCGCGCACCCTCTTCAGCTCCGACTGCTTCGGCTCCCCCATGCCCAGCGCCGACCTCGCCGACGGCGGCGAGGCGGCCGGGCTCGTCGCCGAGCAGCTCCGCGCCGGACAGCTCATGTGGGCCGCCATCGACAGCCCGTGGGTGCACAACGTGGACGTCGGCAAGTTCCTCGCCACGGTCCGGCCGCTGCGGGACATGGACCCGGAGATCGTGCTCTCCACGCATCTGCCGCCGGCCGTCGGCCTCGGCTCGCGGATGCTCGACACCATCAGCGCCGCCCCCGACACCGATCCGTTCGTCGGGCCCGACCAGCGGGCGCTGGAGCGGATACTCGCCGGCTTCGAACCCGGCGCGGCGCCCGCCGCGCCCGCCGGCACCACCGAGGAGCCGATCGCACCGGGCACCCCCACCTGAGCCGGAGCCGAGCCCCCACCGGGACCCGAACGCCCCCCCGCCGGCCCGAGCCCCCTCCGGCGCCCGCCTCGGCGCCCGCCCGAGCCCGCCCCGGCGCCCGCGCTCAGCCGCCGGCGACCGCCGCCGTCCAGGCGTCCAGCTCCTCCGGGGTGCGCGGCCCCGCCTCGTCCGCGCCGAGCAGCCCGCGCCCCCGCAGGAGCCGCGCCACCGCCATGGCCCACGGGCGGCGCAGCCGCGCGGCGTCCAGCAGCTCCCCGTCCCCGAGCAGCTCCGCCACCGGACCGGTGCGCAGCCCGCCGGGCGTCAGCACCGCCGCGTCGTCCGCCCACCGCAGCGCCAGGTCGACGTCGTGCGTGGCCATCAGCACCGTCGTCCCGGAACCGCGCAGCCGGTCCAGGGCCTCCAGCAGCCGTTCCTGCCCGTGCGGGTCCAGTCCCGCCGTCGGCTCGTCCAGGATCAGCACGCGCGGCCGCATCGCCACGGCCCCCGCGATCGCCGCCCGCTTGCGCTGCCCGTACGACAGCAGATGCGTCGGCCGGTCCTCCAGCGCCGCGATGTCCAGCGCCTCCAGGGCCTCCCTGACCCGCGCCCGGACCTCCGCCTCGGGCAGCCCCAGATTCATCGGCCCGAACGACACGTCCTGCCCGACGGACGCGGCGAACAGCTGGTCGTCCGGGTCCTGCACCACCAGCTGCACCGTCGTCCGCAGCCGGGTCAGCCCCTTCCTGTCGTACGCCACGTCCTCGCCGTCCAGCCGCAGCGCGCCGCTCGCGCACCGCAGCCCGCCGCTCAGCAGCCGCAGCAGCGTCGTCTTGCCGCCGCCGTTGCGGCCCAGCAGCGCCAGCGAGCGCCCTTCCGGCACGGCGAAGTCGACCCCGCTCAGCACGGCCGGCCCGTCCTCGTAGGCGTACGCCGCCCCCACCAGCTCGACCACGGCGGACCCGCTCATCACAGCAACCTTTCGAGTACGAGGGTGCCGGCGACGACACCCGCCAGCAGCGCCGCCGTCGCGGCCAGGAACCGGCGGTCCACCCGGGCCTCCGGCACCAGCACCCGCAGCGTCCCGTCGTAGCCGCGCCCCGCCAGACCGGTCTGCAGCCGCGCCGCCCGGTCGAAGGCGCGGACGAACGCCGTCGCGCCGAGGCCCGCGAGCGACCGCCACGCCGCCGCCCGGCCGGCCAGCCCCAGCCGCGCCGCCTGCGCCTGCCGGATCCGGACGACGGCGTCCAGCAGCAGGAAGCTGATCCGGTACATGACGAGCGCGACGTCCACCACCGGCGCCGGCACCCCGGCCCGTACGAGCCGGGGCAGCAGGTCCGACACCGGCGTCGTGAACGCGAACAGCAGCACCCCCAGCGACGCCGCCGAGGTCCGCAGCAGCAACCGCCCGGCGTGCGCGGCGCCGTCCGGGGCCAGGGCGACGAACCCGCCGGGGCCGCCCACCTGGAACAGCAGCGGGATCGCGCCCGTCACACAGAACCCGAGCGGGATGCGCCACGCCCGCCACAGCCGCCGGGGCGCCACCCCGGCCGGCCCGAGCAGGACCGCGACGGCCGCCACCGCCACCAGGACGGCGCCCGGCCACGGCGGCAGCGCCACCGCGCACAGCGTCAGCCCCAGGCCGAGCACGGCCTTCTCGCACGGGTGGCGGCGGCGCCAGCGACTGCTGTGCGCCGCCACGTCGATGGGCAGCACCCGGCCTACTCCTCCGCCACGGGCCGGTCGGCGGCCTCGGCCGCGGTGCGCTCCGCCGCCTCGGCGCGGGCCCGCGCCTCGCCCTGCCGACGGCCCCGGCGCAGCCCGAAGTAGTAGGCCAGCACGCCCGCGCCCAGCGCGGCCTGGAGCGAGAACAGCGCCGACTCCACCTCGCCCGACGGGGGTTCGTACAGCGGCGTGAACCACGGTTCGTAGTCCGGCGCGTTCTCGGTGATCGCCGCCTCCGCCTGCGCGTCGGCGCCCGTGAACGGCTCCTCCTTGCCGTCGCCGAGCCCCAGGGCCAGCGGGAGCACGGCGAGCGCCGCGACGATCAGCAACAGCAGCGTGTTGATCCTGGCGTTACGGCTCATCGGACCTGGGCCTCCTTCTCGGCGCCGCCCCGGGGCAGCACCCCGAGCCGGACGAGCTCACCCCTGCTGGACTGCGTGAGGAGCCGCGTCACCAGCACGGTGAGCAGGCCCTCGCTGACCGCGAGCGGCAGCTGGGTCACCGCGAAGATGCCGCCGAACTTGCCGAGCGCGCCGACGAAGCCGCTGCTCGGGTCGGGAAAGGCCAGCGCCAGCTGCGCGCTCGTGACGCAGTACGTGGACAGGTCGGCGACGAACGCGCCCAGGAACACCGCCGGCATCAGGGACAGACCCGACCGCCGCGCCAGCCGGTAGACCCCGTACCCGGCCCACGGCCCCACGATCGCCATGGAGAACGCGTTCGCGCCGAGTGTCGTCAGCCCCCCGTGCGCCAGCAGCAGCGCCTGGAACAGCAGCGTGATCGTGCCGAGCACCGCCATGATCGGCGGCCGGAACAGGATCGCGCCCAGACCCGTACCGGTCGGATGCGAGCAACTGCCCGTCACCGACGGGATCTTCAGCGCGGACAGGACGAACGTGAAGGCGCCGGACGCGCCCAGCAGCAGCGTCGACTCCGGATTGGCCCTGACCTCCCGCGTCAGGGCCCGGACACCGTGGACGACGAAGGGAGCGGCCGCGACGCTCCAGGCGGCCGCGTGCAAGGGGGGCAGGTACCCCTCGGCTATATGCATGGGTTAGGAGACCCTCTCCAGCACCTCGTGGATGGACAACGCGCCCTGGCCGGTCTCCTGGCTGACGGGTCGTACCGCCCGGTCTCCGCCTTCCCGGACACCGAGGTCTCCCCCGGAGGTCCAGTGGCTTCCCCCAGAGCCTCCCGGGGGGATGGAGCCGGACTTCCCGATCACAGTGGCGAGGGCCGCACCGGTTCCACACCGGTTTCCCGTACACCAAGGCCCTGTGACATTAGTGGCATGACCAGCTACATCACAACCGCACCTGCTCATTCCTTGCGATAGCGGTACGCCTCCGACGCCGCGGCCTCCACCGCGTCCAGGTCGCCGCCGGCCGACGCCGTCACCACCGCCGCCACCGCCCCCTCCACGAACGGCGCGTCCACCAGCCGGGTCGCGGCGGGCAGATCGTCGCCCTCCGCCAGCAGCGCCTTCACCGTCAGCACGGCGCTGCCCAGGTCCACCAGGACCGCCACGCCCGCGCCGCCGTCCACCGCCCGCGCCGCCCGCGCGATCAGCTCGGCGCTGGTGCCGAGCCCGCCGTCCACGTCACCGCCCGCGGCCGCCACGGGCGCGGTCGTCCCGCCCCCGGCGAGACCCCGGGCCAGTGCGGCGACCGACGCGGCGACCTCGGCGCTGTGCGAGACGAGGACGACACCCACCGGCGCGCCCGCTCCGACGGACGTCATGCCGCCACCTCCGCGAGCGCGGCGAGCAGCAGCGCCGACGACGTCGCCCCCGGGTCCTGATGCCCGACGGACCGCTCACCGAGATAACTCGCCCTGCCCTTGCGGGCCCGCATCGGTACGGTCGCCACGGCACCCTCGCCGGCCGCCCGCGCGGCCGCCGCGAACGACACGTCCCCGAGCGCCGTGACGGCCGGCTCCAGCGCGTCCAGCATCGTCTTGTCCCCGGCCGTCGCCCCGCCGAGCTGCGCCACCGCCGCCACGCCCGCGCCGAGCGCCGCCGCCAGCTCGGCCCTGGTCGCCGACGGCGCGTCACCGAGCGCCTTGCCCGCCCGGCGCAGCAGCGTCCCGTACAGCGGCCCCGACGCCCCGCCCACGGTGGAGATCAACTGCCGTCCCGCCAGCGTCAGCACGGCGCCCGGCGTGTCCTGCGGCTCCTTCTCCAGGGCGGCCGCCACCGCCGCGAACCCGCGCCGCAGGTTCGCGCCGTGGTCAGCGTCGCCGATGGCGGCGTCCAGCTCCGTCAGCCGGTCGGCCTCGCGGTCCACGGCCGCCGCCATGGCGGCCATCCAGCGCCGGCAGAGTTCCGCGTCCAGCACGGCCGTCACCGCCCCCACCGCAGCGCGGGCGTCCGCACCGGCGCGTCCCACAACCGAAGCGTCTCCTCGTCCACCTGGCACAGGGTCACCGAACAGCCCGCCATGTCCAGCGACGTGACGTAGTTCCCGACGAGCGTCCTGGCCACCGCCACACCCCGCTCTCCCAGCACCCGCTGCACCTCGGCGTTGAACCCGTACAGCTCCAGCAGCGGGGTCGCCCCCATGCCGTTGACCAGGACCAGTACCGGCCCCTGCGGGTCGAGGTCGGCCAGTACGGCGTCCACCGCGAAGTCGGCGATCTCCCGAGCCGTCATCATCGGGCGCCGCTCCCGCCCCGGCTCGCCGTGGATGCCGACCCCGAGTTCCAGTTCGCCGGGCGGCAGGTCGAAGGTCGGGCTGCCCTTCGCGGGCGTCGTGCACGCGCCGAGGGCGACGCCGAAACTCCGCGAACCGGCGACGACCTGACGGGCGATCGCCTCGACCCGCGCCAGGGGAGCGCCCTCGTCGGCGGCCGCGCCCGCGATCTTCTCCACGAACAGGGTGGCGCCGGTACCCCGCCGCCCGGCCGTGTACAGACTGCCGGACACCGCCACGTCGTCGTCCACCAGCACCTTGGCGACCTGCACGCCCTCGTCCTCGGCGAGCTCGGCGGCCATGTCGAAGTTCAGGACGTCACCCGTGTAGTTCTTCACGATGAAGAGCACTCCCTCACCGCTGTCCACCGCGGCGGCCGCCCGCACCATCTGATCGGGCACGGGTGAGGTGAACACCTCACCGGGACAGGCCGCCGACAGCATCCCGGGCCCGACGAACCCGGCGTGCAGCGGCTCGTGCCCGGACCCGCCGCCGGAGACCAGCGCCACCTTCCCGGCGACCGGCGCGTCCCGCCGGACGACCACCCGGTTGTCCACGTCGACGGTCAGCTCGGGGTGCGCGGCCGCCATCCCGCGCAACGCGTCGGCGACGACGGTCTCGGGAACGTTGATGAGCATTCTCACCGGAATCTCCTCGCGACGGGTACCAGGTGTGCTGCTGGAGGCCATTCTTCACGCGTGACGCGCCGGATACTCCCGGGACGGGCCGCCCGGCGCGTTCCCGGCACCTTCCCGGCGGGGACACGGACCGCCCGATGCCCCGGATCCGCCCGGAGAACGGCGGACGGAAAGGGAATGGGGCCATGTGCGCCTGTTCACCCCCTGGGACCTCGACGTCTCGCCCCGGATGCGCGCCCACCTGCCCGGCGCGCCGCACGGCGGCGACTGCCCCACGGGCGCCGAACTCGCCGACCGGCTCCTCGACCCGGTCGCCGCCCTGCCCGCGCTCGCCGGACGCGTCAGGACCCGCACCCGCGTCGCGGGCGTCGCCCGCGCCGGGCTCCTCAAGCACGAGGAGATCGGCACCGAGACCCGGGCCGCCGCCCCCTTCACCCTCCTCCTCGACACCCCCGACGGCGAGGACACCGCCGAGGCGGACCTCGTCCTCGACTGCACCGGCACCTACGGCCGGCCCAACACCCTCGGCGACGGCGGCATCCCCGCCCCGGGCGAACGCGGACTCGGCCGCCGGGTCGTCCGCGCACTCCCCGCCGTGGACGGCCCCGGCCGCTGGGCCGGCACCGTCCTCCTCGTCGGCGCCGGAAAGTCGGCCCAGACCGCCGCCCGCGACCTCGCCGCACTCCCCGGCACCCGCGTGGTCTGGGCGGTCCGCTCCCCGGCGCCCGACTGGGGCGCCGTGCCGAACGACACGCTGCCCGGCCGCCAGGCACTGGTCGACTCCTCCCGCGCACTCGCCGCCGGCGCGCACCACCGCGTCACCGTCCACACCGGCACCCGGGTGCGCTCCCTGCCCCCGGACGGCCGGCGGATCCGCGCCCGCCTCGCCACCCCGTCCGGCCCCCACGAGGTCCTCGCCGACCATGTGGTCTCCCTCACCGGCTACACCGGCGACCCCACGCTCCACCGCCAGCTCCAGGTCCACGAGTGCTACGCCACCGGGGCGCCCATGAACCTGTCGGCGGCGCTCCTCGCGGCCGGCGGCACGGACTGCCTCGCCCAGCCGGTCTCCGGCATCGAGGGGCTCCGCACCCCGGAGAGCCACTTCTTCATCCTGGGCGCCAAGTCCTACGGGCGGCTCGCCACGTTCCTGCTGCGCACCGGCTACCGGCAGGTCGACGAGGTCGCCGCCGCGTACGGCACGGCCGGCACCCCGGCCGTACGGTGAGGAGGCCGGACCGGCAGCGCGGCCGCCCCGGTGCGGGGGCGGCGGGCACGCCCCCGTCAGGCTTCGCCGAGGCCCGCTTCCGGGCGGTGACGGACGGGGGCCGGCGGCCGCGTGTGGATGTACAGGTCCTGCCGTGCCGGGGGAGTGGCCCGGTGCCGGGGGAGCGGCAGCTCGTACTCCACGGGACGACGGTGGTCCGCCAGCTGGCGTTCCACGTTGTAGACGCTGCCGAACTTCCACAGCATCCGGGCGAAGTTGGTCTGCCCGCGCAGCAGGTTGCGTCCCAGCACCCCCATGGCGCCGATCGCCGTACGCAGTCCCAGGTGCTTGCGGTTCAGCACGGCCTGGGTGCGTACGAGCTCCCGGTAGAAGACCTCCAGGGGCAGCTTCGTCGGGACGACCGCGTGCTGGATGTCGAAGAGGCGGTAGTCGCGGGTCGTCAGCTGGCGGGCCTCGGTGTGCCAGATCTCCGTGCCCGGATACGGCGTCATGACCGTCAGGTGCACGATCTCGGGCACCGCCAGCGCGAACTCCCGGACGAGCCGGAAGCGCTCCTCGTCCCACGCCGGGTCCACGATCAGGTTGATCGCCACCATGATGCCCATCCGGCGGGCCACTTCCAGCGCCCGGAAGTTGTCGTCCGGGCTCACCCGTTTGCGGTACAGGTCCAGGCCCTCGGCGTCGATCGCCTCCATGCCCAGGAACATGTAGCGCAGCCCCAGCCGCGTCCAGCGCTCGAACACCTCTTCGTTGCGCAGGAGGACGTCGCTGCGTGTCTCCAGGTAGTAGCGCTTGCGGATGCGGCGGCGCTCCAGCTCGGCGGCGATCCCGTGGCCGTGCTCCGGACGGATGAACGCCACGTCGTCGACGATGAAGACGTTCGGTTCCCTGATGGACGCCATCTCGTCGGCGGCCGCCTCGGCGGAGGACTTGCGGTAGCTGCGCCCGTAGAAGGTCCAGGCGGAGCAGAACGAGCAGTCCCAGGGGCAGCCCCGGGTGAACTCGATCGAGGCGCACGGGTCGAGCTCGCCGATGAAGTAGCGGTCGCGCCGGCGCATGAGGTCACGTGCGGGACGCGGCCGGTCGAGGCTCTCCAGCAGCAGCGGCGCGGGGCCGCGTCCGTCCGCGCTGACGACTCCGGGGACGCCGCCGAGCCCGCCGTCGCGCGCGGCCTGGAGCAGCGGTGCCACGGCGGGCTCGCCCTCGCCGCGCACGATCGCGTCGACGGCGCCCCCCGCCTGGTCCAGCACGTGGTCGGCGATGAACGAGACGCTGTGACCGCCGAAGAAGACGAAGCACCCCGGCAGGGCGGCCTTGGCCTGCCGGGCGATCTCGATGGCCTCGGGGATGTTCGCCAGATAGTTCAGGGAGATGCCGAGCGCCTCAGGGGCGAACGCGCTCAGCTCGCGGTCCAGGGTGGCGCGGGAGAGGACCTGGAGATCGACCACGCGGACCTCGTGGCCCGCGTCGCGTGCCGCGGCAGCCACCCGTTCGAGCCCGAGGGGTTCCAGACGGAGGAAGATCTCCGAGTACATCAGGGCACTCGGGTGGACGAGCAGCACACGCATCCGATTCTCCCGCCGACGGCACCAGCACGCTTCGTGCAGATATTTCTCCCCTCTTTGTCCCGATTCTTCGGGAAGGCACGCCGCCGGCCCCCGGAACGAGCGGTTCCGGCGCGTAACGATCAGCATGGAGGGAACCCCTGGGGCGCGAGGGCGACGGACGCGTGGGGGATCACGGACCGAGGAGGCCGCCGATGGGGCAGGATCCGGCACACGACGCCGATGTCGTGGTGATCGGCATGGGTGTGGGCGGAGAGCACGTCGCCGGGCGGCTCGCCGGATCCGGGCTCGGCGTCGTCGGGATCGAGGCCGAACTCGTCGGCGGCGAATGCCCGTACTGGGCGTGCATCCCCAGCAAGATGATGATCCGGGCCGGCAATCTCCTCGCCGAGGCCCGGCGCGTCCCCGGGATGGCCGGAAGGACCGAGGTCGCACCCGACTTCGCCCCCGTCGCCGCCCGCATCCGCGACGAGGCCACCGACGACTGGGACGACAAGGCGGCCGTCGACCGCTTCACCGGCACCGGCGGGCGCTTCGTCCGCGGCCGCGCCCGCCTGGCGGGACCCGGCCGCGTCGAGGTCGACGGGCGGGTGTTCACCGCGCGGCGCGGTGTCGTCCTCGCGACCGGCAGCCGCCCGCAGATCCCGCCGGTACCGGGCCTGGACCGGGTCCCGTACTGGACCAACCGCGACGCGGTCGCCGCCGAGGAACCGCCCGCGTCACTGCTCGTGCTGGGCGGCGGCGCCATCGGCGTCGAGCTGGCGCAGGCGTTCGCCCGCTTCGGCACGGCGGTGACCGTCGTGGAGGCCATGGAACGGCTGATGAGCCCGGAGGAACCCGAGGCGTCGGCGCTGGTCACGGACGTCCTGCGGAGCGAGGGCGTCACCGTGCGCACCGGGGCCCGCGCCACCGGCGTACGCCACGCCGACGGCACCTTCCGGCTCACCCTGGACGGCGGCGACGAGCTGACCGCCCAGCGGCTGCTGGTGGCCACCGGGCGGCGGGCCGACCTGTCCCGCCTCGGCCTGGAGACCGTCGGCCTGGACCGGGACGCCCGCGCGCTCGACGTGGACGGCCGGATGCGCGCGGCCGACGGCGTGTGGGGCGTCGGCGACCTGACCGGCAAGGGCGCGTTCACCCATGTGGCCATGTACCAGGCAGAGGTCGCCGTCCGCGACATCCTCGGCGTCCCCGGCCCCGAGGCCGACTACCGCGCCCTGCCGCGCGTCACCTTCACCGACCCGGAGGTCGGCTCCGTCGGCCTCACCGAGCACGCGGCCCGCGAGCTGGGCGTCCCCGTGCGCACGGGCACCGCCCAGGTCCCGTCGTCCTCGCGCGGCTGGATCCACAAGGCGGGGAACGAGGGCGTGATCAAGCTGGTGGAGGACACCCGGCGGGGGATCCTCGTCGGCGCCACCTCCGCCGGCCCGGCCGGCGGCGAGGTCCTGTACGGGCTGGCGGTGGCGGTCCAGGCCGAGGTGCCGGTCGAGCGGCTCCGGCACATGATGTACGCCTACCCCACCTTCCACCGGGGGGTCGAGGACGCGCTCCGGGATCTGGCCGGCTGACGTCAGGGAGAGGAGGCCGCCATGGAGGCCACCAGGGAACTCCGGGTTCTCGCCGTGCCGGACTGCCCGAACCTTCCGCTGCTGCTGCGGCGCCTGGCGCGCGTGCTCCCGGCCGGCGCCGCCCCCGTCCCGGTCCAGGTCGTCACCAACGAGGCCGACGCGGCGCGCTGCGGCATGCACGGATCGCCGACGCTCCTCGTCGACGGCGAGGACCCGTTCGCGCCGCCCGGGGCCGCCACCGGCGTCGCCTGCCGGATCTACCGGTCCACGGACGGCCGCGTCGAGGGCGCCCCGGACATCGACCAGTTGCGCGCGGTACTCGGCTGACGGCGCCTCCGAGGCGTGCCCTCTCCGAGGCGTGCGCCCTGCGGGACCGGCCGCCGACCGGGGCCCGACCGGGTCAGGCCGTCGGGACGACGGTGCCGGCCGCCCGCTCGCCCCCGGCGACACACGCGGCGATGCCCACCCCGTCGTACGCCGCCCCGCACAGCGCGAGCCCGCCCAGCTTGTCCGTCAGCTCCCGGATCCGCTCCACGCGCGCGAAGTGCCCGACCGGGTACTGCGGCAGCCCGGCGGGCCACCGCGTGACGGCCGTCGCGTACGGTACGGATCCCAGCCCGGCCGCCTCCGCCAGATCGGCCCGCGCACGGGCGACCAGTTCCGCGTCGTCCAGCACCCGCGCCGTGTCCTCGCCGTGCCGGCCGACCGACGTCCGTACGACGAAGGCGTCGGGAGCGGCCTCGGCGGACCAGCGCCACTTGTTGGAGAAGAACGTGGCCGCCTTGATCGTGCGGCCGTCGACCGGCGGCACCAGGAAACCGCTCCCGGACGGCACCGCGGCGAGGCCGGAGCGCCGGAACACCAGCGTCACCAGGGCCATGTCGGCGTACTCCACGGCGGCGAGGTCGGCCGCCGCGCCCGGCGCCTCACCGGCCAGCAGCCGCGCGGCCACCGGCGCGGGCACCGCCAGCACCACCCCGTCCGCCACCAGCTCGTCCGCCACCAGCCCGTCCGCCGCGCCGTCGCCGCCCGGTCCGCCGTCCGCCGCCCCGCCGCGGGACGCCTCCGTACGGATCAGCCAGCCCCGACCGGTCCGGCACAGCTCCCGCACCTCGGTGCCCGTGCGGATGTCCGCCCCCGCCGCCCGGCACGCCTCCGCGACCGCCTCCGGCAGCCGGCCCATACCGCCCCGGACGGTCCGGAACCCGGGGCGCTCCGCCCCCGCGGGCATCTGCCCCCCGCCCCGGCCCAGCAGCTCGCGCACCCCTTCGGCCAGCGAGCGCGTCTCCCGCGCGACGGGCAGCAGCCGGGGCAGCGCGGCCCGCAGCGACAGCGCGTCCGCGTGCCCGGCGTACACACCGCCGAGCAGCGGCTCCACCAGCCGGTCCACCACCTCACGCCCCATCCGGGCGGCCACGTACGGGCCGATGGCGATGTCCTCACCGACCTCCGTACGGGGGAGTTGCAGGTCCCAGCACGCCCGGATGACGCCCTCCGGGGAGAGCACCCCCGACGCCGCGAGCGCGTCCAGGTCCCCCGGGATGCCCATCAACTGCCCCTTGGGCAGTTCCCGCAGCGCACCGCGCGTCCACACGGCGGCCGCCGAGGTGAGCGGCGCCTCCACGTCCGCGCCGAGGCCCACCCGCCGCGCCAGGTCGAACGCGCCCGGCCGCGCCGCGAACAGGGACTCGGCACCCAGGTCCACGGGGACGCCGCCCACCTCCCCGCCCAGCAGCTTCCCGCCCGTCCGGGCGTCGGCCTCCAGGACCGTCACGCGGGCCCGGGGCACCCCGTCGCCCGTCACACCGGTGAGCCGGGCGGCGGCCGCCAGTCCGGCGATGCCGCCGCCCACCACCACGACGTGCGGCATGGGCGCGGGGACGGGGCGGTCGGCGGAGGGGCTCATCGGAACGGAACGCCTTTCATTCGTCGTACGCGCTGTTCGTCGTACGCGGTGCTTCGTCCGCGCGGCTGGTCTCGCGCGGGTCGTCGTTCGCGCGGGTCGTCACGGATGCGGCACCACGGCGACCGGGCCGGGCGCGTGGTGCAGGACGGCATGGGTGACGGCGCCCACGCGGTGCGGTGCTCCGTCCCGGGCCCGACGCCCCACGACGACCAGGGCGGCCCGGTGGCAGTGCGACAGCAACACCTCTGACGCCGGGCCGCTCTCCACCCGCTGCACCACGTCGACCTCCGGATACCTCTCCTGCCACGGGCGCAGCGCCTCCGCCAGCTCCCGCCGATGCGTGGCGGCGAGACCGTCCGGGTCCTGCGCGAGCCAGATCGCGCCGGGGCTCCACGCCAGCGTGTTCGGCGCGCTCCAGGCCCGTACCGCCCGCAGCACCGCGCCCCGCGCGGCGGCCGACGCGAACGCGAACTCCAGCAGCGGCGCCCCGGACCCGCGCGTGTCCTGGACACCGACGAGGACCTCGTCCCGGCGCCGCGCCGCGTCGGACGGCCGCAGGCCCCGCACCACGACGACCGGCCCCCGGGCCTCGCGCAGCACCCCCAGGGAGACCGAGCCGAGGAGGTGCCCGACGAGCGCGCCGTGCCCGCGCGAGCCCAGCACCAGCATCACGGACCTGGACACCTCGGCGGCCAGGACGCCGACGGGCTCCCCGTCCACCACGGCGGCCTCCACCGGCAGCCCGTGCACGCTCCGGGCGATCCGTGCCTCGCCCTCCCGCAGGACGCTCTCCGTCCACCGCCGGTCGTCGTCCGTCACGGCGTCCGACGCGAAGTCCGGACGGCGGACGTGCACCAGCCGCAGCCGGAGCCCGCGCCGCGCCGCCTCGGCGGCCGCCCAGTCGGCGGCGGCCAGCGAGGGGTCCGCCCCGTCGAGTCCGACGGTGATCGTGCCAGGCATGGGTCGGTTCGCCTCCGTAGGACGACGCTCGGGCAGGGCCTGCTCCCAGCCTCTCCGATCACCGCTCCCGTCCGCATGGGCCGTTCGGCCCCCGCCCCCGGGACCCGCCTCCGAGGGCCGCCGGTCAGCGGGGCGTCGTGGCGGGGGTGCGGCGCCGGTAGACCAGGTACGGGCGGCGGAGGTAGCCGATGGGGGCGCTCCAGACGTGGACGAGGCGGGTGAAGGGCCACGCGGCGAACAGCAGGCACGCGGTGATGGCGTGCAACTGGAACAGCAGCGGGGCGCCGGCGATGGCCTCCGGCTGGGGCCGCAGCGCGAACAGCGCCCGGAACCAGACGGACACCGTGGACCGGTAGTCGTAGCCGCCGCCCGCCACGTTGTGGACGACCGTCGCCGCGATGCCCAGCAGCACGGTGGCCGCGAGCAGCGGGAACAGCAGCTTGTCACTGCGGCTGGTCGTGGTGCGGATGCGCGGCGCCAGCAGCCGGCGGGCGCACAGCATGCCGAGACCGACGAGCATGGCCGCGCCCGCGACGGAGCCCAGGGCGACCGCAGCCGTGTGGTAGGCGTCCTCGTCGACGCCGACGGCCTCCGTCCACGACGCGGGGATCGCGAGGCCCACCACATGGCCGCCGATCACGGCGAACGTGCCGAGGTGGAACAGCGGGCTGCCCCAGCGCAGCCAGCGGTGCTCCAGCAGCTGGCTCGTGCGGCTGGTCCAGCCGAACTGGTCCTGCCGGTAGCGCCAGACGTGTCCGACCACGAACACGGCCAGGCAGATGTAGGGGACGGCGACCCACAGCAGCAGGTCGACGCCGGACGCTGCGGCTACGGGCACGGCGGGGGCGGCGCTCATCGGGGGCTCTCCGAATCCAGAGTGCGGGAGGAGGAGGGGAGTGGCGGTGCGGGCGACATGGGCGGGACCGGGGTACCCGCCGGCGGGACGAACGTGTCCGGTGGCGCGAACAGGACCGGTGCGTCGAACTCCCCGCCCTCGTAAGGGGCGAGACCGACCTCCTCGGCCGGCGGGCCCTCGGCCGCGAGCCGGGCCACCTCCGCGCGGTCGGCGTCGCTCGCCGGAGGCAGCAGCGACAGCAGCGCCGCCATCAGATGCCGGTACGGGGAGTCCACGGCCGTCAGGGCGTGCTGGATGAGCTCGAGACCGCGCCGGTGCCGGCGCAGCGGCGCCTCACCGGCACGCGGCCCGGCCAGCGCCGCGAACTCCAGCACCACCGGCAGGTGGTCGGGGAGTTCACCGGTGCCGGTGTCCCAGCCGGCCGCCCGGTAGGTCTGCGCCAGGGTCAGCAGGGCCATGCCCCGGCGGCGGGTGTCGCCGTGCAGGTAGTACGTCAGATACAGGCTGCTCCTGCGGCGCAGGTCGAACACCTCGACGTAGTGGCTCTCCAGCGCGTCGGGGTCCTCCGCGCCGAACCACGCCGTGAAGGCGGCCAGGTGCGTCGCCGCCTCCGACGGCGGCAGCGCCGCGACCGAGGCGGTGAGCACCGGCCGGGCCGCGGCCAGTTCGGCGTCCGGGTACTGCCACAGCAGGGACAGCAGCCGCAGCAGCAGTGCCCGCCGCTCCGCCTCCTCGGCGGTGAGGGGACCCGGCCGGCCGGCGGGGCGGATGCGGGTACGGCCGCGTGCGAGCGTGCGCAGGGGGTTCATGAGGTCTCTCCGGCGGGGTCGCGGCGCAGCCGGGGCAGGCCGAGCATGATCTTGCGGTCGCCGCCGTCGGGCGTCCCGGAGGACTCGACGGGGCAGCGGCTCTCCATCGCCGTGAGCGCGGCGGCGTCCTCCTTGTGGGCCGCCGGGACGACATAGCGGTCCTCGTACTTGGCGACCGCCAGCAGCCGGTGCAGGTCCTGGGCCTGCTCGGCCGTCAGGCCGACCGCCTTCAGCGGCTCCTCGTCACCCGCCTCGCCCAGGGTCCGCTCACGCATGTACGAGCGCAGCGCGGTCAGCTTCATCAGCACCCCCGCGACGACGTCGGTGTCCCCGGCGGTGAACAGGCTGGCCAGGTAGTCCAGCGGGATGCGCAGCCGGGTGACGGCGGCGAAGACATGGTCCGGGTCGTCCTGGTTGCCGCCCGCCGCGCCGACCGCGTCGAGCACGGGCGAGAGCGGCGGCACGTACCAGACCATCGGCAGCGTGCGGTACTCCGGGTGCAGCGGCAGCGCCACCTTGTACTCGCTGATCAGGGCGCGTACGGGGGAGCGGCGTGCCGCGGCGATCCAGTCCTCGGGGATCCCGGACGCGCGGGCCGCCGCGGCGACCTCGGGGTCGTTCGGGTCGAGGAACACGTTCCGCTGGGCGTCCAGCAGGTCCTTCTCGTCCGGTACGGCCGCCGCCTCACCCACCTTGTCGGCGTCGTACAGGACCAGGCCGAGATAGCGCAGCCGGCCCACGCAGGTCTCCGAGCAGACGGTCGGCTGGCCGGCCTCGATGCGCGGGAAGCAGAACGTGCACTTCTCCGCCTTGCCGGTGGCGTGGTTGACGAACACCTTCTTGTACGGGCACGCGGTGACGCACATCCGCCAGCCCCGGCAGCGGTCCTGGTCCACCAGGACGATGCCGTCCTCGACCCGCTTGTACATGGCGCCCGACGGGCACGCCGACACGCACGCCGGGTTCAGGCAGTGCTCGCACAGCCTCGGCAGGTGGAACATGAAGGTCTGCTCGAACTCGAACTTCACCTTCTCGGCCCACTCGCCGGTCAGGTTGGGGTCCGCGCCGGCGTGCTCGGGCGCGCCGCCCAGGCCGTCCTCCCAGTTGGCACCCCAGGTGATGGCGGTGGGCTTGCCGGTGAGGACGGAGCGGGGGCGGGCGACCGGGATGTCCTTCCCGGCCGGGGCGCTCACCAGGTTGTCGTAGTCGTAGGTGACCGGCTCGTAGTAGTCCTCGATGGTCGGCAGGTCCGGGTTGGAGAACAGGGAGAGCAGGCGCTTGACGCGGCCGCCGGAGCGGAGGACCAGGCGGCCCCGCTTGTCGAGCATCCAGCCCCCCTTCCACTGCTCCTGGTCCTCGTAGCGGCGGGGGTAGCCGACGCCGGGCTTGGTCTCGACGTTGTTGAACCAGGCGTACTCGACGCCGGTCCGGTTGGTCCACGTCTGCTTGCAGGTCACCGAGCAGGTGTGGCACCCGATGCACTTGTCGAGGTTCATCACCATCGCGATCTGGGCCATGACCCGTCCGATGGTGGCTTCGCCACGTGCCATGTCAGTACTCCACATCCTGCGAGCGACGGCGGATGACGGTAACCTCGTCGCGCTGGTTTCCGGTCGGTCCGTAGTAGTTGAAGGCGTACGTCAACTGCGCGTAGCCGCCCGCGAGATGGGTGGGCTTGAGCAGCAGCCGGGTCAGCGAGTTGTGGATACCGCCGCGCTTCCCGCTGACCTCGGTCTTCGGGACGTTCACGTTGCGGTCCTGGGCGTGGTACATGTACACCGTGCCCTCGGGCATGCGGTGCGTGACCACGGCCCGGGCGGCGACGACGCCGTTGCGGTTGTACGCCTCGATCCACTCGTTGTCCTTGACGCCGATCTTCTCGGCGTCGGGCGTGGACATCCAGATCGTGGGTCCGCCGCGGGACAGGTCGAGCATGTACTTGTTGTCCTGGTAGTTCGAGTGGATCGACCACTTGGAGTGCGGGGTCAGATAGCGGACGGTGACCTCCGCCCGGCCGTCGCGCAACTGCTCGTCGCCGTAGTGGCGGGGCGTGTTCAACGGGGGCCGGTAGACGGGGAGCTGCTCACCGAGTTCGGTGATCCAGTCGTGCTGGACGAAGAAGTGCTGGCGGCCGGTCAGGGTGTGCCAGGGCTTCTTGTGCTCGGTGTTGATGACGAACGGCGAGTAGCGGCGGCCGCCGGTCTCGCTGCCCGACCACTCGTACGACGTCATCACCGAGCGGGGCTGGGTGCGGGTGTCGGCGAAGGTGATGCGCTCCGCCTCCCGCTCGGCGGCGAGTTCGACGAGGCCCTCACTGCCGGTCTGCCGCTCCAGGAACCTGAAGCCCTCGGTGGCGAGGCGGCCGTTCGTGGTGCCGGACAGGGCGAGGATCGCCTCGCACATGTCGGAGGCGGTGGCCAGCGAGGGACGGCCCGCGGCCACTCCGTCGCGGACCGTGCCGTTGCGGCGGCGCAGGTCGTCGATCTCGCGGTCCGGGTGGACGGTGACGCCCTTGGTGGTGGTGCCGAGGGTGTCCAGGAGCGGGCCGACGGCGCGCATCTTCTCGGCGACGGCCGCGTAGTCGCGCTCGATGGTGACCAGCTTGGGCATGGTCTTCCCCGGAATCGGCTCGCACTCCCCGGTCTTCCAGTCCTTCACGACGCCGCCCGGCTGGGCGAGTTCGTCGGGGGTGTCGTGCAGCAGGGGCACGGCGAGGACGTCGGTGCGGGTGCCGAGGTGGTCGCGGGCCAGCTCGCTGAACCGGTCGGCGATCGTCAGGAACGTGTCGTAGTCGGTGCGGGCCTGCCACGGCGGGGCGATGGCCGGGGTGAAGGCGTGCACGAAGGGGTGCATGTCCGTGCTGGACAGGTCGTCCTTCTCGTACCAGGTGGCGGCCGGCAGGACGACGTCGGCGAGCAGGCCGGTCGAGGTCATCCGGAAGTCCATGGTGACCAGCAGGTCCAGCTTGCCCTCGGGGGCCTCGTCCCGCCACACCACCTCCTGCGGCCGGTGCTCCGGCGGGGTCTCCTCGGAGCGGACCGCCGCGTCCGTGCCCAGAAGGTGGCGCAGGAAGTACTCGTTGCCCTTGCCGGAGGAGCCCAGCAGGTTGGCGCGCCACACGGTCAGGACGCGCGGGAAGTTGGCCGGGTCGTCGGGGTCCTCCGCGGCGAACCTGAGCCGTCCCGCCTTCAGCTCGTCGACGATGTGATCGGCCGGGGCGCGGCCCTCGCGCTTCGCCTCGTCGGCGAGGTCGAGGGGGTTGCGGTTGAAGCCGGGGTGGCCGGGCGTCCAGCCGAGGCGGACCGCCTGGGCGAGGCAGTCGGCGAACCCCTTCCCCTTGAACCGGCCCTGGCCCAGCGGGGACGCCAGTTCGTCGGGCCCGAACGCCTCGTAGCGCCACTGGTCGGAGTTCAGGTACCAGTAGGAGGTGCCCGCCATGTGCCGGGTGGGCCGCTGCCAGTCGAACGCGAACGACAGGTGCTGCTGCCCGGTGACGGGGCGGACCTTCTCCTGGCCGACGTAGTGCGCCCAGCCGCCGCCGTTCACGCCCTGGCAGCCGGTCATCGTGGTCAGCGCGAGGAAGGCGCGGTAGATGGTGTCGGAGTGGAACCAGTGGTTGGTGCCCGCTCCCAGCGCGATCATCGACCGGCCCTGGGTCCGCTCGGCGTTGCGGGCGAACTCGCGGGCGATCCGGGCCGCCTGCTCGGCCGGCACCGAGGTGATCGTCTCCTGCCAGGCCGGGGTGTACGGCTGGGCGGCGTCCTCGTAGGAGGCGGGCCACTCGCCCGGCAGTCCCGGGCGGTCGACGCCGTACTGGGCGAGCATCAGGTCGAAGACGGTGGTGACGAGCCGGCCCCCGACCCTGCGGACCGGGACGCCGCGCACCATCACCGAGCCGCCCTCGGTGGCGCCCTCGTCGAACCGGGGCAGGGTGACCGCCACCGTGTCCTCGGCGGACTCCATGACGCTGAGCAGCGGCTCGGTGGCGCCCAGGTCGAGGTTCCAGCGGCCCTGCTCGGTCTTGCTCCAGCGGAAGCCGAGGGAGCCGTTGGGGACGACGGGCTCGCCGCTGACGCCGTCGATGACGACCGTCTTGGAGTCGGCGTTCTCCTCGCTCTCCTCGTCACGGCCCAGGTCGGCCGCCGTCAGGAAGCGGTCGGGGACGAGTCCGTGCTCGCCCTCGCGCAGGGCCACCAGGAACGGCGCGTCGGTGTACGTCTTCAGGTAGGCGTGGAAGTAGGGCACCTCGCGGTCGACGAGGAACTCCCGCAGGATCACATGGCCCATGGCCATCGCCAGCGCGCCGTCCGTGCCCGGGTGCGGGGCGAGCCACTCGTCGGCGTGCTTGACGTTGTCCGCGTAGTCGGGGCTGACGGCCACGACCTTGGTGCCGTTGTAGCGGGTCTCGGTCAGGAAGTGGGCGTCCGGCGTCCGCGTCACGGGGATGTTGGAGCCCCACATGATCAGGTAGCCCGCGTTCCACCAGTCCGCCGCCTCCGGTACGTCGGTCTGGTCGCCGAAGACCTGCGGGGAGGCGACGGGAAGGTCGGCGTACCAGTCGTAGAAGGACAGCAGGGTGCCGCCGATCAGGGAGTGGTACCGCGCCCCGGCCGCGAACGACGCCATGGACATCGCCGGGATGGGGGAGAAGCCCGCGACCCGGTCCGGGCCGTACGCCTTGACCGTGTGCACCTGCGCGGCGGCGATCAGCTCGGTGACCTCGTCCCAGTCGGCCCGTACCAGACCGCCCTTGCCGCGCGCCTTCTTGTACGCACGGGCCTTCGCCGGGTCACCGGTGATCTCGGCCCACGCGGCCACCGGGTCGCCGAGCCGCCGCCGCGCCTCCCGCCACAGCTTGAGCAGCTTCCCCCGCACGTACGGGTAGCGGACCCGGCTCGGCGAGTACGTGTACCAGGAGAAGGACGCCCCGCGCGGACAGCCGCGCGGCTCGTACTCAGGACAGTCCGTGCCGATGGACGGGTAGTCCGTCGCCTGGTGCTCCCAGGTGATGATCCCGTCCTTGACGTACACCATCCAGGAGCAGGACCCGGTGCAGTTGACCCCATGGGTGGAGCGGACCACCTTGTCGTGGGCCCAGCGGTCGCGGTAGAAGCTCTCCCACTTCGGGTCGCCCTCGCCGTACACCGCGCGGCCGTCGGGCGACACCTCACGGCGTGTCAGCAGGCGTCGGCCCGAAAGCGGCCAGCCGTGATCGTCGCGGCCACCGGAGCGGCCCGCGTATTCCTCGTTCTCCATGGCCGAAACGCTAGGTGGGCGGGGCCGTCCCGCCCCGGGGCCGAAGCGTCCGGGCCGAGCGGCCGCACGGCCCTGTACGGAGGCCCGGGGAAAGGACCAACGGCCCTCCCGAACGGGACCGCCCTGCCCCGGCACCCCCCGCGCGCGAAGCGGGATGCTGGCCGCGACCGAACCGGAGGACTTCGTGTACGACCGCCAGCACCGCCCGCCCGGCCGCCTCGACCACCACCCGCCGCCGTGGGTGCCGCTCGCGGACACGCACCCTCCCGCCGGTCACCTTCCGGCCGCCCGGTATGCCTCCCCCGTCCTCCGGGCGGCCGGACCCCGCACCCCGTACGCCGTGCCCGTCCCCGCCGGCGGAACGGGGGCGAAGCCGTGAGCGCCCGCCCCGTCCGGCGCCAGCACCAGGACGTCACCGACAAGCCGTTCATCGTCATCTGGGAGTCCACCCGCGCCTGTCCCCTGGCGTGCCGCCACTGCCGCGCCCAGGCCGTCCCCGACCGGGACCCGCGCGAACTGGACACCGAGGCCGCCAAGGACCTGCTGCACCAGGTCGCCTCCTTCGGCCATCCCGCGCCGCTCTTCGTCATCACCGGCGGGGACCCCTTCCAACGCCCCGACCTGCTGGAGCTCATCGCCCACGGCAGGCAGGCGGGCGTCCCCGTCGCCGTTTCGCCCTCCGGCACCCCGACGCTCACCGCCGAGAACCTGCGTGCCGTGCACGAGGCGGGCGCGGTGGGCCTCTCGCTCAGCCTCGACGGCCCGACGGCGACCCTCCACGACGGCTTCCGGGGAGTGCCCGGCGTCTTCCGCTGGACCCTCGACGCCTGGGACACCGCCCGCGCCCTCGGGATGAAGGTGCAGATCAACACCACCGTCAGCCGGCACAACCTGTACGACCTGCCGGAGATCGCCGCCCTGGTGCACCAGCACGGCGTCATGCTGTGGAGCGCGTTCTTCCTCGTCCCCACCGGGCGCGGCCGCGACCTGGCCGCCCTCACCCCGGCCGAGACCGAGGACGTCCTCAACTTCGTCTACGACGTGGGCCTCACGATCCCCGCCAAGACCACCGAGGCCCACCACTTCCGCCGCGTCGCCGTCCAGCGTGCCGTCCTCGCGGCCCGGGGCGAGGACCACGTCGAGGCGCTCGGCCTCGGCCCGCTGTACCGGCGGCTGCGGCAGCACGCCGGTGAGCTCGGCCTCGGCGAGGCGACCCGGCGCGTGCGCCGCCCGCCGCTGGACGTCAACGCCGGCCGGGGCTTCGTCTTCGTCTCGCACACCGGCACGGTGCACCCGAGCGGATTCCTGCCGCTGGGCGCGGGTAGCGTCCGCACCCGGCCGCTGCCCGAGATCTACCGCGAGTCCGAGCTGTTCGTCGGGCTGCGCGACCCGGACCGGCTCGGCGGCAAGTGCGGCCGGTGCGAGTTCCGCCGGCTGTGCGGCGGCTCCCGCTCGCGCGCCCACGCGGTGACCGGCGACCCGTACGCCGAAGAGCCGTGGTGCGCGTACGTGCCGGGTTCCTTCCCCCATCAGCGGGAACTGGCGGCGCTGCTGACGCCGCCCTCCTGAGGGACCGCCGTGACGGCGAGCAGCGCCCCGCCCGGCACCGACGCGCCGGCCGGCACCGACGCGCCGGCCCGCACCGGCCTTCCGGACGGCGTCGGCGGGCCGGGCGGCACGCAGCCGCCCGGCGCGCGGCGCAGCCGGCAGCCGCCGCACGCCGCCGCCGGGCACGGGGCCACCACGTCGACCCGCAGCCGGCCCCGGGCGGTCCAGTAGTCCACCATCGCGTCGACCTCGTCCCGGGTGACGCCGAGGTCCCGCGCGATCGAGTCGAGCGTCGTCCCCGGCCGGGCGGCCCCCACCCGGGCGAGCACCTCACGCAGGGCGCTCATACCACCAGCCTCCCCACCTGGAACACCCCGACCGCCAGCACGTACGCGAGCGCGAGCTGCACCCCCACACCCACCAGCGCCCAGCGCGTCCCGAACTCCGCCCGCTGCGCCGCCACGGTCGCCGCGCACGGCGTGTAGGCCAGCAGGAAGACCATGAACGCGGCGACCGCGGGCAGCGGATGCCCCCCGGACGCCTCATCGAACGTCTCCCGCAGCCGGACGCCGAGATCCCCGGCCTCCCGTACGTCGCCCGGCTCCCGCGTCCCGTAGGTCTGCGCGAACGTCGAGACGACCGCCTCCTTGGCCACGAACCCGGACACCAGCGCCCCGGTGGTGTGCCAGTCGCCGAACCCGGCCGGTTCGAAGACCACCGCGACGCTCCTGCTGGCCCCGCCGTACAGGCTGTCCGACACCGGGACCTCGCCGAACGGGGTGCCCGCGCGCAGCGGGACGGCGGTCAGCAGCCAGACCGCCGCGGTGGTGACCACGATGATCCCCCCCGCCGTACGGAGGAACCCGGCCAGCCGCTGCCAGGACTGGCCGACGATCACCCGCGGCGACGGCACCCGGTACGGCGGCAGCTCCAGGATCAGCGCCTCCGGCGCCATCCCCCGGAACACCGTGCGCCGCAGCACCAGGCCCGCGAGGACCACCAGCACCACGGACAGCACGTACATGGCGAAGACGACACTGCCCGCGTGGCGCGAGAAGAACAGGTTCGCCAGCAGCAGATACACCGTCAGCCGGGCGCTGCACGAGACGAACGGCACCAGCAGACCGGTCATCAGCCGGTGCCGGGCGTCGGGCAGCACCCGTGTGGCGGCGACCGCCGGCACGTTGCAGCCGAATCCGACCACGAGCGGCAGGAACGCCCGGCCGGGCAGGCCCACCAGCCGCAGCAGCCGGTCGGCGACGAACGCCGCCCGCGCCAGATAGCCCGAGCCCTCCAGCAGCGTCAGCAGCACGAACATGATCGCCATCAGCGGCACGAAACTGAGCACCGCTCCCACACCGGGCACGAGACCGCCCGTGACCAGCCCGGCCACCCAGGTACCGTCCAGGCGCGCCCAGGCCAGCAGCTGCTCGGCCGCCCCGATCACCGGCCCGTCGAACAGCTCCGTCAGCCCCTCCTGGAGTGGCGCGGCCAGTTCGGTCGTGGCGACGAACACCCCCCACATCACCAGCAGGAACAGCAGCGGACCGGCCCACGGCGAGGTCGCCACCCGGTCGACGCGGTCGGAGAGCGTACGGCCGTCACCCGGCGCGTCGGTCACACAGCCGGCGACGATCCGCCGCACCCAGGCGTAGCGCCGCTCGGCCTCGGCGACCTCCGGATCGTCGTCATCGGCCCCGGCGGGACCGGTGGCGGCGGGGAACCCGTCGGCCTCCGCGCCACCCGGCCGGGCCGGGACGGACGGCGCCGGCGCGGGCTCGCCCCGTGCGGCCGCCACCGCCGTCGCGAGCCGGTCGAGACCCGCGCCCGTGCGGGGGCGTACCTCCACCACCGGAACGCCCAGGAGCGCGGCGAGCCGGTCGCGGTCGATCCCGCGCCCCCGCGCCTCCGCCACGTCCAGCATGGTCAGGGCGACGACCACCGGCAGGCCCGTGTCGAGGACCTGCGCCAGGAGGTACAGGTTGCGGGCGAGGTTCGCCGCGTCCAGCACGGCCACGACCAGGTCGGGGCGGTCGGGGTCGGCACGGTCCGTGAGCAGGTCGCGGACGAGAGCCTCGTCGGGCGAGCGCGGGTCGAGGCTGTAGGTGCCCGGAAGGTCGAGCAGCTCGGCTGTGCCGGACGCGAGGCTCCAGGAGCCGTTCGCCACCTCGACGGTGGTGCCCGGCCAGTTGCCGGTGCGGCGGCGCGCCCCCGTGACCGCGTTGAACACGGTGGACTTGCCGACGTTGGGATTGCCCACGAGGGCGACGCGAAGGGCCCTGGCCGCGCCCGGCGCCGGGGCCGGAACGGTGCCGGTGCCCTCGTCGCAGCAGGCGCGCCCGGTCGCCCTCACCACGTCGGTTCCACGACGAGCGCCGCACCGGTCGGCGCGTCGATCCCGAGCCGGGTGTCGCCCAGGGCGATCACCATCCGGCCGCCGCCGCCCCGGCCCACCACCCGGATCGGCGCGCCGGGCACGAAGCCCAGCTCCGCCATCCGCAGCCGCTCGTCGTGCCGGGCCGTGACCGCGCGCAGAGTCACCCGCGCACCGGCCGCGCACTCCTCCAGGACCATGTCGTTCCCCTCATCCGCTCCAGTCAGGTAAGGCGTACCTAACCGGTATGGACGTTAGGAGGGGCGGGAGTTCGCCGGGCAGAGCCGTTCGGCCCTTGCCCCGGGACCAATGCCGTCCGGCCGCGCCGCGTGCCGTGGCCACAATCGGCCTGACGTACCGCCGTTCCCGCCGCCGCTGCGGGACCCCAAGGAGCCCACGTGCCCAGCCTCTCCCCACCGAGCGCGCCGTCGGCGAACCCGCCCGGCCCACCCCTGTTCCGCGTTCGTCATCTCCGGGGCCACATCGTGGTCGTCGGCTGGCTGGCGGCCGCGCTGCTGACCGCCGTCGCGGAACCCGTGCTGCCGGTCGCGCGCTGGCTCTCCCTGCACATGTTCCTCCTGGGCGCCGTCACCAACGCCATCGTCGTCTGGAGCGAGCACTTCACCGTCGCCCTGCTGCACGCCCCGCAGCCTGACGTCCGCTGGAGCGACGTACGGCTCGTCGGCCTCAACGTGTC
Organism: Streptomyces sp. NPDC047886; assembly: GCF_043204435.1. Lineage (NCBI taxonomy): Bacteria > Bacillati > Actinomycetota > Actinomycetes > Kitasatosporales > Streptomycetaceae > Streptomyces > Streptomyces sp. NPDC047886. The sequence goes on from NZ_JBIDCF010000004.1 coordinate 422,092, forward strand.
CGTCGTCGCCGTGCTCGTCGGCACCGGCGGGGGACCGGCCGCCCTCACGGCCGTCGGCGCCGCGGGGGTGACCGCGGCCGTCCTCGCGCACCTGGTGGCGCTGTCCAGGATCGGGCGCCGCTCCCTGGGAGGCAGGCTCGCCCTGCTCACCGGCTACTACCGGTCCGCAGCGGGCGCCCTGGCGGTGGGCGCCGTCCTCGGCGGACTGCTGGGCACCGGCTGGGCCGCGCACCGGCACACCGAGGTCATGCTCGCCCATGTCCACGTGAACCTGCTGGGCTGGGTGGGACTGCCCGTCGTCGGCACGCTGTTCATGCTGTGGCCGACCGTGCTGGGCCTGCGCATGGAGGACCGCACCGCCCGCGTCGCCCGCCGCGTCCTGCGGCTCCTGCTGCCGGGGCTCGCCCTGGCCGTCGCGGGACTGCTCGCCGGAGCACGCTGGCCGGCCGCCGCGGGACTGGCCCTGTACGCGGCGGGCCTCGCCGACGCAGCCGTCCTCTTCGTCGCGACGGTGCGCCGCCGCGCGCCGCGCTCACCCGCCGCCTGGATGCTCGCGGCCGCCACCGGCTGGTTCGTCCTGGCGGTGCTGGCGGACCTGGTGCTGCTGGCCACCCGGCCGCTCGACCGGCTCCACGACGACCTCGACCCCCTTCTCCAGGTGCTGCTGATCGGATTCGTCGGCCAGGTGCTGCTCGGCGCCCTGACGCATCTCCTGCCGATGGTCCTCAGCCGGGGCCCGGCCGGGCGCGACGCCGTCCGGTCCGTCCTGGAACGTGCCTGGCGCGTCCGGGTCGCCGCACTCAACCTGGCCGTGCCGCTGGTCGCCCTGCCGCTGCCCGACCCCGCCGCGACCGCCGGGCGGCTGCTCGCCGGGGCGTCCGTGGCCTGGTTCGTCGTCCTCGGCGCGAGTCTCGTCGGCGGCCCCCACACCGGCCCCGGCGCGAGCCCGGGACGGCGCGCCCCGCTGCTCGGCGGCGCGGCCGGTGTCGCCGTGACCGTACTCGCGCTCCTCGTGGCCACCACATCGGGCGGCGGCGCCCCCGCCGCCGACGGCCACCACACGGACACCGCCGCCTCCGGCACCCGCACGGTGGACGTGAAGCTCTCCGGTATGCGCGTCATCCCGGACACGGTCACCGTCCCGGCCGGCACCCGGCTCGTCCTCAACGTCACCAACAGCGACACCATGCGGCACGACCTGCGCGTCCAGTCGGGTCCCGGCACCCCCCTGCTCGGCCGGGGCGAGAGCGCCCGCCTGGACCTGGGGCGGATCACCGGTGAGCGCTCCGCCTGGTGCACCGTCCCCGGCCACCGCGCCGCCGGCATGACCATGCTGATCACGGTCGAATCCGGCACCGCCGACACCGCCGCCGGCACCGGCACCGGTGGGACCGGCCACGGCGACCACACGGCCGCCGGGAGTGGAAAGGGTCCGGGCCTGAACCTGGCCGCCGACTTCTCACCCGGCTTCGCCCCCCGCGCCGCCGCCCTGCCGCCCGCCGGGGCCGCCCGCGTCCACAAGGTGCGCCTGCGCGCCGTGGAACGGGACGTCGAGGTCGCCCCCGGCGTACGGCAGCGGATGTGGACCTTCGGCGGCACCGCGCCGGGACCCGTGCTGCGCGGGAAGGTCGGCGACGTCTTCGAGGTCACCCTCGTCAACGACACCGGCATGGGCCACGGCATCGACTTCCACGCCGGAGCCCTCGCCCCCGACCGTCCCATGCGCACCATCGGCCCCGGCGAGGAACTCGTCTACCGCTTCACCGCCGAACGGGCGGGCGCCTGGCTCTACCACTGCTCCACCGCACCGATGCTCCAGCACATGGGCAACGGCATGTACGGCGCCGTCGTCATCGACCCGCCGGACCTCCCCGCCGTCGACCGGGAGTACCTCCTCGTCTCCTCCCAGCTCTACCTGGGCGAGCCCGGCAGCGAGGGGCAGGTGGCCAAGATGCGCGACAACCGGCCCGACGCCTGGGCGTTCAACGGCGTCGCCGCCCAGTACGCCAAGGCGCCCCTGACCGCGAAGGCCGGGGAACGGGCCAGGTTCTGGGTCGTCGCGGCGGGCCCGAGCGACGGCATCGCCTTCCACGTCGTCGGCACCGTCTTCGACACCGTGTACAAGGAGGGCGCCTACCTCCTGCGACCGGACGATCCCGGCGGCGCCCAGGTCCTCGACCTCGCCGCCGCCCAGGGCGGCTTCGTCGAGGCCCGCTTCCCGGAAGCCGGACACTACGCCTTCGTGGACCACGACATGCGGCACGCCGAGGCGGGCGCGCACGGCACGGTACGGGTCGGAAAGTGAGGGCGGACGGATGAGCGGCGTCGACGCCTGGACCTTCGTACGCTTCGCCCATGTCACCGGCGCCGCGCTGTGGGTGGGCGGTCAACTGGCGCTGTCCCTGGTGGTGCTGCCGCTCGCCCGGCGCATGCTCGCCGACGAGGCGCGCGGCCCGTTCGTCCAGCGGGCCGGGCGCCGGTTCGGGCTGGTCACGGCTGCGGTGTTCCTGCCGGTGCAGCTGACCACCGGGGTCGCCATGGCCTGGCACAAGGGCGTGACGTGGGCATCGCTGGCCGAGCCCGGCTACGGCCGCGTCCTCGCCGTCAAACTGGCCCTGTTCGTCGCGGTGATGGCGGCCGCCGCCCTGCACGGCTGGGCCCACGGCAGAGGCCGCCCCGAACTGGCCCGCGGCCTCGCCGTGGCCTCCCTGGTCGGCTCCCTCGGCGTGGTCCTCCTGGCGTCGGCGCTGCCGCCGACGTAGGGAGCGTCCGGCGGATCACGGTGGCATCGGAGCCGGGTACGCGGCCCCAAGCGTGATCCGCCGGACACCGCCTCACAAAGCCCTGCTAGCCCGAACGGGTGGTTGTCCCGGCCGGTCCGCCTGTCGGGAGGACCGGCCGGGGCCCGCCGCCAAGGATGCGGGCCATGCCCACCACACCGCGCTCCCGCATCCTGCGCGCCCGCGTGCTGCTGCCGCCCGCCCTGGCCTGCACGGCCGCGCTGGCCCTGCTGGCCCCGCTCTCCGCCCACGCCTCGCCCACCGCCGCCGCGCGGGCGACCCCGTCAGGCGCGCCGGACGCCGCTTCCGGCCCCGCCGCCACGACGCCCGCCACCGCCGACGAGCGGCGCGTGGACGCGTACCTCGACACGGTCCGCCGGCGGCCCGGACGGCTGGCCGCGTTCCTCCGCGCCATGCCCAAGGGCGGTGAGCTGCACAGCCACTTGTCGGGAGCCGTCTCCACGGAGCTGCTCATGGAGCTCGCCGCCGAGGACGGACTGTGCGTCGACGACGCGACGAGCACCGCCCTGGCACCCCCGTGCCGGGCCGGCAGCCGCCCGGCGACGGATCTGAGGACCGACGACGCCATGCGCCTGCGGGTGCTCCGCGCCTGGTCGATGCAGGACTTCGACCCCGCCGCGGCGGGCGAGACCGGCCACGACCACTTCTTCGCCACGTTCGGCAAGTTCGGCGAGGTGGCGTGGCGCCACCCGGGCCGGATGCTCGCCGAGGTGCTCAACACCGCGGCCGAGCACCGGCAGTTCTACCAGGAGCTGATGCAGACCCCCGCCTGGGGCGAGGACCGGAAGCTCGCCGACAAGGTCGGCTGGGACCCCGACCTGGCACGCATGCACCAGAAGATCACCGCCGACGGCGCCATGGACGCGCTCGTCCGCACGGCCCGCGACGAGGCCGACACGACCACGGCCGAGTTCCGTGCCGCCGCGCGCTGCGACACCGACGCGCCGCAGCCCGCCTGCGCGGTCCCGTTCCGGTTCATCTCGCAGGTGGCGCGCGAGAGCTCGCCCGCCCGCGTCTTCATCCAGATGACCCTCGCCATGGCGCTCGCCGAACGCGACCACCGGTTCGTCGCCGTCAACCTCGTCCAGCCCGAGGACGGCGAGGTCGCCCTGCGCGACTACCGCCTCCACATGCGCATGCTCGACTTCCTGCACGCCCGCTACCCGAACGCCCACATCACCCTGCACGCGGGCGAGCTGGTGGCCGGGCTGGTCAAGCCGGAGCACCTGCGCTTCCACATCGCCGAGGCCGTCCGCACCGGCCACGCCGAGCGCATCGGCCACGGTGTCGACATCCGCGAGGAGGACGGCTTCGACGACGTCCTGCGGACCATGGCCGAGCGGCGGGTCGCCGTGGAGGTCCCGCTGACCAGCAACCACCAGATCCTCGGGGTCCAGGGCCGGGACCACCCGTTCACGCTCTACCGCGAGCACGGCGTGCCCGTGGTGCTCGCCACCGACGACCAGGGCGTGTCCCGGATCACCGTCAGTGACGAGTACGCGCGCGCCACGGCCACGTACGGGCTGACCTACCGCGAGCTGAAGGACCTCGCCCGCGCCTCGCTGGAGCACGCCTTCCTCGACGGGCGCAGCCTGTGGAAGGCGCCCGGCCACTACCGGCCCGTGGCCGACTGCGCCGGGGTCCGGCCCGGCACCCGCACCCCGCCCGCCCGCTGCGCCGGCTTCCTGAAGACCAACGCCAAGGCAGCCGTCGAATGGCGCCAGGAGGCGGCGTTCACCCGCTTCGAACGCACGGTGCCCGCGCCACGGTGACCGCGCGCCGACGCCCCGCGCCCCGGTGGTCCCGCCCGGACGGCGCCGCCTCGTGAGGACCGCGCCCCGCCTGCGGGCTTAGCGTGGAGGGAGGCACACTCCGTGCTCTCCGGAAGGAGCAGCCATGTCGCATCCCCCTACGGAACGTGCGGCACCGGATCCCGCGAAGCAGCAGGCGTTCGCCGAACGGGTGGTCGACGTCCTCAACGGAGCCTCGCTGGCCCTGCTGACCAGCGTCGGCCACCAGACCGGCCTGTTCGACACCATGAGCACGCTCCCGGCCGCCACCAGCGGCGACATCGCGGCGGCGGCCGGGCTGGACGAGCGCTACGTACGCGAATGGCTGGGCGGCATGGTCGTCGGCGGGTTCGTGGAGTACGAGCCGGGCGGCGCCACGTACATCCTGCCGCCCGAGCACGCCGCCTCGCTGACCAGGGCGGCGGGCACGGAGAACCTCGCCACGCTCATGGTGTACGCGGGGCTGATGGGAGAGGTCGAACAGCGGGTCGTGGAGGCGTTCAGGAACGGCGGCGGCGTCCCGTACTCGGCGTATCCGAGGTTCCAGGAGCTCCAGGGCCAGGAGACCGCGCGCGTGTACGACGAGGCGCTGGTCGACACGATCGTGCCGCTGGTCCCGGGGCTCACCGAGCGGCTGCGGGAGGGCGTCGACGTCCTGGACGTGGGGACGGGGATCGGCCACGCGCCGGTCGTGCTGGCGCGGGCGTTCCCGCGCAGCCGGTTCCACGGCCTCGACCGGTCCGAGCAGGGGATCGCCGCCGGACGGGACGAGGCCGCCGGGCTCGGCCTCGGCAACGTCCGCTTCACGGTCGGCGACTCCACCGAGATCAGCGGCGCCTACGACCTCGTCACCGCCTTCGACGTCATCCACGACCTGGCCCGGCCCGCCGAGACCCTGGCGGCGGTCTCCGGAGCGCTCAAGGACGGCGGAACGTTCCTGATGGGCGACATCGCGGCGTCGAGCAACCTGGAGGAGAACCTCGACCACCCGTTCGGGCCGGCGCTGTTCGCGTTCTCCGTCTTCTACTGCATGACGACATCGCTCAGCACCGGCGGCGCGGGCCTCGGCACCGTCTGGGGCGAGCAGACCGCCCGTCGCATGCTGCGCGAAGCCGGCTTCCGCACGATCGAGACCCGGTCCGTCGAAGGCGACCCGATCAACCTCTACTACATCGCCACACGGCACTGACCGCCCGCGCGGGCCCGTCTAGGGTACCGCTATGGATCACCTATCGGATCATCTGCCGGATCACCCGTCGGACCGCGTCCCGGACGCCGTGCGGGACACCGTGTCGGGCCGGGTGGCGGTCAACGGCACCGTCATCCACTACGACGCGTCGGGACCCGCCGACGGCCTGCCGCTCCTCCTGGTCCACGGGCACCCCTTCAACCGCACGCTGTGGCGGCCGCAGACCGACGCCCTGGTGGCGGCGGGCCACCGCGTCATCGTGCCGGACCTGCGCGGCTACGGGGACAGCCCCCTCGCCCCGAGCGGGGAGCCCGCGCCCCGCAGCACCCCGTTCTCCGTCTTCGCCGACGACCTCGCGGCCCTCCTCGACCACCTGGGCGTCGCACGGGCGGTCGTCGGCGGCGTCTCCATGGGCGGCCAGATCACCATGGAGTTCCACCGGCTGCACGGCGACCGGGTCCGCGGCCTGGTCCTCTCGGACACCTCGCCCGCCGCCGAGACCGAGGACGGCAAGGCGTTCCGGAACGCGCTCGCGGACCGGCTGCTCGCCGAGGGGATGGACGGGTACGCGGACGAGGTCATCGACCGGATGATCGCCCCGTACAACGTGGTCGAGCAGCCCGCCGTCGCCGCGCACGTCCTGCGGATGATGCGGACGACCGCGCCCGCGGGCGCCGCCGCGGCCCTGCGCGGCCGGGCCGAACGGCCGGACTACCGCGCGTCGCTCGCCGCGGCCGACGTGCCCGCGCTGATCGTGGTCGGCGCGGACGACGGCTACACACCGGTCGCCGACGCCGAGGCGCTGCACGCCCTGATCCCGGGGTCCACGCTGGTGGTGGTCGACCGCGCGGGCCATCTGCCCGGCCTGGAACAGCCGGAGGCGTTCAACAAGGCACTGACCGGTTTCCTCGGCGGACTGTGAGGGACCGGGCCCGGACCGCCCCGGCCATGAGGCGGTCCCGGCCCGGCCGGCGCTGTCCGGTCACCTCGTCCCCAGGTAGTAGCTCACCTGCGGGGGCTGGTTGTAGCCGGTGTTCTGCCAGGCCACACCCATCCGGTAGACCGGGTCGTGCATCAGGGTCGGCAGCCGGAACTCCGTCGGGTGCGGGGTGGTGTAGAGCCGCAGGGCGGTGGAGTCGGCGTTGCGCCAGATCATCTCCTCGCGCCAGTCGCCGAGGATGTCGGCGGACAGCGCGGGGTTGCCCTTGGTCCAGTTGTTGGACCGGGCCTCCTGGTCGTACCAGATGCGCGTCAGTTCCGTGGACCCCGCGTACTTGAGGATCTGGCCGTACCCGGAGCCCGCCGTGCCCGACCAGCGGTGGTCGAGCAGCTCACGGTGGGCGTCGCCGTCCCACCAGATCGCCGAGTTGTAGGACGCCCCGCCGCTGAACGCCGGCACCGAGTCGCTGATCTTCGTACCGTTCGCGGCGTACAGGCCGCCCCCACTGGACCAGCACTCGGCGCCGGCGTGGTCGCGGGTCAGGTCCGCGCAGATGCCCCGGCCGACGTCCGTGCCGGTGCGCCGCCCCCAGAGGATCTCGCCGGTGCGGGCGTCGTGCATCTCGTAGCCGTAGGCCGCGCTCGTGTGCTCGTGCACGTTGAACGACTCCAGGCCGGGGCGGGACGGCAGCAGGTCGCCGACGTGGAGGGCGTCGCCGTGGCCGAGCCTCGTCGTCCACAGGCCGCCGCCGTCGTCGTCGACGGCCATGGCACCGTAGAGGATCTCGTCCCGGCCGTCGCCGTCGACGTCCGCGATCGCCAGGTTGTGGTTGCCCTGCCGGTCGTAGCCCTTGCCGTGGTTGGTGGACGCGTTCGTGTCGAACGTCCAGCGCCGGGTGAGGGACGTACCGTTCCAGTCGTACGCGGCGATCGCGATCCGCTCGTACATGCCCCGGCTGAAGATCATGCTGGGCGTCGAGCCGTTGAGGTACGCGGTCGCCGACAGCAGCCGGCCCTCACGGTTGCCCCAGGTGTCGCCCCAGTCGGCGACGGAGCCGCGCGCCGGTTCGAACGGGACGGACGCCATGACGCGGCCCGTCTGCCCGTTGAACACCGACAGGTACTCGGGGCCGCCGAGGACCGCGCAGTTGGACGCCAGGTGCGAGGCGTTCGGGTCGCCGATGACGGTTCCTGCCGCGTCGCGGGTTCCGTCGGAGGTGCGGACGGCCATCTCGGCCCGGCCGTCGCCGTTGTAGTCGTACACCTGGAACGAGTCGTAGTGGGAGCCGCTGCGCACGTTCGTGCCGAGGTTCACCCGCCACAGCCGGGTGCCGTTCAGCTCGTACGCGTCGAAGAGCGTCGGGCCGGTGCAGGTACCGGAGTTGGCGACGTCCGTGGCGTTGGACGGCACCCACTTCAGGACCAGCTCGTAGGCCCCGTCGCCGTCGAGGTCGCCGACGCTCGCGTCGTTCGCGGAGTACGTGTAGGCGACGCCGTCCCTCGTGGTGCCGCCCGGCGGCTTCTGGAGCGGGATGTCGAGCCGGCCCGACGACCAGACACCGCCGCGCGTGCCGGACTGCTCGGCCCCGCCGACGACGGCCCTGACCTCGTACGCCGACGACGAACCGCCGCCGCTGTCGAGGAAGTTGGTCTTGGCTGTGTCCGCGATGCGGGTGCCGCCCCGGTAGAGGCGGAACGACACGTCGGCCGGGTCGTCGCCGAGCATGCGCCAGGTGACGAGCACGCCGCCGCTCGCCGGGACGGCGACGAGGCCCCGGTCGAGCCGTTCGGCGACCCGCGCGGCGGCGAGCGCCCCGCCGGTGCCGGCGCGCACGGCGGGTGAGGCGGATGACGTGAGGGAGTCGGGAGCGGCAGGGGCCGCGGGGCTCGCGGGGGCGGCGGCCGTCACGGCGAGCGCGACAGCGGCGAGGGTGCCCGCGAGCCCACCGGGCCTGCGGCGGAACGTCGTGCGGAACGTACGGGGGGACGGATGCATCGCTCGACCTCGTTGTCGGTGGCGGGGCAGGTGTACCTCGTGGTCGCCACCGCGACGCGAGAGGTTGCCGGTTCAACGAACCGGCGACCTCGGTCGGGCTCGCGGGATCTCCCCGGTGGTCGGTGCCGGGACGGTTCGCCCGTCAGGACGCGGGCTGCTGTTCCGGGTCGGGCTGTTCGGCGGGGCCGTCGTCCGGCGGGGGCTCGGACGGCGGGCTGGACGCGGGGCTCCCGCCGTTCGGTGACGTCTCCGGCGTGCTCTCAGGAGACCCCTCCGGCGTCACGCTCCCCGGCGAGCCGGTGTCCGTGGTCCCCTCCTGCCGGTCCACGGGGGGCGTCGACGTCTCCGTGTCCGGCGGCGACATCGTCGAGCCGGTGGGCGTGGGGCACGGCTTGACGTCCTTGGGGGCCGGCTCGCCGGGCTCGACCGTCGCGCACGCGGTCGGCGAGGAGTCCGTGGGGCCCGGGGACGTCGTGGTCGTGTCCGGGGGAGCCGTGGTCGTGTGCGGGGGAGTCGTGGTGTGCGTCCTGCCGGGGCTCTGGGTCGAGCCGGGCTGGACCTTCACCGTGGTGTTGTTCTTGACGTCGACGATGACGAAGACCTTCACCGGCTGCGGCGCGGGCTTGACGACCACCACGTCGGCCTCCCGGTAACCGGGCCACGGGTCGCCGGAGGGGCGCAGCGGCGTCGTGGGCTCGGCGCGTTCCGTCAGCGGGTTGCCACAGGCGCAGCGCACCTTCGGCATGCCGGTCTTGTCGACGAGGACGGCCGTGCCGGACTGCAGGACCGCCTGGAAGCTGAACACCTTGCCGTCGCGGTAGCCGTGGTTCGTCACCCAGGTGTCGTGCCGCAGCTGAACGGGTGTCAGTCCGCGCAGGTACCCGGGGACCTCCGGCGTGCCGATCTTCAGGACGCCGGCGAAGGCCCGTGCCTTGTTCTGGTCGGCCTGGAGGTAGCCGATCTGCCGCTCGACGTCACAGCTGGCGACCTTCCCGGTGCCGCCGTAGAGGTTCTCCGCGCCGCCCTGGATCTCACGGATGGCCGTACGGGTCACCGTGGGTTCCGGCGCCGGGATCGGGTCCACCTCCCCGGAGGCCGTGGAGGCCGTCCAGGGATCGGGCCCGCTCTGCTCGGTGTCCTGGAGCAGCAGGTCACCGCCCCCGACCGGGGAGATGGCGACATCGTTCGTATCGCCTCCGCCGCCGGGGCGGGCCAGGACGACGATCAGGGCCACCACGGCGACCAGCGCGGCCGCGATGCTCAGGACCTTGGTGTACGAACGCCACCACGGACGCTCCCGGCCCCCGCCCGGGCCTCCGCCGGCGCCTCCGCCCGCCCCGCCGCCTCCGCCGCCGGTGTCGCCAGGCCCGGGGGGACCCCCGGGGCCCCCGCCGCCCGGCGTGCCCTGCGGCGGCGGACCGGACGGCGGCGGCGCCGACGGGCGCGGGTGTGAGGACGGCCCGGACAGGGGGCCCGACGGTGGACCGGTGGGTATGTCCGACGGCTGCCCCGAGGGGCGGCCGGACGATGGGTCGGAAGTCACGTTCTTCCCTTTCTTCCGTTCCGTCACTATTGTGCGCCCCGTTCCTCGGACGGACGCAAGTCGGGAAGCCCGCCCCGGCTCGCGGGCCCGGGGCCCGGGGCGACAGACGGGGGCACCCGGGCGGACGGACCAGGTGAGCGGGCGGGCGGCCCGGCGGGGCAGGCGGGCGGGCCCGACGCCCGGTCGGCCCGCTCCGGCGGGCGTGCCCCCCGCGCCCCGCCTACGGTGGGCCGCGTGAGCCGTCAGGGACGACCCCCCCCGTCCGAAGACGCGCGACGCGACGCCGGGAACCGGGCGCCGAGCCGCGCGCGAAGCGCTGCCCACGACTGGGGCGACGCCCTCGTGGCGGTGCTCGCCGCAGTGGCCGCCATGGCCGTCACCGCCGCCCTCGGGCTCTGGGCGGCAGGCGCCGCCGACCTGCCCGACGGCGCGTTCCCCCAGGTCGTCGCCGCCGTCGTCGTGATGGCCGCCGGCGGCGCGATCGAACTGTCCGGAGGCGCCGGGGAGATCGCCGGGGCGGACGCCGACGTGACCGCCATGCCCCTGTCGGTGAGCCTCGCCGGCGCACTCGCCCTCGGCGTCTGCTTCCTGCGGCCGCTGCGCCACCGCGCCGTGGCCTCCGCCGGTGAACTCCTCGCCCGCGTCGCCCGTACGACACTGCTCTGGCTCGCCGCGCTCGCCGCGCTGACCACCCTCGCCCGCCGCACCTTCACCCTCACGCCCACCGACCCCGCCTTCGACCTCATCGGGGAGCTGCTGGACCTGTCCACCACGGTGGGCTTCCGCGGCGACCCCGGACCCACGCTGCTGTTCGGCCTGCTGTGGATCACCGGCGTCCTCACCATGGCGCTGCTCGTCTCGCGCCGCGCCCCGCTGCCCGCGCGCCTGCTGCGCTATCAGGAGGCGGTACGCCCCGCCGCGTTCGCGATGCTGCTCCTGCTGCTCGCGTACGTCGTCGCCGGCGTGGTCATCGGCGTGGTCGTCGCCGCGACCCGGGGCCACCCCGCCGAGACGCTCGCCGTCCTGCTGCTCGGCCTGCCCAACGTGGTGTGGCTCGCCCTCGGCCTCGGTATCGGCGGCTCCTGGGAGGGCAGGGTGGACGGCCCGTTCGGGCTCCCCATGCCGAACCTCCTGGACCTGGTGCTGCGCGGCTCGCAGGACTCCACCCTGGACGTCGGCGCCCTCGCCGAGCACGACGCGCGCGCCTGGTGGCTGGTGCCGGTGGCCGGTGCGCTGCTGCTGGCCGCCGCCTTCGCCATGGCGGTCCGTACACCGGCCCGTACCCGGCTGTGGCAGCACGCCGTGCACATGGGTGTCGCGTTCGCGCTGACCATGCTCGTGGTGGCCCCGGTCACCCGCGTATCCGCCCGGTACGGGCTATCCCTCCTGGGCATCGGGGACATCGAGGGGTTCGGCGGACAGCTGGTGCTGCGCCCGCACGTGTGGACGGCCGCCGGACTGGCCCTGCTGTGGGGTCTCGTCGCGGGCCTCATCGGCGGTCTGCTCGCGTCCCCGGTACGCCGCCGGGGCGAGATCACGGCCGACGCGGCCGACGCGGACGACGACACCGGGCGGGAGGCCCCGCGGTCCTGACCGGGCCGCCCCGGGCCCATACGCCCTCCACCGTCTCGGGGCCTACAGCGCCGCACGGAGAGGGAAGACCGGCAGCGCCCACGGCGGCGGCTCGGGCGGAGGCTCCGGGGGGAAGCGCGGCGGTTCCGGTACGCCGTCCCGGTGAGGTGGAACGGACCCGTCGTGCCCCACGCGCCCCCCGTCGTCCGAGCCGGCCTCCGGCGGCCTGGCCAGCGCGGCACGCATCGCCGCGACGAACTCCAGACACGTGTCGTACCGCTCCTCGGGCGTCTTCGCCAGCGCCTTCGCCAGCACCTCGTCCAGGCCGGCGGGCAGCCCCGGGCGTTCCTCGCTCAGCAGCGGCGGCGGGTCGTACTGGTGGGCCCACAGGAGCGCCATGTCGTCGTCGCGCCGGAACGGCGGAGCCCCCGTCAGCGTCTCGAAGACGACACACCCCAGGCTGTACACATCGCACCGGCCGTCCACCGGCCGCCCCGAGATCTGCTCCGGGGCGACGTAGTCCAGCGTGCCCACGAACTGGCCGACCGTCGTGAACCCGGTCAGCGACAGCGACTTCTTCGTCAGCCCGAAGTCCGTGAGGTAGACGTGCTCGGGATGCTCCGAGTGCGTGCCCTCGTCGATCAGGATGTTGCCGGGCTTGACGTCCCGGTGCACCAGGTCGTGCGCGTGCGCCGCGTCCAGCGCCGACGCCACCTGCACGGCGATCCGGGCGGCCTGCTCGGGCGGCAGCGGGCCCTCGCGGTCCAGCATCGCCCGCAGGTCCCGCCCGGGTACGTACCGCATGGCGATGTAGAGCAGCCCCTCCGTCTCGCCGGCCGCGAACACCGGCACGATGTGCGGGTGGTCGATCGCCGCGGCGACCAGCGACTCATGGGTGAACCGCTTGCGGAACGTGTCGTTGCGTGCCAGTTCCGGCGCCAGCAGCTTCAGCGCCACCGGGCGGTGGAGCTCCAGGTCCCGCGCCCGGTACACCACCGCCATGCCGCCGCGCCCGATCTCGCTCTCCACCAGATAGCCCGCGACCTTCCGGCCCAGCAGCCCCGACGGCCGCCCGGCCGGCAGGTCGTCGGTGCCCGATGTCCCCTGGTCCATCAGTCGTCACCCGCCCGCGCCGGTCCCGGCCGCTCGTCGCCGCGCTCCACCACACGCGTGGGCTCCGCCGCCGGTGCCCCGGTCGGCTCGGGGGCCGGTTCCGTCGACACCACCCGCGTCGGCTCATGGCCGAGCGGGGACGCGGGCGGGGCGGCGGCCGATGCCCGGGGTGACGGCTCCGTCTCCTCCGGCACCGCACCGGCCGGGGCGCTGCCGGCGGCCGACGGCCCCGACTCCGACGCGTAGGTGAGCAGCCGCGTGCCGTCGCAGTACACCCAGCGCTCGTGCCCCGCGTCGTAGAGCCAGAGCGCCTCGCCGTCCACGACGAGGCCGACCCGCAGCCCGCGCGTCCGCCGCCGGAAGTCCTCGCCGTCCGACCGCCCGGCGGCCAGCTCCTCCACGGCCTGCCGGTAACGGCTCAGCGCCCCCTCCGCCCGTGCCAGCAGCGGCCGGGGGTCGGCGGTCCTGGTCATCGGCTGCCGCGCCGCCGGCGGGTCGGGAGGCACCGGGACGAGCAGCCGCCCGTCCACCCACGCCGACCAGCCGTTGGAGCACACGACCCGCCCCCAGTCGCCCAGCCGGTCCACCAGCTGCACCGGCAGGAACGGGTCCAGCGGCGTCGTCGGGCGCGACGGATCCGGGGTGTCCCACGCCGCCAGCCCGTCCCGGGGCACGACATGGGAGGGCCGGAAGTCCGGGTCCAGGGAGCCCGTGTACCGGAGGGGATCGACGGGTGCCGCCATGAGCTTCCTCCAGGGTCCTGCTTCGTTACTTCCGCATGATCACGGGCTCGTGCCGGCGCAGCAGCCGGGCGACAACGACCCCGAGGACGACGGCGAGGGCCACGAGCATCCCCATGTCGAGCAGCCACGCCGACAGGGTGTGCTCGAACAGCGGGTCGTCGGTCTTCTCGTTGGGCGCGATGTCACCGATGCCGACGGTCGCGCCCATCGCGCCGAACGCCCACCGCGACGGGACCAGCCACGCCAGCTGTTCGAGGACCGGCGTGCCCCGCACGGCCAGCAGCGCCCCGCAGAACACCACCTGCACGATCGCGAGGAGCACCAGCAGCGGCATGGTGACCTCCTCCTTGCGCACCAGCGCCGACACGAACAGGCCGAGCATCATCGCCGTGAACGACAGCAGCGCCACCGCGAGGGTGATCTCCAGGAGCGGCGGCAGCAGCACACCCCGGCCGTCCGGCGCGTTGAGGGGGACGCCCACGAGCCCGACCAGCGTCAGCACGACAGCCTGGACCATCGTGATGGAGCCGAGCACCACCACCTTGGACATCAGGTACGCCGATCTGGACAGTCCGACGGCTCTCTCCCGCCGGTAGATCGTCCGCTCCTTGACCAGTTCGCGCACCGCGTTCGCCGCGCCCGTGAGCACCCCGCCGACACACAGGATCAGCAGGACGTTCAGGGCCGACTCCGGCCCGAACTCGCCCTCGGCCAGGGCGCGTGCCATCGCACCCATCACGAACGGCAGCGCCACCATGATGACCAGGAACGTCCGGTCGGCGCTCAGCGCCGCCGCGTACCTGCGGACCAGCGTCCGCAGCTGCGAGCCCCAGCTCTGGGCCTTCGGGGGCGGCTCCGGCGGGCCGGCGGCCCCCGCGTCGGCGGGCAGCGGCCGTTCCATGGCGTCCGCGATGTACCGCCGGTGGGTCGACGACCCCCGGTACTCGGCGGCCCAGTCCCGGTCCCGGTCGTTCTCGAACGCCTCGAACGCCTCCGGCCACTGCGGGAACCCGAAGAAGCCGAGGGCGTCGCGGGGCGGCCCGAAATAGGCGATCCGCCCACCCGGCGCCAGGACCAGCAGCCGGTCGCACACATCGAGGCTGAGGACGCTGTGGGTGACGACGATGACGGTCCGCCCGTCGTCGGCGAGGCCGCGCAGCATGTGCATCACCGAGCGGTCCATGCCCGGGTCGAGGCCGGACGTCGGCTCGTCCAGGAACAGCAGCGAGGGCTTCGTCAGCAGCTCCAGGGCCACGCTGACCCGTTTGCGCTGGCCTCCGGAGAGGCTGTGCACCGGCTGGTCCACGCGCTGGTCGAGCCCCAGCTCGTGGACGACCTCGTCCACCCGGGCCTCGCGCTCCGCCTTGGCGGTGTCCTCGGGGAAGCGGAGCTCGGCGGCGTACGTCAGGGCCCGGCGCACGGTCAGCTGGAGGTGCAGGATGTCGTCCTGCGGCACGAGCCCGATGCGCTGGCGCAGCTCGGCGTAGTCCCGGTACAGGTCCCGCCCGTCGTACAGGACGGTCCCGTGGTCGGCGGGGTGCAGCCCGGTGAGGGCGCCGAGCAGGGTGGACTTCCCGGCGCCGCTGGGTCCCACGACACCCAGCAGGCACTTCTGGCCCACGGGGAAGGTCACCCCGTCGAGGAGGGTCTTGCGGCCGCCGTCCACCGTGACGGCCAGGTCCTGCACGTCGAGCGAGACTTCGCCGGTGTCGGTGTACTCCACCAGCCGGCCGCCGACCAGGCAGAACACGGAGTGGCCGATGCCGACGATGTCATCGGGGCCGACCCGGGCCCGTTCGACGCGGGTGCCGTTGAGGAACGTGCCGTTGTGGCTGCCGACGTCCTCGATCCAGTACGTGCCGTCCGGGGCCGCCCGCAGCTCGGCGTGCCGCCGGGAGACCACCAGGTCGTCGATGACCAGGTCGTTGTCGGTGCCGCGGCCGATGCGGATCGTGTGCGTCGGCAGCGGTCGCACCGAGGTCGGCCGCCGGAACGTCCCGGTCGCGCCGGGCAGGGACACGCCCGACGGCCGTACGGGCGCGCCGGGCACGGGCTGGGGTGCCACGGGTTCGGGCGCGCCGGGCACGGGCTCGGGTGCGACGGGTTCGGGTGCGACGGGTTCGGGCGTCGGCGGCTCGGGCGCGGGCGCCGCCGGTTGCGCGGCGGGCGGCTCGGCGGGCGGCTGGGCGGCGGGCGGTTCACGGGGCGGCGCCGACGCCGGGGGGCGGCGCCCCGACAGCAGGGCGACGGGCCCGTCGGCGGAGTGGCCGAAGCGCAGCACCGTACCGTCCCCGACCTCCTGCACCCGTACGCGGCGGCCGTCGGCGAACGTGCCGTTCGTGCTGTCCTCGTCCTGGACGGTCCAGCGCCCGCCGTCGGACCGCAGCACCGCGTGGTGCCAGGAGACCCGTACGTCCGCGAGGACGATGTCGCTCGCGGGATCACGCCCGATCCGGTAGACGCGGTGCGGACTCAGGACCGTGGTGTCCCCGCCGACTTCGACGACCAGCTCGGGTTCCGTGGGCACGACGCGCCGCTCTCCCATGTCAGAATTTTATCTTTTGATCCCGATATGTGCCCGCAGCAGGAGACGCGCCGCCTCCCCGGCTTCCCGGGCCGGGCGGGAGGTGCCGGACACGGCCGCCGTCGTGATGGCGCCCTCGGCCAGCAGCGTCACCTGGGCCCCCGCCGTCGCGTCCCCGCCCGCCGCGACGACGAGCCCCGTGACGTACCGCTGGAACTCCGCGACGTGGTGGCGCGCCGCGGCCGCGACCTCCGGCGAGACCGCGCCGAGCTCGCCGAAGGAGTTGACGAACGCGCAGCCCCGGAACCCCGGTTCCTCGAACCACCGGCGCAGCCAGTCGAAGACGGCCATGACCCGCTCCTCCGGGGCGACGGCGGTGGCGTCCACATGGTCGGCGAGGCTCTGCCGCCACCGGCGGTCGCGCCGCAGCAGGTACGCCTCGACCAGGGCGTCCTTCGACGGGAACAGCTGGTACAGCCGGCGCAGCGTGACGCCCGCGGCCGAGCGGACGGCGTCCATGCCGACCGCCTGGACGCCGCGGCCGTAGAACAGCTCCTCGGCGGCGTCCAGCACCCGCGTCCGTACGGCGTCCGCCGTGCCCGCGTCGTCCATGTCGTTGCTCCCTTGCGTGAGAACCGGCGTTCTCGTAGCGTACCGACCGAAGGTGAGAACGACCGTTCTCACGTCTGAGGAGGTTCCGTGTCCGCCCAGCGCCCGCCCCTGCCGCCGTTCACCGAGGAGACCGCCCGCCAGAAGGTCCAGCTCGCCGAGGACGCCTGGAACACCCGCGACCCCCAGAGGGTGGCGCTCGCCTACACCGAGGACTCCGAGTGGCGCAACCGGGACGTGTTCCTGCGCGGCCGTGACGAGATCGTCGCGTTCCTCACCGACAAGTGGCGGCGGGAGCTCGGCTACCGGCTCCGCAAGGAACTGTGGGCCTGGACCGGCGACCGCATCGCCGTACGGTTCGAGTACGAGTACCACGACACCGCCGGACGGTGGTTCCGTGCGTACGGCAACGAGAACTGGGAGTTCGACGCGAACGGGCTGATGCGCAAGCGCTACGCGAGCATCAACGACCTCGCGATCACCGCCGACGAGCGCCGCGTCGCCCGCTGACCGGCCGGTCCGCCGGGCCGCTCCGCCTGGCCCTGACATCCGAACGGTTCGTCTCCCCGCCGACGGGAACGCGGAAGGCCGACGCCCTACACGAACGACGGGAGGCCACCATGACCGACGACCGCGCGCACCCCGACCCCACCACGGCCCACCCCCGGCCGGACTTCGCCGAGCAGCACCAGCCGCACCCCGGCTGGACGGGCCCCATGGATCCGCCGCCCGACCACGGCGAGGAGTCCTACCGGGGCAGCGGCCTCCTGGACGGATGGGCCACCGTGGTCACGGGCGGGGACTCCGGCATCGGCAGGGCGGTCGCTCTCGCGTTCGCCAGGGAGGGCGCCGACGTGGTGTTCACCCATCTCCCGGAGGAGGCCGGCGAAGCACGCGTGACCGCACGGCTCGTGGAGGACGCGGGACGCAAGGCCGTTCCCGTGCCCTGCGACATCCGCGAACAGGAGCAGTGCGAGGCCCTGATCGCCCGTACCGTGCGGGAGTTCGGCCGGATCGACGTCCTCGTGAACAACGCCGCCTACCAGATGGGGCAGCCGGACGGGATCGAAGCCATCACGACCGAGCAGTTCGACCGGGTCATGAAGACCAACCTGTACGGCATGTTCTGGCTCACCAAGGCCGCGGTCCCGCACATCCCGGCCGGCGGCAGCGTCATCAACAGCACGTCGGTGCAGGCGTACAAGCCGAACCCGGCGCTGCTCGACTACGCCATGACGAAGGGCGCCATCGTGACGTTCACACAGGGGCTGGCGAAGGAGCTGGCGCCGCGCGGCATCCGCGTCAACGCGGTGGCGCCCGGCCCCGTGTGGACGCCGCTGATCCCGGCGACGCTCCCCGAGACGGCCGAGTTCGGGAAGCAGTCGCCGATCGGGCGCCCGGCGCAGCCCGCCGAGATGGCCCCCGCGTACGTCTTTCTCGCCTCGCCCCGGGCGAGCTACATCACGGCGGAGATCGTCAACGCCACCGGCGGCACCCCGCTGCCCTGACCCGCCCTGACCCGGCGGCCCCGGCCCGGGGCCGCCGCCCGTCTCAGCGGTCGCGCGGCCCCCGGTCCGGCCCCCGGTCCGGGCCCGACCCCCTGTCCGGTGCGGCCGGTCCCGGCGGCGGCTCATCGGAGCCGTGCCCGGCCAGCCGGGCCCGCTCACGTTCGTCGTCGGACCACTTGCGGGTGTCGCGCGGCTCCACATACGGCTCAGCCGACTCCGGCCGCCCCTCCTGGACGGCCCGCTGACGGGCCAGCTCCGCGTCGAGTTCCAGGCCCAGCAGGATCGCCAGGTTCGACAGCCAGAGCCAGATCAGGAAGATGACGACGCCCGCCAGGGTGCCGTAGGTCTTGTTGTACGAACCGAAGTTCGCCACGTACAGCGCGAAGCCGCCGGAGGCCAGCAGCCACAGCAGCACCGCCACCACACTGCCCGGCGTGAGCCAGCGGAAGCCGGGGCCACGGACATTGGGCGCGCTCCAATACAACAGCGCGACCATCAGCACCACCAGAATCACCAGCACCGGCCATTTGGCGATGTTCCATGCCGTGACCGCCGCCGACCCGAGGCCGATGGCCTCACCGGCGCGCTCGGCGAGCGGCCCCGTGAACACCACGATCACCGCACTCAGCGCCAGCATCACCATGAGCACCAGGGTCAGCCCGATCCGCAGCGGCGTCACCTTCCACACCGGCCGGCCCTCGGGCAGGTCGTACACGGCGTTCGACGTCCGGATGAACGCCGCCACATACCCGGACGCCGACCAGAGGGCGGCGACCAGACCGACGATCGCCACCACCCCGCTCGCCCCGCCGCTGCCCTGCAGCTGCCGGACCGCGTCGCCGAGGATGTCCCGCGCCGGTCCCGGGGCCAGCTGCTGGAGGTTGTCCAGGACCGCCCGGGTCGCCGATTCGCCGATCACCCCGAGCATCGCCACGACGACCAGCAGGGCAGGGAAGATCGAGAGCACGCCGTAGTACGTGAGCGCCGCGGCCCGGTCGGGCAGCTCGTCGTCCAGGAACTCCCTCCCGGTGCGGCGCAGCACCGAGCGCCAGGAGCCGGACGACAGCCGGGTGGGGGTCTCGTTCTCGTTCCTGTCGATGTTTGCCATACGGGCACGGGTAACCCGGTAGTCGCGTATCAACCGCCGACCTGTGCGAGGAGGCCCCCGCCATGCCCATCGCGACCGTCAATCCCGCGACCGGTGAGACGCTGAAGACCTTCGACCCGCTGGACGACGACGGCGTCGAACAGCGGCTGGCCGCGGCCGACGCCGCCTTCCGCCACCACCGGGCGACCTCCTTCGCCGAACGCGCCCGCCTGATGGAGCGCGCCGCCGACCTCCTGGAGCGGGACCAGGAGGACATCGCCCGCACCATGACCACCGAGATGGGCAAGACCCTCGCAGCCGCCCGCGCCGAGGCGGCGAAGTGCGTCAAGGCGATGCGCTGGTACGCGGCGAACGCCGAGCGGCTGCTGGCCGACGAACACCCGTCCGACGCCGACGTGCGCGACTCCGGAGCGGCGACCGCCCGCGTCCACTACCGGCCGCTGGGCCCGGTGCTGGCCGTCATGCCGTGGAACTTCCCGCTCTGGCAGGTCGTCCGGTTCGCCGCGCCCGCGCTCATGGCGGGCAACACCGCCCTGCTCAAGCACGCGTCCAGCGTGCCGCAGACCGCCCTCTACCTGGAGGACCTGTTCCGCGGGGCCGGCTACCCGGAGGGCTGCTTCTCCACCCTGCTGGTGGGTACCGACGCCGTCGAGGGCATCCTGCGCGACCCGCGCGTGGCCGCCGCGACGCTCACCGGCAGCGAGGCGGCCGGGCGCGCGGTCGCCTCCGTCGCGGGCGACGAGGTCAAGAAGACCGTCCTGGAGCTGGGCGGCAGCGACCCCTACCTCGTCCTGCCGTCGGCCGACGTCGAACGCGCCGCCGCCACCGCCGTCACCGCCCGGGTCCAGAACAACGGTCAGTCCTGTATCGCCGCCAAGCGGTTCATCGTCCACACCGACGTGTTCGACGCCTTCGAGGAGCGGTTCACCGCCGCCATGGCCGCGCTGACCGTCGGCGACCCCATGGCGGACACCACCGACGTAGGACCGCTGGCCGGCGAGCGGGGCCGGTCCGATCTGGAGGAGCTCGTGGACGACGCCGTCCGCGCGGGGGCCGAGGTCCGGTGCGGCGGCCGCAGGCCCGAGGGCCTCGACCGGGGCTGGTACTACGCGCCGACCGTGCTGACCGGCGTCACGCCCCGGATGCGGATCCACCGGGAGGAGGCGTTCGGCCCGGTCGCCGTCCTGTACCGGGTCGCGGACCTGGACGAGGCGCTCGCCGTCGCCAACGACACCTCCTTCGGGCTGAGTTCCAACGTCTGGACCCGCGACGACGCGGACGTACGCCGCTGTGTCCTGGAACTCCAGGCGGGCGCTGTTTTCGTCAACGGCATGACCGCCTCTCACCCGGCGCTGCCCTTCGGCGGCGTCAAGCGCTCCGGGTACGGACGGGAGCTGGCCGGGCACGGCATCAAGGAGTTCTGCAACGCCACCACGGTCTGGCAGGCGGCGGACACCCCGGACCGCTGAGGTCCCGGAGGCCCGGGAGGCCCGGAGGCCCGGGAGGCCCATCGGCCCGGAAGTCCATCGGCCCAAGGGTCCGGAGAAGGTTCGCACTGACAGTCAGGCAGTCAGGCAGTGAGGCAGTCAGGGGAGGGTGCCGGGGGCCGGGGCTGACGGGAGTCAGGCGCCACGTGTGTGTGGCGGCGGCTCACAGGGGTACGACGACCTCGTCCTCCGGCGGCGGAGGCGGCGGTGTCCCGTCGCCGAACGGCCGCCCGCCCAGCTCCTCGCGGTGATGAGGAGTGCGCCAGCCCCGCAGATCCGGTCCCCGCGGCACGATCCGCGTCGGGTTGATGTGCTCGTGCACCTGGTAGTAGTGCCGTTTGATGTGGTCGAAGTCGACCGTGTCACCGAATCCGGGGGTCTGGAACAGATCACGCGCGTACGCCCACAGCACCCGGTCCTCGGTCAGCTTGCCGCGGTTGCACTTGAAGTGGCCGTGGTAGACGGCGTCGAACCGGACCAGCGTCGTGAACAGCCGGACGTCCGCCTCCGTGATCGTGTCGCCGACCAGGTAGCGCCGCCCCGCCAGATGCTCCGACACCTGGTCGAGCCGGGCGAACAGCCGCCCGTACGCCTCGTCGTAGGCCTCCTGGCCACCCGCGAAACCCGCCTGGTACACGCCGTTGTTGACGTCCTGGAAGATGCCCTCCGCCCGCTCGTCGATCTCGTCGCGCAGCGCCTCCGGATACAGGTCGGGCGCGCCCGGCCGGTGCAGCGCGCCCCACTCCGCCGACAGGTCCAGGGTGATGCGCTGGTAGTCGTTGGTGACGAGCCGCCCGCTCGGCACGTCCACGATCGCCGGCACGCTCACCCCGCCGGGATGGCCCGGCTCGCGCGCGTCGTACGCCTCGTACAGGAAACGGATGCCGAGCACCGGGTCCCGCCCGTCCGGGTCGAGCGTGAACCGCCAGCTCCGCTCGTCCTGGATCGGGTCGGCGACCGCCAGGGACAGAGCGCCCTCCAGGCCCAGCAGTCGCCGCACCACGAGAGAGCGGCTCGCCCACGGGCAGGCCCTGCTGACGACCAGCCGGTACCGTCCCGCCTCGACCGGCCAGCCGTCCCTGCCGTCGGCGGTGATCCGGTCGGTGAAGTGGGCCGGGGAGCGTACGAAGACATCGGTGGTGTTCACGGCGCCCGGGTACCCCGGCCGCCGGGCGCCACGCTCGTCAGGCGTCCTGCCACCGGCAGTGCAGGGCCGCGGCGGCGAACCCCGGGCCGTACGCCACGACCAGTCCCTCCGCGCCGCCGGGCGGGGGAGCGGTGTGGGTGCGCTCGAGCACCCGCAGGACGCTGACCCCGCCGAGGTTGCCCTCGTCGGCGAGGGTGTCCGTGGAGTGTCTGGCGTCGTCGCCGGACAGCCCCACCGCGGTCGCCGTGTCGGCGATGATCCGCAGACTGCCCGGGTGGATCACCGCGAAGTCGGCGGACCGCCCCCGCAGCCAGGTCCGCAGCGCCGGCAGCACGTCGTCGGCGGCCGACAGGGCGGCCTTGGTGGAGTCGAAGTGGAAACCGTCGGCGGCGATCCGGCCCGAGTAGCGCTCGACGCTGTCCGGCAGGACGTACTCGAAACTGTCCTGGACGACAAGACCCGGGCCGAGCGGCTCGGACGAGACGACGGCCGCGGCCGCCGAGTCCCCGAACAGCGCCTTGTAGATCATCGACTCGATGCCCGTGTCGGCGTGGTTGTAGACGCTGGAGATGACCTCGGCCGCCACCACCAGGACCTTGCTGCCGGGGCGCGCCGCCACCAGGTCGGCCGCGCGGATCAGCGCCTGGGTGCCGCCCGCGCAGGCGAGCGTCGTCAGCGCGACGCGCCGTACGGTCGGGCGCAGCCGCAGCGGGCCGAGCAGGGCCACGTCGAGGTTCGGCACGGACCAGCCGGTCGAGTGCGTGGTGACGATCGCGTCGATGTCGGCGTAGCCGTCGTCCCCGGGCGCCGCCAGCCCCGCCGCCGTCAGCGCGCGTCGCGCGGCCTCCGTCGCCATGACGACCGCGTCGTCGAAGGCGGCCTCGGCGCGCCGGTCGATCCCGGCCGTCCCGGAGACCGTGGAGGCGTCCAGCGGCCGGGTGAAGTAGCGGGTGTTCACCCCGCAGTTGCGGACCACGCGGTGGATCGCCCCGAGGCGGGGGTGGTCCGGGTGGTGCAGGGATATGTCATGGACGATGTCGTCGGTGGTGACCTTGTGGTCGGGCAGGACGACCTGAGGTCGGGAGACATGGACAGGCACGAATGACCTCCGGCGGGCGCGGAAGGGGGCGGCGTGGGGGCGTGGGTGATGCTCAACCTACGTCAAGCGCCCCGCACCGGCGCCGGTCCGTCCCCCGGAACGGCCCGACGGGTCCACCGCGCACGGTCCACCGGGCACGCGCCGTCGGTCCCCCGCGCACCTGCCGCGAGTCCAGCGCCCGTCCACCGCGCCCGTGCCGCCCGTCCGCCGGATACGTGCCGCCCGTCCACCAGGTCCGCCCGCCTACCGGCCGTTCACCGCCGCATGCCCGGACACCAGCCGCACCGGCGGCCCCGTACGCACCCGACCGCCACGCCCCGCCGTCCTGCCGCCGCCCGGTCGGCGGGCGACGAGGCGGTGGGGCGTGCCTACGGGCGGCAGCGGGCGCGCAGTACCGGGACGCGGGCGTGCCGCCGCTGTTCGCCCGGGTGGAACACGAGGATGATCATGCGGGCGCCCGGTGCGGCCATCGGCTGGGCGGCGCACATGGTCACCCAGCCCGGCCCCAGCGCCGAGTGGTGGAGCGGCCGTTCGTCGCCGTCGGGATGGATGCAGGCGCTCGCCGTCTCGTAGATCCCGGACGCCACCGGGTCGGCCAGCACCTCCTTCTCGATCTGCGCGAGGGTCTCGTCGGTCGGGTCCGCGGCGAGCGCGGCCCGCAGCTGCGGCAGCACGAGCGGGGCCCACGACGTCTCCCAGTTCGTGAGCACCGCACGGGCCTCCTGCTCCACCGCCATCCAGCGCATGGTGTTGTCCGGCACCCGGCCGCCCGGGAACAGCGCGGCGAAGCACGCGTTGTGCGCCAGCAGGTTCCAGGAGCGGTCGTTCACGTACGCCATGTGGGAGATGCCGTCCAGGGCCTCCTGCCACACCCCCGGGATCTCCTCGCCGGACGCCGAGTTCAGCGGATGCGGCGGGTCCTGCCCCAGGGCGTACCGCCAGAGAGCGATCCACTCCTGCTCGTTCATGCCGAGCAGCCGCGCCACGTCCTGGAGCAGGTCGACGGGCGGGTTCGGGTAACGGCCCGACTCCAGCCGGCCGTATGTGTCCGGGGCACGGTGCAGGATCTGGTCGATCTGCGTCTGGGAAAGCCCCGGGGCCCGCCGGCCCTGCCGGGTGGGCCGGGACAGGCCGTGGCTCTCCGGTGTGATCAGCGCGCGGCGTTCCCTGAGCAGGGACCGCAGTGCGACCTTGTCCATGACGGTTACTTCCCCCAAGAAGGCGGCCGACGGGGTCGCCGGCGGCCGCCGGTGAGCTGTGAACGGGTGCGGAACGGCTCGTGTCCTCGTGGGTCAGCGCCGAACGGCTTCGTCCCCGGCCGGCGGGTCGGGTGCCGGGACCGGGCGGAGAACAACGGTGGCGGCGACGGCGGCGACCGGGAGCGTGACCGGCCCGGCCAGGGTACGGCGTTCGGGGTGCTGCATCGCAGGGTTCCGTTCATGGGCATACGAAAGGCACGGCCGGGCCGGGCCGCCCCTCGGGGGCCGGCGCCCGCGAACGACCGCACAGGTACGCTGACGCGTCGTACGACAGCGATCAACCGTCTGTGTGGTGCGTACATGCGCACGGCGCACACACGCAGCCGTGAACGGGGAGCGAGAGTGACCGAAACGGGCGATCCGGCGAGCCGTCGGGAGGAGTTGTCGGCCCCGGCCAGGGAGCTCTACGCCCGGGTGACCCGCGGCGAGCGAGTGGCGCCCGACGACGCTCCCGCCCTGCGCGAACTGCTCGACTGGCGGCTGGTCACGGTCGACCCCGACCAGCCCGAACTGCCCGTCGCCCTCGACCCGCAGGAGGCCGGCCGGCGCCGCCTCGACGACGAACTGCGCGCCATGGCGGCCCGCGCCGCCCGGATGGCGGCGATCCCCGACCTCAGCGACGAGCTCAGCCTCCACTTCGAGCGCGCCAAGTGGCGCTCCGGTTCCGGCAGCGAGTTCCTCGCCGAGCCCGAACAGGTCAACGCCCGGATCGGCGAGGCGATCAGCCAGGCCGAGACCGAGGTGCTCACCGCCAGGACCGCCGCCCCCCGGACCCGGGAACTCCGCGACGACGCCACCGTCCGCGACAGCCGTGCCCTGGCCCGGGGCGTCAGCGTCCGCACCCTCTACGCCGACGGCGTCAGGGACGATCCGGTCAGCCGGGCCTGGGCGGCCGAGATGACCGCCAGGGGCACCCAGTTCCGTACGCTCATCGCCCCGTTCCAGCGGTGTGTCGTCGTGGACCGCCGCCAGGCGTTCATCTCCGACCACGTCGTCGGCTCCAGCCCCTCGCACGCCGCCTGGCACGTCATGGACCGCGCGGTGGTCGCGTACATCGCCGAGGGCTTCGAGGACGCGTGGCGCCGCGCCGAGATCTGGCACGGCGACCCCCGCCGTGCCGTCGCCGCCGGGGGCCGGCTCACCCGCCGCCAGCGGGAGATCCTCATCGACACGGCCGCGGGCGTCGACCAGCGCATCACCGCCCGCCGGCTGAACATCGGGCTGCGGACCCTCACCAAGGAGCTCGGTGTGCTGCGCGCCCGCTGGGGCGTGTCCACGCTCGCCGCGCTCGCCTACCAGTGGGCGCTGTCCCCGGAGCGGCGGCAGCCTGTGGAGGGCGCGGACCCCGGGACGTGACGGACGGACACCGCTCGGCGACCCGTCGCTTTTTTCTCCCGAAAAACCATCAGAAGAAATACCGGCGACGCTCCTGCATGCTGGAGGAGGCCGATCGCCGTCGGCCCTTCGCGGGACGCAGACGACCCGTGAAGCCGTTATTACGGGGGTCGTTATCCGCGCCTCATGCCAGAACCGGGCAGCGCAGGGCACGGGCAGCGTGTCCTGCCGGGCATCGCGTGGATACCGCAAGGTCACTGCCAGGGCCTCGTGGAACGCAAAACCGATCTCTCGGTACGTCCCCCGTGATACGGCCCCGGCGTGAGGGGAAACCCCCTCCGGCTCTTCCTCCCCCGCCGACTGTTCTCGGCCGACTCCGCGTCACCGCAGGGGAGTTGAACTCCGTACGACCGCTGGGCGGTGACCGTTCCCGCCGTCGGAGCCAGTACTGTGCGCCTGCGCGCCGACCCGGTCGGCGTGCCCACAGACAGACGTGTCCGTACGGAGGGACCCCCATGACCCCGTTCATCCGGCGGCGGCGCGGCAGCGCCGCCCTGCTGACCTCCCTGGCCGCCGGTGCGGCCACCGTGGCGTTATCCGCCGCTCCGGCGTTCGCCCACATACCGACCTGGTCCGTGACCTGCTCCGAGGTGCGGATCGAACTCACCCGCTACTCGGCGGACGTCACCAACGAGGTGACCGTCACCGTCGACGGGGAGGACCTGCTGCCCACCGAGCGGTTCGGCGCGGAGTTCCGCCGGACGCTGGAACTGCCCCGGCACGACAAGGAGATCGCGGTCCGGCTCGTCATCAAGGACGGCAGCCCGGGTGGCCACTTCTCGCGTGACGAGACCAGGACGGCCCCGGTCTGCGAGACCACGACGCCGACCCCCACACCGAGCCCGACGCCTCCGGGCCCGGCACCGACCCCGACCGGCTCCACCGCGCCGTCACCGACGCCCACCTTCACCCCGACCCCCACTCCCACGCCGAGCGATGTGCCGTCGTCGGCCGCTCCCGCGCCCCAGGGGCCGGACCTCGCCGACACCGGCGCCTCCGGCGCGACGCCGCTCGTCGGCGCGGCCGCCGCGGCCGCCGTCGTCGTGGGCGGCGGCGTCCTGTGGGCGGTGCGCCGCCGCCGCCCCGCCCAGGACTGACCCACCGCGCCCCTGCGCCCCCCCCGTGCCGCCGCTCCGCGCGTCAGCCGGGCGCTTCGCGCGTGCGGGTCCAGGTGAGCAGTTGCCCGGCCGTCCAGGTGTTGATCACCCGGTCGGCCGGGACGCCGCACTCCTCGGCCCGCGCGCAGCCGAGGATCTGCCAGTCCAGCTGCCCCGGGGCGTGCGCGTCCGTGTCGACGGCGAAGAACACCCCCGCCGCCACGGCCTCGCGCAGCAGCCTGCGGGGCGGATCGAGCCGCTCGGGACGGCTGTTGATCTCCACCGCCGTACCGGACTCGGCGCACGCCGCGAACACCCGTGCCGCGTCGAACCGCGACTCCGGCCGCTGCCCGCGCCCGCCGGTGACCAGCCGTCCCGTGCAGTGCCCCAGCACGTCCACGAGCGGACTGCGCACCGCCTCGACCATCCGGCGCGTCATCGCGGCGCGGTCCATCCGCAGCTTGGAGTGGACCGACGCGACGACCACGTCCAGCCGTTCCAGCAGTTCGGGTTCCTGGTCGAGCGACCCGTCCAGGAGGATGTCCACCTCGATCCCGGTCAGCAGCCGGAACGGCGCCCACCGCTCGTTGAGCTCCGCCACCACGTCCAGCTGCTCGCGCAACCGGTCGGCCGACAGGCCGCGCGCCACGGTCAGCCGGGGCGAGTGGTCCGTCAGCGCCGCCCACTCGTGGCCGAGCTCCGCCGCCGTACGGCCCATCAGCTCGATCGGGCTGCCGCCGTCCGACCAGTCCGAGTGGAGGTGGCAGTCCCCGCGCAGCGCCGCCCGCAGCGTCGCCCCCGGCTCCTCCGGACGTGCCCGGTCCGCCTCGTCCCGCAGCCGCAGAAGGTACCCGGGCACCTCGCCGGCGAGTGCCTCCCGCACCACCTGCGCCGTCTTCGGGCCGACGCCCCTGAGGCCCTCCAGGGTGCCGTCCGCGGCCCGCCGCTCGACCTCGCCGTCCGGCAGCGCGGCCAGCGCCGCCGCCGCGGTGCGGAAGGCCCGCACCCGGTAGCCCGGCGCCAGCGCCCGCTCCAGCAGGAACGCGATCCGGTCCAGCGCCTCGACAGGGTCCATCACGGCATCACGGCCTCGTGAACGGGGTCGGGGAGGGCGCCGGGGACGGGCTCGCGGACGGGCCGATCTCGCACCACACGGCCTTGCCCTCGCCGCGCGGCTCGACGCCCCAGCGGATCGCCAGCGCGTCCAGCAGCAGCAGCCCCCGGCCCGAGGTCGCCGCCTCGCCCGGGGTCCGGCGCCGTGGCCAGGCGCTGGACCGGTCCTGGACCGTCAGCCGGACCCGCCGCACCGGCTCGGGCAGCACCTCCAGCGTCAGCACGGCGCCGCCCTCGGTGTGCAGCAGCACATTGCCCAGCAGCTCACCGGTGAGCAGCTCCGCGTCGTCCGCGAACTCCCGCAGGCCCCAGTCCCGCAGCGCCCGCCGCACCACGGCCCGTGCCTCGGACAGGCCCTGCGGATCGGCCTGGTGGATGTACTGGTGGACGCGGGGTGCCCGGATCGTCCCCGGGTCGGGGCTGCGCCGCAGCACCAGCAGGGCCACGTCGTCGCCCGCGCCCCACCGTTCCCAGAACCGCTCCGAGAGGTGGTCGGCGAGGGCCTCGGCGCCCGGCGGGCCCGCGCTCACCGCCTCCGCCAGCGCGGCCACGCCCTCGCCGATGTCGAGCCCCGGTTCCTCGACGAGCCCGTCGGTGCACATGACCAGCGTCTCGCCGGGCACCAGGTCGAGCCGGGTCTCGGGGAACTCCTCGTCCTCGAACACCGACGCGATGCCGAGGGGCAGCCCGCCCCGCAGCTTCGGGACGCCGACCCGGCCGTCGGTGTGCCGGATCAACGGCCCCAGATGCCCCGCCCGTACCGCCCGGACCGTTCCCGTCACCAGGTCCACCTGCGCGTACGTACACGTCGCGAACCGCTCGGTGTCCAGCTCGGCGAGGAACCGCGAGGCCCGGGCCAGGACCGTCGACGGGGCGTGGCCCTCCCCGGCGTACGCGCGCAGCGCGATCCGCAGCTGGCCCATGATCGCCGCCGCGTGCGTGTCGTGCCCCTGCACGTCCCCCACCACGATCCCCACCCGGCTCTTGGGCAGCGGGATCACGTCGTACCAGTCGCCGCCGACCTGCCGGCCGCTCCACGCCGAGTGGTAGCGCACGGCGATCTCGCCGCCCTCGATGTCCGGGATGCGGCGCGGCAGCATGGTGGCCTGGAGGCCGGTCGCCAGCTCCCGCTCCTCGTCGAACAGGATCGCCCGCTGGAGGGACTGCGCCACGATGGCCGCGAGGCCCAGGGCCAGGTTCCGCTCGTCCGCGGTGAACGCGGTGCGCCGCAGGTAGAACAGCGCCATCCCGCCCAGGGTGCGCGCCTGCGCGATCAGCGGCAGATACGCGGCGGCCTTGAACCTGAGGTGCCCCGCGTACGGCGCCAGCTGCGGATAACCCTTGATCATCTCCTGGAAGTCGCTGGTGAACAGGGGGCGGCCGCTGATCACCGCCTCCGCGAGCGGCAGCCCCGTCTCCAGCCGGCGCACCCGCAGGTCGTCCAGCACCTCCAGCGAGTCGCCGCTCAGCGCGATGATGTTCAGCGAGCCGCTCTCCACCAGGCCGAGCGCCAGCCCGTCCGCACCGAGCCTGGCGAGCCCCCCGGCGCCGGTCAGCGCCGCCGTGACATCGTCCACCGTCACCGCCCGGGACAGCGCGCGTGTGGACCGCTCGACCATGTCCGTCTGGCGTCGTCTGCGCTTCTCCAGCTCCAGCATGAACTCCGAATGGGTCACCTCGGATGTGGCGTCCCTGACGATGCCGACGATCCGGTGGGCGCGCCCGGTCCCGTCACGCAGGATGCGCGCCTGCACATGCGTCCACTGGGCGGAGCCGTCCTCCCGCTCCTGCCGGAAGTGCGCCGCGTACGAGGTGCGGCCGCTGGTCAGCGCGTCATGGATCACCGTGTCGAGCCGCGTCCGCTCCTGCGGGTCCAGCCGGTGCACCAGCGACGCGGGACGGGAGTCGAAGGCGCCGGGAACCAGGCCGAACACGAGCAGGCCGGCCTCGTCGACGTCGATCGTCCCGGCGTCGAGATCCCAGTCGAAGCTGCCCGTGCGGTTCATGGCGAGCCGCTCCGTCGGCCCGATCTCTCCGCTGTGTCCCAGGTTGTCCGTCATCACCCTCATTGTCGAGCCGCTTCCGCGCGAACGCCAGGGCGTCGCGCGGGGCACCTGGCGCGATCGTGGCCGACGTAGCGCGGCGGGTCTGGCACCCTTACCGGGGGCGATCCGCGTCAAGATCGCGTCGGCAGGGCGTCAACGGAACATCAGGATGTGGGGAAGAGCGTGGCGGGGCGGGAGATATCCGACGAGTATCTGGACGGCTATGCCCGCATCCTGGCGGAGGTCTCGGCCACCGGCCGGCGGCTCAACCGGGACGAGTTGCGCTCCCGCAGGGCGCTCGGCGAGCGGGCAGCCGAGGACGGGCACGGACTGCGCGCCCTCGTCGGGATGCACCTGGCGGCCACCCGTGACGCCTGGCCGTCCGGCGCGGCGGCCGACAGCGTACTCGCCGCCGTGCAGCAGGCCATCGACGCGTTCGCCGAGGGCTACGAGCAGGCCCAGCGGCTGGCCGTACGCCAGGAGGAGGCCGCGCGCCGCGAATTCATCGACGACCTGCTCTACGGGCGCAGCGACCTCGGGCGGCTCGCCGAGCGCGCCGAGCGGTTCGGGCTGCGGCTCGCCCGCGCGCACGCCGTGGCCGTCGCCGACGCCCGTACCGCCTACGACGAGGCGGGCCCCGTCTCCCGCCAGGTCGAACAGGCGCTGCTCGGCCGGTTCGGCGACCGGCGCATCCTGTTCACCACCAAGGACGGCCGGCTGGTCTGCGTCGCCCCCGGCGACCAGGACGACGTCCTCACCTTCTTCGCCAAGCAGGCGTACGCCGCCACCGACGGCGGCCGGGTCGCCATCGGCCGCCCGCACTCGGGCCCCGGCGGTGTCGTCCACTCGTACGAGGAAGCCCTCAACGCGCTGGACCTGGCCGAGCGGATGAACCTGGACGAGCCCGTGCTCCGCGCCGCCGACCTGCTGGTCTTCCCGGTCCTGACGCGCGACAGGCAGGCCATGGCCGATCTGGTGCGCAGCGCGCTCGGCCCGCTGGAACAGGCCAGGGGCGGGGCCGAACCGCTGATCGACACCCTCACCGCGTACTTCGACGCCGGCTGCAACGCCGCCGAGGCCGCCCGCCGCCTCAGCCTCAGCGTCCGCGCCCTGACGTACCGGCTCGACCGCATCCACCGCCTCACCGGCTCCAACCCCGCCGAGCCGATGCACCGCTACACCCTGCAGACCGCCGTCATCGGAGCCCGCCTCCTGGACTGGCCCCACCGGGAACTCTGACCCGCCCGCCCGGAGCCCGGCCGGAGCAGACCGGAGCCCGGCCGGAGCAGACCGGAGCGGGGTGGCCCGGGCAGGATGACCCGGACGGGTCAGCCGACCGTGTGTCCCGGCCGCGGCGCCCCGAGCATGAGGTCATGGCCCCGACACCGGTACGTCGTGCTCTGCTCGCCGCGGCGGGTCTGGCGGCGCTGGCACCGGCCGCCGGGTGCGCCGACGTCGAGGGGCCGCGCGCGCACGGCAGCCCTGGGCGGCTGCGGGCACCGCTGTCGCTGTGGGCCGGGACGAGCCCCGCGCCGCCGCCTCCCGGGCGGGAACCGGGCGGTCCCGCCCGGGTTCCGGTGCCCGCCGTGCCGTCCGGGGACATGCGGGACGCGGACGCCCTCGCCGTCGTCAGGGCCGACATCGCCGCGGCGGGGCGCGCCGACGAGGGGCGGGGCGTGCTCGTGGACCCCCGGGCCGTACGGCTCATGGCCGCGTGCGCGGCCGCCGCCTGCCCCGTCCGTCCGCCCGTCCACCACGATCTGACGGGCGACGGCAGGGCCGAGCTCATCACCGCGGTCGACATCGACGGACGGCTGAGCGAGCTGCGGGTCTACACCGTCGAGAACGCCGCCGTCACCCGTGTGCTGTCCCGCCGCGCCGTACTGGAGGGCACGCAGGTCGCCGCCGGACACCTGACCGTACGGGAGCCGACGTCGAACCCGGCGTACGTCAGCGTCTCCGAGTACGTCTGGGACGGGCGCGAGATGCGGCTCGGCGGACTGATGCTCGACCAGTGCCCCGCCCTGAAGCGGACCCGGAGCCCCTGCCCCCGCGGCGGGACATGAGCCGCTCACGGGGTCCGCTCGGCGGGCCGCGCACCGGGTGGGCGGCCAGCCTGCGCTGGAAGATCGCCGCGACGACCACCGCCGTGTGCTGCGCCGTCGCCGCCGTCCTCGGGATCCTCGTCCACAACGTCACCGCCGAGCAGACGGTGGACCACGTCAGGACCGAGATCGGCCACGCCCTGGACGAGGCGGCCCGGCACTACGAGTACGGCACGTCCACCGGCGCGCTCGCCTCCGAACTGGACCCGCCGGAGCTCCCTCGCGAGCTGCGCGACCTGGTACGGCAGGGCAGGCGGGGCAGCATGGTCGGCGCCCGGGACGGCGTCCCCGTGATGTGGGCGGCCGCGCCCGCCGACGGCCACGCGCTCGCCGTGTGGGCGCCGTACGCCCAGACCCGCGACCACCTGCGGGACACCGACACCGCGATCATCGGCTCGGCGGTGGCGGCGGCCGGGCTGGTCGCCGTGGCCGGTCTGTTCCTCGCCGTGCGGATCAGCCGCCGCCTCACCGCCACCGCCGCCGTCGCCCGCCGCATCACCGACGGCGACCTCGACGCCCGCGTCTCCATGCCCGGCGACGGCGGGCGGGGAGCGGGGCGCGATGAGGTGCGGGCGGTGGCCACCGCACTGGACACCATGGCGGGCACGCTCCAGGCCCGGCTGGAGACCGAGAAGCGGTTCACCGCGGACGTCGCGCACGAGCTGCGCACCCCGCTGACCGGGGTGCTGGCCGCGGCGGGGCTGCTGCCGGACGGCCGGCCGAAGGAGATGATCCACGACCGGCTGAGGGCCCTGCACCGGCTCACCGAGGACCTGCTGGAGATCTCCCGCCTCGACGCGGGTGTGGAGCGCGCCGAGCTCGACCCGCACGATCTCGGCCGCACGGCCGAACGGGCGGTACGGGCCACGGGCCTGCCCGCCGAGGTGCGGATCGTGCGCGACGCGCGGGTGGAGACCGACCGGCGCCGGCTCGACCGGGTGCTGGCCAACCTCGTGGTGAACGCGCACCGGCACGGCGCCCCACCGGTCGAGGTGACGGTCGACGGACCGCTGGTCCGGGTCCGCGACCACGGCCCCGGGTACCCCGCGGGACTGATCGACCGGGGCCCGCAGCGGTTCCGCACGGGCGAGGCGGACCGGGGGCGCGGGCACGGCCTGGGGCTCACGATCGTGCTGGGCCAGGCGGCTGTGCTGGGCGCCGACGTGGAGTTCGCCAATGCGCCGGACGGGGGAGCGGTGGCGACCGTACGGCTGCCGGAGGCGTCGCCCCGCGCGCCACGACCGGCCCGGCGGACCCGGTGACACGGTCGTCACCGTTGACGCGTCAACTCCCCGTGCCTATCTTCCTGTTCGAAGTCCTGGTCAATGTCCGGTATATCGAACAGCAGAGAATCCAGGAGCACACACATGGCACGCATACGGCCGAGGCTCGTCCTCGCGCTGGCGGCCGCGCTGGTGGGTACCGTCATGGCGGCCCCCACCCGGGCCGACGACTCCATCCCCGCGGCCGAGCCGGCCGACTACAGCCTCACGGTCCACCCCGACCGCACCGGCCCCGCGATCGACCGCACCATGTACGGCGTTTTCTACGAGGACATCAACAACGCCGCCGACGGCGGCCTCTACGCGGAACTCGTCCAGAACCGGTCGTTCGAGTTCTCCACCGCCGACAACCGCGCCTACACCCCGCTGACCGGCTGGCGGGAGACCGCCACCGGCGGCGCCACCGGAACCGTGCGGGTCGTGGGCGACGCCGACCGCCTCAACGAGCGCAACCGCCACTACCTGCGCGTCGACCTCTCCGGGCACGGCGGCGCCGGCGCCCGCTACGGCGTCGTCAACTCCGGATACGGCACCGGGATCGCCGTACGGGAGGGCGCCCGCTACGACTTCTCCGTCCGGGCCCGCACCGACCAGCGCCGCGGCACCCGCCTCACCGCCCAGCTCCAGGCCGCCGACGGCTCCGCCCTCTCCGCGCCGCTCACCGTCACCGTGCGGGGCGACGGCTGGACCCGGTACTCCGGCACCCTCACCGGCCGCGCCACCACGACGGGCGCCCGGCTCGCGGTCACCGCGGAGGGCGGCGGCGTCCTGCGCCTCGACATGGTCTCCTTGTTCCCCAAGGACACCTTCAAGGGCCGCCCGAACGGGCTGCGCAAGGACCTCGCCGAGAAGATCGCCGCCCTGAAGCCCGGATTCCTCCGCTTCCCCGGCGGCTGCCTC
This sequence comes from Streptomyces sp. NPDC047886, assembly GCF_043204435.1. Lineage (NCBI taxonomy): Bacteria > Bacillati > Actinomycetota > Actinomycetes > Kitasatosporales > Streptomycetaceae > Streptomyces > Streptomyces sp. NPDC047886. The sequence goes on from NZ_JBIDCF010000004.1 coordinate 456,457, forward strand.
GTCAACACCGGCAGCCACCGGGCGTACGAGGCGCCCGACTGGGAGCGCAAGCGCTCCTACCAGTGGAAGGACACCGTCGGACCCGTCGAGGAACGGGCCGTCAACGCCAACTTCTGGGGCTACCACCAGAGTTACGGCCTCGGCTACTACGAGTACTTCCAGTTCGCCGAGGACATCGGCGCCATGCCGCTACCCGTGGTCCCCGCCCTGGTCACCGGCTGCGGCCAGAACACGGCCACCGACGATCACGCCCTGCTGCGCCGCCACATCCAGGACACCCTGGACCTGATCGAGTTCGCCAACGGGCCCGTCACCTCCACCTGGGGCCGCAAGCGCGCCGCGATGGGCCACCCCAAGCCGTTCGGCCTCACCCACCTCGCCGTCGGCAACGAGGAGAACCTGCCCGACGCGTACTTCACCCGCTTCCAGCAGTTCCGCGCCGCCATCGAGGCCAGGTACCCCGGCATCACCGTCGTCGGCAACTCGGGCCCCGACGACACCGGCACCACCTTCGACCGCCTCTGGCAGCTGAACCGCCAGGCGGGCGTCGCCCTGGTCGACGAGCACTACTACAACAGCCCCCAGTGGTTCCTGGAGAACAACGAGCGGTACGACTCCTACGACCGCCAGGGCCCGAAGGTCTTCCTCGGCGAGTACGCCTCCCGTGACAACCGGTTCTTCAACGCCCTGTCCGAAGCCGCCTTCATGACCGGCCTGGAGCGCAACGCCGACGTCGTCAAACTCGCCTCGTACGCCCCGCTGCTGGCCGACGTCGACCAGAACCAGTGGCGGCCGGACATGATCTGGTTCGACTCCTCCCGCTCCTGGGGGTCGACCAGCTACGAGGTGCAGAAGCTGTTCATGAACAACACCGGCGACCGGGTCGTGCCCAGCGAGGCGTCCCGCACGCCGCACCTGAACGCCCCGATCACCGGCGCGGTCGGCCTGTCCACCTGGGCGACCAGCGTCGCGTACGACGATGTGTCGGTCACCGGCGAGGACGGCACCACCCTCCTGGCGGACGACTTCTCCGCCGGTGACGGCCGGTGGACCCGGGCGGCAGGTCGCGGCACCTGGACCGTCCAGGACGGCGCCTTCGTCCAGTCCGACACGGCCGCCCAGGACACCCTGGTCACGGCGGGGGACCCGGCCTGGCGGAACTACGACCTGAGGGTCAAGGCCACCAAGAGGGCGGGCAGCGAGGGCTTCCTCGTCGCCTTCGGCGTCCGCGACACCGGCAACCACTACTGGTGGAACCTCGGCGGCTGGAACAACACCCGGTCCGCCGTGGAGAAGGCGGTCGACGGCGCCAAGCAGACGCTGACCGAGAACGCCACGACCGTCGAGACCGGCCGGACCTACGACCTGCGTGTCCAGGTGCGCGGCCGCCAGGTCACCCTCTACCTCGACGGGCAGCGGTGGGGCTCCTTCACCGACGACTCCCGCGCCGAACCGTTCCGCCAGGTGGTCACGCGGGACGCCGCCACCGGCGAGCTGATCGTCAAGGTGGTCAACGCCCAGGCGTCCCCGGCCCGCACCCGGGTCGACCTCGGTACCGAGCCCGGCTCCACGACCGCGCGGCTCACCACCCTCCAGGGCGCGCCCGACGCCGTGAACACGGCGGACGACCGTCCGGTCCTGCCCGTCGAATCGACCCTGACGGGAGTCGGCCGGACGTTCACGCACACCTTCCCGCCGCACTCCGTCACCTTCCTGCGGATCCCGAACGGATAGGAGCGGACGGGCGGTCCCTTCACTACCCTGGGCCGGGGAGGCGCTCGCCTCCCCGGCCTCACCCGCGTACCGGGCCTTCGCGGCGTCCGGTCCACGGCCCCCGGAGACTCCTATCGAAGCGCTTCGATAGATTCTCTGGACAGTCGTCGGCGGTCCCTCTAATCTCGGAGCGAAACGAATCGAAGCGCTTCACTTCGCAGGGCTCTTCACTTCCCCGTGTTCTGCCGCACTTCTGCTTCACTCCGGTCCGCTTCACTTCGCAGCCCTACCGTCCGGGAGAGCCGATGGTCACCCTTGCCGATGTCGCTCAGCATGCCGGAGTGTCCGCCAGCACGGTGAGCTATGTCCTGAGCGGCAAGCGGTCCATCTCGGCCTCCACCCGCGAGCGCGTCGAGCGCAGCATCGAACAGCTCGGCTACCACCCCAACGCCGGCGCCCGCGCGCTGGCCAGCAGCCGGTCCAACATCATCGCGCTGATGATCCCGCTCCGCAGCGACATGTACGTGCCGGTCATGATGGAGATCGCCATCGCCGTGGCCACCACCGCCCGCGGCCACGGCTACGACGTCCTGCTGCTCACCGGTGAGGAGGGCCCCGCCGCCGTCCGCCGCATCGAGGGCAGCGCGCTCGCCGACGCCATGATCCTCATGGACGTGCAGCTGGACGACGACCGGCTGCCACTGCTGCGCGAGGCCGCCAGGCCCGGTGTCCTCATCGGCCTGCCCGCCGACACCACAGGACTGAGCTGTGTCGACCTCGACTTCGAGGCGGCGGGCGCGCTGTGCGCCGACCACCTCGCCGGGCTCGGGCACCGCGAGATCGCCGTCATCGGCGAGGCCGCGGCCGTCTACGAACGCCACACCGGCTTCGCCGAGCGGACGCTGAACGGACTGCGCGCCCGCAGCGCCGAACGGGGCCTGCGCCTGCTCCACCGGCCCTGCGAGGGCAGCTACGCCGCCGTCTCCGCGACCCTCGCCCGCGTCTTCGACGAGCGGCCCGGCACCACCGCGTTCATCGTGCAGAACGAGGCCGCGACCGACCCGCTCCTGGCCCTGCTGCGGCAGCAGGGCCGTGCCGTGCCCGAGGACGTCTCGGTGATGGCCATCTGCCCCGACCAGGTCGCCGCGCACGCCTCCGTGCCGCTCACGTCGGTGGCGGTGCCCGCGCAGAGCATGGGCCGTCACGCGGTGGAGCAGGTCGTCGCCAAACTGGAGGGGCGCGGCACGGACGAGGTCGTCCTGCTGGCGCCCGAGCTGACGGTCCGCGAGAGCACCGGGCCCCGGGCGGCCGCCCCGGCGGACCGCCCCTGACCCGCGAGGCCCGGCGGACCGCCCCTGACCCGCGAGGCCCGGCGGACCGCCCCTGACCCGCGAGGCCCGGCGGACCGCCCCGACGCCGGCCCTGTGCCCCGGGGCCCCTGTCCAGGGCGCAGCGGTTCGACGCCTCGGCCCGTGTGGCCCACCACCGGCCTGACAGCACCGGCGCGGACGGGCGACGAACCGGTCGCGGTGGATCACGCCGGGCTCGGTGCGTCACGGTGACTCCTGCTCGGCGGCGAGGCCGTTCCCGTCCCGTGGCGCACTCTCGTCCCGCAGCGCGGCAGGACACGCCGGACGCCGCCCCCGCGCGTCCACGAGAGGGACGCGCGGCGGCGGCGCCGGCGCGGGCCACGAAGCCCTCGCGGCGTGGCGCGGCCCGCGCGGGGTGCTAGCCCGCCGAGACCGTCAGGCTGTCGGTGCGGAAGTCCAGACCGCCCGGCGACGAGGTGATCTCGAAGCCGAACTGCACGTCACCGATGGTCTCGTCGCCCCACCAGCCCTTGGTGTCCTTGATCCACTTGAGGATGGGCAGGATGTTCACCGTTCCGGAGGTGGAGTCCGACGTCCGCAGGAACGAGAACACGTCGTGGTACGAGCCGTCCTCGTTGGTGACCCGGCCCTTGTACACGTTCCAGCTGTGACCGCCGAGCGTGACACCGCCCTGCGCGGTGCCCAGCGGGCCCACCGGGCCGTTGTGGTTCATCCAGAGCATGACCTCGTAGTCGTAGTCCGTGTCCCAGATGTCGTACGCCGTGTTGTACGCGCCGGACGACGGGACCGTCACCCGGTAGCCGCTGGTCAGCGAGGACATGCCGCTGATCGACCGGTTGACCGCCTTCTTGGCGTTCGGGTACGACTTGATGCCGCCCGTGCCGGGGTGGTCCGCCCACACTCCCCAGCTCGTCCCGGAGTTGGCCCAGGTGCACTGGGGGCCGGGGCCCTTGCCCCAGATGTTGTTGTAGAGGGTGTAGCCGTTCAGCGAGGTGTTGCCCCACTGGTCGCAGGTGTGCCAGACGGCGGCGTGCGCCGGCGCCGAGGCCAGTCCGATCGTCGCGCCGAGCGCGAGCACCGGCGCGAGCAGCGCCGTCCGCAGCCGGCCGGGGGTACGTCGTGCCATGGGGTCCCTTCCATGGGTGGGGGGATGGGGATCACCGGGTGCTCAGCGTGAGCACCCGTTCCTCACCGGCGGTCAGCTCCAGCGGCTGTCCGCCGGCGGGAGTCCTCAGGTCGATCCGGCCCGTACGGGAGGGGCGGAGCGTGGCGGTGCACGTGTCGTCGCGCCACTCCAGGTCGACACGGGCGCCGAACCGGGTGCGCACGCCGCGCAGCGCCCCCGCCCGGTACGCGGGGGGCAGCGCGGGCAGCAGCACCAGCCGGTCCGGCGTCGACTGGACCAGCAGCTCGATCAGCAGCGCGGGCAGCGTGTGCGCGGCGTCGGCGTTGTACACCTCACGCCCCGGATAGTGCGCGCTCATCAGCGACTCATGGAAGAAGTCGCCGCGCAGCACCCGGCCGAGGGCCCCGGCCGCCCGCGTCCCGTCCCGCAGCCGCGCCGCGATCAGGGCGTGGTGGAGATGGCCGTGCGCCGAGTCGTTCTCCGCGCCGCGCAGCTCCAGCGCCCGGTGCGCGGCACGGGCGAGCTCCGGGGTGTCGTACGGGTTGATCTCACCGAGCGGCCACACCGGGTACAGATGGCTCAGGTGGCGGTGGTCGTAGCTGTCGGCGAGGCCGGGCCACGCCCATTCGGCCAGCGCCCCCTCCTCGTTGATCCGGTAGTCGGGCAGCCGCGCGGCGAGTTCCCGCAGCCGCCGCGCGTCCCCGGGGCCGCAGGCCCGGTCGGCGGCCGTGGTGAGCGCGTGCCGGGCCGCCGCGATGTCCATCGTCGCGTTGATCGTGCCCCAGCTCGCGTTGGCGGGCCGGTTCTCCGGCGAGTACGACGGGACGATCACGAGCCGCCCGTCGGGCCCGGTGCGGGTCAGGAAGTCCTCGTAGAACCGGGCCACCTCGGCGAGTGCGGCGACCAGCCGGGGATCGGTGGCGCCGGTGGTGTCGGCGTGCTCGACGAGCGGATGCAGCAGCCAGTCGGCCCCCGCCGTCCACAGGTGCAGCGGGTACTCGCGCTGGAAGTGGTACGTATGGCCCGACACGCCGTCCGTGTGCGGCGGCGCCACCACCCCCCGGGCCCCGAAGACCGCCCGGGCGTTGTCCCGCCAGTCCGGCAACTGGCCGTACACCAGCGCCGCATGGGCCTCGGCGACCTCCGGCAGGCCGGCGGCCGCCGCCGACGCGGTCTGGAGGTTCAGATTGGCGTCGGTCGTGAACGCCCCGGCCCAGGCGGTGTCCCAGTCGCCGGTCCACAGGCCCACCAGCCGGGGCGGCAGCATCCCGCTCGCGGAGAGCAGGTGGTAGTGGCCCGCCGCGAACAGCCGCTCGGTCAGCGCCGGGCTGTCCGGGGCGGCCAGCAGCGCGCTGCCGGGCAGGGCCCGGTCGGCGGCGCTCCCGCCGAGGTCCAGCACGACCCGCTCGTACGCCGTGCGGTGCCGCGCCTCGTGCCGGGCGAGCAGTGCGGCGTACACGGCGCCCGGGGCCTCCCGGGGGGCGGGTCCCGCGGGTTCCGCGGCGGGCTCCGTGAGCAGTGCCCGCAGGGCCGCGGCCTCCCCGAGGACATCGCACTCGCCCGGGTGGCGGCGCACCCGCGTGAGCAGCAGCACCTCCCGGGTGCCCGACACCCGGACGCCGGGGCCCTCGACGCGGCTCGTACCGCCCGGCGGCACGACGATCAGCGTCACGCCGGTGAACGCCAGGTCGCCGCCCGGGTAGGCGGCCCGCAGGCTCAGCAGGGCCCCCTCGGCCGTCAGGACGGTGCCCTGGCCGACGGCCAGGTTCCCGGGCGCGCCCGGCAGCCGGTGGTCCAGGCTGATCACGGCGGACAGGGCGGCGCCGGTGACGTACTGGACGATCACGTCGTCCGCGCGGGACACGAACACCCGGCTCTCCCGCCCGGCGCACACGGAACGCACCACCCCGGTCGCGAAGTCGACCTCGCGGCGGTAGCGCCCGCCCCCACCGGCCGTCTCCCGGCGCGTCCGCACCTGGAACGCCGGGTGGAAGGCGCCCACCCAGCGCAGTTCCCGCCCGTCGGTGAACCGCTCGGCGGCGGTCGTGTCCCCGGCCAGGAGCCGGTCCTGCAGTCCGGCCAGCCCGGCGGCGAGCCGGGGCGGCAGGGTGTGGGCGGCCGGTACGGGGAGCACCAGCGCGTGATGGTTCACGATGACCCGGTCGTCCTCCGGATCGCCGAACACCATGGCACCGTGCCGGCCGTTGCCGCTCAGGAACGCGTCCTCCCAGCGGCCGGCCGGGGCGGGCTCCCACGTTCCGTGCACCGGCCCGCCGCCGAACCCGCCCCCGCCCGCCCCGCCCCACGTCATCGCGGTGTCTCCCTGAGCACCGCGACCCCGTACCGCTCCAGCGGCACAGCGCCGGTCACCCGCGCCCCGGTCAGCACGTCCCGATGGGTGCCGGGCACGTCCACCGTGACGGCCGCCCGCCCGTGGTTCAACAGGAACAGCAGGTCACCGCGGCGTACCGCCTCCACCCGCTCCGGCAGCCCGTCGAGCACCGGGCCCACCCCCGCCCGCCCGGCCGCGTCCGCGAGCAGGGCCCGCAGGGCGGCGGGCTCCGGCAGCGTCGACACGTACCAGGCGCGGCCCCTGCGCAGCACCGCGGGCAGCCCGTCGAGCTCACCGCCCCGGTACGCGGCCAGCACCTCGCCGTCGCCGGACGCCGTCAGCTCCTCCGACCACAGGGACCCCTCGAAACCGTCGCAGGGGACCGTCTCGCCCTTGTCCAGCGGCCACCACTCCTGGAGCACGCCGATCCCGAACAGGGCGCGCAGCCGCGCGTCCATGCCGCCGGGGCGGACCCGGTCGTCCCGGTCGGCGACCCCGGTGAGGAAGCCCGACACCAGCGTGCCGCCGCCCTCCACGTACCCCACGAGGTTGTCGATCGCCGCGTCGGTCAGCAGGTACAGCTGGGGGACGACGACCAGGCGGTACCCGCTCAGCTCGTGCTCGGGGTGCGCGAACGCCGTGGTGAGGCCCTGCTGCCACAGGGCCAGGTGCCACGCCCGCACCACCTCCGGGTAGTCGACCTCGCGGGACGGCATGCCGTCCTGCCGCACCGCCCACCAGGAGTGCCAGTCGTGCAGCACCGCGACGTCCGCCCGCACGTCCGTACCCGCCACCTCGGGGCCGAGCACGGCCAGTTCGGCACCGATCCGCTTGACCTCCTGGAAGGTGCGGCCCTCCTCGCCGGCGTGCGACACCATGCCCGAGTGGAACTTCTCCGCGCCCTGCCGCGACTGGCGCCACTGGAAGTAGCAGACGGCGTCCGCGCCGTGCGCCACCGACTGGAGGGAGAGCAGCCGGTTCAGTCCGCGCGGCTTGGGGTGGTTGACGCCCCGCCAGTTCACCGGGCCCGCCGCCTGCTCCATCACCATCCACGGGCCGCCCGCCTGGGACCGGGTCATGTCGCCGATCATGGCGTTGTACTGGCCGCCGTACGGGTCCTTCGGGTCGGGGTAGACGTCGACGGAGACGACGTCCTCCCGCCCCGCCCACGTCCACGCGTCCTGACCCGACCAGAACGGCATGAAGTTGGTGGTCACCGGGACGAGCGGGGTGTGCCGGGCGACGATGTCCCGCTCGGCGACGTAGCACTCCAGCAACGCGTCCGAGGTGAACCGCCGGAAGTCCAGGAGCTGTGCCGGATTGCGCATGTACTGGGCACGGCGGGGCGGGATGATCTCGTCCCAGGCGTCGTAGCGCTGCGACCAGAACGCGGTGCCCCACGCCTCGTTGAGCGCGTCGACCGTGCCGTACCGGGCGGCCAGCCAGCGGCGGAAGTGCCGGGCGGTCTCGTCGCACCAGCAGTGCGTGCAGTACTCGTTGTTGACGTGCCACATCGTCAGCGCCGGGTGCGCGCGGTACCGGGCGGCCAGGTCCTCGGTGATCGCGGCGGCGTACGCCCGGTAGGTGGGGGAGCTGGCGCAGAACTGCTGCCGCGACCCCCACCACACCGTCTGGCCGTTCTCGTCGCGCGGCAGCGTCTCGGGGTGCCGCGAGCCCATCCACGGCGGCGGCGACGCGGTCGGCGTGGCGAGGACGACGCCGACGCCGTGCGTGTGCGTCAGGTCCATCAGCCGGTCGAGCCAGCCGAAGTCCCTGGCGCCGGGGCGCGGTTCGAGGCGCGCCCAGGAGAACACCCCGAGCGTCACGGAGTTGACTCCGGCGTCCTTCATCATCCGGAGGTCATCGGCCCAGGTCTCCTCGGGCCACTGCTCCGGGTTGTAGTCGCCGCCGAAGAGGATCCGTCCCCGGGTGGCGTCGTGGAGCGACGGCATCAGGCACCAGCTCCGGGAGCGGGGTCCCCGTACTGGATGCCGCGCCCGTTGGTGCCGAGGTAGACGCGGCCGTGGACGCGCGGGTCGCCGGTGACGACCTCACCGGTCCAGCCCCACTGGTGGGCGTCGTCGTTGATCCGGATCCAGCTCTTCGCGCCGTCGTCGGAGCGGTAGACGCCCACGAAGTCCTCGACCGCGCCGGTCTGGAAGATCGCCGGGTAGCCGTCGCCGCCGGGGGCCGCCCTGCCGAAGCCGAGCGCGTACGACGCCCAGCAGCTGCTCACCCTGGTGAACGCGCGGCCCGCGTCGGTCGAGTGGTACAGCCCGTTCCACTTGGCCGAAAGCCACAGGTCGCCCCGCCGGCCCGGCACGGCCGCGATCCTGAACTGGACGTCCCCTGCGGGCAGTCCTGTCGCACCGGCCGTGAACGAGGCGCCACTGTCAGTGCTGACGTATACCGTTCCCGTGTCGGTGTCGTACGCGTAGAAGAGCGTCGGGTCGGCCGGGTCGGCGACCGGCGTGGCGCCCTTCGGGAAGGAGTCGATTCCGGCCCAGGTGGCGCCGTTGTCGAGGGAGCGGTGCGTGGCGTGCCTGGTGCCGTCCCCGTGCACGAACGACCAGAGCAGCACGGTGCCGTCGGCGTTGGCGGCGATGGGCCCCGGAGCGTCCTTGGCGATGGCGGGCTGGGCGGCGAAGGGCGCCCACGTCCGGCCTCCGTCGGTGGAGTACGCGCCGTTGCCCCGCTCGCCCCAGCCGGTGCGCACCACGTACGCGGGCCGCAGCGCGGCCTGGGCGAGCCCGGTCGCCGACCCGAACACCGGGTTCGTCGCCATCCCGCGCGACGGCGAAGCGGTGAGCCGCTCGTGGTACATCACGCCGATGTCGCCGAGCCCGCTGATCAGATGCGCCTCCCCGGCCGGGGGCGAGATCAGCTGGCGTACGGAGCTCTCCTCCAGGCCGCGGATCCGCGGCGCCCAGCGGCGCAGGTCGCGGGTGCCGTAGAGGGTGGCGCCCGTGCCGTACACGAGGTTCCGGGAGTCGTACGGGTCGAGTGCCAGCGCCTGGATCCACCAGCCGAACTTGGGGGTCGCCTCACCCCACGCGAGGAAAGGGGTCTCGGAGACGTCGAAGACGGCGGAGTCCTTCAGGGACGTCCAGGTCGAGCCGCCGTCCGTCGACCGGAACAGCGTGTCGACCCGGCCCCAGCGGTTGTTGGTCGACACGACGACGGTGCCGGGGCGCCGGGCGTCGGTGGCGACACCGCCGTAGCCGAACGTGTCACCGGGCCCCGGGCGTACCGGGGTGACGTCGGTCCACGCGCCGGTCGTCGTGTTCAGCCGGTGCACCGACCCGTCCGACTGCCCGTTGGGGCCGGGCGCGTCCGCGTAGGTGACGTACAGGCAGCGGGTGCCCGTGTCGTACGCGGCGCGGATCGGGACCTTCGCCGCGGCGCCGGCCGGGCGGCCCGGCACGGCCTCCCAGCCGCCCCCGGCGCCCGTCGTGCGGTACAGGGCGCCACCGCCGTCGCCCCAGCCCGCGTACACGGTGCGGCCCGCGGCGACGAGGAAGGTGACGCCCTGGCCGGTGGGGGAGGGGGAGGCGGGGAAGGGCGCGGGGGCCCAGGAGGCGCCCCGGTCCTTCGACCTCAGCATGCCGTCGTGCCGGGTGCCCAGCCAGAGCGTCGCGCTGTCGCGCGGGTCGACGAGCAGCCGCTCGCCCGTGCCCCGGCCGTCCTCGTTGGCGCCCAGTTTGACGTCGAGGTCGGTACGGGCCCAGGTGGCGCCCCGGTCGTCGGAGCGGAGCACCGCGCCGTTCCCCGCCCACGGCTGGCTGTACGTACCGAGCGCCAGGTACAGCCGGTTCGGGTGCGCGGGATCGACGGCCATGGCCTCCACGCCCAGCAGGTTCCAGTCGTCCCAGCCGATGTGGTCCGTCAGCGGTTTCCAGCAGCCGGTGCGGTCCTCCCAGCGGTAGGCGCCGCCGATGTCGGTGCGGGCGTACGCGAGGCCGCGCACCGACGGGTGGAACAGCACGCCGGTGAGGAAACCGGTGCCGCCGATCACGGCGGTGCGCCAGCGGTACGGGGCCGCTGTGGCTCCCCCGGCGGCCCGGTCACGCCCCCGGCCCGGCACGGGGGCGGGCGCCGCGTGCGCGGCGGTGCCCAGAGCGGGTACGGCGGCGAGTGCGGCGGCGCCGGCACCGCCGGCGATAACGGACCGTCGGCTCGGCTCGGAAGGACGCATGGGATGCCTCGATCTCTGAAGTGGGGGTGTGCGGTGGAGTCGTAGCGCGGAGAGGGCCTGCGCCTGCCGGGGCGGCGGGTGGTCACGCCCCGGCAGGCGCCCGTCGGAGGGGAGGGCGGCTCGTCATCCGCTCACGGCGGGCCCTCGACAGCGAGCCCCGATCGCGGGCTCGGCTCCCGCCGAGGGCTCGGCGCGATCGCGGCTCAGCCCTTGACCGCGCCGGTGAGCATGCCCTTCCGGAAGTGCTTCTGGACGAAGGGCGACACGACGGCGACGGGGAGCAGCGCCATCACCATGACGGCCATCTGCACGGACAGCGGAGACAGCTGCCCGGTCCTGATGACCTGGGCGAGCCCGGTCGGCGGCTCCTGCTTCTGCACGATCTGGATCATGACGTTCTGCAGCGGCATCATGTCCTGGTCGGTGAGGTAGATCGAGGCGTTGAACCACGCGCTCCAGTACCCGACCGCGTAGAACAGCGCGATCACGGCGATCACCGCCCGCGACAGCGGCATCACGATCTTCCACAGGATCCGCAGGTCGCCGGCCCCGTCGATGCGGGCGCTGTCGATCAGCTCCGGGGAGATGTTCATGAAGAACGCCCGCAGGACGAGGATGTTGAAGACGCTCACGGCACTGGGCAGGATCAGCGCCAGATAGGTGTCGGTCAGACCCAGCGCCTGCACCAGCAGATACGTGGGGATCAGTCCGGCGCCGAAGAACATCGTCGCGAGCAGGGTCATCAGGATCCACCGGTGAGCCAGCGACCCGGTCCTCGACAGCCCGTAGGCGCAGAGCACCGACACCGTCATGCTGAACAGCGTGCCGACGAGCGTCACGCCCAGGCTGACCAGCGCCGCCCGCTGCACCTGACCGCCGCTCAGCAGCTCCTGGTAGGCGACGAACGTGAGGTCCTTCGGGACGACGACGAGGCCGCCCGCCTCGGTGATCGTCTTCCGTGACGACAGGCTGGTGACGATCACGATCCACAGGGGGAAGAGGATGGCGAGGCACGCGCCGGCCAGGACGATGCCCTTGCCGGCCAGTCCGGCCGCGCGCGGCTCCTCCTCCCACACGGGGCGGGGCGGCGCGGCCCAGCGGCTGGGTGGCGTGGTCACTTCTTGTACACCCCCTGCTCGCCCATGAGATGGGCGACCTTGTTGGCCGTGAGGACGAGCCCGAGCCCGACGATCCCCTTGATGAGGCCGGCGGCCGCCGCGTAGCTGAAGTCCTGGTTGCGCAGACCGGTCCACCACACGTACGTGTCCAGCACTTCGGCCGCGTCCGGTCCCACGGCGTCCCGTTGCAGCAGGAGCTGCTCGAAGCCCACGGTGAGCGCGTCACCGACCCGCAGCACCAGCAGCAGGGCGATCACCGGGCGCAGCGCGGGCAGCGTCACGTGCCACATCCGCCGCCACCGTCCCGCGCCGTCCATCGCGGCGGCCTCGTACAGGTCCTGGCTGACCGAGGACAGCGCCGCGAGGAAGACGATGACGCCCCAGCCGGCGTCCTTCCAGATGCCCTCGGAGGTGACGAGGAACTTGAAGATGCCCGGGTCGGTCATCAGGTCGAAGCCCTCGATGCCGTGCTGCCGCAGGGTCTGCGCGATGATGCCGGCGCCGCCGAAGATCTGCTGGAAGACGGTGACGACCAGCACCCAGGAGAAGAAGTGCGGCAGGTACATGATCGCCTGGGCGACCGCCCGCACCCGGGGCCTGATGATGCTGTTGATCAGCAGCGCCAGCACGATCGGCACCGGGAAGAACAGCACCAGCTGGAGGAAGAACAGCACGAGCGTGTTCTCGACCGCCCGCCAGAACGCCGAGTCCGCGAAGATCCGCTCGAACTGGTCGAACCCGATCCACGGGCTCTCCAGCATGGCGGCGAAGCCGTTCTCGCTGAGGTACGGGTTGTAGTCCTGGAAGGCCACCACGTTGCCGAGGACCGGGACGTAGTGGAACACCAGGACCAGCAGCAGGGCGGGCAGCGTCATCAGCACCAGTACCCGGTCCCGCCGGAACCGCGCCCGCAGGGCCGGCTTGCCGCCCTCGGGGGGAGTTCCGGCCGGCTCCCGACGGGCCTTGCGGCCGGACCGTGCGGCCGGCAGCGCGCCCGCCCGGGTCCGTGGTGCCGGTGCCGTGTCCGCCTCGCCCCGGGCGGCCGGGGCTGTCTCGTCCGGCACCGTGCTGTGCTGCGACACGGTCATCTCCTTGCGCGTCGGCGTGTCAGTTCGCGGCGGAGCCGGTGTCGTCCAGCAGCTTGCGGTACCAGTCGCGCAGCTGGTCGCCGCCCTTGCTCTTCCAGTCGGACACCGCCCGCTGGACGTCTCCGATCTTCTTGCGGCCGCGCACGACGTCGTCCTCCAGCTGCTCGAAGTCGTCCGCGAGGTTGGTCCACTGGGACGGCTCGGTCACGGTCAGCCCGTAGAACGAGGTCTTCGTCGTGAAGGCGCCCATCCGCTGCTGCCATTCGACCTGCGCCCTGGTGATGTCCGGCTGGTCGGGGTGGGCGATGTACGGGGCGGGGTCGCCGGTGAGGTCGAACGCGGACGTCACCTGGTTCAGCCCGGTGTCGTTCTTGACGGGCAGGCCCTTCTGGTAGGTGAAGTGGGTGCCCTCCACGCCGTAGTCCGTGAGCATGCGCTCCCTGGTGCCGTACGGCGCCGCGCAGAAGTTGGCGATGGCCAGGAAGTCCCGGACGACCGCCTCCGACGCCTTGTCGCTGACGAAGGTGAAGATGCCGGCCGGCTGCTGGGCGAACAGCTTCGGCGCCGCGCCGCCGGGGCCGAAGACGTCCATCGCCGCGATCTTGAACTCGGGGTTCTGCGCGGCCTGTTCGGCGGTCTTCGAGTACCAGTGGGACAGGTCGTTGTTGTAGACGAGGACCTGTCCCGAGGTGAACCGGTTGCCCGAGTCGCCCTGGTTCTGGGCGAAGGCGTCGGGGTGGACGACTCCGGCCGCGTACAGCTTGCGCGTCCACTCCAGGGCTTCGAGGTACTCCTCGGTCTCGATCCGGTTGACGAGCCTGCCGTCGACCATGTTCCACCACAGCGCCTTGTCGCTGCCGGGGAACACCCCGAACACGTTGAAGGCGGTCCACTTCATGTCGTCGCAGGCCCACACCTTGCTCTTGGCCGCGGTGGCCTCCTTCGCCCACGCCAGGAACTCGTCGGGGCTCTTCGGCACCTGCCAGCCGCGCTTGGCGAAGACGTCCTGACGGTAGAAGGGGGCGATGTTGGTGACGTGCGGGGCCGGCATGGGGATGCCGCGCAGCGCCCCGCCGAAGATGGACCGCTGCCACGCGTCGGTGGGGACGGCCGCCAGGTTCGGGTAGTCCTTGACCTTGTCGCCCGACAGGTACGGCCCGAGGTCGGCGAACTTCGCGTTGACGGCGCTCGGTATCTTGCCGGTGAGGTTCCAGCCGGGCACGACCACGACGTCCGGGACGTCGCTGGAGGCCAGCACCGCGCCCAGTTTCTCGTCGTACGTGTTGCCGTCCTGGTTCTGCCACCGGGTCGTCACACCGATCGCCTCGTCCATGGCCTTGTACCACGGGTTGTCGCTCTTCGGCGGCGAGCCCCACAGCGGCGCCATGATCCGCACGGTGTTGCCCTTGCCGAGCTTGCCCGGCACCGACGTCTTCAGCGTGGCCGCGGCGATGGCCGCGGAGAAGCCGGCCGACGAGCCGTTCTTCGACGGGATGTCGGGCCGCACGACGGTCTGCGCCACATACGTGGGGAGGATCCTCGCCGCGTCCTTGCCGCTCGTGGCGCCGTCCTTCTTCTGGCTCTGCGAGCCGCCGCACGCGGCGAGCAGGGGCACCCCGCCGGCCACGGCGGCCGCGGCGACCGCCGTGGAGGCGAGGAAGCTTCTCCGGCTCGGGGCGGAGCTCGGGGCTGCGGAGGCGTTCGGCGTCATTGCGTCAACCCTTCGTGGCGCGCCAGGACACCCGGCGGTGAGCGCCGGTCGGCTGCGGTGTCTGAGGTGGAACTGGCGGAACTGGCTGATCCGAAGCGGGTCATGGCGCGGCGGCCGACGTCGGTCGCGTCTCACCGTCGAAGCGCTTCGATGTTGCTGCGAGGTTAAGTGAACCCATCCGGCCGCACAAGGGCCGTTGGCAAGATTCCTCCGCCCTCCCCGGGGTCGGGAGCTGGTGAAGCGACACAGGCGCTGCCGAGATGTAGCCCGGTTGTGTCTTGACACCCGACCTCGACCGGCCGGAGCATCGAAGCGCTTCGAAAGATCGCTTCGGAACCTCCACAAGGGGAGACGCACGTGACCGCAGACCGGCTGCCCTTCCGCGATCCGCACCTGCCGTTCGGCAAGCGCGTCGACGATCTGCTCGGGCGGCTCACGCTCGACGAGCGGATCGCGATGCTGCACCAGTACGCACCCGCCGTGGAACGCCTCGGTGTCGCCGCCTTCCGCACCGGCCAGGAGGCCCTGCACGGAGTCGCCTGGATGGGCCCCGCGACCGTCTTCCCCCAGGCCGTCGGACTCGGCGCCACCTGGAACGACGACCTCGTCCGCCGGGTCGGCGAGGCGGTCGCCACCGAGGCCCGCGCGATGCGCGCCCACGACGACCGCGTCGGCCTCAACGTATGGGCGCCCACCGTCAACCTGCTGCGCAACCCCCTGTGGGGCCGTGGCGAGGAGGGCTACTCCGAGGACCCCGCCCTCACCTCCGCCATCGCCGTCGCGTACACGCGCGGCCTGCGCGGCGACCACCCCGCGTACTGGCGCACCGCGCCCGTCCTCAAGCACTGGCTCGCCCACAACAACGAGACCGGGCGCGACACCACCTCCTCGTCGGTGCGCCCCCGCGTCCTGCACGAGTACGACCTGCGCGCCTTCCGCCCCGCCGTCGAAGCGGGCGGCGTCGCCGGGGTGATGCCCGCGTACAACCTGGTGAACGGCCGCCCCAACCACCTCTCGCCGTATCTGCGCGAGCACCTGCGCACCTGGACCGACCAGGAGCTGCTGGTCTGCTCCGACGCGGGCGCCCCGTCCAACCTGGTCGACTCCGAGCACTACTTCGACACCCACGAGGAGGCGACCGCCGCCGCGCTCCGTGCCGGAGTCGACAGCTTCACCGACCACGGCACCGACAGCACGCGGATCGTCGCCAGGGTGCTCGGCGCACTCGACCGCGGCCTCGTCGACGAGACCGACATCGACACCGCCGTACGCCGTCAGCTCCGCGTCCGCTTCTCGCTCGGCGAGTTCGACCCGGAGCTCGACCCCTACGCCGACGTCACCGCCTTCGACACCGACGAACACCGGGCGCTCGCCCGGGAAGCCGCCGAACAGGCCGTCGTCCTCCTGACCAACGACGGCCTCCTGCCGCTCGACCCGGCCGCCGGCCCGCGCGTCGCCGTCGTCGGACCGCTCGCCGACGAGTGCAAGCTCGACTGGTACAGCGGCACCCTCATCCGCCGCTCCAGCCCCCTCGACGGGCTGCGCGCCCGCTTCGGCGCCGAGCACGTCACCCACGCCGATGGCGCCGACCGGGTGCGGCTGCGCTGCGCGGCCGGTGTGCTGCGGGTCCCCGACGGCGACCCCGACCACCCGATCGCGGCCCGCGGCGCCGAGGGCGCCCTCGACCCCGCCCTCCTCGCGGGCCGCACCGATCTGCCGCCCCTCGTCGCCGACGAGCACGGCACCGAGCTCGCCCTCACCGACTGGGGCGGCGGCGTCCTCACCCTGCGCGCCCCGGACGGGCGCTACCTCTCGGTCGCCGACGACCGCCGTGTCCGCGCCTCCGCCGACCAGCCGGGCGGCTGGGTCGTCCAGGAGACGTTCCGGCTCGAACCGCACGGGAACGGGCACCTCCTCCGGCACATCGGGACGGGTGGCTACGTCTCTGTCGCCGCCGACGGCGTGCGGGTTGCCGCCCCGGACGAGGAGGATCCGGCCGTCTTCACCGTGGAGACCGCCGAGCGCGGCGACGAGGAGGCGGCCCGCGCGGCTGCGGCGGCCGACGTCGTCATCGTCGTCGCGGGCAACGACCCCCACATCAACGGCCGCGAGACCGAGGACCGCACCACCCTCGCCCTGCCCGAGGCGCAGGACCGGCTCTGGCGCGCCGCCCGCGCCGCCAACCCGCGCACCGTCCTCGTCCTCGCCTCCTCCTACCCGTACGCCGTCGGCGACGCCGCCGCCGAGCTGCCCGCCGTGCTGTGGACCGCCCACGGCGGGCAGGCGGCGGGCACCGCGCTCGCCCGGGTCGTCGCCGGGGACGTCTCCCCGGCCGGCCGGCTCCCGCAGACCTGGTACGCCGCCGACGGCGACCTGGCGGACCTGCTGGACTACGACGTCATCGGCGGCCGCCAGACGTATCTGTACTTCGACGGCACGCCGCTGTTCCCGTTCGGGCACGGCCTGACGTACACGTCCTTCGCCTACACCGACCTGACGGCCGAGCGGGAAACCGACCCGGCGGCCGGGCGGGACGCCGGACGGGTGCGGGTCGCCTTCACCGTCGCCAACACGGGCGCCGTCGCATCCGACGAGGTCGCCCAGCTGTACGCGCGGGCCGTCGCCCCGTCCGTCGCCCGGCCGCACCGCGAGCTCGTCGCCCATCGGCGCGTCCACCTCGCCCCCGGCGCCCGGGAGCGGCTGGAGTTCGAGGTACCCGTCTCCGCGCTGGGCTTCTGGGACGTCGCCCACGGCCGCTGGACGGTGGAGCCCGGCACGTACGAGCTGCTCGCCGGGGCGTCCAGCGGCGACATCCGGCTCACGGCGGCGATCGTGCTCGACGGCCCGCCCGCCGCGCCCCGGCCCGTCCTGGAGCGCGGGCTCGCCGCCGCCGACCACGACGAGCAGCACGGCACCGAGCTCGCCGACCTGACCAGGACGTACGGCGACTGCGTCACCCCGGCCGGCGGGGGCACGGGCGGCCTGCTGTTCCGCGCCTGCGACTTCGGCGCCGGGGCCCGCGCCGCCACCCTGGAGGTGTCCGGCACGGGCACGGTCGCCCTGACGCTCGGCGACGGCACCCCGCTGGCGGCCGTCGACGTCGCGGCGCCCGGCGGCCCGTACGCCTACACCACGTCGACCGTGGACGTCGACGTCGCCGGAGTCCAGGACCTGCAGATCACCCTCACCGGGACGGTACGGCTCGCGGCGGTCCGCTTCACCCCCGCCCGGCCCTGACCGGCCGTACCCCGCCGGGACAGCCCCCGGGGCCGCCCCGCCGGCCCCCCGGAGCGGGGCACGCTCCCGGTCCGCCCCGGACTGCGAGGCGCGGCGCGGCGGGGCACGCTGGATGCGTGGAGCACAGCGGGCGGCCGGAGACGCGGGAGCTGGGCGACGCGCTGGCCTCGGCGATGGAGGAGACCGGCGCGTCCGTGGGGATGGTGTACCTGCTGCCCCCGGACGGGCGGGCGCTGCGTCTGGCCGTCCTCAGCGGCGTCGCCCTGGACATCGCCGCCCCCTGGACGCGGGTGGCGCTCGACGACCCGGTGCCGGTGGCCGACGCGGTCGCCGAGCAGACCCTCGTGTGGATCGGCGACCAGGAGGAGATGGCCCGCCGCTACCCCCGGCCGGGCCTGGTCCTGCCGTACCGCTTCTCGCTGGCCGCCGCGCCCGTCTCCACCGGCGCCTCCGTCTGGGGCGGACTCGTGATGCTCTGGCCCGGCGCGCACTCCCCGTACCTGGCCGAGGACGAGGCCGACGCGGTGCGTGCCGCCTGCGAGCACATGGCGGGCGTGCTCGCCACGGCCGCCGCCGACGGCCGCTCGGTGCTGCCCGAGCAGCCGCCGCTCGTGGTCCCGCCCCGGCGGCGCGCCCCCGAACCGTCCGCAGCGGCCGCCGTGGCCGCGTTCGTCGAGCGACTGCCCGGCGGGAGCTGCGCCCTGGCCATCGACGGCCGGATCACCTTCGTCACCGCGTCGGCCGCGCAGCTCCTCGGAGCGGACGTCTCCGAGCTGATGGGGGCGCTGCCGTGGGAGGCGCTGCCCTGGCTGGACGACCCGGTCGTGGAGGACCGCTACCGGACGGCCGTCATCAGCCGGGACCCGACGGCGTTCACCGCCGTCCGCCCGCCGGACACACGGCTCCTCTTCGAGCTGCACCCGGACGCCACCGGCATCAGCGTCCGCATCACCCCCGCCACGACGGCGGACCTCCCCGACGTGGCGGCGGGGACGGAGCAGCCGGGCGGCACCGGTCGGAGCGCGCTCGCCCTGCCCGGCCGCGCGGGCGCCCTGTACAACCTGATGCACCTGGCGGCCACGCTGAGCGAGGCCGTGGGCGTCCAGGACGTCGTCGGGCAGACCGCCGACCAGATGACCCCGGCGCTGGGCGCGCAGGCGTTCGCCCTGCTCACCACGGAGGACGGGCGGCTCCGGCTGGCCGGTCAACGCGGTTGCGCCCCCCGGCTCGCCGAGTACCTCTACTCCCTCCCCCTCACCTCTGACACCCCCGCCGTACGCGTCGTCGCCACCGGGTCCCCCGTGTTCCGCAACAGCCCCGACGACCTGCGGGACGCCTTCCCGGACGGCGTCGTCGACAGCGCCATGGCGTCCTGGGCGTTCCTGCCGCTCATCGCGTCCGGCCGGCCCATCGGGTCGCTGATCCTCGGCTACGACCGGATGCGCAACTTCAACTCCGGCGAGCGCGCCATCCTCACCTCGCTCGCCGGACTCGTCGCCCAGGCCCTGGAACGGGCCCGGCTGTACGACACCAAGCACGAGCTCGCCCACCGCCTCCAGGCGGGTCTGCTGCCCCACAGCCTGCCCTCGGTGCCCGGCATCGACATCGCGGCCCGCTACCTGCCCGCCGGTCTCGGCGTGGGCATCGGCGGCGACTTCTACGACGTCATCCGGCTGGACGCGACGACCGCGGCCGTCACCATCGGCGACGTCCAGGGCCACGACATCGACGCCGCCGTCCTCATGGGGCAGGTCCGCACCGCCGTCCACGCGAGCGCGGGCGCGCCCCCCGGTGAGGTGCTGGCCCGCACGAACCGGCTGCTGCTCGACCTGGACCCGGGCCTCTTCACCAGCTGCCTCTACGCCCATCTGGACCTGGCCCGCCACCGGGCCGTGCTGGCCACCGCCGGACATCCACCGCCCCTGTGCCGGCTGCCCCGGCGGGCGTCCGAGGTCCTCGACCTGCCGCCCGGCCTGCTCCTCGGCATCGACGCGAACGCCACGTACCCGGCCAAGGAGGTCCCGCTGCCGCCCGGCACGGTGCTCGCCCTGTACACGGACGGCCTCGTCGAGGCGCCGGGCGTCGACATGGACGAGGCCACCGCCGATCTCGCCGGGCACCTCGACCTCGGCCGCGACCTGACCATGGACCGGCTCGCCGACGTGCTCGTCGGCCACGCCCGGGGATCGGCCCCGAGCGCCGACGACATCGCCCTCGTCGTGCTGCGCACGGCCGGCCCCGACGACGGCACCTGATAGCGCCTATCGCCCGGGTCCGCGGGACCGAGGGCGTCACCCGCCCCCGACCGGCCGCCGGAATCCGTCACGGGCACGTCCACGGCACGGGCACCGGAGCGGCGCCCGTGCCGTGGCACGTCACGTCATCCGGTGAACCGGGTCACCGCGCGGAGAAGCTGTGCACCGTCGCCGACCGGTAGGTCTCGCCGGGCCGCAGCACCGTCGACGGGAAGTCCGGCCTGTTCGGCGAGTCGGGGAAGTGCTGGGTCTCCAGGCACAGCCCGTCGCCCTGCCGGTAGGTCCGGCCCGACGGCCCGTGGAGGGTGCCGTCCAGGAAGTTCCCCGAGTAGAACTGCATGCCCGGCTCGGTCGTCGCCATCCGCATGGTCCGTCCCGACACCGGGTCGCGCAGCGTCGCCGCGTACTGCGGGGCCCGGGTGATGCCCTTGTCGAGCACCCAGTTGTGGTCGAAGCCCTTGGCGAGCACCAGCTGCGGATGGGCCGTGCGGATGTCCCGGCCGATCGGCTTGCCGTGCCGGAAGTCGAACGGCGTGCCCGTCACCTTCGCCAGTTCCCCGGTCGGGATGAGGGTCGCGTCGGTCGGGGTGTACCGGGACGCGGGGAGCCGCAGCTCGTGGCCGAGGATGTCGCCGCCGCCCTCACCGGCGAGGTTGAAGTAGGTGTGGCTGGTCAGGTTGACGACGGTGGGCCGGTCGGTGGTGGCCGCGTAGTCGATCCGCCAGTCGCCGTTCCCGCCCAGCGTGTACGTCACGGTGGTGTCGAGCCGGCCCGGGTAGCCCATCTCGCCGTCGGCGCTCACGTACCGCAGGACCAGGCCGACCCCGCGCGGGCCGCTGAACGGCTCCACGTCCCACACCCGCTTGTCGAAGCCGGCCGCCCCGCCGTGCAGGCTGTTCGGCCCGTCGTTCACGGACAGCTGGTACTCCCGGCCGTCCAGGGTGAAGCGGCTCCCGCCGATCCGGTTGCCGTACCGGCCGATGAGCGCCCCGAAGTACGGGCTCGACGCCGCGTAGGCGTCCAGCGTGTCGAAGCCCAGCGACACGTTCGCGTAGCGGCCGTGCCGGTCGGGTATCTCCAGTGACTGGACGATGCCGCCGTAGGACAGCACCTTCATCCGGGTGCCGCCGTTCGCCAGCGTCCAGCGGTGGACCTTCGTCCCGTCGGCGAGCGTGCCGAAGAGCTCCTTCACGGGCTTCGCGCCCTCCTTCGCGTGGGCGGTGCCCGGCGTGGCGGCGACCGCGGTGAGTCCCGCGGCGGCGGCCGCCGCCAGGACGGTGCGTCTGCTCGTTTCCATGTGCGGCTCCCGAGTGCGATGCGTCGATGCGTCGATGAGTGGATGGGTTGCTGGGGTGCTGGGTTGCTGGGTTGCTGGGGTGCTGGGGTGCTGGGGTGCTGGAGGGCCGGGGTGACGGCCCTACTTGCCGGCCCTGCGCTTGTTCCAGACGTCGAACCCGACCGCCGCCAGCAGCACCAGCCCCTTGATGACCTGCTGGTAGTCGGTGCCGATGCCGACCAGCGACATGCCGTTGTTCAGCACGCCGAGGACCAGGCCGCCGATCACGGCGCCCATCACGGTGCCGACGCCGCCGCTCATGGAGGCGCCGCCGATGAACGCGGCCGCGATCGCCTCCAGTTCGAAGTTGAGGCCGGCCTGCGGGGTGCCCGCGTTGAGACGCGCCGCGTACACGCAGCCGGCCAGCGCGGCCAGGACGCCCATGTTGACGAAGACGAGGAAGGTGACCCGCTTGTCCTTGACGCCGGACAGCTTCGCCGCCGCCTTGTTGCCGCCCAGCGCGTACACATGACGGCCGATCACGGCGTTGCGCATGACGTAGCCGAGCCCGATGAGCAGCACGCACAGGATGAGCATCACCACCGGCACACCGTGGAACGACGCCAGCGTCAGCGTGAACGCCACCAGCGCGGCCGTCAGCGCCACGCACTTGAGCACCCACAGGCCGGTCGGCGGCACGTCGAGCTCGTGGTCGAGCTGCCGCCTGCGGTCGCGCCACTCGCGCAGGAGCAGGAACACGACGGCGGCGAAGCCGAGGAGGAGCGTCGGGTTGTGGTACTGCGTGTAGGGGCCCATCTCGGGGATGAAGCCCTTGGCGATGTTCTGGAAGCCGTCCGGGAACGGGGCGATGGACTGGCCCTCCAGGACGATCTGCGTCAGCCCGCGGAAGAGCAGCATGCCGGCCAGCGTCACGATGAACGAGGGAATGCCGAGGTAGGCGATGAACCAGCCCTGCCACGCGCCGGCGACCGCGCCGATCAGCAGCGCCAGCACCAGGGCGAGCACCCAGGGCATGTCGTGTTTGACGATCATCACGGCCGACATCGCGCCCACGAAGGCGACCAGCGAGCCGACGGACAGGTCGATGTGGCCCGAGATGATGACGATCATCATGCCGATGGCCAGGATGAGGATGTAGCCGTTCTGCTGGATCAGGTTGGAGACGTTGTTCGGCAGCAGCAGCGTGCCGTCCGTCCAGATCTGGAACAGGACGACGATGAAGGCCAGCGCGATGAGCATGCCGTACTGGCGCATGTTGCCGCGCAGACCCCGCACGAGCAGGGCGCCGGCCGACGGCCGCTCGGACGGTGGCCCGGCGGGCGTGTCCTTGGGGGGAGTGGTCGTGGTGGTCATGGCGGGGCCTCAGCTTCTGTTCCGGGTCATCTGACGCATCAGGACTTCCTGGGTGGCGTCGGCACGGTCGACCTCTCCGGTCAGCCGGCCTTCGGCCATCGTGTAGATCCGGTCGCACATCCCGAGGAGCTCCGGCAGCTCCGACGAGATCAGGAGCACCGCCTTGCCCTGTGCCGCGAGCCGGTCGATGACGGTGTAGATCTCGTACTTGGCGCCGACGTCGATCCCGCGCGTCGGCTCGTCCAGGATCAGCACGTCCGGGTCGGCGTGGATCCATCTGCTCAGGACGACCTTCTGCTGGTTGCCGCCGGACAGCCGGCCCACCTGCTCGAAGACGCTGGGCGCCTTGATGTTCATGGAGGCGCGGTAGCCCTCGGCGACCCGGCGCTCATGGTGCTCGTCCACGACGCCGCGGCGCCGCATGGCGGGGAGCGAGGCCAGGGAGATGTTGCGGTTGATGTCGTCGATCAGGTTCAGGCCGTAGGTCTTGCGGTCCTCGGTGACGTACGCGATGCCCGCCGCGACCGCCGCGGGCACCGTCCGGGTGCTGACCTCGCGCCCGTTCACCTCGACCGTGCCCGCCACGTGAGTGCCGTACGAGCGGCCGAACACGGACATGGCGAGTTCCGTGCGGCCCGCGCCCATGAGGCCGGCGATGCCGACGATCTCCCCGCGCCGCACGGTCAGCGACACGTCGTCCACGACCGTGCGCCGGTGGTCGGCCGGGTGCCGGACCGTCCAGCCGCGTACCGACAGCGCCACCCGGTCCGCGTCCTCGCCCGTGTAGCGGGTGCGGTCGGGGAAGCGCTGGTCGAGGTCGCGGCCGACCATGCCGCGGATGATCCGGTCCTCGGAGAGTTCCGGCTCGTCGTCGGGGGCGGCGCGTACGGTGAGCGTCTCGATGGTCCGCCCGTCCCGCAGGATCGTCACGGAGTCGGCGATCGTGCGGATCTCGTTGAGCTTGTGGGAGATGACGACGCTCGGGACGCCCTGGTCGCGCAGCTCCAGGATGAGCCGGAGCAGGGCCGCGCTGTCCTCGTCGTTGAGCGCGGCGGTCGGCTCGTCCAGGATGAGCAGCTTCACTTCCTTGGCCAGCGCCTTGGCGATCTCGACGAGTTGCTGCTTGCCGACGCCGATCTCGGCGACCGGCGTCTGGGGGTTCTCCCGCAGGCCGACCCGGCGCAGCAGCCGGCCGGCCTCGCGCAGTGTGGCGTTCCAGTCGACGAACCCGCCCGTGGCCCTTTCGTTGCCGAGGAAGATGTTCTCGGCGATCGACAGATGGGGGACCAGCGCCAGTTCCTGGTGGATGATGACGATGCCGTGCCGTTCACCGGCCCGGATGTCCTTGAAGGCCACCGGCTCGCCGTCGAAGAGGATCTCCCCCTCGTACGAGCCGTGCGGATGGACGCCGCTGAGCACCTTCATCAGGGTCGACTTGCCGGCGCCGTTCTCGCCGCAGATCGCGTGGATCTCCCCGGAGCGGACCGTCAGACCGACCTCGGAGAGCGCCTTGACGCCGGGGAACGTCTTGGTGATGCCGCGCATCTCCAGTACGGGGCGGGCGGTCACTTCAGCTGCCCCGCGGTGAAGTACCCCTCGTCCACGAGGAGCCCGGTGTTCGCCTTGTCGATGCTGACCGGGTCCAGCAGGTAGGACGGCACGGTCTTCTTGCCGTTGTCGTAGTCCTCGGTGTTGTTCACCTCGGGCGTACGGCCGTTGAGCACGGCGTCGCCCATGCGTACCGCCTGCGCGGCGAGCTTGCGGGTGTCCTTGAACACCGTCTGCGTCTGTTCGCCCCGGATGATGGACTTCACCGACGCCAGTTCCGCGTCCTGTCCGGTGACCACGGGCAGCGGCCGGCCCTTCGTGCCGTAACCGGCGCTCTTGAGGGCGGAGATGATGCCGATGGAGATCCCGTCGTACGGCGAGAGGACCGCGTCGACGCGCCCTTCGGCGTAGTTCTTGCTGATCAGGTCGTCCATGCGCTTCTGCGCGGTGCCGCCGTCCCAGCGGAGCGTGGTGACCTGGTTCAGCCGGGTCTGGCCGCTGCGCACGACCAGCTGCCCGGAGTCCAGGTACGGCTTCAGCACCGTGAGGGCGCCGTTCCAGAAGTACTTGGTGTTGTTGTCGTCGGGGGAGCCCGCGAAGAGCTCGACGTTGTAGGAGCGGCCCGCGTTCTTCGCGGGGGCGCCCAGCTTCAGCCGGTCGACGATGTACCGGCCCTGGAGCTCACCGACGCGCGCGTTGTCGAACGACGCGTAGTAGTCGACGTGTTCGGTGCCCATGATGAGCCGGTCGTAGGAGATCACCGGGATTCCGGCGTCCTCGGCGCGCTGGAGCACCTCGGTGAGCGCGGAGCCGTCGATGGCGGCGACCACCAGCAGCCGCCGCCCCTTCGTGATCATGTTCTCGATCTGGGCGATCTGGTTCTCGACCTTGTCGTCGCCGTACTGGAGGTCGGTGTCGTAACCGGCCTTCCGGAACTGCTCCGCCATGTTCTCGCCGTCGGCTATCCACCGCTCCGACGACTTGGTGGGCATGGCGAGGCCCACGGTGCCGCCCTTGCCGCCGTCCGGCTTGTAGCGGCTGCCGCCCCGGGCCTCCTGGCCGCAGGCGGTGAGGGACACGGTGAGGAGCGCGGCCAGGACGGCGGCGCCGGCGATCCGTGGGGTGCGGGTGCGGGTGCGGGTGCGGGTGCGTGTGCGGGTACGCATGGTCAGTTCCCTTCGGGGGCGGTCAAGCGCCTCAGGTCGCCCGGCAGGCGGGAACCGAGCGGCGACATACCGCCGTCGGCGCCGAGCCGGGCCAGCAGGTCGAGGACGAGGCGTCCTCGGCGGACGCGCTCGCGGGCGGTCGCGAGCGCGGTGTCGCGCAGCTGGGCGCCGTAGGGGTAGATGCCGGGGGAGCGGCTGAGCCCGAACTTGAGGTACAGGGGGGCGCCGCGCCGGATCAGCTCGGCCGCCTCGTACATCCGCACGTAGCCGCCGAGGTCGTCGGGGGCCTCCACGTACATGTCCATCGGGGCGCGGCTGACCCGCCGGATCTCGGTGAGGTGGTCCAGGGTCAGATCGGACGGCACATTGATCGAGTCAGCGCCGAGCCCCTCGTACACGGCGTACGAGGCCGGGTTGACCGGTCCGGTGAGCGCGGACAGCTTGAGGGTGGTGCCGGCGGGCAGCCGGCCGGCGGCGCGCAGCCGGTGCAGGGTCCACAGGACGCCCTCGTCGGCGACGAGGAGGCAGCGCACTCCCAGCGCGGTGGCGCGCAGCGCGTCCTCGACGCAGCCGGCCAGCGCGTCATGGCCCCGGGCGCGCAGCCCGGCACCGCCCGAGTCGGTGCGGGTGCCGGCGCCGATGTCCCAGGTGCCGCGCGGTCCGGTGAACAGGCAGAGCTCTATGCCGCGTTCGGCGCAGGACTCCACCATCTCGGTGATCTCGGCGTCGGTGAGCATCCACACGCCGCTGCCCTGGCTGACCCGGTGGATCGGCACGTCCAGCCGGGAGCTCTCCTTGAGGACGACGGCGAGGGCCTCGGGGCCCTCCACCGAGGGCAGTTCGGTGCGCCAGGTACCGCCGTCGGGGAAGGAGTGCGGGGAGGTGTCGGCCGGGTCGGCGGCGGGGACCGGATGGCCGATCCCGGCGAGGGCTTCGGCGCCGGGGCGGCGGGGTGCTGACGGGGCGTTCACAGGACTCCTCGGGTCAGTGCGGTCGAGCGGGCCGACCTGGATGTTCGAAATTCCGGACACCATTCGGGACGTGGGGTGTACGGCGGTACGGGAGCGGACAGGCGCGTCCCGTACCGCCGTACGTCAGGCGGGCCCCTCAGGGGCGTCTGGCCGGGCCGTGGCCCAGCGGGTCGTCCGGCGGGATCCGCCGGACACCCCCTAAGGGCGCAACAGCACCTTTCCGGTCTTCGCGTCGCCCCCGCCGACCAGGGCGATCGCGTCCGCGAACCGCTCCAGCGGGAACTCGTGCGTGATCAGCGGCGCCGGGTCCAGCAGCCCGAGCCCGAACGCCCGGACCGCGTCCGCCCACGCCGACGACGTGGCGCCGAAGACGCTGCGGATCTCCAACTGGCTCACCGACAGGTGCACCGGGTCGATCCCGGTCGCACCCGCCGCGAACATCCCGGTCAGCACCACCCGGCCGCCCCGGCGCGCCAGCAGGCAGGAGGACGCCGCCGTGGAGGGCGCGCCCGCCGTCTCGACCACCAGGTCGAACCGGCCGTGCAGCGCCTCGGCCTCGGCCGGGTCCAGCGACTCCGTCGCCCCGAACCGCAGCGCCGTGTCGGCGCGCGCCGCCCGGGGGTCCACCACGGCCAGCTCGGCGGGCGACGACGCGGCCAGCGACTGCACCGCGAGCAGCCCGAGGGTGCCGGCGCCCACCACCGCGACGCGCTCGCCGGGGCGCGGCCGGCCCGCCCGTACCGCCGCCGCGATCACCGCGGCCGGCTCGAGCAGCGCGGCCGCCCGCAGGTCGGCGGCGTCGTCCAGCACGTGCAGCAGCCGCGCCGGCACCGTCAGCAGGTCGGCGAAGGCACCCGGCTCGGTGAACCCGGTCTCCGCGTACCCGGCGGTGCACAGGCTGGTCTCCCCGCTGCGGCACCGCTCGCACGTCCCGCACGCCCTGAACCCCTCGGCGACCGTCTTGCGGCCCACCAGCGCCGGGTCCACGCCCTCGCCCACCGCCTCGACGGTCCCTGCCCACTCGTGGCCCGGGACCACCGGATAGCGCACGTAGCCGGGGGCGCGGTGGCCTTCCAGCACCTCGCGGTCGCTCATGCAGATGCCGGCCGCCGCGACCCGCACCAGCACCTCGCCGTGGCCGGGCACCGGTGCGTCCCGTTCGACGAGGCGGTGCGAGCCCGGCCGGTCGACGACGAGCGCCCGGCTCACCGGCTCTCCTTCGGTGCCCGCTTCTCCCAGCCCTCGGCCCACAGGTCGAACCGGGCCCGCTGCTGCGGGAACTCGGCCGCCGCCTCCACGTCGAGTTCCACGCCGAGGCCCGGCGCGTGCGACACCTCGAAGCAGCCGGTCTCCGGGTCCACCTGCGGGGCGCCCTTGACCACCTTCTTGATCTCGGCGTCCGCGAAGTCGTTGAAGTGCTCCAGGATCTTGAAGTTCGGGGTGCAGGCGGCCAGCTGGAGGGAGGCCGCCGTGAGCACGCTGCCCCCCACGTTGTGCGGGGCCACCAGCATGTAGTGCGTCTCGGCGGTCGCCGCCAGCTTGCGCGTCTCCAGGATGCCGCCGATGTGTCCCAGGTCCGGCTGGATGATGTCGGCCGCCTGCGATTCGAACAGCTCCCGGAACTCGATCCGGTCATGGATCCGTTCACCGGTCGCGACCGGCAGGTCCACCTTGTCCGCGACCTTCTTCAGCGCCTTGAGGTTCTCCGGCGGCACCGGCTCCTCCAGCCACGCGGGGCGGAACGGCGCCAGCTCCTTCGCCAGTCGTACGGCCGTGGCCGGGCTGAACCGCCCGTGCATCTCCAGCATCAGCTCCGCGTCCGGGCCGATCGCGTCCCGCACCGCCTCGATCAGCGACACGGCGTACCGCGTCTGCTCGGCGTCCAGCTCCAGGTGCCCGGTGCCGAACGGGTCGATCTTCAGCGCCCGGTAACCGCGCGCCACGACCTCCTGGGCCGCCTTGTGGTACGCCTCCGGCGTCCGCTCCGTGGTGTACCAGCCGTTCGCGTACGCCTTGACCCGGTCCGTCACCTTGCCGCCGAGCAGCTGCCACACCGGCACGCCCAGCGCCTTGCCCTTGATGTCCCAGCAGGCCATCTCCACGACGGCGACGCCGGACATGACGATCTCGCCGGCGCGCCCGTAGTCGCCGTACTTCATCCGGCGTACCAGGTCCTCCACCGCGAACGGGTCGGAGCCCGCGATGTGGTTGGCCTCCGCCTCCCGGAGGTAGCCCACCAGCGCGTCGGTACGACCGAGCATCCGTGTCTCACCCACACCGGTGAGCCCCTCGTCGGTGTGGACGAGCACATAGGTGAGATTGCGCCAGGGGGTCCCGACGACATGAGTGCTGATTCCCGTGATGCGCACGGCTGTTGCCCTCTCCCGAGCGTTCGGTATTTCGGCAGACGTTCGAAATCTTGGCGTGACCGTAATCACCGCTCTGGAGGGTGTCAATGCTCCTCGCACGGCCGTTGCCGCCCGAAGTCCACTGGCGCTAGCCTGTGTTCGTCATACCGGCCAGCTGCCGGAGTTTCGAACGAAGGGGTGGGTGGGCGGTATGGGTCGTCTTGTCCCCGCGGTCACCAGGGCACTCGACATACTGGAACTCTTCCTCGACGGCGACGGAACACTCTCGGCGCCGGAGGTCACCCGCAGGCTGCAGCTCCCGCGCACCACCGTGCACGAGCTCATCACCACCCTCGCGGCCCGCTCCTACCTGGTCCCCGTGCCCGAACACCCGGGCCGCTACCGCCTCGGCGTCCGCACCCACCAGCTCGGCAGCCGCTACGCCGAACAGCTCGACCTGGCCGCCGAGGGCCGGCGCGTCGCCCAGGAGGTCGCCGAGACCTGCGACGAGACCGTCCATGTCGCCATCCTGGAGGACCTCGACGTCATCTACATCGCCAAGGTCGACTCCACCCACGCCGTACGGATGGTCTCGGCCGCGGGCCGCAGGCTCCCCGCGCACTGCACCGCCGTCGGCAAGATGCTGCTCGCCTCCCTCGCCGAGGACGAACTCGACCTCCGCACCGACGGACGCGAACTGGCCGCCATGACCCCCAAAAGCCTCACCGACCCCGAGGAACTGCGCACCGCGCTCGCCGCCGTCCGGGAGCGCGGCATCGCCATCGAGCACCAGGAGTCCAACCCGGACGTCAGCTGTGTCGCCGCACCCGTCAGGGACGGGACCGGACAGGTCGTCGCCGCCCTGTCCATCTCCGTCCCGATGATCCGCTGGAGCGAGGAACGCGAGGCCGAACTCGCCGAACTCGCGGCCAAGGGCGCCGACGACCTCTCCACCAGCCTCGGCCACCGGAGCGGGCGGTGACCCGCACCCCCGTGGACGTCGCCGTACGGGAAGCGGCGGCGCTCGGCGAGGGCCCCACCTGGGACCCGGCCACCCGGCGGCTCCTCTGGGTCGACATCCTGAACGCACGCGTCCACACCCACGACCCCGCGACCGGCCGCCGCACCGTCATGCTCACCGCACAGCACGTCGGCGCCGCCAAACCCCGCGCCGGCGGCGGACTCGTCGTCAACCTCCGGGACGGCATCGGTCTGTACGACCCCGACGGCACCTTCCGCTGGCTCGTCCACGACCCGGTGCCGGGCCGCCGCGGCAACGACGCGGCCGTCGCCCCCGACGGATCGCTGTGGGCCGGCACCATGCGCTACGACGAGGCGAAGGGCGGCGGTACCCTCGCCCGGATCGCCCCCGAGGGCACGGCCACCACGGTCCTGCCCGACCTCACCGTCAGCAACGGCACCGGCTGGAGCCCCGACGGCACGCTCCTCTACCACGCCGACAGCCCCACCCGGCGGATCGACGTCTGCCGCACCGACGGAGAAGGTCTCACCGGACGGCGCCCCTTCGCGGTGATCGAACCCGACGCGGGCTACCCCGACGGCCTCACCGTCGACGCCGACGGCTGCGTCTGGGTCGCCCTCTGGGACGGCGCCGCGATCCGCCGCTACACCCCGGACGGCCGCCTGGACCGCACCGTCGACCTCCCCGTGCGCCGCCCCACCGCCTGCGCGTTCGGCGGCCCCGGACTGCGCGACCTCTTCATCACCACCGCCCGCACCGGCCTGACCCGCCCCCACCCCCTGTCCGGGTCCCTGCTGGTGCTCCCCGACGCGGGCCGCGGCCTGCCGGGCACCCCCTTCGGGGGCTGACCATCACCACCCCCAGCGACACCGCACGACGAAACACAGGAAGAGGCCGCCCGTGGGCACATCCACCGATGACGCCGCCACGGAGTTCCATGCCTTCTTCGAACGCCACTACGCCGACCTCGCCCGCTTCGCCCACCTCCTCACCGGCGAGGCCGACGCCGCCGACGACCTCGCGGCCGACGCCCTGCTCGCCCTGTGGCACCGCTGGGACCGGGTCCGCGCCGCCGACCACCCGGCGGCCTACGCGCGCGGTGTCGTCGCCAACCTCGCCCGCAGCCGAGTCCGCAGCGCCGTACGCGAACGCCGCCGCGTCGCCCTGTTCTGGGACCGCCGCTCCGACCGCTGCGACGACCCCGACATACCGGCCGTCGTGGACGTCCAGGAAGCCCTGCGGCGGCTGCCGTTCCGCAAGCGCGCCTGTGTCGTCCTGCGCCACGCCTTCGACCTCTCCGAACGGGAGACGGCCCTCGCCCTCGGCGTATCGGTGGGTACGGTGAAGAGCCAGACGTCCAAGGGCCTGGCCCAGCTGGAACGACTCCTGGGCGGCCGAGCCGCCTCGCACCTGGTCGGAGGGAGGAAGTGATGGACCACGTCGAGCGCCGCCTGCGCGAGGCCGCCCGCGCCCACCAGCCCGACCGCGCGCGCATCCTCGCCCGGGTCGAGCGCGGGATGACCGACACGCCGGCCGTCGAACCTCCCGCCCGCCACCGCCCGTTCACCGCCCCGTGGCTGCGGGTCGCCGCGGCCACCGCCGCCGTCGCCGGCGTGCTGGCCGTCGGCGGCTTCGTGGTGGGCGGCGTCCTGCGCGACGAACCTCCGGCCACGACCGCGGGCCCGGCGCCGACCGACGCGCCCCGCACCCCGGTGGCCCCGCCCTCCGGCTCGTCGGCGCCCACCGCGCCCCCGGCCACGGAGGGCGTGTCCCGCCCGCAGGACGGCTTCCTGCGCGGCGAGGGCGCCGTCGACCCGCACAGCAACCGCTGGTGGGCCCAGTCCAACATCACCTTCACCACCGGCGCGCCCCTCAAGGCCCTCACCGTCGAACTGCGTGTCGCCCTGACGGGGGGCATCGGCGACACCGGCAACTGGCGCTCCCTGCCCGCCGACGACTTCACCGTCGCCGTCCGCGCGGACGGCGACGCCCTCGTCTACACCTGGACCCTCAAGCCCGGCCGTACCGCGCCCGCGGGCCGGCATGTCTTCGCCGGCCAGTACAACCACGCCGAGGGCGGCCGCGATGCCCGCGGCGACCGCTACACGGTGACGGCGACGGCCACCGACGGAAAGCGGGCGCGGGTCGGCGGCGGCTTCTGAAGCCCGCCGGCCGAGCCGCGCCCCGCGCGGGACGGGGCTCAGCCCATCGTGGCACCGACGCTCGTGGACCCCGTGGTCAGGAACGTCGTCGCGGGCAGTGAGCCGTCCGGCCCGCGCGCCCCGTACGCGCGGGACGCGTCGGTCGACCGGAACGGCGGCGTGGCGACACCGCTGTCCCAGTTGTTGCGGGCGGAGACCGTACCCGGGCCGAGACCGGCCCTTCCACCGGCGTCGGACACCGCGAGGTTGCCCGCGAGCCGCGCCGCGCCCGTCGTGAAGGAGAAGCCCGCCCCCTCGTTGACGTGCGTCGTGTTGCGGTTCAGCGAGATCGCGCCCGTGTTGCCGTTCCCGGTGAAGCCGTGCCGCGCGTTGTCCCACGCCGCGCTGGCGGTGACCAGGTGCGCGGCCGTCGCGCCGCCGCCGCCCAGTGCGAAACCGTTGCCTTCGCCTTCGAACGCCGGATCGTTCCAGCGGTTCTCGCCGTTGCCGAACGCCCAGGTGTGCTCGATGGTGACCGTGCCGGCCCACTGCCACAGGTCCAGCCCGTCGTCGGCGTTGTCGAACAGCCTCGCCCCGGTCACCTTGTTGTTCGTCCCGGATCCGAACGTGATCGCCAGCCCGTCCGCGTTCTGCCCGTGGTTCGCCGCGTCGTAGTTGCCGTACGAGTCCAGGTTCCGGATCAGGTTGTCCGACGTGCCGTCGCCGCGCAGCGTGAAGCCGCTGCCGCCGTTGCCGTTGGTGACCAGGTTCTCGAAGATCCCGCCCACCGACGAGGTCGCCACGAACCCCTGCGCCGGCGCGTTCTGGAAGCGGATGTTCCGAACCGTCCAGTGGTCGCCGTGGAGCCCGGCCAGCGAGGACCCCGACGGCAGTCCGGACCCGTCGATCCTCACCTGCTCCGAGCCGTACGCCATGAGCGTGATCCGGTGCGTCGCCGTGCCGTTCGCCGTCGAGGTCAGGGTGCTCGTCGGGTAGTACGTACCGCCGCGTATCTGGATGGTGGTGCCGGCCGTGGCGTTCGCGACGGCGTGCCGCAGCGCGGCCGTGTCCGACACGACGACGGTGCCGACGGCGCGGGCGTCCTCCTGCGTCAGCCCCAGCCATACCCCTGCCGCCCCCGCCGACACGGCGATGGCGGCGGAGAGCGTGAGCGTACGGGTACGGCGGCGGTGGCAGCCTGCGCGGTGACTCAACGTCGGTCCCTTCCTCGGAAACGTCTCGCGACGTCGTCCGGTCGCCACCGGACGCGGAAAGGTTGCCTGGGCTCGGGCGAAGGCCGGGACGAGCGGGGGCCGGGCGGGGCGACGGGGCGGGGCGGGGCGACGGGGCGGGGCCGGGCGGGCGCCGTCGGCTCACCGGCGGTGACGGGCGGGGCGCACCGAGTGCCGACGTGGCGGCCGGCGGGTGATCGGCGAGTGGAAATCGGGGCGATTCGGCGTGGATCGCCCGCTTGACGGGGATGCGTTCCGGGACGGCGCGGACGACAATGACCAGTGCAGGACGAACTAGGAGGCGGCATGAACGCTGAGCCCGATTCGACCTTCCGGCGGGAGGGCGTCACCCCCGACGGCCTTCTGCACAGCGGCGCCGAAGGAGAATTCTCCGCCGAAGACGTGGTCCTCGCCTCAGGGCGGGACGTCAATCCCAAGAACCTGGCGTGGGCCGAACGCAGGATGGCCGAGAAGGGCAAGGCGGCCCTGGACGAGCTCCTGCCCTGACGAAGAGTTTCCGTTCCGACCGAGCGGCCGAGCCGGACCGGCACCCGCGCTGTACGCCGCCCCTGTGGGCGCGCGTCCGGCGGTGCCCGGCCCGGCCGTCGCCGGTCGGTGGGCTGCCGTCGGTCAGCCGCCGATGGGCAGGCCGCCCGTGGGCAGACCGCCCAGGAGACCGCCGGCGACCGGCAGGGAGGAGGCGGGGTTCCCGCCCTTGGTGGCGCCGTCGGTGTTGAGGCTGCTCATCACCGGCCCGCCGATGGCGGGCGCTCCGGCGAGCCCTTCGGCGGAGGCCGGGGCGGCGGCCGCCAGGGTCGCTCCGGCGATGCCCGCGCAGACGGTGATGAGACGGATACCGGGACGCTTGCTCATGTGTCGCTCCTGACGAGAAAAATCGGGTAAGGCTGCAAAACCGTGTGAACGGCTGGTCTGTGCAACGAGTCCCGGCCGCAGACGACACTGCCGATCGCCTCCTCAGTCGAGCGTCTGCCTGAGTTCGTCGCGCGCCCCCGTGCACACGACACGCCCCCGCGCGCCATTGACGATCGGCATGTACGGCGGTACGTGCCCGCACTCGACATCGGCGATGACGGGCGCCCCGAGCGGCCCGAGCGCGTCGAGGCTCCCTTTCGCGTCGAGGCTCCCCTTCGCGTCGAGGTTCCCCTTCGGGCGGTGCGGCGGACGAGCTGCGGCGACGGCTGGCCGCCGCAGCTCGTCCGACAGCGGATTCACCCGGTCCCGAGCGGCATCCGCAGCGACGTCCGGCCCTCGTCCCACGCCGCCAGCACCCCCGCCCCCCACCGCTCGTCCAGCAGCGCCGTCGCGCGGATCCCGAACACCACGTCCGGCGCGAGACCCGGTTCACGCTCCAGCAGACCGCCGAGGACCTCGCGGCGCAGCACCTGCTCGTGCACCGCGTCGGCCTCGATGTGCTCGGTGAAGAACCGGACGCACCGCTCCTGGGCGCCCAGCCGCTCCAGCGCCTTCGCCATCCGCCGCGCTCCGGGCGGCGAGGTGATCTCCAGAACGGCGAAGTTCCCCGCGGCCGCGCCCCTGAGCGCCCGGTGCAGCCCGAACAGCGTCATCACGTTGACGGTGGCCAGGGTGGTGGCGGGGGCCGCGTCCAGATAGCGGCCGTACGCCGGGTCGAGACCGGCACCCGCCATCAGCTCGGCGAACAGATGGGCGTGCACCCGCTCGCCGCGGCCCGCGCCGAACTCGTCGTACTCGACCGCGACCAGCGCGGCCTTCGCCCGGCCCTCCAGGCGCGGGATCAGCCACGCCTGAGGGTCGGACTCCTTCAGCTGGTACAGCGAACGGTGCGCCAGGTACTCCCGCATCAGCTCCCACGTACCCGCGTCCATCAGCCGGTGCGACACCCCGCGGCCGTCGACGGGCTCCTCCAGGAGCGGGGCCAGCGCGGCCTCCACATCGCCGTCGGCGGGCACCTCGGCGCGCAGCGCCGCCAGGAACGCGTCCTCCATCGGCCGCCGCAGCGCCAGCAGGGCCGGGTCCCACTCCCGCTCGTCCGCGACGCCCTCGATGGAGCGGTAGTGCGGCTCGTACGCGAGGTACAGCGCCAGCTGGAGGTCCTCGCCGAACGGGTCGGCGTCCTCCGCCGGCGCCGGAACGCCGCCCACCGCGCCCGCGCCGCCGTCCGGACCGGTCAGCAGCACGCGCCGTACCGCCTCCGACAGCGGACCCCGGGCCTCCGGAAGCCTCATGCCGTGTCCTCCTCGCCCCGGCCCGGCGCGCCCTCGCCCTGCCCGCCCTCGTCCCGCTCGCTCGGCGTACCGGACCCGTCGCCCCCCGCGGGCGCCTCGGCGCCTTCGACGTCGAACCTCTCCAGCGGCCGCACGGCCGGCCCCTCCACCACCTGGCCGTCCGTGTCGAACCGGGAGCCGTGGCACGGGCACTCCCAGGCGCGCTCCTCGTCGTTGAAGTGCACGACGCACCCCAGATGCGTACACCGCGCGGACACGGCGTGCAGCGTCCCCGCGTCGTCCCTGTGCACCGCGAGCCGCCGCCCGCCGACGCGGACGACAGCGCCTTGACCGGGGCCGATGTCATCCGTGGAGTCGGCGTGCGCGCCGGGCATCCGGTCGCCGACGTAGTGCCGCGTGACCTGCGCCTGGAGGCGCAGCAGCGCGGGCGCCTCGTGCAGCGGCCGCAGCCGCACCGGGTCGTACAGGCTGGTCCAGGCGGGGTCCCGGCCCCGGATCCGGGCCGCGAGGAGCTCGCCCGCCATGACACCCCCGCTCATGCCCCAGCCGGCGAAACCGGTCGCCACATAGGCGTGGTGAGCGCCCGCGTGGAGCCTTCCCACATACGGCAGCCGGTCCGTGGTCCAGTTGTCCTGCGTCGCCCACCGGTGGGTGAACTCCACACCGTCGAACCTCTCCCGCGCCCAGGACGCGAGCCGCGCGAAGCGCTCGCCGACCTCGCCCTCCTCGGCCGTGCCCGGGGTGAACTTCTCACCCGTGACGATCAGCATCCGGTGCGCCTCGTCGCCGTACGGCGCCGTCCGCACCGAGCGTGTCCCGCCCTCCGGGGTCAGGAACACGCCGCCCGGGTCGCGGTCCGCCGGGACGGGGCCCGCCACCACCAGTTCCCGTTTCGGCTCCAGCCGGGTGAACAGCAGCGCCCGGTCGAAGACGGGGTAGTGCGTGGCCACGACGACATCGCGGGCGACGACCGTGTGACCGCCGTCCGTGGTCACCCGGCACGGTGTGCCCTCCTTCAGACCCGTCACCCGGGTCCGCTCGTAGATCCGGCCGCCGAGCCTCTCCAGGTCGGCGGCGAGCCCCAGCAGGTACTTGCGCGGATGGAACTGGGCCTGGTCCTCCACCCGGACCGCGCCGGCCACCGGGAACGGAAGCGGCGTCTCGGTGACGTAGGAGGCCGGCAGCCCCGCCTCCCGTGCCGCGTCCGCCTCCTCACGCACCTGCTTCGTCCGCGCGGGGTCCTCGGTGTACGTGTAGCCGGGCAACCGCTCCAGATCGCAGTCGATGCCCAGCTCGTCGGCCACCTCGGCCACATGTTCGACGGCGAGCTGCTGGGAGCGGGCGTACAGGTGCGCCGCGCGGGCGCCGTGCACCGAGCGGATCTCCGCGTACGCCATACCGTGCAGCGCCGACAGCTTCGCCGTGGTGTGCCCGGTCACGCCCGAGGCGATCCGGCCGGCCTCCAGCAGCACCACGGAATGCCCGGCTCGGGCGAGTTCCCACGCCGTGCACAGCCCCGCGATGCCACCGCCCACCACGGCCACCTCCGTATCGACGGAACCGTCGAGCGGCGGACGGCCCGGCCCGGGGGCGTACTCCATCCAGAGCGAGCCGGGAGCCGAGGCCCACTGCGGGGTCCAGGACGTCATGTCTGTCTCCTCCTGCCGATCATGCCGTTTCGCCGGAGAGGTCCGAGGTACCCGCGTCGCATGCCCCTACTCCGAACCGACCGTGTCTACACGCCCCAGGAGGACACGGAACTGCTCGCCAGGGCCGCCAGGGCGGAACTGCGCGCCCTGCGCCGCGGCCGCCCTGCCGAGGTCCTCGACGTCGGCACCGGCTCCGGGGCGCTGGCCCTGGTCGCGGCCCGCAGCGGCAGGGCCCGGGTGACCGCCGTCGACATCGACCGGCGGGCCGTGGAAGAGGCGCGCCGCAACGCCCGGCGCCTCGGACTGCCGGTGCGGGTGCTCCACGGCGACCTCACGGAGCCCGTCGCCGGGCGCGGCTTCGACCTGATCCTGTCCAATCCGCCGTACGTCATCTCGCCCGGTGCCGCCGGGGACACCGACCGCAGCTGGCACGCCGGCGCCGACGGGCGCGACGTCCTCGACCGGCTCTGCGCCGAAGCGCCGGGGCTGCTCCGGGACGGCGGCGTCCTGCTGCTGGTGCAGTCCGCGCTCAGCGACGTCGGCGCCACCCTGGACGCGCTGCGCGCCTCGGGGCTGCGGGCCGGTGTGGAGACCCGGGCGACGATCCCGTTCGGGCCGGTGATGGAGCGGCACGCCCGCTGGCTGGAGGCGCGCGGCCTCATCCGGCCCGGCGAGCGCGTGGAGGACCTGGTGGTGATCCGTGCCGAGCGGAGGTGAGGGGACGGCGCCGGAAGCGCGCACGGCCGCGCGGGTCGTGATCGACCCGGCGGGGCCGCTGCTGCTGGACGGGCCGGTGGAGGTCAGGCTTCCGGACGGTACCGTCGTGCGCTCCGACCGGTTCAAGGTCGCGCTGTGCGTCTGCCGCCGCAGCCGCCGCTACCCGTGGTGCGACACCAGCCACCGCCGCAGAAGCCGCCGGGAGCCCGGGAAGGCCGAGGAGCCCGGGGAGCCCGGGAAGGCCGAGCCCGGGGGAGAGGACGACCGGACGGACGAACCGGAGGCGGGACCCCGGGAACGTGATTGAACGGGCCGGGGCTGCGCACTCGTACCCCATGACCCACGCGAACCCCGACCCCGACCCGTACCGCACCCCTGGACTCGACTCCGGAGGGTCCGTCCCGCCCGGCGAGACGCCCCCCGCCGAAGGGAGCACCCCGGGGGCGGGCCCCCAGGAGACCCACAACCCGACGACCGGCTGGGCCAAGGCCCCGCTGATCCTGATCCTGCTGGTCGCCGTCCTGGTCGCGGCGATGTTCGCCGCCATGGCGCTGATCATCGCCCTCTGAGGCCCGACGGAACCCGAGCAGCGTCCCCGACCGGGCGTGCCGCCCACCCGGCCGGAGGGGTGTCGTCGGCCTTCCGCATTACTGAAACGCGTTCTACTCTGTGCGCCCCGCGGTACTCGTGCGAGCGGCCTGGAGGAAGAACCGTGCACCTCGCGTACACACCCGAGCAGCGGCGGCTGCGCGCCGAACTGCGCGCCTACTTCGCCGAGCTCGTGCCCGACGACGCCACGTCCCGCTTCACCGACCACGTCACCCAGAAGCGGTTCTACCGCGAGACCATCCGCCGCCTCGGCACCGACGGCTGGCTCGGCGTGGGCTGGCCGCGCGAGTACGGCGGGCGCGGCATGACGGCGATGGAGCAGTTCATCTTCTTCGACGAGGCCGCCCAGGCGGGCGTGCCCCTGCCGCTCATGGCCCTCAACACCGTCGGGCCCACGATCATGCGGTTCGGCACCGACGAGCAGAAGGCGTACTTCCTGCCCCGCATCCTCTCCGGCGAGATCGACTTCGCCATCGGCTACAGCGAACCCGACGCCGGCACCGACCTGGCCTCCCTGCGCACCCGAGCGGTCCGCGACGGCGACACGTACATCGTCAACGGCCAGAAGATCTGGACCACCAACGGCGACACCGCCGAATGGGTGTGGCTGGCCGTCCGCACCGCCCCCGTCGAGGAGGGAGTGCCCCCGCACCAGGGCATCACCATGCTGCTCGTGCCGACCACCGAACCCGGCTACTCGTGCACGCTCATCCACACCCTGGCCGGCCACGACACCACCGCCAGCCATTACGACGACGTCCGTGTGCCCGTCTCCCGCCGCGTCGGGGAGGAGAACCGGGGCTGGCGCCTGATCACCAATCAGCTCAACCACGAACGGGTCACGCTCGCCGCGCACGGCACCACGGCCATCCGCGCCCTGGACGACGTGCGGCGCTGGGCCGCCGACACGGAACTCGCCGACGGACGCCGCGTCATCGACATCGGCTGGGTCAGACAGCGCCTCGCCCGCACCCACGCGCGGCTCGACGCCATGAAGCTCCTCAACTGGCGCATGGTCAGCGCGGTCCAGGACGGCACCCTCACCCCCCAGGACGCCTCCGCCGTCAAGGTGTACGGCTCCGAGGCGCGCCGCGACGCCTACGCCGCGCTCATGGAGGTCGTCGGCGCGGCGGGCCCGCTCAAGGAGGGCTCGACCGGCGCCGTCCTCCGCGGCGACCTGGAGCGCGGCTACCGGTCCGCCGTCATCTTCACCTTCGGCGGCGGGAACAACGAGATCCAGCGGGAGATCATCTCCTGGGTCGGCCTGGGCATGCCCCGCGTACGCCGGTGACGCGGTGACGCGGTGACGCGTGACGTCACGGCGGACCGCGCCGCGTCGGCGGGGCGGGGTGGGGCGGGTCAAGGACGAACGGGCCCCTGCCGTCGCATCGAGACCGAGCGTGGCTCACATCTCCCCGGGGCTGTCGATGTCAGTGCTTCCGAAGCCCGAAGCCCGAAGCCCGAAGCCGCGTCGACCGGTTCGCCGTCTGTGCTTCGGCGATATGGATGTCGCCGGCTCAGGTGTGCCCGTCGACATCGCGGTGCGCGTGGGCGGCCACGAAGTCGGCATCGCGCCCGCGGAGACGGAGATCACCGGTGACCTCACCGATCTCCGTCTCGCCGTACTCGTTGGTGATGTCGGCGCTGCCATCGATGCGGCGGATCCGGATGACACCGGAGTCACTGGTCACCTCCACGCTGCCGACGACCCGTCGGACAGAGACGTCACCGCTGTCCGTGGTGACGGTCAGCGGGCCTGTCTCGTCCAGGGCGATCTCACCACCGTCGGTCCGGAAAGTGCA
This sequence comes from Streptomyces sp. NPDC047886, assembly GCF_043204435.1. NCBI lineage: Bacteria > Bacillati > Actinomycetota > Actinomycetes > Kitasatosporales > Streptomycetaceae > Streptomyces > Streptomyces sp. NPDC047886. The sequence goes on from NZ_JBIDCF010000004.1 coordinate 496,603, forward strand.
CGCGCCGAGCCTGCCCACCCCTCGCACGTCTCCTTCCAGAACCACCGCATTCACACGGGAACCTTCGGGAAGGCCGATTCTGACGCGGATCGACTCTCCGAAACCCAGCCAGCTGGCCCAGGTCTCACGTGGGGGCGGGCCGTCGATGGCAAGGCGGTCGCCTTGGTGGCTGATGCGGACCCGCGACGGATCGTCTATGCCGGTGGTCGACACGACGGTCTCCGACCGGTCGCTCGCAAGCACCAGCAGATCGCCGACGGGAAGGCTGACCGTGATCGAGACCCCATCGGGGGTCGAGAAGCTGCGCATGATGTACGTCCTTGGCGGGCGGAATGCGGCGAGGCCGCACGGGGCGGCGGGAGCGTCGGCGTCCGTGTCGCCGACCGTGCTCAGGTGTGGCGGGGGTCGCGCTTGTAGAGCTTCTTCGACCACAGGTAGCCGGCCAGCGCGATGACGAGGCACCAGGCGACCGCGAGGATCCAGTCGTTGCCGACCGGCTGGTCGAGGAGCAGGCCGCGCAGCGTCTCGGTGATGGGTGTGAACGGTTCGTTCTCGGAGAACCAGCGCAGGCCGGGGGCCATCGAATGGGCCGGGACGAAGGTGCTGGACATGAAGGGCAGGATCTGCATGACCATTGGCAGGTTGCTCGCCGAGTCCACCGTCTTCGCCAGGAGGCCGAAGCCGACGGCCACCCAGGTGAGCGCGTAGCTGACGAGGGCCAGGAGGCCGAAGGCCGCGAGCCACTCCAGCACGCCCGCCCGCGGCCGGAAGCCGACGAGCAGCGCGATGGCGATGACCACGACGGTGCTGACCATGGACTGGACCACACTGCCCACCACATGTCCGGTGAGGACCGAGGCACGGGAAATGGGCATGGTGCGGAACCGGTTGATGATTCCCTTCGTCATGTCGGCGGCGACCGCGATCGAGGTTCCCATCGCTCCGACGGTCAGTGCCAGCAGCAGGATGCCCGGGGTGAGGTAGTCGACGTACTCGATGTTCCGTCCCGATTCCCCCAAGCCGTCGCCGAGGGTGCTGCCGAAGGCGAAGACGAACAGCAGCAGCAGGACGACCGGCATGACGACGCTCCCCAGGAGCGTCGAAGGGTTGCGCAGGGCGTGCTTCAGGTTGCGGCGCACCATCTCGGACGAGTCGTGCAGGGCGAGCGGGAGAGCGCTCATCGGACGGCCTCCTGCTTTCCGTTGTCCGCTGCCGTCTGGCTGGTCAGGGTGAGGAACACATCGTCGAGGTCGGCGTTGTGCACCGACATGCCGACCGGGGTGATCGATGCCGCGTCGAGCCGGTCGAGTACCTGGCGCATCGACCGCAGCTCGTCCGCGTTGGGTACCCGCAGGCTCAGCGTCTCCTCGTCGACGTCCGAGGTGGCCAGGACGCTCGCGGCCAGGGCGAGTCGCTCCGCCGAGTCGAAGGTCAGCCTGATGTGGCCGGTGGGCGCGAGCTGCTTGAGCCGGGTCGGAGTGCCCTGCGCCACGAAGCCGCCCTGGTGGAGCACCGCGATCTCGTCGGCGAGTTCGTCGGCCTCTTCGAGGTACTGCGTGGTGAGGAAGATCGTCACGCCGTCGGCGACGAGCTCACGAATGATCGCCCACATCGTACGCCTGCTGCGCGGGTCGAGGCCGGTGGTCGGCTCGTCCAGGAAGATGATCCGGGGACGGCCCACGAGAGTCATCGCCAGATCGAGCTTGCGCTTCATCCCGCCGGAATAGGAGCCGGCGAGCTTCTTGGCATCGTCGCCCGCCAACTCGAACTGCTCCAGCAGTTCATCGGCGCGCTGCCTGCTCTCCGCGGGGGAGAGGCGGTAGAGCCGGCACATCATCAGGAGGTTCTCCTCGCCGGTGAGCAACTCGTCCACCGCCGAGAACTGCCCGGTGACACCGATGGCCCGGCGGACCTCCTCGGGTTTCTGCCTCAGGTCGTGGCCGGCGACGTGAACAGTGCCGGCGTCGGGGCGGATGAGTGTGGAGAGGATCTGCACCAGGGTCGTCTTACCCGCGCCGTTCGGGCCGAGTAACGACCAGATACGGCCTGCGGGGACTTCGAAGTCGATGTCGTCGAGAACCGGCTTGTCGCCGTACGACTTGCGCAGCCCGGTGACCTTGATGGCGGGTGGACCGGTCGGTGTCATGGCCTTTTCCTTTTCGGTCGGGAATTCGGGGCTCGCCGCGGCCTCGGTTCGAGGGCGCGTGGTGCTCTGGGTCGCGAACGCTGTCCCGTCGCCGGGACACCGCGCGGTCACCCGGGCTTGTGGCGCAATGTTGCGCCTGTAAGGCGCCATGGCGGTGAGTGGGCGAGGGTGTGCGACGTTCGGGGGGTCAGCCGGACGCCTGCGGGGACGCCGCCGCGCGGTGGATCATGATGTCGCCGTGCCTCGACCGGGCGCGCACCTTCACCATGTCCCCGTGCGGCGAGGGGCCGTCCTTCGCCTGCATGGTGTTGCGTACGGATCCCATGGAGCTGTGGGCGTCGATCCAGGCGACGGAACCCTCGCCGATGCCGATCTCGATCTCTCCCGACCCCGTCAGGAGTTCCGCCTCGCCCCGCTGTACGCGTCCGAGGCGAATGGTGCCGCCGGCGGTCTTGGCGGTGACGCCCTCTCCCGCCTCGTCGACGAAGATGCTGCCACCGGCGGTACTGACGTGCAGGTCGCTTCCGCTCTCGCCGATCCAGACGTCGCCGTTCACGCCCTTGACGACGGCGCTGCCCGAGACCCTGGTCAGCCGGGTCTTCCCGGACACCCCGTTGACGTTGGCGTATTTCGACACGTCGCCGACCGCGATGTGGGCGAACACCGTGTCGACGTGGAGGAGCTCGACGTGATCGAGGTGGACCTCGCCGGACACGCAGTCCAGCCGGACGTCCTTGAGTCGTCCCTCGGTCCTGACCTCCGCCTTCGCGGCCTCGACCTGCACGCTGGAGCCGGCCGGAAGCTCGATCGTGACGTCGACGGACGCCGAGTTGCCGAAGACGCCGCTGAGCCAGTGCGGTTCCGGCGCCTTGATCAGCAGTCGGCCCGACGCGTACTCGACGGCGGTCTGCTCGGCCGCCTTGGCGTCGGCTGCCGAGGACCGGTTGGCTGGGCGGACGTGCACCACGGTGTCGGCGCGGTCGCCGGCGACGACCGACAGCCTGCCCTTGTTGAGGGTGACGGCGACGGTGATGGGCTTCGGGGTGGAGAACTCGGGCATGAGGGACCGTCCTGTCATGGTCGTGTACGGGGCTCAGCCGACCCAGCCGATGTAGCGTCGCGACGGTCCTGGGCCGCGTCGGCCCGGTGGGGGTGGCTGGGCGGATTCGGTGTCGAGCGCGGCCGTGGTGACGCGTACGAGCCAGGCGTTCAACGACTGCCCCTCCTTGGCCGCGGCGGCTTCGATGCGGGCCTTCAGATGCTCCGGAGGGCGGAAGTTGATCCGGCCGACAGCGCCTTCGGTGCTGGGAGGCGGCGGTGGTGGCGTCTCGGCGGCCTCGGCGGGAGCCGGAGAGGGGACGGGTTCCTGGTCGACGGGTTCCTCCAGGCCCGGCGGTGCGACCACGAAGTACGGATTGCGCCCGCGCAGCCGGACCTCCACCGAGCCGGGAACGAGGTCCCGGGTGATCTCGTCCGCCGCGGCCGAGAGCACGTCGAGCATGGTCAGTCGTGTCGCGGACACGACCGAAGAGGCCAGGCGCTCTGCCAGCGCGCGGGCCTCGCTGTCGTCCGCCCCCGCGGAGGCCAGGAGCTCACGGTGGAGGCCGTCGATGTAGGGGGTCAGATCCATGGCGCAAGCATGGCGCCTTGATGGCGCCATCGCAAGCCCGTCGGCTCGGGGAGCGGAGTTCGACCCATGTCGGCACCTCACCGGCAATCGAAACGGCCGACCCCGGACGGCCGACCGCGCCAGGGCGGTGCTCGTCGCCGGTCACGTGCCCGGGAGAAGCGCCGTCAGCCCGCCCCCGAGGCCGTGGACGGCGGGCGGGGCCGTCGTCGCGGCGCCCGATCCGTACCGGCGGCGTGCGGTCGCGCCCGTGTACCACCCCGTGCCTCCGCACGCCCATCGCCCGTCGGGCAAGGCCGCGCAACCGACGGGCGCCGGGGCGCATCCGCCGAACGACAGGGCCCGTACAAACTCCGCAGACAGACGGCCATACTGGACGTCCGGGGAGGGCGCGGCGAAACGACGGGGGCGGCAGCACGACATGGGGGACACCACGCTGATCCAGGGCCGGTACCGGCTGCACGAGGTGATCGGGCGCGGTGGCATGGGTGAGGTGTGGCGTGCCACCGACGAGGCCCTCGGCCGCCGGGTCGCCGTCAAGTGCCTCAAACCGCTGGGCCCGCAGCAGGACCACGCCTTCGTCCGGGTGCTGCGCGAGCGGTTCCGCCGCGAGGCCCGCGTCGCGGCGTCGCTCCAGCACCGCGGGGTGACCGTCGTCCATGACTTCGGCGAGTCCGACGGCGTGCTGTACCTGGTGATGGAGCTGCTGGAAGGACGCAACCTCAGCCAGCTCCTGGAGGACAACGCGCACCATCCGCTGCCCGTGCACGACATCGTCGACATCGCCGAACAGGTCGCCGACGCCCTCCACTACACGCACCGGCAGGGCATCGTGCACCGCGACCTGAAGCCCGCCAACATCATGCGGCTCGCCGACGGCACCGTGAAGATCTGCGACTTCGGCATAGCGCGACTCGGCGCCGACATCGGCTTCACCTCCCGGCTCACCGGCGGCGGCATCGCCATGGGCACCCCGCACTACATGTCGCCCGAGCAGATCGGCGGCGACCCCGTCGACCACCGCAGCGACCTGTACTCCCTGGGCTGCGTGCTGTACGAGATCGCCACCGGCGTCCCGCCGTTCGACCAGGACGACGCCTGGGCCGTGATCGTCGGGCACCGCGACACCCCGCCCGAGCCGCCGCGCGCCCGCCGCGCCGAGCTGCCCGCCTCCTTCGAGCGGATCGTGCTCGACCTGCTCGCCAAGACCCCGGAAGGCCGCCCCGCCGACGCCGGGGACCTGCACCGGCGGCTCACCGGCGCCCGGATCGCCCTCGCCCCGGCACACCCGCACGTCCCGCAGCACGTCCTCCCGGGGGCCGCCCCCGCCCCCGCCCCCGCACCCGGGCCGGGGCCCGCGTCCGGCACCTGGCCCGCGCCCGCGCCGGTTCCCGCGCCCGTGCCGGCCGTGGCGCTCCCCGTCGCCGTCCCGGGAGCCGGCCCCGCACCCGTGCCCCGCGCGTGGGCGCCGGACTCGGCTGGCCCCGCGCTGCCCTCCTGGACGCGCCAGATGACCACGGGCCGCAAGGCGGTCGGCGGAGCCGTGCCGCGCGGCCGTGTACCGGACCCGGCGTCGGCGCTCACCGGCGCGTGGACCAGGCCCGTCGCCGCCCCGCACCCCGGCGACCCGGTCTCGCCCGTCGCCGAGCGCCCCACACCGCCGCCCGAGCTGCTCGCCGCCCTCGCCGGACGGCACAGCGCGGGCCTCAGCCTCGGCCGGCTCGGCCGCTGGGACGAGGCGGGCGAGGTGCACCGCGCCGTCGCCGCCGAACGCGAACACGCCCTGGGCCCCGACCACCCGGACACGCTCGCCAGCCGGTACGAGATCGGCTTCACGCTCAGCAGGACCGGCCGCGCCTCCGACGCCCTGCGCGAGTTCGAGCGCGTCACCGAGGGCCGTGTCCGCGTCCTCGGACCCGACCATCCGGACACGCTCACGGCCCGTCAGGAGATGGCGTACGTCCTCGGCAGACTCGGCCGGCACTTCGAGGCGCACCAGGTGTACGCCGAGGTCCTCGCCGTACGGGAACGCACCACGGGCCCGGGCCACCCCGACACCCTGCGCTGCCGCCACAACCTGGCCTTCACGCTCAGCCGGCTCGGCCGCCTCGAGGAGTCGTACCGCATGGCGTACGACGTGGCATCGGCCCGCGCCAGGCTGCTGGGCCCCGACCACCCGGACACCCTGGTCACGCTGTACGAGGTGGCCTACACGCTGGGCAGACTCGGGCGCTGGACCGACGCGCTGCACGCCTACCGCGAGGTCGCCGACGCGCGGGCCCGCGCCCTCGGACCCGACCACCCCGAGACGCTCGCCGCCCGGTACGAGGTCGGCATCAGCCTGGGCCGGCTCGGCCGGGGCGGGGAGGCGCTCGGCCTGTTCCGGGACCTCGTGGACGCCCGTACCCGCGTCCACGGCCCCGAGGATCCCGAGACGCTCCGCGCCCGGCACGGCCTCGGCGTCAACCTGGGCCGGCTCGGCCGCTGGGAGGAGGCACTCGCCGAAGCCCGCGCGGTACGCACCGCCCGGCACCGGGTCCTGGGCCCCGACCACCCCGACACGCTGGTCAGCGGCCGCGAGGTGGCCGTCGGCCTGGGCTGGCTCGGCCGCTGGACCGAGGCGCTCAGCGTGTACCAGCAGGTCGCCAGGGCACGGGAGCGGGTCCTCGGCCCCGGCCACCCGGATACGCTCGCCAGCCACAACGACGAGGCGCAGTGCCTGGAGCAGCTCGGGCGGCACGCGGAGGCCGTGGAGCTCTACCGCAGGGCGGCCGCGCCCGCCGCCCCCGCGACCCCGCCGCCCCCGGGCGCCCCCGCGACCCCGCCGTCCCCGTCCCCAGGCGCCCCCGCGACCCCGCCGTCCCCCGCCCCCGCCGCGACCCCGCCGTCCCCGGGCGCCTGACATCCCGCGGCGGTCGGCCCGGCGCCCCGGCGTGGGCGCCGGGAGGGCGCCGCGCGGCCCTCTGGATCGTCCGCACAGGCCCGTGCTACGAAGAGCCATGACCGCACAGCGCGCATACGACGCCGTCGTCGTCGGCGGCGGACACAACGGACTGGTCGCCGCCGCGTACCTCGCCCGGGCCGGACGCTCGGTCCTCGTCCTGGAACGCCTCGGCACCACCGGCGGAGCCGCCGTGTCCACCCGCCCCTTCAAGGGGGTCGACGCCCGGCTCTCGCGCTACTCCTACCTGGTGTCCCTGCTGCCGCCGAAGATCGTGCGCGAACTGGGGCTGCGGTTCGCCGTGCGCCGCCGCTCCGTCTCCTCGTACACCCCGGTCGAACGGGGTGGCCGTGCCACCGGGCTGCTGGTCGCCGAGGGCCGCACCCGGGAGTCCCTCGCCGCGCTGACCGGCTCCGACGACGCGTACACCGCCTGGCAGCGGTTCCACGCGACCACCGCGCACGTCGCCCGGCGGGTCTTCCCGACGCTCACCGAGCCGCTGCCGGAGCGGGCCGAACTGCGCGCCCGGATCGACGACGAGCACGCCTGGCGGATGCTGTTCGAGGAGCCGATCGGCGTCGCCGTCGAGAAGTACTTCACCGACGACATCGTGCGGGGTGTGGTGCTCACCGACGCGCTCATCGGCACGTTCGCCGACGCGCACGACCCGTCGCTGCTCCAGAACCGCTGCTTCCTCTACCACGTCATCGGCGGGGGGACCGGTGACTGGAACGTGCCCGTCGGCGGCATGGGAGCCCTCACCGACGCGCTCGCGGACGCGGCCCGCTCGGCAGGCGCCGAGATCGTCACGGGCCACGAGGCGACCCGGATCGACACCGACGGACGTACGGCCGAGGTGTCGTACCGCGTCATCGGCGCCGACGGCACACCGGGCACGCACGGCACACCGGGGGCGGGCGGCACGACCGGCCCGGACGGCGGACCGCGCACCCGGGGCGGCGAGGGCACGGTCACGGCCCGGCACGTCCTGGTCGGCGCCTCACCGCGGGCGCTGGCCGAGCTGCTCGGCGAGACTCCGGCGGCGGCCCCGGAAGGCGCCCAGCTCAAGGTGAACATGCTGCTGACCAGACTGCCCCGGCTGCGCGACACCTCCGTCGACCCCCGGGAGGCGTTCGCCGGCACCTTCCACATCGCCGAGGGATACCGGGAGCTGGCGACCGCGTACGCCGAGGCGGCGGCGGGCCGCCCGCCGAGCGCCCCGCCCTCCGAGATCTACTGCCACTCCCTGACCGACCCGTCGATCCTCGCGCCCGAGCTCGCCGACCGCGGCTACCAGACCCTGACCCTGTTCGGACTGCACACGCCCGCGCGGCTCTTCACCGCCCGTCATGACACCGTGCGGGACGAGCTGCTGGCCGCGACCCTCGCCGAACTCGACGCGCGGCTCGCCGAACCGATCGCCGGCTGTCTGGCGCTCGACGCGGACGGCCGCCCGTGTATCGAGGCGAAGACCCCGCTCGACCTGGAGCGCGACCTGCGGTTGCCGGGCGGCCACATCTTCCACGGCGACCTCGCCTTCCCGTACGCGACGGGGAGCGGCGGCCGCTGGGGTGTGGAGACCGCCCACCCCAATGTGCTGCTGTGCGGGGCGGGCGCGATCCGGGGCGGCGGGGTCAGCGGCGTCCCCGGTCACAACGCGGCGATGGCGGCGCTGGGACGCTAGGTGTATCGACCCGCGGGGTTGTCGACGCGGGTGAATGGGCGGTGGTCCGCCGAGTGCGGTGTCGCCGGTCGCCGACGCTTCGCGGGGGCACACTCCTCCGCCGTGCGTCCGCACGCACCAGACCCCGCTCCCGGGTGGGAAGGCGTACCCCGGCTCCGATGCCGCCATGATCCGCCGGACACTCCCTGGAGGCCGGTCGCGGGCATGCGGATGGGCGCCGCGCGGGCGCCCATCCGAAGCCGCGAGCGTGCGGGGTCAGCCCACGTGCCAGCAGGCCGCGTGGTGGTCGTGCACATGTACGCTGCCGGCCGATACGCCGGTGCCGTGCGCCCAGCAACCGTGGACGTCCGAGTCGTGCGCGGCCGCCGGGGAAGCCGCGAAGAAGCCGACGGCGAGCAGGCCGGCCAGAGCGATCGAGATACGCCGAAGCATGTTTCTCTCCTTCGAGTTGGGGGACTCGGCACGACTCTTCACCAGCCGTGGCGCCCCCGCACGTCGAAGCGGGCGACCGGGTGGTGGCCGCCGGGTCACCAGGGGTGACGCCCCGTCTGCCGGGAGGCGGCGCACGCGCGGCGTCCCCGGCCGCCGTGGAGCCACGGCGGCCGGGGACGCGGTAGCGCGTTGTCTCACCGCTGCGGCGGCTCCTGGTCCGGGTGCCGGCCGAACTGCTCCCTGGCCCTCTCCTGAGCGGTGTCGACCTGACGGCTGTACTTGCCCTGGGTTTTCTCGTCCACGAAGTCGCCCGACCGGTCGACGGCCTGGCCGGCCTTGTCCTCGTGGCCCTTCAGCATGCTCTTGAGCTTGTCCAGCATGGACATGGGGTGATCCTCCTCGGCGGGGTGAGAGCCCCCCACCCCCCAGTCTCACCGCCGCAGCCCGGGTTCGCATCCGCTCAGCCCGACGCCTCCGGCCGGTCCGGCCGGTGCTGCCGGTCCGGCCGCTCCTGCTGGTCCTGCTGGTCCGGCCGCTCCTGCGTGCCCTGGGACGCCAGCCAGGTCTCGTGGGCGCGGCAGACCCCGTCCCACAGGGTGGAGCGGTCGTCGGCGTCGAGGTCGTCCAGGGTCCGGCCCAGTACCTCGGTGAGCGCGGCGAACCACTCGTCGGCTGTCTCCATCAGCCGGTCCGCGCGGCCCGCCGCGTCCATGCGCGTGAGCATCCTGCCCCGCATGAGGTGCACGGCCTTCGGGTCCCGGCGCAGCGCCGCGAACGTCGTCAGGAACGGGGAGTCCGGCGCGGTGGACAGGCGCAGGTGCTCGTCGGCGAAGTCCGCCAGGGTGGCGGGTCCGGTCCTGAACTCCATCACGGGGAACGTGCTGCGGCCGTCGTGGTGGAACGTCCAGCCGCCGCCCGGCACGGTGTCGGACGGCTCCATCCGGTAGGTGAACGGGCCCTGCTCGTAGGTGCCGGCACGCAGCGGCAGCGGCTCGTGCGGCCCGTCGCCGAGGCCGACGTCCACGAACCACGCCTCCCCGTCGACGCGTACCGTCAGCGCCATGTGGTTGCCGTTGGCACCCCGGCCCGCCGGGTCCATGTGGACGCCCCCGACGTGCCGGGTCACGTCGTAGCCCAGCGCCTCCAGCAGCGCGGCGAACGCGCCGTTCAGATGGAAGCAGTAGCCGCCCTGCCCGGCCGCGAACCGCCGCGCCGACAGCGCCGGTTCGATACCGGGCGGTCGGCCCAGCTGAATGCCGACGTTCTCGTACGGAACCCTTTCGAGGTGTGCGCTCTGGAGCGCGAACAGCTCCTCGGTGGAGGGTGTACCGGACGCGGGTACGCCGAGACGGGCCAGATAGGCCCCAAATCCTTCTGGAATCATGGTTGTTCACGATAAACAGTGCCTTGGCGGGCGGTTTCGCCGGGTCCTCGTCCATGGACCACGGGCTGCGGTCAGCCGGCCGGGTCAGTCGGCCGAGGCCGTCCAGCCGTCCGCGGCGATCCGGGCGGCGTCCGTCGCCCGTGCCTCGTCGAACAGCGTCCGGTGCCCGTCCAGGACGCGCAGCCCGTCCACGTACACCCCGCGCCCGACGTACCGCCGGTCGGTCGTGTACCGCCAGCGCAGCCGGACCGGTGCGCCGCGCCACGCGGACAGGCCGGCGTCCAGCCGGTGCCACACCCGCCCCGACCAGCCCGTCGCCGTCCCGCGCGGATGCTCGACCGGCTCCTCCGCGTGCCCGCCGGCCCCGGGCCGTACGGTCGTGAACGGCACCGCGCTCCACGTCGCCCCGGCGTCCTTCGACGCCTCCAGGAACAGGGCGTCGGCGCCCGGTTCGGTGTCCCACCACAGGGAGCAGCGCAGCCGGGCGGTCGCCGTGTCCGGCACGAGCTCGGGCAGCGTGAGCGTTGCCGTGGTGCCGCTCGCCATGCCGGCGAACCAGGCGGTGCGGCCGTGGGCGGGACGTACCGCGACCGCGCGGGCGAAGTGGTCGGCCGCGGCCACGCGCGGCGCCGACCCGGAGCGCCAGGAGCGCACCGGGTGCACGGAGTTGCCGAGGACGACGAGGAAGGAGTCGGTCGTCGGGTCGAGCACGATGCTGGTGCCGGTGAAACCGGTGTGCCCGGCGGTGCGCGGTGTCGCCATCGCCCCCATGTACCAGTGCTGGTACAGCTCGAAGCCGAGGCCGTGCTCGTCACCGGGGAAGGCGGTGTTGAAGTCGGTGAACATCAGCTCCACCGAAGCGGGTTCCAGCACGCGGACGCGTCCGTAGGCGCCGCCGTTCAGCAGCGTACGGGCGAGGACGGCCAGGTCCCAGGCGCAGGAGAACACCCCGGCGTGGCCGGCGACACCGCCGAAGCCGTACGCGTTCTCGTCGTGCACCTCGCCCCACACCATGCCCCGGTCGAGCCCGGACCAGGGGCGGCGGGCGTCCTCGGTCGCGGCGATCCGGGGGCGCCAGGACGCCGGCGGGTTGAAGCGGGTGCGCCGCATCCCGAGCGGGGCGGTGATCTCGCTCCGCAGCAGCGCGTCCAGCGTGCGGCCGGTGACCGCCTCCAGGACCAGCTGGAGGCTGATGAGGTTGAGGTCGGAGTAGGCGTACGCGGTGCCGGGCGCGCTCACCGGCGTCTGCGCCCACAGCAGCCGCAGCATCCCCTCCCGGGTCGGCTCCGTGTACAGCGGGATCCAGGGGCGCAGCCCGGAGGTGTGGGTGAGCAGCTGACGGACCGTGATGTCCTGCTTGCCGCCGCCTCCGGAGCCGAACTCCGGGAGATACGCGACCACCTTCGCCTCCAGCTCAAGCGCGCCGCGCTCGATCTGCTGGACGGCCAGCACGGAGGTGAACAGCTTGGTGAGCGACGCGAGGTCGAAGACGGTGTCGTCGGCCATCGGGATCCGCCGGTCGTCGGGCAGCTCCACGCCGGTGCCGGTCGTCTCGTCGTACGCCGCGTAGCGCACGGCGTACCCGATGGCCCGGTGCAGCGCCACGGTGCCGCCGCGCCCCGCCAGCAGCACGGCGCCCGCGTACCAGGGGTGCGTGGGGGAGGGGCCGAGGAACCGCTCGGCGTCGGCGACGAGCCGGTCCAGCGGGGCGCGCAGCAGCCCGGCGCGCTCGGCGGAACCGCGCCGCAGCGTCGTACGGCCGCCGCCGGGCACCGCGCCCGCCGGCGCGCCATCCCCGGCGGCGGCCGTCCCCGCGCCCGGAACCGAGCCGATCACCAGCGCACCTCCCAGCGCGAGCGCCCCGCCGCCGAGCCTCCGCCGGCTGATCCCACGGGCGCCGTGTTCACCATGCCTGCCGTGGCCTTCCCGGTCCCCGTGGGCCCCATGGTTCCCTCTGCCCGTATCGACCTCCGTCATCCTCACCCTCCCTGAAAGATTCCTTCGGCAGCGTGCGCAACACGTGAAACTTTCTGCCGCCCCGCGCTCCGCGTCAAGGGACGGGGCGCCACCGCCAATCTGACGCAGCATCAGAAAATCTCTTCCCTCCCCGGCCACGCTGCGGCATCCTGCGCCCATGGAGACGGAGCTGAGCAAGAGACTGGGCGCCACGCACGCCATCTTCGGCTTCACGCCCTTCCCCGCGGTGGCCGCCGCCATCACCCGGGCGGGCGGATTCGGCGTGCTCGGCGCGGTCCGCTACACCGACCCCGGCGACCTCGCCCGGGACCTCGACTGGATGCAGGACCACACCGAGGGCCTCCCGTACGGCGTCGACGTCGTCATGCCCGCCAGGAAGACCGAGGCCCCCGACGGCGGCACCCTCACCGAGGCCGACGTCGAGGCCATGATCCCGGAAGGGCACAGACGGTTCGTCCGGGACACCCTCGCCGAACACGGCGTCCCCGAGCTCGCCGACGGCGAGGCGTCCGGCTGGCGGATCACCGGCTGGATGGAACAGGTCGCCAGGAGCCAGCTCGACGTCGCCTTCGACTACCCCGTCAGACTCCTCGCCAACGCGCTGGGCTCGCCACCCCCCGACGTCGTACGCCGCGCCCACGACCACGGCGTGCTCGTCGCCGCCCTCGCGGGCAGCGCCCGGCACGCCCGCCGCCACGCCGACGCGGGCATCGACATCGTCGTCGCGCAGGGGTACGAGGCGGGCGGCCACACGGGCGAGATCGGCACCATGGTCCTCACCCCCGAGGTCGTCGACGCCGTCGCCCCGCTGCCCGTCCTCGCGGCCGGCGGCATCGGCAGCGGCGAACAGATCGCCGCCGGGCTCGCCCTCGGCGCCCAGGGCGTCTGGCTCGGCTCCCTCTGGCTCACCACCGCCGAGGCCGACCTGCACTCACGCGCCCTCACCCGCAAGCTCCTCGCGGCCGGCTCGGGCGACACCGTCCGCTCCCGGGCCCTCACCGGCAAACCCGCCCGCCAGTTGCGCACCGCGTGGACCGACGCCTGGGACGACCCGGACGGGCCCGGCACCCTGCCGATGCCGCTCCAGGGCCTCCTCGTCGCCGAGGCCGTCTCCCGGATCCAGACCTACGAGGTGGAGCCGCTGCTCGGCACCCCCGTGGGCCAGATCGTCGGACGGATGACCTCCGAACGCCCCGTCCAGCAGGTCTTCGACGACCTGACCCGCGGCTTCGAACGAGCCGTCGACCGGATGAACCGCATCGCGAAACGGAGCGCCTCGTGAACGCCCCCGCGCCGAACGGCTTCTGGGCCCAGGCCGCCGCCGACCCGGACCGCACGGTCCTGACCGCGCCCGACGGCGAGGAGTGGAGCGCCGGCCGGCTGCACGCCGCCGCCAACCGGCTCGTCCACGGCCTGCGGGCGGCCGGCCTCGAACAGGGCGACGCCTTCACCGTCGTCCTCCCCAACGGGCCCGCGTTCCTGACGGCGTATCTGGCCGCCGCCCAGGCCGGGTTCTACCTCGTGCCCGTCAACCACCACCTGACCGGGCCGGAGACCGCCTGGATCGTCGCGGACAGCGGGGCGAAGGTGCTGATCGCGCACGAACGGTTCGCGGATCCCGCGCGGGCCGCGGCCGACGAGGCCGGGCTCCCGGCGCACCGCCGCTACGCCGTCGGCGGCCCGGCCCCGGGCTTCCGCCCGTACGAGGACCTCCTCCACGGGCAGCCGGCCGCACCCCCGGACCACCGCACGCTCGGCTGGGTGATGAACTACACCTCCGGTACGACCGGCCGCCCGCGCGGCATCCGCCGCCCGCTGCCCGGCAGGCCCCCGGAAGAGGCCCATCTCGGTGGATTCCTCGGCATCTTCGGCATCAGGCCGTTCGACGGCAACGTCCACCTCGTGTGCTCGCCGCTCTACCACACGGCCGTGCTCCAGTTCGCGGCCGCCGCCCTGCACATTGGGCATCCCCTCGTCGTCATGGACAAGTGGACACCGCGCGAGATGCTCCGCCTCATCGACACCCACCGGTGCACCCACACCCACATGGTGCCCACCCAGTTCCACCGGCTGCTCGCCCTCCCCGAGGAGGTCAGGGAGGAGTACGACGTGAGCTCGATGCGGCACGCCGTCCACGGCGCCGCCCCCTGCCCCGACCACGTCAAGCGGGCCATGATCGAGTGGTGGGGGACCTGCGTCGAGGAGTACTACGCGGCCAGCGAGGGCGGCGGCGCGTTCGCCACCGCCGATGACTGGCTGAAGAAGCCCGGCACGGTCGGCCGGGCCTGGCCGATCAGCGAGCTCGCCGTCCTGGACGACGACGGCGAGCGGCTGCCGCCCGGCGAACTCGGCACCGTGTACATGCGGATGACGACGGGCGGGTTCCGCTACCACAAGGACGACGAGAAGACCCGGAAGAACCGGGTCGGTGACTTCTTCACGGTCGGGGACCTCGGCCACCTCGACGAGGACGGCTACCTGTTCCTCCGCGACCGCAAGATCGACCTGATCATCTCGGGTGGCGTGAACATCTACCCCGCCGAGATCGAGGCCGCGCTCCTCACCCACCCCGCCGTCGCGGACGCCGCCGCGTTCGGCGTCCCGCACCCCGACCGGGGCGAGGAGGTCAAGGCGGTGATCGAACCCGCCGACGGCCACCGCCCCGGCGAGGCGCTGGCCGCCGAGATCCTCGCCCACTGCGCCGAACGCCTCGCCGGCTACAAGCGCCCCAGGAGCATCGACTTCGTCACCGTCATGCCGCGCGACCCGAACGGCAAGCTCTACAAACGCCGCCTGCGCGCCCCGTACTGGGAAGGCCGCGACCGCCCCCTGTGACCGCCGCGGCCCGGCCTCCCGTACAGGGAGGGCCGGGCCACGACCGGTCAGTCGCCGACGCGCACCACCCGCAGCCGCGGATCGGCGAGGATGTCCTTCTCACAGAACCGCGCCGTCACCCACCGCTCGCCGGAGTACAGCCGCGTCTGATCGCTGAAGTGCGGCGACAGCGGGTTGGAGGACTGCGAGTACGTCAGCAGGGTCCGCGCGACCGGGCACCGCCCGCCGTCCCAGCCGACCGCCTGGACATGGCTCGTCCCGTGCGCGACCTCCGTGTAGCCGCGCGCCGCGTCCCACAGCGGGACGGTCATGTTCCACACGCCCAGCGCGTGCGTACCGCCGTGCACCGGGAGCCGCTCGCCACCCCGCACCACGAACTGGTGCTCACCCAGCGGCGCGTCCAGGGCGACGCCCGCCCCGCGCAGATCCGACACGGCCGCGGTGAGGGCCTTGCGCACCGCCTCGGCGACATCGGGCTTCTCCGTGGCGAGACCGCGCGGCGTACGGACCGGGTCGGCCGCCGAGAACGGCACCCTCCAGGGGGCGGCCGGCCGGAGGGAACGGTGACCCATCCAGTACCAGAACCGCTCGAAGAGCAGGGCCCCGCGACTGCCGGCGTCCATCGTCCGGTCCCAGCGGGCCAGCGCCTCGCAGACCGCACCGTTCCCCGGAAGCAGGCCAGGACACGCCCGCAGCACGTCGTCGAGGACCTGGTCGGCGGCCGGCACGCGGTTCGCGAACTGCAGCCGCTGGAGGTCGGCCACCGTCAGCCGGCCCCGCCCCGCCATCGCCGACACGTCCTCGATCGCACCCCTGGTCCGCAGCGACCGGGGCAGGTCGATGTCGCCGAACACCCGCTCGTAGCCGGTCAGCGGACGGTCGGCGTTGGTGAGCCAGGCACTGTCGTTGGAGTTCTCCACGTACGGGGCGCCCCGCAGCATCGGCATCCGCGACGGGCCCATGATCCCTGGCTGCACCGCGTCCCGGTCCTCGCCGAGAGCGCAGTCCGCGCGCGACCCGTCGAGCACCGCCAGGCCCGAGGCCGGGTACATCGCCCGGCCCAGCGCCGTCGAACAGCGCTCCATCAGCTCGTCGGTGACGCGCGGCAGCACCTGTGCCTGCGCGAACAGCGTGCCGCCCTTCGCGTCGGCGGCGACCGTGTTCACCCACGGCAGGCCCTGCGTGCGGCGCAGCGCGTCCGCGATCTCGGCCGTGGAGCGCGCCTTGGCGAAGCCGAGAGCGGTGTCCGATCCGCGCAGGTTCACGGCGTTGGGATCGTTCAGCGCGTACGCGGTCGTCGTCGACCACGGCAGCGGCGCCGACGCGTCCAGCCGCGTGACGACCGGCCCGTACCGGGTCCACCACTGCGTACGGGTCACCGGTTCGCCCCCGGCGGCGACGGGCACCGTCACCTGGCGCCGGGTCATCCGCTCCGGTCTGCCGTCGACCAGGTAGACCGTCGGGTCGGCGGGATCGAGGGTGAGCTGGTGCAGGTTCATGGTGACACCGGTCGCGACGGTGTGGCTCCACGCCGTCCGTTCGGTGAAGCCGATCTGCACGATGGGGTTGCCCAGCAGCGCGCCGCCCGAGACGTTCAGCTCCCCCGGGATGGTCTGCTGCGCCTGCCAGAAGCGCCGCCCGCCGTGCCACGGGTAGTGCGGGTTGCCCAGCAGCAGGCCGCGGCCGTTCGCGGTCGTGGCTCCGCTGAACGCGACCGCGTTGGAGCCCCGGTCGGCGTTCCCCGGGTCGAGCAGCTCGCGCGCGGCCGACGCCGTACGGGCAGGGTCGGGGGCGGGCACCGCCGGGGAGCCCGGAGCGGGCGGCCTCGCCGCCGTGATGCCGTCGACGGCCCGGCCCTGACCGCCCAGCACGGCCAGGGCGAACGCGCGCCCGGCCACGTCGAGGGAGGTCACGGGCCGTACCCAGGCGGCGCCCGCGCACGCCGGGTCGGTGACGCGGTTCTGCTTCAGCCACGCGTTGTAGCCGGCTGCCCAGCCGCGCATCAGCTCCTTCGCCTGCCGGCTGGGCCCCGCGGGGGCGGGCGCCTTCAGCAGCCGCTCCACCGTGCCCGCGTCCCGCACCCCTCGGAAGTACAGGTCGCTGGAGAGGTTCGTGTCGGCCGACGACAGGGAGCCGTCCGGCTCCGCGTCGGGCCCGAAGTGGCGCGAGCGCTCACCGCGTACGGTCACGAACCCGTCGGCGAGCACACACACCTGGTCGGCGGCCTGCGCCCACCCGGTGCCGAAGCCCAGGTCGGCGTAGTCCTTCGCCAGGATGTGCGGGATGCCGTACTCGGTGTAGCGGATGACGGCCGACAGACCGCCCCCCGACGGCCGGCGTTCACCGGCCGTGTCCGTGACGGGCCCGGCGGCGGTGGCCGACGGCAGTGAGGTGGCGACGGCGGCGAGCGCGGCCACGGCGACCGGTACGAGCCGCCCCAGACTGGTACGGAATAACAAGGTGGCCTCCAACGGCGTTGCCGGAAAGGTCGGTTGCCCCATCCACCCATCCGTCACCGGGCCCTGTCATCCGTCCCCGGAGTGATCCCGTCTCACTCTGGAGACGGGTCGTGCCTCACTCCCGGAAGGAACCGCGCCGCAGATCGACGATCCGCTTGATCTTCCCGACCGACCGCTCCAGCGTCTCCGGGTCGACGACGTCGACGCCGACCGACACCCCGATCCCGTCCTTGACGGCGGCCGCCACCGCGCGCGCCGCCTCCCGCCGGGTCCCCGGCGGCGCGTCCGCCCGCGCCTCGACCCGCACGGTCAGCGCGTCGAGCCGCCCCTCACGGGTCAGCCGCAGCTGGAAGTGGGGTGCGAGACCGGGCGTACGCAGCACGATCTCCTCGATCTGCGTCGGGAACAGGTTCACACCGCGCAGGATCACCATGTCGTCGCTGCGCCCGGTGACCTTCTCCATCCGGCGGAACACCCTTGCCGTGCCCGGCAGCAGCCGCGTCAGATCGCGCGTGCGGTACCGGACGACGGGCATCGCCTCCTTGGTGAGCGAGGTGAACACCAGCTCGCCCCGCTCCCCGTCCGGCAGCACCTCGCCGGTGACCGGGTCGACGACCTCGGGATAGAAGTGGTCCTCCCAGATGTGCAGACCGTCCTTGGTCTCCACGCACTCCTGCGCGACCCCCGGCCCGATGACCTCCGACAGCCCGTATATGTCCACGGCGTCGAGCGCGAACCGGTCCTCGATCTCCCGGCGCATCGCCTCCGTCCACGGCTCGGCGCCGAAGATGCCGACCTTCAGCGAGGTGGACCGGGGGTCGACGCCCTGCCGCTCGAACTCGTCCAGCAGGGTCAGCATGTACGACGGGGTCACCATGATGATCTCGGGCCGGAAGTCCTGGATCAGCCGCACCTGGCGCGCCGTCATGCCGCCGGAAGCGGGCACGACCGTGCAGCCGAGCCGCTCGGCGCCGTAGTGGGCCCCGAGCCCGCCGGTGAACAGCCCGTACCCGTACGCCACGTGCACCGTGTGGCCGGGCCGGCCCCCGGCCGCGCGGATCGACCGCGCCACCACGTCGGCCCAGGTGTCCAGGTCCCGGTCGGTGTACCCGACGACGGTCGGCTGCCCCGTCGTCCCGCTCGACGCGTGCACGCGCCGCACCCGCGACCGCTCCACCGCGAACATCCCGAACGGGTACGTGTCCCGCAGATCGGCCTTCGTCGTGAACGGGAACCGCGCCAGATCCGCGAGCGAACGGCAGTCCTCGGGCCGCAGCCCCGCCTCGTCGAAGGCGTTCCGGTAGAACGCGACATTGTCGTACGCGTGCCGCAACGTGCCGCGCAGCCGCGTCAGCTGCAACGCCGCCAGCTCCTCCCGCCCCAGCCGCTCACCGTCGTCCAGCAGATCCGCCATGAGCCCTCTCCCAGCAACCGATCATTCGGTCGAGACATGTGTGCCGGATCAGTAATCCAGACCCCGACCGCGTGAACAAGGCCCCGACCGCGTGGACGAGCCCCGACCGCGTGGACGAGCCCCGGTCGGGGACAAGCCCCCGGTCGTGTGGACGAGCCCCGGCCGCGGCGGACCCCGGCCGCTGCCGCGCCGCGATCACCTCCGCAGGGCGACCGACCCGCGTTCACCCGGGCGCCGCCGCGTCCGCCATGGCGCGCGCCTCAGCGCCGAGGTCCGCCAGAAGCCCACCAGCGGGGCCGGGACGCGCGCGACCTCGCGTTCCGCGCCCCGTCGGCCGACACGGTCCGCGATGCGCGCCCCACGCCCCCCACCGGCACCCCTACCACCGGCACCCCCGCCGCTGGCCCGAAAACCGGAAGCCCCCGGCCGCCGTCCTGGCAGGATGCCCGTCACGTGCGGATCCCGCCCGCCGTCGGGTTCTCAGGCGTGCGGGGGCTCCGGTTCGCCGAGGGGGGCGGGGTCGTCCTGGGGTCGGGGTGCGTCGGGGAGGCGGGCGGCGGCTGTGGCGGTGGCGCGGGCCCAGCGGTAGTCCGCCTTGCCGCTCGGGGAGCGCTGGACGCGGTCCGTGACGACCAGCTGGCGGGGGATCTTGTAGCCCGCGAGCCGGCCGCGGCAGTGGTCCTGGATGTCGCCGAGTGACGGCCGTGCCGCGCCCGCGCGCAGTTCCACGACGGCCGCCACATGGTTGCCCCACCGTGCGTCGGGCACGCCCGCGACCAGGGCGTCGTACACGTCCGGGTGGGACTTCAGCGCCTGCTCGACCTCCTCCGGGTACACCTTCTCGCCGCCCGTGTTGATGCACTGCGACCCCCGGCCGAGCACCGTGACGACCCCGTCGGCGTCGACCGTCGCCATGTCGCCGAGCAGTACCCACCGCTCGCCGTCCCGGCGGAAGAAGGTCTCGGCGGTCTTGACGGGGTCGTTGTAGTAGCCGAGCGGGACATGGCCGCGCTGGGCGATGCGTCCCGGCTCGCCCACCGGGACCGGGTCGTGTGTGACCGGGTCGACCACCCGCGTGCGGGCGTTGACGCGCAGCCGGAAGCCGTTGCGGGCACCCGCGTCGTCGGTCGCCGTACCGTTGAAACCGGACTCGGACGACCCGAAGTTGTTCAGCAGCGTCACATGCGGTGCCAGCGCCGTGAACTGCTCGCGCACCGTCTCCGACATGATCGCCCCGGACGAGGAGACGCTGAACAGCGACGACAGGTCGGTGCCGCGCAGCGGCCCGTTCAGCGCGTCGATGAGGGGGCGCAGCATCGCGTCGCCGACCAGGGAGACGCTGGTGACCTTCTCCCGTTCGATGGTGCGCAGCACCTCGTGCGGAGCGAACTTGCGGTGCAGCACGACCCGCTGACCGAAGTGGAACCCGATGAACGCCGTCAGCGTCGAGGTGCCGTGCATCAGCGGGGGAGTGGGGAAGAAGGTGATCCCGTCACCGCCCGCCGCGACCCGCTCCGCGAGCTCCTCGGGCCGCAGGACCGGCTCCCCGGTGGGCGCTCCGCCGCCGAGCCCGGCGAAGAACAGGTCTTCCTGACGCCACATCACCCCTTTGGGCATCCCGGTCGTGCCGCCGGTGTAGATGATGAACAGGTCGTCCGCCGACCGCGCCCCGAAGTCACGTTCCGGAGACCCCGCGGCCTCCGCCTCGGCGAACGCCGCGCACTCCGGGTACGGAGCGGCTGGAGCGTCCGGAGTGGCCGGGGCGGCCGGAGCGGCGGGCCCCACCCGGACCAGATGCCGCAGTGTCTCCGCCTTCGGGGCGGCCGCCGCGACCCGGCCGGTGAACTCCGCGTCGAAGACGAGCGCCGCCAGGTCGGCGTCCCGGTAGAGGTAGGCCAACTCCTCCTCGACGTACCGGTAGTTGACGTTCACCGGCACCATCCGCGCCTTCAGGCAGCCGAGCACCGTCTGGAGGTACTCGACACCGTTGTACAGCTGGAGCCCCACGTGCTCACCGTGCCGGACGCCCGCGTCGAGCAGGTGGTGGGCGATCCGGTTGGCGGCCGCGTCGAGCTCCGCGTACGTCAGCCGGCGCTCCGCCCCGGTGCCGGGGTGGTCGAGGTGGACGAGCGCCTCGCGGTCCGGGACGGCGTCCACGACCGACTCGAACAGATCGGCAAGGTTGTACTCCACCGTCGCTCCTCCTCCGCACCCCGGGCCCGACCGACTCGGCCGTCATTAGAGCGCCGGCGGGCGCAGGGGGGAAGGGCCGCCGCCAAAGAATCTGACTGACTGTCAGAAAACTATTGAACTGCGCCCCCGCCTCCTGCAACCTGTTCTAGGTCCTCACGACGGGAGGCCGGACATGGACCCGAGCGACGGTACGCGGCACCTCACCGTGCGGCGCCACGGCGCCACACTGATCCTCACCCTGAACAGGCCCGAGGCGAGGAACGCCCTCTCGCTGCCGATGCTCGTCGGCCTGTACGACGGCTGGCTCGCGGCCGACGCCGACGACGACATCCGCTCCATCGTGCTCACCGGAGCCGGCGGCTGCTTCTGCGCGGGCATGGACCTCAAGGCCCTCGCCGGCGACAGGATGGCCGGCCAGGAGTACCGGCACCGCCTCGACGCCGACCCCGACCTGCACTGGAAGGCGATGCTGCGCCACCACCGCCCCCGCAAACCCGTCATCGCCGCCGTCGAGGGCCCGTGCGTCGCGGGCGGCACCGAGATCCTCCAGGGCACCGACATCCGGGTCGCCGCGGCCTCCGCCACCTTCGGTCTCTTCGAGGTCAGGCGCGGCCTGTTCCCCATCGGCGGCTCCACCGTGCGCCTCCCGCGCCAGATCCCCCGTACCCACGCCCTGGAGATGCTGCTGACCGGTCGCGCCTACACCGCCGACGAGGCCGCCCGGATCGGCCTCGTCGGACGTGTCGTCCCCGACGGCACCGCCCTGGACGAGGCGCTGGCCGTCGCCGAGCGGATCAACGCCTGTGGCCCGCTCGCCGTCGAGGCCGTCAAGGCGTCGGTGTACGAGACGGCCGACATGACGGAGGCCGACGGACTCGCCGCCGAACTCGCGTGTGGCCGCCCCGTGTTCGACACGGCCGACGCCAAGGAGGGCGCCCGCGCCTTCGCCGAGAAGCGGCCACCGGTCTACCGGCGCGCCTGACCCGCAGGAGGAGCCACCGTGCCCGAACCCACGCGCCCCGAGGCGGCACCCCCGCCCGCCGCCTCGTCCACGCCCGGGGCGGCACCCCCGTCCGCCGTCTCGTCCACGCCCGGGGCGGCACCCCCGTCCGCCGTCTCGTCCACGCCCGGGGCGGCACCCCCGCCCGCCGCCTCCTCCACGCGCCCCGAGGCGGCACCACCTCCGCCCGCCGAACCTCCGGTGCCCGGAGCCCTCCGGGCACCGCTCACCGTCGAGTTCCCCTTCACCCGCTCGCTCGGCCCCGTCCAGTCCGCGTTCCTCACCGGCCTGCGCGCCGGGACCGTCCTCGGCGTGCGGACCGGCGACGGCCGGATCCTCGTCCCGCCCGTCGAGTACGACCCGGTGACCGCCGATGAGATCGGCGACCTGGTCGAGGTCGCCGCCACCGGCACCGTCACCACCTGGGCCTGGAACCCATCGCCGCGCCGGGGCCAGCCGCTGCCGCACCCGTTCGCCTGGGCCCTGGTACGGCTCGACGGCGCCGACACCGCACTCCTGCACGCACTCGACGCGCCCGGTCCCGACGCCGTACGCACCGGGATGCGCGTCCGGATCCGCTGGGCCGAGCAGCGCACCGGCGCCATCACCGACATCGCCTGTTTCGAACCGTACGACCACGCCGACGAGGCGGTACCCGAACCCCGCCCGCACAGCGGCGAGTTCGCCGCCGACCCCGTCACCGGCGTCGTCACGCCCGCCCGGCTCGACTACACCTACACACCCGGTCGCGCCCAGTCCCGCTGGCTGCACGCGCTCGCCGGCCGCCGCGCCGTCGGTGAACGCTGCCCCCGCTGCCGCAAGGTGTACGTCCCGCCCCGCGGCGCCTGCCCCACCTGCGGGATCGCCACCGAGGAACAGGTCGAGGCGGGACCGCGCGGCACCGTCACCACCTACTGCGTCGTCAACATCAAGGCCAGGAACGCGGCCAGCGACGCCATCGACGTCCCGTACGTCTACGCGCACATCGCGCTCGACGGCGCCGACCTCGCCCTGCACGGCCGTATCGGCGGCATCCCGTACGACCAGGTGCGCATGGGGCTGCGGGTCGAACCCGTCTGGACCGAAGGCGGCCGGTACCCCGACCACTACCGGCCCACCGGCGAACCCGACGCCGCCTACGACACCTACAAGGAGCTGCTGTGACGCGACCCGCCCGGGACGTCGCGATCGTCGCCTTCGCGCAGACCCGACACCGGCGCCGCACCGACGACCTGTCCGAGGTCGAGATGCTGATGCCCGTCCTGCACGAGGTGCTCGGCACGACCGGTCTCACCACCGCCGACATCGGCTTCACCTGCTCCGGGTCCAGCGACTATCTCGCGGGCCGGGCCTTCTCCTTCACGATGGCCCTCGACGGCGTCGGCGCCTGGCCGCCCATCTCCGAGTCGCACGTCGAGATGGACGGCGCCTGGGCGCTGTACGAGGCCTGGGTGAGGATCCTGACGGGTGAGGCCGACACCGCGCTCGTCTACGCCTACGGCACGTCCTCGTCCGGCTCCGTACGGGACGTCCTCAGCCGG
Organism: Streptomyces sp. NPDC047886; assembly: GCF_043204435.1. Lineage (NCBI taxonomy): Bacteria > Bacillati > Actinomycetota > Actinomycetes > Kitasatosporales > Streptomycetaceae > Streptomyces > Streptomyces sp. NPDC047886. The sequence goes on from NZ_JBIDCF010000004.1 coordinate 520,236, forward strand.
CAGCTCGACCCGTACTACCTCGCCCCGCTCTGGCCCGACGCCGTCGCCCTCGCCGCGCTCCAGGCCCGGGCGCTGATCGACGCGGGCCGTACGGACGAGGCCGCGCTCGCCGGGATCGCCGCCCGGAGCCGCACCGCCGCCGATGACAACCCGTACGCCCAGGTGCGCGGCGCGCGCCCCCAGGGCGACCAGGTCGTCGGACCGCTGCGCACCGGCGACTGCCCGCCCGTCGGCGACGGCGCCGCCGCCGTGATCCTCGCCGCCGGTGACCCGGCCCGCGACCTGTGCGACCGGCCCGCCTGGATCCGGGGTATGGACCACCGCGTCGAACCGCACTCCATCGGCGTCCGCGACCTGACCGACTCCCCGTCCACGCGTCTCGCCGCCGAACGCGCGGGAGCCTTCGAACGCCCCGTCGACACCGCCGAACTGCACGCGCCCTTCACCTCCCAGGAGGTCGTCCTGCGCGGCGCGCTCCGGCTCGACGACACCGTGACCGTCAACCCCTCCGGGGGCGCGCTCGCCGCCAACCCGGTCATGGCGACGGGCCTGATCCGGCTCGGCGAGGCGGCCGCCCGCATCCACCGGCGCGCGTCCGACCGTGCGCTGGCCCACGCCACATCGGGTCCGTGCCTGCAACAGAACCTGGTGGCCGTCCTGGAGGGGGAGTCATGAGCGCCCGCGGCAGGGAACCCGTCGCCGTCGTCGGGATCGGACAGACCGAGCACGTCGCCGCGCGCCGCGACGTCTCCCTCGCCGGACTCGTCCGCGAGGCCGCGACCCGTGCCCTGGACGACGCCGAACTGACCTGGGCCGACATCGACGCGGTCGTCATCGGCAAGGCCCCCGACTTCTTCGAGGGCGTGATGATGCCCGAGCTCTACCTCGCCGACGCCCTCGGCGCGGTGGGCAAGCCGCTGCTCCGCGTGCACACCGCGGGCTCGGTCGGCGGCTCGACCGCGCTGGTCGCCGCCGGCCTGGTCGCGGCCCGCGTGCACGGCACCGTCCTCACCCTCGCCTTCGAGAAGCAGTCCGAGTCCAACGCCATGTGGGCCCTGTCGCTGCCCGTCCCCTTCCAGCAGCCGCTGCTGGCCGGGGCCGGCGGCTTCTTCGCCCCGCACGTGCGGGCCTACATGCGCCGCACGGGCGCCCCCGACACGACCGGCTCCCTCGTCGCGTACAAGGACCGGCGCAACGCCCTGAAGAACCCGTACGCCCACCTCCATGAACACGACATCACGCTGGCGAAGGTCCAGGCGTCGCCCATGCTGTGGGATCCGATCCGCTACTCGGAGACCTGCCCCTCATCCGACGGCGCCTGCGCCATGGTCCTCACCGACCGGACCGGCGCCGCGCGGTCGCCCCGCCCGCCCGCGTGGCTGCACGGCGGCGCGATGCGCAGCGAACCGACCATGTTCGCGGGCAAGGACTTCGTCTCGCCGCGCGCCGGCCGCGACTGCGCCGCCGACGTCTACCGGCAGGCGGGCATCACCGACCCGCGCCGCGAGATCGACGCCGCCGAGATCTACGTGCCGTTCTCCTGGTACGAGCCGATGTGGCTGGAGAACCTCGGGTTCGCCGCCGAGGGCGAGGGCTGGAAGCTCACCGAGGCCGGTGTCACGGAACTCGACGGCGACCTGCCCGTGAACCCGTCCGGCGGTGTCCTGTCGACCAATCCGATCGGCGCATCCGGCATGATCCGGTTCGCCGAGGCGGCGCTGCAGGTGCGCGGCGCGGCGGGCGGCCACCAGGTCGCGGGTGCGCGCAGGGCGCTGGGGCACGCCTACGGCGGGGGCGCCCAGTTCTTCGCGATGTGGCTGGTCGGCGCGGAGCCGCCCACCACCTGACCCGCCGTCCGGGCCGCCACGGCGAACGCGGTACGCGTCCGGGGGCGGCGCCCTGTCCGCGAACGGCCGCGATGACTACGCTGAGCGCGACGCCGATCCGGGAGGAGCACGCCCATGGCCGACACCGTCACCGCACGGCAGCAGCGCACCGAGTGGCACCAGCCGGAGCTCGACCTCAGCAACGCGGACTGGCGGTCCGGCAGCCATGGCGTGGGCGACGTCCAGATCGCCTTCGTCGAGGGCTTCATCGCCATGCGGAACAGCGCCCGCCCCGGCAGCCCGCCGCTCGTGTTCACCCCGGCCGAGTGGCGCGCCTTCGTGCTCAACGCCAGCGAAGGCGAGTTCGACCTCACCTGATCGGCCGCGCCCGCGCCGCGCCCGTACCGCCTCTCCCGTACCACCGTGCCCACACCGCCTCGCCCGCGCCTCGCCCGTACAGCCCCTCCCGCACCGCCGTGTCCGTGCCGTCGTGCCCGCCCGGCCGTACCCGTGACCACCTCGTACGCTGGTGATCATGAGTGGAGAGCGTGATCTGAAGCGGCTGATCGCCGGTATGCGGCCGGAGCTCGACCGGAACCGCTATGTCTTCTGCACCATCGACGCCGCCGCCGTGCCACCGGGGCTGCGTCCCGTGGTCACGGTGGCCGAGTCCGAGGGCCTCACCCTGGTCGTACGGCAGGAGGAAGCCGACGCGGCGTCCCTGCCGTACGACTATGTGGCGGGCCGGATCACGTTGCGCGTCCACTCCGCGCTGGACGCGGTCGGACTCACCGCGGCCGTCGCGGGCGCGCTCGCCGACGCGGGGCTGAGCTGCAACGTCGTCGCGGGATACCACCACGATCACCTGTTCGTGGAGCACGACCGGGCGCACGACGCCCTCGCCGCGCTCCGGGAGCTCGCCGAACGCTCCGCCTGAGCGGCCGCGCTCCCGGATCAGCCGTTCCGGTCACCGTCCGGCCGGCCGACGCCCCGGCGGGCGCCGCGAGTTGCCGTGGCCGCGCACCCCGCCGGACGCGGGACGGCGCCCCGCGGCGTACCGGCCGACTACCCGCCGACGAACCGCCGACGAACCGCCGACGAACCGCCGACGACCGGCCCGAGTACGGGCTCGCGGACCCGTGCGCGGGGCGCCGACGTGCCCGGGCCCGGTCGCCGTCGACCGGCCTCGGACACGTACCATGGGCGGCATGTCCTTCCTCCGCCGCCGCAGCGCCGCCACACCCGCGGGCCCGGACTTCGACGTCCTGGCCATGGACCCGGGCGACTGGCCCGGAAACCTGGGCGCCGGGCTGCTTCCCGCCCCCGACGGCACGTGCCAGGGCGTCTTCCTCCGCTACGACCTGTTCGGCGGCCGCGGCCCCGCGATGATCATCGGCAACCTGCCGGAGGGCTCCCCGGCGCGCGAGCTCGCCGAGGGCCAGATCCCGTTCGAGGTCGCCCAGCTGCTGGCGGCCCTGGACATGGACGAGCACGTCGAGGTCGTCGAGACCGAGGACGTCCCGGTGATGCAGGGCGACAACCTGCTCATCGTGCGGCGCGTCAAGCTCAGCGAGAGCCGTGTCTCCTGCGTGCAGTTCGACCGCAGCGACAACGTCCTGGTGACCATCGCCAGCTGGGACCGGCCGATCACGGACGATCTGTACGCGCTGCTCAAGCCCCTGCCGGCGGAGCTCTTCCAGCAGGGCTGACCCCGCTACAGTCGGATCCATGGCAACCGACGAGGGGAACACGACCGTACGGGTCGACAGCTGGATCTGGGCGGTACGACTCACCAAGACGCGCTCGCAGGCCGCCTCGGCCTGCCGGGCCGGCCACGTCCGGGTCAACGGGGACCGCGCCAAGCCCGCGCAGCCCGTCAAGCCGGGTGACGAGGTCCGCCTGTTCCATGCCGGGCGGGAGCGGATCGTGGAGGTGAAGCGGACCCTCGCCAAGCGGGTGGGTCCGCCCGTCGCCGCCGAGGCGTACATCGACAACAGCCCGCCCCCGCCGCCCCGCGAGCACGTCGCCGTCGCCGGCGTACGCGACCGGGGCGCCGGCCGCCCCACCAAGCGCGAGCGCCGCGAACTGGACCAGCTACGCGGCGCCCGCCGGGGCCAGTAGGGGCGTTGTCACGAGACGAGCAGCGGTCCAAGGCGGGCCGCCGATGTCCCCATCCCCGTCGGCCCGCCCAACAGCCGCACCGGCCGCGCGGCCTCCGCCCGGTCGCGCAGCAGCACCTCCTCCTGGTACCGCTCGCACTCCCGGTGCCAGCAGAGGATGCCGGCCATCCAGTTCTCCAGCTCCCGTACGTACCCGTCCAGGACCGCACGGGTCTCGTCGTCCAGGCCGAAGTCGTCGTACAGCACCGGGAACTCGTGCTCGGCGACGTGCTGGAACTGCCGCATCCGCGAGTTCATCAGGTCAGCGGTGATCGCCGCCGCCGTCGGGTAGTCCACACCGAAGAAGTTCTGCACCACCAGGACGCAGTTGTGGACCTCGCCCTCGAACTCGATCTCCTTCTGGTACGAGAAGAGGTCGTTCATCAGGCACGCGAAATCCACCGCCGCGTTCTCCAGCGAACGCACCGGGCCGCTCCGGTACACCTCCGGCGGCACCTTGTTGTCGTGCCCGATCCGGCACAGCGCCATCGTCATGTCCGCCCCGAAGGTGGCCCGCCGCATCTCCAGGTAGTCCACGGGGTCCGGGATCCGGTTCTGCGCCTGGTTCGCCAGCTCCCACTCCCAGCTGGCGATCATGACCTCGACGGCGGCCCGGAACGCGGCGCGGTCCGTGTCGTTCATGGGTCCGGCGGTCCGGGGCCACAGGTCCGCGAGGCCGCGTTCCAGGGCGTTCGCCGGCTCCGGCACGGCCGCACCGGTGCTGTCGAGCGGCATGAACAGCTTCAGCCGCTCGTTCTGCGCGCGCGCCCCCGCCAGGTCCCGCGACGCGCCGTACACCGCCGGGTACAGATCGTCCCCGTACGTGCCCCAGCACAGCCAGTGCGACGCCACGTCCAGCTCGTCGGCGCTCGCCTCCGGATGCAGCCCGGCGGCGCACAGCGGGAGGTCGATGCCGGCGAGTTTCCGCTCGTTCCAGACGTGCGACCCCGGCTGCCCCAGCTGCGGCTCCAGCATCCCCATGTCACGGCCCCAGGCGACGCAGCGGGCCCGCGCCCCCTCCAGTTCGGGGTTGTGCGTCACCTGGAACGGCATCTCGATGTGCGGCAGCAGCGAAGGGCCGACACGCTGGAACGGCACATGGCTGAAGCCGCGCCACCGGGCGGTCTCGGCGCGCGGTGTGAGCCGGATCGACGCGGCCGCCATACCGAAGGCCCCGGTGCCGGGGCCGGCGCCGAGTGCGCCCTCGTTCATATAGCGGCTGGACCGCATGTGCCACTCGTGCCCGCCGGACTGCCAGTCCTGCAGGCCCTTCGCGTACGCCAGGACCGCCGCCGTCTCCTGCGGGGTCAGGCCCCTCTCCAGGCAGAGCGGGCCCACCTCGGTCAGCGCCGTGTGCTCGAACTGCTGGAGCCGTGACGTCAGCAGGTCGTTGACGGCATCGGCGGCCTCCTGCGTGGAGCAGTCGAGGAACCGTTCCAGGACGAGCACGCCGTTGCTGTTCTCGCCCTCGTCCTCCACCTCGCGCTGGTACGAGAACAGGTCGTTGCGCAGGTGCACAGCGTCCGAGAACGCGTCGCGCAGCACCCGCAGCGGCCGGGACCCGGCCACCGACTCCGGTACCTCGGCGCCCGCCGCGTACTCCACGAGCCCCGCCGACCAGGGCGCGCCGCCCACCTTGCGGCGCATCTCGATGTACTCGACGGGGTTGGCGATCCGCCCCTCGTTGATGTTCGACAGCTCCCACAGCGACTCGTTGAGCAGGTTCTCGGTGGCCACCGCGAACCGGGCCCGCCACGCCGGCGTCATGGACGGCACCGTCCGGGCCCACAGGTCCGCCAGGCCCGCCTCCACCGGGTTGGTCGGCTCCGGTGTGCCCGCCGCCGGGTCCAGCGGCATGAACGCCGCCAGCCGGTCCAGGTACTCCTTGCCGCCCTGCCGGTCCTGCGTCCGCTTGAAGACCTCCAGGAAGTGGTCGTCGAAGAAGAAGACCCACACGTACCAGTCGGTGACCAGGGACAGCGCCTCCGCGTCGCAGTCCGGGTGGGTGTACGCGCACAGCAGGGCGTAGTCGTGGGAGTCGAGGTCGTGCTGCTCCCAGATCCCGGATCCCTCCAGCATCCCCATCCGCCGCGCCCACTCCCTGGTGTGCGTGCGTGCGGCTTCCACATGCGGGTTGAGGCGCGCCGGGTACGGCACATAGAAATCCGGCAGTACGAACGGCTGTGCCATGGGTCAACAGACCTTTCGGTGATCGTCCGGTTCGACGCGCCAGCCTTACCCCTCGCCCGGACGGCCCACGCCGCAGACCTATTAGTCATACGAATCCGGGTGCTGTCATCGGTCCGCCCGGCGCGGAAACCCGCACGTCCGAGGGGTTCCCCAGGTCGGCGGGCAGGGCGGAACGGCGCCGCCCATGAATATCGAACGGGCGTCCGGGGAACTACTCGTCGGTGGTGCCGCCGGTCAGGACGCCGCTTTCGGAGCGTGGTCGACCCGTACGGCGAGCAGACAGGCGTCGTCGTCATGGGCGCTGCGCCCGTACTCCTCCGTCAGCCGGTCGACGATCCGCTGCGGAGGCATGTTCCGGCACGCGGTCAGCGCCTCCGTCAGGGAGCCGATGCCCTGCGTGATGTCCTGCCCGCGCCGCTCCACCACACCGTCGGTGTACAGCAGCAGCACGTCCCCCCGTTCCAGCGGGAAGGCCGCCGTCTCGTACGCGTGCCCCGGCAGCGCGCCCAGCAGCGGTCCCCGGTGCTCGGTCGGCAGCGCGAACGCGTGCCCGCCGCGCAGCAGCAGTGGCGCCGGGTGCCCCGCACACGCCCAACGGAAGACGCGGTCGTCACCGATATGCCCCACCGACATCGTCGCCGTCGACGCGGTGGGATCGCTGCACACCAGCTCGTTCAGCCAGGTGGCGATCTCCCCGGCCAGCGCGGCCGTCTGCGCCAGCCCCGCCACCGCGTGACGCTGCTGCGCCATCCGGGCGACCGCGTCCAGCCCATGGCCGCTCGCGTCCCCGATGGCGATCAGCGCCCGCTCGTCCGGCAGCGGCCGGCACTTGTACCAGTCGCCCCCCACGGCGGCGTCCGGCTCGGCCGGCAGATAGGCCGCCGCCACGTTCAGCCCCAGCTCGGCCAGCCCCTCCGAGTACGTGGGAAGCAGCGCCTCGCGCAGCGCCGATGCCACATGCCGCTCCGCCGCCGCCTGCTGGCGCAACTGCTCCGTCTCGACCTGCTTCTCCACCAGCCTGCGACGGCTGCGCATCTGCGGCGTGAGATCACGCGCCACCAGCTGCACCGCCCACGGCCGGCCGTCCGTACCGGCCACCGGCCGGCCCAGCAGGTCGACCGTCCTGACCTCGCCCAGCACCAGGAACCGGATCCGTGTCCAGGCGGGCTCCTCACCGGCCAGAACCGACGCGATGAACTCACCGAAGGGACCGACGTCCATCGGCACCAGCGCGTCGCACAGCTCCAGCAGCGTCCACGGCAGCGCCGGATCCGTGCGGAAGATCCGCTGCAACCCCTCCGACCAGGTGACGTTCCCCGACAACAGGTCCCAGCGCCCCCAGCCCATCGACGCCAGGTGCTGCGCGTCGATCGTCAGCAGCTCCGCCTGGCTGCGCACCGGCCGCCAGGTCGTCAGCACCTGATCCCCGCACGAAGCCGCGTAGTGCACGAGCTGGACGCGTCTGAGCCGGCCGTACCGCTCCTCCGTGTAGTCCACGACCAGGCCGTTCAGGGAGCGGCCCGTCGCCAGGACGTTCCGCAGCGCCGCCAGCAGCCCGCTGGTCGCCGCTCCTGGCCGGGCCGCCGTGAAGAACCGCTGACCCGCCTGCTGGTCGGGGGAGACCAGCCACTCGGCCGAGCGGATGTGGTTGCCGGCCCGGATGACGAAGTCCTCGATGTGGCCCGAGCGGTCCCGTACCGGTTCGAGCAGCGCCGCCGACACCGGGATCGCCGGCAGCGTGGCGCACAGGCACCGCCACGGATCGTGTCCTTCCCCGGCGTCCACGCAGGTGTGCACGGGCCCGTTGCCCTGACCGCACGGGCACTCCGCCATCGGCGCGCGGCCGACGGCCTCCGGCGTGTCGAGCCCCACGTCACCGGCGGCCCGTCCCGGCGACGGCTCGGCGGTTCCGGCGGTCTCCGACCGGCCGCGCACGTCGGTCCGGAGGGTGGTGATCTCCCGTTCGATGAACGCCTTGAGCGACGCGACGTCGCCGGTGTGCGTGAGCGTCATGGACGACGTCCTTCCCTGCGGGCTCCGCGAGAGCCGGCAGGCTCCGCGAGAGGGGACTCCCCCCGCGTTACCTGCCAGGGACGCGATAAACACCCCCGCCGGACGTCACGGTCGCACGCGGCCGCCACGGGACGCCCCGCCGGACACCCCGCTCACCGGGGGGCGGACGGTGGGCGCCGCTGGCGGGGGACGGTGGGCGCCGGTGGGCGCGGAGGGTGGGCGCGGACGGTGGCCGGAAACGACGGTGCGCCGTGCGTCCGGTGTGTCGGCACCGGACGCACGGCGCACGTCCCCGCGTCGTACGGTCAGCGTGTGCCGACCGCCGCGCGCACGGCCCGCCGTGCCAGCGCGCAGTCGTCGTGCAGCCGCCTCAGCAGCAGCCGCTGTTCCTCCCCGGTCGACACGGCACCGGGCTGGACCGGGATCGAGCCGGCGGGCGGAGCGTCCCGTATGGTCCGCTGCACCGCCGTCTCGTACGTCCGTATCTCCCGCGTCAGCACGAGCATCAGATTCACCAGGAAGGCGTCCCGCGACGCGGGTCCGGCGGCCTGCGCCAGTTGGCTGATCTGCCGCCGCGCCACCGGGGCGTCCCCCAGGACCGCCCACAGCGTCGCCAGGTCGTAGCCGGGCAGGTACCAGCCCGCGTGCTCCCAGTCGACCAGCACAGGGCCCGTCGGCGACAGCAGGATGTTGGAGAGCAGCGCGTCACCGTGGCAGAACTGGCCCATGCCGTACCGGCCGCCCGCGAGGGCCAGGCCGTGCAGCAGCTTCTGCAGGTCGTCCCGGTCCCGGTCGGTGAAGAGCCCCAGCTCGTGGTAGCGGGAGATCCGCGACGCGTAGTCCAGCGGCGCGTCGAACGTACCGGCCGGGGGCCGCCAGGCGTTCAGCCGGGTGATCGCACCGAGCACGGCGCGCACATCGGCGCGCGGCGGCGCCTCCACCGGGTGCCGGCTCAGCGCGGCGGCACGGCCCGGCATCCGCTCGATCACCAGGGTGCAGTTGTCCGGGTCGGCGGCCACCAGCCGGGGCACGCGCACCGGCGGACGCTGTCGTACGAAGGTGCGGTAGGCCGCGATCTCGTGGCGGATGCGCTCGGCCCAGGCGGGGGACTGGTCCAGTAAACACTTGGCGACCGCGGTGGCCCGCCCGGTGGTGCCGACCAGCAGGACGGAGCGCCCGCTGCGCCGCATCACCTGCACCGGGTTGAACTCCGGGCAGATCCGGTGCACGGACGCGATGGCTTTGCGCAGCTGCGCGCCCTGCGGCCCGGAGAGGTCGATTCTGCCGCTGAGCGGCCCGGTGACCGTTCCCGCCCAGCGTCGCGTCCGCCCCGCGTGGGCAGGATCCAGATACGGTCCGCTGCCGACCGGGACGGAGCGCGGCCGGGGCGGGGCGGACACGGAGGACGATGCTGTGTACATGGGCGAGACAGATCCCTTCGTGTGCCGACGAATACGTACGCTGCCCCGTCCCGCCACCGGTCGACACCCTGGGGAATGAGGGCCGTTGCCGGGACGGGGTGGCGCGTTCCTACCTGACACCCGCGCGCCCATGGCTAACCATGTTGCGCACCCTGGCGAAGCCTGGCGAATAGTCGCCAGCCCTATGACAGCGGGCTACTGTCAACTCAGCCGAGAACCTGGGGGCTTGACGTGACCGGAGAACCCAATACCCGCCTTGCGGATCTGTTCGGCCTGGCCGGCTGGTCGAAGGGCGAACTCGCGAGACTCGTGAACCGGCAGGCGGCGGCCATGGGCCATCCGCAGCTGGCGACCGACACCTCGCGCGTGCGGCGCTGGATCGACATGGGGGAGACCCCGCGCGATCCCGTACCGCGGGTGTTGGCAGCACTGTTCACCGAGCGACTCGGACGTGTCGTGACCATCGAGGATCTCGGGTTCGTACGGCACGGGCGCGCCGGGAAACGGCGGGACGTCAGGAACGTCGACAACCCTGACGGGCTGCCCTGGGCGCCCGAACGTACGGCCGCGGTCCTCACCGAATTCACGGGAATGGACCTCATGCTCAACCGACGCGGCTTGGTGGGCGCGGGTGCCGCGCTCGCCGCAGGCTCCGCACTCACCAGTGCCATGCACGACTGGCTCCACACCGACCCGGCACTCGCCGGCGACACCCCCCGTCTCGACGATCCGCTGCACGCCGACCCCGCCGGTTTCGACCGCTACGAGGCCGCCCCCATCGGGTGGCAGGAGATCGAGGAACTGGAGACCTCGGTCGAAGTGTTCCGCGCCTGGGACGCCGCGCGCGGCGGCGGGCTCCAGCGGAAGGCGGTGGTGGGACAGCTGAACGAAGTCGGCGGCATGCTGGCCTACCGCCACCCCACCCCCATCCAGAACCGGCTGTGGGGCGTCGCCGCCAACCTGGCCGTACTGGCCGGCTGGATGTCCCACGACGTGGGTCTGGAACCCACCGCGCAGAAGTACTTCGTCATCGCCGCCCACGCGGCGCGCGAGGGCGGCGACCGGCCACGCGCCGGCGAGGCGCTCTCCCGCGCCGCCCGCCAGATGGTCCACCTCGGGCGCCCCGACGAGGCCCTGGACCTGATGAAACTGGCGCGCTCCGGCTCGGGTGACCAGATCCTGCCGCGTACACAGGCCATGCTGCACACCATCGAGGCCTGGGCGCAGGCGGCGCTGGGCAGGGGCCAGGCGATGCGCAGGACCCTCGGCGAGGCCGAGGAGCTGTTCGTCTCCGACCGGACCGACGTGCCCCTGCCGAGCTGGATGCAGACCTTCAGGAGCGAGGACCTGTACGGGATGCAGGCGCTCGCCTACCGGACGCTCGCCGAGCACGAACCTGGCGCGGCCAAACAGGCCCAGCACTTCGCGCAGAAGGCCCTGGAGCTACGGATCGACGGCAGGCAGCGCTCCAAGATCTTCGACTTCCTCTCCATGGCATCGGCCTGCTTCATCGCCGACGACCCGGAGCAGGCGGACCGCTACGCCCGGCTGGCGCTGGTGTCGATGGGGGCCAACTCCTCGCAGCGCACCTGGGACCGGCTGCGCCAGATGTACCGGCTCACCGGTCAGTACGCCGGATACTCCAAGATCGACGATCTGCGTGAGGAGATCCAGGTCGCGATGCCGAAGCCATCGGTGAAGAAGCGGCGGACCAACGAGATCTAGCGGGGCGGGCACCTGCCCGCCACCCGCTCGCCCTAGCCGGCGTCAGGCCGACGTCGGGCAGGCGACCGGTACGGCCACCGAACCCGGAATCCCCGGGAACCCGGATCCCCAGCACACCAGACCCGACAGCATCGCGCGACCCGCCGCACCCGCGACCGGCCGCGCCTCGACCCCCACCCGTGGCGGGGGTGCTCTCCCGCGCCCGTCGCCGTGCCCGTGTCAGTCGCCGACCCTGGCGACCATGACACAGGCGTCGTCCTCGCGAGGGACCTCGCCGAACACCTCGACCACCATGCGTACGCACTCCTGCGCGTCGCGCGCGCGCGCGAACCGCGGTGCCAGTTCCAGCAGCCTGTCCGTACCCGATGTGTCCAGGGGGTTCCTGCCCGGGCCCCGGGTCAGCCCGTCCGTGTGCAGTACCAGCAGGTCGCCGGGGTGCAGCCGCACCTCGGCCTGCTCGTACGCCGCCCCGGTGGTCGCCCCGAGCAGGACACCGTCCGGCCGTGCCAGCGCACGCCCCGTCCCGTCGCGGAAATGCAGCGGGGCGGGGTGTCCGGCCTGTGCCCAGGCGAGGCTGCGCGTCGCCGGGCTGTACCGGCAGCAGACGGCACTGCCGAGAGCCGGCTGTGCCGAGGTCTCCAGCAGCCGGTTGAGATGGCCCATCAGCGGGCCGGGCCGGATCCCGGCGACGGCCATGCCGCGCAGGGCACCGAGCAGCATGGCCATCGAGGAGGTGGCCGACACCCCGTGTCCGGTCAGGTCGCCGACGCTCAGCAGCGTGTCACCGTCCGGCAGTTCCAGGGCGTCGTACCAGTCGCCGCCGATCAGGGCGCTCGTCCCGGACGGCAGGTAGTGCCCCGCGATGTCCAGCGCCCCGGGGCCGTCGTGGGTGAAGCGCAGGGGCCCGCGCCACGGCGGCAGGACCGCCTCCTGGAGTTCCACCGCCATCCGGTGCTCGGCCTGTTCCAGCTCCAGCCTGCGCCGCAGGGAGTCACGGGTCTCGCGGACCGCCCGCTCGCTGCGGCGCAGTTCGCTGACGTCCCGTAAGACGGCCCACATGGAGGCGGTGCAGCCGTCCGTGTCGAGTACCGGTTCGCCCATCATGTGGAGCGTCCGCACCCGTCCGTCGTTACGGACGATGCGGAACTCGCCGTCGATCGCCTTGCCGTCGATCAGACAGTCCGTCACCATCGCCGTGAGCACCGGCTGGTCCTCGGCGAACACGAGGGACGGCAGCTCGTCCAGTGACATGGGGCCCGCCTCGGGGGACCGGCCGAAGATCTGGTAGAGCTCGGCGGACCAGCTGACCTCGTCGGTCAGCAGGTTCCACTCGGCGCTGCCCACCCGGCTGAGCAGCGAACCGGCCTCGTCCAGACCGGGTTCAGCCGCTGCCATGGCGGATGCGGATGCGGATGTGGATGGCGAACCGGGATCGGGAGCGGAGCCGGAACCCGGCCAGGGCGCCGACCGGTTCGCGCCGCGCGGGCGCGGCCCGCCGCCGGGGGGAGGCTGTTCGTCCGTCGCCTGTTCGAAGGTGGCCGGCAGCCCTGCGGTGAAGCCCTGCCGCAACTGCCCCAACTGGGCCCGCAGATCGTCCAGCTGGTGTACCGCCAGGTCGCACAGGGCGCGCTGCCAGCGGCCCTGCGGGTCGTCCTCGCTCGCCGCGGCGTCCCTGCGTACGGCGTCGACGTCTCCGCGCAACCTGCGTGTCTGCGAGATCAGGGCGTCCACCGTGCCGCGCTCGGGCGGCTGCTGGGCGGGACGGTCCGCGAAGAGATGGGGCGGCATGTCGTACTCCGATACAGGCGCGGCGGCCAGGGCCTGACAAGCAAGGACCGGATACGACTGTTGCACAGGCGGCGACGCCCTGTAAGGGATTTGGCAACACTCGATCCGGTGGTGCTTCTGACATATGCCAAAGGCGAGGAGGCCCGACCTGTCGGCCGGCTCTCCCGGACCGGGGCTGGGCCGAGTGTACGGAGAGAGCGGTCCGTGTGCCACGTCCGGCATGTCGGGCACGGTCACTCTCCGTGTCAGCCCCTCTGGTGGATCGCCCTTCACCGGGTCGTACCCGCGTCCCCGCACCACCCTCGTGCGGGTGAGTCTCGTGATCGCCGTGTTGACGGAGAGGCCGCCGTGCCCGGTTCCGGAACCCGGTTCGGCGGGTACCCGGGTGACCCCGGCGCCGCCCTGGCGCCGCACCGGGCCGAACCGTCCCAGCGGCAGCATCGGAGGGCAGGAACGTGAGCATGGAACCCGGCAAGAGGGTCGTCGTGACCGGCGCGACCGGGAACGTCGGCACCAGCGTGGTCGCCGCCCTGGCCGACGACCCGCGCATCGGCTCCGTACGCGGGCTGGCGCGCCGACTGCCCGACTGGTCACCGCCCAAGACCGAATGGGTCTCCGCCGACCTCCGGCGGGACACGGACATCGCCGGCCACGTCGAGGGCGCCGACGCCGTGGTCCACCTGGCCTGGGCCTTCCAGCCGACCCACGACCCCACCGCCACCTGGCGCACCAACGTACTCGGCAGCCTGCGGGTCTTCCGCGCCGTCGTGGACGCCGGCGTGCCCGTGCTCGTCCACGCGTCATCGGTCGGCACGTACTCGCCAGGCCCGAAGGACCGCGCGGTGGACGAGTCCTGGCCCACGCACGGCTGGCCCGAGGCCGCCTACTGCCGCGAGAAGGCCTACCTGGAACGCGTCCTGGACGCCTTCGAACTGCGCCACCCCGATGTCCGCGTGGTCCGGATGCGCCCGGCGTTCCTGTTCAAGGAGGAGTCGGCGAGCGAGCAGCGCCGGATCTTCGGCGGGCGCTTCCTGCCCGGTCCGCTGATCAGACCCGGCTTCGTACCCGCCGTCCCCGACTTCCCCGGGCTGCGGTTCCAGGCGCTGCACACGGACGACGCGGCCGACGCCTACCGGCTCGCGGTCCTGAGCGACGTGCGCGGCGCGTTCAACCTGGCCGCCGACCCCCCGATCGGCGCCAGGGAACTCGCCGGGCTCCTCGACGCCCGGGTCGTACGGATGCCCCGTCCCGCCGCGCGGGCCGCCCTCGCCGCCGGGTGGGGCCTGCGCCTGGTGCCCGCGTCGCCGCAGCTGTTCGACGCGGTGCTCAGGCTGCCGCTGCTGGACGCAGGGCGGGCGCGCGCCGAGCTCGGCTGGCAGCCCCGGCGCAGTTCCCTGGAGGCGATGGAGGAGATGCTCCGGGGCATGCGGAGCGGTGCCGGGATGGAGACGCCTCCGATGGCCGGCCGCAAGGCGAGCTGACCGGGCCGGGGGCGGCGCCTCACCGCGTCTCACCGCGCGCCGCCCCGCTCCGCCGCCGGTCCACCCACTCGATCGCCGGAGTGGCCGTGATCCCGTGCAGGACCACCGAGGCGACCACCGTGAAGGCGACCACCGCCCACAGCTCGTCGGCCCGCCCGCCGAAATCGTCGTGTCCGAGCGCGTACGCGAGGTAGAACAGCGACCCGATCCCGCGCAGCCCGAACACCGCGATCACCAGCCGCTCCCTGGCGTCGGCCGCCCCGAACCCGATCAGCGCCAGCCGGCCCACCACCGGCCGCACCACCAGCAACAGCAGCAGCGCCACCACCGCCCCCCACCCGCCCAGCGCCGCCAGGCCCCCCGAGGCCACGTACCAGCCGAGCAGGAACAGCAGGAACGCGGTCAGCAGGCGCTCGATCTGCTCGGTGAACTCGTGCAGCACCTGGTGGTAGCCGTGGCTGCGCTCGGCGGCCCGCAGGGTGCAGGCGGTGACGAACACCGCGAAGAAGCCGTAGCCGTGCAGCAGCTCCGCCGCGCCGTACGCCAGGAACGTCGCGCCCAGGGCGACGAACCCCTCCATGTGCTCCGACAGCCGCAGCGCCGACGCCCGCACCCGGAAGAACATCCAGCCCAGCAGCCGGCCGACGGCCAGCCCCGCCAGCAGCCCGACGGCGCACCTGCCCAGCACGTCCGCGAGGACCCAGCCGCCCACCCACCGCCCCGACCAGCCGTCCCCCGCCACGGCGGCCCAGCCGACCGCCGCGAGGACGAACGGGAAGGCCAGGCCGTCGTTGAGGCCCGCCTCGCTCGTCAGTGTGAAGCGGGCCTCGTCCTCGTCGTGCTCCGTGTCCGTCGGCTCACCCACCCGGACCTCGGCGGCCAGCACCGGGTCGGTGGGGGCGAGCACCGCCGCGAGGAGCAGTGCGACGGCCGGCGGCCAGTCCAGCAGCCACCAGGCGGCCACGGCCAGCACGGCGACCGTCAGCGGCATGGTGATGCCGAGCATCCGCCAGGTGCCCGACCAGCCGCGCGGCCGTACCGGCCGGTTGATCGCCAGCCCGGCCCCCATCAGCGAGATGATCACGCACAGCTCGGTCGCGTGCTCGATCCACAGCCGGTCAGCCACCGGATCGATCTCGGGCAGGGGCAGCCGTACGACGTACGCGAGCACGCCCGCCGCGAGGAACACCATCGGCATCGAGAACGGACGCCGGAACACCAGGCGCGGCAGGACGGCCGCCGCGAGCGCGCCGACCCCCAGCGCGCCGTAGACCACGTCCGAGAGCGTCACCCGCACCATCCTCGCCCCGGGACGCCGACACCGCGCCCCGAACCACCGGCACCCGGCGGAACGGGGTCAGACGCGGCGCTCGCCCGACGGCGCCAGGGTGGTGAGCGTGAACAGCCCGCCGTCCGGGTCCCGCAGCGTCGCCTGGACGCCCGCCTCGTGCGCGATGACCGTCCCGCCGTGCTGCAGCGCCGCCGTCACGCACCTCTCGACGTCCGGTACGGGGAAGTACACCTGCCAGCGCGGCCGGATCGCCGGATCCGGCGCGGCCTCCAGCGCCCCCGAACTCAGCCGGGCGGCGACATGGCCGGCGCTGCGCAGGACGACCTCGTCGCCCTCGTACTCGACGTCGCAGCAGCCGGGGCGGCCGCACGCCCACTCCAGCACCTCGCCGTAGAAGATCGCCGCCTCGAACGCGTCCCTGGTGTGCAACCGCACCCACGCCGGGGCCGCGGCCCGCCAGGTCTCCCAGCCCGCGGGCAGCTCACCCTCCCAGATGCCGAACACCGCTCCGTCCCGGTCGGCGGCGAGAGCCCCGCGCCCCAGGATGAAGGCGACGGGGCCGACGGCGACCGTGCCGCTGCGCTCTCTGATGCGCGCCGCGGTCTGATCGGCGTTCTGCACGGCGAAGTACGGCGTCCAGGCGACGGCCACCTGGAAGGCCGAGGCCAGGGCGCCCATCCCGGCGATCGCCTTGCCGTCGACGTGCGCGACGCTGAACTCCTTGCCGAGCCGGGCCGGGCGGAACTCCCACCCCATGACGGCCCCGTAGAACTGCTGTGCGGCATGCAGGTCCCGGGTGGTCAGGCTGACCCAGCAGGGTGCGCCGAACACCGCGTCCGTGGACCTCACCCTGGCCGTCGTGGCCGCTGTCGGTTCTCTGTTCATAAGCAAAACCGTTCCGATCGCATCGCGCGTCGTCCGCCCGCTACCCATCCTTGCACTGTTTGCGGAAGGGAGCCGTGTTCACACCGCCCGCGTGGTGCGGCGGCCGGAACCCGGCCCCGCGGACCCGGGGGCGCTGCGCGCGTCGGGTGAAATCCACGGGAGCGACCAACGTGATCGCCGAAAATCACCTCTTGGGTGTCGTCCCAGTGGTTTCCCGAAAGGCAGTGGTGAGCATGCCCATCGGCGCGTCGAGCGTCACCGTCCGCGACGGATCGGGCGGAAGTCCCGATCCCGGGCGCCCGGACGGCCCCGACGGCCGGCGCCGGTCGTGGACGACCGCGTGGACGGCGGCCCTGGCCCTGCTGCCGCTCGGCCTGCTGGCGGCGGCGGCCGTGCTCGGCCGGTACGTCCGCCCCAGCGCCGACGAGTGGTGCTTCCTGCCGCAGGTCCGCGACCACGGCATCGCGGGCATGATCGAGCAGTTCTACGTCACCGACAACGGCCGCATCGCCAACGGCCTGCTCGTCGGGCTCTACGCGAAGTTCCCCATCGGCGGCCACCAGTGGTACCCGCTGATCAGCGGGGTGGTCATGCTGGGCGTGCTGTGGGCCCTGACCGCGCAGCTGGTGCGCAGAGCCGGGCTGGCGGTGCCGCGCGGTGTGAACCTCCTGGTCGCGGCCATGATGGCGGCGGTCTTCCTGTTCGCCACGCCCAACACGTACAAGACCTTCTTCTGGCCTGCCGCGTCCGTGTCGCACACCCTGGCCCCGGTGCTGGCCTGCGCCGCGGTGATCCCGCTGCTGCGCGCCCGTAGCAGGGCCGGCCGGATCGCCGCGCTCGCCGCGGTGCTGTTCGCGGGCGTCTTCATGGGCACGCTGTCGGAGGAGGTGTCGGTCGTCGCCCTCGTCGTGCTCGGCGGTGTCGTCCTGGTGGCCGGGGCGGTCTTCGTCGAGCGGGTCAGGCCCTTCGTACGGCTCTGGGCGCTGGCCGGCATGGCCGGCGTCGCCATCGGCACCGTCCTGCTGATGACCTCGCCCGGGTCACGGCACCGGCGCTCGCGCTACGGCGCGGACACCACCTACATGCTGGCCCCCGATTCGCTGCTGGCCTCCCTGCGGCTGTACGTCCGCATCCTGGAGACCGTCCTGACGACCTGGCAGTACGCGGGAGCCGTCGCCGCGGGCGTGATCCTCGGGCTGCTGGCCCGGCGCCGTGAGGACACCGGACCGACGCGGGTCCTGCTGCCGTGCCGCCCCCTGGCGCTGCTGTCGTTCGGCGCGCTCGCGTTCCTCGTCTCCGGCTACCTGTGCACCGTCATCACGTACCCCGTCTTCCGCGAACGCGTGCTGTCGACCGAGCGCACCTGGAACGACTACCTGCTTCTGCTGGTGCTGCTCCTCGTGGCGGGCGGGGCCTTCCTCGGGCGCGCGCTGCGGATCCGTACGGCACGGACGGCGGACGGAGGGACCGCGCGTGTCCGGTACACGCCGCGCACGGCGTTCGTGGCGGTCGCCGCCGTGTCGGCCGCGGTCTGCGCCGTCTCCGTCGCCGGCCTCGCCGGACCCCTGTACGAGCTGGGCCACGACATGCGGGTACGGGCCCAGAAGTGGGACCGCCAGGACCGGTGGCTGCGCGAACAGGCAGCCGACGGCGTCAGGGTCGCGCCCTACACCCCGGTGTCGGTCTCCTCGATGCTGGAGCCGTTCGGCGGGAACGGCGCCCGGCCGTGGCCCGCGCGGTGCGTCGCCGAGTACTACCACCTCGACCGGGTCACGTACGGGACGAGCCTGCCGTGACGGCGTCCGACCCGGCGCCGGCTCCCGCACGCGGGGCGCCGGCGCTCGCGTCCGTCTCCCGCACCACGTAGGGCGGCCGGCGCTTGGTCTCGTGGTAGATCCGCCCCACGTACTCGCCGATGACGCCGAGCGTGGCGAGCTGGACGCCGCTGAGTGCCACGATGGCGGTGATGAGCGTGGCGTAGCCGGGCGTCTCGACACCGTTCAGGACGACGTTCCCGATGATCCACAGGGCGTACACGAGCGCCGAGACGAACAGCCACAGGCCGGTGTGGATCGCCATCCGCAGCGGCCTGCTGTTGAAGGACAGCAACCCGTCGATGCCGTAGTTCAGCAGCCGCCGCCCGCCCCACTTCGAGGTGCCGGCCGCCCGCTCCACGTTCTCGTAGCGGAAGGCGACCGTGTCGAAGCCGATCCACGAGAACAGCCCCTTGGAGAACCTGTTGCTCTCCGGCAGCGACAGGACGGCGTCGACAGCCCGCCGCGACAACAGCCGGAAGTCCCCCGCCCCGTCGATGACCTCCACATCCATGAAGCGCCGCACGAGCCGGTAGTACGCGCGGCTCACGGCCGCCCGCGCCACCCCCTCGCCGGTGCGGTCCCGCTGGGCGATCACCTGGTCGTAGCCGCGCCGGTGAAGGTCCATCATGCGGGGGATGAGCTCGGGCGGATGCTGGAGGTCGGCGTCCATCAGGACGACCACCGAGCCCCGCGACATCCGCATCCCGGCCAGCATCGCGGACTCCTTGCCGAAGTTCCGGCTGAAGGACGTGTACCGCACGAACGGATGCTCGGCCGCGAGCCCGCGCAGCCGCTCGACGGTCCGGTCGCCGCTGCCGTCGTCGACGTAGCAGATCTCGAACGTCGCACCGGTGGCTCCCAGCGCGGCCACCAGAGCCGTGTGGAAGGCGTCGATCACCTCGCTCTCGTCGAAGCACGGGACGACGACCGAGATCTCCACCATTGCGTCTCACTCCAGGCGCGGGTTGTGCGGGCGGCGGCGGACATCGGGACGAACCCGCCGCATAGGGAGGATGGCCGTCGGGCCATCGGGGTTGCCTTCACGTCCGTACCAGTGGAGCGCCGCGCCGTACCGGTGACACCCGCAGGCCATCCGCATGGGTGAGCGGGCAGGGCGGCCGTCACCCGGTCGGACCGGCGCCCCGGGGAAATCCCGGTGGGCATTGTCAGTGGTGCTCCCTACGATGGTCAGCAATTCCGAGTCCTCCTCAGGGCGCACGGGTGTTCGTGCGTATCCGGAGGCCAGGGCCGGGCCCATCGCGTTCGTGAGGGGGGGACCCCGCGATCGCCCGACCCGCACCCGCGGCCTCCGTCCGGGACCGTGCGGCTGCCCCCGTCTGCCTATGAACCTCCGCTCGCCCGAACCCGCCGACGCCCCCGACTTCTCCGCGCTCGCCGCCTCCGCGGCCGGCTCGGACGCCTCCTCCTCGCCCGCCGCCTCCTCCGTGCCCTCCGCCGCCTCCGCGTCCGCCTCGCCCGCCTCCTCCTCCGTGCCCGCCGCCTCCGAGCCGTCGGTCAGCAGCTTCCAGGTGGATCTGCGGGGCCTGGTGGACCTGCTGTCGCACCACCTCTACTCCAGCCCGCGTGTCTACGTCCGCGAGCTGCTCCAGAACGCGGTCGACGCCGTCACCGCCCGCCTCGGCCACGACCCCGGAGCGCCGACGCGGATCCGGCTGACCGCCACCGGCGACGCCGTCGTCATGGAGGACACCGGCATCGGACTGACGTCCGACGAGGTCCACACCCTCCTCGCCACCATCGGGCGCAGCTCCAAACGCGACGGCCTGGAGAACGCGCGCCAGGAGTTCCTCGGCCAGTTCGGCATCGGGCTGCTCGCCTGCTTCGTCGTGGCCCGCGAGATCCGCGTGGTGTCCCGCTCCGCCCGCAAGCCCGAAGAGCCGCCCGTCGAGTGGCGCGCGAGCGACGACGGCTCGTACACCGTCCGCGTCCTGCCGCACGAGGCGCGGCCCGAGCCGGGCACCACGGTCCGGCTGGAGCCGAGGCCCGGTGCCGAGGAGTGGACGGAACCCCGGCGTGTCGCCGAACTCGCCCAGGACTTCGGGTCCCTGCTCACCCACGAGGTGACGTTCACCGGCCCCGACGGCATCGACCGCCCCGTCACCGAGCGTCCCGCCGTGTGGGACCGGGCCCACCCCACGCCGACCGCCCGGCGTGTCGCCCTCGCCGGACACTGCTCGCGCGTCTTCGGATTCACCCCGCTGGACTCCATCGACCTCGATCTGCCCGTCGCCGGCGTACGCGGCGTCGCCTACGTCCTGCCGGCCGCCACCAGCCCGGCCCACCGGGCCGCCCACCGCGTCTACCTCAAGGGCATGCTGCTCACCGACCGGGCGGACAACCTCCTGCCCGACTGGGCGTTCTTCGTCCGTGTCGTCCTCGACACCGACACGCTCCGCCCGACCGCCTCCCGGGAGAACCTGTACGACGACGAGACCCTGGCCGCCGTCCGCGAGGCGCTCGGCGCCCGCGTCCGGCAGTGGCTCACGGAACTGGCCACCGGGGACCCCGACCGCCTCGCCGCCTTCCTGACCGTGCACCACCTCGGGGTGAAGTCGCTGGCCCGGCACGACGCGGAACTGTTCGCGCTCATGCTGCCCTGGCTGCCGTTCGAGACCAGCGACGGCCGCGTCACCCTGGACGAGTTCGTACGGGCCCACCCCCGGGTCCACTTCACCCGGACCGTCGAGGAGTTCCGCCAGGTCTCGCCGATCGCCGCCGCGCACGGCCTCGGCGTCGTCAACGCCGGGTACACCTACGACGCCGACCTGATCGCCCTCCTCCCGAAGATCCGCGAGGGCGTCACCCTCACCGAACTGGACGCCGGCGCGGTCACCGCCCACCTCGACCCGGTCGAACCCGCGCGGGAACTGTCCCTCGCGCCGTTCCTCGCCACCGCCCGCACCCGGCTCGACCCGCTCGGCTGCGACGTGGCGCTGCGCGCCTACCAGCCGGTGACCGTGCCCGCACTGTTCCTCGACGACCGCGAGGCCCACCACGAACGCGACCGGGCGTCGGCGGAGGAGGGCGCGGACGCCCTGTGGAGCGACATCCTCGGCGCGCTGCGCGGCTCCGCGCCCCGCGCCCGCCTCGTCCTCAACGACAACAACCCCCTCGTCCGCCGCATCGCGGCGATCGACGACCCCGAACTGGCCGGAACGGCCGTCGAGTCGCTGTACGGGCAGGCCCTGCTCATGTCCCAGCGACCCCTGCGCCCGGCCGACACCTCCCTGCTCAACCGGGCCTTCCTCGGGCTCCTGGAGTGGGCCACGCACCCGGCGGGCACCCCGTCCACCCCCGGTACGACCTCCGGCACGATCCCCGGCACCATGCCCGGCGAGGAGAACGCGTCATGACCACCGGCCTCGACCCCGAGGACATCCGCCGCGCCCTGTGGGAGAACCAGTCCGCCCCCAACGGACTCCTCCGCAACGCACGCGGCGAGGAACTCGTCGCCGCCGCCGAGTCCACCGGCGACCCCGGACTCCTGCGGGCCGCGCTCTTCGGTCTGATCAAGGCGTACGAGTACAGCACCGAGCGCGGCAAGATGATGGTGCCGTTCGCCCGGCTGCTCCAGGAGTGGGACCGCGACCCGTCCGCGTTCGACGCCCACGACACGCACACGCTCCACTGGATGTTCAAGTGGGTCAGCTCCGGCATGCTCACCCTGCCGGAGATCCCGCTCGCCACCATGGAGCGATGGCTCGGCGAGATGGAGAACCGGTACCGCACGGCCGGCTTCACGGAACGTGCCGTACGCCAGGCCGAGTTCGAACTCGCCCACGACATCGGCGACACCGAACGGGCGGCACGCGCGTTCGCCTCGTGGACCGCCGCCGACCGCGACCCCATGGCCAACTGCAACGCCTGCGAACTCAACGACCAGGGCACCTACTGGACGACCCTGGAACAGGACGACAAGGCCCTGCACACCTGGGAACCCGTCCTCGCCGGCCGGGCCCGCTGCGCGGAGGAGCCGCACCGCGTCCTCGCCAAGTCACTGCTCCCGCTGCTGCGCACCGGCCGGCCCGACGAGGCCAGGGCCCACCACCTGCGCGGCTACCGCATGGCCCGGGGCGACGAGAGCCTGCTGCCCTCCATCGGCCTGCACATCGAGTTCTGCGCGCTGACCGGCAACGAGGGCCGGGGACTGGAGATCCTCGCGGAGCACGCCCCGCACCTCGCGTCGGACGGCAACCCGTGGTCCCGGCTGGAACTGCTCGGCGGCACCCTCGTCCTGCTGCGCCGGCTCCTGTCCCTCGGCCTGGACGCGCAGCCCTCGGTCGCCTTCCGGGGCACGGGGCGCACCGTTCGGGAGCTCCACGACCTGCTGGACGCCGAAGCGGCCGGGATCGCCGCCCGTTTCGACGCACGCAACGGCAGCGCCGTCGTCTCCGGGCGCCTGAAGGAGCGGCTGGAGCGGGAGCCCCTCATGGACCGCCTGCCCCTCGGCGTACGGGCCGCCTCGCTCGCGCCCCCGGCGGCGGCCGCCGAAACGCCCCCGACGGCGGGCGGGGCCCCGGCGGCCGCCGCCGGTACGCCCGTGACCGGCACGCCCCGGGCGGCGCGTGCCGGACGGTCCCTGCCGGAACTGGCAGCCGAGGCGCGCGCGCTGCGCGCCGCCGGGCACCCGGCGGCCCAGGCGGCCTGGGACCTGGCCGAAGCGGCCCGCGACCAGCTGCCGGAGACCGATCCGCTGCTGGACGCGGACCTGCTGGAGCACCGGGCCATGCGCACCGCGCGGGCGGGCGCGGACGACGCGCGCGAGCTGTTCGAACGGGTCGTCGCCGCGTACCGGGCGGCGGGCGAGCCCAGCCGCGCCGCGCTGAACGAACTGCGTGTCACGGTCGCCGCCGCGCGGACGGGGGCCGAGCCATCGGAGGTGCGCCGGCTGCTGGAGGCGGCCGCCTCCGCCGCGCGGGCGCTGGACCCGGCGGACCCGACCAGGAAGCGGCGCCTGGCCACGGTCGCCCTCACCCGGATACGCCTCGCCGCGGCGCTCGGCCACGAGCAGGACGAGGCCCACGCACGGCTGGACGAGCGACTCGCCTCCTTCGTCACCGAATTCTCCGCCGCGACCGCCGCCGGGCACGCGCCGGACGACCGGCACGACGCCGCCGAAGGGCGCGCCCCCGACGACCGGCACGACACCGCCGACGGCCGCGTCCCGGACGTCGAGGCCGACGCGCTGGAGGATCTCATCGCCGAGGCGGAGGTCATGCGCGCCACCCACGCCTGGCAGGCCGGCGACCCGCAGGCGGCCGACGCCCTGCTCGCCTCCGCCGCACAGCGCTGCGTGGCCGCCGGCCGCGGCTGGGACGCCGCCGAGCCGCTCGCCCGGCGGGCCAGGCTGCTGATGGGCCTGGGGCGGCCGGCGGAGGCGGAGCGGTCGGCGCGCGCCGCCGTCGAGCACGGGGCCGAACTCGTGGCACCGGAGGACATCGGCCCGATACGGCTGACGCTGGCGGAAGTCCTGTGCCAGCAGCAGGGACAGGAGGCCGAGGCCGCGGTCCACGCGCTCGAAGCGGCGCACTGGTTCGACGCGGCCGGGGACACGGCGGGCGCCGGCGCGTACGCACGCTTCGTCCTCGCCCAGGCGTACGGCGAGAGCGGCCGCCCGGCCGAAGCGGCCGAGGTCCTGGAGTCCGCGCTGCCCGACCTTCTGGAGCACGGTGACGAACAGGCCGTGCGGGCGCGTGACGTGCTCGGTCGCTGCCTGAGCGAACTGGGCGACCGGCGGGCGGCCGCCGAGCAGTACCTGCTGGCCGCCGAGGTGGCCGAGGACTGGGAGCATCCCGGCCCGCACGCCAGGCTGGCCACGCTCGCCGCCGAGTCCCTGGCCGCCGCGGGAATGCGGGACGAGGCCGTCGCCGCCTACCACCGCGCCGTCGAACTCTGGCGGACCGTCGGCGACCCCGCGTCCCTCGCGCGGGCGCTGCGCTCCCTGGCGTGGCTGGAGGCGGGGGCGGGCGACTCCCGGGCGGCGAAGGACCTCATGGGCCGGGCCCTCACGGCACTGGACGGGGACGGGCCCGACGGCGAACTCCTGATGGAGCGGGCCCGCACCTGGTCGCAGACGGCCGAACTCCTGCTGGACGAGGTGTACGAGGCGGAGGAGGCCGACGAGCAGGACGACACGGAGCTGAACGCCGTACGGCACGAGGCCATCCTCCTCCTGGAACGGGCGGACACGGCGTTCGCGGGTCTCGGTGAACGCTTCCTCGACGAGCGCGTACGGTGCGTCCGGGGCATCGCCTGGACGGAACGGGGCGCCGGCCGCACCGCCGAGGGCGCCACCCGGCTGCGGTCGCTCATCGCGGAGTTCGAGGCACTCGACACGGACGAAGCCCGCTCCTGCCTGCCGGGCCTCCGGCACGCACTGGAACAGTTCACCCCCGACGCCTGACCCCACGCCCCGGTGCCGCCCGCACAGGGCGGCACCGCAGGGCCGGGCACCGCCCCCACGGCGCTACGCTGCACGCGTGATCGACAGCGGACGAGCTCGCGGCAGCGCACCGGCCGTCGACGGCGGACGGGCCGTCGGCGCGGTCGTCGGCTCCGCCGTAGGGGACGCGCTGGGTGCCCCGTTCGAATTCGGGCCACCTGGGGCGTTCTCCGCCCGGTTCCCCGACCGGCGCCCCGACGCGGCGAACCCCGGTGGTGAGATGTGCGGCGGCGGGGGCTGGGATCCCGGCGAGGCGACGGACGACACACAGATGGCCGTGCACGTCGCCGAGTCGCTCATCGAACGCGACGGCCTCGACCTGCCGGACGTGTTCGCGCGTTTCCAGCGCTGGGCCGCTTCCGAGCCCAAGGACATCGGCCTCCAGACCGAGGACGTCCTGACCAACGGCATGCCCTGGGACCTGGCGGCCGCCGCGCACTTCCAGGTGAACCGCCGCGCGGCCGGAAACGGCGCCCTCATGCGGGCCACCACATCCGCCGTGTACTTCGCGCGCTCCGGGCGTGCGGCCACGATGGACGCCGCCCGCCGCATAGCCGCGCTGACGCACGGGGACCGCGCGGCCTGGGAGGGCACGGCCGTCTTCCACGAGCTGCTGCGCGTCGCCCTCGCCGGAGGCGACCCGCTCGCGGCGCTCCCCGACACGCTCGCCCTCGTCCATCCCGACCACCGCGAGCGGTATGCGACCGTGCTGGCCCCGCACTGGCACCCAGACCTGGCCACGGAGTTCAACGGAGCCGTCTGGCCGTGCCTGGCCTCCGCTGTCTGGGCACTGCGCACCACCGGCTGCTACGCCGACGCCGTACGGGCCGCCATCGACCTCGGCGGCGACACCGACACCGTCGCCGCCGTCACCGGCGGCCTCGCCGGGGCGGTCCACGGGTTCGACGGCATTCCGCCGCACTGGACCGAGCCGCTGCACGTCCCGCTGCCGGGGGCGGGCGACCGGGTCCTGCGCCTCCCGGACCTGATCGACCTCGCCGGGCGCCTGGCACGTCCGCACAGCAGCGCTGGGCGCTCCGGTAGGTGGACGCCGGGGGCTCAGCTGCCCCCACCCGTACGGGGCTGAATGCCGCACGTGCGGGGCATTCGGGCGGCACCGGAGGGAATGCTCACCGGGCCGAACCCGTCCCCGGGCGCGCGGCCCGCGCCGGGGGCGGCCGTCGACCAGCTTCCGGGAGGCCCCCTTGCCCGTGTCCACCCTGCCCCTCGAACCCGTACCGGGGCCGCGCGGGCTGCCCCTGCTCGGCAACCTGCCCGCCTTCGGCCGGGACCCCCTCGGCTTCCTGGTCCGGCTGCGCGACGAGTACGGCGACGCCGTGACCTGGTCCCTCGGGCCACGGCGGAGCCTGTTCCTCTCCCACCCCGAGCACATCGCCGAACTCCTCGCCGCCCGCGAGACCGGCTACGACATCCTGGAGATCGGCTGGGCGTTCAAGCAGGTCACCGGTGACAGTGTCATCCTCAGCAAGGGAGCCGACTGGCGGCGCAAGCGGTCGCTGGTGCAGCCCACCGTCCGCCCCCGCCAAGTCCGCTCGTACGCCGCCACCATGGTGGCCTGCGCGCGGGAGGCGGCCGGCGCATGGCAGGACGGCCGGCGCATCGACGTCCGCGAGCAGATGGCGCTGATCACCCAGCGGATCGTGCTGCGCACCCTGTTCGGCAACGACCTCGGCGACCAGACCCGCGCCCTGGGCGACGCGATGAGCGTCGCCGAGGAGGTGATCGGCGCGGAGCTGCGCGGCATCAACCTCTTCCTGCCGGGCTGGATCCGCACCCCGGCCCGCCGCCGGCTGCTGCGGGCCGTGGCCGCCATCGACGCCGAGGTGCACCGGCTGATCGACGCCCGGCAGCGCAGGCCCGACGACATCGAGGGCCGCGACGACCTCCTCAGCAGGCTCCTCGCCGCCCGCGACGACGAGGACCGGCCCCTCACCGCGAAGGAGGTGCGCGACGAGGCCGTCACCCTGTGGGCCGCCGGACACGAGACGACCTCCACCGCCCTCACGTGGACCTGGTTCCTGCTCGCGACCGCCCCCGACGTCCGTGAGAGGCTCGACGCCGAACTCGACCAGGTGCTGGGCGGACGGCCGCCCACCATCGACGACCACGACCGGCTCGTCTGGACGGGGCAGGTCGTCAAGGAGGCCCTGCGCCTGTACCCGCCCGCCTGGCTCATCCCCGCCGTCGCCCGTGAAGGCGCCACCCTCGGCGGCACCCGCATCCCCACCGGAACCATCGTGTGGTGCAGCCAGTGGGCCACCCACCGCGACCCCCGCTGGTTCCGGGACCCGTCCCGCTTCCGCCCCGAACGCTGGGGCCCCGACGCCCCCGACGTCATCCCCGACCACGCCTGGTACCCCTTCGGCGGTGGACAGCGCACCTGTCTGGGCGCCAGGTTCGCCCAGGTGGAGGCCGTCCTGCTGCTCGCCACCCTCGCTCAGCGCTTCCGCCTGGAACTGCCGCCCACCGATCCCGGCCCCAGGGTCGGCCTGCTGCTCCAGCCGTCCGCACCGCTGATCGCCACCGTGCGCGCCCGTGACATCCCGGCCATCCGTCGCATCCCGCCCGTCACCTCCTAGTTGTCGGCGGGAGCCGCCGGGGGAGCGGATACGGTGCTGGTGTGATGATCGATGGGCAGGAAGTGACCGGCACGGCGCTCGTCCTGGCGGCCGCGCCGGTCGGCAAGGGGCGTCTCACCGACGCGGTGTCCGTGCTGCCGGTACTGGCCGCCGTGCCGCCGGGCGCCCTGACGGGTACGGCCGTGGCGAGTCTCGTGGAGCTCGCCGACCCCCTCGACCCGCAGACGGTGCTGACCCGTCTGCGGGCGGCGGCCGCGTCACCGGGGCCCCTCACGGTCTGTATCGCGGGGCAGCTTCAGCTGGACCACAAGCAGCGCCTCCCGCATCTCGCGCTCGCCCGCAGCTCGGCCGCCACGCTGCGCTACACCGGCCTGCCCTGGCACTGGCTCGCGGGGGAACTGAAGCTCCGCAGGCCCGGCACGACCACCGTCCTCGTGGATCTGGTCGCCGACGGGGAGACCTGGCAGCACCTCACCGGCGACGGGTCCCCGCCGTCGCGGGGAGCCGCACCCGCGGGTGGGCCGGGCCGCGTGCTGGCCCTGGGGTGGGGGATTCGTCTCTACGGGTGGATCCAGCCGCCGCCGGTCCGGCGCACCACCACGGCGCCCGCCTACCTCAAGTCCTGCGCGGCGATCTGGCGCAGCGGGTCGCGTCCGCCGCTCGCCACCCTGCATCAGCAGGCGCTGGAGCGGACGGGCGTCGACGGTGAACTGCTGCTGGCCGTCGACACCACCCCCGAGGTCGTTCCGGTGGCCGTCCCCACCACCGTCCCGTCTGCCGTCCCCACCACCGTCCCGGCCGCCGCCCCCGTGGCCGCCCCCGCGACCGCCGCTGTCCGCCCGGTACCGTCCTCCGGACCGGCCTCCGGGACGCCCGATCCGCATCCGGCGATCCTCGACGCCGCCCGCGCGGGCCACCACGGTGAGGCCGCGGCCGCGGCGGCCGCCTGGGAGGAGCAGGCGCTGCGCGCGTACGGCCCCGGTTCACCGCAGGCCATCCACTGGCTGGAGGTACGTGCCGACCTGGCACGGCTCGCCGACGACCCGGCGACGAGCTGCCAGTTGTGGATGACGGCCGCTCACGCCCGCCTGGAACGGCAGCAGCCGACGGACGCCCCGGACGTCGAGGGCGCCGTCGACCGGGCCCACCACCAGTGGGAGCGGCTGCGCGACCCGGAGGCCGCCATGGCCCTCGCGCCCGCACTGGTGGCGCTGCGCCGCCGGGTGCCCGGCCGGCAGCGCGGTGCACTGCTCGCGGTACAGCGCCGACTGGAGCGCTGGCACACCCCGGCGACGCCGTCGCACTGACGCGTCGCGCGGGCGGCGCGCCGGATCAGTCCTTCACGTTGCCGTCGGCCTCGTCGTCGGCCGTGTCGTCTTCGCCGAGGACGGTGTCGAGCACACCGACGCTGTCGAGCGGGCCGGAACCGGTCGTCGCGCTGTCGGCGACGGCGTTCGGGGGAGGGGAGACCAGGGCGGTCACGACACCTGCGGCAAGGGATGCGATGGCGAGCATGCTGCGCTTCTTCATGCACCGTTCAACTGCGCTCGGCGCCATGGGTTACGGCCCTCTTCGCCGAGAGGCTCACGGGCGTCCCCCCCCCAGCCCCGCCACGCTGTCACCGCGGGCATGTGCCGCGGGCTGTGCGTTGCGGGCCGTGCGGCCGTGAGCCGTGCGCCCCCCGGGGAACTCCGGGACATTCTCCGTACGGGTGATGCCGGGCGATTTCCCGGATCCCCGCCGGTCCCCTTCGGTACGGTCCCGGGTGACCGCGAAAACCTCGTCGAATCGCACGTTCCCGTGGAACTCCAGGACTCCTCGACTCCCGGACTCCGTCGACATCCAGGTCTCCGTCGGATCCCGGATTCCCGCAGCTCACGAGCGCGCGCGATGCACAAGGGGGAACACTCATGCGAAACACGAAGCGAACCGTCGGCCTCATCGGCATCACGGCCGTCGTGGCCGGCATTCTCACCGCGCCTTCCGCCTCCGCCTCCGCCGTGGCGGAAGCGGGCCGGCCGGGCGCGATCGCGTCCTTCGAAGGACGGTCCATCGACCTCGCTCTGGACGGCTGGCAGGGCGCCCAGACCTGTGTGGTCGACGCCCCGGAGAGGATCCGCTGTTACGGCGAGGCCGCCGAGGCCGACGCCGCCCTCGGATACACGAGGACGGCGGATCCCCTCGTACGGCGCGCCGCGTTCTCGGCGGCGGCCGTCCCGGCGTGCGCCTCGGGCTGGCTGTGCCTCTACGAGCACACCAACGGGGGCGGCCGGCGGCTCATCTTCAACGACGAGTACTGGCACAACCTCTACGACTACGGCTTCCAGAACCAGACGAGTTCCTGGCGCAACACCCAGTCGTCCGGTGACAGCGGTGGTCTGCGCATGTCCGACAACCAGGCGCAGCTCTGGATCGGCGCGCCGGGGTACGTGTCCAACATCGGCATCTACAACGACCGCGCGTACATGGTCCACGGCTGAGCCGAAGCCCCCGGCCGCGCGCCGGCCGGACGAACCGGTGGCCGGACGACCGTGAACGGCGAACCGGTGCGCGACGCACCGGTGGCCGGGTGCCGCGTGTGAACGCGCGCGACACCCGGCCACCGGGATACGGCTCACTCGTCGACGGCGGCCGCTCCGTTCTCCGCGATGACGTTCTCGAGGATGTGCGAAAGGGCGCTGTCACCCTTGACCGCCGTGGAGTTCTCCACGCACTGCTGGTTCTGCGTGTCGTTCAGGATGTCCTGGACGCCGATGTTGATCAGGAGGATGTTCTGCACATCCGCCTGGGTGGGCAGACCGACGCAGAGCTTGTTGAGCGAGCCCTGGACGAGGCCCATCTGAGGGCTCATGGCGCCACCGGTGACGGTGTTGCCGTACGACTGCTCGGAGAAGTTGCCGTTCTGCGTGTCCACATCGTGGTCGCCCACGGCGGCAGCGCTCTGGGCAGAAGCTCCCAGGACAGCCACCGCGATACCGGCAGCGGCCAGAGCCTTCTTGATCATGGTCCATCCTTCTCGTCGGGACCCGGTGTCGGATCACCGTACGTAACTGCGGAAGGAGGATCCACGTGACGGGCGCGATGTCACGCTCGTCCGACTTCACTCATTCGGCCGCGACACTCAGGGCAGTTTCACGAACGGGGAGAGGAAGGCCCGTGCGCCGGGGCTGTCCAGACGGTACGTCACATTGGTCGCGTAACACGGAGAGTCACCCGTGATGGTGGTCGCGACGAGGGTGAGCGTGCCGTTCAGCACGGCGAAGTTCGGGCCGCCCGAGTCCCCGTAGCAGGCGCCGCCGTTGCCCTGCGGCGCGGTCATGGCCAGCCGCAGCCAGGCGCCGTTGAGCGCGTCGTACGTGACCGGGGCCTTCATCCGGACGCCGCCGCCGGGGTGGGTGTGCCCGCCGGGGCCGCGACGGGCCTCCTGCGTGCCGTAACCCGCCACGGAGAACGAGGTGTCCCGCAGCCCCCGGGGGCCGAGCGCGCCCAGCTGCCCCGCCGTGGGCAGCGTGGCGGGGGAGAACGACCAACGCGCCTTGACCTTGGCCGCCGGAAGCTCGACGACCGAGATGTCGCGCGTGTCCGAGGCCGGGCCCGGATAGCCGGGGTGGTTGTGGGCCGTGCCTTCGACACCGACGGCCCGGGCCGCGGCGGCCGGGTCGCCGGGGTGCCGCGCGGCGGCCTGGTCAAGGCCGCCCTGGACGTCCTGGTCGAGGGAGACGTAGAACCTCACGTTCGACGGCCAGTCGGTCGTGCAGTGGGCGGCGGTCAGGAAGGTGTCCGCGTCGATCATGGTGCCCGAGCAGACCCAGTCGACCCGGTCCGGGGTCGCGGGGTCGTCGTCGTTGTCCCAGGTGGCGACGAGTGCACCGACCTCGGTGCGCTCCGGCGCGGGCGTCGCGTTGTACGAGTTGATCGCGGACGACGGCAGGGCCGCGCTGAGGACGATGGCGCAGGCGGCGACGGTGGCCGCGCCCACGCGTATCGGTACGGCAGTCAAGACGTGCCCTTCGGGTAGGGGAACGGGTGGTTCTCCTGTGGGGGACCGACAGTGAAGCGCGCCCGCGACCCCTGCGGCAAGAGGCCGGCGATCAGCAGCCGACGGCCGTGCCCGTGCCGTACGAGCCGACCGGCCGCGTCCCGCCCATGCCCCGCCGGTCCGAACTCGGCGTGCCCGCCTGCGGATCCGGGGCTCGTTGTCAGTGCCTCGCCGTAGATTGCGTGTTCCCGTGCCGGAGCCGCCGGCGCGCTTCCGCAAGGAGGAACGACCCGACGTGCGCATACGTCAACTGGCCACGAGAGCCGCCCTGTCCGTCGCCCTGAGCGCGGGCCTCCTCGGTACGGCGGCCGCCACCGAGGCCGCCGCCGACAGCAGCACGCAACTCCCCATCGCCGGCCACGCCGACATCGTGGTGGACGGCGTCCACGACCGCGTCTTCATCAGCGACCCGGACAGCGGCAGCGTCGTGGTGACCGACTACGACGGCACCGTGATCGAGCGGATCACGTCCCAGCAGGGCGCCTTCGGCCTCGCGCTCTCCGAAGACTCCACGACCCTGTACGTCGCGCTCAGGGACGCCGACGCCATCTCGGCCGTCGACACCGCGACGCTGCGCGAGACCGCCCGCTACGCCACGGGCACGGACACCGAACCGCAGTACCCCGCCGTCGCCGGAGGCCGCGTCTGGTTCGGCTACGGCGGACCCACGCGGGGCGACATCGGCTCCCTCGACCTCACCGGCCCGCAGCCCGCCGTCGGCCTCGGCCACGTGGGACGCAAGTGGTACACGGCCCCCATGCTCGCCACGTCTCCCGGTGCGCCCGGCATGCTCGTGGCCGGTGAGACGAGCAGCAATCCGCCGCAGCTCGCCGTGTACGACGTGAGCGCGGGCGGCACACGCGAGACGGCCTCGCTCACGGCGTCCGGCGGCAGCGTCGACGACCTCGCCGTCACCCCGGACGGCACCGAGGTCGTCGTGGCCAGCGGCGCCCCGTACCACCACCAGGTGTACCGGACATCGGACCTGTCGGTGAGCGGCCGCTACACCACGAACGCCTATCCCAACGCGGTGGCGATCACCCCTGACGGCAGCACGGTCGCGGCGGGCATCAACGGGGCGTACGACCCGGACGTGTACCTGTTCCGCGCGGGCGCCGACACGGTGATCCGTACGTACGACTTCCCCTCCACGTCCATCAACACGACCACGCTGCGGCCCGCCGGGCTGGCCTGGGCGGACGACAACAGCAGGCTGTTCGCCGTCACGAAGACCTACGAATCGCCCACCCTCACGCTGCGCGTCCTGAACGACCCGGCGCGGGCGGTCACCACCGTCACCCTCGACGCCCCGCCCACCGCCCCCCTGGGGAAGAAGCTCACCATCACCGGAACCCTCGCCTCCGAGACCCCGTTCCCTGCCGGAACCACAGTGCGGGTGACCCGCTACGACTACGGGCTCCCGGAGGAGGGCCTGGCGCTCGGCTCGTACACCGTCGCGGCGGACGGCACCTTCGCGTTCACGGACCGCCCGGACACCGTGGGCCAGACGAGCTACGCCGTCCGCTACGCGGGCGACCCGCAGCACACGGCGGCCCAAGGCGTCGCGTACGTCGACATCACCTGACGCGAGACCCGCACCGCCCGGACACGCTGTCCGGCGGCGCGGCCTCACCCGAACGGCGCACCGGCCGGCCACGACCGGCCGAGTGGCGGGGCGCCCCCGTCCTCCTTATGGTCGACGGGGGCGCATGGTCGCGAAGACGACGAGGAGGTATCCCATGGACTTCCGAGCGACCGCGGCCGGTGCGATCCTGTTGTGCGCCGTCCTCGTACAGTCGACCGGCCCCGCGTATGCGCGGCAGGATGTGAACTGCCCCGACTTCGTCTACCAGGAAGACGCCCAGGCCGTTCTCGACCGGGATTCGAGCGATCCCCACCGGCTCGATGAGGACCAGGGGCCGGACGACGGCATCGCCTGCGAGAACCTGCCCCGCAGGGCGGTGAACGTGCCGCCCACCGCCGCCGCCACGCCCGCTGTCCCCGGTGAGCCGGTGCCGGCGGTCACCGGGCCGGACGCGCTGCCCACGCGCGGGGTCAGGGGCGGCAGCGGTACTACCGCCGACGGACCCGGCGCCGGACGGGAGTTCGGGCTGCCACTGACACTCGCGGGCGCGGCGGTCGCCGTCGGCTTCCTCGCGACCCGGCTCCCGCACCGGGACGCGGGACGGCGGCGCTGCGCGGCCGACGCCCGTCGGCGTTCCTCGTAGGAGCCCGCCAGCGGGGGGGGGGGGGGGGGGGGGGGGGGGCGGGGGGCGCCCCCCGGGGGGGGGCCCCCCCCCCCGGGGGCGGGGGGGGGGGGGGGGGGGGGGGGGGGGGGGGGGGGGGGGGGGGGGGGGCGACACAC
>NZ_JBIDCF010000004.1:554308-721742 GCF_043204435.1 Streptomyces sp. NPDC047886
CCCGCGGGCCGGGGCCGGGGGGCGGGGGCCCCGCCCCGCGGGGGGGTGGTCCGCGGGGCGGGGGGGGGGGGGGGGGGGGGGGGGGGGGGCGCCGCCCCCGCCGCCCCCGTGGTGTTCGCCACCTCCGGGCGTGCGGCCGGCGGAGGTGGTGCGTCCGATCGCGGGCAGTCGCTATTGTCATGCCCCCACCTTCCACGGATTCCGTCCGGCACGTCCCGAACCGATCCGCCCTCACACACATCCTTCTGCACGTGGTGTGCACTGACCGACGGACGAAGACAGAGTGACGACAGTGACTGTTCAGCTGCCGGAACCGGCGCCCCGGCGCTCGGACGGGGCTCAGCGGAACAAGCCGCGCCTGCTGCATATGAGCCCCGGCCAGACCGCCGAGTTCGGGCGGGGAACGCCCGGGGCCCCGCCCGCCATCCCGCTCCACGACCCGGGCGTCTCCCGCTGCGCCGGACAGATCATCGCCACCGAGGACTACTGGCGGCTGTCCAACTACAGCGCGCGTGCCACCTATGTCGTGGAGAACCTGGAGGGCGCGGGCGAGCACATCAAGGTCGCACCGGGCCGGATCGGCGCGCCCGTGCCGTTCGAGCTGTCCCGGGTCGTGCTGCCCGGGGTCGAGGGAGCGGTCGAGTTCAAGGTGTTCGCGCCCCAGCACGCGTACAAGGAACCGGACTGCGATCCCGGCGCGGGCGAGCCGACCACCACGGCCTTCTCACTGGACCCGACCTCCAAGTACTTCCTGGTCCTGCTGGCCCTGTGCGAACCGAGGCTGCGCTCCCCGTCCGACGCGGCCGTACCGGGCGTCGGCGAGGTCGTCGACCGGCTCACCGCCCTGCCGTCCTGCGCCAACCTGACCCGGTCGGCCGTCAACTACCACATCGACTATCTCGCCGAGGCCAAGCTGCGG
Source organism: Streptomyces sp. NPDC047886 (assembly GCF_043204435.1). Classification (NCBI taxonomy): domain Bacteria; kingdom Bacillati; phylum Actinomycetota; class Actinomycetes; order Kitasatosporales; family Streptomycetaceae; genus Streptomyces; species Streptomyces sp. NPDC047886. Next base: position 555,228 of record NZ_JBIDCF010000004.1, read on the forward strand.
CTGCGCGAGGACCCGGACGAGCCGTCCACCGGCGGCGCCAAGCGGAGCCGGCTCGTCGCCCTCGCCCTCCGCTTCGACCTGGTCCGTGAAGAACACCTGAGCCTCCTCCCCCCACCCGTCAGACGCTGAACCGAAAGGCCCATCGCGGATGGACCCACGCCACACCTCCCCCACACTCGACATACCCGAGGGCTATCGCATCGCCGACTGGACCGTCACCAGCCTGATCGGATCCGGCAGCTGGGGAACCGTCTACGCCGCCGAGCGCGCCACCGAAGGACCCTCCGCGCAGACCGGCGGCGGCGCCCGGCCGACGGCGGACCCGGCACGGGTCGCGGTGAAGTTCCTCCGCACCGACCGGCTCACCCCCGGCCAGCGCGCGTCCATGGAGGAACTCGTCCGCCGGGAGGTACGGTTCAGCAGCGAGGCGAACCACCCCCACCTCGTCCGCACCCACACCGCCGTCACCCTGCGCGATCCCGACCGGCCGGATCTGGACGGGGTGATCGCCCTGGTCATGGACCGGGCGGAACGCAGCCTCCAGGAGCTCATCGCGGCCGGTGAGGCCGGCACCCCGGTGCCCGAAGCCGGGCACATCCTCAGCGGCGTGGCCTCCGGCCTGGCCCACATGCACACCCGGGGCTGGGTCCACGCGGACCTCAAACCCGCCAACATCCTGCTCGGCCCGGACAGGGAGGTGTGGCTCGCCGACTTCGGGCTCACCGTCGAACTGGACGGCACGCACGCCTACATCCCGCCGATGGGCTCCCTCGACCACGTACCGCCCGAGTGGTGGTCCGAGCGGACAGGGCCGCACGGCACCGCGGTCCGGCCGACCGCCGACATCTGGGCCTTCGGGGTCCTCGCCCACCAGGCGCTGACCGGCGGCCTCCACCCGTTCCCGGGCGGTACCGCGCGCGCCCGGGCCCTGGCGGCCCAGGCCTACGGCAACGGATCGGCGCAGCTCCGCCTGGACGACGCCCTGGAGCCGGACTGGCGCACGCTGATCACCACCTGCCTCGCGCCCGACCACGCCTCCCGGGCGGCCGCGCTCGACGCCGGGGAACTCGCCCGGCGCGTCCGCGCGCTGGACAGGGGATCGCGGGTCCTGCCGCGCGTCCGGCGCCCCGGGCTGCTGGCGGGCGCGGGCCTCGGCCTCGCCGCCGTGACGGCCGCGACCGTGGCGCTGTGGCCCGAGGGGAAGGCCGGCGCGCCGCCGTCGCCGCCGAAGGCCGTCACGAGCACCGCGCCGCCGGTCGCCGCCGCCGGGGCGATCCCGGCGGACTCCGACGTGCCGGTCGCCCTCCGGGGCATCATCACCGACGCCGCGAAGCTCTGCTCGGACGACGAGGTCACCCCGGCGCTCCTCGCCGCCATGATCAAGGCCGAGAGCGGATTCGACGCGCGGGCGTCCCGGCCGGCGTCCGACGAGTACGGGATCGCGATGTGGACGCCTTCGGTGTTCAACGCCTGGGCCGTGGACGGCGACGAGGACGGGGACAAGGACCACCTGTCACCTCCGGACGCCATCGCCACCATGGCCGTGTTCGCGTGCTGGCTGGACCAGCGCTTCAAGGACAACGGGCTGCGCGAGAACCTGCCGGCTCTGATCGCCGCCGGTTACCGCACCAGCGACAAGACCGTCATCGAAGCCCGCGGGGTCCCGGAGCGCACACGTCCTCACGTGGACGAGGTGCTCCGCTACCTGAAGGAGTACACAACCTGACACACGCGTGCTCCCGGGCGGTCCTGACAGATGTCTGGACCGTTCAGGGACGCGACATGATAAGGACCGCAGGACCGCAGGACCGACCGGGCCGAGGCGTGGCGCCGGACCGCCACGGCGTCGCGGCCACGGCGCGGCGCCCGAACCGGGACGCCCACGGTTCGGCCAACTCCCGGTCATCGATGGTCAAAAGACTGCGCTCGCGATGGTCAAAGCCGGAGGGAGGCCGAAGTCAAGGGCGTACGTTGCCGGGCGTGACAACGAAACCGGACCTCATACCCACCGGCCGCCGGACACTCCTCCGCGCCGCCCTCGGCGGCGGGGTGGTGGCCGGCGCCGGCCTCGCGCTCGGCGCCCCGCCGGCCGTGGGGGCGACCAGGACCCGCACCAGGCCCACGACCCCGGCGGCCGCCCTGCGCGAGCTGACGCGCGGCAACCGCCGCTGGCACGCCCTGCGGCAGGTGCACCCGCACGAGGCGATGGCCGACCGGCTCGCGGCGGTCTCCGGTCAGCACCCGTTCGCCCTGATCCTGGGCTGTATCGATTCGCGGGTCCCGCCGGAGGTGGTCTTCGACCAGGGCCTCGGCGACCTGATGACCGTCCGCTCGGCGGGCGAGGTACTGGACGAGGCCGTCCTCGGCAGCGTCGCCTTCGGCGTGCTGGAACTCGGCATCCCGCTCGTCATGGTGCTGGGCCACCAGTCCTGCGGCGCGGTGAGCGCGGCGGTCCACGCGGAGGAGACCGGCGAGCAGCTCCCCGCGCACATCGCGTACGTCGCCGACCAGATCCGTCCCGCCATCGACCACGGCCACACCGGTCAGGACCGCGTCGACGCCACGGTCACCGCGAACGTACGGCTCGTCCGGTCGCGCCTCGCCGCCGAGCCCGACCTCGCCGCCAAGGTGGCGACGGGTCAGCTCGCCATCGTCGGTGCCCGGTACGAGCTCGGCAGCCAGCTCGTCCACCGGATCGCCTGACGGTCCGGCCGCGCCCCGGAACCGACCGGTCCCTCGGCGTGGGGCCGGTCGGCCCTCGTGGCCGCCCCCGTCCGGCGGCATCGTGACCGGTGTACGGCACGACCCGCGGCACGATGACACGGCGGACGGGAGTGGCGAAAGTGGAGCGCAGCAGGCGCGGCACGGCCTTCGACGGCCCCCCGGCCCCGCAGCGGGACGACCGGCCCGACGAGCGGCGGGACGCCCCGCGCAAGGACCGCTCGGGACCGGGGCCCGCGACGGATACCGCCGACGGCGGCCCGGTCCTGCGGTGCGAGGGCCTCGTGCGGCGGTTCGGCGACCGCACCGCCGTGGACGGTGTCGGCTTCCGCGTCGAGCCCGGCGAGACCTACGGCCTGCTGGGGCCCAACGGGGCGGGGAAGACCACGACGATCCGGCTGGTCTGCGGACTGCTGCGGCCCGACGGCGGCACCGTACGGATCTCGGGCCGGCCGGGCGGCACCGCCCGGACCAGACGGCTCATCGGCTACGTACCGCAGGACGTGGCGCTCTACCAGGACCTCGGCGTCGCCGAGAACCTGCGGTTCTTCGGCCGGCTGTACGGGCTCTCGGGACGGGCGCTCGACCGCCGGGTGGACGAGGTCCTCGACCTGGTGGACCTGCGCCGCAGGGCGGGCGACCGCGTGGAGTCGCTGTCCGGCGGCATGCGCCGGCGGCTCAACATCGGGGCGGGCATCGTGCACGCCCCCACCCTCCTGATCCTGGACGAGCCCACGGTCGGCGTCGATCCGCAGAGCCGGCACGCCATCCTCGACAGCGTGCGCCGCTTCGGCTCGCAGGGCATGGCGATCCTCTACACCACCCACTACATGGAGGAGGCGGAGCGGCTGTGCGACCGCATCGGCATCATCGACCACGGCCGTCTCATCGCCGAGGGCACCCGGCGCGAACTCGTGGCCCTCGTCGCCGAACGCGACCGCGTCCGGCTCACCGCCTCCGGTGATCTGGCACCGTACGCCACCGCGTGCCGTGCGCTGCCGCGCGTCGACAGCGCGGACGTGGGCGGCGAACAGGGCGGTGTGGTCGAGGTGGTGGTACGGGAGGCGCGCAGCCTGCTGCCCTCGATGCTCGACCTGGCGCATGAGCACGGCGTCCAGGTCAAGAGCGTCGAGATCGTCGAACCGGACCTCGAAGCGGTGTTCCTGCACCTCACCGGCACGGCTCTGAGGGAGTGACCGCCCGTGCGCGCCGCCCTCACCATCGCCGCGAAGGACCTGCGCCAGAGGTTCCGCGACCGCTCCGCGTGGATCACCGTGTTCCTCGGCCCCCTCGCCATCACCGCCGTGATCGCGCTGGCGTTCGGCGGCACCGCCGACTTCCGCGCCGATCTCGGCTACGTCGACCTGGACAGGGGAGCCGCCGCCACGGGACTCAGGCGGACCCTGGAGAGCCCGGAGCTCGCCGAGCGCACGTCGCTGACCTCCTATGCCTCCGCCGAGCAGGCCCGCGCCGCGGTCGACGCGGGAGACGTCGACGCCGCCGTGGTGGTGCCCGAGGGGTTCACCGCGTCGCTGAGCGGCCGCGCACCGGCGGCGCTGACGGTGTACGACAGCGTCGACAACCCCCTGCAGGCGGAGTTCGCCCGCGCGGTGAGCGAGTCCTTCGTGGCGCAGATCGACGCCGACCGGCTCTCCGTCGCCACGGCGATCGCGGCCGGCGTCCCGGAGAGCGAGGTGCCGCGCCTCACCGAGAAGTCCCTCGCGCTGCGGCTGCCCGAGACCGTCGAGCCGCAGGGGCTGCCCGACGACCCGCTCAAGGCCGTCAGCTACTTCGCGCCCAGCATGGGCATGTTCTTCGTCCTGTTCACCGTGGGCGCGGGAGCCCGCGGCTACTTCACCGAACAGCGGGACGGCACCCTCGACCGCGTCGCCGCCACACCCGTCGGCGCGGGTTCGATCCTGCTCGGCAAGTCGCTGTCGGCGTTCTTCCACAGTTTCGCGGCGCTCGGCGCCACACTGCTGGCCGCCTGGCTGCTGTTCGGGGCCCGCTGGGCCGACCCCCTGGGCGTCGTGGCGCTGTGCGCGGCGACCGCCATGGCGGTGGTGTGCCTCACCGCGCTGGTGATCTCCCTCGCGCGCAGCGAACGGCAGGCCGAGGGGCTGTCATCGATCCTGGTCTTCGCCCTCGTCCTGCTGGGCGGCAACTTCGTCTTCTCGCCCGCCGGGCCGGAACTGCTGCGGAAACTGGCCCTGTTCACCCCCAACGGCTGGGCCCTGCGCGGCTTCACCGACCTGGGCACCGGGGTCGGCGGACTAGCCGCCGTGGGCCGGCCGCTCCTCGGCATCGCCGCCTTCTGCGTGGTGACGGCGGCACTCGCGGCGCTGCTCACGCGCGCACGGAGGCCGTCATGAACGCCCCCGCGGCCCTCGCCGTGACCCGCGCGACCGTGCTGCGGACGCTGCGCGACCGTACGGCCCTGTTCTTCATGCTGCTCCTCCCGGTCGCCGTCATCGTCGTGATCGGTGCCGTCGTCGGCGGGTTCGGGGGCTTCCGGATCGGCGTCGTCCACGCCGACGAGCCGTCCCGGGCGCCCGTCGCGGCCGCGCTCGCCGGCGAACTGGAGCGGGCCGATGGCCTGAAGACCCGTACGTACGCCGACGAGGCGGCCGCGCGGACCGCGCTGCGCCGGGGCGAGACGGACGCGGTGGTGCTGGTGCCCGCAGGGCTGGACGCCGCCGCCCGGGAGGGCCGCCCGGTCACCGTTCCGGTGCTCGTACCCGAATCGGCCGCCATGGGCGGCGCGGCCGTCTCCTCCGTCTCGGCCGCGGTCGCCCGGCACGCGGCCGAGGTACAGGCGGCCCGGTTCGCCGCCGACGAGGCGGGCGGCACGTTCGACCAGCGGCTGGACCAGGCCCGCGCCGCCGGGCGGCACGTCACGCCCATCGAGGTCGGTACGGAGGCCGTGAGCGGCCGCAGCCAGTACCTGCCGCTCGGGTACGGCTACAGCACGCCCACGATGCTCGTGCTGTTCGTGTTCATCAACGCGCTCGCCGGAGGCGCCGCGATCGTCGAGACCCGCCGCTCCGGTGTCTACGGGCGGGCCCTGGCGTCGCCCGCCGGGGCCGGGACGCTGGTCCTGGGCGAGACCGCCGCGTATCTGATCCTGGCGCTGATCCAGTCGGCGCTCATCGTCGGTATCGGCGCGCTCGCCTTCGGCGTCTCCTGGGGCGACCCCCTGGCCGCCGCGCTGCTCGTCGGCGTGTGGGCGCTGGTGGGCACCGGGGCGGGCATGCTGTCGGGCGCGGTGTTCCGGACGCCGGAGCAGGCCGGCGCGATCGGACCGGCGGTCGGTATCGGCCTGGGCATGCTGGGGGGCTGCATGTGGCCGCTCGCCATCGTGCCGGACTGGCTGCGCACCGTGGGGCACACGGTCCCGCACGCCTGGGCCGTGGACTCCTGGACCGTGCTGCTCTCGCAGGACGGCGGTGTCCTCGACATCGCGCGCAACCTCGCCGTGCTGGCCGCGTTCGCCGCCGGACTCCTCGCCCTGGCCGCCATCGGACTGCGCCGTCGGCTGACTGGCCCTTGACCGGGGCGTCGCCGCGGCACCGTGCCGCACGTCAGCCGTGGTCGTGGACCGGCTATGGTCGTGAACCGGTCATGGGTGCGAACCAGCCAGGAATTGACGTGACCCTGACATTTCAAGGTCCCTGTGTCACGCTGCCGTCCCCCCACAAGGACGTGCGAGGAGGAGCGATATGAGACGCATCGCGCGACTGTCCGTCAGCACCGGCCTGATCGCCGCCGCCCTGGCCACGACGACCGCCGCCGTCGCCCACGGCCCCACCGCCGAGCAGCGGGTCGACGGAGTCATCGTCGTCGCCGGCAACACCTGCACCTGGACGAACGCCGCGACCAGCGCCGACCCGCCGAACACCCTGACCGTCGACCGCGCTACCGTCAACAGGCCGGGCGGCGACCTCGGCTGCGACGGCGGCATCACCGCCACCCTCAACAACAACCCCGCGTTCACCTTCGACGACACCGCCGGCACGGCCAGGGCCGACGTCATCGACATCTCCGGCCAGCAGAGCTTCATCTCCTGCCGCTACAAGGCGACCGGGATCGTGTGGGACCGCGACGGCACCACGAGGAAGTACGTCAACCGGGCCTTCACCGCGACCAGGACCTCCGGCAGCTTCCTCTGCCCGGGCTCCGTCACCACCGCCGCCGGCGACGCGTCCATGCTCTTCCACTGACCGCCCCGCGACCGCCGGCCGTCCGGAGGCGCTCCGGCGGCCTCGGGCCCGGCCCCTCGGGCGGCGCACCGCCCGAGGGGCCGCGGTCAGGAGCCGAGGGGGTGCCCCGTGGTCGCGTCCACATGGTCGGGGACGTCGTCGTGCCGGTCGCCGACGCTCGACGTGCCCGTCGGTTCGAAGAGGAGGATCGCCGCGCCTGACGGCGCCGAAGGCTTGTGCTCCGTACCCCGGGGGACCGTGAACACCGCGCCCTTGCGGAGCAGCACGGTGCGCTCCCCGGCGGGCTCGCGCAGGGCGATGCGCAGTTCGCCGTCGAGGACCAGGAAGAACTCGTCCGTGTCGTCGTGGGCGTGCCACAGGTGCTCGCCCCGGACCTTCGCGACCCGTACGTCGTAGTCGTTGACGCGCGTGACCACGCGGGGGCTCCACAGGGCGTCGAAGGAGGCCAGCGCCTCGTCGAGCGGAAGGGGTTCCGTGTTCATGCGGACCATCCTCCGGTGTTCCCGAAGACCGGCGTGAGTGCTAGGAATCGCATATGACGCAAGATTCCTCGCAGTCGAGCGCCACGACGGCACCGCACCGCGTGGTGGTGATCGTGGACGAGAACTCCAACCCGTTCGAACTCGGGTGCGCGACCGAGGTCTTCGGACTGCGCCGACCCGAGATCGGGCGGGACCTGTACGACTTCCGGCTCTGCTCACCGGAGCCCGCCACGCCGATGCGGGACGGGTTCTTCACCCTCACCGGAGTCGCCGGACTGGACGCGGCCGACACGGCCGACACCCTGATCGTGCCGAACAGACCGGACGTCGACGTACCCCGCCGGCCGGCCGTCCTGGACGCCGTCCGGCGGGCGCACGCCCGAGGCGCCCGCCTCGTCGGCTTCTGCAGCGGCGCCTTCACCCTCGCCGAGGCGGGTGTCCTCGACGGGCGGCGGGCCACCGCGCACTGGCAGTGGGCGGACTCCTTCCGCGCCCGTTTCCCGGCCGTCCGGCTGGAACCGGACGTCCTGTTCGTCGACGACGGCGACATCCTCACCGCGGCGGGCAGCGCCGCCGCCCTCGACCTCGGCCTGCACCTGGTCCGCCGCGATCACGGCGCGGAGGCCGCCAACGCGGTGAGCCGGCGGCTGGTCTTCGCGGCGCACCGGGACGGCGGGCAGCGGCAGTTCGTGGAACGCCCCGTACCCGACCTGTCTGACGAGTCCCTCGCCCCCCTCCTCGCCTGGGCCCAGGCCCGGTTGGACACCCCGTTGACGGTGACCGACCTCGCGGCGCGCGCCGCGGTCAGCGCGGCGACGCTGCACCGCCGCTTCCGCGCACAGCTCGGCACGACGCCGCTGGCCTGGCTCACCGGTGAACGGCTCGCCCTCGCCTGCCGGCTGATCGAGCGTGGCGAATCCCGCTTCGACGTCGTCGCCCGCCGCAGCGGGCTCGGCACCGCCGCCAACCTGCGGGCCCTGATGCGACGGGAGACGGGCCTGAGCCCGACCGCGTACCGCCGCAGGTTCGGCCCGGCGACCGTCTGACCCGCCCCGGGCGCCCCCTGGCCGAGGTGCGCGGGCCGGGGCTCAGGGACCGAAGTGCACGTGCGCCGCCCACGCCAGCGGCCGGAAGGGATCCCTCCTGCGCGCCCGGTCGACGGCCTCGTGCAGCGCCCTGGCCGTACGGGACGGGTGGAGACGCCCATGGGCGTCGCCGAGCACCTCGTACATCTCCTCCGTGATGCCACGGGCGCTGTCGTCCCCCACCGTCCACAGCGTGGAGACGACATGGCGGAACCCGCCGAGCAGCAGGGCCGCCGCGAGATGGATCGCCTCGTTCGGCAGGTCCCGGCCACCCAGAGCCGTCTGACAGGCCGACAGCACGGCCAGTTCGGGCGTCTCCAGGTCGAGCCGGGCCAGGTCCGTGACCTTCAGCGGCCTGTCGTACAGATAGAGCGCGCCCCGGCCCGGATCGGCGAGGTCCTGGCCCGCGTGGCAGGCGAAGTGGACGCAGGTGTGCGTGGGCAGGAGCCCGAGCGCCCCCTCGTACGTGGCCTCCGAGTCGAGCCGTACCGTGTGCCGGCCGGGAAACCGGCGCCGCAGGGACTCCGCCTCCTGCCGGGCCCCGGGCAGCGGCGCCAGGTCCGGCGCGTACGGGGGACGGTCGCCCAGCGCCAGGATCAGCAGCCGCCGCACCTGATCGGGCGGCGCCACCGGCCGTCGCGCCCGCAGCAGTCCGCGCAGGGTGGGCATGTACGAGGAGACCACCCGCGCCAGGACGGCGTCCCGCTCGCGGCCGTCGTCCGGGTCGTGGTACCCGGCGGCGTGCACCGGCAGCAGCGCCAGCGGCCCCGTGGCGCACCACCACACGCGCCCGCCCTCCCAGCCCGCGGCATCCGGCGAGTCGAGTACCGGGGCGGCGACCGTGTCCCACAGCCACTCCAGCGTGGCGAGAACGGTCTGCTGCGCGGGCCCCGGCGCGGCCCCCGGACGGTCCAGCCGGTCCAGGGCCGCCAGATAGCGCTCCGTTCGCCGCTGCGCCTCGTCCGCTGTGAGGCCGGGCAGCGGGACGAGCCGCACCCTTCCCGGGGTCACGACGAGCGCGTCGCAGCGGTAGCGGCTGACGTTGACGATGATCATCGGGCCGTCGGCGGTCGCCCGCGAGAGCTCCGCGAAGGGCAGGGGGAGCAGGAAGCCCGCGAAACCCGGCAGGCGGCGGACCTCGGCGAGCAGCTCCTCCCACTCGCGCGCCAGCCGACGCTGTCGCTCCCCGTCGGGATCGCCGGGCGGACCGCCGGCCCGGGCGCCGGGCGGACCACCGGCCCGGGCGTCGGCCCGGGCGTCGGTCGCGTCGATCGTGGTCGTCGCGTCCAGCCCCGACCGTACGGTGTCCAGCCGCTCCGCCAGCTCCGGATGCGCCGCGCGCAGCGCCGTCAGGTCCGTCCGCGTGTCCAGTGCCTGCCCCCACAGCACCGAACGCCCCTGGTCCAGCAGTTCGACGGCCTGTTCCAGCCGCCCGCAGCAGACCGCGCACGCCGCGGCCTCGGTGGTGAGGTGCGAACGCGGCGCCAGCAGCCGTTCGCGGTCGGCCCGCCCGAGCCCCCGCCACGCGGTCAGCGGCAGCAGCGACACGGCCGCCGCGAAGCCGTCCGCGGCCTCCTCCCAGCCGGCGCGCCCCGCGACGGCGCGTTCCGCGGCGAACCGGCCCCAGGCGACCGCGCCGTCCAGCCGCTCCTGCGGGGCAGCCAGGGCCGCCTCCGCCGCCTCGCGGAACAGCGCCAGCGCGCGGGAGGCGTCGCGCTCGCGCGCCCTCGACGCGCCGGCCTCGCTCCGGTCCCGCAGCAGACTGCCCAGCAGCAGCCGGGAACGGGCGTACCGGGGCGACGACGGGGGCAGTGCGTCCGCCGCCGCCTCCACCTCGTCGATCGCCGCGCGCAGGTCCGCCGTATCGCCGCGCAGCGCCGCCCGGTCCGCCAGGGCGAGCGCCAGATTCACCCGGTCCTGCGCGGACGCCCGGCCGCCGCGACCCAGCGCGACCGCCTCCCGGCCCAGGCCGATCGCCTCCTCCAGGTCGGCGGCGCTGCCGGTGAGGAGGTAGCGGGCGCGCAGGCGGTTGCAGAGATTGGCCAGGGTGATCCGCCGGGTCTCCGCCACGGACTCCGACCAGGTGCCGGTCGTCAGGCTCACCCGGAGCGTTCCCAGGACCCGGCGCCCGAGCTCGATGGCGCGGTCCAGGTCCCCCGGGTCGCCGGTGTGCCGGTACCGGGTGACCAGGACGACGGCCAGGGTCTCCAGACGGGTCCTCAGCTCGGTGCGATGGTGGGCCGGGGTGGCCTCCACCGCACGGCGCGCCGCGGCGACCGCCTCGTCCAGGTCGGCCGCCGAGCCGTCGCGGCCGAAGCGGACCACATGGGCGGCCGCGAGCGCCGACAGTTCGCGGCCGCGATCGGAGCCCAGCCTCAGCAGCGTGTCCACGTCCTCGCCGCCCGCCTGCCGCAGTTCCTCCAGGGAGGCGTCCGGCCGCCCCAGCGCGTTCCGGAACTGCTGGACGAGGGAGAGCGGACCGTAGGCGCCGTACCGGAGGTGTTCGACGGCCGCGTCGATGTCCCGGCGGTCACCGGCGTGCTCGAACCGCCGCAGCAGGAGCACGCCCAGATCACGGCAGATCGCGGCGCGCTCCGGATGGTCGTCCGGCATGCCGCCGAGCACCCGGCGACCGATGTCGACGCCCCGCTCGAGTGCCGTGGCGTCGCCGGTATCGGCGAACCGCCGGGCCAGCTCGGCGAGGACGTGGCCGTACTGGTGGACGACCGTGGAGCCGCCGGTCCGCCCGGCGTCCTCCGGGGGCACCTCCGGCCGGTCCTGCTGACCCGGGACGACATGGGTGCGGCGCAGCACGGGGGCGACGGCGTCCTCCCGCCATGCGCGGTGGCGCTCCCGGCGCCGCGTCACCTCGGCCAGCAGGGCGTCCGCCCGGCGGCGCAGCGGGTCGTCGGCGGACAGGACCCGCAGGGCCGCGAGCAGCCGCTCACGGGCTTCGTCCAGTTCGTGCGCCGCGCCGGTGCGCTCCTCACGCAGCAGGAGAGCAGCGGCGAGATCGAGCGCGGTGGAGCCGTACTCGGCACGTGGCGCGCCGGGGGCCTCCAGGGCCTGTCGCAGCGCGTCGACCGCCTCGTCCAGATCGGGCAGCGAGCCGGTCGCGCGGGACCGCTCGGCGAGGTTCCGGCCCAGTCGGCGCAGCGCCTGACGGCGGTGCCACGCCGTCGCCACGCCCGACCCCAGCAGCCGGTGGTACGTGTCGACCGCGGCGTCGAGCTGCTCGCGTGCGCCGCCCGCCCGTTCGTGGCGGACCTCCGCCGTCGCGCCCAGCAGGAGGAGGCACTGCGCACGGTTAGGGTCCCCCTCCGGGCACAGCCGCAGCGCCTCACGGGCCAGTTCCTCGGAGGCGTCGAGGTCCACCGGGTCGCCGCCGCCCGACCGGTAGCGCTGGTGCAGCGCGGTCGCCAGCAGCGCGGTGTACGGCACGCGGTCGGCGAACCCCTGCGGGAGGTCCCGCAACGCCGCGCCCAGCGACTCGATCCCCCGGTCACGGGCGAGCGGGTCCTCCTCCGTCTCCGCCCGCTCGATCAGCACCCGTGCCCGTTCGGCGCGTTCCGGTGCGGGCGGGGGCGCCGGGCGCGGCGCCGACGACAGGGTGCGCCCCGGACGGCCCGCGGCGGCCTCCCGCTCCAGGGCGACGAGTTCGGCGCGCAGCGACGCCGCCCGCGCCGGTTCCGCGCGCTCCGCGACCCGTACGGCTTCCCTGAGCACCCGCAGCGCCTCGGCGAGGTCCTCCCGGGAGTCGGTCCGCCGGTAGCGCCGGTACAACGCCACGGTGAGGCTCCTCAGTCGCACGGCCTGTACGTCGCCCGCTCGCCGGCAGTCGTCCAGCGCCGTCCGCAGCACCTCCACGGCCTCGTCCAGATCGTCCGCGGCCTCCCCGTGGTCGTGGCGCCGCGTCAGTGCCTCGCCCAGCAGCTGCCGGCCCTCGCACTGTTCCGTGCCGCCGTCCGGGGCGACCGCCAGCAGCTTCCGGCACATCTCCACGGCGGCCCGGGCGTTCTCCGCCGTGTCGTCGGCGGAGAGCCGCCGGGTGAGGGCCACGCACAGGGTGTACAGCAGCAGCGGGCGCGCGGCGCTGGTGGAAGTGGACAGGCGCAGGGCGGTCCGGCCCGCCGCCACGGCCCGTTCGACGTCGTCCGGGTCGCCGGACCCCTCGTGCCGCTCCAGCCACGCGGCGGCCAGGAAGAGATGGGCCTCGGCCCGCTGGGGATGGTCCGCCGGCAGATCGGTGACGGCCCTGTGCAGCGCGGTGAGCCCGGCGACGGGGTCGAGACCCTGGCGCTCGGACACCTCCATGGCCGCGCGGGCCGCCTTCACGCGGCTCTCCGGATCGGCGCCGAACTCGACGGCCAGCTCCCACAGTCCGGGAGGGAGCGCGTCCGGGTCGGTGTCGTGCAGCAGACCGACGAGCGTCACCGTGCCGGAGAAGTCGGGAAGCCCGTTCCGCCGGACGAAGAGCTCCGCACGGCACAGGTACAGCCACCCGGCGAGCTGGAACGCCTGCCGCCTGCCGGGCGACCCCGGCGGCTCGGGGCCGGCGTCCCGTAACAACCGCGCGGCGTCGGCCGTGAGTCCGTCACCGGCCACGGCGGCCGTCCGCCCGGTCCGCAGGTACTTCCGGACACCCCGGTCGATCCGCTCCCGTGGACCGTTCCCCCGCCGCGACCACATGCCGTACGCCCCTCCCTCGGTGGTTGTCCGTCACCGTAACGGCGGGTCGTGCGAGCCGTCCGCGCGAGCCGTGAGACAGAGCCCGATCGGGGTAGTGTCACCGGTGGTCCCGCACCCGCCGGTTCCGCACCCGAGCGAAGACCGGCACGGGCGGCGGCGGGCCGGGGCGAGGACGGAGAAGACGGTGGCGGGGGAGACGGTGACGGGGGACGAACCGAACGAGGCCGAGGCCCTGGCGCTGTGGTGCGCCGGGCTGCCGGGGCTGCGCGACCACGCACGGGCCCACGGGGTCACCGAACGCCTCGACCGTGACGCGACCCGGGTGCGCGAGGGCGGATCCGCGCTGCGCGCCGTACGCAAATGGCTCCAGGACGGGACCACCGAGACCACCCGGAGCTGGTCCGGCCGGGGGAGCCCCGGCATGGTCGGAATCCCGGGCACCGTACGCGCCCCGGTCGTGAGCGCGGGCACGTACGCCTGCCCGGCCGACCGGTGCGACCGCGTGGCCGGGCGGGACGCGCAAGGGCATGCGCCGGTCTGCCACGCCCTCGGCGCGACGATGCGGCCGAGCGGATGAGGCGCCCAGGACCGGCCGCCCCGCCCCCTGCCCCGGAGCCGTGGTCTCCGGCGGCCGCCCCGCCCCCGGGGCGGGCGTACGCGTGCGCCGCCGGAGCGCCCGGCCGCCCCGGAGGCGGCGGGCGATGGTGACCGGCATCCTCTCCGAGGTCGGCAAGCACGTCAGCACCCACTGGTTCAGGGCCGTACTGCTTCCCGGCCTGCTCCTGGTCCTCGTCACGGTGGCCGGCTTCCGCCTCGGCCACGGCGACGCCCTCGACTCCGGCCGGCTGACGGCATGGGCGGACGGGGTCGCCGCCGGATGGCGCGGCCGGCCGGCCCGTACCGTGGTGGACATCGCGCTGGTGCTGCTCGCCGCCGGACTCGCGGGCACGGCGGCGGGCGCGCTGGGCCGGGCGATCGAGCGCTGGTGGCTGCGCCCCGGCAGACCCGGGTCCGGGCGCCGCCGTCGCGGGCGGGCGCTCGCCGTCGCGGAGCGGGACGGCGTCACCGTGGTCGAGGCGTACCTGCCGCGTCGGCCCACCTGGATGAGCGACCGGGTGCGGCTCGTCGAGGCGCGGATACGCGCCCAGTACTGGTTCGACGTCGCGCTGGTGTGGCCGCGCCTCTGGCTGCTCATCGGCGACGAGACGCGCCGGCCCGTCGTGGAGGCGCGGACCGGCTTCGCCGACGCCGTCACGCTCGCCGGATGGGGCTGTCTCTATCTGGTCGCCGGGCTCTTCTGGTGGCCCGCGCTCGTCGTGGGCGCCGGAGTGCTCCTCACCGGCTGGTCGCGTGCGCGCAGCGGCCTGGAGGAGTTCGCCACCCTGGTGGAGGCGGTCGTGGACGTCCATCACCGGACGCTGGCCGAGGCGTTGGGCATGCCCCTCGACGGAGCCGGGGTCACGGAGGCGGAGGGCAGGAACATGGACGACATGCTGCGCAAGGGCGGGGCCTGACCGGCCGTCCGGCACCTTCCCGTACGCTCCCGCCATGGCGGTCGACTGGCGGGCGGACCGGATCGGCAGCGCCCTGAGGGGCCAGAACCCCATGGTGATGCGGCGCTTGGATACCGCGTTCGCGGTGATCGGGGACGTCCAGTTCCTGCCCGGGTACTCGGTGCTCCTGGTGGACGAACCGGGCAGGACCTGATCGACGCCGTGCACGCCAAGGGCATGAAGATCTACCAGGACGTCGTCTACAACCACACCTCCCGCTGGGGAGCCAGGGGACTGTTCACGCCGAAGCACTTCGGCGTCCGCGACGCCCAGTGGAGCCCGCACTACGACGAGCCGAACCCCGACTTCGCGTACGACGGTCTCTCCGTCGAGCCGAAGTCCGGCAAGTCGTACTACAACGGCGACCTGTGGTCGACCGAGCAGCCGGCCGGCAACACCTGCGTCGACTGGGGCAGGCCCACGCAGTGGACATCCCCGGAGGGCTACCGGATCTACAACTGCCAGTGGCCGAGCCCCACATCGGGCACCTGGCCCACGGCGTACTACCACACCTGCTGGATCGGCAACTGGGAGGGCGAGGACTCGCGTCCCTGCTGGCTCCACGACGACCTGGCCGACCTCGACACCGAGTCGCCCGCCGTGCAGAACCACCTGATCGGCGCCTACGGCAAGTACATCGACATGGGCGTCGACGGCTTCCGCGTCGACACGGCCGTCCACATCCCCCGTACCACCTGGAACCGCCGCTTCCTCCCGGCGATCCAGGAGCGCGTCACCCAGAAGCACGGCGCGGAGGCCGCCAGGAACTTCTTCGTGTTCGGCGAGGTGGCGTCCTTCGTCAACGACAAGTGGAACCGCGGTTCGGTCAACCACTCCGCGCAGTTCTACACGTGGAAGGAACGCCAGGAGTACAGCGCCGACGACGCGAAGGCCGCTCTGGAGATGTACGGCAGGGAGCAGGCCGAGGGCCCCTCGGGCCAGCCGACCTCCACCAACGCCTTCCTGCGCGGCAACACGTACCACACCCCGGATCGCAGCCGCTTCTCCGGGATGCACGTCATCGACATGCGGATGCACATGAACTTCGGTGACGCCGTGAACGCCTTCCACAACGGCAAGGACTCCGACGACAGCTACCACGACGCCACGTACAACGTCGTGTACGTCGACAGCCATGACTACGGCCCGAACCAGAGCGCCGAACGGTACGCGGGCGGCACCGACGCCTGGGCCGAGAACATGTCGCTGATGTGGACCTTCCGGGGCATCCCCACCCTCTACCACGGCTCGGAGATCGAGTTCCGGAAGGGCATGAGGATCGACCGCGGTCCGGCCTGCCCCCTGGCGACCACCGGCCGCGCCTACTACGGCGACCACATCGCCGGAGAGGTCGAGGCGTCCGGCTTCGGCACGGTCGACTCGGCCACCGGTCCGGTCGCGCGGACCCTCGCCCAGCCGCTGGTGAAGCATGTGCAGCGGCTCAATCTGATCCGGCGGGCGATCCCCGCCCTCCAGAAGGGCCAGTACTCCACCGAGGGCGTCACCGGCGAGATGGCCTTCAAGCGGCGCTGGACCAGCGGCACCACCGACAGCTTCGCCCTGGTGACCGTCACCCATGGCGCCGGATACCGCGGCATCCCGAACGGCGTCTACACCGACGCCGTCACGGGCGACCGGCGGACCGTCACCGACGGCACCCTCACCGTCGCCGCACCCGGCAAGGGCAACCTGCGGGTCTACGTCCTCGACGGTCCCGGCCGCATCGGCGCGGCGGGCCCGTACCTCAAGTAGCACGCCCGAGGCGGCACGCCTGGCGCGCACGCCCCACGCGGCACGCCTGAAGCGGTACCACCGTACAGACGCCCCGCGCGACGATCGGCGGGGCGCCCGTACGCACGGCGCCGTACGGCCGGGACCGGACTCCCACCGGCCCCCCGTCGGCCCCGGGCCTGGGTCAGGGCACCGTCAGCTCGTAGAAGCCCCGGCCGAAGGTGGCGGCGACCAGGCGGTGGTGCCCGGCGGCGTACTCGATGTCGTCCACCGGGACCGCCGGCATGCCCCGGCCGAGGCGGAACCAGAGCCGCCCGCCCGAAACGGACGTGAACACGCCCTGGTCCGTGCCCACGTACAACACGCCGCCGCGCCCGATGACCAGGTCGTTGACCGGTGCGTCGGGCAGGTTGCCCGACAGGTTCCGCCAGTGCCTGCCGCCGTCCGTGCTGCCGTACACATGGGCGAGCGGCGAGCCGGAGCGGTAGCCGGAGTGGGTGGTGTAGACCCGGTCCGGGTCGGCCGGGTCGACGACGACCCGGGTCACCCACGGCCGGCCATCGGCCAGCTTCGTCCAGGTCGCGCCCAGGTCACGGGTGACCCAGACCCGGCCGTCGTCGGTGCCGGCGTACACGGTCCGTCCGTCGCCCGCCGGAGCGATGGACGTGATCGTGCCGTAGTTGGTGTAGACGGGGTCGGGGCCGGGGCCGCCCGACAGGTCCGGGCTGATGGCCCGCCAGGTCACGCCGCCGTCGGTGGACCGGTTGAGCACCTCGGACCCGTAGTAGAGGACCTTCGGGTTCCTCGGGTCGAACACGACCGGCGTGAACCAGTTCCGCCGCTGGAACGTCGTCCGGTCCGCGAAGTACGTCAGCGTGTCGCCGCCGTCGTCCGACCGGAAGCAGTTGCCGTACTGGTAGCAGGCGAACACGGTGTTCACATCGGTGGGGTCGATGAGGTTCTCCTCGCCGTCCCCGCCGAGGTACTCGTTGAACCCGTCACCGCCCCAGGAGCGCAGCGAGCCGTTGTCCTGCGCGCCGCCGGAGATCCGCGACCGGTCCTGCGGGCTGATCGCCACGCTGTACAGCTGGGTGTACGGCTCGTGCCTGGCCTTGACCCAGCCGCCGTCGCCGTTCGCGTCGGAGCGGTAGACGCCCCCGTCGTTGCCCAGGTACACACGGCCCGGCCGGCGCGGATCCCACACCATCGCGTGCTGGTCGACATGGATGCCGACGTCGTCGGCCGACCAGGTGGCGCCCGCGTCCTTCGTCGTCATCAGGGGCACCCCGGCCACATGCACGTGACGGGAGTCCGCCGGGTCGGCCCACACCTTGCCGAACCACCAGCCGAACGACGACTGCGAGGCGGTCAGCTTCCGGTCGGCCGGTGTACGGCTCCAGGTGTCACCGCCGTCCGTCGAGGTGTAGAAGCCCTCGAAGGGGCCGCTGGTCTTGTTGACGAGGGCGTAGAGCCGGTCGCCGGCGACCGCCAGACCGATCCGGCCCACGTCGGGTCCCGCCGCGGGCAGGCCGCCGCCGAGCCGCTCCCAGCTCTGCCCGCCGTCCCGGCTGCGGAAGACACCGGAGCCCACACCGCCGTACGTCCGCAGCTCCGGGGTGCGCCGGTGGTCCCACAGCACCGCGTACAGGGTGTCGCCGCGGACGAACACCTCCGTGGCGCCGGTGAACTCGTTGGCCCCCGCGAGGATCCGCTCCCAGGTGTCGCCGCCGTCGTCCGACCGGTACACGCCCCGGTCGCCGCCCCCGTTGTACAGGGACCCGGCCGCCGCCACGTAGACACGCCCCGGACGGGCCGGGTCGACCGTGATGGCGCTGATCGCCCCGGAGTCGCGCAGCCCGATCGGGCTCCAGTGGGCCCCGCCGTCCTTGCTGCGGTACAGGCCCGTGCCCTCGTACGTGATGCTGCCGCCGCCCGGGTTGGGCTCGCCGGTCCCGGCGTACAGCGTCCCGTCGGGCGCGGTCGCGAGCGCGCCCATCGCCTGCGTCCCGCTGTCCGGCCACGCGGACGCGAAGGTCTGCCCGGCGTCGGTACTGCGCCACACCCCGCCGCTCGCCGCCGCCGCGTACACGGTGTCGGCGCGGAGCGGGTCGAGCGCCAGCGAGACGATCCGCCCGCCGATGTTGGTCGGGCCCAGCGCCTTCCAGCCCCCGCCCACCAGCGGCAGCCGCCGCGCCTGTGCCGCGGCGTCCTCGTGGGCATGGCGCGGAATCGACTGGCCGGGCAGGGTCTTCTGCAGATACCGGTACTCGGCAGGCGCGGCGGGCCCGCGGACGGGCCGGTACACATCGGGCGGTTCGGGAGGCGCGGCGCTCGCGGGCGCCGTGAGCATCACGACGCCCGCGAGCGGGGCGAGCACCAGGTGGAGCAGACGTCTGCGCATGGGCGGGGGCCCTCTCATCGGCGGCGGCTGGGGTGCTGGTGTCGAGCCGTGCCGACGTTACGAGAGGGGCGGGAGCAGCAGTAGGACGCAAGTCGGCCGTTGTGGCGGACGCGCCGGACGAGGGGGCGGCGTGCGGCGGGGCGGTCCCGCCCGACGGGCGGCGTGGCGAACCGGTTTGACGGGCCGTGGCACTCCCCGGTTTATTGACGCCGTGACAGAGCTTCGTATGCGACGGCCCGTCGGCGACGTCATGCTGCAGGATTGGCAGCATGTCCACAATGTCGTCATCCCCACCCATGTGCTCACCCTCGACGACGTCCGGGAGCGTGCCCTGCACTACCACCTGGAGGTCGCCTACGCCGGCAGCACCGCGGACAGTGATCTCGTGGGCTGCTCGACGGTGCGGCCGCCGACGGACGACGACGAGGCCGTCGCCACGGTGATCGCCCGCGTGCTGCCCGCGTACCGGGGGCGGGGGTACGGTGAGGAGCTCTACGTCCGGGGGCTGGACCTGGCGTGGGAGCTCGGCGCGCGGACCGTCGAGACGGTGGTGCTGGCCTCCAACACGGACGGCCTGCGGTTCGCGCAGAAGCACGGGTTCGGCGAGGTCGAGCGCTATCTGCTGCCCGACGAGACGATTCCGTGGGTGACCCTGCGACTCGGCTGAGCCCGGGCAGGCCCGGTGGAACCACCCCTTCGCGTCGGCGGTCTGACCGGGCGTCGGCCCGTACCGGGTGCCGCCGTCCACCGAGACCCCCCGGCGTACTGGCCGCTCACTGTTCGGCGGGCGGCGGGGCCAGCCCGTCGGCGACCAGCCCGGCGAGGACCGCCTCGCCGAGCGCCCGCACCGCGGACTGCGGCCGGACCATCACCGTGAACTCCTTGATCCTTCCGTCGCCGTCGACATGCAGCATGTCGATGCCGTGCACCTGCCTGCCGTTCACGGTGGCCCGGAAGACCAGGACCGTGGAGGGGCTCTCGATGCCGTCGCCGATGCCGGGCGCACTGGTCTCGGACGCGCCCTCGTGGCGGCCGATGTAGCGGAAGTCCTCGAAGGTGCGCAGCAGTACGCCGAAGAGACCCAGCACGGCGGGCTTGCCCTCGAAGGGCGTGAACTTCACCGGGCTGTAGAGGCGGACGTCGTCGGTGAACAGGGGGTCCAGCGCGTCGAGGTCCCGGCTGTCGACGGCGGCGCGGAACCGGTCGGCTGTGGTCACGGCTACTCCTCCATGGTGTTACTCGCGAATCAGACTAGTCATTTTCTTGAGTACCACGGAGAAGGTGTCGGTGGACAGGGGCCCGGCGAGCCCGAACAGCTCGAAAGGCCTTCGTACCCTCAAACCCCCCGCAGCCATCGTGGCTGGATTGTGGCTGTCCGTCCTTCCCCGTCCGCCCCTATCGTCACCGGGGTGAGCCAGACGGCGGTTCCCTCCCAGCCGGCCGTTGCGCCGGACCCGCGTCCCCTGTTCGGCAAGGCGCCCACCGACCCGGCCGCCAGCGAGGCGGGCCGGCTGCTGTGCGTCGGCACGTACCTCGACCCGCGCTTCCGGGACCGGGTCATCGACGAGCTGTACGTCCACGACGAACGCGTCATCGCGCCGAGCTACGGCATCGACGCGGCCCGGGTCCTCGCGCACGCCCTGCGCGCCCGGCGCACCGAACTGGGCTGGTCGGCGGCGGTCGTCGCCGTGTGGGCGCTGGCCACATACGTGACCGACGGCGCCTTCGCCGTCCAGCTCCTGCTGCCCTTCCTCCTCCTCAGCGCGACCTCCTACCTGGTCAGGGTCACCGCCAAGACGCCTCCCCTGCGCCTGCTGTTCCGCCTGATCCAGTGGTACGCCCGGCTGCTTCTGACACTGCTCCTGCTGGCCCTGGCGCTGGCGCCCCTGATCCGCGCGCACCAGGACCTGCTCGGCAACTGGTTCGTGCGGCTCGTGCACCGGCCGCTCGGTGAACTGGACCTCCAGTACCGCCTCATGCCCGACGACCTGCGGTTCACCCTCTACTTCGACCCCGACGGCAGCTCCGCGCACACGCCCTACGTCATCTTCGGCTTCCTCCTGCTGCTCGTCGTCCTCGCCGGGCTCCGCCGTGAGCACCTCGCCAGGACGATGTCCGGACCACTGTCCCGCGAGCGGTATCCGGACATCGCGCGTGACCCGGCCGAACAGTCCCACCGCCCGCGCCTCCGCCTCGTCCAGGAGCTGATCCGCGGCGAGCAGCACTGGCCCCTGGTGATGTACGCGACCGGCAACCCGTTCTGCGGCGCGGGCATGCCCTTCCGCCCCTGGCACCTCTCCGTCGAACTCCGCCCCCGCACCGACCTCGAAGCGCGCGAGCCCCAGGCGGTGGACAACGAGGAGATCCTGCGCCGCGTGGTGCCCCTGGTCGAGTCGTTGCGCGTACCGTCTCCGCACGGCTCCCCGCAGGCGGCGGCCGCCGTACTGGACCGGCTCCGTGAACTCGTCGTCGACGAGTGCGTCTTCCTGCCGGTCGACGGACTGCGGTGGCGCGAGGAAGTCCCGCTCGCCCCGGAGGACTTCGAAGAGCACCGCGCGGCCGCCATCGAGGAGGGCGGGGAGAAGCGCCGGCACTTCCTCCGGATCCGCGTGGGCGGCTGGGACGAGGACATCGTCGTCACCGTCTTCGTCCGCGTGCACACCCAGGGCGGCATGCTGATGCTGGAGGTCGCGCCGCACGTGCTGCGACCCGTACGGCGCCGCTTCAGGGACGCGGACGGCGCGGCCCTGCGCTTCGGCGCGGAGAACGCGCCCGCCCTGGTGCTGCGCGCGCTCGCGGAGACGCCCCAGGGCCTCGGCTCGGCGATGCTCTCACTCGGCCGCGGCGTGCGGAGCGCGTGGCGGGCCCTGACCGTGGCCAACCCCGGCCAGCCGCCCACTGGCCCCGAGACGTCGGTGCGCGAGCTCGGCGCGGACCCCGACGCCTCCCTGTTCCAGGCGATGGACGTCGACCGCTACCTGAAGACCATCCAGGACCGGGTGGCGCGCGGAGTACAGCTCGCGCTCGACGAAGCCGGGTGGCAGACCGCCGAGTTCGAGCGGAAGGCCGTCCACCTCGGGCAGGGAGCGGTATACATCCAGGCGATGTACAACAGCGCCGTCGGGATCGGCGACGGGAACACCGTCGGCACGTCGACCGGCACGGCCAAGGGGGAGAAGGAGAAGAAGCGTGACGAATCCTGAGCCCGAGCGACCCGCACGGGCCGAGGGGCCCGGAGCCGAGCGGGCCGTGCACATCGGCTCCGTCACCGGCAGCGCCTTCGCCATCGGCGACCACAACCACATCAGCACGGTCAACACCCCGTCCGGCGGGCCCCGTGACGCGGCGGCGGCCGAACTCCTGGCAGCCGTACGGGAACTGCGCGCCGACCTGTCCCGGCTGACGGCCGCCGTCGCGGAACGCGCGCAGGTGGCCGTGCTGGACGCAGAACTCGTGGCGGTCGAGGACGAGATCACGTCGGGCGACCCGGTCACGCCCGGTCGGCTCGCCCGGCTGCGCGACGCCCTGGTGTCGGCGGCGCCGGTGGTCGAACTCCTCGCCTCGGGCGGCGCGGTCGCCACCGCCGTCGCGGCCCTGCTGGGCGGCTGACCGTGTCCCCGCCGTCGTTCCCCGCACGCTGGAACGCGGAGAGACAGAGCTGGGGGTACGGGGACGACGACCCACCCACCGCCCCGGACACCCCCGTGGGCCCCGACACGCGCGTGGGCCCGGACACCTCCGCTGGCCCGGACATACCCGTGGGCCCCGACACCCCAGGGGGCCCGGCCGCGTCCACCGCCCCGCACGCGCCTGCCACCCCGGACACTCCCACCGCCCCGGGTACCCCCGCCGCCCCGGCCGCGCCTGCCACCCCGGACGCGGTGACGCCTCCGTCTCCGGGGCCCGCCGCGGCCCGTCGCCCCGACTCGCCGCCGCCCGCCACGGCCTCTCGCCCCGACTCGCCGGGGCCCGCCGCGGCCGACCGCCAGGCCACCGCGCCCGCCGCCGCCCGGCGGCCGCTGACCCCGCCGCCCGTCCCGCGCGAGCTGCCCGATGAAGGCGCTCTCGCCCGGCGGCCCACGAGAGCGGCGGGGCGCCGGTTCCCGCGCCTGGCCGCCGCCCTCGGCGTGGTGGTGCTCGCGACCGCAGCCCTCTGGCTCGTACAGGCCGTCTCCGACGATCCGGCGGGCGGTCGGACCGGCTCGTCGCCGACCGCGTTCCCCACCGCGTCCCCGACCTCGGCCGCCCCCGGCTACCGCCTCACCACCGCCCCCGGCGGTGTCACCCTGGCGGTCCCGACGGACTGGACGTATCAGCTCCGGGGTACCGCGGTCACCTACGCGGCGCCGGACTACGCCTCGTTCCTGGACTTCGGCCCGGTCCCCACCAACGCCGTGACGGACCGGATGGAGCTGGCCCGCGCCTTCTCCCGGGGCGTCGCCCAGGTCTGGCCGGGCTACGTGGTGAAGGAGATCGGCACGGTCGGCGAGGGGCCCGACGCGGCGGTCGAGGTGGAGTACGCGTACGAGACCACGGACGGCAGCGAACGGCGCGGCCTCTACCGCGTCTTCACCGCCCCCGACGACACCACCTACGAGGTCCAGGTCGCCGCACCGAGCACCGAGTGGCCGCGACAGCGCCAGGTCATGGACACGTTGCTGTCGACCTTCTACGTACGCCCCTCCTGAGCCGCCGGGTCACCCGCCGGCGGGGCGGTAGACGGTCAGGGCCCTCCTCAGCTTGTCCACCCGCAAGGCGGCCGGCGCCGGGACGACTTCGCCGTCACAGGCCATCGGGGTGTGCTCCGGCAGGCCGCCGACGTCCAGCCGGCCCGTCTGCGCCGCGGCGTACACGCGGGCGTGGGCGAGCCCCCCGGCGAGGGTCGTCAGCAGCAGCCGGGTCCGGGCGAACGGACCGCCGTGGAAGAGCCGTACGTCCAGCAGCCCGTCCGCGAGGTCGTCGCGCCGGGTCGGTGCGGGACCCAGGCTGCGGTAGGCGCCGTTCCCGGCGAACAGCACCCACAGGGCGCGCCGCCTGCCGTTCACCTCCGCCCGGACCGGCCGGGACGTCCGCAGGACGTGCGCCACGCCCATCAGCCCCGCGAGCGGCCCCCCGACACGCGGCGCCCAGCGCTCCCGGAGCCGCACGAGCTCCGGGTAGGCGCCGATGCTGAACGTGTTGACGAAGTACGCCGGGTCCGGGCCCGCCGCCGCCCCGCCGGGGTGCGCGCGCAGCGGCGTGACGCGGCCGACGTCGACCCGTACGGCGTCGCCCGCCGCGACCGCCGCGCACGCGTCCCGCACCGTCTCCACGCCCAGGTCGGCGGCGAAGTGGTTGTACGTGCCGCCGGGCAGCACCAGCAGCGGCACGCCGTACCGCAGCGCGGGCGCCACCGCCGCGTTGACGGTGCCGTCGCCGCCGCACACTCCGAGCGCCCCGCCCTGATCGGCCGCCCTGCGGGCGGCGTAGGCCAGCACATCGGGCAGTGACCCCAGCCCCTCGTCGTACGGCAGCACCTCCGCCCGCGGCAGTGCGGCCCGCACCTCGTCGGCGGGGTCGGCGAACTGCGGCTGGGTGCCCGACGAGGGGTTGACCACCACGACCAGGCCCCGGCCGTCGGGCAGCGCCGGTGCGTCCGCACGCGGCGGCACGGCGGCCACGGGCCCGCCCCTGGCGGGCAGCAGGGCTCGGGTGGCGAGCGCGGCGGTGACCCCGAGCGAGGCTCCGACCAGCACGTCACTGGGGTAGTGGACGCCGACGTAGATCCGCGAGAAGCCCACGGACACCGCCACCGGCAGCAGCACGGCGCCCCAGCGGCGGGACTCCAGTGCCACACCGGCCGCGAACGCCGCAGCCGACGCGGCGTGTCCCGAAGGGAAGGAACTGGTGAGCGGCTGCCGCGCCAGGTGCCGTACCACGGGCACCGCGTCCAGGATCGGTCGCCGTCGCCGTACGGCACCCTTGGCCAGAGTGTTGACGGTGGCCGACGCCAGTGCGAGCGACGCGACGCCCCGGGCGGCCGCCCGTCCACCGCTCACCCCGCCCAGCGCCCACATCCCGGCGGCGGCGCCGAACCAGAGCACCCCGTGGTCGGCGGTTCTCGTCAGGCGTGGCAGCACCGCCTGGGCACCCGGCCAGGCACGCCCGGCCACCCGGTCGAACGCATGAACGTCCACGGCATGGAGGCGCAGCAGCAGACGCCGAACGGCGAGGTCGTCGATCACCCTCCCCATTGTGGCGCGGGCCGCCCCCTTCCGCCGGGCGCGCTCTACGACCGGCGGCGAGGCTTGCCGCGCTTGACGCCCTTGGCGCTCTTGGCGCCGCCCCCGGAGCCGCTCCGCGCGCTCTTCCCCGCGCCGGCCGCCTTGCCCGCCGTCCGGCCCGTCGCCTTGCCCCCTGCGGGCTTCCGCCGCGCGCCGTCCGCGTCGGGGCGCTTGCGTTCCGGTGCCGGCTGCGACGTGGACAGCGGCCTGCCCCGGGTGCTGTTGACCGTCCGGCCACGGACGATCCCGATGAAGTGCTCGACCAGGTCCGTGGTCTCGTCCTCGGGCCACGACAGCGCGACCCGCGATTCGGGGGCACCCGACACCGGCCGGTACGTGAGGTCCCGGCGGTGGTGCAGACGCGCGAGCGACTGCGGAACGACCAGGAGGCCCACGCCCGCCGCGACCAGCTCGATGGCGTCGGCCGTGGTGGCGGGGCGCTCGTTCGCGGGCCGGCCCGGCATCCGCTCCCAGCCGAGTGTGTCGTCGAGGGGGTGCAGCACGATGTCGTCGGCCAGGTCCTCGGTGGACACCTCGTCGACCGCCGCGATGATGTGGTCCTTCGGGACGACGACCACCGTGGTCTCGGTGTAGAGCGGGATGGCGCTGAGATCCGTCCGGTCGATCGGCAGCCGCAGGAGACCGGCGTCGGCGGCGCCGTTCCGCAGCACGTCCGGTGCCTCGGCGGGGGAGACGGTCACCAGGTCCAGCGGCACGTCGGGCAGCCGCTCGTTCCAGATCCGTACCCACTTGCCAGGGGTCACCCCGGGGACGTAGGCGAGCCGGAACGAGGTGCGTGCTTCCGAGAGTGTCACGTGGCCAGGCTACCCGTCGTGGTCAGAGGTAGCTCACATGCTCGATACCCTGGACACATGACGTCGCACCAGACCACCTCCCAGACGATGAAGCCCGCGACCGCGGCGAAGAAGCTGGGTGTGTACCTCGAGGCCACCCCCGCGGAGTTCCAGGAGGGAGTCGTCTCGCGCACCGAGCTGAACGCCCTGCAGGCCGATCCGCCCGAGTGGCTGCGGGAGCTGCGACGCGACGGCCCGCACCCCCGGCCCGTGGTCGCCGCGAAGCTCGGCGTCTCCATCTCGGGCCTGGCCCGGGGCGGAATCACCGAGGCCCTCACCACGGAGCAGATCGAGGCGCTGAAGAAGGACGCCCCCGAGTGGCTGCTGAAGGAGCGCGCCACCCAGGCGGAGGTCCGCAAGGAAGCGGAGCGCGTCAAGCAGAAGAAGGCGGAGAGCGCCGAGCAGCCCCGCGCGCCGCGTTCCTGACCCGGCGCGCTCCCCGGTGACCGTGCGGTACGGCGCCGGTCCACGTCGTCGCGTGGATCGGCGCCGTGCTGTTTGCGGCAGGGCATCACCCTTCGCACGTTTGTCCCGTTTGCTTCGGAGTTATACCCCTCTCTAAGGTTCTGACCTGCTGGGACGTGTCGGTCCCTGACAGGGAAGGCCCGCCGGCGTCACGCCTGTGGCCCCGCGAGGAGAAGGGAGCGCCATGGTCGAGGGCGAGGGGGCGCGGGAGGGCCCGGCTCAGCGACTGGGCAGCGCGTTACGCGCCCTGCAGCAGCGGTCCGGCCGCACGCTGCGTTCCCTGGAGACCGAGGTGATGATCAGTGACTCGTCACTGTCCCGGTACTTCCGTGGGAGCACCGTCCCTCCCTGGGCCACGGTCCGTGATCTGTGCCGCGCGCTCAAGGCCGACCCGGCGGAGTACCGGGCCCTGTGGGAGGCCGCCGACCGGGCCCAGCCCCGACCGCCCGTGGACACCGGCCCCACCACGGGGCCGCCGGGCCCAGGCACCCGGCCGCACTCCGCGACCGAGCCGCACGCGTCCCGGCCGCACTCCGCGACCGAGCCGCACCCGGCCGCCGAGCCGGAGACCGGGCCCCGCCCGTGGCGCCGCGCGCTACGGGCCCGGCCGGCCGGTCGCTGGGCGTGTGCCGTCGCCGGAGCCCTCACGGGCGCACTGCTCGGCGCCCTGCTCGCCCTGGTCGCCGCGTCGGCGACGGGCGGGACCGCGACGCGAAGCGGCGCCCAGGGCGACAGCCCGGTGAGTGGCGGGACCGTTCCCCGCAAGGGGCCGGAGCAGCCCGAGGGGGTCAGGATCTTCGTCAGCCGGGCCACCGGGCGCTGCCTGGACGACAGCCTCGACTACGGTCTGCGTTCCCTGGCCTGCAACGGCATGAGCTACCAGCGGTGGTCGGTCAGCGCGTTCACCGGCAGCGAGCGCCGGCTCAGGAACCATGCCACCGGCGCGTGTCTGGACCACGGTGCCGCGGGCCTGCGGGCCGTCGACTGCGGCTCGTCCAGGTCCCAGCTGTGGTCGGTCACCACGTGGTCCGACGAGTCGGTCGAACTCCGCAACAAGGCCACAGGGCGGTGTCTGCACGACGGTGGCACGGGACTCGACATCCTGCCCTGTGACCTGAGCAAGCATCAGAAGTGGGGCTAGGACGGGAACCAGGAGGCGGACGCGGGTCAGGCCACCTCCACGCTGTCCAGCTCCGCGTACAGGTCTCCCTTGGACAGCCGGATCGTGTTCCATCCCTCGTTCAGGGTGACGGTCGCCTCGGACGTGGCCCAGGTGTCCCAGCCCGTGTGCGGGTAGCGGACGGAGCCCGCGTCCGTACCGTTGACCGACAGGCGGTGCGAGGCGCCTGCCGGGACGCCCGCGCTGTCCAGGGAGCCGTTGCCGAACTGTACGGACAGCGTGTGACGGCCCGCGGAGGCGGCGAACACCGTGAACTCCACGTAGCTGTCCGGGTGGTCGATGTGGCCGACCGCCCGCCCGTCCGACGCGCCGGGCGCGTCGCGGACGATCGCGTGGTGCACCGTCGCGTTCTCCGCCTGGTACAGCACCTTGCTGCCCCGCACCACCGGGTAGCCGTTGGCGAAACCGAGGTCGGCGGCGTACATCGGGCGCCGCTTGTAGTCGGGGCTCCAGCCGTGGAAGACGATGCGGTCGCGTCCGTCAGGCCCGGTCACCACGTCCTGCCCGCCCGGACCCCGGACCGTCCCGGAGAACGACTCCGTCGTCATCAGCGGTGCGGCCGCCTTCGTGTACGGGCCTGTCAGGTCGTCCGCCACCGCGTAGGCGGTCTTGTAGGCGTCGCCGTCGTAGAAGTGGGCGGAGTAGAAGAGGACATAGCGGCCGCCGCGCTTGACGAGCGTCGGCGCCTCGACCACCTTGTGCTCCCAGTCGCGGTCCTGCTTGATCAGCCGCACGGCCGGCCCGGTGATGCGGGTGCCGTCCCAGGAGACGGGCTGCAGGTGGAGCCAGGTGTCCATCGAGCAGCAGTTGCCGTCGTTCTTCCACACCACGTACCGTCGGCCGTCCTCCGTGTAGCTCGCCGCGTCGATCGCGCCGCCCTGCTCCGCCGGGCAGATCAGCGGCCCGTCCCCGACGGGGACGAACGGCCCGTCCGGCGACGAGGACAGGGCGGCACCGACGCACTGCCTGTCGCTCGCCCGGTCGCGAGCCGTGTAGTACAGGGTGAAACCGTCGCCGCTGTCGAACACCTCGGGTGCCCACACCCGGCCCCGGTCGTCCACCGCCCACTGCCCGAGCGCGGGCAGGACGTCGCCCCCGTCGAGGGACCAGCGGACCAGATCGCGGGACGTGGCGTGCCGGAGGTACCTGCCGTCCCCGTTGGTGGCGTACGCGTGGTACGTGCCGCCGACCCTCACGACGTCGGGGTCGGCGAAGTCGTGGTCGAGGACCGGGCCGGTGACGGCCGCCCCGGCCGGGACGGTGCCCGCACCCAGGGCGGCGGCCGCGACGGCGACGAGCATCGTGGCCAGGCACACCAGCCGCCGCGCGAGCCGGTGTGCCCGGTGTGCCCGGAGCGGGGCGGCGGTGTGGACAAGGGAACCCAACGTCAGACCTCCGGGGAGAAGCGCGTGCGGACCGCCGGTGAAGCTCACCGGCGCGTCCCGTCCGGCCCTGGAGAACGACGAACGGCGCCGGGAGTTGCGACCGGCGGCGGAGTACCGCAGGGACGGGGGTGGGGGAGACCCCCTGCGGGGTGCTCGTGCCTGCCGGATGGGCGCGGGCCACGCGCCGGACGACGCTGTACCGCATGACCTTACGCACCCGCGGCACACTCGCACTCGCCCTCTCCGTCTCGGCCGTCGCCACCGCCCTCACCGCCGCCGTCCCGGCGGCACAGGCCGCCACCGCCCCCGCGACCGGCGCCCACGACACCGCGGGGGGGACGGGCGGCCGGGGCGGGGTGCCCGCCCTCACGTGGCTGCCCTGCGCCCGGCCCGGCGGCCCCGCCGACCAGGAGTGCGCCGAACTGCCCGTACCGCTCGACTACCGCGACCCGCGCGGGCCCCGGCTCACCCTCGCGGTCTCCCGCCTCCGCACCGACCGCCCCGAGGCCCGGCGCGGCACCCTGCTCGTCATCCCCGGCGGCCCCGGCGGCTCCGGCGTGCGGGAGCTGACGCGGAAGGGCGAGGCGCTGCGCGAGGCGACCGGCGGCGCGTACGACCTCGTCGCCTTCGACCCGCGCGGGGTGGGCGGCAGCACCACGGCGAGCTGCCGTCTCGCCGAGGACGACCGCCACCTGGTGACCCTGCGGTCCTGGCCGGGCCCCGACGGCGACATCACGGAGAACGCCGCCCGTGCGCGGCGGGTCGCCGAGGCGTGCGACCGGCACGGCGGAGCGGTCCTGCGCGGCTTCACCACCGCGAACCAGGTACGCGACACGGACCGGCTCCGGCAGGCGCTCGGCGAGGAGCGGCTGTCCGCGTGGGGAACGTCGTACGGCGCGTACGTCGGTGCGGTGTACGCGCAGAAGTACCCCCGGCGGACCGACCGCTGGGTGCTCGACAGCAGCGGCGACCCGGACCCGACGCGGGTCGCGCGGGGCTGGCTGGCGAACATGGCGCGCGGTGTCGAGGACCGGTTCCCCGACTTCGCCGCATGGGCGGCGGACCCCGCGCGGGACGAGCAGGGGCTGCGGCTGGCGCGGCGCCCCGAGGACGTACGGCCGTCGATCCTGGCACTGGCGGCGCGACTGGACCGGGAGCCCAGGGCCACGACGACCGCCGGTGTGCCGCTCACCGGCGACCGACTGCGCCAGGCGATCCAGAGCAGCCTCATCGGCGACGCCTTCTTCGCCCGGCTGGCCCGGCTCGTCACCGAGGCGCAGGACCCGGCGGCCACGCCCGGACTGCCAGCGGAACTGGCCGGTCCCGTCCCGGACGAGGACGCGGCGGTCGCCTTGGGGGTCATCTGCAACGACGTCCGCTGGCCCGAGAGCTCGCTCGCCACGTACCAGCTCGCGGTGACCGCCGACCGGGCCCGCCACCCGCTCACCGCCGGAATGCCGGTGAACGTCACCCCCTGCCCCTTCTGGAAGCACGCGCCGGCGGGCGAGCCGACCCGGATCACCGCCGACGGGCCGTCCAACATCCTGATGATCCAGAGCCTTCGGGACCCCGCCACCCCGTACGTCGGCGGGCTGAAGATGCGCCAGGCCCTCGGCGACCGCGCCCGCCTCGTCACGGTCGACCAGGGCGGCCACGGCCTCTACCTCGGCAACGGCAACGCCTGCGGCGACCGTACCGTCACCGAGTTCCTCACGACGGGCCGCCGCCCGCACCGGGACACCCACTGCCCGAACTGACGGTCGCGCCGGGGACCGCTCAGGTGTGCGCGTCCCCGGTGAGGGCGTACGTGGACAGCCGCCCGCACATGCCGAAGACCCCGGTACGGGAGGGCAGCTCCGCGCGTACGCGCGCCTGGCCCAGATGGGAGGCGTCTCCCGCCGCCAGCCGGTCCAGCTGGACGCCGGTCTGCCGGGCCGCCTCGGCGGCCCCCGCCTCCCAGCGGGCGCGCCAGCCGTCCACCTTGGGGCGTACGAGCGCGGCGGCCGCCCGGTGGAAGGCCCGCAGCGGCTCGTGGTCGCCCCGCGCGGACGCCTCACGCAACCGGCCGAAGCCCTCGATCGCGAGGTCCCGCCGCCGCCGCGCGGCGGCCGCCTGCTCGGCCTCGGGGCCGTCCGGGATACGCACCGCCCGCGCGTACGTCTCCGGATCCGCCAGCAGCGCGGGCGGCAGCGTCAGCACCGCGTCGCCCGCCTCCGGCAGCCCGCTGTTCTGCATCAGCACGACGATGCGCAGCCCGTCCTCGTTGACCAGACGGTGGATGGTCCCCGGCGTGAACCACACCAGCGCCCCCGGCTCCAGCGGCGTGGAGGCGAAGCCGTCGGCCGTCAGGGTCTGCACGGCTCCCCGCCCGCCGGTCACCACGTACCCCTCGGAACAGGTCAGGTGCAGATGGGGGGTGCCGCCGCAGAAGCCGTCGGCCGCCTCCCAGTCGTAGACGCTCAGATGCGAGACGCCCACGGCGCCCGGCAGCCCCGCGAAACCGGTCGCGCCGCTCACCAGTCCTGTCCTTCCAGGTGCCGGACGATGTCCGCGCGCTCCCAGCGGCCGTCGGCGACGACGACACGGTAGCGGCGGGCGAGCGTGTCACCGGGGGCCAGGACCAGTTCGTCGAAGAACGCCCAGGAGGGTGCGACGGCCGCGAACGGGTCGTTGCGCACGAACCAGTGGGCCGGGTGCGCCCCGGCCTCGCCCGCGTGGTCGTTCTCCGGGGCGTGCGCGAACACCACGGTGGCATGGCCGTCACGGCCGTCGAACTCGCCGCTGTAGGCCAGCCACGGGGACCGCGTCCCCATCAGCTCCGGGCCCTCGCCGTCGGCCCCGAGCACACGTCCGCCCGCGAAGCCGCGGGGGCCGCGCCAGAACAGGCCGGTGTACCCGGCCATCTCCCGGCCCGCGGTCGTGGGGCTGCCGAAGCGCAGCGGCTCGTCGCGGCGGTTCGTGATCGCGCTGGACCAGGTCAGGGTCCAGGCACCGGCGGCCGCGTCCACGTCGTGCGCCTCGATCGTGCGCGCCTCGTCCGCCCAGCGGTCCCCGTCGTGGTTGCGCCAGGCCAGCCGCTCCCTGACCACGGCCCGCCCGTCCGCCGCCGCGACCTCGTCGAAGCCCTCGTGGCTCATGGAGCCCACCCGGTCGGGCAGATCCCGGTAGCCCTCGCCGGGCAGGTACGTCCAGCCGCCCCACAGGTTCTGGCCCGACAGGTGCGAGGCGGTCATCTGCAGGCCCTTGTGCCAGCGGTGGTCGTTCGGCCGGTAGTCGGTGACGACCCCGCCGGACAGGGTGCGCAGCGGATGCAGATACGGCTTGGGCGCCTCGAAGGCGGCCTCCGGCCGGTAGACGTACGTCAGCAGCGCGACCTCACCGGCGCACAGCCGGATGTGGTCGCCGTGCACATGGGTCAGTGTCAGTTCATGCGGGTTCATACGGCGGCCTCGGGTACGGCGGCCCCGGACGCGGCCGCCTTGACGGGGGCGGTCTCCACGGCGGCCGCCTCGGAGGTGGCGGCGGCGCGCTGAGCCGGGACACCGGGTGTCACCGGGCGCGGTGCCCAGCCGGGGGCGTGGCCGTGCAGGGTGGCGTGGAACGGGTCGCCCGGCCCGATCTCACCCGCCCGCACGGTGGTGTCGGTGAACGCCGACTTGTAGAGCGCGGCGATCAGTTCCAGGCTGGTGCGGCCGTCGGCGCCGCTGCTGCGCGGCCTGCGGCCGGCCCGGATGTCCGCCACGAGCGTGCGGAGCTGTGCGAGGTGCGAGCTGGGCACGTCGGCCCCGAAGTCCCGCCACGCGGCGGCCTCTTCCTCGGCGACGCCCGCCGCCGGGGTGATCTTCCAGTCGTCGTTGGCGTAGCCGTAGAGGTGCGTCAGCTCCACCGTGGCCCGCTCGCAGTCGATGCGGATCCGGCTGACCTCGTCCGGGCTGAGCACGCTGTTGACGATCGTGGCGAGGGCGCCGCTCTCGAAGCGTACGAGCGCGGTGGAGACGTCCTCGGTCTCCACGTCGTGCACCAGCCGCCCGGCCATGGCGCGGACCTCGCTCCACGGGCCCATCAGGTCGAGGAGCAGGTCCATCTGGTGGATGCCGTGCCCCATGGTGGGGCCGCCGCCCTCGGTGTCCCAGCGTCCGCGCCACGGCACCGCGTAGTACGCCGTGTCGCGGTACCAGGTGGTCTGGCAGTGCGCGACGAGCGGGCGGCCCAGGGCGCGCTCGCCCAGCAGCCGCCGGACGTGCCCGGCGCCGGAACCGAAACGGTGCTGGAAGACGATCGCGGCGTACGGCCCGCCGTCGCCCTCCGCGGCGTGGATGGCGTCGAAGTCCGCCAGCGAGGGGCAGGGCGGCTTCTCGCACAGCACCCACGCGCCGGCGGCGAGCGCCGCGACGGTCTGCTCCCGGTGGAACGCGGGCGGCGTGCAGACCACGACCAGGTCCGGCCGCTGCTCCGCCAGCATCAGGTCGAGGTCGGTGTACGCGTGCGGGACGCCGCCGTCGGCGCAGAAGGAACGGACCGCGTCGGGCGAGATGTCGAAGGCGGCGACGGTCTCCACGTCGGGCGCGAGGGCACGCAGAGCCGGGAGATGGGCGTCCCTGGCGATTCCTCCGGTGCCTATGACAGCGGCCCGCAGCGGCCGCCCTTCCGCGGTACGAATGGATGACACGGGAGTGAGCTCCGCTTCGTCGTCGACACGCCCTGTAAGCGCTTACCAGCGCCGCAAATCTAGGTCAAACGGGACAACGTCGTCAACGATCGTACGGGGAGACGACCGGCGTCCCACCGTACGGCCGATGGTGCGCCGGTCGCGCCGGGCCGGCTCCCGCGCGGGCGCCGCGAAGGGGGCGGCGCCGCCCGGCCCGCCCCCACCGGCCTGTACGGGCCGCCGAATTCCGGCGGCCGCGCGACACCCGTGACGCCCCCGTCACACGTCGCCTGGGCGTTCTCCTCACCCGGACCGGGCGGGTGCGCCGGAGCCCGTCGCGTGACACACATCACGCCCGCGCCGCCCGCGCCCGGGAGCCGCGTCCCCGCTCGGGAGAGGCGTCCCCGCTCGGGAGAGGCGACCGGTCAGGAATGGAGAAGCGCACGCCGCCCCCCGCCCGTAGCGTGAGGCGCATGGACATCACGAGCGCCGCGAGCGGCGAGGTGCTGCGGGAGCCGATCGACCAGCCCTGCGGCGTCCTCGACCGCGCGTTCCGCGACCCGGCCGGCCACGTGCTCGGGGTCACCCGGCCGCGCGAGCGGTGACCCGCGCTCCCGCGAAACCGCGCACCGCGAAACCGCGCACCGCGAAACCACGGTACGTCGATCGGCCCGGCCCCGGGCCTCACGACCCAATCGGCGTACCCACCCGGGCCGTTGCGCCGCCCGCCCGCCCGCCGCAGCCGGCACGGCCGATCATGGAGAACGTGAAGGCGCCCCCCGCCTGACAGATGGAGACACGATGAGCATGGCCCCCAGGTCGGACACGCGGTCGCCCGCGCCGCACGACGCCGACAGCCACGATCTGATCCGCGTGCACGGCGCGCGCGAGAACAACCTGAAGGACATCAGCATCGAGATCCCCAAGCGCCGGCTGACGGTGTTCACCGGCGTCTCCGGCTCCGGCAAGAGCTCGCTGGTGTTCGACACGATCGCCGCCGAGTCGCAGCGGCTTATCAACGAGACGTACAGCGCCTTCCTCCAGGGCTTCATGCCGACGCTCGCACGGCCCGACGTCGACGTGCTGGACGGGCTGACGACCGCGATCACCGTGGACCAGCAGCGGATGGGCGGCGATCCCCGCTCCACGGTCGGCACCGCCACCGACGCCAACACGATGCTGCGCATCCTCTTCAGCCGGCTCGGCAAGCCCCACATCGGCCCGCCCAGCGCGTACTCCTTCAACACCGCCTCGGTCCGGGCGAGCGGCGGCATCACCGTCGAACGCGGTGCCGCCAAGACCAGGACCGTGAAGGCGACCTTCAGCCGCACCGGCGGCATGTGCACGCGCTGCGAGGGCCGGGGCAACGTCTCCGACATCGATCTCACCCAGCTCTACGACGACTCCAAGTCGCTCGCCGAAGGCGCGTTCACCATTCCCGGCTGGAAGTCGGACAGCTTCTGGACCGTACGGGTCTACGCCGAGTCCGGCCTCCTCGACCCGGACAAGCCGATCCGCGAGTACACCGAGAAGGAGATGCGGGACTTCCTCTACCGGGAACCGACCAAGGTGAAGGTCGAGGGCGTGAACCTCACCTACGAAGGGCTGATCCCCAAGATCCAGAAGTCGTTCCTGTCCAAGGACAAGGAGTCGATGCAGCCGCACATCCGCGCGTTCGTGGAGCGGGCGGTCACCTTCACCACCTGCCCCGAATGCGACGGCACCCGGCTCAGCGAAGGCGCCCGTTCGTCGAAGATCAAGCGCAAGAGCATCGCCGACGCCTGCGCGATGGAGATCAGGGACCTCGCCGAGTGGGTCCGCGGCATCGAAGAGCCGTCGGTCGCGCCGCTGCTCGCCGCGCTTCGGCACACCCTCGACTCGTTCGTTGAGATCGGCCTCGGCTACCTGTCGCTCGACCGGGCGGCGGGCACGCTGTCGGGCGGCGAGGCGCAGCGCGTCAAGATGATCCGCCACCTCGGCTCCTCGCTCACCGACGTCACCTATGTCTTCGACGAGCCCACCGCGGGGCTGCACCCGCACGACATCCAGCGGATGAACGGACTGCTGCGGCGGCTGCGGGACAAGGGCAACACGGTGCTCGTCGTGGAGCACAAGCCGGAGGTCATCGCGATCGCCGACCATGTCGTGGACCTCGGCCCCGGCGCTGGTACGGCCGGCGGCACCGTATGCTACGAGGGCACCGTCGAGGGGCTGCGGGCCGGGGACACCATCACCGGCCGGCACCTGGACGACCGGGCGTCCCTCAAGGACAAGGTGCGCGAACCCACCGGCGCCCTGGAGATCCGCGGCGCGACGGCGAACAACCTGCGCAAGGTCGACGTCGATATCCCGCTCGGAGTGCTCTGCGTGGTCACCGGCGTCGCGGGCTCCGGCAAGAGCTCACTCGTCCACGGCTCGCTGCCCCGACGGCCGGGGGCCGGTGACGAAGGGGTGGTGTCGATCGACCAGAGCCCGATCCGCGGCTCGCGGCGCAGCAACCCCGCGACGTACACCGGACTGCTCGACCCGATCCGCAAGGCCTTCGCGAAGGCCAACGGCGTGAAGCCCGCGCTGTTCAGCGCCAACTCCGAGGGCGCCTGCCCCGCCTGCAACGGCGCCGGCGTCATCTACACCGACCTCGGCATGATGGCCGGCACCGCCACCACCTGCGAGGACTGCGAGGGGAAGCGGTTCGAGGCATCCGTGCTCGAGTACCGCCTCGGGGGCCGCGACATCAGCGAGGTGCTCGCGATGCCGGTGACCGAGGCCGAGGAGTTCTTCGGCGCGGGCGAGGCGCACACACCGGCCGCGCACAAGATCCTGCGGCGGCTCGCCGACGTCGGACTCGGCTACCTCACCATCGGACAGCCGCTCACCACGCTGTCCGGCGGCGAGCGGCAGCGGCTCAAGCTGGCCGCGCACATGGCCGAGAAGGGCGGCGTCTACATCCTCGACGAGCCGACCAACGGCCTCCACCTCGCCGACGTCGAGCAGCTCCTCGGCCTGCTCGACCGGCTGGTCGACTCGGGCAAGTCCGTGATCGTGGTCGAGCACCACCAGGCGGTCATGGCCCACGCCGACTGGATCATCGACCTCGGCCCCGGCGCGGGCCACGACGGCGGCCGCGTCGTCTTCGAGGGCACACCCGCCGACCTCGTCGCCGCCCGCTCCACCCTCACCGGCGAGCACCTCGCGGCGTACGTCGGCGCCTGACCGGGGCTCGTGGACGCCGAGGGACCAACGATCTCCCGCCGGCGGTCGTGACCACCCTGCGCAGCCGTGCAGCCGTGCAGCCGTGCAGCCGTGCAGCCGTGCGGCCGTGCAGCCGCTCAGCCGCGCTGTCGTGCAGCCGTGCAGTCGAGCAGTTCCGCCCGGCCCGCCACGCGTCCCTCCCAGGGCGTCGCGGCGGGCCGGCGCGGCATGTGCGGGCCGCGTACACGGCTCGCCGGGCCTGGTGATCTTTCTGTGACCCCGATGTGTCAGAGTGGCGGCCGTCGACCGATCACGCCGCATGCCGCGTGGTCCACGAGCCGGAGGAGGTACGCGAGGTGACCCAGTCTCAGGGCGAGCCCCTGCGATCTCGTCATCCGCGTCGGCTGTGCCGAGTCGCCGAAGGCGGCGGGGGACGTGGTCGCCGACCCGCCCCGACGCCCATCCGTCCCGGCCGCAGCCTCCTTACCGCGTAACGGAGTCGACAGTCGCATGGCCGGCGTCACGACGACGCCACCTCAAGGACCCTGCCCGGTCCACACCCCGAAGACCGATTCCCTGGAGGCTCAGATGCGCCGCTGGCGCTTGTCACTCCTCGCAGCCCTGCTCGCCGTCCTGTTGCCCACGGCGCCCGCGGCCGCCGAGCCCGCGGCCGCCGTCACCGCCGCGTCGGACGCCGCCGACTGCACCGGCCCCGGCGTGGAGCGCTTCGGCGCCGCCTCCCTGACCGGCGCGATAGTCGGCGCCGCCGTCCACGAGGGCCGCGGCTACGTCGTGACGCGCGGTCTGAAGCCGCCGGTGCTCGCCGAGTTCGACCTCACGACCCGCAAGGTCGTGCGCCAGACGCCGATCCCCGACGGCCCCGGCGAGGGCTCCCCCGAGGGGGCGTGGGCCACGGCCGTGTCGGACGGCAAGATCTACCTGGGCACCTACCCCGTGCCCGACCTCTACCGGTTCGACCCGGCGACCGGCAAGATCGAGCGCCTGGCCTCCTTCGGAGGCAACGGCGGCTTCATCTGGAGCCTCGCCGCCGCCCCGGACGGGAAGATCTACGCGGGCACCTACCCGGACGGACGGGTGTGGGAGTACAACCCCGCGGGCGGGGCCGTACGCAACTTCGGGGTGCTCGCCACGGGCGAGCGCTACGTGCGGGCCGTGGCCGCCGACGCCACCAACGTCTACGCGGGCCTGCTCGACACGGCGAAGCTGCTCGCGATCAACCGGTCCACCGGTGCCGTCCGCGTACTGGCCCAGGGCGACACCGGGTTCTCCACGGTCTCCATCGGCCGGACCCGGGTGCGCGCCGGAAGCGGCAGCACGCTCTACGACGTGCGCACCGACGGCACCGACCTGCGGAAGGTCAGCCTGGGCGGCAACTCGGTCGACGCGATCGGTCTCGCCCCCGACTACACCGCGTACCTCTCCACCCGCCCGAACGGCACCGTCTACCGCTACCGCACCGCCGAGACGCCGGTACAGGTGGGCACCCCCCGGCCCGGCGAGGAGACCCGGAGCCTGGTCCTCGACGGCACCACGCTCACCGGCTTCGCCGGCAGCGGCGGCATGTGGACGATGGACGTGACCACCGGACAGACCTCCTACACCGACCTGCTGGACGCCGGCCTCACGCCAGGGGCGGAGCGTCCCCAGTCGATCCTGCGGGCCGCGGACGGCGCGGTCTGGGTCGGCGGCCACTACTCCGTGACGGTCCACCAGCCCTCCAACGGCACCAAGCGCCGCATCTGGGTACCGGGCGAGCCCAAGGCGCTGACCCAGCGCGGCGGCAAGATCTACGCGGCCGTCTATCCGAGCGGCCAGATGATCGAGATCGACCCGTCGGACAACGACACCCTGCGGTATCTCGGCGCACTCGGCCACGGCCAGCAGCGCCCCTGGGACCTCGAGTACGACCCCGCCACCGACAAGCTGCTGGTGGCCAGCGCGCCGCTCGGCGCCAACCTGAAGGGTGCCCTGTCCGTCGTCGACCCCGTCACCGGTGCGAAGGACGTGTACCTGGACGTGATCCGCGACGAGAGCCTCATGAGCCTCAGCCTCGGGCCCGGCGGCGTCGTCTACCTGGGCGGCGACGTCCTGGGCGGCGGGGGCACCACCCCCACCCGCACATCGGCCAGCGTCGCCGCCTTCGACCTGGCCAGCCGGACCGTACGCTGGGAGACCGACCCGGTACCGGGCAACCGCACGCTGCAGGACATCAAGGTCCACAACGGCATCCTGTACGGCGTTTTCAAGCGCAACGCCGGCTGGTTCACGATGGACCTCAACACACGCCAGGTCCTCGGCAAGGGCACGCTGTCCGGCTACGGCGAGATCGAGGTGCACCAGGGCAAGGTGTTCACCTCGACCTACTTCGGCGGCGGCAACGTCCACCAGCTGGGCCCCGGTCTCACCTCGCCCAAGCTGATCGCCACCGGCCTCGGCGACGAGTGGTATACCAACCCCCAGCTCGCCTTCGAGCCGGGGACGTGGCAGGCGTGGGCCCTCGCCGGCCGCGACCTCGCCCGGCTGCGCCTCGACCCGTCCTGCGCGCCGCTGACCGTCACCTCCTGAACCAGGCGGGGGCCCGTGCGTCACGGGCCCCCGCCGCCGGGCGGGCCGGACAGTGCCGGGCCACCACCCCCGGACGCCTCACGCCTACCTGTCGTCCAGCAGCGCGCAGACGAAGTCCTCCTGCACCGTCCGCACCTGGGCGAGCAGTTCAGGGCTCCGCTCACTGATCTGAGCGGTGAGGCTGAACGTCATCGAACGTTTGCCGTCCTCCGTCGCCACGGCCAGCTGCGTATAGCCCGGAGTGTTGCCGGTGTGGCCGTACACCACCCCGCATCGGGTGGTGTAGCGGTAGATCGCCAGCCCGCCCGCGTTGACCCCCGGGCCCGGCGGGCTGGAGGCCGCTCCCTCGACGAACGTCAACTGTTCGCGGCGGGTGGCGTCGGAGACCAGCCGCCCTCCCGCGTACCCCCGGATGAACCGGTTGAGATCCGCGGGGGTCGACACGATGCCGCCCGACGCCCACGAGAAGGAGGCGCTGATCGCTTCGGACACGTCCTCGGGCCGGTCCGGCGACGAGACGTCATAGCCGTGCAGATACGGCTCCGGGAGCGCGGCGCCCGCCGGGAGACTCGTGTCGCGCAGGGCGAGCGGCCGGTTCACCAGGCGCCGCAGAAGATCCTCGTACCGTCTCCCGGTCGCCGCCTCCGCCATCAGAGCGACCGTGATGTTGTCGGAGTTCGAGTACGCGTACCGCGTGCCCGGCGGGAAGAGGAGCGGCTCGTCGGCGACGAAGTCGAGCAGGCGACGGGAATCGACGACACGTCGCGGGTCGCTCGTCACGAACTCCACGAACTCCGGGCTCTGCGAGAAGTCGGGCAGACCGCTCGTATGGCTGAGCAACTGCCGCAGTGTCACCTCGTGCCAGGCTGCGGGCAGATGGGGGAGCACCTCCCCGATCGTGGCGTCCAGACGCAGCCTCCCCTGGTCGACGAGGCGCAGCGAGACGGCGCCGCTGAACATCTTGGCCGTGCTCGCGAGCCGTATGTGGTCCGTCGGCCGGGGCTGCCGCTCCGTCCCCAGCTCCGCCACACCGGCCCGTACGACGTGCCGCTTTCCGCCCCGCTGGAGCACCGCGATCGCGCCCGGGGGCCCTCCGGCCGTACGCACCAGCCGTTCGAGCCGCTCCCGCAGCTCGCCGGCGGTGTGACCGTCCCCTCCCGTCGCCGTCGCCGTCGCCGTCGTCGTCGTCGCCGTCGCGGGCGCGGCGATCAGTCCGCACAGGACGGCGGTGGCCGAGGTGAGCAGGGCGACGGCTCGACGCTCGCGACGCCCCCTCCCGGCGGGACGGGCGGGACGGGCGGGACGGGGCGGACGGGCCGGAGGGGTGTGGTCGTGGGCCCGATGACGGCCCGGGTGTGGAGGCTGTGACACGGTCGGCTCCTCGTTGGTGGCGCAGGCTCGCTCAGGGGTGTGCGCCCGGACGCGGGCGACGCCAGTCAAGCCTGACGCGGGACCGGCGTTCCGCCAGCGAAGCGTGCTCCGTCCGGCCGAGTACCACGGCGGCCATCGACCGCCGGGAATGGTGTTGCGAGGGGAGCTGCTGTCGCCTCAGAGTGCGGTGCATGACCGACGACTCCGCAACCGCCGTCCCCGTCCCCGACTCCGACTCCGATATCGGCGTCGCCACCGGCACCCGCCGCCGCACCGAGGCCGACGCCGAGACCGGACCGGTGATATCCGGATGGCGGATCCGCCCCTACCGCTCCGGCGACTGGGCAGCCCTCTGCCGGATCC
This sequence comes from Streptomyces sp. NPDC047886, assembly GCF_043204435.1. Taxonomy (NCBI): domain Bacteria; kingdom Bacillati; phylum Actinomycetota; class Actinomycetes; order Kitasatosporales; family Streptomycetaceae; genus Streptomyces; species Streptomyces sp. NPDC047886. The sequence goes on from NZ_JBIDCF010000004.1 coordinate 596,417, forward strand.
ACGACGCCGCCCGGCTCGACGAGCTGCGCGACTCGGCCGGAGTGGAGGCGTTCCTGACCCTGGAGGAGACGTTCGAGGAGGAGGGCCTGTTCGACGGCCACGTCTGGGTCGCCGAGGACCCCGCCGCCCGCCCGCACCACGGCGTCGTCGGCTTCGTCGCCCTGGCCGACGACGAGGTCACCTGGCTGTACGTGGAGCCCGCCCGCTACGGCCAGGGGGCCGGAACCGCCCTGCTGCGCCACGCCGTGGACCACGGCGGGCCACGGGTGGAGACGACGGTGCTGGCGGGGAACCGGCGTGCCCTCGACCTCTATCTCCGTGAGGGCTTCGTCATTGTCGAGACCAAGGAGGGCCGCCTGGCGGGCAACGAGACGTTCCCCGCCACCGGTCACATCATGGAACTCCGCAAGCCACAGAGCGCCGAGTCCTGAGTCCTGAGTCCTGAGTCCTCAGGCCTGAGTCCTCAGGCCGGTAGGACCCGTCAGCCGAAGACCACGCAGGCCGCCGCCGGCACCGCCAGCGAGCCGGTGCGGCGCAGTTCTCCGCTCGCCCGGTCCACGGAGAACCAGGTGACGTCTCCCGACCACTCGTTGGCGACGTACATCCTGCGCCCCGACGGATCCGGCACGAGGTCCCGGGGCCAGATCCCGCCGCAGTCCACCGTGTCCGCGGGCCGGGGCTTCTCGGCCCCGTCGGCCAGGGAGAACGTCACCAGCGTGTTCGTGCCGCGCACAGCCGCCCAGGCGAACCGCCCGTCGGCGGAGACCGCGACGACCGAGGGGCAGGGCCTCACACCCTCCGGGACGTCGTCGAGGCCGACCGGGACCTCCGAGAGGGCGTCCAGGGAACCGGACACCGGGTCCCACCGGCACACGGTCAGCTGCGGCTCCAGCTCGTGCAGTACGTAGACCACGTCACCGCCCGGGTGGAAGGCGAGGTGCCGCGGCCCGGAGCCGGCGCGCAGCACGGTGTCGGAGTGCGCCCGCAGCTCACCGGTGGCCTGGTCCAGTGCGCAGACACGTACGGAATCGGTGCCGAGGTCCACGCTGAGCACCCAGCGGCCGCCGGGGTCGGGCAGCACCTGGTGCGCGTGCGGCCCTTCCTGCCTGTCCGCGTCCGGTCCGGAGCCCCGGTGGGTGAGGACGGCCGGGGGCCCTGACAGGCCGCCGTCGGCGGCCACCGCGAGACTGCTGACGCTCCCCGAGGCGTAGTTGGCGGTCAGCAGGCGGCGCCCCGCCAGGCTGAGGTGGGTGGGCCCGGAAGCGCCCACCGCGACCGGGGGGCCGAGAGGGGTCAGACCGTCGGCGCCGGGACGGAAGGCGCCGGCCGCTCCCCGCTCCGACTCGCTCACCGCGTACAGCACCCCTGTGTCCGGGGCGAGGGTGAGGCACGAGGGGTTCGCGAACGGATCGACGGCCGCGAGCGGGCTCAGCCCTCCCGTCACCCGGTCCACGGCCGCGACGGTGATGCCGCGGCCGCCTCCCGAGGTGAACGAGCCGATGTACGCCCGGTACTCCCCGTCGCCGTCCGGTCCGCCCACTGCGTCACCATGCCGCGCGCCGCCCACAGCCTGCCCTCTCCGTCGTTCCCGATCCGTACGGGGTACGGGGGCCGGCGCTCGGCCGGCCCCGCGGTCACCGTGACGGGTCACCGTGACGGCCCACCGCGGCCGGTGGCCGCGACCGGTGGCCGTCACCTCACCTTCACCCGCGCCGCCCTCCGGCGCCCGCCCGGGGCGGCGACCGGGTTACGCCGGACGGGACGCGGCGCGCAGGGACTCGATCGCACGGGACAGGCTGGAAGCCGCGTGGCCCTGGTCGATCTGCTGTCGGAAGAGGACGTGCAGCGGTGCCAGGAGATCGGTGCTCACGCCCTGGGCGCGTGACGCGCTGAGGATGTTGCCCAGTCCGGCGGCGTTGATGGCCAGGTTGGACGTCTCGGTGGCGTAGTCGCCGGAGTCGATCTCCCGCGCGAAGCCGGGCAGCGCGCCGGCGGCGCCCGTGAGCCAGCGCACCAGCAGCTCGGTGAGTTCCTCGGCCTTGATCCCGGCGGAGTCGGCCAGCGCCACCGCGTGGAAGAACCCGGCGAACATGCCGTACATCCCGCCCAGGAGGGCGATGTCGTAGACGGATGCCAGACCGGCGTCGGTGCCCACGAACGTACTCGCGCCGAGCAGTTCGAGCTGCTCGCTGTGCGTGTCGAAGGCGTGGGACGGGCCGCTGTAGAGGACGAACGTCTCGGGCGTGCCGATGGTCTCAGGCACCCCGTACACCGCGCCGGACAGGTACGCGGCACCCTGCTCGGTGACCCACGCACCCAGCTCCCGGGCGGACTGGGGAGTCCCGGATGTCAGGTTCACCACGACGCGGCCGGCCAGGGCGCCGGCGGCCGGGCCGAGGAGCCGGCGTACGGTGTCGTGATCCAGTACGCATACGATGACGAGGTCGGCGGCCGCGACGGCCTGATCCACGGTGTCAGCCCGTACCGCTCCGGCGGCGACCAGGGCGTCGGCCCTGCCGGGCGACCGGTTCCACACGGTGGTGCGGTGGCCCGCCCGCAGGAGCGTACGGGCGAGGGCGCGGCCCAGGTTGCCCAGGCCGATCACCGTGACGGTGGGGCGGGTGTCGTGCGCGGTGGTGGCTTCGTTCCCGGTCATGGTCTTCCTCCGTGGTGGTCGGTGTGGGAACAGCGTCGCCGAGAGCGCTGTTGACTGGCTGTCGGTGCGCTGTCGGGTCCGCCGACAGGACCGCGACACGGGTGCGAGAGGGAGGGGTGCGGTGCTGTTCGGGGTGCTGGGACCGCTGACGGTGTGGGGGACGGACGGCCGCCCGGTACCGGTACCCGGTGCGAAGGTACGGACCCTGCTGGCCCGGCTGCTGGTGGATCCCGGGCGCCCGGTGTCCGCGGACCGGCTGGTGGACGACCTGTGGGGGGACGCGCTGCCCGACCACCCGCGCAACACGCTGCAGGGCAAGGCATCCCAGCTCCGCCGGGTGCTGCGGCGCGCGGCGCCGGACGGGCCGGAGCTGCTGGTGGCCGAGGCCGGAGGTTATGCGCTGCGGATCACCGCCGACGCCGTCGACGCGGGGCGGTTCAGCGCGCTCGCGGGACGGAAGCGGGAGGGTGCCGCGCCCCGAGCCAGGGCGGCGGCGCTGTCCGAGGCGCTCGGCCTGTGGCGGGGCGAGCCGTTCTCCGGATTCGCCGAAGAGCCCTTCGCCCGAGCCGAGATCACCCGGCTGTCCGAGGAGAGGCTCACGGCTCTGGAGGAACTGGCGGAGACCCGGCTGGAGTTGGACGAGGGGCGTACGCTCATCGCCGAACTGGAGGCCCTGGTCGCCGCGCACCCGCTCCGTGAACGGCTCCGCGCCGCGCACATGCGCGCCCTGTACAGAGCGGGCCGGCAGACCGAAGCGCTGGACAGCTACGACACGTTGCGCCGCCACCTGGACGAGGAGCTTGGACTGGTGCCCGGCGCCGCACTGGCCTCCCTGCGGCAGGCGATCCTGCGGCAGGATCCCGCACTGGACGCACCGGCCCGCACCAACGGCACTCGCCTCCCTGCGCCCGTCACCCGCCTCGTCGGGCGTGACGACGACCTCGACGGCATCGCCCGCACGATGACGGCCTCCCGTCTGGTCACCCTCACCGGCCCGGGCGGGGTCGGTAAGACGCGGCTGGCCGTGGAGAGCGCGCGGCGGTCGGCGGACGAGTTCCCCGACGGCGTGTGGCTGGTGGAACTGGCGTCGCTCGACCCCGAGCCGGGGGCCCGCACAGGGCCGGATGCCACACCGGCGACGGGCGGAGCGACCCCGCCCCCACCCCCGAGCGTGGCCACGTCCACGTCCACCTCCACGGCCCCGGCCCAGACCCCGACTCAGACCTCGGCCGTGTCCACGGCCCCGCCGGGTGGCGGCGGCGCGGCGGCGACATCGGCGGTCGCCGAGGCCGTGCTGAAGGTGCTGGGCGTCCGCGAGGAGCACGACGACGACGGCGAGGCGACGCTGTCTCCCGTACAGCGGCTGGTCGGCGCCCTCGGCGGCCGCCGCATCCTGCTCGTACTGGACAACTGCGAGCACGTGGTGCGGCCGGTGACCGCCGTGGTCGTGGCACTGCTGCGCGAAGCCCCCGGACTGACGGTCCTGGCGACCAGTCAGGAACCCCTGCGCATCACCGGCGAGGCGGTGTGGCAGGTGCCGCCCCTCTCCCTCCCGGACGCCATCCAGCTGTTCACCTCACGTGCCACCGCGCCCGTGCTCGCCCCCGGCGGACCCGACGCGGAAGCCGTCGCCCTCCTCTGCCGACGCCTCGACGGCATCCCGCTGGCGCTGGAACTCGCCGCCTCCCGCGTGCGAACGGCGGGCGTGCACGGGCTGCTGAACCGGCTCGGCGACCGGTTCGGAGTGCTGACCGGCGGGGCACGGGACGCCCCCGAGCGCCAGCGCACCCTGCGGGCCGTGCTCGACTGGAGCTGGGACCTGCTCACGACCGCCGAACGCACCGTACTGCGACGCCTTTCCGTCCACGCGGAAGGCTGCGCCCTGGAGGCGGCCGAAGCGGTCTGCGCCGGAGACGGTGTCCCGGCCGCCGAGGTGCGGGGCCTGCTGGAGAGCCTGGTCGACCGGTCGCTCGTCGTCCTCTCGGACCGTCCCGACACGACCGTGTACCACCTGCTGGAGACCGTCAGGGCGTACGGGCGCGAACGGCTCGCCGAGGCCGGCGAGAGCGGCGCCGTACGCGAGCGGCACAGCCGGTACCACAGCAGTCTCGCCCTGCGCGCCGCGCCCCTGCTGCGCGGCCCCGAGCAGCGGCGGTGGCTGGAGCGGCTGGACGGTGCGGGCGCCGACCTCCGCCGGGCGCTCGACCACACCGTGGCGGCGAACGCGGGGCAGCGGGCAGCGCGCATGGTGAACGCGCTGGCCTGGTACTGGGTGCTGCGCGGCAGGCTCACCGAGGCGTCGCGGGCTCTGGACACCGTGCTCGGTTCCCTGCCCGACCGGCCGACACCCGAACGGGCCCTGGCCATGGCCTGGCGGACAGGGATCGCCGTGATGGCCGATGCGGAGGGGGACGGGGACACGGCCGCGCGGATCGAGGCGGTCCTGGCGGCCTACGACGAGGTCGCCGACCCCGAGGGGCACGCCACCGCGCTGTGGTTCCTCGGGTCGGCCCAGATGGGCGCCGGAGCCGTCACAGCGGGTGAGACCCTCGTGAACCGTGCCCTGGACGGCTTCACGGCGCTCGGCGACGACTGGGGGACGGCCGCGGCGTTGAGTGTGCGGGCGCGGCACGCCATGGCACGCGGCGATCTCGCGGCCGTCCGGCGCGACGGCGAGGAGAGCGCGAAACTGTTCCGCGCGGCCGGCGACCGCTGGGGGTGGCTCCAGACCGTTTTCCCGCTGGCGGCGCTCAGCGAGATCGGCGGCGACTACGAGGCCGCCGGCCGGCTGCAGCGCGAGGGGCTGGCCGTCGCGGAGGAACTCGGCCTGGCGCGGGAGGCCGCGAAGCGCCTGTGCGGTCTGGGCCGGCTCGCCCTCCTGACGGGGTGCCACGCCCAGGCCCGTACGTACCACGAGCGGGCCCGTGAGCTGGCCCGGGAGCACCACTTCAGGTCCGGCGAGGTCGACGCGGAGCTCGGTCTCGCGCTCGGCGCGCGCCGGGAGGGCGACCATGCCCTGGCCGAGTCGCGTCTGCGCTCCCTGCTCGCCTGGTTCACCAAGGTCGGGTACGGGCCTGGCATCACGCTGGTGACGGCCGAGCTGGGCTTCGTCGCCGAACACCGGGGCGACGCCGATGCGGCCCGCGCCCTCCACCTCCAGGGCCTGGAGGCGGCGACCGACCTGGGCGATCCGCGCGCGCGTGCCCTCGCGCTGGAGGGCCTGGCCGGTGCCTTCGCCCTGGCCGGTCGCCATCGGGAGGCGGCACTGCTGCTGGGCGCCGCCGAGGCCGCCCGCACGTCCGTCGGAGCTCCGCTACCGCCTGCGGAACGCGGTGACGTGGACCGCGTCATGACCGCCGCCCGCGTGGGGCTCGGACCGCGAGAGTACGCGGCCGCCCACGCCGAGGGCGCGACGCTGGACCGGGAGGGCGTCCACGCCGTGGCGTACACCGATGCGACGGTGTGCCTCTGACGGCGTCGCAGCCTTGGCGGTACGCACGTCCTCGATGTGCCCAGGCCGTGACCTGGGTCGAGTTGGGGCGTTGGTCCGGGTATGACCAAGACTCAGCGCGTTCTCGCCGCCATCGCCGTCGCCGCAGGGACTGCCGCACTGGCCGCCCCCACCGCGGACGCGGCCGTCGTCCCCGCCGACCGCGGGGCGCGGGGACCGTCTCTCCTCAACCAGGTCGAGGACCTGTCCGCGATCGCCGTCGCTCCCGAATACCGCTCGCAGGTACCCAGGATCACCCAGCAGTTCGGCGGACTCTCCGGGGTCCAGCGCCTGGGTGAACTCCGCCAGCTCGTCACCCCGGTCGCACCCCTGCTGGGACTGGTACCCGGCGTGCACTAGGTACCCCCCGTACCCCGTACCCCATACCTCTGTCCCGGGCCCTGCCCGACCCTTCCGGTCGAACCGGCCGAACCGAGCGAGCCCGACTCACCCCAGTCCACCGCACCGACGGCACCCCGTGCCCGGTCGTCGCAGGCCGGGCGCGGGGGCGGGGTGGGGGCGGCTCGCGGTCTTCGGCCGGGCCGGACGCGGGCGGCCCAGCCGACGGGCCGTCAGCGGCCGGCCGCCCCCGCGCAGCAGGGCTCCCTCTCACCTCGCCCCATCGCCGCGGGGGCCCCGCCGAAACCTCTTCTTGAGCACGGCCCAGCGGCCGGGGGCGCCGGGCACCCTGGTGGCCAGCACGGTGCGCGGGATGCCGAGCGTGTCCAGCCGCGCCAGCAACACGGTCTCCTGTACTGCGGTGACCGCGATCCACAGGGACGTTCCGGTGTCGCTGGCGCTGAAGACCAGCCGATCCCCCCGTCGGCCCTCCGCGTTGATCGTGTAGGGAGCCAGATCCACCAGCACCTCGAACTGCGCGTCGTCGCGGACGTCGATGTCGATGCCCATCCCAGAGTCGTCGCGCGGGGAACGGGTCCCATCCGCGGCCCGCCCTCGTCCGAGCGACAGCGCGCGCTCGTACGAGGGCAGAACCGGCTCCGGCCAGGGATCGTCGCTGTACGCGTCGAGGTGGGCCGTGTCGATGCCCGACCGCATCACGCGCAGGGCTTCGCGATGGACGAGCGCGACGTCCACGGGGCGCAGCCCGTCCACGAGTATGAGCTCGCGGCTCCGGCCGCCGATGTCTTCGATCACCACCCGATCTTCCCACGAGCGACCTCCATGCCGCCGACCGGGCGCGAGCAGCACGTGGAGGAACGGGCCCCGCTCGTGTGGAAGGAGATCCCGCGGCCCGTCACGGCACCTGTCACCGCCCACGAGTGGCGTCCACGCCCCACATCGCCGGAAACACGCGGCCCGGCGGTGCCCGTGGCGCCATGATGGAGGCCCGGCACTCACGGGGGAGGGGCGCGTGGGGGAGCGAGAGGATCTGATCGCGGCGGTCCGGGACCGGGTGGACCGGGTGGCCGCCACGCGGGACGGCAGCGCGGTGCTCGACCAGGCCGCGTTGGCGCTCTCACGGCGTCTCGCGGACCTGTGCGACGCGGGCAGCGGGGCCGATCTGGCGGCGGAGCACGCTCTGGGCCGGCTGCACCACTACCGTGCCGAATACCTCGATCCTGAGCGGTCCGGCCCCGACCGCCGACTGGCCGTCCGGTTGCTCGCCTGGTGCTTCATCAGGGAGTTCGACGACGTGCCGCAGCCGCTGCTCGTCCCCATCGCCGAAGGAGTGCTTCCGTTCGCTGCGGACACGCTGAACCGTGCCCGGGACACCCTGGATCCTCCGGCCCTGGCACTGGCGGAGAGCCTGCACCGACGTATCGCAGTCATCCTGCCGGAACACCACCCGGACCGCGCCCCCTGTCTGTCCCACCTCGGTATCGCCCTGATGACCCGCTACGGAGGCACGCTCCGCCTGGCGGACGCCGACGAGGCGGTGGAGGTGGCGCGCGCCGCGGTACGCGCCCCGTCCGACGACCCGCGGGTGCGGGCCGCCGCCCTGAACAATCTGGGCCTCGCCCTGCGGATGCGCTTCGAGCACACCTGGGCGCCGGCTGATCTGGACGACGCGGTGGACGCCCTGCGCGGTGCCGTCCGCACCGTGCCCGAGGACGCCCCCGCCCGGATGAACTTCCTCCTCCAGCTCGCCCGCGCCCTGGAGGTGCGGTACGAGAGCACGGAGGCGCTGACGGATCTGGACGAAGCCGTCGAGACCTCCCGCACCGCCCTCCGTATCGCATCGGACGAACCTCCCCACCTGGCCGACCACCTGGCCCAGCTCGGGGGCGCGCTGATGATGCGGTACGAACGCACAGGGGCGGTGCGGGATCTCGAGGAGGCGGTGGAGCGAGGCCGCGCCGCCCTCCGGGCCCTCCCCGACGGCTGGCCCCACGCGGCCCCGCACCTCTCCAGCCTCGCCGCCGCCCTGCGGGCGCGCTTCGCGCACACCGAGGCGTCGGCGGACCTCGACGAGGCGGTGGAACTGAGCCGCGCCGCCGTGCGGATCCTCCCCGGCCACTACCCTCCCGGCGATCACGCCCTGTACCGGTTCAGCCTCGCCGGCACCCTGCTGACGCGGGCAGAACACGCCCCGGCACAGGCGGACCTGGACGAAGCGGTCGAGCTGCTCGAGGCCGCCCTCGACGCCACCTCGGGCGACCACCTCCACAGGACCGTCTACCTCACCCACCTCGGTCGCGCCCTGATCCTGCGGTCCGAGCACTCCGGCACGGCGGAGGACCGGGAGAGGGCACTGGTCGTGGTGCGGCAGGTGGCCGAGGACGCGACGACACCCCCACGCTTCCGTATCGCCACGGCCCGCACGGTCGCACAGATGATCGCCGTCTCCGATCCGGCCCAGGCGGCCGCCCTCCTGGAGCGGGCCGTGCAGGCGCTCCCCGAGGTGGCCTCACGCCGCCTCGAGCGCGGCGACCAGCAGCACGCGCTCGCCGGTCTGGCCGCGGGTCTCGCCGCCGACGCCGCCGCCCTCGCCCTGGCCGACACCACGCACGAAGCGCCGGACCGGGCCGTGCGCGCGCTGCGCCTGGCGGAGGCGGGACGCACCGTACTCCTGTCCCAGGCCCTGGACACCCGGAGCGATCTGACCGACCTGCGTGACCGGCACCCCGACCTCGCCGCCCGCTTCCTGGAGCTGCGCGCATCGCTGGACCAGGACGTCGCCACGGCGCCGCCCGCCGTCGGCGGCACCAGGGGGAGCGGCGGACAACGGGAACGGCACCGCCTGGCAGCGGAGTTCGCGGCGTTGCTGAAACGCATCAGGAACTGCGAGGGGTTCGCCGGGTTCGGTCTGCCGCCGACCCTCGACGAACTCCTGGCGGAGGCGGCCCTGGGCCCGGTGGTGACGTTCAACGTCAGCCGCTACCGCGGTGACGCGCTCCTCCTCACCCCGGACGGCGTCACCTCCTGCCCGCTGCCCCGGCTCACCCAGGACGCCGTCGTCCACCAGGCCGAGACCTTCTACCAGGCGCTGGAGGCGGCGACAGCACCCGACCGTGACCGCGTGGCCGCCCAGCGGACCCTGCGCGGCGTGCTGGAATGGCTCTGGGACGCCGCCGCGCAACCGGCACTCTCCGCCCTGACGGACCTCGGCCACGCCATCCCTCCGGCGCACGACGGGGAACCCCTGCCCCGGGTGTGGTGGTCGCCGGGCGGACTCCTCGGCCTTCTGCCCCTGCACGCGGCGGGCTTCCACACCGACACCGGGACGTCACCGCGCCGCCGTACCGTCATGGACCGGGTGGTCTCCTCCTACACCCCCACCGTCCGCATGCTCCGTCACGCCCGGCGCCCCCGGCCCGCGACGCGGGACGACGCCCGGTCCCTGATCGTCGCCGTACCCGCGGCGCCCGGCCTCGACCGGCTGCGGTACGTCCCCGAGGAGGCACGCCGGATACGAGCCCTCCTCCCGCAGCCGCTTCAGCTCACCGCGCCGGAAGCCGACGCCGACGGCGCCCACCACGTACCGGGCGACGACATCCCGACCACGGCCACCGTCCTCGCCCGCCTGCCGGAATGCTCCATCGCCCACTTCGCCTGCCACGGGGCCACCGATCGCACGGATCCCTCGCGGAGCCGGCTGTTCCTCCACGACAACGCCACCTCGCCGCCGCTGACGGTGTCCGCGCTCGCCCGTGTCGATCTCGAACGGGCGCGGCTGGCCTATCTGTCCGCCTGCAGCACCGCGGACCCCGGCAACGCCGAGCTGCTCGACGAGGCCATCCACCTCACCAGCGGCTTCCAGGTCGCCGGGTTCCGCCACGTCGTCGGAACCCTGTGGCCTATCGACGACCGCGTGGCCGCCGAGATCGCCGAGTCCTTCTACCGGCACCTGAGCACCGGCACACCGGGTACGCCGGGTGCGTGCGGCGCGTCCCCCGTTGCGCCGGGGAGTATCGACCCCGACCGGGCCGCCCTGGCCCTGCACCATGCCGTCCGGGCGGTGCGCGACCGCTACCCGGCGACCCCGTCCCTGTGGGCGGCCCACCTCCACTCCGGCGCGTAGACGTACCGGGGAGAAACGGCGTACCCGGATCGGAAGAACGGCGTACCCGGATCGGAACGGCCCACCGGGGACGCACAGGCGCGTCTGACGGCGGCCGGACTTCACAGCTCGTCGGGCACTGCCTCGCCGCGCGGTGCCGTCAGCCGGATCAAGTGGCCCCGTCCCTGGAACAGGAAGGTGAGGTCGCGGCCGACGCGCCGGTCGAGCGGTTGCGGCTCCTCGCTCCGTACCAGGCCGTGCAGCCGCGCGAGTTCCACCGCGTGCAGCCGTGTCGCCGCCTCCAGGACCTGGGCGTAGCGCTCCGTCGCGGCCCGGGAGCGCCGCCAGCCGGTGAGGACGAGGACCGCCGCCGCCACGAGGCCCGGCCACCACAGGACGCCCACGCCCACGTACAGCACGCCCCATCCGGCGAGGGTCGTCGTCCGGCTGAGCTCGGCACGGGCGTCGGTGACCTCGGCGCGTGTCGTGTCCGACAGGCAGAGCCGCAGGTGCGGCCACACCGTGGCGGGATCGAGGTCGTACTCGCGCCGCAGCCGGACCGCCACAGCGGCGACACGGTCGCCCATCCAGGTGGGGCAGGTGGGCCGTTCGAGGGCGACACGCTCGATACGGCGCTGCTGATCCGCCGACGCCGACGCCGTCGTTGACGCCGTCGCTGACGATGGAGCGGCGGGTGCGGCGGCGGTGCCGTCGTGCGGGGCGAGCGCCCGTTGCCGCGCGCGCCGCTCGACGTCGGCCCTGCGCCGACGGGTCAACTCGTCCCAGCGGTGGCGGCGAACGGCCGACCTCCGGCGAGCCAGCCCGCGCAGCGGAACCGGCCAGGCGTCCGAGTCCACCGCCACCCAGGTCCGTTCGATACCGGATCCCAGCGCCTGCGCGACCACGCCCACCGCCGCCGCGCCCAGCAGCCCGGCGATCAGCAGCACCACCAGGCCGCCGGTCGAGCCCACGCGCGGCGAGGCCGCCCAGGTGTCGATGCGCTGGATCAGGCGCGTGACGTCGAGCGCGTGCCCGTGGCCCAGGGCCCGCCCCCCGGCCAGGACCGCCAGATAGAGGGCTCCGGGCAGCACCAGGACGGACACCCAGCGCTCGGCCAGGCGCTTGCCGATCTCGGACAGCAGCCCGCCCACGTCAGGTCCTCACCCAGCGCAGCGCCTCTCCGGAGAGCGAACACGCCGGCGGCTCCGCACGGGAGTCGTCGTCCGGCCACCACAGCCGGGAGCAGCGGCCGTCGGGGCAGAGGAACACGACGTCCAGCGGCTCGGCCGGCGGCAGCACGTCGGCGCGGGGCACCGCCGCGCGGGAACCGTCCCCGTACGCGCCCATCGCGTCACCGCAGCGGAGCAGCGTGTGGTGGAGCTCGTCCAACTCCCGCTCCACATCGCCCCCGGACCGTACGGCGGTGAGGAGCCGGTCCAGGACGGCGTCCCCTCCGGTCCCTCCTCCATTCCCCCCTCCTGCCTCCTCCCCCATCCCGCCGAGGAGCGCTCGCAGATCCTCCAGTCCGGTGCACACCCGGGCCAGCGCGTCCTTGATCCGCACCTGCCGGTCCGCTGCGCTCTCGTCGGCCATCGCGGCCTACCCCCACGGCGTCGTCCAGTCGATCAACGGGACGTTACCGTCTCCGCCATGGCGGGACCAGGGCCGACCACGCACGTCAGGCGCCGAGTCGACCGCGACCGTCGCGTCCACGGCCCGCCCCCGGCTGACGCCCCTGGTCACGCCTGTGATGGGTGCCTTCCGGGCTGCCCGGCCGCCTCGCGCCATGCCCGGCGGCCTGTCCCGGACACGCCGGCGGCGGAACGACGGGCCTGACCGTGAGCCTGCCGGAAAGGCCCGGCCGGCTCCCTCTGCCTGGTACCAGACGCGGCCGCCGGGCACGCCCGGGGCGGATGGGGCACACTCGGCGGGTGGACGACTTCGACCTGGTGTATCGCGATCCCGCGCCCGAACGGTACGGAAGCCTGCGGGTGCAGACCGCCGACCTCGGCCCGGCACGCTGGCTGGCCGAGCAGGACGCCGGGTACGGGGCCTTCGGGACCGTGGCAGGTGTCGCCGCGCCCGGGTTCGCCGCCTACGCGCGGGTGCTGCATCCGGCGTCCCTGAGGGAACGGCCGGTGCGGTGGTCGGCGGTGGCCGCCGCCTACGGGCACGTCGTGGCGCCGGGCACCGGCTGGCACGAGGCGATCGGGATGGACCGCGACTACCACAACGCCTCCGAGTACGGTCTGCCCGGTGTGTGGGACGAACATCCGGCGGAGGGCCCCACACCGCCCGGTGTCGCGCGAGCCCTGATCCCCCTCCTGGCCCGGCACACCCGGACCGCCGAACGCTGCTGGTTCGGTCTGTGGAACGGCTACGGGCGCTGGGACTTCGACCGGGTGCCCACGTTCCGTACGCCCGGCCGTGACGAGGTGCTGCTCACCGGCACCCTGGCCGAGGCCGTCTCGCCGGTGGACATGGACGAGTTCGCCGAGCTGCCCGACCTGTGGTGGCCGCAGGACCGTGCTTGGTGCCTGGGCGGCGACGTGGACCTGGTGAGCACCTACATCGGAGGCTCAGCCGAGCTGATCGCCGAACTGCTGGACGCCCGGGAACTGGAGGCCCACCGGGTGGCGCCGGGCGACGGGGTCGGCTGAGCTCGCGCGTACCCGCGGGGGCGGGGCCGCGCCCCTCACCACCCCCGTTGATCGCTACCATCGTCCGCGACGTGACCCCTGCGGTCAGCGGGTCCGCCCGCTGACGGCACGGGGGCCGGTCACCGGCGCCCGGCCGTGAAGGGACTGTCGGGAACGCCACCTGAGGGCCGCCTTGAGACCTTGGGGCCTGGAGGACTTGAGGCCTGGAGGGCCTGGCTGTGCGGGGGTTGCCGCCGCCGGGGACATGCAACGGGGAAAGTGAGGATGCGATGCGTAGGTGGACTCGTGCCGTTCCGGCGGTGGCGGGTGCCGTGGCGCTGGCCGTGGTGCTGACGGGCTGCGGTGACTCGGGTGCGGGCAAGAAGAGCCGGGGTTCCGGCTCGTCCGACTCGGGTGCGGCGGGGGCGTCGGGGGCGGAGGACAAGCAGACCTTCCGGCTGGGTGAGGCCAGCCCGCCGAAGGAGAGCGACATGAAGGCCTCCTCCGGGGCCATGTACACGGTCACACCGACCAAGGTGGTGACGGGCACCCCGGCGGACATGAAGAACTCCGGCCTGAAGCCCGACGAGAAGGACGGCCCGCAGGTACCCGTGTACGTGTGGTCGACGCTCACGCACAAGAGCGGCAAGATCATGGAAGTCGGCGACATGGACGACGACCTGGTCGTCAGGACGGACCGGGGGCAGAGGACGCGGGCCCTGATCGTCATTCTCGGTGAGGCCACGTGGCCCGACTGCCCGGCGCCGGACCGCGACAAGAAGCTGAGCGCGGGGCAGTCGGAGAGGATCTGCACGGCGTTCCTGATCCCGGAGGGCCAGAAGGCCGCCGCCGTGGAGCTGACGCAGGGCTTCTACAAGGAGCCCCTGGAGTGGCCGGTCGCGAACTGACCGGCCGCCGGCCCGCCGGTCCCGGTGCGAGCGCCGCCCTGCCCCGTTCCTGCCCGGCAGGGCGGCGCTCACGCGGTGTGGATACGAGCCCGGGACTCAGGTTCCGGCCCACCGGCCCGCAGGTGCACGTGCGCGTGTGCGTGCGCGCGCGTGTGCGCGCCGGAGGAAGGCAGCGTGGTGATCTGACGTCGCCGACCGCCTGTCTCACGCGGCCGCCATCCGGCGCCTCAGCGGCGCCACGGCGTCACCTCGCATCGATAACTCGGTGGCGGACTCGGGCTGCGCACATCACCATGCGACGCATGAGCGATCAACCTGCGCGATGGACTCAGGCAACCGTCTACCCCGACATGTGGGCCGATCCGGCGGACGACCCGCGCAACAACGACTCCAGCCCCGATGGCGAACTCGCGACACTGCTGGACTTCCTCACGAACTACCGCATCACCCTGCGGATGAAGTGCGACGGCCTGGATCCGCGGCAACTGGCCCGGCGGTCGGTCCCGCCGTCCACGATGTCGTTGCTCGGCCTGGTCCGGCACCTCGCCGAGGTGGAACGCGACTGGCGCAACTGGATCACCGACGGTGACCCGCTGCCGAAGCTGTACGGCGAGAAGGACGGGGACTTCGACGGGGCCGTCGCCGAACAGGCCGTGGTCGACGCCGCGTACGCCGATCTGGAGCGCGAGCAGGCCGCGACCGACGCCGCCCTGGCCGGGCACCGCTACCTGGGCGAGCGGATCGGGAAGGACAGGATCTCCGTGCGGGAGCTGATGGTGCACAGGATCGAGGAGTACGCCCGTCACTGCGGACACGCCGACCTGCTGCGCGAGTGTGTCGACGGCAGGGTGGGCCAGTGAGGAGAACCGGCCGCGCCGGCTGGTGCGCGACCTGCCGGGCCGGGCCGGCCCGGGTCCGCCGCATCGTGCGGTGAACGGTTCGCGGGTCGAGTGAGCGGTTCGTAGCCTGACCCCGTGATCAGTCGTGGATTCGTGGACGGAGCCGGGCGACGCGTCGCTCTGCATGAGGTGAGCGACGACAACTGGCGCGCTGTCGCAGATGTCGCTCCACTGGATGACCAACGCCGTTACGTACCCGCCCTGGCGGCTCGCTACCTCCTGCTCTCGCTGCGCGAAGGCGTATGGAACTCGTTCGCCGTGTGCGCCGACGACACGGTGGTGGGGCACATGATGTGGGGCCGCGACGAAGACGGCTCGTACTGGATTGGCGGCATGGTGATCGACGGTGGCGAGCAGGGCAGGGGACTCGGGCGGGCGGCGGTCCGAACCCTCATGGGATGGCTGGCGGATCGCGCGGACTGCCAGGTGATCCGCCTGTCCCACCACCCGGACAACACGGTGGCCGCGGCGCTGTACGCCTCTGTGGGGTTCCGGCCGACGGCGGCCGTCGAGGGGGACGAGGTGGTCGCCGAGTATCCGTGCCGACAGCCGTGACCCGGGCGGCGATCCGGCGACGTGCGAACGAAGGGGACTTGAGTCTCCACCTGCTGGAAGGTGGAGAGTCGACCTCGTGAGCGACCACACGGAGCTGCTGACCATCGGCGACCTCGCCCGTCGCACCGGACTGCCGGTGCGCACGATCCGCTTCTGGTCCGACAACGGCGTTGTCGCGCCGACCGGCCGGTCGACGGGCGGCTACCGGCTGTACGACGCCGAGGCCGTCGCCCGCCTCGACCTGGTCCGTACCCTGCGCGAGCTGGGCATGGACCTGAACACGGTGCGCCGCGTGCTGTCCAGGCAGGCGACGGTGCGCGACGTGGCCAGGGCGCATGTGCGCGCCCTGGAGGCGGAGATCCGCACCCTGCAGGTACGCCGCGCGGTGCTGCGGCGCGTCGCTCGCCACGACAGCACGACCGAGGAGATGAGACTGATGCACGAACTGGCCCGGATGTCCGCCGACGAACGGCTGCGCCTGGTGGACGGATTCGTCCAGGAGATATGTGGCTGATCGCCGCGCTGCGCGCGCACGCCTAGCGTTCGACGCCCACGTACCGCTCCCGGCCCCGCCGGGTCCAGGGGCTCGGCGGGGCCGTGCGGGCCGCGCGCTCCGTCAGCGGGTCGCGGCGAGAACGGCGCCGGCCATGGCCTGTGCACCGGCGGCGTTGGGGTGGAAGGGTGCGGCGGAGCCGAAGGTGAGGGGTTCCATCCAGCGGGTTCCCGCGGGCTTGCACATGTCGTGGCCGATGGACGGGGTGTAGGTGTCGACGTAGACGGCCCCGTGCGCGGCGGCCTGGGCGGCGATCATGGCGTTGAGGCGCTTGTGGGTGTCCCGCAGCCAGGGGGCGTCGCCCTTGGCGATGGAGACGACGGAGAGGCAGTTGGTGCCGTCGTCGGGGAGGATCGCCGGATAGCCGGTGACGAGGATCTTCGCGTGCGGCGCGCGTGCGCGGATGTCGCCGATGGCGTCGGCGATCTTGGGAGCTGTCCTGTCGATGGTGGCGGCGAGCTCGTCGCGGCCGGTCCAGGTGTAGCTCTTCTTGCAAGGTGAGCCGAACGGGCTGGTGAGCCCGAGCGTGACGCACCGGAGGATGATGCCGGCGAAGCCGATGTCGTTGCCGCCCATGGTGAGGGTGACCAGGTCCGTGTCGGCGTTCAGCGCGTCCAGTTGCGGCGGGACGTCGGGGTACTGCGCCGAGGCCAGGTGCGCGGTGGTCGCCCCGCCGCAGGTGACGTCCTTGTGCGCCGCCGGGGTGAGGGCCGCGTCGACCAGCGCGGGATAGTTGCGGCTTGAGCGCATGCAGGTGGTGTCGACCGAGTCCGGCACACCGGACGCCGCGGCGTAGGAGTCGCCGAGGGCGACGTAGCGACTGACGTCGGTGTCGGCGGCCACGGCGGGGCCCGTGCCGAGACCCGCGCCGGCGGTCAGGGCGGCTGTGGCGGTGGCCAGTACGACGGCGGTTCGGGCGCGACGGCTGGGCAGGCGTGAGCGCATGGGGGACCTCTCATGGACAGGGGCAGGAGGGCTTCGCCGCTGACGGCCACCGGGAGGGCCGGTCAGTGGGCGCGGGAAGTGGGCGGCAGGACGGTCCCGTCCGTCGTGCCGCCGACAGCGCGGAGAACCGAGCGGTACTGGCCAGTAGTACTGGCGGTAAATATGTGGTCGGTCGCCTGCGTCGTCAAGGGGTGCGGCACCACCTATTGACTGATCGTCAGTAGCGCGTCGTCTGCGGCGCGTTCGGGACGCGCGGCTTCAGGCGCCAACCGGCGCGCCCCGAGCCGATGGCCATCACGCTGACGCGCGCACCGGCCGTTCATCGGCTGGTCCCCGAAGCGTCCGAGAACGGGTGGCGGACAACCGGACCGCACACCGCCGCCGTGTCAGTGCCGCCTCGTACGATCACGCCATGAGCATGATCGGAACATTCGTCCGCCTCACCCCCACCGAGCTCGACCGCGCGGTCCGGGATCCGGGCTGGGCACAGGACCACGTGGACGAGCTGATCGAGGCGGAACTCGACGACGGGCCCGAGGGGGCCGGGGTGCGCTGTCACGACATCGACAAGGCGTGGCACGCCCTCGACTTCCTGCTGCGCCGCGTCGCCTTTCCCGTCGACATCGTCCACGGCGAGGAAGAGATCCCCGAGGCGGAGGACTGGGGCTACGGGCCGCCTCGTTACCTCACCCCGGAGCGGGTCCGCGTCGCCGCGGACGCCCTCTCCCGCATCCCCCATCAGACACTCATCGAGGGCGTCACCCCGACAGACCTGGCCCGGGCCGACATCTACCCCCACAGCATCTGGGAACGGGGTGAATCTCTGGACTACGTGACCAGCCACTACCAGGCGCTGGTCCCCTTCTTCCAGGCGGCGGCCCGCGACGGGCACGGGATGCTGGTCTGGATCGACTGATCAAGCGGCGGCCGCCCGCCCGGCCGCCGCACCCGGCGCCGCCCTCTTCCCGCCCGGCCGCCGCGCCCGGCGCCGCCGCCCTCCTCCCGCCGCGATCCGTCCCTCGGCGTACACGGCCGAGAGCTACCGGTGTGTCCGGCGGACGGCGGCGTACCGCGGCGGCCTGGCCTCTCGTCAGGATCGGGGCCGCGGGCCGACGCCTGCGCGCATCAGCAGATGGCCCCGACGGAACCGTTCGTCCTCCCGAGGCTCGCGGAGCATCCGGCCGTCCTCGACGAAGCCGGCTGCGCGGGCCAACCCCGCGAGGTCGTCGATCGGCCACCGGTAGGCGGTCGTCACCTTGTGGTCGAACGCCGTGACCGGCTCGTTCTCCGACTCGAAGAAGGCGAGCAGGATGTGGCCGCCGGGGGCGAGGACACGCCGGAACTCGGCGAAGTACGCGGGCATCTCGCGCGGCGGGGTGTGAATGACCGAGTACCAGGACACGATGCCTTGGAGCCCGCCGTCGGCCATGTCCAGGGCGCCCATGGAACCGGTCTCGAACCGCAGGTCGGGGTACGCCTCACGGGCGAGGCCGATCATCACGGGTGACACGTCGACGCCGAAGACGTCCAGCCCCAGGTCCCGCAGGTGCGCGGTCACGGGTCCAGGGCCGCATCCGAGTTCGGCGACGGGCCCGGCGCCGCTCGCCCGCACGAGTTCGGCGAACGCCGCGAGCACCGCGCGATCCAGCGCGATGGCGTCGAGGTCGGCACGGGCCAACGCGGCGTAACGGACAGCCACGGCATCGTAGGCGTCCGCTGTCGCCCTGAGGTACGAGGAAGGTTCGGTCACAGGCGTGGACACTAGAGCCTCCCTCGCCACGTTGACGACCGGCTCGTCGGCCAGGCCGCCGGTGGCGGGCCATCGCCCCCGCGGTGAGGAGACCGCGACCATGCGAAGTCCCGGGCCGGGAGCAGCGGTACGGAGGTCCCCGGGCCGGAGGCAGCCGTACGGGAGTCCTAGGCCGCGAGCAGCCGTACCTCCGCGTCGGGGAGCTTGGCCCACCAGTGCTGGTAGCGGCTGTAGACCCGGGGGTCGCGGTCGGCCAGCAAGGCCGTCAGGGCGCGGGCCTCCGCCGCGAGCCCGTCCCACGCCGCCGGCGGAAGGTCCTGGAAGGCCGTCGCCTCGATACCGCCGTCGACCGGACGCCACACGCCGACGACGTAGCCGTCGACCAGCAGCGTGGGCAGCACGTCACCGTTGTTGCGGATCACCAGTCGGCGATAGGCCGGCGGTATCACCCGGCTCCGGTCGGCGTACGCCAGCAGGACGCTGTCCCACATCGCCATCAGCCGGGGCGGGGCGGGAGTGCCGGCGGGAGGGCGCGGGGCGTCGGGCAGGTCGAACAACGTGGTGCCGTCAGGCCCTTCGAACTGCTCCACCGCACCGTCGAGCGCGTGGAGCGCCTGACGGACCGGCGCCCGGCGGGCCATGGAGAACTGCGCCACGTCCGCCACCGATGCGGGACCGAACCCTTCCAGATAGCGCAGGATGAGGGTCCGCAGCGCCTCCGGCGGCATGTCCCGGCCCTGCGGCGCGGAACCCCTCCCCGCCGTGACGTACGACGGCCGCGCACCGAACGACCAGGGCCCACCCGCCGGGACGTGGTGGAGCGGCGCGTACGACCGTAGCCCCCACCACGCCCCGGCCTTCTTCTCCGGGCCGAGCCGCTCCTCGACCCATGCCTCCATCTCGGCGGCCGTCCTCGGCCGGTGGGCGAACGCCAGCAGCTCGGGCACCAGTTCGTCCGCGTGCGCGGGAGTGAGCCCGGCGGCGGCGAATCGGTCGCCGAGACGGGAGGCGTACAGCGTCGGCTGCATCGCCTCGCGGAACGCCGGGTAGTCGTCGGCGTGCACCGCGTGCAGAGTGATCCGCATCAGGGTCGCCTTGACGACCGTACGGCTGGTGAAGGCGTCGTCCAGGTCGGCCGGTGTGAAGCCGGCGAGCCGGTTCCACAACGCGAGGTACGGCGAGGGGGCGTGCTGGGCCTGGAGCGCGACCAGCCGACGGACCGCCCCGGCGACGTCCAGCGGTTCGCGTTCCAGCAGCAGTTGGCGTGCGAGGGTGGCCCTGTTGAGTCCGCGCGGAGTGATCTTCACGGGCGGGGATTGTGCCGTGAACCGCCCCGCCGCCGCCAGCCCGCCGTTCGCTCCGCACGGCCCGGCTCCCGGGGGCGGCCGTGACGCCGCCCCGACCGCGACGGCCCCGACCGCGACGGCCCCGACCGCGACGGCCCCGACGGCGACGGCCCCGTCCGCGCACCGAGCAGCCGGAGGGGCCGGGTCACGCGGTGACGTACGGCCGCCGAGGCGCGCGGCTCCGCGCGGCCCGAGCCGCGCGTCGGACTGGCGCCCCGGCGGCCGGGCTCACCGCTCGTGGTGCGTGAAGCGCACCTCCGGGTGGTCCGGCGTCGGCCCGTCGAGGAGCGGCTGCGGCCGGTGGCGGAGGTGGAGGTCGAAGAACGCCGCGGTGTAGGCACGCGTCAGGTCGATCGCGCGCCCGGCCGCGATGGTCGGCGGAGTGCCGGGGTACGGCAGGTTCAGCTGGTCGAAGAGGACGGGCACGTCCGAGAAGGTGAGGTGGTGCGTACCCGCCACGCTGAGCCAGCGCTTCCAGCCGTCCAGGTTCCGCCACGCGGCGTCCCAGGTGGCGTCTTCGCCGCCCGGCAGGTGGATGTCCTCCTGGGTGCCGAGCATCATGAACGGCCTTCCGCCGAGCCCGTCCGCCGGTACGGGGTCGCCGAACGCGCCGTCCATGTTGATGCCCGCCCGGACGCGGTCGTCGTGTGCCATGACCGAGGCCGCCGCGGCGCCGCCCAGCGAATGGCCCGCCGCGCCGGTCCTCTCGCGGTCGATGAGGGACGCGTACGGCCAGGCGGGGCGCGGCCCGGTCAGCCGGTCGAGCACGAACGACAGGTCCTGGGCCCGGTTGACGGTGGCCCTGCGCAGGTCCTCGACCGTCTCCACCTTGTCGCAGGCCACGCAGGTCAGCACGCGGCCGCCCGGGAAGAGGGTTCCGACCGACTCGTAGGCGTGATCCACCGCGGCGACCACGAAGCCACGGCTGGCGAGGTCCTCGGCGAGGGTGGTCAGGCTGTACGCGGGACCCCCGAAGCCGGGTGACAGCAGGACCAGCGGATGGCGGCCGCGCTCCGGCCGGGCGCCGCCGACGCCGTGGGCGCGAGTGGCGCTCAGCTTCGCGACGGTCGCGGCGTCCCGCACCCCCGCGGCCTCGACCAGCAGGCGTGCCTCGCGAGGGTCCGCGTACCGGGTGGGAGGGCCCGCCGCCGAGCGGGCCGGGTAGTACAGGTCGACCATGAGCTCGCGTGGCCGGTCCGGCACCCACAGGTCGGGCCGGCCCCGGTCGACGAGGTGGAGGGTGGACCGGCCCACCGCCGAAGGCCCGGTGGGGCCCGGCAGCAGCACACCGGCGGCCGCCCGCTGCGCGGAGGAGGCCGCTACAGGAGTCGTCGGGCCGGACGGGACCTGCGCCGGTGCGGCCACCACCGGTGCGGCCGGTGCGGCGAGGGCGATGACGAGGGCCGCGGCGGCTGCCGGGCGCAGCGTACGTAACGTCTTCATGGACAGGACGGTAGGCAGCGTCCGCCGCCGCCGACGTCGGTCCTGAGTCCCGGTCATGTCCGACCTGAGGCTGATCTCCCGCACGCCGTACGGGGGTTGACGGTTCGGCCGGACACGGGAACAGGTCCCCGAGCGGGAGAGCCGCCCCCCGGTCCGCCTCGGCCGGGGCCGGCGACATGAGCGCCGCCGGCCCATGGTGCGGTGTGCTCCACGTTGCGTGAACCGTCAACACCGCGGCCCGCCGACCCCGGGGCACTGCCGTCACCGCCGCCAGGTGCGCACGTCACCCGGTCGGCCTACGATGAAAGCACGGAGTCGATCAGTCGATCAGTCCATCCGCCCATCAGTCGATCAATTGACCGCGGGACCAGCGGCCGCCTCCACCATCGGACGGGAGGCGTGATGTCCACCCTCTACGACGAAGCGATCAAGGGTCACATCACCAGGGACGACGACGGCAACGTCACGTACATCCGGCACAGCCAGGAGCTGCGTCCCAGCGAGGAGAACATTCCGCTGGAAGCGGCGAGCGCCTACCTCCGGGACATGGCCGATGTGCTCTGGCCGCCCGAGCGGCGCCCTCCCGACCAGCGCGGCCACCTCGCCGACCTCGACAACCTCGAGGCGAGGGCCCAGGCCGAGGTGCCCCGGGAGAGGGACGTCGAATACCGGCTGGAGGACGAGAAGAGGCTCTTCGACGGCACGACGGTCAGCTTCGCCCAGACCTTCTTCGACGTACCGGTGTTCCGCCGTGGAGTCTCCGTCAAGGTCAAGCAGGGACCCAACCGGATCGCCGGCGTACGGAACAACACGGAACCCGGCCTGGCAGGGCGGCTTCCGAGCGAGGAGCGCATCGCGTACTTCCGAAGGCTCTTCCACGACGGTGCCGGCTTTCTCGACCGCGTCCCGCACACCGAGGGCAGGGGCGGGGCGGCCGGGGAGGCGGTGGACGTCCCGGCCGAGGTGGCCGAGGCCGCCGACGTCGTACGGCGTACGCTCGGGCTCACCGGCCCGGAGGCCCCGCGGCGGGACGACGGAACCCCCGGCACCGCCCTGATGAACGGGCGGTTCGTGGCCTACCGCTACCATCCGGAACGGCGCTTCGCAGGCGGGGCCGAACCCACCGACGGCCGGCCGCAGCCGGGAACGGCGGGGGAGTCGGACCCCGCCACCCTGGAAGGGACCACGCCGCCGTTCCCGGACATCCCACCGGTCGACGAGTCGATCGAACCGGGACGCGCCTACCTGTGCGCCGAGATGGTCGTCCGGCACGCCCTGCCCGTCTACGGCGAGCTGGTGTGGCTGCTGCTCACGGAGGTGGAGACCGGCTCCGTGCTGTACATCGAGTGCCAGACCTGCTTCGTGACCGGCCTCGTCTTCCGGGTCGACCCCAACGTCGGCAGCGGCGACCTGAGCGTCACCGCCGACGACGATGACACGATCCTGCGGAACCACGACTCCAGCGAGGTACTCCACGACCTCGACGCGCCGGTCGCCGGGGTCCAGAGACTGCGGGGCGGCTATGTGGTGATCCAGGACGTCGAGGCGCCGGACCCGGGCGTGCCGACCCGCCCGTCGGGCTCGGACTTCGACTTCGAGCCGAGGACGAACGAGTTCGCGGCGGTGAACGCCTACTACCACCAGACCCAGCTGTTCCGGACGATCGCCGACCTGGGCTTCCCCGTCGAGGACTACTTCGACGGGACGGCCTTCCCCACCCCGGTCGACCACCGCGGCATAGGCCCGACGGACCAGATCAACGCGCACTGGTCGCCCAACGGCTCCGGAGGAACCGGTCACCAGTGCTACGCCCTGGGCGACCTGACCAACACGCGGCAGCCACTCGGCCGGGCGGTCGACCCCTGGGTCCACTGGCACGAGATGGGCGGCCACGGCTCGCTCGGCGACCATGTGCGCAGCGGGACGTTCGGCTTCGCGCACAGCGCCGGCGACGGGCTGGCCGCGCTGCAGATGGACCCCGACTCCGCACTGCGGAACACGACGGACCGGTTCCGCTACGCGCCGTTCCGGCCGTCGCTGGTACGGCGTTTCGACCGCACCTGGGTGTGGGGCGGCCCCGAGGACGACCGCAACTACCAGAGCGAACAGATCCTCGCCACCTGCCACTTCCGTATCTACCGGTCCATCGGCGGCGACCACCCGGACCTGGCCCGGCGGCGGTTCGCCTCACGCGCCGCGACGTACCTCGTCCTCCGCGCCATCGGGCAGCTCACCCCCGGCACCAACCCCGGCAACTGGGACCCCGTCACCGCGACCGACGTCCCGGGTCGCGGCGCGCAACTGTGGTGCGAGGAACTCCAGGAGGCGGACCTGGAGAACTGGTTGTCCGAAGGCCTGTCCGGCGGCGCCTACAACAAGGTGATCCGCTGGGCGTTCGAGAAGCAGGGCTCGTACGGCGGGCAGCCACCGGCCGTCGACGTGTACATCGACGACGGTCGCGCGGGGGAGTACCCGTTCCAGCAGGTGCACTGGGCCAACCAGTCCATGTGGAACCGTCACGCGCCCGACGGCCTGCCCGGCCACCAGAACGCCCGCGAGGGGGAGGAGAACTTCTTCTACGTCAAGGTCAGGAACCGCGGCACATCGCCGTCGGGGACCGTGACCGTCAAGGGCTACCACTGCCTTCCCGGAGCGGGACTCACCTGGCCCCAGGACTTCACTCCCATGGCGCCCGAGGAAGGACTCACCGCGGGCGGCGTAGCGGCCGGCGACATCGAGGAGGTCGTGCTCGGGCCCTTCACCTGGGTGCCCCACGAGAACGTCCACGGCCATGACTGCGCCCTGATGATCGCGTCCACCGATGGCGACCCGTGCAACGTGGTCCACCTCACCGGCTCCGAGTCGATCGAAGACTGGCGGCTGGTACCCCACGACAACAACGTCGGCCAGCGCAACGTCACGATCGTGCCCTGCGGCGCGGGTCCGGAGGCGCTGCTCTCCGCGATGGACGACGCGGTCTTCGTCGCCGGCAACAACCTGAACCGGTCCGCGCACATGGATCTCCGGATCACGATGCCCACCGTCCTCGCGGACAAGGGATGGGCGATGGACCTCGGCGAGGCGGCGAACGGCTTCCGCCTGGGACCGGGCGAGAAGCGCACCCTGAGGATGCGGCTGCTGCCCGGTGACCCGTTCAGGGCCGATGAGCTGTCGGGCGCCGGAGACCAGTCGATCGAGGTGAGGCTGTCGGCCGACGGCATGGAACTCGGTGGCGTCCGCTACCGGCTCGACCCCGACACCCGGATGCGACGCGCACGGGCCACGCCGGACCACGGCCGGGAACTGCCGGAGTTCCCGTCCCGCCAGAGCGGCCTGGCCGACGAGACCGACGAGACCGCAGAGACCGCAGAGACCGACGAGACCGCAGAGACCGACGAGACCGCGGTGGCCGAAGAGACCGGCGAAACCGAAGAGACCGCACAGGCCGCGGAGACCGACAAGACCGCAGAGACGGGGGCGGCACGCGATCTGCTCGACCGGCTGGGCATCGACGGAGAGGCGGTCACCAAGGTCACGGTGAAGAAGGTCAGCCTGGACATCGAGCTGGGACCCGATCCGTCCGACGGCTGAACGTGGCGCGCGGCCCGGGTATCGTCGGGCCGCGAGGGGGGAACCATCGATGACTTCGAGCACGACGAACACTCCGGCCACGCCCACGTTCGCCATCGGAGGCGAGTACAGGGTCGCCCGGCTGGGATTCGGCGCCATGCGCCTGCCGACGAAGCCCGGACCCGAGCGGCAGGCCGCCGTCGCGGTGGCCCGGCGCGCCGTCGAACTGGGCGTCACCTTGATCGACACCGCCCATATGTACGGCTGGGGTGCCAACGAGGAACTGCTGGCCGAGGCCCTGCATCCGTACCCCGACGACCTGTTGATCACCACCAAGGTCGGGATCACCCGATCCGGGCCGGACGGGTGGGCGCACGACGCGCGGCCGGAGAGCCTGCGTGAGCAGGTCGAGCGGGGCCTGCGTCGGCTCCGTGTCGACCGCGTCGGCCTGCTGCAGCTGCACCGGATCGACCCCGGGGTGCCGCTGGCCGATCAGGTCGGTGCGCTCCGCGAGCTGCAACTCGAAGGAAAGGTCGGGCACATCGGACTGTCCGAGATCACCTCCGAGCAGCTCGCCGAGGCGCGGCAGACCGCCGACATCGCGAGCGTACAGAACCGCTACAACCTCCTCGACCGGGATCACGAGCCGGTTCTCGAGGCATGCGAGGCCGCGGGCATCGCCTTCCTGCCCTGGCGCCCGGTAGCCACGGCCACCGACTCCGGCCGGGCAGCCGATTCCGGCCGGGCAGAGGGCTCCGGCCCATTGGCCGGTTCCGGCCCGGCGGCCGTGCTCGCGACCGTCGCCGCCGAACTCGGCGCCACGGTCCCCCAGGTCGCGCTCGCCTGGCTGCTCGCCCGCTCCCCGGTCGTCCTGCCCATCCCCGGAACCGGCTCGCTCGCGCATCTGGAGGAGAACCTCGCCGCCGGGGATCTCCGGCTCACCGGCGCCCAGCGGCAGCGCCTCGACGGCAAGGCCCTGTCTGCCTAGGGGATGCCCGGCGGGTCGGGGGCCTCAGCGGGTGTGGTCCTGCCCGGCTTCCGGCTCGGCGCAGCGAAGCCATACGCGAAGTCGTACGCGGCCCAGTCGGTGACCGGGAGGTACCCGACGCGCTGGTAGAGGGCGTTGCTGGTCGGGTTGGCCGCGTTCGCGAACAGCACGACCTCCTTGGCGCCTTCGGCGCGGGCGGCCCGGCTCACCTCGACCGTCACGGCGCCCGCGTACCCGCGACCGCGCAGGTGGGCCGGGGTGTAGACGGGGTCCACCTGGGCCATGCCGGCGACCGTCGGGTTCACGCCCGCCATGGAGACGGGCGTGCCGTCCGGGGTCTCCCAGAACGTATACCGCTTGTCGGCGAAGCGCGTCGCGGCCCAGGAGCCGGCGTTGACGGCGACGGCTTCCCCGACGTCCGTGGCGAACGCCCGGCACCAGGCCATGAGCCGCTCGCGATCCTGCTCGCCCACGTGTCGGCCCCGCCCTGCGGGGAGCGGATCCGGCGGGGTGAGCGTGCCGAGCCGGTACAGGCGGAGTCGGACGCGGAGTGCCGGCGTCGCGCCCGTGTGCCGCTGCCAGGAGTCGGCGAAAGCGGTGGCGGTGCCGTGGTCCGCGCTGACATGGGGAGGCCGGTGCCCGAGTGCGGTCGGGTGGGCGGCCAGGTGGGCGGCGAGGGTGTCCGCCTGCTCGGGGGTGAGGGGGCTGAGGCCCAGGCCGCGGGACGGGAGGCGGTAGAAGGTGGCGAGAACCTCGCCCGCTCGCTCCAGTCGCCCGAAGAGGGGGGCCTGGGCGGTGCCGTGGGCGGCCGCCCCGCCTGAACGCAGTCTCTGGACCACCGTCAGCTGCATGATGTGCGGGACGGGCCGCGAGTGCAGGAACTCTCCGGCTCGGGCGAGGAAGTCGTCGATGTCCTCGGTGAGGTGCCAGTCATCCGGACGCATGCTTCATGATCCCTGGGAGCTCGGCCCAGGGGAAGGCGCCCTCCCGCCCCCGGACACCACCCGGTCGGGTCCGCCGTGACGTACCGCGTGAGCCGTGGGCACTCTGCCCGCCCCGGCCACCCGGGCCGAAGCCGGACACCGCCGCCCGCCCGCGTTAGGTGATCGAGGGGCGGCCTTGGCGCAGCACCACCTCCGCACGGGGGAACAGTCCCTCGTAACGGTCGGTACCGAAGGTGTCGCGGCGGGCCGGTACGAGGTGGACCGTTCGGGCCTCAGGAAAGACGCGGGTCAGCTCGGAGAGGTCTTCGCCGCCGGACATGTTCGTCACGTAGACCGCTTCCACAGAGGCCAGTACGGGAGCGCACCCGAGCGAGTGCAGCGTATCGCGGTGCACGGACATGCGGGTGAGCGCCGGCAGGTCGCCGATCTCGGCCCAGTCGGCGACGGAGACCGGTCCCGTTCCTTCGGACAGCATGAGCCAGTTCAGCGTGGTCCAGCGGCTCAGGCCGCGCAGCCCGGTCGTGGCGAGGGCGTCGCGGCCCAGGACGAGCTCGGTCAACGGCGCGTCCACGGGAAGGGCCTCGTCCAGGCGTTCCGCCGGGATCGGTGCCAGTACGTCGAGTCGCCGCAGCGTCGTGAGCCGGGTCAGGCCGGTGACCGTGGTGTCCGTGAGATTGACCTCGTCGAGCCGGAGATCGCTCAGCGGCGACAGGTCGGTCAGGGAGGGGCAGTCGTAGAGGCTGATCCTGGTGAGCGGCCGCAGGCGGGAGAAGGGCTCCACAGAGCGGAGGCGCGGGTTCTGCATCAGAATGACCTCGCGTACGTCCGCCGGGAGTGCGGCGACGACGCGTTCGCCGTCATGGGGCCCGAGCACGCTGAGTTTCGGTACGGGGCCGAGAGTGGAGAGCAGGGACAGCTGTTCGTCCGTGGTCGCCGTGACGAAGAACTCGGCGGTGTCCAGCCGCGACAGGACGTCACGCGCGTACTGTTCGGCGTCGAACCGGCGCCAGGCAGCCGCCAGCTGGAGCCGCACCGTCGCGTTCGGGTGGTCGCGGTAACGCGCCAGTAGGGGGATGGCGGCGTCCGTGCCGACCAGAGCCGCCGTCCCCGTGACACCGACGGCCTCGTCGTCCGACAGGCCGTCAGGACCGGGCAGCAGTTCCAGCACCAGGGGCCCCACCTCGGCGAGGGACCGTGCTTCGGACACCGATGTCGGCGGTATCAGTTCCGACGCGCGGCTCTCGACGGCGGCGCGCGTCGGGGGTTCGAGTTCCACGGCGTGCTCCGTGCAGGCCATCGCGAGGAGATGGGCCCGCGCGCGGCTCCGGTCGCTCGCGGCCCGGTCGCCTTCGGCTATCAGCAGCTTCAGGAGCTCCTCCGCCTCACGAGGACGCGCCTGTGCCACGGCCATCCGGATGACGTCCGCCCACTGGTCGTCGGCCGCGTGCCCGGTCAGCAGCCCGAAGTCCCCGGACTCCACGGCCGCGCGGGCTCCGAGGTAGTCCTGGAAGGTCCGGTGGACGAAGTCGATCGTGCCCGGTACGGGTTCCCGCAGGAGGCCGGTCCGCACCAGGAAGTAGCGCAGGACCGCACGGGCGTCTCCCAGAGCGGCGACGGCGGGGACCAGCGGAAGCGCGTCCCCGATGACGCTCTCGGCGCGGCTCCGGTCCATCTCCGTACGCCCGTTGCGGATCAACCAGTACGCGAGCCGCTGGAGCAGCCGCAGCTGCGGCTCCTCGGCCAGCTCGGGAACGGCCATGTCACGCTCCCTGTCCCGTCGCCGCAGCAGCATCGACAGCGCCGCCTCGTACAACTCCCTGCGCCCGTCCGGCAGGTAACCGCCTCGATCCCGGTGCAGGGCGCAGATCAGCCCGCACATCAGAGGGTTGGTGGCAAGGCGTCCGAGATCCCGCTTGGTCCTGACCGCGTCCAGCAACTGTGCTTCGAAGACCGGGAGAAGGGCGTCGTCGTCCGGCGTTCCCGTGACCGCGGCGGCGTGCCACCGGTGAATGAAGGCGGCGACGTCGGAGGGGTTCATCGCGGAGAGAGTGAGCTCGGTGAAGTGGTCGTCGCCGAGCCAGTTCTCGCCCACGGCCGACGGCCGTGACGTGACGAGCCAGCGGTTGCCGGGAAACGTGTCGACGAGGTCGGCCAGCCAGGCACGGGTGCGCGTGCGCTCGGCCTCGGGCACCTCGTCGATACCGTCGACCAGCAGCAGCCCGCGCCCCGCCCGCAGGACGCGCGTCTCCCATCCGTCCGGTTGCGACCCGGCCAGGGGGCAGCCGACGGCGGACAGGAAACGGGAGGGCGGAGGCAGACGTTCACCGTGGCGGGTGAGCGTGCGCATCGGCAGGACGAACGGAACGCGGCCCGCCAGATACGCCATGCCGTGGCCCGCGGTCCCCGTGCCGTGGCCCGCCGTCCCCGTGCCGTGGCCCGCGCTCGCCATGACGTCGGCCGGGTTCGCCACCGCAGACACGGCGAGCCACTGCACGAGCGTCGTCTTACCGGAGCCGGCCACTCCGCGCAGCAGGACCCGCTCGTGGCGGGCGAGGACCCGATCGGCAGGGGCCGGGCCGGCGGACAACGTCGCACCCTCGTCCGGATGGTCGTCCCGATACGCGTCCCGCGCCCCCGGGGCCGACTGGGCGGCGGTGGTCTCCAGGCTGAGGTACGCGGCGTCCAGCGGCCACCTGCCCGGCGAGTTCCGCACGTCGATGCCGTAGATCGTCAGCTGGCTGTGCTTCTTCGCGACGTACGCGGAGTAGTCGCGTTCGAACGCGGTGTCGCGGGCGTCCGGCCGAGGTGCCCGCGCGATCAACTCATCGACCCGGGCGATGAGTTCGGCATGGGCACGGCTCTGCTCCACCAGGGTGCGCGCGACGAAGGTGGAGCGCCGGGTGAAGAAGTCGAGGACGTGGAGGCACGCCCACTCGGTGAGGGAGTCGAGGAAGTAACCGGAGTCCGAGGACAGGTGATCCGGCGTAGGGGCGAGAGCCCGGAGCCGTCGCGCGAGCTCCCCGTGGCCGAGCCGGACCGCCTGGACGTCGTCCATGTCCAGGTCCCCCAGAGCGAGCAGCCTGTCGGTGAGGGCGTCGGCGACGGCTGTCTCCTCACTCGCGGGGAAGGGCGCCTCTCCCCGCGATGCGACACCGGCCTGCCGGACGAGAGCGGCGCCCAGACGACGCACATCACGCTCCGCGAGCGTACGCTTCTCCCCCCGGAAGGAGACGAGCGCGGAAAGACGTACGGGGCTGTCCACCAGGCCCGCGCCCGGACCGTCCCGTCGGAAGAGCTTCTTCACCACCGGAGCGATCAGGCTCGACGCCAGTCGCGCGCCCACAACGGCCGGGTCCATTCCGTCCCCCACAAGAGTCATCGACCAAGAGTCATCGACCAAGAGTCATCGACCAAGAGTCATCGACCTGAACGGCAGCGTAGCCGCCGGTGATCCGTCGATGCCGGTCCCCGTGTCGCCGCCGCCCCGACGAGCGGACCGTACCGCTGCGGCAGCCCCGAAGTCGGCCCTTCCCGCATCCTTCAGCGGAGGCGGAACACCGGGCCCCGGGGCGTGAAGGGGAGCGAGGCGCCGTCCGGGATCAGGTAGGCGTGATCGCGGCGTACGCGCAGGACGTCGCAGTAGCCGTCCGTGATGATCAGCACGGGGGCCGTCGGGGGGAAGTCGTCCGCGCGGTGGAGGAGGTCGAGGCCGGGCTGCAGCTCCGTGCCGCCGCGGCCGTGGACGCGGACCCGGTCGGCGATCTCCGTCGGCGGCAGGTAGCCCGCGTCGTACGGGGCGGCGTCGCAGAACACGACCCGGGCCGCCGGCACGTCGCGGGCCTCCGCGTACGAGGCGATGGCACCGAGGGCCTTGCCGAGGAGGCGGGCGTTCATGGAGCCCGAGGTGTCCAGGACGACGCCGAAGGTGCAGCGGGCGACCTCCTCGGGCGGGCGGTAGCGGCCCGCGCGCGGGATGTCAGGGGTGGACGCCTGGCGGCGGGCCGGCCGGGCGAAGCTCCGCACCGGTTCGGGCCGTGGCACGAACTCGTCGAACCAGCGGGCCAGTCGCGCGTCCCACGGCACCGGCGGGTGGCTCAGCGCCCGGATCTCCTGGACCAGCCCGGCCGGCAGCAGCCCCCGCTCACCGCTCATGTGCAGGTCGAAGCCCTGGACGAGGCCACGCCGGTAGAACTCGTCGAGGTCGACGTAGTCGCCGGGGCGGCCGGGGAGCGGTTCGCCGAGGATGTCGCCGACGCCCTTGCCGCGCAACGTGGCCAGGCGCCGCATCCGGCGGGCGTCACCGACGATCCGGTCGTACACCTCCTCCGCCGACAGGCCCTTCAGCTCCGGGTCGTACAGCAGCCCTTCGGGCATGGTGCCCACGCGCATCTCGACGAGCCAGCCGTTGACGACGTAGTCGGCGGCGACATTGAAGAGGTACGGGTCGCGGGCGCCGCGCCGGTCGCCGTGGCGGAGCGCGGCGTGCAGCATCTCGTGGGCGAGGACGAACCGCCATTCACCGTCGTCGTACCGGCGCAGCGGATTGAGGTAGATCTCGCCGAGCGCGGCGTCGACGGCGGCGACGGAGATGCCGTGCGCGCGGGCGAGTTCGGCGTCCGCGACGAGCTTCATGCCGGCCGCGACGCCGCCGAGGAGCGGGTAGGACGAGATGAACCAGCTCAGGGCCCGCTCCCACGGCTGACGGGGCACCAGCTCGTCGGTCAGCCTGTCGCGCCGCCCGCCCGCCACGTCCATGGCGGCCGACATGGTGCGGGTCAGGGCATGGGCGAAGGCCAGTTGCCAGTCCGGCGGGGTCGTCCACGAGGACCAGGGCACGAGGACCTGGTCGGGGGCGTCCGCCCCGGTGCCGACATGCTCGTACGCGGTGGGGATGCCGCTCCGGCGCCAGCGGGCCGCGAGCTGCTCCTCGTCGCCGTCCGGATACGACTCCGGGAAGCCGGCGGGGGCGCGACCGACGTGCAGGGTGAGCATGAAGCGGTTGACGACGGCGCAGCGGGCGGCCCGTTCGAACCGGTCGGGCTGCGCGCGGCGGGCGTCCTTGTCGGCGGGCACGTGGCCGAAGCCGAGGTGCAGCAGGCAGTGGGCGAGGGCCCAGGCCCAGTCCGCGGGGTCGGCGCGCCGGTCGGGGTGGACGTGGATGCCGCCGTTGGAGTCGACGGCGGCGAGCCCGTGGCGGGGGCTCAGCGCGCAGTCCCGGTTGCGGCAGATGTCGGCGTCGAGCACGGCCAGGGCAGGGTTGCGTTTGACGAGGGCGAGTCCGGCGAGGAACGCCTCGGTGGCCGCGTCGTCGCGGCGGACCTTGCCGGGGCGCGCGATACGGCTCACCGGCGGGCCTCCACCAGTCGCGGCATGTCGCGGGCCGCCTCGACCAGGAACCACGCGGGCAGCACGGGCTGTCCGTCGTCGTCGTCGCGGATGACGGTCTGCGCCACCTCGACGGAGATCTCGGCGAGCTGCACGAGCAGCGACTTGGCCCGGTAGGCGGTCTGCCGCAGCGCGGGCGGTATCTGGTCCTTGACCGCGGGGAGTTCCTTGATGAGCCGGCCCCGGAACGCGTCGGCGAGGTAGTACAGCAGGTCGCGGTCCTCGACACGGTTCGGCCACGACGCGTCGCCCTTGATGATCGCCTCGATGCCGTAGGCGTGCCGCACGATCTTGGCGTATCCGCAGAAGGAGACGGCGTGCGCGGGCGTCAGCGTGCCATGCGCCACGATCTTGAGCGTCTCCTCGTCGAGTGTCGGCCCGAAGGAGTGCAGCGCGTCGGACAGCATGTGCCAGGAGCGGGGCGTGGAGAATGGCTCCTCGGTCTTCGGCGGCTGCGACCACAGGTGGTCGGGGCGGTCGGTGAGATAGTCCACGACCCAGGAGTGGATGCCGTTCTCGCCGGCCCACACCAGCCAGTCGGTGACCGAGGCACGCAGATGGACATGGGTGAGCCGGTTGACGAGCGCCGAGGCGATCGGTCGAGCGAGGGCGTTGTCGGTGGCGCGGTTGCCGGCGCCGATGACGATGGACCCGGCGGGCAGTTCGTAGCTGCCGATGCGCCGGTCGAGGATGAGGGAGTAGAACGCCTTCTGCACGTCGGGCGTGGCCGCGTTCAGCTCGTCGAGGAAGAGGCAGTACGGCTCGTCGCGGGCGATGGCCTCGGGCGGGCAGAAGACGGACCTGCCGTCACGGATCTGCGGTACGCCGATGAGGTCCTCGGGCGCGAGCTGCGTACCGAGCAGGCTGACGCACTCGAGCCCGAGGGACGCGGCGAAGTCCCGTACGAGGGACGACTTGCCGATGCCCGGCGCTCCCCACAGGAAGACGGGTCGTACGGTCGCGAGGCCGAGCAGCAGCTCGGGAACGCGGGCGGGCGTGACGGTGACGGCTGCCTGCAAGCGGGAACACTCCTGAAGCGCGAGAGGTCCGGCGTATCCGGACTGTTCGACGGTGTGTGCACAGTCTGGACGCGCCGGACATCATGGCGCAGCCGAATTACGTCCGCCGGCGCCGTCAGGCGGGGCGGTCACGCGGGGGTCGGCCCGGCGGCCGGTCGCGCGATGCCCGGAGCTCCCCGCCGTCGGCCGTGCCGTACCGCGCACCGCGCCGGTCGAGGCGGAAACAGGAGGTACTGCCGAGGACTGCCGGAGCGATGCCGGAGGGCTGTCGGAGCCTTCGCCTTCACGGCCGAGGGGGAACCGACGCCGTGACGGGTCAGCGGGCTCGGGGGCGGGCGGCGTGGGGGCGGGCGATGTTGTCCGGGTGGAGGATCTCCTTGAGCTGATGGTCCGTCAGCAGGCCGCGCTCCAGAACGAGTTCCTGGACGCTGCGGCCCGAGTTCAGTGCCTCCTGGGCGACGGATGTGGCCTGCTCGTAGCCGATGTGCGGGTTGAGGGCGGTCACCAGGCCGATGGAGTGGGCGACGAGGTGGGCGAGGTGCTCGCGGTTGGCGGTGATGCCGGTGACGCAGCGCTCGGCGAGCGTCAGGCAGCCGGCCCGCAGATGCGTGAGGCTCTTCAGCAGGCTGTGCGCGATGAGCGGCTCGAAGGCGTTGAGCTGCAGCTGGCCCGCCTCGGCCGCCATGGTCACCGCCATGTCGTTGCCGATGACCTCGAACGCGATCTGGTTGACCACCTCGGGGACCACCGGGTTGACCTTGCCGGGCATGATGCTCGAACCGGCCTGCACGGGCGGCAGGTTGATCTCCCCGAACCCGGCACGCGGCCCGCAGGACAGCAGGCGCAGGTCGTTGCAGGTCTTGGAGAGCTTGACGGCGATCCGCTTCAGGACCCCCGACAGCTGGACGAACGCGCCCGCGTCCTGGGTGGCCTCGACGAGGTCGTCGGCCACGGTCAGCGGCAGACCGGTGATCTCCCGGAGGTGGCGGGACGCGAGCGCCGCGTACTCGGGGTGGGCGTTGAGGCCGGTGCCGATGGCGGTGCCGCCGAGGTTGATCTCGCGGATCAGCGCGCATGCCTCGGCGAGGCGCTTGCGGTCCTCCTCCAGCATGATCGCGTACGCGGCGAACTCCTGGCCGAGCGTCATCGGCACGGCGTCCTGGAGCTGGGTGCGCCCCATCTTCAGTACGTCGGCGAACTCCTCCGCCTTGGCGGCGAACGCTGCCCGCAGCACCTCCATCGCGCCCAGCAGCCGCTGAGCGGTGAAGTCCAGGGCGATCTTGACGGCCGTCGGGTAGACGTCGTTCGTGCTCTGCCCGGCGTTGACGTCCTCCAGCGGGTGCAGCCGCCCGTAGTCGCCCCGGGCGTGGCCGAGGAGCTCCAGGGCGCGGTTGGCCACGACCTCGTTGGCGTTCATGTTGGTCGAGGTGCCGGCGCCGCCCTGGATGACGTCGACCACGAAGGCGTCGTGCAGCTTCCCCGCGCGGATCTCCTCGCAGGCGGCGATGATCGCGTCCGCCTTACGGGGCTCCAGGAGGCCCAGGTCGCGGTTGGCGAGGGCGGCGGCCTGCTTGACGCAGGCGAGGGCGGCGACGAGCTCGGGGTAGGCGCTGATGGGAGTGCCGGTGATGGGGAAGTTCTCGACGGCGCGCAGGGTGTGGACGCCGTAGTAGGCGTCGGCGGGCACGTCACGGTCGCCGAGCAGGTCGTGCTCGACCCGGAACGCGGGGACGGGGACGGGGGCGGGGGCGGGGGCGGTGGCCATGGTGGCGGTGACGGCTTCCTGTCGGCGGGGTGTGCGGGGCGGGCGCGGTGCGCGGGGGAGCGGGCTTACAGGCATACGGGCTTACAGGCATACGGGCATACGGCGTACGGGCTGACGGCGTACGGGCGGGGGCGGTAGCCCCGGCAGGTACCACGGCCGTGCAGCGCCGGGGTCTTCGTACGGGATCCGGGACGACGCCGTGCCGGGGTGATCCGCGCGGGATCGGGGACGACGTCGTGCCGGGGCCTTCCGCGCGGGATCCGGGAACGGGCGGGCAGGGCGGGTCAGACGTGCGCGGGTTCGGCGGGGACGGGCTCGCCCACGGCGTGGCGCAGGATCCGTACCCGCTCGGCGGCGTCGGTGGTCGCGAGCGCGGCGGCCACGACGGCGACGCGGGCCTGTCCGGCACGCAGGGTCCCGGTGGGCACGGCGCCCGCGGCGACGAGGTCGACGGCACCACCGTGGGTGTAGATCTGGGAGACGGGACCGGAGTGAACGCGGGTGGTCAGGGCGACGAGGACGCCACGGGCGGTGGCGTCGGCGACGGCCGAGACGATCTCGGGGGTGGCGTTTCCGGCGCCGGTGGCGACCAGGACGACACCCTGCGCACCGGCCTCGACGGCGGCGTTCAGCAGGACCGGGTCGCCGTCGGCGTGGTGCATCACCATGTCGACGCGGGGCAGGGCGTCCGGCATGGCGGGCAGGGGCAGCGCGGCCGGCCGCGACGGGCGGCGCAGCACCGAGACCTTGCCGAATCCGATGTCGCCGACGCGCGCGCCGGACGGGTCCGCGAAGGCGTCGGCGTCGAGGGTCCGCGTCTTGACCGTGCCGCGCGCGGCGTGCACCTTGCCGTCGAAGGCCACCAGCACGCCGAGGTCGCGGGCGCGGGCGGCGGTGAGCAGGGCGTCGTGGAGGTTGCGCGGCCCGTCGCCGTCCTCGGCGTCCAGCGGCAGCTGCGCGCCGGTGAACACGACAGGGCGCGGATCGTCGTGGTACAGGTCGACGAGGAACGCCGACTCCTCCAGGGTGTCCGTGCCGTGCGTGACGACGATGCCGTCCACGCCCGGGTCGGCGAGCACCTCGTGCACCGTGTGCAGCAGGGTGAGCTGATGCGCGAGGGTGAGGCGCGGGCTGTTCACGCTGAACAGGTCGACGACCTCGACGGTGATGCCCGCCGGTACGGCGGCGGTCGCCATGACCTCCTCGCCGTGCGCGTCGGCGGCGAAGCCCGAACCCTGCCAGCGGCTGGCTATCGTCCCGCCGGTGCTGATGACGACGATCCGTCCCACAGTGCCTTGCCCTCTTCTCACCACGTTGCTCGTCGCGGCCTCGATGACCGAACGAAGTGTTCGAACGCAATGATAGGAGAGTGGGCGCGCAATCGGATCGCCTCTTCTCCCGCACCGTTCGCGATATCGTGGTGGATAATTGCGTCATGGACGATATCGATCGCGCTATCTTGCGCGAGCTCCAGAACGATGGCCGACTCAGCAACCAGGAGCTGGCGGCGCGCGTGGGCCTGACCCCCTCACCGTGCATGCGGCGCGTGCGGCAGCTGGAGGAGGACGGGGTCATCCAGGGTTACCGCGCGGTGATCGACCCCGAAGCGGTGAACCGGGGCTTCGAGGTGCTGGTGTCCATCGAGGTGAAGCGCGACCGCGACGTGATCGAGGCGTTCGAGGCGGCGCTGGGGGACATCCCGGATGTCATCGAGGCGTACCGGCTCTTCGGCAGCCCGGGCTGCCTGCTGCGCATCGCGGTGGCGGACCTGCGTGCCTACGAGCGGCTGTGGATCGAGAAGCTGACCGCTCTGGCCGGCGTCACGGAGGTCAACTCCCAGATCATCATGAAACGCGTCAAGGAGCCGCGCGGCCTGCCCGTCGACGGCTGACCCGGCCGACCCCGGCTGCGTCGGCTGGCCCCGCCGCGTCGGCTGGCCCCCGGTTGCCGTTCTCGCGGGCCGGAACGGATGCGCCCGGAGATGGGCGACGGCCCACGGTCCACATCCCCGACGGGTGTGGACCGTGCGCCGTCACCCGCGCACGCGGGTCTGCGGTCCGCCGCGGGCTACTGCACTTCGAGGCCGACGACGATGCCGTCGAAGTCGTGACTGTTGCTGTCCACCGCCCAGGTGGTCCTGCCGCCGCCCTGGGAGGCCCACGGGGTCACGGCGGCCGATCCGGGAACCCCCTGGTCCACCGCTGTCACCGACAGACGGAAGTCGGTCAGGGACACGCTGGAGGGCCAGCGGCGTGTTTCGAGGAAGATCCGGTGCTTGTCCGGGTCGTAGCCGTTGGAGTCTCCGGCCCACGCCGACACGCTGTTGCCGTACTTGGCGTACGTCGTGAACTGCTCGACTCCGAACTGCGCGGTCGCGGCGCGGTCGAGAGCTGTACCCCGATCCGGAAGGTGGGCGGAGCCGAGACCGCCTGCACCGCCGAGGGGAGGCAGAACAAGGAAGGAGCGATTGTTGAAAGTGCTACGGATAACGAGGCCCAGCCTCTTCGGCGCACGGAATCCTCCTGCTCGTCCATACGAACGAGTCATGGCCGCCGCGGAATCGCGGCACGGATGCGGCGTTCACGCGGCGTTCAAACTAGGTAAGCGCCGCGACGGAAACCAGTGGTATTTCAGGCAGTGCCCCAACGGCCGGAAAAGGGCGGCCTGGCCACCGGAATTCCCCTTCGTCCGGCCCCCGCGGGGATCGGCGGAACCCGGGCCCGTTCGTCCTCGCGTCGGAGACCGTCCAACGGTGGAACGGCCGTCCCGCCCTTCTCCGATTTATGGACCTGCGCCCGCCGCCGAGCCCGATCCCGAGCCGGAACGCAACCGACGGGACCCTCCCGGCGGCGGGCGGTCCACCGCGTCGATCCGGAAGGGGACGGCCAGACGGTGATCTCGCCGCGCCGCCCGCGCCGCAGCGGCACGCGACGGGGGAAAAGCGTCATGCTGATGGCCGGATGGAGACCCGTGGACCAACGCGATCGCCAGTCACGAGAAGGCATGGGCCGTTCGCGGCGTACTCGGTCAGAACCTGCTCTCCGCCCGGTCGCGGCCGAGCGCCGGGCCGAACGCGCCGGCGAACGCACCCCTTCAGTGGCGTCCATTCCTCCCTGCCCGCCTGGTCGGGCGCCCGCGCCGGAGACGAGGTGTACGCGCTGCACGTCAACCGGTGCGTCGTGTTCACGGTGAGCCGCATGCGGGTCGTCGACACGGAGCGCCGCGACTGCGATACCCGGTGTTCTTCTGGCGAGGCTCAGGTGGATGCGTCGGATCGATTTCCCAGCCCCGGCCGTTTCTGGCCCTGACCGACATCCGCAGGCGCGTCACGCCAGAACTGCTGCCGACGCTAGCCGATACTCGTACCTCGTTCTCACCTCCGCAGCCACGGGCGCGTTTCGCGGGAAACGTGCGTCTGGGGAAAGCGGAGGGATCTGCTGCACGGGTCGGCGGCCGAGATCAACCAGTCAGCCAGAGTGCCGTGAGCGTATCCGTCTACCCATCGGTGCGGGAACGAGGAGCGGTTCATCGCCCTCGGCATGAGAGGCTGACGACAGTCCCTGCCCTGGTGCTCGTCGAAGTGGCCGCGCGCGACGGGGTGCGCGGAGGGAGGCCTGAGTGAAGAGCCCTGACATGTCCCGCGGTGCTCGTCTGGCCGCCCACCGCGCTGTTTCGACATCGCTGGCGTCATGCAGCGATCGCAGTCTGCACGAGCTCGTGGACGCCGCCACACCAATCGGGTCCGGCATCGGCGGGAAGACCGTACTGCTGGAGATCGACGGAACCCCGGTCTTCGTCAAGCAGGTACGCCTGACCGACCTTGAGCGACAGCCGGAGCATGTGCATTCCACGGCGAACGTGTTCGAGCTGCCGGTCTTCTGCCAGTACGGCATCGGCAGTATCGGTGGCCCAGGGTTCGGAGCCTGGCGTGAGCTGGCCGTGCACACCATGACAACGGAATGGGTGACCGC
The DNA here is from genome assembly GCF_043204435.1 of Streptomyces sp. NPDC047886. Taxonomy (NCBI): domain Bacteria; kingdom Bacillati; phylum Actinomycetota; class Actinomycetes; order Kitasatosporales; family Streptomycetaceae; genus Streptomyces; species Streptomyces sp. NPDC047886. The sequence goes on from NZ_JBIDCF010000004.1 coordinate 635,705, forward strand.
AGGGGACTACGACGGTTTTCCCCTGATGTACCACTGGCGGGTGCTACCAGGAGCTCGTCGGCCACTTCCCGAGGAACTCGCCGATGTGGAACGCGCTGTCGCCTACTGGGGAGGCGGATCGGGGGTGCGTCGCCGGATCGAGGCTCTCCAGCAGTCCTCGGCGAGCCTCATGCTGTTCCTGGAGTACATCCCACAGAACCTGCACGACTGGCTGGGCGTCCAGATCGGGGCCGGTGGCGAGGTGGCCGATCGGGCCTGCGCCATGGTGGACAGCGAGCTGGAAGCCGGCGTCTCGTTCATGAACGCCCGGGGGATGCTGCACTTCGACGCCCACTTCGAGAACATCCTCACCGACGGTCGGCGGCTCTACTTCGCCGACTACGGCCTCGCGACGTCCACCCGCTTCGAACTCAGCCAAGACGAGACCGACTTCTTCGACCGGCACCGTACCTACGACCGGTCCTACACCCTCACGTATCTGGTGAACTGGCTGGCCGTCGCTCTGTACGGGTACGGACCGGAAGAACGCAAGGCGTTTGTACGCGCCTGCGCCGGGGGAATGGCTCCGGCGGAAATTCCACCGACGGTGGCGGCGGTCCTTCTCCGTTACGCGCCGGTCGCCGCAGCGATGGGAGATTTCTCTCGCCGATTCCAGCAGGAGAGCCGGGCAACCCCCTACCCGCTGGAAGTGGTTCGCCGTACCGCGCTGCTCGTCGGGCCGGTACCTCCCCGATGAGCGCGATTCGTTCAAGGCGGCGTAATCGGCGGCTGATCGGTCCCCTCCCACCTCTTGGACCGGAACCCCGGTCGGTCGGCGTGCGCGGCGGCGCCACGCAAGGGTGCGACCATGAGCCCCGCATGCGAGCCGGGCAGGCCTCGCGAGAAGCCCCGACGCGTCGCGGCGGTCGAGGCGTACAGCGACGTGTCCAGCCTCCGGACACCGAGAGGCGTCGGAGGCTGGACGCGGACGTGGCGAGTCACCACCCCCCGGCCCGGCACGGCCATCGTGGTCCGCCCCGCCGGACCCTGCTCGAGCCGCAGCGCCCGCCGAGGTGGGCTCAACCTCCGACTCCGCACACTCCGGCCGATGCCCCGTCGTCAAAGGCTGGCCCGGCGACGGCCCGGCCGCGGCCGCCGGCACGGCACGACCCGTCATGTGATCGCCTCCGGTCAGGGCGATCCGGCGGTCTCTCCGAGGCATCGTCGCGGACCATCGTCCGGGAACGAAGGCCGGACCGCAGGCCGGAGCGAAGGCCGAACCGCAGGCGGGACCGCAGGCGTGACAGCCGTAGGGACCGCGTTCCGAAGCCAAGGGCGGACCGAAAGGCGGACCGCCGTCCGGACCGCCGTCCGGAGCGAAAGCCGGACCGAAGGCCGGACCGAAGGCCACCCTGGACGGCGCTGTCGGCCGACCCCTCGGTGGGCCCTTCCCCGCACGAACGGAGGCCTCCTCGCCGACCGCAACGGCCAGCGCCTCTACCGGGACACCCGCCGGCCGGACACCGTCGACGGCATCGCCGCGGTGACTCGGCCCGCTTCAGGGGTCCTCGTGCCGTCCCGAGGTCCTCCGCAGGGCGGAACCGTGCATGAGATGTCGGTCAGGCGCGGCAGCGCAGCATCTCCAGCGGCGGCTTCGCGCGGAGGTCCGCCCAGAAGTCCTCGCCGAACTCGCGGATGCCGGCTTCGGACACCTGCAGCGGAACCCACTCCACCTCGCTGAACCCGCTCGTCCGCAGACACTCCTCGTAGACCTCGCGGCGCGGCACCGCGGCGACGATGCTGATCGGCTGCGGTTGGAGGAGGGCCGTGACCCGAGCACGCGGGCCGGTCTCCGTCTCCTCGCCGGTCGGCTCGCAGCGGAACCCGTACTTGTCCAGGGACGGACAGTCGAACCGGTAGTCGGGCTTCTGGCAGAGCACGAAGAACTCTCCCCCCGGCACCAGGCTCCGGTGGATGTTGCGGCACATCCGCCGCATCGCCGCGAGGTCCTCGGCGTAGTTGAGGCACTGCACTCCCACCGCGATGTCGAAGCGCCGGTCGAGAGGCCGCAGCTCGGCCACGTCACCGACCTCGTACCGCACACCGAGCGGGTCGCGCTGTTCGAAGTCCCGGGCGGCGGCGATCATCTCAACGGAGATGTCGACCCCGAAGACATCCGTGGCGCCGCGTCGCTTGAACTCCCTACTGTAGAAACCCGTGCCGCACGCCAGGTCGAGAACCGATTTGCCGCGCACGTCCCCGACCAGGCCGAGGAAGCTCGGCACCTCTCCATAACGCATCAGCGGCAGGGACTTGAACCCTTCGAAGGCCTCGCCGATCTCGTCATACTGCTGCACGCCCATGTGACGCCCCCTCCTGTGCTTCGTCCTGTACGTGGCCGCGTCGGCCCTCCGGCTGCGGAGGCTCGCCGGCCGCGGTCGTGGCAGAAGTCTCCCTCCGCCCCGTCGGACAGCCGTACTGGCGGATGACACGAAGAAGTCGGCCGGCTGATCCTCCAATCACCCAACACCGCCTCGCATGGCAGACATGACGCCCGGCCATCTACGGGGGAGACGATCCAGCATCACGCTGGTCGTCTGCCACACTGACCCCATGTGCATCGCGATAGGCGAGGCCAGGGGGAGGGAATCGCGGGATGCCCCGATGGATAGTGCTGGCCGTACCCGTCGACGGTGTCGCCGAGATAGACCGGGAGGCGCGCACCGTTGCGGAACTCGAAGGCAGCACGGAGGACGCGGAGGCGGCTCTCCTACAGGCGGTGAACGCATTCGAGCACAGACTCCGGAAGGTGCGCCGCCGGCAGATTTTCAAGTGCTCCAACCAGTCGTACTACGTTCGCCTCCATGGGCGTCTTGCGACGTACGGCTTTCTCATGCAGCTTGCTGAACTGGTCCACGACTCCGCCCCGGGCCCGGCGGCAGCCTCCTGACCGGCGGTCGGCGCCACGTCCGTGCGGCGAGACTCTTCGCCACGGCAGGCTTCGGGGGCGCCCCAGCGTGAAGCCGCGGAAGCCGGTTGCGGGTGCCTCCGACGCCCGCAGGCGTATCCGCGTGTCAAAGACCGAAGGCGGCCGGTGTAGAAGCGGTCGACGGGCGTGGGGTCGGCCACTCCGAGGGCCACGGATTCGATAGATGCCATAGCCGTCACGCTGCTTGCGGCTCGGCGACCGGAGTTTCGCGCTTCCTGACCGGTCTGGTCACCTGTTTCGCCACACACGGCGGCATTCCCGCCGCAGCATCCGCTGCACGGCGCCGGTAGACACTGGGCGGCATCCCGACCAGCTCGGTGAACCGGGTGCTGAAGGTGCCCAGCGATGAGCAGCCGACGGCGAAGCAGACCTCGGTGACGCTGACGTCACCACGACGCAGCAGTGCCGTCGCGCGCTCGATGCGACGCGTCATCAGGTACGAGTACGGAGACTCGCCGTAAGCCAGCCGGAACCGGCGGCTGAGGTGCCCGGCGGACATGCTCACGCCACGCGCGAGGGCCTCGACGTTCAGCGGCTGCGCGTACTCGCGGTCGATCCGGTCGCGGACGCGGCGGAGTCGCGCGAGGTCGTTCAGGCGCTGCGCCGCGGCACGTGCGCGTCCCCACGAGGGGTGACACATGAGAGGACTCCTCTTCATCGATATCCGTGGTTCCGGAGGTCCCGGGGGGGGGGCCTGCTGAGACGGGCGGTGAGGTGCGCGACGGTGATGACCGGTTCACCAGCAGGCCCGCCGGAGGGCGACAAGCCGGCCGAGCCGGCGGGCAGCGAAAGAGAAGCGCCCGCCCGCCCCCGAGAGCAGGCCTCGGCCGCCGAGAAGGCGGGGATGACGCATCCTCGCCGGGCCGACCACCGGCCTCCATCCCGCCGCGGCGCGGCCGCGTCTGCCCGACGGTGCTACCGCCGAGGGGGACGGCCGAGGACGGCGGCCTGGAAGCGCCCGGCCGCCGTACTCGTCGCAGATGGTCGTGACGCCGACCGCCATGGCCGAATCGGTGACCGGACGGCTCAGCGAAGCTCCTGGACGCGGACCAGGTTGCCGGCGGGATCACGGAAGGCGCAGTCGCGGATGCCGTACGGCTGCTCGGTCGGCTCCTGGACGACCTCGGCGTTGCGGGCCTGCACCTTCTCGAAGGTGCCGTCGAGGTCGGGGGTGGCCAGCAGGATCCAGCCGTAGGTGCCCTTGGCCATCATCTCGGCGATGGTGCGGCGCTCGTCCTCGGTGATCCCAGGGTCGGTGGCCGGCGGCGCCAGGAGGATGGACGTACCGGGCTGGCCCACGGGGCCGACCGTGATCCAGCGCATCTTGCCCTGCCCGACGTCGCTGCGGACCTCGAAGCCGAGGACGTCGCGGTAGAAGGCCAGGGACGCGTCCGGGTCGTCATGCGGGAGGAAGGTCGTGTGAATGGTGATGTCCATGGAGATCAGGCTAGGTGCGGCCCCGTGACCCGCGCTTCTCGATTCCTGACCGATCCGGCTCCTCTGCCGCGCCGCACGGGCGCCTCTCCACGGTCGCGCGCACTGGCCGCCGCGGCAGCCCCGCGATACGGGGCGGCGCGCGTCGCGCCGTGTTCACGCACCCCCGAACCGACGCAGATCGCACCACACGTCATGACCGGATCGGGCCTCGGGTAGACGCCGGGCCCGGCGTGTGAAGTCGCTGTCCGACGACGGGCGCCACTCGGGCGTAGCGCGCGGGCCGACCGGGGCCTCTCCTGAACCCCGGCCGCCAAGTGTGCCGAGCCCGCGATGTGCGGCGCGGGCGGCTGTCCTCGGCGTACGTTGCCGGAAGGAGATCCTCATCGTCGCCTGAGTCCCACGCCGACGTGCCGCCGCACCGCCGGGCCGCGAACGCGAACGCCTAGGCTGGCGGTCGCGTTGACGGCGGCGATCGAAGACGCGAAACCCGTGAGAGCCACGAAATCCATGCGAACACCAAATCCATGCGAACCACGAAATCCATGAGGGCCACGAGACCCATGAGAGCCACGGGAGCGAGACGGCGTGCGTGACTGGCAGCGGCAGCTCGGACTGGAGGCCCACCCTGAAGGCGGGTATTTCCAGCGGATCTACACCAGCCCCCACACCGTGCCCACACCGGCGGGTACGCGCCCGACGGCGACCTCGATCCACTACCTCCTCACCCGGGATGCCCCCCGTGGCCACCTGCACCGCAACCGCAGCGACATCCTGCACTTTCTCATCGACGGCGGTCCTGTCGAATACGTCATGCTCACCCCGGACCACGCCGTCGAACGGGTGACGCTCCAGTCAGGCACCAGGCACTTCCTGATGGTCCCGGGAGGTGTCTGGAAGGCGTCCCACCTCGTCGGTGACGCTGCCCAGGCCCTGGTGGCGGAGGTCGTCACGCCCGGTTTCGACTTCGCCGATCACCGCTTCGCCACCCCGGCGGATGTCGCCGGCCTTCCGGCAGATCTGCGGCTGGCTCTGGCGCCCTTCCTGCCTGGTACGTCTCACCCGCCGCCCGACTGACCGCGCACCCGAGCGGAGCACGTCGGCAGTGACGTCCAGGCGAAGCCGAGCGAAGCAGGACCCGTCATGACAGCTTCGGGTCTCCTGTGCCCTGCACCGGCTGGTCGGGAGAGGACGCCGCCGTCGGCTGAGCCCCCGAGAGCCGCTGCCTCAGCCGCCACATGCCCGGCGAACACTGTGTCACAGCCTGGCGACAGCTTGCGGATTCGGCGTGGCCCTCACCACGGGAGGCGCGTCAGGCGGCGGCCGCCGACGCTGAGCCCCTAGGGGCGCCGCGGGGACGCCGCGGTCGTACACCTTCGGTATCCAGGCCGACGTCGAGCGCATGCCGTCGAGGGCTGGCTGCCGACAGGCTGCGCCTCGCATACTGAGGACATGCAGTTCATCCTCTTCATGACCTTGCCGGGACTGGCCATCGTGCTGACCCTGCTCGCCTTCGTCGACCAACTGCTGATGCGCATGGGACGGGCGGGAGGGCTGCCGTGGCGGAACTCCGCACGTAAGGGCCAGATATCGGCGACCGGGTTCGAGCAGCTGCACGCGAGCCTTTCGCCGGGCAAGCAGCATGAGCTGAAGGAACGGCAGTCGGCACTGGTCCTGCCGGACAACGAGGACGACGGAGCGCCGCCGAACAGAACAACGGTCGACCTCGCGGGAGGAATTGCCGTCGTCCGGCTGCCTCGCTCCCACCGGTAGCGACCCGAGGGGGCCCGGATGCTGGAGACGTCCCGGACGGGCGCGTCCAGCATCGAAGAACTCGTGATCAAGGACCGGGCCCCAGCGGACCGGCCGTCCTTTCCCAGCGCCTCCTCCGTACCTCCTTATCTCCTCACGCGGACGCGGGCCCCGATGGACGCGGTGGCCTGTCCAGAACGCGACCGTCGCGGCGCAGGACGGCGTAGCCGACCCCGATACCGATGGCCACGGGCCATTCGATGACGTCTGCGGCTCCCAGCACGCCCAGCCCCAGGTAGAGAGGCAGACCCTTCTTCGCGGGCAGGACCTGACGTGCGACGGCCAGGGGCAGCAGGGCGGCGTCCTTCGCTCCGCCTGCCACGCGGCCGAGCGACGGCAGCGTGATGGTGACCGTGCGCTGGTCCTGACGGGGGTGCTCCTCGGGCAGCGTGCCGACGTACTGCCCCTCTGCGGCAGGTCGGGCGTCGGGGGATGGGTGCTTGCGGTGCTTTTTGGCGGCGGTCACGCGTCTCACCTCGGCATCGAGTGTCTTGGGCGCCGCGTTCACCGGTTCGGCTCCGGCCACTGACGGCGCACCGCCGAACTTGGTTATATATGAACGTATGCCCCGTTGTGCCGCATCCCATGAGTGGGAAACCCATGAGTGGGACGAGACGGGATGTGCGCCGCGTCGCATCCAGGCGCTCCCCGCCGGAGGAGGTAGGGCTCATGTCGCAGCAGGCCCCGCCTCGTGCGGGCACTTCCTCGCTGGAGACGCTGCTGTCCGGCGTCGTTCCCGGCGTCGTATCCGGTGTGGCCTGGGGGGTGGCGGGGGCTGTGGTCGGGAGTGTGCGCGGCGTGGCGGGGGTCGTCGGCCATCTCCTGGGCTCTCCCGACCGTGAGGTGTGGTCGTGCCCCGGCCGCTGTTACATCCAGGTGCACGGGGTCCACGGCCCTCAAGGCGAGCGCGTGGCCCGACGTGTCGAGCGGTCGCTGGAACGGCATCCCGGAGTCCTGTGGGCGCGGGTCAACGCGCCGTCCGAGCGCGTCGTGGCGGCGGTGGTCTCGCCGGCTCCGGCGGAGAGGGAACTCGTCGCGCTGGTGGAGCGTGCGGAGGGAGACCACGCCGCCGAGGCGGAGGCGTTCGACGAGTGGCGTCCGGAGCCGCATCACCCGGCGGAGGGCCAGCCATCCGCTTCGATGTCGGCGCTCGCCGCCGACGTGCTCGGCCTGGGTATCGCGACGGCGCGGCGGATCGCCCCCTGGCTCCGGCTGCCGCCGGAGGTGGCGGGCGTGTTCGGCGCTGTCCAGTACCATCCGCGGCTGCGTCATCTGGCCGAGGACGTGGGCGGTGTTCCCGAGCGGGCCGATTCGGTGCTGCCCGTGGTGAGCGCCCTGCTGCAGGGTGTGGCCACGGGTGGTGGCGGTATCGCGCTGGACGTCCTGCAGAGGCTCGCCGCCTGGAGGGAGGCGAGCGCCGAGCGCGTGGCGTGGCAGGAGGCCGAGGCGCGGCTGGTGCGTGGTCCGGACGAGGCGTCCGCTGACGCGCTGGTCAGGGAGCGGGGTGGTCCGCTGCCTTCGGACTGCGCCGACCGCTATGCGGAGCGGTCCATGGCTGCGGGGGTGGTGGCCGGTGTCGCGGTGTTGCCGTTCGCCGGTCCGCGCCGTGCGCTCGCGGTCGCCCTGTCTTCGGTGCCCAGGGCGCCCCACGCGGGGCGGGAGGGGTTCGCGGCCGGTCTGGGCCGGCACCTGGCCGTGCGGGGCGTGGTGACGATGGACCGCAGTGCGCTGCGGCGGTTGGGTCAGGTGAACACCATCGTCCTCGACGAGGACGCTCTGCGCGGCGACCGGTACGAGCCGGTCGACCTGGAGCTGCTGGGCGGCGCCGATACGCAGCAGACGTCCGAGCGTCTTTTCGCTCTGTTCGACCCCGACTCCCCCCTGTCTGTCCGCAGCGCCGACGGCTGGGTACTGGGGCCGTTGGACGAGCTGGACCTGTCGGGAGGGGCGGGACGGCAGGCTGGGGAACGGCTGCGCCGCAGGGGCAGTGAGAAGGTTCTCGGCGTGGCCCGGGGCAGGCGGCTCCAGGCGGTCGCGGGCCTGGGCAGGCAGTCGGCTCCGGGCGCTGAGGCGGTGGCGGCGGCGGCCCGCCGTGCGGGCGCCCGCGTGGTGATGGCAACCGACGGTACCGGTCAGGGCAGGTCCTCCGGTACCGGTCAGGGCAGGTCCTTCGCCGATGCCGTGGTGCCGGCGGGCGGTCGGCTGGCGGCATCGGTTCGGGGTCTGCAGGCGGACGGCGCCGTCGTGCTGCTCGTCTCCGGGGACCGGCGGGCACTGGCCGCCGCCGACTGCGCTGTGGGCGTGCATGGGGATGATCAGTACACGCCATGGGGTGCCCACTTCCTGGTGCGGGAGGACCTGGAAGCGGCGGCGCTGATCGTGGACGCGGTCGGGATGGCCGCTGTGGTGGACCGTGACAGTCATCGGCTGGCGGCCGGTGGCAGTGGTGTCGGCGCGGTGGCCGCGCTGCGGTCTCCTGGCTGGCGGGCGGCCGCGCGGGCGGGGGCTGTGGGCAATACGGCCGGCGCCATCGCGTTCTGTGTGGGGGCGTGGCGTGCCCGGCAGTTGCTGGCTCGTCCGCTGGCGCCGCCGGTGACGACGGTTCCCTGGCATCTGATGCCGGTGGAGCGGGTCATGGAACGTCTGGGTACCAGCGAGGACGGGCTGTCTGTCCAGGAGGCGGCTGCTCGCCGTGGAGGCTCGTCCGCGGGTGGACCGGCGAAGCTGAGTCTGCCGCACGCCTTCGTCGAGGAGCTGTCCAATCCGCTCACCCCCGTCCTGGCCGCCGGGGCCGCGCTGGCTGCGGCGGTGGGGTCCCGGACGGACGCCGTGCTGGTCGCGGCGATCACTGGAATGTCCGCGCTGGTGGGAGGCGTCCAGCGGGTTCGGACCGAGGACGCTCTCGCGGAGCTGTTCGCCCGCTCAGCGGTCGGGGCCCGGGTGCGCCGTGGCGGCCGGGAACGGCTGGTCACCGCTGGAGACCTGGTGGCCGGGGATGTGGTCGTGCTGCTGCCTGAGGATGTCGTGCCCGCCGACTGCCGCCTGCTGGAAGCCGAGGGTCTGGAAGTGGACGAGTCCTCCCTGACGGGGGAGTCGCTGGCTGTGGGGAAGGACCCCGCTCCTGTGGTCGCGGCGCATCTGACCGGCCGCCGTTCGATGCTCTACGAGGGGACCACCGTCTCCGCCGGCCGGGCTGTCGCCGTGGTGGTGGCCACGGGATCCGCGACCGAGGTCGGGCGGAGCCTTGCCACCGCCCGGCAGGCGGCGCCTGAGACGGGTGTGGAGGCCCGACTGACGTCGCTGACGCGGTCCAGCATGCCGATCGCTCTCGGTTCCGCGGCGGCGGTCGCCGTGTCCGGCCTCCTGCACGGGCGGCCCCTGACCGAGAATCTCGCCTCCGCGGTCAACCTCGCTGTCGCCTCCGTACCGGAAGGTCTGCCCTTCCTGGTGAACGCGGCCCAGCTGGCAGCGGCGCGCCGTCTCGCCGATGTGGGCGCTCTGGTGCGTAACCCTCGCACCATCGAGGCGCTCGGCAGGGCCGACGTGCTGTGCTTCGACAAGACCGGCACCCTGACCGAGGGCACACTGCGGCTCGCCGATGTCAGCGACGGGGAGAGCGCACAGGCCGTGGAAGAGCTGGACACCTGGCACAAGGAGATTCTGGCGGCGGCCCTGCGTGCCACTCCGCCCGCCCGGCAGGCCGAACCGATGGCCCACCAGACGGACCGTGCCGTGACTGCCGGTGCCCGCCGGGCGAAGGTCACCGCACGCACGGGCGCGGCCCGTTGGCGGCGCGCGGACACTCTTCCTTTCGAGCCCGCGCGTGCTTACCACGCGACCGTCGGCCACATGCCGCACGGCGCCCTGCTCAGTGTGAAGGGCGCACCGGAGAACGTCCTTGCCCGGTGCGACCGCCGACGGCGGCCGCACGCCGGGACGGTTGCCATCGACGACGCGGCAGGCAGGGATCTGGCCGCGGCAGCGGAGGCTCTGGCGGGGGCGGGCCGCCGTGTCCTGGCGGTCGCGGAACGCCGGGTGGAACCCGGCGACGACCTCACCGACGAAACCGTGTGCGACCTGGTGTTCCTCGGCTTCATCACCCTCGCCGACCCCGTACGCAGCAGTGCGGCCCCCGCCACCGCGCAACTGCGTGAAGCGGGTGTGCAGACCGTCATGCTCACCGGCGACCATCCCGCCACGGCGGACGCCATCGCCTCCACCATCAGTGACGTCACCGACCCGAAGGTGTGCACCGGTCCGGATATCGACGAACTCGATGACGACGCCCTGGACGAGCTGCTGCCCACCGTGGACGTCATCGCCCGTTGCAGTCCGGGTCACAAGGTCCGCATCATCCAGGCGTACCAGCGTCTGGGCCGTGTCGTCGCCATGACCGGCGACGGTGCCAACGACGCGCCGGCCATCCGGCTCGCGGACATCGGTATCGCGCTCGGCCGCCGCGGCACTCCGGCCGCGACCGCCGCCGCGGACCTCGTCGTCAGCGACGACCGGCTGGAAACCATCGTCGCCGCCCTGATGGAGGGCCGCGCGATGTGGGCTTCGGTCCGTGCCGCGCTCGCCATCCTCATCGGCGGCAACCTCGGTGAAGTCACCTTCAGCGTCCTCACGTCCGCCCTGACCGGCGCCACCCCCCTCAACGCCCGTCAGATCATGCTGGTCAACCTCCTCACCGACCTCGCCCCCTCCGTCGCCATCGCCGTACGCAGGCCCAACGGCCAGACCGGCCGCAGGCTTCTCGAGGAAGGCCCCAACCGTTCTCTGGGTACCGCGCTCACCCATGAGATGCTGCTGCGCGGCGCGGTCACCGCCACCGGCGCGGGCCTGGCGTGGGGCGCGGCGCGTCTGACCGGCCGCAGAGGCAGGGCGGGCACGGTCGCGCTCGCCGCCGTGGTCGGCACCCAACTGGCCCAGACCCTCTCCGCCGGCGGCTTGGACCGCAACGTCCTGGTCGCCGGGCTCGGCTCGGCAGCCGTTCTCGTCGCCATCATCCAGACGCCCGGCATCAGTCAGTTCTTCGGCTGCACCCCGCTGGGGCCCGTCGGCTGGGCCATCGCGCTCGCCGCGATCGCGGCCGCCGGCCTCCTCAGCGCCACTCTGTCCTCCCGTATCGCCTCTCTCACGGAACAGCGCACCGGTGAGGCCGAAGGGAACCCGGCGAGCGGGACGGCACCGTCGCCCCCTACGGTCGGGGCCGTCCCGGTGGTCTGAGGCCGCGCCCGGTGCGGGAGGGGACGGGCGAGCCCCGGACGCGCGGCCGTCGGCCGGGCTGGGCGCCACGGCCGTGACGGTGGGTGGCGAGGAGGGGGCGGCGGACGCCCCGCCGGCAGACGTGCTGCTGGGCAGACCGATAGGCGTACGCGCAGTGCGTCGCGACCGTGACCGCAGCCGCGTCGCGTGGCACGCGTCCGGTGAAGACGCTCATCGAGACAGGCAGGCGCCGACGTCCGCCGACGGTAGCGGCAGGACTCGTCAGGAAGCCCCCGGAGAAAAGCGGCTGTCGTCTTGGGGAGACGCCGGGCCGCCGCGCCGGGTCGTGTCCTGCCCGGTAGGCGGCGGGGCGGGGCTTCGCGGGAAGAGCGGGCCGGCTGTGGGCGAGAACGGACCGGGGCGTGGAGGATATCCCGTTCGCCCGTGCCCCATCCGGCCCAGGACGTGGCGGAACAGGGGGGGATACCGCCTCAAACGCGCCTCGGCCGCCCTGCGCGGCGCCATGGACGAAGCCCTGCGCGAGATGACCTCACCGTTCCGCAGTACTCCTGCCTCGAACTCCTTGATGTGCGGCCCGGTCTGTCCAACGCCGACCTCGCCCGGGGTACCTTCGTCACCCGGCAGCCGGCCACCGTCGTCCTGCACGGCCTGAAGGAGGCCGGTCATCACCCGGGCGGCCACCACCGACCACGGCCGCGCGCTGCCCGTCCACCTCACACCAGCCGGACAACAGCGCCCGCACGCAGCTCGCGGCGCCGTGGCCTGACATGGACCGCTGGTGGGGCGGCGCTCCCGTGCCGTGCGGTGTGCTGGACCACAGCGTAGGGAAGACCGCCGGTCACCACCGTGACCGGCCGGACTGCCGCGGCGGCCGCTCACGGTTTCCCGTTCGGTCCGCTCGGCGATGGAAAGGCCTCCAAGGCGCAATGGATGGTGACGGCTCGTCAGAGCATCAGCAGCAGCCGTGTGTTCGGTACGAGCTTCCGGTTCACGCTGGTGCTCTGCACAAAGATCGTGAAGTCGTCGTTGTGGTCCGGCTTGACGCGTACTTCCACATCCGGCAGGCCGAGGAGCGCTCGGGCCTCGAGCCCGGCGTATACCCGGTCCGTCTTCTTCTCCAGTACCGCGATCTGCTTTCGTGCCTGGATCTTCTCGGACTTGCTCAGCTGGTAGAACGCGCCACCGGTCCGGTAGGTGTGCCCGCGTTCGGTGACCCACTCCCGGATCCCCGCGTCACGGGCTACCGCTATCAGCTGGTACTCCGACGGATTCACCGGGGTGAGGCCGGCCGCCTTGATGGATTCCTTGTTGACCGTCTCCCCGCCCGTGGAGAACACCGCCCGCGACCCCCGGATGCCCTGGGCGCGGCCCACCATGAACTTCTCGGTCGCCTCCTGGATGACCTGCCCGGCCTCCTGCAGGCCCTGTGTGCTGGTGGCGTCCCAGATGGCGATGTTGTCCTTCGGGAACCCGTACTGCATGGCCTCCCGCTTGCCCATCTGGTCCGGGACAAGGACGGCCAGCGTCCAGTTGTTCTCCTGTGTCGCGATCATCTTGGCCACGGCCTCGACCAGTTCACGCGGGTCCCTGGCGGGGGTGTCCGAACAGCGGTGACTGGCGTTCTCCTGTCCGTCGGTGAGTACGAACGTCAGGAAGCTGTGGTCGCCATACAGTTGGGCGGTCTGCGCCAGCTCTCGCTGTGACTTCAGTGCGGCCGCCAGCAGGGCCGTCATTCCACCGACCCGGTAGAGCTGCTTCAGTGACGGCATCCGCAGCACGTCCTTGTCGTAGACGACGCACTCCACCGTGTCCGCGAAGACATACACCGTGACGCGGGTCTCCTGGTCCAGCTCCCTCGATCGGCGGGCCAGATAGGCGATCTGCTGGTCGGCGACCTCGATGACCTTGCGGCTCAGGTGCGACATGGATGAACTGGCATCCAGCACGAGAGCAACGTGATTGATGTAGTTCTGGGTTCCCGACATGGCAGCTCCCCCTCTTTCCGATTGGATGCTCCTACCGTCTCATCCACCACTGACAATCGGCCTCGGCTGCCAGAGGGGATGCGGAGCCCGTCCAGCAGGGGCGCGGCCGCGAGCGACGCGTGCCTCCGCAGGCCGGCATGACGTTCCAGGGGCACGCCCGGGGCCACGTCTGGGGGCCGGGCTCTGGGGCCCTGTCTTCGGGTGGTTATCCGGCTGGATCGCCGGGGTCGTCGCGACGTCGGCCGGGACGCGCTGCCTTGGTCTGGTGAAGCGGCCGGTCTTGATCCGTGGCGGCTGGACCGCGTCCTGTTCGGCCGGACCTGAAGGGGGCGGGGTGGCGACGCGGGTGAGATCGCCTGACTCCTCGGCCCGGTCTACGGTGGTGCCCCGCCGCCCGGTGGACGTCGAGGAGATCCGATCACGCCGCTGGCCCGACACCATGGGTGCATCAGGAGGACGGCGTATCCGAGTTGGCGTACAGGGGGCGCGGTGTGATGAACGATGAGGCGTGCCGCCGCTGGCTGACTGGCCGACTGGCTGGCTGTGATGGGACTGGCACCCGCGAGGGGCTGTGACCGGGCCCGCAGAACGCCCGGAGGCTGCCTCTTCCGGTGTGTGTCACATCTGGGTGGGCTGGTCCGTCAATGCTGTGTAGGCGTCGATCAGTCGATGTGAAGGAGCGCAGTGATGACGAACCCCTCGATCTCCAGGATGCCGAACCCCGCGGATTTCGTCCCTGAGGTGGACGATGTCAGCGCCGCCTTGTTCCGGGCTACGGGCAACCGGTCGGTACCGCGCACCACGATGAACCTGATTCATCTGCGTGCCGGGCAGATCGTCGGTAACACCGATCTGACGATCCTGAACACCGGCTTCCTGCGCAAGGCGGGGGAGGCTGAGGAGCGCATCACCGCTGTCTCCTCCTGGCAGGACGCTCCGTACTTCACCGACGCCGAACGCGCCGCCCTGGCCTTGGTGGAAGCCACCCTCCAGCCCGCCCGGCACGGTATGGAGCGTGTCTCTGATGAGCTGTACGCCGAGGTGGCCAGGCATTATGACGACAAGGCGCTGGCTACCCTTACCATCGCGATCGGTCAGATCAGCTTCTTCATCGCCCTTGCCGTCATCGGCAAGCCGCAGCCGGTCACTTCCCTCGCGGACCAGCAGTGGGGCTGACCTGATCCCTCCGCCCCGCGGGGCGCCCCCTCGGGCTCCGCCCGCGGGCCCCCTCGCCCGGCGCTTCCGCGAACTGATCCCGTGCCAGAGCGCACCTGGCTGAGGACAGCGACGGGTCGGGATGGCTTGCCGGCGCGGTCGGCTTCGCGTCGCGTCACCGCCCGGCAGCCCTTCCACGACGTTGCTGCTGCCAGACCGCATGTTCGTACGCGAACATGCGTGATACAGGTGCCGTAGGTGCCGAGTGTTCCGTCCCGCCGCCGGTCCGATACAGAGGGGGACGTCGCAGTCATGTGCCGTCCCCTCCGCTGTCTGCTGGCCGTCTGGACCAGAAGGAGATGGTCCACGACCCATGGAACGGCTGTATCGTCCGGGCGCGGAGGCGACGCCTGCGCGCCAAGCGGTCGCGGGCATGTTGTACGGGCGGCGATCGCGGAGCGTCATGCCTGGGGCACCGAGGCAGCGGGAATGGCCGAAGCCGAGGCGTCGCGGGTGCGGAAGCTGGACTGATGCCAGGTGCGTCCGTGGACGGTGTGCCAGGGGTCGAACCGCTCGGGGCGAATCCTCCACAGCAGGGCGTGGCCGGCCCGGCACCAGCTCCGGTGGCCAGCCCCGCCAGGGACGGACGATGTGTGGGAAACCTTCAGCGCGAGAGGGAGGCAAGCTGTGAGCAGCCCTCGGCGGCTGTGACCGGGGCTTTCAGGGTCTCGTCGGGTACGTGGGTCAGGGCTGCAGCCCCTCCTGGCTGGCTACCTCGCACCGGATGCGGTGTGCGGTGCGTGTTGGCGGGTGAGCATTTCCATCACTCGGCTTCGCAGGAGCTCGTACTCCTCGTGTAGCCGGACGATGGTCGGCGGCCGGGGAACGGCGACGCCGGCGGTGACAATCTCCACGGGCCGGAACTGTTCGCGCGTGAGATCCACTTCTATGCTCATTCTCAGACGGTTCCACCAGTGGTAGTCGGTGAGTTCACCGTTCACTCGGACCTCGCCCCGGATCAGCTCGCCGCCCAGCAGGTCGTGGAGTACCAAGGCGGTGACACCGCACTGGTCCCGGGCTGGATTGTCGGGTTTCCAGTGTGGCCGGAATTCCGGCGTGCACGTGTCGGCTCCCCAACTGCGGCGGACAGCACGTTCGATGTCGGTGAGAAGCAAGGGTGTCATGGCTGTCATCCTCGCAGCGGGTACTGACAATCCTCGGTGAGGCCCAGAGCAACGGATGGACAACTGCCTCAAGACCGCAAGACCGCAAGACCGCAAGACCGCAAGGGGGTGAGGCCGTTGCACCTCGGCGACGTTCCGGTAGTGCCTCCGTGTCGAGGCGGAACGGCGGGCGGTCTGCCGGTCGGGGCGTTGGAGCGTGATCGCGTCTGCGGCCATGGCGCCGGTCCGGAAGGGGGCGGCGGTCCGGTGGCGACGCGCGCGCTGGCTGCGAGCCCGTTCCCACCCCGCAGCCACTCCTTTGGGGAAGAGCGACACGAGTTTCGTCTCGGCCCGAAGCTGGCGGAATCACGCGTCGCTGCGTTTGAGGCGAGCACAGCATCGTCCTGCCCGCTGCCTATCGGCAATTCCTCACGCAAATCGGCGGCTCAGGCGCGGCGCCCCTCTACGGCCTCATGCCGCTGGAGCGGTGTTCCCTGCTGGTCATGAATCCGCGCGGAGAACCAGGGACACGCAGCGGCTTCGACGATGGAGGCCTCAGGGCCCACGGACGCGATCTCTTCCTCCACATCATCGAGATGGGCTGCACTGACGTATGCGTCATCGCGTTGACCGGCGGCTTCCGGCCCACACTGGCCGCGTCCTCATTGGTAACAGCGATGGGTTTCGGGGCCCCAACGTCTCCTCCGCCACTGTCGGTTCAGGCACGGATTCCATGAAGGGGATGCTGTAGTTGCGATCTGTAGTCGGCCGGATCCCTGCTCGGTCGGCTGTACTGGGCGGATCGCTGTGAGGGAGAATGCTCGGCATGACGACTTGAAGAGCAGCGGCCGGGCGGCAGAACTGGCGAAAGGTGGCGACCTGGGACACGGTTCCCGCCGGCAATCAACGAGTCTGCGCCGCCTGCGGAACGTCCGTCTGCTCATATCAGTACCGCTTCCATCCGCCCGAGTCCTCCATGTTCGAGCGATGTATCGGGTTCGCTTGGTGTTCGGGCTGTCGGGTCTACTCCAGCAACCTGGTTCACGTTCCTCGCAAGCAGGTCCTGGTGGAAGCGCTCGCCTCTCTTCCTGCTGAGCAGCGAGAGCGGCTTTTACGCGAGGAAGGACGACTGGTCGATTTCCTGGACCGTCAGGCACGACGCGGCAGAGGTTGAGGCCGGCGGCTGGCGGATGGCGGCGATCAGGAGGAGCCGTTTGCGCAGCAGCGGTGGGGCCCGACCGAACATGCTGCGCTTGAGGGCTTTGAGGTCGTTGACGCGGCCCTCGACCGGTCCGGAGGGCCAGCCGGTGCCCGTGCCGTAGACGACGGCGTCGAGGTCGGGGAGCAGTCCAGTGGCGACGCTGGCCAAGCCGCACTGCTCGTCCGCGCAGACATCGGCGATCCAGTGGCGGAGCCGTTCTCCTTTCGCGGTTCGTCATGATCGTCGCGAAGATGCGGACGTGGTCGACGGCGGTCCTGATTTCTGGTGAGCGGACCAGCAGGGCTTTTAGGTGCTGTTCATCACCTTCGCGCAGGTGATCGGGGCAGCGCATGGTCCAGCCGGTGGTCTCGTGGGTGAGGGTGGCCTGGCGATCGCGGTCTTGCCGCTGGGCGTGGCGGTGGTTGCTGTTGCCGCCATCGGCTCCTGGAGGGCGGCGCGCAAGGCCAACGGGGCGGCGCGCATGCTGTCCAGGATCGAGCAGCAGCGCCTCCACACCGATCTCACCCCGGTCTTCCGCTGCACAATCGTAGCCAACGGGGCCCGCTCCACGGCCATGCTGCGGGTCCACCTTGAAGGCCCGCCCGGTCTGCTGCCCCACGTTCCGCGACCTCCGGCCATCAACGCCCCACCCTGTACAGCAGCCTGCCGTGGCCGTCGCTGTCGTCCTGCTGGCCACCGCACTCGTCATCGTCGTCGGGCTGCTGCCGCGGCCGGCGCGGGCGAGCTCGCCCCGCATGGACGGTGCCACCTACCCCGCCGCCGTCGCCCGCACCTTCACATCTGCACCCCGCCTGCGACGTCCCGCTTCTCCCGTGTCACGGTGCCTGGCGGCACCTGCGGAAGCGGGTGCGCAGAACGCGTTCGCCCGCTGCCAGAAGGTGGCGGCGGTGTGCCGGCGTTCGTCGGGCAGGATCTCGCTATAGGCCAGGCGGGAGTGTCGTTGACGCTGAGGTTGAAAGGGTGGGGTGACATCGGGCGTTGGCGGTGCTACATCCTCGTCGTGAGGTACGCGGATGGCGGCGGGCTGACCGCTGCGGGGCGGGTGAAGCGTGAAGCGGTGCGCTTTGGGGCCGCGGGGATGTTCGGGCAGGGGGTGCGGCCGCCGGAGGTGGCCCGCAGGTTACGGGTGTCGCGGAAGTCGGCCTACGCCTGGCACACCGCCTGGCGCCAGGGCGGCAGCGCGGCCCTGGCCTCCAAGGGAGCCGGCGGCTTTCCGTGCCGACTGGACGATGCCCAGGCAGAACAGCTGCAGGCCGAGCTGGAAGTGGGACCGGCGGCGCACGGCTGGATGGAGGACCAGCGGTGGACCCTGGCGAGGGTCGCGGAACTGATCCACCGCCTGTTCGGGCACCGGTACACCCCGCGCGGGGTGTCGTATCTGCTGCACCGGCTGGGCTGGTCACCGCAGGTCCCCGCACACCGGGCAGTCGAGCGCGACGAGCAGGCCCTAGCACGGTGGCGGACGGAGCAGTGGTCACGGGTAAGAGGACGGCCCAGCTCCTGGGCGCGTGGATAGTCTTCGAGGACGAGGCCGGGCAGGACCTGAAACCCGGCAAAGGCCGGACCTGGTCACGGCGCGGGCGGACGCCGGTGGTCAGAGTCACGGGCAAGGGGCCCGGCCGGGTCCTGATGGCCGGGATGATCTGCGTCAGACCGGGACGTGAGACCCGTCTGATCTACCGGACGCGGACATACCGGGGCCGAACCGGCGAGAAGAAGGGCTTCCGGGCCCGCGAGTTCGCGGACCTGCTGGCCTCTGCCCGCCGGCAACTCGGTGATGCCCCGCTGATCGTGGTGTGGGACAACGCCAGCACCCACCACGCCAAGGCGTTGCGGGAGTTCTGCGAACGCAACAGCGACTGGCTGACCATCATCAAGCTCCCGCCCTACGCACCCGACCTCAACCCGGTCGAAGGCGTGTGGGCCCACCTGAAGAAGTCCCTGGCCAACCTCGCACCCCGCACGATCGACGAGCTGACCCCGCTCGTGAAGAACCGCCTACGCGCCATCCAACGCCGACCGCAGATCCTCAACGGCTTCATAGCCGAGACCGGACTCGGACTGGAGCCCCCGTAGCCCCGTCACCCTGCCCTTTCAACCTCAGAGGCAGAACGGAGTCTCGATCATGTCCGGCGTGCGGTGTGGTGTCCTGTGGGGCCGGCTGGAGCGGTCGTGCAGTCCCGCGTCGCCCTCACTCCGCCACCGTCGCATCCACTTGTGGCCCGTGGCCCTGGAGATACCCATCTCGGCCGCGACATGAGCAACCGGACGTCCTGAGAGGACGCGTTGAACCAGCAACCGTCTGCCAAAGACAGTCAGCCGGGCATTACGGTGGGACATGAAGACCTCCGTGCGGTGTGTTCCTAGACAGCTCCACCACATCGGAGGTCTTCGCCATGATCAAGCCTTGCGAGTGTCAACAACGCTCGTGATCAATACACCTAGGCGCTGCCGCGCGCAAGCTCCCGCACGGCCTGATCCTCGACGGCGAAGAAGTCGTGTGGTCACATCTTGTCGTTTCCGTAGACCTGCCGTTCGTTCTTCGGTGGTTCGCTGTGTGTGGGTAGGCGCTGTGTGGCGCAGGTCACTCGGTGGTGGTTGATCGTCGCATCCCGCCCGGGTGGCCTTGGTGTGCTTTTAAGTCATTCTTTCCTCGATATGCTCACAATAGCGCCATAATTGTGGTGCTCTTGTGAACAAGGGACCGAGGAAGCATGACGGTTCACATACCCGCGCAGGATGAGCGCGGGCGGTTGTGGTCTGGGGGGAGTCTCCGCTATGTGGCGGCAGGTCTCTCTCTGGTCATGGCCATCAGCCTGACGGAGGGCGTCGCAACAGCCGCGCTCTCCGAGGAGAGCAGCGAGGAGCAGACGGCCGAGTCCGCGACTGTCACCGAGGCCGCCGACCTCGCGTCCGCGCGTGTAGCGGCGCGGCTGTCCGGTAAGCGCGTTGAAGCGCTGTCAGAGCGTACGGAGTCGACCACGACGTGGGTGAATCCGGACGGCACGGTGACGATGGATGCCGCGTCGGGGCCGGTTCGCTTCCGTGACGAGGCGACAGGCACGTGGCACGACATTGACGTCGACCTGCTGCGTACCTCAAGCGGCGTGGCTGCCAAGGCGCACCCGTTGGGCTTGAAGCTGGCGGGGAAGACGCCCGCCGCGCAGGCGGCGAGGGTCAAGGCGTCAGGTGTGGCCGGGGAGCCGGACACCGCGCCGGTTCCCCTGGTGACGCTGGATGCCGGTGACGGCAGGGCGATGACTTTGTCGTGGCGGGGTGTGCTCCCCGAGCCCGCTGTGTCCGGCACGAGGGCCCGGTACCCCAACGCCCTGGCGTCGACCGACCTGATTGTCGAGTCGACCCGCACCGGGTTCGAGCAGTTCCTGGAGCTGAAGGACCGTTCCGCCGTCGACGCGAACGGCTCGGTCACGCTGACGCTGGACGCGAAGGGAATTGAGGCCCGCGCGAACGCGGACCGCTCCGTGACCTTCCTCGACGCCGAGTCCGGCGATCAGGTGGGTGTACTGCCGGCGCCCGTGATGTGGGACGCGTATGTGGACCCGAAGTCGGGTGAGCACACGCACCGGGCCGACGTCGGTTTGAAGGTGACGCAGCGCGGCAGCGCCGTCGACCTGACCCTGACCCCGGACGCGAAGTTCCTGGCCAACCCTGCGACGAAGTTCCCGGTGACGGTGGACCCGGCGGTCAACATCGGGGCGAGCTTCGACACGTTCGTGCAGCAGGGCTACGCGACCGATGTGTCGGCACAGACGGAGCTGAAGCTGGGCAACAACGGCTCGGGTCAGATAGCGCGATCGTTCCTTGCTTTCCCGATGGCGAAAATCACGGGCAAGCAGATCCTGGGCGCCAAGCTGAATCTGTGGAACTTCTACTCGTGGTCCTGCTCGGCCAGGAGCTGGGAGGTCTGGGACACCGGCTCGGCCTCGAGCAGTACGCGGTGGACCGCGCAGCCGAGCTGGAACAAGAAGTGGGCGACGTCGACGGCCACGAAGGGCTACTCGTCCTCGTGCGCGGACGGCTGGGTGAGCCAGGACATCACCAGCCTGGCAGCGGCCTGGGCGGCCAACGGCAACGGCACGAACACCTTGGGCATCCGGGCCACCGATGAGGCCGACCCGTATGGCTGGAAGAGGTTCAACTCCGGCAACGCGGCCTCGAACACCCCATATCTCTCGGTCACGTACAACACGAAGCCGAGTGCGGCGACTCCGGTATCCCCGCTGTCGGGTGCGGCGACCAATGACACGACACCGACGATCACAGGGAAGGCGACGGACGCGGACGGCAATACGGTCCAGCTGACGTATGAGATCTGGACGTCGAGCGGCACCGCGGCGCTGCAGACGGGCAAGTCGGCCTACGTCGCATCGGGCGCGAACGCCCCATGGACGCCGACGACCGCGCTGGCCCAGGGCTCGTACAAGTGGCGCGCGGCGGTCTACGACGGTTCGACCTGGAACGGCACGTGGTCGGCATGGCAGACCTTCACGGTCGACACCACTGCCCCGGCCACGACGAAGACCAGCTCCGGAGACTTCCCGTCGAACACCTGGTCCGGCACCCCGGACGCGAACGGCACCTTCTCCGGCTCTTTCACCTTCACACCGCCGACGAGCGACGTGAAGACGGTTGAGTACAAGCTGGACGCCGGAGCGTGGGTCTCGGCCGCGACGACGGGGGCGGCGGTCAGTAGGACGCTCACGTTCCCGGCCGGCAAGCACACCGTGGCCGCGCGCACCCGGGACGCTGCGGGAAACCTCTCGGCCGAGACCTCGTACGTCTTCTACGCCGGCTCGGGAGCGGCGCTGCTCTCGCCCGGCCAGGGCGACCGTCCGGCGCGCCGGACGGCCCTGTCGGCCGAAGGACAGTCGTCGTACACGGGGGTGACCTACCAATACCGCCGTGGTGAGACGGACACGTGGAAGAACGTACCGATCGTTGACGTGCGCCAGGGCTCGAACGGCGCCGCCGTTTCCGCGTGGCCCGTGGCGACGGTGAACGGTAAGCCTGCTGACCTGACGTGGAACATCACGGACACGCTGGCCGAGGACGGCCCGATCGAGGTCCGCGCCACCTTCACGGACGGCACCACCTCCGCGTACTCACCGGTCAACACGATCACTGTGGACCGCAACGCGGGCACGGCTCCCTCGGAGGAGGCCGGTCCGGGTTCGGTCAACCTGCTGACCGGTGACTTCACGCTGTCGGCGACCGACGCGTCGCTGTTCGGCCTGGCCGTCTCCCGTACGGCGTCCTCGCGCCGCGCGGACGCGGGGGCGAAGCAGGACGGTCAGGCGGCGATCTTCGGCCCGCAGTGGACCTCCGGCACGACAGCGGAACTCACCGAGTCGGACTGGGCCCATCTGAAGAAGACCTCGGCCACGTCGGTGGCGCTGGTCGACTCCGAGGGCGAGGAACTCGGCTTCACCGCCACCAACGGCGGCGGCTGGAAGCCGGAGCCTGGTGCCGAGGACATGGCCCTGACCGGTTCGCTGACCGGGTCATTCACGCTGAAGGACACCGAGGGAACGGTCACCGTCTTCACCAAACCGGATACGGCGGCCACCTCGTGGCAAGTCGCATCCAGCACCCTGGACGGCCTCGCGCAGTCGACGACGACGGTCATCTCCGAGACCGTGACCGTGGACGGCAAGACTCTCGCCCGTCCCAAGCGGATCATCGCCCCGACCTCGGCCGCCTCCGCGACGACGTGCACGGCGGCGCCGTCGACGAAGGGCTGCCGGGCGCTGGAGTTCGTCTACGCCACAGCCACCACGGCGACCGATGCGGCCTTTGGCGATGTGGCCGGTCAGGTGAAGGAGATCCGGGCCTGGTCCACTGAGCCGGGCGCGTCGGCAGCGACGTCCAAGTCGGTGCAGAAGTACCTGTACGACGGCTCGCATCGCCTGCGTGAGACGTGGAACCCGCAGATCAGCCCCGCCCTCACCACCGCCTACGGCTACGACGCGGCAGGCCGGGTCACCGGCCTGACCTCGCCCGGCGAGCTGCCCTGGTCGTTCACCTACGGCAAGGCGGGCAACGCCGCCACCGCCGGTGACGGCATGCTGCTCAAGGTCAACCGCGCGGGCCTGCAGCAGGGCACCAAGGACGTCGAGTCCGGTACGGCGTCCACGAGCATCGTGTACGACGTCCCGCTGACCGGCGACAAGGCCCCGTACAAGATGGGCGCCACCGACGTTCAGGCGTGGGGCCAGAGTGATGCCCCGGCCGACGCCACCGCCGTCTTCCCTGCCGACGCGCCTCCGGCCGCGAACGCCGGCGACGCTCTGGCCGCCGGGGACTACCGGCGTGCGTCGATCACGTACACCGACGCCTCCGGGCGGGAGGTGAACTCGGCGGCGCCGGGCGGGCACATCTCGGTCACCGAGTACGACCACCACGGCAACACCGTGCGGGAACTGAGCGCCGGTAACCGGGCACTGGCTCTGGGAGCCACGGCGGCCGAGCAGGCCACGCTGACCGACCTCGGGATCCAGGGGCTCTCGACCCAGGACCGAGCCGATCTGCTGGCGACGCGTTCGGTGTTCGATGCCAAGGGGATCCGTGAGCTGGAGGAGTTCGGCCCGCTGCGCCGCGTCACGCTGACCGGCAGTGGCGAGTCGGCCGCGGCCCGTTCGTGGACGGTCAACGAGTATGACGCGGGCCGCCCGACGGACGGCTCGGCCAAGGTCGAGAACCAGGTCACCAAGGTCACCGGTGGTGCCCAGATTCTGGGCACCACTGCCATGGTGGACGCGCGCGTGTCGCAGACCGTCTACGACTGGGTCAAGGGCCTGCCGATCAAGACGATCAAGGACCCGGCCGGTCTTGCGATCACCGAAAGCACGGAGTACGACGACCAGGGCCTCGTCACCAAGCAGCTGCTGCCGGGCGCGACCGGCACCGACGCGGGCACGCGGGTGACCACGTACTGGTCGGCGACCGGCGCCGGCACCTGCGCCGGCCGCCCGGAGTGGGCCGACCAGGTCTGCTCCACCGGACCGGCCGGTGCGATCACCGGCGGCGGTACGAACCCGGCCGGGCTGCCGGTCACCACGACCGAGTACGACTGGTGGGGCAACCCGGCCAAGGTCACCGAAACCGCCAACGGGGTCACCCGCACCACGGTCAACACCTACGACCCCGCTGGACGCCTCACCAAGACCGCCACCACCGGCGGACTCGGCCAGGCGGTTCCGGAGTCCACGACGGAGTACGACCCGGCGACGGGCCAGGCCGTCAAGACCGTCTCCCCGACCGGCGGGACGATCACCAGGGCATACGACAAGCTCGGCCGCCAGGTCTCCTACACTGACGCCGATGGTGGTACGACGACGACCGAGTACGACCTGCTGAACCGCCCGGTCAAGACGACCGACTCGGCACCGTCCACCGTCACCTACGCCTACGACGCCGCTGTCGAGCCCCGTGGCCTGGTCACCGCCACCACGGACTCCGTCGCCGGTACGTTCGCCGTCACCTACGACGCCGACGGTTCCGTGGCCACCGAAAAGCTCCCCGGCGGCTACACCCTGAAGGTCGAGGAGGACACCACCGGCGCCGCCACATCCCGGGTCTACACCCGCGACAGCGACGGCCAGACCGTGGTAGCCGACACGGTCGAGGAATCCATCCACGGCCAGGTCACCGCACACTCCGGCTGGTCCTCGCAGAACTACACCTACGACGCCACCGGCCGCCTGACACACGTCGCCGACACCGTCGGCGACGTGTGCACCAAGCGCACCTACGCCTTCGACAAGCGCACCAACCGCACCTCCCTGACCACCGCGGAAGGCGCCCCCGGCGCCGCCTGCCCCACCACCGGAGGCACGACCACCACCCACACCTACGACAGCGCCGACCGCCTGGTCGACACCGGCTACGTCTACGACGCCTTCGGCCGCACCACGGTCCTGCCGGGCAGCGCCGTCGCCTACTACACCAACGATCTGGTCCGCCAGCAGACCACGGACACCCAGCGTCAGACCTGGACTCTCGACACCGCCCACCGCTTCCGCGGCTGGACGGTCGAGACCCACGAGACCGGCACATGGACGGTCACCGCGTCCAAGCTCAACCACTACGACAACGACAGCGACAACCCCCGCTGGATCGTCGAGGACACCAGCACAGGTGAGCTGACCCGCAACGTCGAATCCGCCAGCGGCGACCTCGCCGCCACGACTGACGCGAGCGGCAACACCGTGCTCCAGCTGACCAACATCCACGGCGACGTCGCCCTCCAGCTCCCACTGGACCAGGCTGACGCCCCGCTGGCCCTGGACAACGACGAGTACGGCAACCCCCGCACCAGCCAGCCCGCCACCCGCTACAACTGGCTCGGCGCCAAACAGCGCTCCACCGAAACCCTCACCGGCCTCACCCTCATGGGAGTCCGCCTCTACAACCCCACCACCGGCCGCTTCCTCTCCACCGACCCCGTCTACGGCGGCAACGCAAACGCATACGACTACTGCACCGCTGATCCGATCAACTGCTACGACTTGGACGGCCGGTTCGGCTGGAAGAAGTGGCTGGGTCGGGCCAGCACAGGGCTGGCCGTCGCCAGTATGTTCGGCTGCGGGGTGTGCGCGGTAGCCTCAGCCGCGATCAGCCTTGGTGTCGCTGTCCACGACTGGCGGTCGGGCAAACGCCGCGAGGCCGTCATCGGCGGCCTGACGGCATTTACCTGGGGCGCCGGGCGGCTTGCCTCACTCCGACACGCCCGCTCCCTGCGGGCCATTCCGAAGAGATACCCGAAGGGTGTCTCGAACCGGGGAGTCAAGAACAAGAGGTTGAGAAGCAAGGCCAGGAAACAGGCAAACGGCTACGGCCGGACGGCGCGCCGCGTCAACCGAGTGGATTTCTACTACGGTGGCTTCGTGGCCGGGCGCAGCCTTTACGGCGAATACAGCTCCTGGCGCAATCGTCGCCGGTAGTCAGAATGGTGCTTCCCGTCCTCGCGTGTTGGCGGAGACGGGAAGCGCCAAAACTTATCGGACTAACAAATTAGAACCCGTTTATGAGTGCACGAAGAAGGAAAGAACGATGCAGGACGGTTCTACCTCCCATGTCCTGGGAAGGAGCTTCAACGCCCTTGAGGCAGCCCCGGTGACCTTCGGTCAGTACCTGTATCGCGCCGTTCTCGGAAAATCTGTCAGAGGTAGAGCGTCAGCGGACTATCAGGCCGACCTCGCCGCATGGATGCGTCGAGCGCAGCGTGGAGACTGCGACGCGGATGAGGCCCGAGAAATCTTCAGCCTTTCGGCGGCTCACTGGGCATTTCTAGCAGCCTTCGGAATTATGCTGGGGATGGTCCTCGACTACGCTCTCAATGTCTCGTTCGATCTTGTGGTGAGTGTATTCCTTACCGTTTGCCCGGCTGTTTCTCTTGCCTCATTTATCGAGGCGCTGAGAGCCAAGCGGCTGAAGCGAATGACACCAGCCAGGAAGCAGTCGAAGGGAAAGCATGCCGATGTCGAGTTGAAGTACGCTCCAATCAGGGGAAGGTGGACAATCTCCGCAACGGCCATTGTTCTGCTGACTCCGTTGTGGGTTCTACTCTTCCAGTGAGGGTTTTCAGGGTGGCCCCCGGACGGGTGACGACGGGACCGTAGGCAACGGACAGGGCTCCCGTGCCATTGAGAGAGAGGTGTCTAGTAGTGCTTCGTTAGGTTCTGCCCTGTCTGCGGCGGATTCGTTGGGCGGGTAGAGGCCGTCTGCAGGTGGTGCAGGTACCGGTCCAGCACCTCAGCAGGTCCTGAAGAATGGAACGATAGGATTGGCCGAAATTTGCTGTGCGGTCTATTGGAATGCGCGAATGAACCTCAGCACGGCGTTCATGATGTCCCCAGCCCGTCGAGTCAGAATCCTCCGCCAGGCTTGGCGATTTGCCAAGAGTCCCCGGAGGGCCTACAGGTCGTTCAGGCAGGGTTGCAGTCGGTCATGGCGCGATGGTGCCACCTGCGCAGGCTCAGTAATCGGTTGCACTGCAGACATCAAGGGTCAGTATCGAAACTATCGAAGCTCGGTCAACTTCATGTTCACCCGGTCGAGGCCTGCTAGGTGGTTCAAGAAGTACGTTCTGCGGCCCCGGGTGTCGGGCCAGTGACTGCTAGCGCGGAACAACTTCCGGATGTCTGCATTCCGATTCATGGGCGATAGCCATGACGAAGGGAGGTGTTCACGTGAGAGAGGTCATGGACAATATTTATGTTGATCTCTTCTACGTTGTTGGTGGCCTTGTGTTCACTTTCTCCGCGTGGGGATCCTGGTGGGCTGCTATTCCTGCCCTGTTCACAGGGTCATGGATTGTCCTGCTGATCCAGCGCGTCATACGGGATCGCAAAGAGAAGGTGGGGAAATCGGATGACTGATTCGCTCTAGCCATCGAGCAGGCCATCTCCTGGCTGACCGGATTCCGCCGACGTCGTCCTCCAGCTGACCACCGTCCAGGGTGACTTCGCGCTCCAGCTCCCGCTGGACCTGGCGGAGGCACCACTGGCCATGGGCCGCGACGAGTACGGTAACCCGCAGGCCGGAACGGCCCGCCGTCCGGTACAACTGGCTCGGCGGCAAGCAGCGCTCCGGCGAGACCCTCACCGGTCTCACCCTGATGGGCGTGCGCATCTACAACCCCGCCACCGGCCGCTTCCTCTCTATGGACCCGGTCTACGGCGGAAACGAGAACGCCTACGGGTACGTCAACGGCGACCCGGTCAACTGGTACGACCTCGACGGACGCTGGAGCTGGAACCCGCGCAAGGCGTGGCGTTCCTTCAAGAAATCCAGGGTCGGCAAGTGGCCTACCGCAACCGCAACCGGATCGCCCGCGGCGCGGGCCCAGCGGCCCTCGGCGTCTGCGTCGTCGCCAGCGCCGGTGTCTGCGCCGCCGCGTCGGTCGGCGCCTACTTCGCCGGTGAGATGGCCTAAAAAGGCGGCAGCGCTGGAGCAGGCGCGGCATGGCCTTCAACGCGATCACCCTCGGTATCGGCTACAAGGTCGGATTCCTGACGCGCAACCTCAAGTGGAAGACCGGTGAGGCAGTACGCTTTCAACGGCTACTTCACCGCTCCGGGTGCGGCATGCTGGTGGATGAAGAGGTTCGCCGGTCTGATCGTGATCGTCGTGGTGGCCGTCGCGTACCTGGACATGCTGGAGAGCGCGGAGAACAGCGGCGACGTCGCTTTCTACACCCTGCTGTGCGCGGGGGCGGTGACACTGATCGCCCGGTCCTTCGTGTGGGCGGCCGTGGTCGCCGACGAGCGCGGGGTGCAGGTCCGCACCCTTTGCGGACCCGGCGGTTCACCTGGCGGGAGGCCCAGGGCTTCCGGGCCGAGACCGCGTCGTGGTCGAGCTCGTCGACGGCCGTGAGGTCCGCTGCTGGGCCGTCCAGCGCGCCAACATCGCCCGCATCCTGAAGCGCCGCAGCCACGTCGACAACGTGGCCGAGGACCTCGGGAAGCTGCGCGAGCGGTATCTGGCCGAAGGCGCCTAGGCCATGTCCTAGCGCCCGCACCCCACCGCACGATGACAACCCCGGCAGATCCTGCCGGGGCCGTCATCCTCCAGCTCCCACTGGACCCGGCTGACGCCCCGCTGGTCCTGGGCAACGACGAGTACGGCAACCCCCGCACCAGCCAGCCCGCCACCCGCTACAACTGGCTCGGCGCCAAACAGCGCTCCCCCCAATCCCTCACCCTCATGGGAGTCCGCCTCTACAACCCCACCACCGGCCGCTTCCCACCGACCCCGTCTACGGCGGCAACGCAAACGCATACGACTACTGCACCGCCGACCCGGTCAACTGCTACGACCTCGACGGCAGGTTCGGCTGGGGCAAGATGTTCGACCGCGTGGGTATGGGACTGTCCGTCGCCGCGATGTTCGGCTGCGGCCCCTGCGCGGTCGGAGCCGCAGCCATCAGCATCGGCCGTGGCATCTACAAGGTCCGCGGCGGGGACCGCTCCGGATGGCTCGACATCGCAGGAGGTGCGTTCTACGGCGGCGCCAAGATCGCTGAGTTTGGCGGCAAGTGGTGGAAGAACCGGCGCATGCGGGCCCACCCCAAGGGCCGCACGAACGGCCGGGCCCGAGCCCACAAGCGCGCACGCCAGAAGGCGGCCGCCCGGCACAGGAGCTACAACCGGCTCGTGGTACGCCGGGCGAATCGCCTCGACCGCTGGTACGGATACGGCAGCACCGCCTACTCCGCATACGGTGGGTGGAAGGACCGGCGCCGCTGAATCGCTACCAGGTGAAGCGAAGCGAACGCAGGGATGAGGGGCGGGGCCGCGCACCTGGCGGCCCCGCCCCGCACTCACACACTCGCAGGTTCAAGGAGAGATCCACATGCACGTCCGCCCTACGAGCAGTGGCGGCTTCGATCTGGCAACGGCAGCCGACACGTTCGCGGCATGGCTCCTGGACCGGATCGGCATCAGGTTTTACGCTCCCACCGAGCAGCCGGGCAAGGAAGAGCTGGCGGCGGCATGGAAACGGGTCAGGTCAAAGCCGGGGCGCCTGTCGACCAAGACGAGCGACGAGTGGAGCCGGATCGAGTCATTCATGGGGGTCAGCGGCTTCGGCTGGTTGCTGCTCACCGTAGTTGTCGGCGTCCTGTTCCTGATCACTCCCGTCACGGGTTGGGCGGGCTCGCTGGCGTACTCCCTGATCCTGATCACTGCGTCGCTGACCACGGGGCTCGCTGCAACACGCCTGGCCGTGCACTTCGCGGCCACTGCGGCGATCTCCCACAGCTACGCCTCAAACCGCCGCATCCGTACCGTCGCTTTCCTGCTCCGCACCCGGGCCGTCCTCGTCGTCGCCCTAGTCGCCGCAACGGTTCTGTACCTTTCCTTCGGGCTGCAACGCCCCTGAGCCGGGCGATGCCCGTGCACTTCATCGCCTCCGACATCGGTGCAGAGCGAGTGTCAGGAGTTGCTCGCCGAACAGTACGAGCGGCGCCGCGCCAGACTGGAGGTCTTCCGCGAGCACGGCCTAACACCGCTGTGGACGCTGTGCCCGAAGACGACCGACCTGGCTATCGCCCAGGAGTGGCCGACCTCCTGGACGGAACTCCAGGGCAACGAAATCGAAGAACTGGGACGGTGGGTGGCGCTGGACGAATCGGGCTGGGACGGTGTCCAGCTCTACGGCTGGCCCCGCAGCCGGTACCTGTCCATCGGAACGGTCACCATCAGCGACCACGAGGCCGCCCCGATCGTCGAGGAGATACGTACGGCGACGCGCCTGCAAGCCGCCGAGCTGAAGTTCTCCAAGGCATTCACCGGGCCACGCAACAGCCCGCGCCGCTCTGTGCTGGCCGGCATGCTCGAGCCTGGCGGCGTGCTGCACGACCGGGCGTCGGTGTACCTGGTCGACAAGCACTACTTCATCGTGGGCAAACTGATCGACCTCTTCGTCGAGGAAAAGGAGAGCAAACAGGGGCGAGACATCCGCAACAACGATCGTGCACGGCAGATGGCACGAGGCCTCTTCGCTGAAGGCCCCCGGGCTCTGGGGCCCGAGCTCTTCGCGCGCCTGCTGTCTACCACTGTCGCCTTTGCCGCCATGAAGAACCATGATCAGCGCGTCACCGTCGACGATTTCCACGATGTCGTCGAGGAAGCATGGACGCGTTCCACCCGACGCAAGGCCACCGAAGCCCTGGCCATCCTGCGCACCACGAAGGAAGAGGCATCAGAGTACCTGCGCGACGCCCACGGACCTGACGCGGTCCTTGCACAGTCGCTCGAACCGCTCATCCCGGCGACCGCTGCGATCATCGCCAACTGGTCGAGGAGGCTGGGGCGGGTCAACTTCCTGCTCGACGACCAGCGCGCCATGACCGACACCAACCTCGACCTCATCGAGGACGACGCACGCGGCCGCACACATCCGGAGTTCCGCTACCTCTCCCACGGAGTCCACCTTGGCGAGCTTGTGCGAGGCAGCTCCAAGGAACATCCCTCACTTCAGCTTGCGGACCTGGTCGCAGGCGCCGGATTCGCCGTGGCCGAGCGCCACGACGGCCAGGTGAACCCGGCCGGCGAGGACCTGTATGAGGCCATCGTTCCTCTGATCGACCCGGCAGGACTGATCTCGCACGACGACCCGGGCCGGTTCGCCTCCTCCGAGGCGCGGCCCGTCGGCTGAGGCCATCCAGCGTGCCCCGGCTTCAGCCGGGGCTGCCAGCTCCTGGCACCGCGAGGTAACGCGTTGCAGCCTGCCGCCACGGTGTCTGGGCTACCTGCTGCAGTAGACGGTGAAGTCACCGGCAGTGGTGTCCCGGACGTACTTGTCCGCACCGGCCAGGAGGAGCAGCTGGTCGTTGCTGGCCCGGCTCGCCTGAAGGCCGGGCTGGGCGATGACCGTGTGGAAACGAGGTGTCAGCATGTGGGCCTGATCGCGGATCGCAAACAGCTTCCTGGCGTCTCCGACGTCATAAGACGAGATTCCGTTGTTGCGCTGGGCGTACTTCACGGCACGGTCGTGCAAGTGGGCCAGGAGGTGCTGCATCGGTCCGCGCCGCCACTTCGCACCGCGCATCGCCTGACCGCACACCTCGTACAGGTCCTTCACCCGCTTGCCTGCGCTCTCCTTCGAGTACTTGCAGTGCACAAGCGTCACGTCCAGGTACTTTCCGTCAACCCTGAGACCTACCAGATCCGCTGCCTCACCTGCCCCGTCGTCGTCAATGAGGACGTCGAAGGAACCAGTGGCCTGCAGATGGGCCGAGACGTAGTACTGAATCGAGTCGACGAGGCGCTCAGCGCGCTGGGACTCTTTGGTGAAGTCCACCCCGGCCCAGTCCAGCGGCGTCAGCAGCGCCACATCGAAGGGACGTCGATCGTAGTTAGGGCTGATGAGTTTGCCATTGTCGTCGATGAGACGGTCACCCTCGAGAAACAGGTCGGGTCTATTCGTGTTCAGCCATTCCGCCAGCGGCTTCGGCTGTGCGTTCGGTCCTCTCGAGGCGACGACAGCGTCCTTCTCGCGCGGACGGTAGACGAGCCCCTGGTCCTCGTAGGACGCCTGGTAGGGCACACGCCAGTCCTTGGTCGTCAAGGAGAAGCGGAACGGGCCCGTGCGAGAGAAGTCATCCACCTCGAAGTCAACATCAGTGATCGCACAGCTTCGCTGGTCGTAGGTGACCGTGAGCCTGTCACGTGCACCCGTGTAGACCTGCCAAGGCCACTGCACTCCCAGCAGGACGTGGGGCGGCCGCTCGGTCAGGTCCTGGGGAATGATGAACCCGTCGAAGACCGTCTCCAGATTGATCGTGCTGTCCAGCAGCTTCGTGCCCTGCCGGTCGCACCAATCGGTCCACGCCTTCAGACTAGGTGCGGTGCTAGGAGACCAGAACCGGCCGGAGGCCGCAGCACAGATCGCCACACTCTCGCCCTGATCGAAGCCGGACGCGGCGATATGGGTCTGGCTCTTGTGCTCCTGGGCGGTGTCGAACCCCTCCGAGACATCGCTTCCCACATGCATCGTGAAGCGGGTGAAGTAGGCCCGGGAGTCCTTCAGCCCGACGTTTGTAGGGACAAGCCGGTCCACACCGGCAAGAACCCGGTACGTCCGGGCTCCGTTGATCAACTCAAAGCCTGTCCCGAGGACCGCCTCGGCGAGCTCCTTGTAGCCGCCCGACTTCTCCGAGCCGTGGATGTACAGCACCTGCCGTGTGGTGTCGAAGTACAGCACGACCAGCTCGTAGACGACCTGCTCCAGCGCCTGGGGCGCACCCCAGCGCACGGGCGTACGGCGCTCCACGACAAACCAGGCGACGGGTAGGTCCTCGCCTCCCAGGGCGATGGTGTCGTCAAGGACGCGTTCGTTGCCGTGGAACAGAGTAAGCGCTGCTTCGGGAGTCCAGTCCGAGGTGGTTGCACGGTAGGCGATGGCGCTCATCTTCGGCTCCAGCACACTGACTGAGACTTCTTCCGGAGCACCGTCGAACGTCGAGTCGAAGGCATCGTTCTCCTCCGCGGTGACCGTCGGGTGGTCGGTCAGGTCGCGCAGAAGCCGGTTCCAGTCGGCGTCCTCCCGGAGCAGTTGACGCAGCGGCGAAGCTCCATTGTGAGGCTCCTGGGCGACGAACACGGTGGCTTCGCCCAGTCCCTCCGCAGCACGAGTGAACCGGCCGATGAACTGCACCATCGGGCTGAGACTCTTGCGGGCCTCATGCATGGCGGCGATTTTCAGCGCTGGCTCGTCAAAGCCCTCGCCGAGCATGTCGACACAGACGATGACGCGACAGGTGCGGTCCTTGAGAGCGGCAATGGCTGCCTTGCGACGGGCCACGCCAATGTTCTGGTGCACCAGGGTGGGAGCCAACTCCGGAGCCAGCCTCTGGTAGATCGCTGCGATCTGCTCGGCGGAGCGAATGTTCCCGGCCCGGGCCATCAGCAGATGATCGAACCCTGCCTCCAGGTCACCCCGCAGCTGGGCGACCGCGTGTGTAGCCAGCTCCTCGTCGACGTCCCGCAGCCCGAGAACGGCCCGGTAGGTGATGCGCCGGAAATAACCGTCCTGCTGGGCCTCACGCAACGGGAACCGGAAGACGATCCGGCCTGGAAGCCGACGCCCGTCCTCTCTGAACGGTGTGGCAGTGAACAGCAGCACCTGCCGGTCGGAGAAATCCTCGATGACGCTTGCCCACGTGACGGCGGGAGCATGATGGGCCTCGTCCACGATCAGATGCGAGAACTGCCCCAGCAGCGCGGCCCTTACCAGCGGCGTGGCCCTGTTCAGGATGTTTGGGGTGGTCACCACGACATTGCACGCCTGCGCGAACCGCTCTGCCTCGGCCGGATCCCTGAAACCACGCTCTAGCCGGCCCACACACGGCCGCAACGCGCCAGCAGTCACGACCCGCTCCTGCTGAAGGATGCCGAGCGTTTCGAACTTACCCGCGATCTGGTCCCGCAGGGCCGCACTGGGTACCAGCACCAACAAACGCTCAGGGCGGGCTGCGACGAGCAGAGCGAGCATCGTCTCCGTCTTGCCCGTCCCGGTAGGCATCACCACGATGCCCGGTTCCCCAAGCCCCGACGCCCAGTGCCCCATGACCGCATGCAGCGCACCGACTTGCGGGCGACGCAAACTGTTGGGCTCGTCATGGTGACGGAAACCGATGGCACCCCTGTAGGACTCGACGACCGTCTCCGGGGTGTGCGCCTGCAGGCTCCCACGCCAGGCAACGTCACCGTTGCTTGTCGGCAGTACCGCCGTCAGCGTCTCCGTAGGCGGCTCCTGCCCGGCATGGCTGGCCGGCCAGCGGCCGAAGACACTCGACACCTGCAAGGTTCCGTTCTGCCCGGAAACCTCAAGGACACCAGCGGGAACCAGCAGCTGACGGACCTTGTTCGACTCGATTCTTTGTTCATCGGCCCACACCGGGGGAGTGGTCACGTTCATTGGGCGCAGCCTTCCGCTACGGGAACGGGGGAGGGGACGGCTGACATATCGGCCAGGGCCCCAGGACCATTGCCAGGCCGCGCCCTGGGGCAGGGAGCAGCCTTGGCAGGGTCAGCGGCGGTACCCGCGGTCGGCAGCACGCGCGGGCACGTTGAGGAAACTCTCGAACCAGTTGTCCGGCCTCAGCGCATCCGGTACATGGGGCTGGTTGCTGTCCGGCGGAACAGGGCTCTGGTTGAAGCGGCTGCTAAAAAGCCACAGGACGTCATGGTCCTGGAAAAAGAGATCCGAGCAGGCGCCGAAGTCGTAATCGTCGCGATGAGTGGGCAGAGCCGCGTGTGCTGGGTCCTCGTCCGCTGTCCCCACGTGATCGGGCGCGTCTTGGACGGCGAGGTGGAGGACCATTTCCTCGGCCGCGCAGGTGGGCTGAGGCCAGCTCCCGCCCGCAAGGTCACCGGCAAGGTCGTCACAGGCACGGGCCAGCCCGCGCCGCCACTGCTTTCCCTGACTCCACGTCACTTCCGGCAGGCGGGAGAAGATTCCCCAGGTACCGTCATCGTCCTCGGTCACAGGGCGCTCCCGCAACTCGGCCGCATCGTCATAAGCTGACTCCGCCAGCCACACCAACGCGCTGTACAGCAGGTCTGCAGATCGTGGTGTCAGCTGCCAGTCACACTTCTCGCAGTCTTCCTCGCCGCAGTCACAGGCAGGGGGCGATGGGAACAGGGCTGCGAAGTCCGGAGACGGGGAGTCGGGCTGGGTAGACGGCGCACTGTAGGGGCTTTGAGCCTGCCGAAGACGCCAGCCCGTGCCGAAGTTGACGCGGATGGCCTCGGTGGACCAGTCAGCGACCTCGTCGCCCCGCGAAGGCAGCAGCAGACTGGCTTCCTGCGCGTCGGTGAGCCAGTCCAGGCCAGGTAGCTCACCCGTTGTCTCCGCAGCGAACATCACCGCCCCCACAAGGTCCTTCGGATCGTCGTCCCCCAGCTCCTCATCCGGCATGGGCTCCCAGCCGCCGGCCGCAGCAGCCGCCAGGGCCCTGTCCTCGTCGTAGATGTGGAACTCCCGCAGCTGGACGACCCGCACGACCGAGCCGGGCAGATCCGCAAGGCGGGCATCCTTCGGGGAACGGGCCGCGGACACCGGAAGCTCAGTACCAGGAGCGCCGTCCGCGCTCCCGCCTGCCGACAGAGCGTTCGCCGACCAGGAGGAAAGGGCGTGCGGACTGGTCGGCCACTCTCCGGAACGGGCCCGCTCAAGAGCTTGCCGGAAGGAGGAGGCCGGAGCTTCCGGCAGCTCTTCGCTCACTCTCTGTGCGGCGGCCGATTCCCGTGTCGTGAGCGCGCCGTTGGCGGCAGCGGCGGTCAGGAGACGTGCTGCTTGCTGCGCCAGTCCTGCATCGCGGCACGTCAGTACAGCTTGCAGGGACTCAGGGCCGCCGCGGTGGGCAAGCAGAACAAGGACCCGGCTCTTGTTGAGGGTGTGTTCGCAGAGGAAGTCGCGGGGAACGGATGCAACAGATGAAGCCGTCATGGGTACTCCGGTGATGCGCAGCCGACCGTTGGCCGACCACAGACGAAGGAAGGCTGCTGGTAGGCGCGGTGCAGCCGCATCCCCGGACAGCGCATAAAAAGGCCAAGCGACTGGTGCCGTCGATGCGATCGACAACCCGGATCCAAAACAACGCTAACTGACCTCTGCCCGTGGCATCACACGTTTCGCTCATCTCGCTTCCGGCTCGGCCCGCCACGAGGCCCCATACCAGCTCTTCTGCGTCCCCGAAGCTGCTTGGCAAGGGCGAACGCAGCCGCCAGAGCGGGGATCTTGAGGGGAAGCAGACGTCCGTCTCTTGCAAGCTGCCTGTGACGAGCCCAGATTGCCAGGAGGAAGAGCTGAGAACACTGAACACAGCACGCCGGTCGATAGACCCCCGCGCGGTGGGTGCGGAGGCTTGCCGTGACGTCCTCAGTAGCGTCCTGGTCATGCCTCGAAGTGAACCCAGCAAAGCTGATCAGGGGCTGATGCAGCATGCCCGCGCGCAGGGCTATGCGGTCAGCGCGAGTCAGCTCGAGCGATGGCGCCGGCGCGGCCTGCTGCCGCAACCGACGCGTGTCTACCGCGGCTGGCACGGTACCGCCTCGGTCTACCCGGACGGGACGAGTGACCTTGTCTGTGCACTCGCCCGGCACAGTACTCCTGGACGGAGAAGCGACGATCTGGCACTTCTTGCGTTCTTCGACGGCGCCGATGTCCCAGAAACGGCGCTCAAGCTCGCGATTGCGTGCGCGTACTTCAACGGCCGTGTCCGTCACGAGAATGCGGTCGCGCAGGCCGCGGCACGTGTTCCTGCAGGGTGGGAGTCAGTTCTCGGGAAGGAGTACGAGGCGGCGGAAGCCGAGGCCCGGACCGAGCTGGCCACGGGCGGACGAGTGGTGCGCCAGATGAGGAGCAACCTGCGACGTCTTCCGGACCTTGCTGGTGCGCCGCTGCGCGAGGTCGACGAGCGACTTATCGGCGTTCTCGTGGGACTGAACATGTTGCGCTTGCCCGAGGACGACCATGAGTTCATGGCCGACCTTTCAGCAGCGCTGGCCTTCGACTGCACCCCGTACGACCAGGACGTCTTTGCGGTATGGGAGTACGCGGCCATCTCCCACTCATCCCAGATGGGCCGCTATAAGGAGACCTCTTCCGAGGAGCGTTTCGAACTGCTTCTGGGGACGAGCCAGGAAGAGCTCCGTGACCTGCGTAAAGAGGTGCGGACAGCCGTCGATCAGATGTGGCACCGCGCGACCTTAGGGCTGGAGCCTGAAGCAGACCTTTCCCGTCCCTGGATGGCCCGTCACTCGGCCGCCATGTTGATGGAATGGATGAGCGCACGACAAGTGCAGCCAGGGAAAGTCTCCCTGGCCGACCGCTACTTCCTGAGTCTTGGCCTTCTCAAGCTGCGCTGTCTCGCCGCCGAGCGCAGCGCGGGCGGGGCATGGCAGCATCCCGTCGGGGAGGGCCGTTCAGGATTCATCGCCCGCACCACGGGATCCCAGCACGGAGCCTGAGTGACGACGCCCGCCGACAGGCCGCCACTCACACTGCTGCGGCGCCACCATGGAGATCCGCCCTCGATAACCCCACCGGAACAGAGATGATGCCCGACTCGATCCGGCGGCCGATTGATCGGATGCCCGAGAGCGCGTGCAGCCGAGTTCAGGCGGCCATGAGCCCGTCTGGGGCGCCGAAGACATCGTCGAACGCCGAGGCGCGCGTGGCGGGGACGAGGAGGTAGGGCGTCCCGGAGCCGGCTGTGGTTCGGGGGCCTTCCTGCCCGAGGCCGAGGGCGTCGTGCGGGGTGAGGAGGTCGAGGTTGTCGAAGACGTAGTAGAGGGGGAGCTGGGTCCAGGCGACGAGCTGGAGGTGGGCGGTGACGGCGGCCCGTTCGATGGCGTGCCGCCGGCTGGTCTGGCTGGTCATGCGGCTCTTGCAGTCGATCAGGACGACCTGTCGTCCCTGTGCGGCGATGAGGTCGGGTGTCCAGCGCAGGGAGCTGGTGGTGTGGTGCAGGGCGAGCCGTACGGGCTCGCCCATGACTCCCTGCCCCCAGGGGCTGACGTGCCAGCCGCGTCGGTTGAATTCCTGGGTGACGCGCTTTTCGTGGGCGTCACCGATCGCCTTCCTTCTCTGAAAGCTCGGCATACGAGGGAGTGTGACGCATGCGGGGCCCGGCGAAACGGTAACCACCCTCGGGCCCCGCACCCTTCGGCCACTGCCTTCCATCGTCCGTGGTTGTCCGTGGGTGTCCGGCGGTGTCCGAGTGAGTCCCACGGCATCTCACTATGTCTCACTGTCTCTCGCTCGAAGTTGGCCGGATACGGCACCCTCATCGCAGTAGTTGGGGTCCCGTGCTCGGGACGGTGCCTGGGCTCGTCAGCAGGCTGCAGTACGGCTTCGCTGCTCTCGCAGCTGAGGCAGCAATGGTTGGTCGGGGCGTAGCAGTTGTTCCAGCCGGGGCTTTGGCAGAGCCTCCTGCCGGAGAACTTCTCCTTGCGTAAGAAGCATGCAGGCATTCGCAGCCAGAGGCTCAGG
The DNA here is from genome assembly GCF_043204435.1 of Streptomyces sp. NPDC047886. NCBI lineage: Bacteria > Bacillati > Actinomycetota > Actinomycetes > Kitasatosporales > Streptomycetaceae > Streptomyces > Streptomyces sp. NPDC047886. The sequence goes on from NZ_JBIDCF010000004.1 coordinate 674,198, forward strand.
AAGCCAGGCTGCAGCCGCCCGGATGCGGTCTGCGTCTGCGCCCGGAACAGCACGGGGCGGCCGGGTCAGGAGTGTGCTGTACAGGCCGGCGGCCGGAACAAGTGGCGGCAGGCCGGCTTCGCGGGCGCGTTCGGCCGCCTGTTGGGCGCATTCGAGGCCGTCGAGGTCGAGGTCGGTGTACAGCAGCAGGTCGTCGATGGGGTGGTCGCGTTCCTCGAAGGTCTCGAGGCAGGTGGTGAGGGAGGCGACGAGGTGGTCGCCTCCTCCGTAGGCGAGCCAGCCCACCTCGTCGCGTCTGGGCCAGCGGTTGAGGATGCGGCGCAGGCTGGTGAACGCGGCGCTGTTCTCGACGATCAGCATCCATGGCGCGGGACCGAGCTCGTACATCGCCAGGGGTGCGGGGGAGGGGAATGCCCGCAGGTGGTCGGTGATGCTCAGCAGGCCCGCGGTGACCAGGCGGTGGGCGGTGATGCGGGCGAGGCGTTTCTCGTCGCCGTACAGCTCGTAGGAGCGTTCGGGGATCGGGACGGGTTCGGCGTCGGGGTGGTCGCGGAGGTGGTCGTTGATGGGGGAGAGGAGTTCGAGGTCGGCCCGGCTCAGCGGCAGATGTGCGGCGAAGGCGAGGGGCTCGACCCAGGCCCGGGGGCCCGGCCGTTGGGCGCGGGCCCGGCGGGGGGTGAGCCGTTCCACCCACAGGGGGAGTGGGGGTTCGGCGCTGTGGTCCCAGCCCCGGCCGCCGGCGGCGGGCAGCCGGACGGTGCCCGCGCCGGCGAGCTGTGCTGCGGCGCCAGCGAGGATCCGGCGCCGCAGGGGAGAGGTGGACAGGCTGGAGTCGCCCGCGTCGGCGGCCTGGGCCAGCAGATCGAACCCGACCCGGTTTCGGGTCTGGCCGGAGAGGAAGACGGTCATGTGCTCGGCCGGCGTCACTGGTCGCTCCCGGCGTCGCCGGGTTCGGTCTCACCGCTCTGGTGGGGGATGCCCGGCCCGGTGTCTTCCTGTTCGGTGTCCTGGGCGCTGTGGCGGTGCAGGCGTGCGGAGGTGATGCCGTCGTCGTAGGCGTGCTGCATGCCGCGGCTGACGGCGTCTCCGTAGCGGTCGGCGATCTGCACGTACTGCGAGCGGGTACGGGCGTCGATGCCGTTACGCAGGCGGATGATGAGGGGGAAGCGTTCCAGGGCGGGAAGGTCGTTGGAGCCCGTGGTGTAGACGAGCTGGATGCCATGGGCCGCGGCGACCTTGCGCTGCAGGCCGATGAACGGCGCGTAGTTCGCCTTCCCGAACGGGTTGTCCAGCACCAGGGTGCCCACGCCTCCCGACGCCTTGCTGCCCTGCTTGGCCGCACGCAGCCGGGCCAGGGTGCAGTACAGCAGGACCGACACGGTGAGCAGTTCGCCGCCGCTGAACTTCTGGATCTGAGTGACCGAGTTGCGCTGGACGATGTCGAGCGACTGCGTCGGCTTGATGATTTTCGCGACGACGTTGCCGCGTCCGCCGAGAGCGGCCAGGACCAGTTCCTTGGTCAGGGTCATGGCCTCCGGCAAGGCTGTGGCCTTGGCCGCGGTGCTTGTGGCGACGGCGGCGGTCATGCGGTCGATCTCGGTCGACAGCCTGCGGGCGAGGACCTCGTCGTCGGGCAGGTGGCGGATCTCCAGGCTGAGGAACTGCTGCCCCGACCAGCTTCCCAAACCCTGCGGCAGCCGGGAATGACGGGCCACCTGCTGTACGTCGTCCAGGACTGTTTTCACCAGCGCGAGACAGGTCTGCACGACCATCAGCTGGTCGTCGGCGAGCTCGGCCAGCTCGCCGCGGACGACCTTCTCCCGCAGATCGATCTCCTCGATCAGCTCTGCCAGCCGTGCCGGGTGGCTCAGATCGTTCAGCAGCCGTTCCAGCAGCTGGCCTTCGACCACGTCGCGGTGCGTCTGGTCCTGAGCCAGGCTGTGCACCTTGCGCACCGACTTCTCCAGCTTCTTGCGGGCGTCGTCGTGGGCTTTCGCCGCGGTGTCAACCGCGCCGGTCACCGTCTCCTCCAAGGCCTCGGCCTGTTCGGGCGGGAGAGAGGCCAGCGACGAGGCACTGATCTGCAACTGCTCGACAAGGCCGAACAGTTGGGCGTCGAGCTGCGCGGCACCTGCGTTGTCCGGCGCCGCGTCGTGCACCGTGTCGCGGTGACGGCCGGCCGTGTCTTTCATTCCTTGGGCGCATCGGGCCACCCGGTGCGCTGCGCTCTTCGCCTTCTCGGTGGCGATGTGCAGGTCTCTTACCTTCAGCTGGTGTTCCTGGGCCGCCGTGTGCGCCCGGTCGACAGATCTCCGGACCTCTGCCTGGGCCTTGAAGGCGCCGGCAGCCGTGTGGAACGGGCCTGCCTGGTCGGCATGCGCGTCGTAGGGAGGGTCGAGTGCCTCCACCGCAGCCGATGCCTCCTCCCAGGCGGTGTCCGCCCGGAGTTTCGCCTCCTTGGCAACGCCCCGACGCTCGATGGCCGTTTCCTTGGCCGCCTCGGCCTCGGCCCGCTTCCTGGAGCGATCCTCCGCCTCGCCCGCGTGGGGGGAACGCGCGAGTTGCTCGGCCTTGGCGCAGACTTCCCCGGGCTTGCGACCGAGAGCCTGCGTGAGGTCTGTGATGCGCTTGGCGCAGACTTCGGCCCGCGCCCGCAGGTCTGCGTCCCCGATCTCTCCTTCCCAGTCCCGCCGGGCCTGATCGAAACGGCTGCGCAGGGTCTCCACCGCGGTCGCGGCCAGCTCGGCCGCGCTCAGCGGGTGACCGCAGCCGGCGGGGAGGTCGGCATCGAGCCGCTTGATCTCCGAGGCATGGCGCCGCTGACGCTCCTCAAGCCGCCGCAGCAGGTCACGAGCCGCGCCCTGCCGGGCTTCGGCCTCCTCGCGGGCCTCCGCGTACCGGCGCATGTCCGCCTTGTGTACCGGTAGTGCCTGGCGGGCCTGATCCCTCTCCGCCCGGCAGGCAGGCAACACACGCTCATGCGCCTGTGCCAGCTCCCGCACCCGGGGAAGAAGATCCGTCAGCGTCACCAGCCGCTCGGTGAGGGCATCAATCTCCGGCCCGAGCGCGTCCGTGTCCTCACGTGCACGCCGCGCCTGCTCCTTCAGCAGACGGTGCTTCTCGTGAAGGGTGTCGGCCTCGTGCTCCAGACGGGCAACGGCTGCCTCGAGCCCCTCGCGCGGACCGGCGCCAAAGACGTCCATGTGGGCCTGGAGCCGACGTGCGAGAGCAGCATCCGTCTCCCGCCTGTGGATCAGATCCCGTACGCGTTCTTCCAGCCCCTCCAGCCGGTGTTCCAGCCGCAACTGCTCCCGCTCAGCGGCGTCCGGTTCCAGCAGCCCCGGGTGAACGGGCAGCACCACCGCGCCCGCGCCGGCAGCCGCGATCGCCTGCCGCGCCTGTTGGTCCTCACCCACTGCGATCACCGACGCCGTGACACCCGCGCGCTGTGCGAGCGCAGCCAGGTCCTCTCCCTCAGGAAGCGCCCCGCACACCACCACACCGCCGATCAGATGAGGCACGGCGGCCACCACCGCGGCGTGCTCGTCGGCACGGAACACCTCGCGCAGGAACTGAAGTCCCGACACGGCAGGAGCACCCAGCGCCCGCAGACGTTCCACCGCCCGCTCGACCTCCACCGGAGCCGGCAGGAAGCCGACATCCTGGAGTGCCTTCACAGCACGCCGGTCGTCGACGCCGTCCACCTGTTCCTGCAGCATCAGAGCGTCGCTCTGCTGCCCGGCCGCTGCCAGCAGATTCAGAAGGTCCCCAGCCACCTGGTCCAGATCCAGCACAGTCCCGGACTCGGCGCAGGCCAGCTCCAGCAGCCGCCGGTCGGACGCTAGCTCGCGCCTGTCGGCCTGCAAAGAACTCAACCGGTCCCACTGCGCGCTGTGACGCTCCTGGGCCGCCGCGAGCCGTACGACGCAGGCCGCCTGCTGCTCTGCCAGCTCAGAGAACAGCGACAGCGAAGCTGCCTGCCGTGCTCGGTGGTCCTGGAGCAGCTGGCCCACAACAGTGTGCTCGTCCGTGTAGCGGGTCAGCGCGTCGCCCGGATCCTCCAAGGCCCCGATCAGCCCGTCCCGGCGGGCGGTCTCGACAGCCGCTTCCGCAGTCGCCAGCTGCTCGGAGGCGCGGCGCAGCCGGTCCTTCGCCTGCCACTGCGCCTTCGCCGCCTGCGCGTGGCCGTCCTCCGCCACCTGGCGTTCGGCAGCCGCCTCCTCACTCTCCTGCCGAGCCTGTGCCACCTCACCGGCCAGCTCCTCGACGGCACCGGACAGCCTGTCCCGCAGCGCCGCTCCCGCAGCCTGCATCGCCTCGCGCAACGGGGCCTGCCGTACGTCCTGGCGTTCCAGCAGCTGTCTGAGACGCTGCTCTTCCTCCCGCTGGGCATCGAGTTCGAGCACCGTGTCCACCAGCTCCCACGCGTGATGGGCCAGCTGGGCCTCGGCCGCCTTCTCCTCGCATCGTCCCAGCTCCGTGCCGGCGTCGTCCGCGGCCCACTGCGCGGCGTGCCGAGTCAGCACCACCAGGCTCCGCTCCTCCTGCTCGGCATGCCTCCTGGCTTCGGCTCCGGCCGCCTGTTCTGCAGTGGCCTGCGCAGCGGCCGCTGCCGCCGTGCCTTCCAGTGCCTGAGCCCGGTCGGACAGGTGCTCCGCCGCGCGCAGGGCCACCCACACCTGTTGCGCGAGCGTCTCCTGCTGCACGGCCGCCAGGGCGCTGTGCTCGGTGACAGGCCTCAGCGCCAGCAGCGCCGCGGCAAGGAAACTCTGCTCCCTCTCCCGGCCAGGACGCCGCGCCAGCTTTGCCGCCGTCTCCTCCAAAGACGCCCGGACCACAGCGGGATCCCGCGGGTCGCAGACCAGGTCGATGAGGAAGTCGACGAAGTCCTCACAGGTGGAGAACTGGAACAGCTCCGTGATCCCGCCCTCCTCCCGGTTCATGTCCCGCTGGATCTTCAGGACAGCCGGGTCGAGCCTGAGATCGGACAACAGCGTGCGCCACTCGGTCTGGTCCTTGGCGATGCGCAGATGCAGCCCACGCTGTGCCTTGCCCGCGTCGCCCAGCTTCTTGAGGAACGCGCTCTGCGTCAGTTGCCCACCCTCGGTACGCACCGGGAGGCAGTCCAGGTCGAGGAGCCCCGGCAGCGGCCGGAAGGCATACCAGCGACGCACCAGCAGCTCCCAGCCGTGCTCCACGTCAGCAGGCCGGTGCCCGTCCTGCCACTGGTACACCCCTCCGGTGACCAGGGCAGGGCCCCCGCGGGGCAGGGAAGTGTCCTCCCACTCGGCGATGACATGGGAGACCTTCTGGTCGGGCACGTAGTCGGCCAGGGACTTGCCCTTCTTGTGGCCGATGAAGTCGCCCTTCGCCGGCAGGAAGAGGCTGAAGATCAACGACAGCAGGCTCGACTTGCCGCCACCGTTACGCAGCCACAAGATCACGTCGACGGCCGGCACCACCCTGCCGTCCACATGGCTCACGCCGCCCGTCAGATCCAGGACCAGCGACTTGAACCCCGCAGCCGCATGCCCGATGTTCACCAGCCGCAGACGTCGCAGACGGTGCATGTCACATCTCCTCGGAGTCGGAGTCGGAGTCGGAGTCGGAGTCGGAGTCGGTGCCGGGGGCGGCGTCTGCGTCCTGAGCCCGCCGGATGTCGCGCAGCGTCTCGAACGCCGGCAACGCCGCCGCCTCACCGACCTGCAGCCGGAACCTGTGCAGCAGCCGGTAGTGCCCGGCGCCGAACTCCGGCGCCGGCATTGCCATGCCCTGGTGCACCAGCCACTCCAGCGCTTCGCGGATCACGACCTGCGTGCTCGACTGCGTCACCCCGCGTCCTCCCGCGGTCGGTTTCGCCGGCGGGCGCCTGTCATACATCCGCCACACGGCATCGACGGCCGGCTCCGGCACCGGTAGCCCGTCCTCGCCCTTCGACGCCTCCCTCAGCTGCTCCACCAGGTGCCGCAGGAAGGCGTCCACCTCGCCGACACTGATGCGCTTGACCGTCTCGTCTTCCAGGTCGTGCTCGGTCGGATACACGCGAGCCGCGATCGCGACGTGCACCAGCCCGAGCACCAGGCGCTGCTCCGCCGACCGCTTCAGGTCGTCCTTGAGCCGGTAGGTGAACAGTCCTCCGTCCTGGGCATGCAGGACCAGACCTTCCTGAGGGTGTGCGGCGATCACCTGCACACCCAGCCCCTGGCTGATCGCCTCGACCCGGTCCCGGAAGGCCTTGTCCATCCGGTAGCGCTGCAGCAGGTCCCGGTAGCGTGCGTCGGCCAGCGGACGCAGCCTGGGCCGGCACCCGTGCCGCACCAGTTCCGCCGCGTCCTGAAGATCCTCCAGAGCCGCAACCGCGCTCATGCCGCAGCCTCCTCGAGCAGTTCCTCGTCGATCAGGGAGTGAGCCGGAACGACGAGCAGGTCGCTGCCGCCGTAGAGGCCGTCGTCGAAGCAGGTTCCGTCGTCCAGGACCACCAGGTGCTCGCCCAGCAGGTCCGACAGGTCGTGCACACCGGCCTCCTCGTCGTCGCCCTCGGGATCCGGAGCGAACGCCGCCAGCACCGTCAGCGCGAGAACGTCGGCCACCGCCGGACCGAACTGCAGAGCATCGGCCAGCAACTGCGACAACCTGACCGGCCCGGCCAAAGCCTGCGCCAGCACCCTGCGTGCCCGCGCATAGTCGAGATCACTGTGACCCGCCGCGTCCGCCATCAGATCGTCGTCCGTCAGCTCGACGACCTCGTCGTCCTCGAACGTCCCACCGCTCTCCCGCACCGGCGCCAGCAGCAGGCTCCACCAGTCCCGAAGCCGCGGCAGACGCGCCACGACCGGACCGCTGAGCGCATCGGTGAACACCTCCGTCACCTCAGCAGCCTCCGCCGCGCCCAGCTCCAGCAGCGGCAGCAGTACGTCGCTTTGCAGAGCCACCTTCGACAGCTGGGGGATCGGCCGGAAGCGCTGCTGGGCCTGCGACTGAAGGAACGTCGACCGAGCCCCCAGCACCTCTTTGAGTAGCTGTGAATGCCGGTGATGTGCTCGCTGAAGCAGCTGCAGGATGCGCATGCAGGTCAGCAGCACATCGCTCTCCTTGATCCCGTCACGTGCCGTGCGCATCAGCTCGATCAGCCCCTGCTCGGCCCGCTGCCGCTCCAGCAGGTGGCTGCGCGCCGCGTCAAGGAGATCCGGCACGTGACGCCCCCAGTCCACGGCCCGCACGTCCCGCTCGGTCTCCCGCAGCACCACCCGGATCCGCTCCGCGTACGCCAGTGACAGTTTCAGGCTCTCCCCGGCGCTCTCCTCCGCCCGGCCCCACCGCCCGGTGCGTACCTGGCGGCGCAGGATCTCGTCCTTCGCCGCCTGGTGGTCCTCCACATCGACGTCCATCCCGGCCAGCAGCAGATTGATCGCCGGCACACTCGACCGCAGTACCGCCCGCCCGTCCCGCCCGATTTCCTCGCTCAGCAGCCGTACCCCCAGCTCCTGCCGGCAGTGCCCCTGCCGGTAGTCGCTGTAGGCAACGGCGAAGTCCATGCCGCCGTGCTGGTCGTTGAGAAGCTCTCGCAGCACGAACCGAGCCACAGCCTCGTGCTCGTCACCGCCCCGGCCGGGTCCCGCGTCACGAGCCAGATCCACCAGGAACTCCACCACAGCCTCGGTGGTCGCCTCCTGGTCAAGGCCCTGCTGGTGCATCACCGCCTCCAGCGCCGCCAGCGCCAGGGTCCGAGGGTCGTACACGCCGGCAGGGAACTGCTGCCACGCCTGTCTCAGGTCCAGGCGGTGCAACGGGCTCGAGCGGGCCAGGACCGTACTGCGCCTCACGAAACCGGGGTCGGACACCAGCGACTTCCACCCGCCCGTGTCGCTGGGCCCGGGAGCCGCGGCCAGCAGCTGTCGCTCCTCGCTGTCCAACAGCCGATCCGCACCATCGAGATCGTCACCCAAGACAAGAACCACCTTTCATGTCGAAATGCGCGCTTTTGGGCCGTGGCGAAGAGTGCAGCACCCACCTGTGACAATCAGGGTGAAAAGGGGGTATCACTCTCATCACGGTGGCCGACGGCCATGCGGGTGATCCTCAAGCCGTCGCAGGCGCCTGAGCAGGGCCGATTCACACGCGAGCACTCGGGCGGCCGCGCTCGGAGTCACCGTGGGCTCTGGCGGCTCCACGCGCGCCTCAGATACGTCTCGACGTGGCAGCCATCGATCCGCGCCTCGCGTGCGCGCCGTGCCGTGTCCCGCACCCTCTGGTCAACGCTGCGAAGCAGCGAGATTGAAGCGTCGTCGCCGTCGCCAGTCCCGACCGGCCCAGCGGCCAGAAAACCCATGGCTGACCGTCATGTAGGGACCCTCGCTCGTGACCGACCGAATGCTCGACAACCACACGAAATGGCGAAAGGTACGTCGTAATTGCTGCTCGCCGCACGAGAAGGTCGTTAGACCACCGGGAGTACAGCAGCGGGCCCGGCCGGACCGGCGCCCTTTGACCACAGGGGATGGCAATGGGACGCGTCAAGAAGAACAAGCCGCATGGCAAGCAGACGGGAGGGCGGGGCGACGGAAGCAAGCGGACGCCGGCGACGGTCAGCTGGACACCGCTGAAGCACGTCTGCGGATGCGTCGCGGACTGGGGCTGGTCCAGCCAGACCGCCAACCCCTTCGTCTTCAAAGAGTGGTTCATCACCCGGCTGGCCAAGCAGTGCCCCTGGCACGAGCCGACGCTGGGCGGCGCGGAGCCGGCTTCCTTGCCCGACCATCACTTCGTATCGCCGTTGGCCTTCCCGGGCGTCTACTTTCAGGTCCGCAAGGCGACAGGTGACAACGTGCCCCTCGGCGCCGAACTCGCCAGTCGTCTTACCTCCCTCATGGAGAAGGCGAGCCAGGGGGATGCCGAGCTGCTTGCCGGCGCGCCTCACGCCTTCCGCAGCTGGCTGATGACGCACGCGGACAACCCCGCCCAGGAATGGCTCGACCACGAACTGACCGAGATCATCCTCAATCAGGGGCGATCCGCTCTGCCCCGGGAACTGCTTGAGCATGCGGCTGCCTTGGACACGGCCAAGCCGCCCAGCACGCAGCCGACGAGTGCGGCGTGCAACGTGTGTTCCTTTGCCGCGTCGGTGGGCGGCCTGCTGTGTGAGTGCGGGCACGACTGGAGCTGTCACCCCGGCACGCCTGGAGAAGGCGAGCCCTGCTCCCACTGCCCGTGTCCCAACATGATCCATATCTGACCGGCCCGCACGGGCCCCCGGTCGTGCCCTGTCGACTCGTGACGGCGACGCCGACGCTCATGGATGATGGCGCCGTCCCCTCACGGCCAGGTCTTCAGTCGGCAGCCTCAGCGTGCTGGCCACCGTGAAAGTCCCGGGCCGAACGCTCTGGTGACGTGTCACGCCGACTGTGAGGTCGCCTGCGCGCCCGCGGTGCCAGGCTTCCGTCGCTCAAAGGCTTTCGGAGGAGAGATTCAACGTTTTGTCGTCCGCACGGATGTAGGGGGAGCGGCGCTGGAACGCCTCGTACCTTCCCTGCATGTATGAGGCAGCTTCCTCCTGGGAGGGCAGTGTGGGCTGCGCGGGGGGCGGCCAGGGCTGAGACGAGATGTGGCGCAGGGCCAGGGCGGCTGTCTCGAGGGGATGGACAGCGCTGTTCACCGCTTGCTCGTGTGCTGTGCGGCAGGCATGAAGCAGGCTCCGTTCCAGCCGCTGGAACTGCAGAGGGTCGAAGATGGCCAAGGCCCTGCCGGCTGCGTACGGGGGCGCAAGCCGCAGACCGATGTGCCCCACGTGCGTGATCAGTGCCAGGGAGTCGGGCGCATCGTCTGCTGCTGCGGCGAGCACGCTGCTCCAGTTCTGCGCCAACAGCCACTTCTCGACGGCTCGCGGGATTCCGCCGGGGCCGTTCACCGGTGTGGAGGCGGTGACGTGGTGGATCACGCGCCAGTACTCCTCCTCTGCGTCCAGACGGGCGTGAGCGAGATTCTCCATGAAGCTCGGGAGCACCGGTGCGGGCAGGACGATGCAGACGAGTTGCCCGTCGTCCCGTCCCGCGCGCATAGTCAAGCTGCCGTGCACGGCTCCGATTTCGAGCATGTCGACCACCACGGTCCGGCGGCCGGGGAATCCTGCCATTGACCGTCGCCCGGGCTTCTTGCGCTTGCTCAAAGTGAACTTCCTTTGTTTCCGGTTCGTATGCGGACGGCGCAGTGCGCGCACCCTGAGACCTCGGATTGACGACCGCCCGCCCACCCGGGACTGTTGCGGTACCGGCCGCGCGGGGGCGGGCGGATGGAGCTCGTTAGAGCGAACGATCCGAGTAAGGGTTCGCGGACGGGCGGATCCAGGTTGTGAAACGAGCGCATGATCCGATGGGATGTGCGTCAGGTCTGCAGAATCGGATCGTCACAGAAACGCCCTACCAGTTGGTCGTCGAGGAGTTCCTCGGTGATGGCTTCAGCGCCGGTCTCGATGGCCTCCTGCGCAGCCATGCAGATGAGGAGCGACAGGGGTTTCATGTAGCCGCCGGTGCGACGGTGCAGGTGTGTCGCCAGGTGAAGAAGGTCCCCGGGCGTGTGCTGGTGCAGGCGCAGGTGCTGGTCGAAGGCCTTGACGATCTCGTGGAAGGTCGTGTGGTCGTCGGTGCTGTAGGGGATGGGGAGAACGGCCAGGGTGGGGATGCCGCCGGATCCGCCGTCGGGCGACCCAGGACGTTTGCCGTGGCGGGCATCGTTGACGACGTCGCGTGAGCCGGGACCGCAGTACACGAAGGAGACGTTGCATTCGTCGGCGAGGTAGCCGAAGTAGTCGAACGCTGTCTTCAGTTCTGCGTTGTCCAGCCGGTCGATGCCGTCGACGAGGACCAGGCGGGTGCCGAGGGTCTTCATGACGTGGCAGATGGGTCCGGTCATGTCGGTGCTGCGTGGATTGGTCTCGGGGTCTTTGGTGTGCCTGTGGCCGAGGAACTCGGCGAACGGGATGGACATGTCGAGCTTGCTGCCGGGGGCGAGTGGCGTGTTGATGTGGACGACGGGGACACGCTTGGGGTGGGGAGGCAGCTGGTCGGCAAGGATCTTCTCGAAGCTTCGGCCGATCTGGCGCAGGACGGTGGTCATTCCGGTCTCGCCCGGACCGTCGATCGCCAGATGCATGGGGCCTTCGCTGCGTGGACTGCCGGCCAGCCACAGCCGGCGCGCCACCGTGTTGGCCTTCTTCATGGCGGGTGTGGGAACGGTGCACATCGTGGCGTGGTACCGCAGCCGTGGGTCGTCCGCCGGGGTAGGGGACGCCGGGGGCGGGTGGTCGGCGAGTTCCGGCGGCTTCACGTTCTGGCGCATCAGGGCGCGCCAGCCGTCGCGGGTGGTCGGCGGGAGGAACGCGCCGGGTACGGCGTCAATGGGGCGAGGTTCCACGGGAGGTCCTTGGCAGGGCTGCAGGCAGGCAGAGCGCTGGGTCTCCTCCTGCCTGGGGTGGTCAGTGCGAGCTGTCCGGTCCGGGGCCGGTGTCGTCGGGTGACGCCGATGCCGGGGCGGGGGAGAGCCATTCCGGCCCGCTGGGCAGGCTGGCGACGCTGTCGAAGCAAGGAACAGGGATGCCTGCGTAGGGATCCTTGGCAGAGCCGGGACCGACGGCCATCCCGCGGTCGGCTGGCACCGGGGGCGTGCTGGAGGTGCGGGCCGGGCCGCGGCCGGCACGCTGGAGGTGCGGGCCGGGCCGCGGCCGGCGCGCTCGAGCAGCGAGCGCACGACGCGGGCGATCGCGCTCTGGTCCCGGCTGCTGCCCCCGCTCTCAAGATGCGTGGCCGTGGCCTGATCCCAGACGTGCTCGCTCCACGTGTCACCGATCCGCCGCTGATAGACGAAACCGGCCTCCGCCCAGCTGCCGTTGCGGAAGTCCTCCAGCCACACCTTCTCCGGCTGATGCGGGTGGAAGCGCACTGGCCAGCGCTGTCCCTTACCCGGCCAGCCCGACGCCGCATGGCGGTAGACGTTGAGGGCCCGACTGTCGTAGGTGCGGTTGTTCAGCCGCACACCCTTCTCCGTGACCCTCGCCCACTCCGTGGGAAGCAGCCGCAGCCGGTCCTCCTCGCCGAGACAGACGGGAACGTAGCCGCTGGAAGCGACGTGAGCGGCGAACATCTGGTTCGGAGTACGCGCCGGCATCGACGGCAGGAACGGATTGCGCAGCTCCTCGTGCGGGCGCTGCTGCCATCCGATCGCGATCCACTGCTGCAGGAAGTCATTGATCTGGTCGACCCGCCACAGTCGCTCCTTGGCGACTTTCTTCCCGCGATGACGAAGGTCCTTGCCCGTGTAGCCAGGAAGGAACTGGCTGAAGAGCGTTTTGACCGAGCTGAAGGTCCGCTCGATGATCGCCTTGTGGGTGGGGGAGTTGTAGCAGGCAGGCCGCACGGAGATGCCCAGTTGGGCGCAGGCGTCCATGAACGCCCGCCCCGCGAACACCTTTCCGTTGTCCATCACGATCATCTCGGGGATGATCACCGGCCGGGCGGCCGCCCCCTGCATCCGCTCGTCGGCCTCCACCAGTTGCGCGTACGGCAGACCGGATCCCTGTGCGCCGGCCCGCGGTGACCAGTGCGGCCGCATCGGCTGCGGCGTGCACATCTCGGCCAGGAGCAGCAGGGCGTCCACCGCCTTCGTGGCACGCCCGCCGTGGCGGCGGGCTCTGGCGCCGGTCTTGGTGCCTCCGGACTTGGGCCGGATGACAGCCGCGAGAATGGTGCGGCTGACCACGTCGATCGCCGCGGTCAGCTCCAGAGAGACCACCCGGCCGGTCTCGTCCAGCGCCAGCAGGTCGAGCGCGGTGGTGTCGATCTGGACCTGCTCGCCCGGCGTGGTCGCCGTCGCCAGAGTGAACGGAGGCGCAGGCCGATGCCCGCCACCGCCGCGGCGCCCAGCCTCTTTTCCACACAGGATTCCCAGTCGGTCCAACAGCCGGTAGAACGTAGCCGTGGACGGCATCAGCTCTTCGGCCCTCTTCTTCTTGAACTTCCTCACGCATGCCCTCCGCAACAGCTCAAACAGCCGTGACCTGGTCCCGACGGACCTGTCCTCGTACCGCTTGTGGATCTTCAGGAGCAGCTTCACCACCTGCTCGTCGACGCGCCCATGCGCACTGGGCCGGCGGACCCGCCGTTTGTCGACAAGCCCCCACACGCCCTCGCGCAGCCACGCCAGGCGCTTGCGCTCGACCGTGGCCGCGGACACGTGCAGGTGGGCCGCGCGGAGCTCGTCCGCCTTGGTCTCGCAGCGCTGGCGCAGTGTGGTCACACCGGTGTCGTAGCCAGGCCGTGGCCAGCTTCCAGGATCGGCGAAGCCGGGCAGCCCGCAGTGCACCTCCAGGACGTGGTCCAGCCAGAACTCCGCTTGTTCGCGGGCCTTTTCCGGCAGCCCGTCCAGCAGGCCCGCAGCTCCCAGGCTTCGGTTCGTAGCGGGGGAAGCGGCGCTCTTGCTGTCGCCGGCCGACGAGGCGCTCGGTGTGCTGAGGACGGCGAAGTCAGAGGAGCGGACCAGGGCGTCCAGCAGTACGACAGCGTCCTCGCCGTCGGCATGCCGGCTGAGCAGATGCACGCTGCTGCCCTGCAGCGCCGTCACCTGGTAGCTGCGGCCATGCCAGCGCACCGTGCTGCCCACCCCCACCTCGGCCGGCCTTGCCGGCGTGTGGGTCGCGGTCATCAGCCTGTTCCTTCCGGCGTCCACACCAGTGAGCGCGCGGGAACGAACGGGCTGCTCCAGTCGATGAGGAGTTCACGCGTCCAGATCAGATGGTGCGCCCTGGCCACGGTGGGCAGCTCCGGCAGACCGCTCGCGCGTACGCCGGCCGCGAGCGGCTGCGGCTTCGCGAACACATCGTGCAGGACTCGCGCCGTGCCGGCGTCCGCCAGCCGGGTATGCCGCCACCGCGACAACCGCTGCATGTTCTGCGCGGCCACCGGATCCGCCAGGCCCTCATGCACCCGTACCTGCCAGCCCGTCTGCCGGCCCGCTGCCTCAAGCAGCCGCGAAGCCTCCTCCCACCGCTGAGACGTGTCTCCTCGAGGGCGGCACACCAGCAGCCGGCCCTGTCCGTCGGCCAGCCGGACGAAGAAGTCAGGCACGTAACCCTCACCGCTGCCTGCCCAGCCCAGCCGCACCGGCCACGACGCGAACGCCGCCACCTCGCGATCGGCCTCCAGCGATACCGCCGCCTCCAAAGCGGCAAGGGTGGCGCACCCGGCATGCCGCACCCGGTCCGCCGGCCGCCACCACGTCGCGATCGCCCGCCTGCCTTGGTACCGCGGCGGCTGCCACACCGCCTCGTGATCCTCCAACCTCTCGCCGCGCAGCTCACGCACCGGCCGCTCCACCAGCCGGCCCGCCCGCGACCGAACCTGCGCCCAGACCAGATCACTCACCACGGCACACCTCTCCACGCAGCACGGACATCGCCTTGCTCTCGAAACCGAGCGGGCGGTGCCGAACACCCTGGCGTGCCGTGGAGCAGGACAAGAAGCGATCGGCCTCGAACGCGCTCGAACGAGCGAGCGTGAAGGAACGGCCCGTGCGCCCCTCGATCTCCAGAACGAAGCCCCGGCCACGGCCGCCGTCACCTGCGCCGATGCGCTGCCGCGGCGGTGGGCGCAGGGGGCGCAAGGCAACACCGGCCGTGCGCCTCCCTCGAACGAGCGCACATCTGTGCGTGCCGACAGTCGTATCGCCGCAGGTCGGCCACCCTCCGGCTGATGACGAAACGCTTTTGTGCCACCCGCATGGGCTATGCGTTTAAGGAAAGCTGCGCTGGCAAGCGCCCCTCGCGTCGCCACGCGAGAGCGCCGACAGCGACTTTTCCGGGGGAGTCAGAGACGTGGACGGGCTGTTCGACCTCAGCGACCTTTCCGACAGCACCCAACAACGGGCGGGAGGCCTGCCGGACCCCGCCGAGCGGCGCAGGCTGCGCGAGGACTCCCGGCTCGCACCGCACCAGATGGCCGATGCCTGCGGCGTGAGCGAGACCACGGTCCGCGCCTGGGAACAGGGCACGACCACACCGCGGCAGAACGCGGGCACCTACCGGCATCTCCTCAGCGCCCTGGACGCGAGACTGACCGGCACGCCCGGACCGCCCCCGACAACGGCTGCATCGCCCGACTGGGCGGCACTAGGAGGCCTGGGCCATGAACTGCCCACCCGAGCATCGGCCCAGGAACCCTGCTGGCGCTGTAAGCAGCCGACAGCCCAGCGCGTAGGGGGGCGTCCCCAGCACCTGGGCACCCGCTGCCCGGCCCCCACCACAGCATCGCCGCCACCGGCCGCTCCCCAACCTCCGTCACCCCCGGCATCAGCCGAACAGAATCCCGCTGTCATCCCCCAGCCGTCTGGGGCCTTCCCCCTCTCGCGCAGCCCCCAGCCGTCCGTGCCCGCACGCGCCCGCCTGGCGTATCCGCCCCTGAGTAGGCGGCGCACCAACGACGGCCCTCTCGCCGTACTCGAGGCCGTCCCCCACGGCCTGACAGCCCATCTCGTCGACGGCAGCGCCCGCCCATGCGATGCGGGCGACCTGCCCGACCTGCTGAACTGGACCCTGCGCCAGCGACTTGGAGCGAAGCCCCTACGTTCCGAAGCCCTGCCCGCCGGACCGCTGCTGGTACTCACCTCCTCAGCCCTCGCCCGCCTGGTTCTGCCCTCCACCGTCCCGACCGGCGCGGAGCGCCATCCCCGCAGCGATCACCCGCTGCTGCGCCAGATCCGCGCCGTCGGCTGGCAGACCGATCAGAACGGCCTGGGCCCCTGGATGCGGCTGCATCCCAGCACCGGCGACCCGGCCTGCGACAGCATCCACCTGGCCGTCATCGACTGGGGAGCCCTCCACCACGATGCCTGGAACCTGCCCACCGACCTCGCCCCCGGCCGACTCGCACGCCTGCTCGGCAAGTACACCTCGCTGCTGCGCACCCCCGTGGGCCCGCCCGGGGCCACCGGACACCAGCTCATGCGCGATCTGCGCCCTGCCTCGCACCGCCACAGCGTCACCGGCGCCCTGATCGCAGCAGGCACACGCGGAGCACTGACCCAGATCGTGGACCCCGCCCCGTGCGAGGCTCCGCCCGGACACCGACTCGCCACCGACCCCACGGCCAAGGACCCCAACGCCGACATCCACTGGTGGCGGCCGCCGACCGCGGACGAGGCCTCCCGCGCACACGTCGTCTGCCTGGCCGTGAACCTGCTCCCCCTGGCCGGCAGCGCGGAGATCCGCGTCTCCGCGGGACCCGCCCAGTACGTCACCCGCCCCGACTTCCACAGCAAGACGCCCGGCAGCTGGCTCGTCGACCTCTCCACCGCGCAACGGCACCCACTGCTGCCCGCGCCGTTCGCGGGCAGCGGCCCGGCCTGGCACACCACCCCGACCCTCAACTACGCCGTGACGCGCCAGGTACGCCCCCAACCGACCCAAGGATGGCTGCGCTCCGCCACCGCGGCCGGCCCCTACCTCAAGCCGTTCTACGAGCGCATCCGCGCGGCACGGCTCGCCGTCCTCGAGGGCCTCGGAGTCACCGGGCACACGGACACAGCCGACGTCCACCAGACCCTGACGAACCCGCCCCACAGCGACCCCGTACAGCGGGCGCTCCTGTACGCCATCCACGCCACCGCCGAGGACGCTCTGACCGAACTGGCCCAGCCCCCTACCCAACCCGACGAGCTCGCCCCGATCGCATGGGCCACCCCCGCCGAACCCACCTGGCGCCCCGACCTGCTCGCAGCCGTCAGGGACAACGCCCGAGCCAACCTGCACCGCAAGCTGTCCCTCACGGCGGCCGCCACCGGCTACTTCCCCCTTGCCGTCGCAGGCGACCACGTCCTGTACGCCACGCACACCCCCCACCTCGGCGAGGTCACCGACCGACCCGACTGCGCCTTCACTCTCGGCATCGCATGCGGCCACGCCAGGCCCGTTGCGGTCCGCCCCATGACCTGGTTCACGGAACAGTGCGCCAAGGGCCTCAACGCCGCACAGAGCGTGAAGGAAGCCTGCCCGTCATGGTGACCGCCACCGGCATCGCTGCTTCCCGCCCGAACACAACCCGTGTTCCACCCCAGCCACACTGCTCACCCCAGGTCGGATACCGGTCGGCCGAGCCTCCACTCCAGACACGAGGCGTCCTCCAACGCCCCCCGCGCCGGCAGCGCCCGATGCGGATCCATCGGCTCCAGACGCCGAGAGAGGTAGTCGGACGGCGGAGGCTCCTGCGCCAGCCGCACCGCGACCGGGGCCGTGACGCGATGCAGCAGCGTCCACTCGCGCAGCACACGGTAACCGCCCCGCCGTATCTGATCAGGCATCCCCAGCCGCTGCCCGACGAACTCGATCCAGCGCCGAGACACCCAACCCGGCGCACCGTTGCCGAAGTCCCGGTTCCACCGACGCTGCCTCTCGTACACCGCCATCGCCTCGGCGACCACCACGGCCTCGGGGTAGACCACCAGCGGAACCGACCACTGCTGCCGCTGCACGCCCACCAGCCGCTCACGCTGCGCCCACACCGTCTCGGCACCCATCTGACGGCTCTGCCACCAGCACGCACTGACCTGTACGGCGTCAGCCAGCAACGCCCGCGCGTAGGGCCCGACCCGCTGCCGCAGACGCAACCACCGCCGATGCGCCCGCACCACCGACTCCAAGCCGGCCAGACTCACCTGCGCGGGCCCACCGCCATTCGGAACCCGCAACCAACGGCCATGGCGCACACACACCTGCCAGCGTTCACCACTGGCCAACACCACCGGCACCGACGCGTCCTCACGCCCAGCCACGCACAACGCACACGCCTCCAGCACCGTCCACTGCGTCGGCCACGGCACCACCCGCACAAGTTGCCGCGTACTGCAGCCCGCCGCTTCACCCAGTGTGGGCAGGGCCCGCCGCAAGACTTGAGGACTCTGCCACGCCATCACCGCCAGACGGTCGACCGCGTGCGCATGCAGGAACACCTCGCATGCCCGCGGCTCCAGATCCCTCGGCTGCCCCCGCACGCCCACTTCGCTCAGCACCTCAGCGACCGGCACCGCGTTGACGTGCGCCAGCCTCCGGACGAACGACCCCGTCGACTCGCCCGGCACCGGATCCAGCCCCACCGGCCTGGGGAAAACCGTCTCCACCGCCTCCACCTAACTACCGTCCGCGCTCCAAGGACTCTTGCCAGGGACAACGACGCGGCCACAGCCACGGCAACGCCGCCGCCTCGCAGGAGCCTTCACCACGTGCCGCCGACGAACACCTCAGCCGCCCAGGCCCTGGACATCGCCGATGCCCGGCACTGGACCCGCCGTCCCCCGACCCGGCCCCACGCCCGCGTGCGCCACCTCCTGCGCACCCAACCCGCCTCCCTGCTCGCGCCCAGACTGTTCTGCTCGCCCCAGGCCTTGGCCCGCTGGGCGGACAGCGACACCGACGACCTCACCCCCGTCAACGCCACCCTGATCGAACGCGAGACCTACCGCACCTGGCAGCCCCAGGTACGCCGCCGCGCCCACCAGCAGATCCTCGAACACGACGGCTGCGTCACTGTCCAACTCCACGCCCGTTTCAGCTTCACCACCGCCAGCGGCGAATTCCACGATCCCCGCCTGCGGCGGCTGACCGAAGACCTGCCGACCCTGCACGCCCGCCGCCTCTTCGACGCCCACCACGAGGACGCCGACGAGGAAGACCTGCGCCGCATCCTCGCCGACGGCATCGGAGAGGCCTACTTCTTCCGCGCCCTGCGCCCCGACCAGCAACAGGCCGCGGCGACCATCACCGATCTGCACCACATCCAGTTCCACTACTGACCGCCCTACTGGAGCATCGCGTGACCCTTCTGATCTATGCCTTCCGGGACCATGACGGCCAATGGCACGGCGACCCCGACATCTCCCTTCTCGACCCCGACGACGAACCCGGCCAAGGACAGCTCACCTACCGGCCGGTGCCCGGCACTCCAGAAACCGCCAGCCCCTTCACCGGGCAGACCCTCACCGTCCTGTACGGCGTCGTCGACCTCGAACCGGGCCCCGTCACCTACCAACTCGACACCGGTGGATGGCTTCGATCACTTCTTGCGACAGCGTTTGTTAACGAGTTTTGACGGCATCGTCCGGTCGGGGGCTTCGCGGATCGTCACGAGTTTTGACGGCACTTGCTGATGAGTCGGGCCAGCGGGTTGCGACAGGGCTGTCACAAGCCTGGAAGATCGCTTGACCTTGCCCCAGAGGGAGAGTCGACAGTGTCTCTGTCGATCTCATGAGCGGGCAGTCTGTGCTCGCTGGGCAAGGACGAAGAGGGGGAGTTCGCGTGACCGCGACCTGCGTCATTCTCGACATCGGCGGCGTGCTGGAGATCACGCCGGAAACCGGATGGGTGCAACGGTGGGAAGAGCGGCTGGAGCTGCCACTGGGCACTATCCATGAGCGGATGCGCGACGTGTGGCGGGCTGGGAGCGTCGGGAGCATCAGCGAGCGAGAGGTGCACGAGCAGGTGGAGGTCCGTTTGGGGCTCGACGCCCCCCAGGGTGAAGCCTTCATGGCTGATCTCTGGGCGGAGTATCTGGGGACGCCGAACGAGGACCTCATCGACTATGTGCAGGGGCTGCAGGGACGCTGCAGGCTGGGCATCCTGAGCAACAGCTTCGTCGGCGCCCGGGAACGGGAGACGAGGCTGTATCACTTCGACGAACTGGTGGAGCAGATCGTCTACTCCCACGAGATCGGCATCGAGAAGCCCGAGCTGCGTGCCTTCGAGGCCGCATGCGCCAGCTTGAACGTGCGGCCGGAGAACTGCCTGTTCATCGACGATGTCGCAGTCAACGTCGAGGCCGCTCGGGCGGCGGGTATGCAGGCGCACCTGTTCGAGGACAACGCCCGGACCATCACGCGCATCGCGGCTCATTTGGACGCCGGGCCCTTGGTTCCAGGGCGTGTCCCGCTCGCGTGACGTCGGCCTGGCCGGTCTTCAGCGGTCGCCGGCCAGGCGTTGAAGTGGTTGATCAGCCCGCTGCCGTCTGCTCGGCGCGGGCTCGTGTGCTGGCGAGGCGGTAGGAGTCGGTGCCGGTTTCGATGATGGTGCCGTTGAAGGTGAGCCGGTCGACGATGGCCGCGCAGAGGCGGGGGTCCGTGAACGTCTTGGTCCAGCCGCCGAACGACTCGTTGGAGGCGATCGCGACGCTGTTCTTCTCCTCGCGTTCGGTCAGGACCTGGAAGAGGAGCTCGGCGCCGTGGCGGTCGAGTTCCATGTAGCCGAGCTCGTCGATGCAGAGCAGGTCGACGCGGCCGTAGCGGGCGATGGTCTTGTTCAGCTGCTTCTCGTCGGCCGCCTCGACCAGCTCGTTCACGAGCTTGGTGGCGAGTGTGTAGCGGACGCGGTAGCCCTTCATCGCGGCCTCGGTGCCCAGGGCGATGAGCATGTGGGACTTGCCGGTGCCGGAGTCGCCGATCAGGCAGAGCGGCTGGCTCTTCTTGATCCACTCACAGCTGGCGAGGGTGTGGATGGTGGCCGGGTCGATGTTGGGGTTGGCGTCGAAGTCGAAGGACCGCAACGACTTCTCCCGGGGGAAGCCGGCTGCCTTGATCCGCCGTTCGGAGCGGCGCCGGGCCCGGTCGTCGCATTCGGCCATCAGGAGCTCGGCGAGGAAGCCGCGGTAGGTCATCTGGTCCTTGGCCGCCGCGGATGCGATGTCGGGGAACTCGGCCCGGATCGTCGGCAGCCGCAGGAGACGGCAGGCGGTGTCGATGGCGGCGTCGGCGGCCTGCTCGGTCATCTTCCGTTGGCGGGGCAGGGTCACTGGGCTTCTCCCTCAGGGTGGGTGCTGCCACTGGTGCGGTGGCGGCGGAGCAACTGGTCGTAGGGGGTCACCGAGGGCAGCGGCCTGGTGTCCGGCGGCAGGTGCGCGAGCCGCCACTCGTGCAGGGACGTGACGGTCGCCGACGACTGGCCTGCCGGATGCGGATCGCGCGGGGCAGGAAGGGCGGTGGACTCGTCCTCGGTCTGGGCGGCCTTGCGGGCCTCCAGAGCAACGGCGTCCGCTGTCAGCGCTCCAGCCCGAAGGGCCGTGGCCAGGCCGGCGACCAGGTGTTCGTGCGCGATATGCCGACCCAGCAGCAGCACTTCGATCAGTGCTCGGGTGCCGTCCCTCTCTCCGTGGACCTTGCGGGCAGCGGCCCACCAAGCATCATGGACCGGGGTGAACCTCCCCGCCGAGCGGGCCTGTTCCAGGGCTGTTGCGCCGGGGAAGGCGCCTGGTTTGCGCACCAGGGCCTCCAGGTAGTGATCCAGCTCCAGACGGATTCCGCACTTGGCGATCAGACGCTCATGCCGGGCCACTTCCACGTTCTGGTCGTAAACCACCAGGTGAGAGGCGTGCAGCATGACCTTGACCTTCTTGCCAATCAACCGGACGGGGACCGAGTAGCGGTTGGTGCGGACGGTGATCTGGCTGTAGCGGTCCACCCGCGGAGTGAACAGACGGCCGGTCTCGAACGGCTCGTCCGGCAGAGGAGCCAGCAGCGGCTGTTCGACCGCGAAGTACTCGTCGATCGTCCGCGGCCTCGCGCCGATGCGTCGGCGTCCGTCGTGGAGGTCCCATTGGTCGACCAGTTCGTTCAGCTCAGCGAGCGAGGCGACTTCCGGGACAGGTGTGAAGTGGTTGCGGCGGAAGTAGCCGATCTGACCCTCGACCCCGCCCTTCTCGTGGGCGCCCTCGATGCCTGGACGGCAGTAGAAACTCTCGATGCCGAAGTGGGAGCGGAACGCGATCCAGCGGTCCGTCTCCACCCTGGCCCGGCTCAGCCCCAGGACCTGGGCGACTGCGGACTTCAGGTTGTCGTAGCGGACTTTGCTCCGCGGAACTCCGCCCAGCGTTCTGAGCGCGTGCACGTGGCCTTCGAAGAAGGCTTCCTGCCCGCAGGAGGCGAAGACGCGGTGCACGGCCTTGCCCGAGTAGGACAGGCGGAAGGAGAACAGGTAGCAGGTGACCAGTTCGCCGGCCAGCCACACCTTGACGTCACCGAAGTCGACCTCGGCCTCCATGCCGGGCTGGTGGCTCTGAGGCACGAACGCCTCGACCGGTGCCTTCCCGGATGCCGCCAGGATCTCGTGCTTCCGGTCGGCAACGTAGCGGCGGACCATCTGGTAGGAGATGTCCTCGGCCCCGTTCTCCTCGACCAGCCGGTGGAAGATCCGCGTGACCGTGTGCCGCTGCTTGCGCGGCGCGTCCAGGTCTGTCCGCAGCATCTGGTCAATCACGGACTTGTACGGATCGAGCGCGGTCGCACGCGGCGGGAGTTTCTTCCGGGGTTCAGGCCAGGCGGAGTTCACCGCCTTCCGCACCGTCCGGTACGTCACCCCGTACTTGCGCTCCAAGGCTCGCATCGAGACACCAGCCCGGTGGTCACGCCGGATTGCCGCATACAGCTCGACCTTCGACATCTGCGGCATGACCAGCACCTTTCACCAGGAGCATCCCGATGCTGCCCTGGCAAGAACCCCAGTGCTGTCAAAACTCGTGAACATCACCCGACCGTGGATCGGAGTGCCTCCCAAACCCGTGAACAACTGCTGTCGCTAACCGTGAACAAAGCCATTCGCGGCCTTCGCCGCCGCCGACTGCGCGATCCTCGCCAACTCGAAGCTGATCGCCGAAGGCGTCGACATCCCCAGCGTGGATGCCATCGTCTTCGCCGACCCCACCCGCAGCGTCATCCGCTGCGTCCAGGCCCTCGGCCGCGCCCTGCGCCTGGACGTGAGCGGCAAAACCGCCTCACTGATCGTCCCCGTCTACATCCCGCCCGGCGCCGACGGCGAGAACATCCTCGGCACCGCCTACGAACCTGTCTGGGCGATCGCCTGCGCACTGGCCAGCCACGACCACCGCATCCTCGAACGCCTCCCGAACAAGGCCAACCGCCTCCCGAAAGAGACCAGCGACGTCATCCAGCGCCGCTGGCACTTCGACTTCACCGTCCACCCCGAACGCATCGCCCAAGCGATGGACCTGATCTCCTTCGACCCCCGCGACCAGACCGTCTCCCGCTCCCGCCGCCTCGGGATCGCCGCCGCCCAGTCCTACCGCGACCAGCACGGCCACCTCGACGTCCCCGCCGACTACACCGACCCCACCGGCTACACGCTGGGCACCTTCATCACCACCATGCGCGACGCCGCCAAAGCCGGCCGCCTCGAAGCCGACTGGACCGCCGAACTCGACGCCCTCGGCATGATCTGGGACAAGCACGACGCCGCCTGGCGCGCCCGACTCGCCGCCGCCGCCGACTACCTGCGCACCCACGGCCACCTCGCCGCCCCCGCCACCACCCCCGTCGGCGCGTGGCTCGCCGAACAACGCCACCACGCCACCAAGAACACCCTCGATACCGCACGCGCCGACGCCCTCACCACCCTCGCACCCGACTGGCGCCTGCCCCACGGCGCCGACTGGCACCGCAAATACCACCTCCTGCGCACCCACCTCGCCGACGGAGCCGACCCGGCCGCCCTCACCCGTGGCACCCTCCTACGCGGTGTGAAGATCGGCTCCTGGCTGCACCGTCAACTGGCTACCTGGCCCGCCCTCCACCCCGGCCAGCAGCACCTGCTGACCGCTCTCGGCCTCACTCCCGACACCAACCCCCTCACCCCTGCCCGCCGCGCCCGCCGCAGCTTCGAGCAGACCGTGCAGCTCCTGGAGCTCTTCCTCCACCGCGAAGGCCGTGCTCCCGCCGCCCGCGAGACGATCCGCGTCGACGGCGACACGGTCAAGATCGGCGCCTGGCTCGCCAAAGCCCGCACCAAGCACCGCGACGGCCAGCTCCCCGAGGCTCACGCCCGCCTGGTCGCCACGCTCTTCGACGGCGACTGGACGACCGAGGGCGCCGTCCCGGCCGCCGTGGCGTAGGCGCCCTCTTCCCGGGCTGCCTCGCGGGCCGGTGCCCAGAGCGGTGGCTGCGAAGCCAGAACCCGGTCGAGGAGATCGAATCCGGCCTTTCCCCTTCGCATGAAGCGGGTGCGGTCTAGCGTTTTCGTCATGACAGGAAGAGCACGGCAGTCTCGCCCGCGCCGCCAACAGCGCCCGGCACCCCACGACTACAGTCTCCCGCGGTGGCGGGACGACGGAGCCCTCGTTCCGGGCCCGAAGTCCTTCGTGCGCAAGGCGACCGAGGTGAGCAGCGGCCGTGCCGGCATCGTCAAGCACCTCCCGTCCAACGTCTACGGGGCACGGCGCCGGCGCTTCCACCAGGAAGCGCTCTACATGCATCGGATGAACGGCACCCCCGGCATCCTTCCGGTCTGGGACATCGACGACGCCCACGGCAGCGAGCCCCGCTGGTATGCCATGCCCCGCGCCCAGCTGCTGGAAAAGGCGTTCGGCGACACCTCGACCGTGCTGGACGTCGTCACCTCCGTCGCCACCGTGGCCCAGACCCTCGCCGCGCTGGCCGAGGACGGCACCTACCACCGGGACATCAAGCCGGTGAACCTCTTCTGGTACGACCAGGCGCCGGTGCTGGCCGACTTCGGGATCGCGGCCTTCACCAAGAGCCCCGCCGGCCTGACCCGGGTGGGGGAGAAGCTCGGACCCGCCAACTTCACGGCCCCCGAGATGCGCAGCGCTGACAGCCGCGACCGCGGTGAGCGGGCCGACGTCTACTCCCTCGCCAAGACCCTCTTCGTCCTCGCCCATCAGAGCCGGGGCCCCTATCCGCCGGACGGGACGCACCGCGTCGACGCCGAGGAGTTCAGCCTGTGGGCCCTCGGCGGCGGCAACGCCACATTCGCCCTGGGGCACGTCTTGGAGGCTGCGACACAGTTCCAGGCCCGTGACCGGCTGACCATGGACGACTTCCACGCCGAACTGCGCGCCTGGCTCGACCGCCACGCCTCCGACGCAGCCCGCTTCACACCTCTGAAGGGCCGGCGCATCGGCAGAGGATGGGGTCCGGATCTGCTGGACCGTCACCGCCGCGATGCGGAAGCCACCCGGGCCATGATGCTGCCCTGCATCCGCCGCATCGCCGAGGCACTGACCGGCGACGCGAGCGCCTGGAGCGAAGGCATCGATCACGACAGCGGCGATGCCACCGTCGGCGAGTACAGCTGGACCCCCAACAGCGAGGACGGCTTCGTCCCCGACGGAGGAACCCTCTGGATGGCCACCGCCCTCCACCAAGGACGGCGCATCGTCCTCGAGGCCGTCCTCGACCATGACGTCTGCTTCCTCGCAGAAGCCCAGCGCAGCGGCCCCCCGTGGACCCTGGACCAGCAGTGGGGACACACCTCCTGGCACCGGCCACGGATGCCACGGACCCTCGACCAGCTACAGCACCTGACCGACGAGGTCGTCACCTGGCTCACCCACCCCGTGCCGGGCGCCCGGGCCGCTACGGTTCCCGAACCCCCCGCTGCTCCTGCCTGACCGACGAGCGCCGGGCAGCCGGACTCCGACCGGACCACGCGTCACCGCGCCCCTCCCGCCCGCCGACGAGGCCATACAACGGACCTTTGACCGCCCTGGCAGAAGGGAGTGCTAGGAGCCGGGGCGATCGGTGGGCAAGACCCGACCAGGCTCTCAGCCATGCCCGGTAGATCCGCTGCAGGGTCGCCGACCTCGCCGCAGGGCCGAGTCACCACCCGCTGCGCTCAGCATGCCGTTCCGTCTCCGGGGGAGTCCGGGTCCCCAAGGTAGGCGACGGTCAAGCTGTACATGAAGGACAGGTAGCGCTCCAATTCAGCTGCCCAGTCTGGATCGGCGAGGAACTGGACTGCGTTGAGGGCGATGGCGGCCAAGCCGGGTGCCCTTTCTGTTGGGAGGATGCCACCGACAACGGCCCAGCGCTGCCACATCTCATCCCCCGTCAGGTGGGCGAGGATTTCTGGCTTCTCCGGGGCACGCCGCATCAACTCCTCCAGGACGCCTGTCGCCCTCGTGCAGATGTGCACGGCGTGGCACAAGTTCTGGTCGTCGGCCGTCTCGACGGTGCGCACCATGCCGAGAATGCCCTGAGCCCAGGGGGACTGTGCCAGCAGGTCGGTTCCCGCGAGTTCGGCCTGCCGGTGCTCTTCACGAAGGTGCTTGATCGCCTCGGCGTGGTCCGGCATGGCCTGTGCCAACGCTTCCAGCAGTCCCTCGATCCCGAGGTCGGTGGCGCCGCCGAGGAGCAGCCGGGCTCCGGCTTCCTGCAGGGTCCGGTGGGAGATGTTCGGAAGGGCGGACGCCTGCGGGCGGGGCAGTTCGAGCCCGACCTCGGCAGCGTGGGCGCGCAGAGTTGCTTCCAGGTCGCGCCGAGGTACACGACGGTTCGGCAGCATCTTCTCGGCGGCGTCCTGACGGGCCTGGAAGGCCCGGTCGGAGTTCCCGGTGGGGATCTTCTCGACACCCGCCTGCGCCAGCGGCCGCTTCAGGGCCGCGACCAGGGCCCTCCGCAGCCGCTTGGCGCTGTCGGGGGTGTTGTCGACTGCCCAGAAGAACCATCCGACCCACCCGATGCTGCGGCCGGGCCGCGCGGTGCTCGCCAGCCACAGGGCCCGATGAAGGATGAGGGGCCGGATCGTGGCGGAGTCGGGCTCGAACCAGACCGAGGCCCTGGGGAGCCAACCCTGTTGCTGCCAGCGCTCCACCTGCGTCGTGGTGGCCTTGCCCCCCTGCTCTTCAATGCCCCGGACCAGGGCTTCGTGGGCGGGGGACGGCTTCGTGCGGGGCATGGTCAATTCCTCCGGTCCTGGCTGCCGACGGTCAGGACGGAGTACAGGGCGACCGCAGTTCCCAAAGCGCTCGCCCATGCCTCGCTCTGCGCGGCTGTAACGGCGGCGGCCGCTACCAGCAGCAGCACCGACAGGCGCGGACTGTCGCCCCCGCCAGGGGCAGGGAGGTTGGTGTTCACGAACGTGGTTCCTTTCTGAGGTCCTGCTGCCGGGTGCCCGGCAGCGCAGCCCCAACTGCGTGGATCCGCAACGGCGCTGCTCCCCTAGGGACCCACACCCCCTCTCGCGTACTGCAGGAAACCTCGCGGGGTAGTCGTCCCTCATGGCGCTGCCGCTTCCCACACTGGCTATTGACCAGGGGGAAGGCGGTCAGCCGGAGCGCTCCGGAACGCAAAAAGGCCGCAGGCAAGAGGTTCGTCGGTGCTCCCGTCCGGCCGCTGAGCACCTTCCGGGCGCGGGGCGTGGAGGGCATCACCGCCGGCGCTGGGCAGCTGCCCCGCCCGTGCACGGGCCGGTCGTGGTCAGCCGCCCCGCGTAGGCGGCGGACACCACTGACTGGGTTCCCCAGGCCCTTGTACCCCACGGATGGCGAAGACCTCTATGCAGGCGCTTGCAGGACAGGACACATTGTCTTTGCGGTACCTGCTGGTCAGCGCGTGACACGGGTCCTATACATCAGGGAAAGCTCGCTCCCTGTTGCCTGGACGGATCAGTGATCTTCTAGTCAACAAGGCATCCCCAGCGGCCAGTTCGGTCGGCGGGCCGCTGCTGTGGACGGTGGGTCCGTGCTGCTCGTACTGCGCGAGGTAGGCGAGTTCCGCATCCCGCTTGCGGGTCAGCGGCCAGCCGCTCACCAGCACCAGCTGCCACCCGTCGCCGCCGTCACCCGTGGCCGCCCCCAGCGCCTCCTCCAGCCGGTCGCAGCAGTCCAACACGTACTTCTGCCACCGGTGCTGGAACTCCGCATCCGCCCAATGCGCGGGAGAAGCAAACCCGGCACCCGCCACGAGGGCCGGCTCCGGCAGCGCCGTCACATCACGCACCCGCGCCCCGCCCCAGGCGGCTTCCACCGCCCGCATCGCCGCCGCACGTGCCGCAGTCGCCTCGCCGCCCTGGTCCCGGACGCCGCTCCACGCCCGCCGGACGGCCGCCCACACGTCGAACGGCTCCGCCCACCGGGACCGCAGCACCACGGCCGCCAACTCCTGGCCCGTGCGCTGCACGTTCCCGTCGGCGGCCACCGCATCGCACGCCCCGCTGACCGACGTCACCTCGCGCGCCGCGGGCGCCGCCGCCCGCCAACTGGCCATCGCAGCCTCAGAACGCTTCAGTACTCCCGACCACGCCTGAAGCACCTGCCGCGCACCCGCACCCACCGAGGCGTCAGCAGTCCACGGCTCAAGCCTTCCGCGCACGTCTGCATCGCGGTGGCGGGCCGCTTCCCACAACACCTCCGCATAGCCCTCCCAGGACCGCGGGCCCGCCTCCTGCTCCTCCAGCCTGCGCACCCGCCCGTCAGCCACGACGACTTCGGCCGCCGCCCGCCACAGTGCCTCCTCGCCCGGCTCCACACTCACCACCCGGGCGCAGTGACGGCACACCTGCTCACAGACATCCAGCAGAGAGAGCCGACTGCCCGTCAGGTGCTCCGCATACCGGCAATGGCTCCGCCACCCCGAGGCCTTGGCGGGAACGTGCCATTTCCCGCCGCCCGCCCGTCCGACGACCACAGTGACCTGCCGCACGGCCCGACGTCCACGCCGGCGGCCACCAGCTCCCTCTCCCGCAGCACCGGAAGATCTCCGCCACGCCCCACGATCGCCCCCTGTCACGGTCTGCTACCCGCGGTCACTGTGGCACAAGGGCCGCCACGGCCACTAACCGATGAGCTCTTCCGCTCACCTACGACGGATCCAGCACACGCGTCGAGAGGAGACAGAGGCGTCCCACAGAGCGGTCCGCCAGGAAGGGGCGGCACGGCGGGCAGAAGGAGCTCGACCGGTAGGCGTTTCCAGATAGTCGGCGAGCCAGTCGCTGATCGCCCCCACCACGGGGCGGGGGGAGCGAGTCTGTCCCACCAGCCGCGGCACGGTCGTCGATCGGGCCGTCCGCGCGCGGTCGCTCAGAGCGTGAGCACCGGTCGGGTGGAGAAGTTGTTGTACAGGCCCTCTCCGTCCGGTCCGTACACGAACTCGACCATCTCGGGGTTGCGGTTGGCGGTCGCCAGGGGGAGCCAGGCCAGCAGGTGGCCGTAGCCGCCGCACACCGACTCACCCCCGTCGCCGCCGTGGACTGCGGTCACATCGCTGGTCAGCTCGGCGCGGTAGGTGTCGTAGGCGATGTGCAGGCCGAAGGCGTTCAGCTCATTGTGCGGGCCGGTGTCGTCCCCGTAGGGGATGCGGTCGAGGGGACAGTCGTCCCCCCACCGGAACAGGGTGTCCGACCCGGCGGCGCAGGCGTGTTCCCACTCGTCGGAGCTCGGCATCCGCAGACCACGGACGGAGAGGGCAGCCGGCATGTCGGCCGGAGGCTCGGTCAGGTTCTCGTCCTCCACGGCCATCAGGACGGTGGCCAGGTGAACGCTGCGGGGAGCGCTGAGGATCCGCGCGAGGTGGGTCCGCAGATCGGGCCCGTAACCGTAGCCCTGTTCCAGGCTCTCGGCGTAGTCGGCGGCCTGCTGCGCGGTCGGCTGCCAGGTGTTGAGGTCGAAGCCCAGGGACACCCGGCCTCCGGGTATAAGGGCAAACTCCTGCCCGTCCCGCACGATCCGGACCCGGTACAGCGGGGCACCGAGGTGTTCTGTGGCCTCGACGAGTGACACCCGGCCGACCACGTGGTCAGCGGCATCCTGGGCGATCCGCCGGGCGGTGACCTCGTCGAAGGTCCGCCACAGGTCGAGAGTGAGATCAGCGAGCGACATGGCCGGCAGTGTGGCACGCGGCACTGACACCGGCGCGGAGAGACGGCCCATGCGTGCCAGCGCCGCCTCGGCCTTCGCGGGTCAGCCCGCACCGTTGATCTGGTGCGGGTCGGGACGTTGCCGGGGGATGTCCGGGCGGATCCGGCGCTTGAGGACGCTCCAGCGGTGCCGGGCGCCTTGCCTCGAGACGTGCCAGGCGCGCCCGAGGTCTGCGAGGCTGGCGCCCTTCTCGACGGCCCGTGAAGCGTAGATCAGCCGCAGATCGTCCAGTGCCTTCTGGTGGTCTTCCACCGCCGCCAGCAGAGCCAGCATGGCTTCCTTGTCGCTCTCGACGCCCCACGAGGTGGATGACCGGCTCAGCGGCAGCGTGAGACCGGCACGGACATCCCTCGAGCTCACCGACTTGGCCGCGTGCCGCTGGATCAGCGTGTGCAAGAGGTGCAAGCAGTCCCGGTGATCCGCCATGCGACAAGAGTACTTGTCGCCTCGTCAGGCGCCAGTACGCCGCTGACCTGGGACGTCACCAGACGGCCTTGCCTTTCCCGCGACGCTGAACGAAAGTTCTCTGCAGATCACCCCTGCCCGGAAACTGGCAGGGAAGGACAGCCAGGGCGAAGGAGATACCTCCCTCGCCCTTTTTCATGCCCGCATGCGGGCGCAGCCCCGTCTGCCGCCCGCTGCCGCATCACCCCTTCACCCGGCCCTGCTCACCACCGAGCGGGGCCTTTTCCATGCCCGCGCCCGGCCGCGGACCACCCCGAAAGGCACAGCCATGCCCGACGTCTCCCATGACCCCGTCTACCTCTGGCTCACCGGCGCCCGCCCCGCTACCGGGTCCGGCGCTCCCACCCCGGCAGACATGCCGTCCCGAAGGCCGGCCGCCACCGCTTCCGACATCGCCCGCCGCGAAGGCCTCGACCTCGGCGACCTCTCCCCCTACCAGCGCCGCGACCGGCTGGGCCGAGGGGGACCTCTGCGCGCCCGCCGGAGCAGGGGACGCAAGCCCACCATGCTGGAAGCCATAACCCGCTTCACGACTACGGAGCTGCGCATCCCGCGCGAGACGGCCGTCGCGCACGCACAGCGCTGGGCAACCTCCCGCATCACCGAGCCGGACGAAGCCCTGGAATGGATCAGTCTGCTGGGCCTCGGCGGTCTCGACACAGCGCTGCGCCTGCGACGCAAGGGCGTCACACCCGCCATGGAGAAGACCCGCCGAGAAAGCGAGGAACAAGCCCGGCGCGACGCCCGGGCCGCGGAAGACCGCGTCTGGGCCGAGATCGCCGCACGGTACCGCCCCGGCATCGCGACCCAGCTGCGGCTCAACGGCTGCACCCCCGACATGCTCGACCGCCTCATCAACGGCAAGACCGCCGACCAACTGCTCCGCGAAGGACGTCCCGTCCAGATCGTCATCAACGCCCTGCGTGACACTCACGGTTGAACCCCGCGGGGCCGCTGCACCCTATGCGGACGCCCCTGCGCGGGCAGTCACGCCGCGCTCCGTCTCTCGGCGAGGGCCTGCCTAGAGGCAGGTCCTCACCCCCCGGGCACCCGAGCGAGCGTGCCGCCGAGGCGGTGGGCACGAAGGCTCAGCACAAGCAGGAGCTGGCCGAGCACAATGCGGTCCAGGCCCAGCGCCGCGAGCGCCAGGCGCTGGGTGGGCCGCACTCACCCTGGCCCGGGAGGGATCTCGTTGCCGTGCGGCAGTGTGATCAGCCGTCGCGGCGGCGCAGGGCACGGAGGCCGATGTCGTACGCCATCGTGCCGAGGGCGAGGACCACGAGCGGCCACACGAGCGGGGATGCTGCCAGGATGGTGCCGTGGAGCAGGGCCGCGCCGACGCTGCCGGTACCGAGTACTGCGGTGCAGGCCGGAATGCTCGGCAGGGCGATCCGCAACACCACCTCCCGGCGTCGGGCCGGGCGGGCTGCGACGGGGGCGGGGGCGCTCATCGGTCGCTCACCGTGGCCACCTCGGCCGCGGGAGAGCTGCCGGTGCTGCGCGCAGCGAGCCGCTTCACCTTCCGGCGGACCTTCGCGCCCTGCCTCTCAGGGTCCGCAGCACCTGCGGCCATGGCCGCTTCGGTCCAGGTGGTGACCCCACGGGTGCCGAGAGCGAGAGTCACCGCTCGCTCGGCCGGGGAGAGGACCTCAAAAATCTGGGTCAGGCGCGGGTCCTCGAAGCCGGCCTCGATTCCGGGGTCGACGGCGGCTTGTCCGCAGACCAGGTCGTACAGGGTCAGCCCTTCGCCGAGTGGGGTGTCGAGTAGCAGCAGCCGCGACTGGTTGACCTTGCGGCGCCAGACCGGGGTGAGTTGCCGGTGGATGACACTGGCCTCTGACTTCAGCTTGTCCAAGGCATCAGGGGGTAGGTGACCTTGGTCGTAGAGAGGGTCCGCCCAGTTGCCGAGCAAGGCGGTGGAGACCGGCTCGATCCATCCGCTCCACCTCTTCAGCACCTCCGATGTGAAGGAGTGAATCGTGGGTCCGTCGCCGGCGAGTGCGGCCTCGCGGGCGCTCAGCGCCTGGATCACGTCGGGGACCGGGATGTTCAGAGACCGGAACCCGGACTCGATGGTCTGGTTGGCCGGGTGGTCGGCTCTGAGTACCGCCATGCCGGTCGTGGTGGTGATCAACGTGGGAGGAACGGCACGGTCGAACGGCTCGGGGAGGTCGAACGTGCCGTCCATGTCGAAGGCGACACTCCCGTCCTCCCGGAGGGTCACGAGATCGCCGGTGTTCCCGCTCCAGCGGACCGGGAACAACGCCGTGACCGCCGCGCCGCATCCACGCAGCTCAGGGGGTGCGCGCGCCGAGCTCGCCCGTCACGAAGGCGGTGGCGACGGCGCGGCGGTGAGCGGTCGCCAGACGCCGAGCGTCGGTGCGGTCGCCGCCGACGGCGGAACACGTGTGTCCACCCTCTTGCTGACGCGATGCGAGCGCGCATGGGGCGGCGTCCGGTCGTTGCGGCCGATGTCGCGGACAGCTCTGTCCGGTTCGGGTGATCGGCCCGGTTGTGCGGCGACAAATACTCCTGTTTACACTTGCGCCCTCTTTAACGTTTTTTTAGGGGAGGGGCTTCTTGCGGAGCATACGCATGTCCAGATTCAGATGGCCGGTGGTGGCCTCTGTGGCGCTTTCCGGCCTCTTGGCTGTCGACGTGGTCGCACCGGCCACGTCGCTCTCGGCCACCACCGCACCCATAGCAACTACCGCAACCTCCGCGGTCTCGGCCGCGCGTCCCACGGGCACACCGCTGCCCAAGGGCGACGTCACCGCGGCGCTGCTGCGGGCGCGATTGGAAGGCAAGCGCGTCGAGGTCATCGACGCCCGCACGGAGACGCTCACCCTGTGGGCCAATCCTGATGGCACGCTGACGGAGGACCAAGCCAGCGGACCGGTCCGTTTCCGCGCTGATGACGGCAGCTGGACCGCCGTGGACATCAGCCTCGCGAAGGCCGCTGATGGAACAGTGGAGGCGAAGGCGCACCCGCTGGATCTCACCCTGGGCGGGGCGGCATCCGAACAGGAGGATGCGTCGGCTACCCGTCGGCTGAGGGCCGCTGAGCCTGTCGCCGCCGCCGCACCCCTGGTGTCGCTCACCTCGCCGCAGGGGGAACACGTCGAGCTGGGCTGGCGGGGTGCGTTGCCCGCGCCGCGCATCGACGGCACCCGGGCGACGTATCCCGGCGCGCTGCCGCATGCCGACCTCGTCGTCTCCGCCACCCGTACTGGCTTCGAGCAGTTCCTCGTACTCAACTCCCGCCAGGCCGTGGAAGGGGCGGGCACCCTGCGGATGACGCTCACCGCGAAGGGCCTGACCGCCACGGCCGACGCGGACGGCGGAGTGACCTTCACCGACGCACGCACCGGCAAGCCCGCGGGTGCGCTGCCCGCGCCCGTGATGTGGGACGCGCGCACCGACGCACGCTCGGGTGAGCACACGCATCGCGCGCCCGTCGCGATGTCCATCACCCAGCAGGGCGACGAGATCGACCTCACCCTGACTCCGGACGCGGCGTTCCTGGCAGATCCGGCCACACGCTTTCCCATCACCGTCGATCCGGCGGTGAGTCTGATGACCACGTTCACCACGTTCGTGCAGGAGGGCTACACCACCGACCAGTCCACCGCCACCGAGCTCAAGCTCGGCAACAACGGCTCGGGGCAGGTCGCCCGTTCCTTCCTCCGCTTCGACACCCGTGCGGTGAAGGGCAAGGACGTCAAGTCGGCCACGCTGAAGCTGTGGAACCACCACTCGTGGTCCTGCCAGGCGCGCGACTGGGAGGTGTGGGACACCAGCACCCCCAGCACTGCCAGCCGCTGGACCGCGCAGCCGTCCTGGAACCGCCTGTGGGCGACGTCCGCGCAGACCAAGGGATTCGGCACCGGCTGTGCGGACGGCTGGGTGGCCACCGACATCACCGCACTCACCCGAGCCTGGGCGGCCAATGCGTACGACCTGAACTCCCTCGGCATCCGCGCCGCCGACGAGACGGACCCCTACGCCTGGAAGCGGTTCCACTCGCGCAACGCGGCGACCAACGTGCCCGTCCTGTCGGTGACGTACAACAACCCGCCGGGCACGCCGACGGCCACGGCTCTCTCCCCGTCGTCGTACAACCCCTTCAACAAGCGTACCTACGCCACCTCGCTGACCCCCACCTTCTCGGCGAAGGTCGCCGACCCCGACGGCGGCACCGTACGCGCCCAGTTCGAGGTCACCCCCGACCCGGCGTTCAACGACGCGGGCACCTACAGCTGGACGGGTACCAGTGGTGCCGTCGCCTCCGGCGGCACCGCCATGCTGATGCTTCCCGAGGACAAGAAGCTCGGCGCGTTCGGCTACCGGGTCCGCTCACGCGCCCACGACGGCTCCGTGTACGGCGCGTGGAGCGCCTACGTGCCCTTCCGGGTGAACACGACCAAGCCCGCCGCACCACAGATCGACTGCACCGGCTTCCCGCGGGACGCGTGGACCGACAGCAGCGGCGAGATCAGCTGCACCATCACCACGACGTCCACCGACGGCCGCGGCTACCTGTGGGCGCTGGACGACCCCAACACCCCGCAGCAGGTGAACGACCCCGCCGGAACCGGCGGCAAGCCGCAGACCGTCAAGATCACCCCGGCCAATGGCTGGCACACCCTGCACGCCCGCACCGTCGACTCGGCCGGTCTACTCTCCGGCATCACCGCCTACCAGTTCGGCAGGGGACCCAAGCCCGCCGATCTGCCCGCCCTGGATGCCCCGAGCGCACTCCAGGAAGGCGCCCAGGACACCCCCACACCGATGCTCTCCGGCGTGCTGACGTCCGGAAACCGCGGCGCGTACCTGCACGGCGAGTTCGCCCTGTACGACGCCACGGGCGCGCCCCTGCCCGGCGTGCAACTGCCGCCGTCCTTCCAGGAAAGCGGCCAGCGCGTCGCCACCCTGATCCCCGAAGGCACGCTCGTGCCCGGGCGCGCCTACCAATGGGCCATGCGCGCCTGCGGTGACACGGCGTGCTCGGCGTGGACGCCCAGGCGCACCTTCACCGCCAAGGCCCCGGCCGTCCAGCCGGTCCCCCAGGTGCGCACCGTCGACATATCCGGCGCCGCCCTGCGCGACGCCACTGCCCCGGTCGGTCCCACGGACTGCGGTGCCGGCCCGTGCGCGGCCGTCGAAGACGGCACGCTGCGCGTCGGCACGCCCGGCGGCACCGCCTGGCGCAGCTGGTTCAAGGCGAATCTGACGGCCGTGCCGGCCGGCGCCCGGATCACCGACGCACGGCTCAAGCTGCACCGAGCCGACTGCGCGACCGGGACCGCCGAGTGCACCGAACCCGCGGCCACCGTGCACGATCTCGCCGAGGCGTGGGACCCGACGCACAGCGGCCAGGCACTCGCCGCCGCCGCCAGTGAGGAACCGCTGCTCGCCGATGACGAGCTGCCCACCGCACTCGGTGACCTGAACCTGGGATCACTCGTCGCGGACTGGCTGTACGCGACCGACAACCACGGCTTGAGCCTCCAGCTCGGCGACGAGCAGACCGCGGGACCCGGTGTCGTCTACCACTCCTCACGCGCCGCCAACCAGGCGCTGCGCCCGGTGCTGACGGTCTCCTACATCCCCTCTGGTGCCCCCGGCGCCCCCGAGAACGTCAAGGCCGTCCCGGCCGGCGGCGGGCTCCTGGCCACCTGGAACCCGCCGGCCGACCCCGGCGCCGCCACCGACGCCCTCAGCTACACCGTGGTCGTCCACCGCGGCGGCACCGAGGTCGCCCGCACCACCACCGAGGACGCCCGCGCCGTCTTCGACGGCCTCACCAACGGCGCCGACCACACCGTGACGGTCACGGCCGGTTCCGCGCACGGCACCTCCAAGGCGGCCGTGTCGGCCACGGCCAAGCCGGTCGCCGTCGCTGAGCAGGAACGTTATGCCCAGGCGGTGCGCGACTACTTCGCCGCCCGCGCCGGAGTCCTCAAGGGTACGTACACCACCGTCGAGCAGGCCGCCGCGAGCAGCCCGCACGGCGCGATGTTCCGTGAGCTGCTCGCGCGGCAGCTGCCCGAGCTGAACGGCCGTCGGGAGGCGTACGCCCGCCACGAGCGCCGCTTCACCGAGGTCACCACGGCCTTCGACGACGTGCTGACCGGGCCCGGCCCCGACAACACCGTGGTGGTGCGCGCCACCGTCTCGGAGCGCAGTGTGCTCACCCACACCGACGGCACCCAGGAGCCGGAGGAGGGCGAGCTGCCCGGCCGCTTCGTCTTCGCCGACGGCGTCCTGCGCATCGAGGCCAACGACACCGCTGTCGAGGTCACGCTGCCCACGACGGGCGACGCCGTACGGGACGCCTCTGTGGCACCGCCCGCGGAGGAGAGGGTCGAGGACGTCTCGGAGGGCGAGGAAGCGCTGCCGATCGTGCTGGACTCCGACGGCATGCTCGCCGAGGAGCCCGTCTCCGACACGACGACGATGCAGCTCTCGGCACTGGTCGCCGCCGCGCCCGATGCGAGCGGCACCGCGAACTGGGCCAAGCGCAACGCCAAGATCAAGTACGACTACGACACCGACTGCGCGAACTTCGTCTCCAAGGCGCTGCACTACGGCGGCAAGATGCAGCAGCGCAAGGGCGGTCGCAAGAATCAGGCGCGCTGGTTCCGCAACAACATCGGCTGGATCCGCCTCGACAGCTACACCTGGGCCGCCGCGGCGAATCTGCGCCAGCACCTGAAGAACTACCGGGGTGGCCGCGAGATCTCGCGCTACGATGCCCGGCCCGGTGACGTGATCTTCGGCTACTACAGGTCTTCCAAGGCTTGGAACCACACCGGAGTCGTCACCGCCGCGAAGGGGGGCAACATCAGCATCACCCAGCATGGCCGAGTCCATCACACGACACTGAACCAATGGTTCAAGAACAACAAGAATCTGAGTGCCATCAGCATCATTCGCCCGGGGAAGCGAAGTTGAGGCGGGCGGGTACGTCGGTGTGGCTGGCCGGAGCACTCGTGCTGCTGCTCGGCGGCTGCGATGTCCTCTCCACCGACAAGACGCCCAACCGCATCAAGGACGGCACGGCCGAGCTTGAACTGACCGTGACCGGGCGCCCTTCCCCTGGCACCCTCTCGACCACCGAACACGTCCTGGCCCGCCTCAAGGCCCGCGACGGCGACGGTTTGGCCGAGCTCGCCGCGGAGGGCGGCGAGAGGGAGAAGGACGCGAAGCGCTGGGTGGCCCGCTGGGGCGATGCCGCCCAGCGCCCCGCCACGGTGGACTTCCGCCTGGGCGAAAAGGAAGCCTCCGCCGATGTTCGTTTCACGGGTGAACGCTCCACGCTGTCGCTGCTGCTGATGCCGAAGGACGAGAGCAAGCCCTACGACGACAGGTTCGTGGTCGTTCTGCGGGAGGACCAGTGAGGTAACGGCCAAGGAACCCGCCGGACAGACGGAGGGTTCCAATGGGGCACCGCGTCATCACGCAGAACGCTCGGCCGGGTTTCCCCGCCGAGCGTTCTGCGTGGGTCGTTGTGTGGTCCGTGAAAGGGCTTCCGGACAGTCGGATTCGGTAGCCTCCCACCGGGCCTTTCCCTGAGCCCCGGTCCGGACGTCCGGGTTGGGGCTCACACCGTTGCTGCCGCTGAGAATGGGGAATAAGACGGTGTCCTATGTGGGTTCGGCTCGTTGGGCTGGTCATGGGGCGGGGTACGTGGAGTTGGATTGTTCCGGACGGGCTGTGGGAGATCGCCGAGCCGTTGATCCCACCGTCGAAGGTGCGGCCGCAGGGCGGCGGAACACAGGACACGCCTGATGAGACGCTGTTCGCGGCGATCATCTACGTACTGGTAAGCGGGTGCGCGTGGCGCGCTCTGCCACCGTGCTTCGGCATATCGAAGTCAACCGCGCATCGCCGGTTCCTGATCTGGTCCAGGGCTGGGGTGTGGGGCCGGCTGCACGAGGAGATCCTGCACCGCCTCGACGACGCCGGCCTCCTCGACCTCTCCCGCGTGGTCCTCGACTCCGCCCACGTCAGGGCTAAAAAGGGGGCGAACTCACAGGTTCGAGCCCCGTGGACCGGGGCAAGCCGGGTTCCAAGATGCACATCCTGTCGGACGCGAACGGACTGCCCCTCGTTGTCGGCGTCAGCGCGGGCAACACCCACGACAGCGAAGCCTTGAAGCCCATGGTCGCCGGTCACCAAACGAGACACGACCCCCACCGAGGCCGCCACTTCAAACCTCAGCGACTCCACGCCGACAAGGCCTACGACATCCCCCACCTGCGGAAGTGGCTGCGCGGCAAACGTATTGGCGTCCGGATCGCCCGCAAAGGGGTCGAGTCCAGCGAACGATTAGGGCGCCGGCGGTGGGTCATCGAACGGACGATGTCCTGGCTGACCGGCTACCGCCGACTCAACCACCGCTACGAACGCCACCCCCGCAACTACCTGGCCTTCCTCGGCCTCGCCGCCGCCCTCTGCTGCTACAAACGCCTCATCCGCCTCACCACATAGGACACCGTCTTAGGCCTTGGCCGTGATCGTGCCTCTGCGTCCCGCACTCGCATGCAGCGGAGATCTCCGCCCGGGATGCCGACCGATACACGTCCCCACCCCCGGCATTCTGACCTCCTTGTCCGACAGGCCCTGAACACGGCGTTCCAGGAGGTGGTCGCCGCCCGGTGGGCGACCGCGACCTCGGAGCGCACCGGCCGGGATCCGGGACAGCCCGGCGTGCGGCGGCGCTGCTATGTGGTCCTGCGCCAGGGGGCGATGCCTGACAAGCGCACCGGGGCCGGTTGCGCAGAGCCGGTCCGTTCGTTCTACGGGACGGCTGCGCAGGAGGAGGTCGTCATGGTCGGGCAGCGCCATGGCCGTCCCCTCGTCCGCGGCAGCGATAGCCACGACGAGGAGTCCTGGCTCCGACACGTCGCTTCGTTGACCGGTTCCACGTGTGCCCAGCCGTCCCCGCATACGGACCAGGAGCCCCGGCAGTTCGATCGTCCCGCCCGTCCCACGGGAAGCCGACCGCCTCCCCACCCCGATGAGCCGCAACTGGGGGCAGTCTCCGTGCATGCCAGACACAGACGCCACATGGCAGAAGGAGACGAAGGACGAGGGCGATGCCCTGGAGCCTGGCTCACCCGCACCACGCCTGTACTCGCTGACCACGCGCTACACCGATCAGTTCCTTGGCGGACAGGACGGCCCGGACCTGCTGTGCGACGATGCGATCGCCGCGCTGCACTTCACTCTGACCGTCAGCAGTTCCAGCCCGCTGGCCATCACCTGCAGCGCCACCGCCGACGGCCGCACCTGGACACGACTGCCGCTGCACGTCCTGCGCGCGGACGCGGAAAGCGCCCTGCGGCAGCAGTACGTGAAGCCCCCCATGTACGCCGTCTCTCTCGACCCCCGCACGAAGGCCTCTCCCAGCCGCCCTTGGGCGGACCTGAGCCGTCTCATCGAGCACACCCAAGCGAACTGGCTGGACTCTGTCCTGCGCGAGCCCCTCGACGACGCCTCGACATGGGTACCGGACGAGCCGGCCACCGCGGACTGGATCCGCGCCGGCCGCCTGTGGGCGGCCGTCTGGGGCGAACCCCCCAGCGAGTCGGTCCTGGAGCAACCCCCCATCCCGACCGGCACACCCTCCACCACCGCAGGCAGAGCTCTGCTGCGCGCCGAGGCCACCGCCGTCCTGGACGCGATAACCCTGGCTCACACCCCCGCCACCGATGACAGCCTCGCCGACCTGCACGCCGCCTGGAAGCTCCTGCACGACCTCGACGAATGGATGCTGGACCCGAAATACGGGCCCGGCACCGACCTGCGCACTCCTGCACACCGGCTGCTGGACCGCATCGCCGCCCTCCACCCCGACACCGCCGCACCCCTGGCCGCCACCCGAGACCACCCCGACGCCGCCCCTATCCAGGCCGCCACCCACGCCTACCTGCAACACGTGCTTCCGCTATGGCCGCACACCGCTGACTGGACCGACCGGGCCCGCACCGCATACCTGGAAGAACTCCACGCCCCGCGCACCACCAAGGAGCGCCCGCCGTCAAGCCCGCCCGAAACGCAGGCGCAGACGGTGCTGCGCGCCGTGCTCGCCCCGCTCGCCGAACCATCGGCGCTATCCCGTCATGAGGCCGCGACCCTGTGGCGCAGCCACTCCGGCCGGGGAGCCGAGCAGGCCGGCTGGGACATGACCGTCCAGACGAACCGCATTGACGACCTCGCCCGCGCCCACACCACCGACGGAACACCACGGCAGAAGGGCGAAGCCATCGCAGCGGCCCAGCGAGCCCTCACCGCTGCCACCCACTACAACGACGAACACGTGACCATCCACGCCGCTCGCGGACACCTGCACAAACTGGCCACCTCCCTTCGCACCCTCGACAAGGCACAGCGCACCCTTCAAGAGGGCATCTGGGACATCGCCAATACACGCCGCGCCCAGCACGACCCTGCGAAGGGGCCCTGGAACGGCTACGACGAGCAGCGGGCCACCGCCGACCTCATCCCCGTCCTCACCGCCGGCGAAGCCCGCATCGCCCACCTGCGCCAGCGCCATCTCGACGTCACCCACGAAGCCCTGACCGACCTGATCCCGCAGCTAACCGACATCCCGCGGGACGGCCACCGGAACTACGCGATGCGCAATCACCTGGCCCCCTTGGACCTGCTGCGCCAGGACCTCAGCGCACTGGCCCCGCTCATCGATACGCGGCGCCGCACCCGCACCGAGCTCCGCACCCGCCTGGACACGGGCCCCCAATTCGGCCAGAAGCACGCCACCGCCCACGACCTGGCCGCCGTCGAGAAAGACCTCCGGGGCCTAGAGCGGCGCTACGCCGACACCCAGACCGAATTCGCCCTGTCCGTTACCCTCGGGCGCACCTTCGACCAGGTGCGCAACCTCCCACCCCCAGACGCAACCGCCGCCGCCCAGCACTCCGCCGACGCCGCCCCACGCCCCTCCCACCGCACCGCCCCCTCCACACCAGGTCACGACCAGGCCACCGCTGCTGCGCTTCACCCAAGCCCTCCTACCGCTCACGGCAGGGCGACAGGCGCCTGACCGAGCTGCCGCAGCAGGCCTGCGGCCCAAGCAGATCCTCGGCTACATCGAGGCTGTACTCGTCGACTGCAACCAACACTTCGCCCCCGAAGACAGGCACGGGCCGGACCCCCATGCGTTCGATGCGCAGTACCGGCTGCCGCACGCCGGTGGGCCCCGGTCCGCACCACTGGTGTGGAGCGCCAGCGCCCCGAGGCCGCGATCGGCGCGCACGGCGCTCCGGCCCGGCCCGCAAGGCGTGGCCGCCGAGGAGCCGGCGGCGCCAGCCACCGCCTGGTGCTCCTCGTCGCCGAGCGGAAGGCGTCGGCGGTGACCTACGACGGGCCCGGATTGCCGCGGTGAGGCCTTGGGCGTCGAGCCGGGCGCGAGGAGCCGGCAGGCCGCCCGTAGGAGCGTCACCGCGTCTTCGTGCCGGTGGGTGGAGCGGCGCTTGCTGCGGCAGCAGGCCGGCCGCTGACGGTGCCCGGCGGCGGCAGCATCGGCCGGACACAGGGCGCACCGCCGGGCGGGTCCAGTCTCTCCCACGCCCGACTCGGCGCTGGCCCGCGTCCGGAAACCCGGCACTG
This sequence comes from Streptomyces sp. NPDC047886, assembly GCF_043204435.1. NCBI lineage: Bacteria > Bacillati > Actinomycetota > Actinomycetes > Kitasatosporales > Streptomycetaceae > Streptomyces > Streptomyces sp. NPDC047886. The sequence goes on from NZ_JBIDCF010000004.1 coordinate 715,984, forward strand.
GAGGGCGCTGCTGCCGCTGATCCTTTGGAGTGAGGAGCTGATGCACGTCGACGCGGTGTTCGGCGTCGAGCGCGGCCGCTACTTCGACCTGAACCGAAACCAGGTGCCCACCACCATCCAGATCTACGACGACCCTCACGGCATCCCAGGAGAAGTCGAAGTCCGCGAGACAGGCAGCTTCTACGCTGCTCCAGCCGCTCTCCCACGGCTGCAGGCCTTCTGCTCCGCCGTGACAGCGAAAATCGACGCAGTCATGAACGGCATCACCAGCGGCCGAAGCCTGCCCAGGAAGCGCGCCCGGCGCCTGGAGCGAGCCGCCCGTCACCTGCTGCAGGCCTACCAGCGCACCCACAGGGATGACGGCGTGTGGGAGGAAGAAGCCGACGAGCTGCACCTGGACTACGTCATCGCGCTGGAAGCACTGATGGTCAGCCCCGGCGACAAGCACGAGGGCATCAGCGAAAGGATCCGGACGCGGACGGCGGCTCTGTTCCCTAGCCCTCTGCGCGAGGGCGTCGAGAGCAGAGTGCAGAAGGCGTACAGCGCGCGCTCGAAGTACGTACACGGAGACCTGCTCGCCGACCAGAAGCTGGCCGAACTGCGTGAGCTCAGGCTGCTCGTCCGGCAGGTCGTGCTGCGCTGGCTCATCCTCACCCCCTGCGACACTCAAGACCTCGCACCTCGTCTTGACGCCGCAGCCGATTGCACCAGTTGCTCACGCGCCATCAGCGAACCCCTGCTGGCCTTCTTCCAGGCATCACCGCCACAGGAGGACATCCGGGCCTGAGGCGGCACTGCCTTCGCTGCCGCGGCCGGCGTCGCTGTATGCCGCAGCCCGGATCTCCGGTTCGGCAACGCTGCGGTCAGTGCGACACAGGTACGAGTTGCACTGATGACGGCATCAGGGGGTGACGTGCGCGCCGTCGAGCCGCCGGTGCACCATCGACAGCGTGGTGAGCAGTTCCAGCAACTCCTCGTCGGTGACCGTGCGGTGAAGGCGCGGCTCGTGCGCGGCCGGGTTGCGGTACATGCTGAACAGGCCCTTGACCAGGTTCGCCATCCCCTTCTGCTCATCCAGCTCTGGCCCCGTGGCGTTCGCGTTGATGGCTACCCGGGCCGTTCCGTGGCCCGGCATGAGCACCGCGTCGACCAGCCGCGCCCCGTCCAGGCCCTGGCCGGTGAGCTGCCGCAGCCGGTCGGCCACCGACTTGACCGCCTCCAAGCTGGCGTGGAAGGGGTTCTTGGCCAAGATCTCCAGGGTGCAGTAGCGCAGCACCTCCGGATGCGTGGAGCGGCGGCGCAGCTCGGTCCGCAGGGAACTGGCGTGCCGTGCGGCCTCGCTCAACGTGGCGGCCGCCGGCCCCCTGGCAACCTGTCCCTGGTCGTTCACCCGCAGCCCGACATGGACGAGGACCTCGTTGAGGTCGTCCTGCCGGCACGAGAACGTGTGCGGCTGCTGGGCGTAACGCACCGGGGCCATCGCTACTTTGATGAACGCGATCACGCAGTTCGACGCCCCCTGGCGTGCCTGCTGCGCGAGCAGCGCTCCGGCCAGCCGGTCCCGCTTGTTGCCGCTGTCGACGTCCGGCACCTTCACGACGGCCAGCAGCTGCCCGATCTCCCGCCCGGTCAAGCCGTGAGCGGTGCCGCCGAGCACACCTGCCACCGCCGTGACGACCGTTGCCGGCCAAGGCTCGTGACGTGTCGCCATGTCCCGTCCCCTTCCCCTCGTCCCAGGGCCAACCGGCCAAGGTGACACGGGCACGCAAGGCAGATGCCCCCTTTTCCACGCCCAGGGAAGCGGTGTGCGGCGTAGTGGCTGTCGGCGGAGTGCCGTTCCGGCGTGGGAGCCGCGTTGCCCCGACGCTGCGGAACGTTGTCCAGAAATCGCTGTGCCGATCTGCTTTCCAGTCGTGTACTAATGGGCATCAGCAGTGCTGTAGCCAAGTACAGCACTTGAGTTGAGAAGGAGAGCACGTTGGTCTACGACATTCGTCCGCTCGCCAACGGGCTGCGGACGGACCACCCGGTCCCCGGCCTGCCGTTCGTCGACGACTCACACCTGCCGCTCGACGACGGCCCCGACGCCATCGAGGCAGTCGGCCGCAACAAGGGCGAAGGCATGTGGGGCCGGTGCGACACCTCCCGCGAAGGAGGATGGCTGGCCTTCACCACCGACCCGATGGCCCACCACCTGGGCTGGGCCGTCCGCCACCACCCCGAGCACGGCCGCACCGTGCTCCTGCTGCGCGACGAGGACACCGCCAGCCTGCACACCTACTGGGCGGGGGCTCCGCTGCTGTTTAGGGCCGGCGGCTACTGGTGGGACGGCGACGCCTGGTACCGGCCCGGCCAGATCTGGGACCCGGTCACCGAGGACTACGCACGCCACACGGCACGCGCCACGGCCACCGTCCACGCCGACGACATGCTCGACGGTCGCGCCCATCCGGACCGCGCACCCGTGCACAAGGTCGCCACCTTCGACCCGGCCACCGCGGTGCCCAAGGACTGGCTCGACCATCTGACCCGGTGGGCGCAGCACCACCAGAAGCAGGACGACCCCCTGCCGCTGGAAAAGTGCGTCGTCGACCTGGCCAGTCCCGAACTCGCCGGGGACCGGCTGCTCGGCGTGCCGGAGATGGCCGCGCTGGGCGGCATCACGGCCTCCACGCTGCGGGGTTACATCTCCCGAGGCGAGAACGACGTGCCGCTTCCCCAGGCGACCGTCGGCGGACGGGCCCAGTGGTCACGCCCGGTCGCCGAGGACTGGGCGGAAGCCCGGCGCCGCTCCTCCGAGGGGCTGAAGGACGCCATGTCGGCCGGCGACCGGCACCGTCTCGCCCCGGGAGCGGCTCAGATCCGCGACCGTTTCAGCGAGACCTTCTTCAGCTTCCTGTGGAAGCGCCCGGACATCCGCAAGCGGTGGGGCCTGCGCCATCGCAACGAACCGAGCGTGCGGGAGGTGGCCGACCAACTGGCTTTCGAGGTCGCCGACAGCCTCAGGCGGATCATCCCGACCGACGCCTTGGGGCCGACCATCCGCCACGCCGTCTTGGAGGACTTCGCCACCTCGCTGCGCGTCAGCGAACGCCGGGGCGGCCAGCTCAAGGCCTTCGACCTCGTCCTGTCGGTTCCCCTGGCGAAGATGCTCAGCTGGTTCATCCAGCACTTCCCGACCTCGGCCCAGTGGTACGTCGGCGAGATCATGGGTGAGGCAGACAAGCAGCTCGGCATCCCTGCCCAGGTGACGGGCGAAGCGCTGCGGCGGTCCGCGACCACGAACGGGGAACTCGACGGGCAGGCCGCGAAGGAGTTCTTCTCCCGTGTCGTCCCGCGAGAGCCGGAGGGCTGAGGTCCTTCTCCGATCGTGAGGGACGCCAAGCCAATCCCAGTGGCTTGGCGCCCTTCGCGCACGACTGACCACGAGTGGATGACGCCACGGGAGGCAGCCGAGTGGATCGTCCCCTTGGTGTCGGAGGAGGCGGGCCGCTGTCCCCTGTGCATTGGTCGCCTTGCCGGGCCGGACGGGACTGCCCGGCACCAGGACCGCTGTCTGGCGGTGTTGGCACCGGCAGACGTTGGCTTGCCCACGGCGGGTGGGCGCTGCGGGTGCTGCTGGAGGCCGACTTACCTCGGTGCCCGCCGACGGTCGTCGCGACGGCGGGAGACCACGTGAGGCTGCTGCGTGTACCGCACGGGGCCATCGCCTCCTGGTCCTTGGCCATGGCCGCCTTCAACGGGGTGAGCACGGCCGGAATGCTGGACGCGCGGGGCCGGGGACTCGTTGCTGGTGCGGATGGAGTTCAGAGTGCGATGGGCCGGTACTTCAGGGCTTCGTCGACGATCTCTTCCGCAGCTGCGTTCTGGAGGCCGTCCGGGGGATGGAAGATCAGGCCGGTGACTGCGGGGTGGAGCACGTTCGCTTGGAGGAGAACCAGGTAGTAGTCGATCTCCGGGTCGCCTGCGAGGATTCTGCGGACGATTTCGACGAGCTCGTCCCTTGTGATGTCTGCGACGCGGGGGCGGGCCGGCCGGGCCGCCCCCCTGGCGAAGTCCTCCAGGTCCCTGCCTCGCCAGTAATGGGTGAAGGCGTAGGCCGTGTAGTCGTGGCCGGTCATGGTGTTGAAGGTCCGGATCGCCTCGTCGGCGTCCTCGGACCGGTCAGCCAACAGGCCTGCGATCCGATCGATCTCACAGCTCAGCTCTTCCAGCCGCTGCCGGCTCACGGGTGGGGGCAGCAGCTCCGGTCTCAGGTCCACGGCCCGATTATGTCCCCAGGCGCCGACACGCCGGACGAGCGGCGCCGTCCGGATCCCCCTACTGACCGGCTCCTGCACACCTGAGGGACTGGTACGCCCACGCCCACGCCCCCGCCCGGACGGCCACCAGGCAGCTCTCGCCCGAAGCCGCTTCACCGACCCCGCTGTACGGCGCGGCCATGCCTCAGCCCACGTATGGATCAGACGCCCCGGTCACCTCCCGAGAAGCCCTGATCCACCACATCCGCCAGCTGCGCGAGGATCTGCTCGCCAACGGCGACGGCTGGGAGAACCCGACCCTGGAGCGCTACCTCGAGTCCATGGCCGCATGGATCAATGATTCAGCGGGCTACGGCGCGGGCGGGAGGTAGGTCCCAACACGCCTGCCTTTTAAGCCGCTTGAGCTATTGCACTCAACGCTATTTTTTGCGACTATCGCAATATGGATTTGATCAGTGACATTGCGGCGATCCGCTTCCCGCTCCCCGCGCCGGGCTCGGTCACCCCGGCTGACCTCTACTTCGAGGCCTGCGAGCAGGCCGAACGCCTCCGCTCCGAGGAGGCGGAAAACCTCCAGGCCGCGAGCGAGGGCCTGGATGCCGACCCGCTGCTCCTGGCGCTGCAGGACGCCCGGGCGCGCAAGGCCGCGGCGGATGCCGAGATCCGCCGACTCCTCGCCTACGGCCGGGAGTTCCACGGCGCCCGCCCGTACCGGCTGGAGTCCCTGGCCGAGGCCAGCGGCATGACCATCTCCGGCATCCGCACCGCCTACGGGATGGACGAGATCACCGAAGTGGCCCGCGAGGTCCACCGGGAACCCAACCGGCGCACCGCCAAGTCACCCGTCAAAGGAGGCTCATGAGCGATGACCAGGACGACACCTGCCTCTGCCCCACCTCTTGGCCCCGCCTGATCACCGTCATCGAACAGCGCCAGTACACCCCCACCCCCACCCCCGCCTCCGCGCTCTACCTCGCCCACTGCGCCGTATGCGGCACCGCCTACACCCACCCCTGGAGACGGGTGCGCCCCCGATCCACGCGGTCCGGCACCGCTCCAGTCAGGGCCGCCGGCAACAGCGAGAGGTCACCCGGAGCTTTCAGAAGAGGCACGAGCGCGAGATCCGGATTCACCAAAAGTTCTCGAGCAAGGAAGCAGCGCCAGTACGGGGGCAGTAGCCCCTCAGGAGAAACTTCATCCCGGGCCACTTTGATGCAGTGTCACCCACCCCTCATAGCCAGCCATTGGCCCGCGAAGCGGGCCCAGGACTCGAAGGCGAAGCCGGAGAGGCCCAGGACAGGGAAGCGCAGCGCCCCTGGCCCGTGTTGTTGGAGCGAAGCGGAGACAACACAACTCGGCGAAGCCGAGTCCCGGTCCGCAACGCGGACCGGCCTCACTTCCCAACTCACAACGCGAAGCGTTGTGTTGTTCAACACCCCCGCGAAGCGGGGGTGTTCGCTGGGAAGCTGCGCAGCAGCTTCTTACCCGCTCCGCGGG
>NZ_JBIDCF010000005.1:0-451232 GCF_043204435.1 Streptomyces sp. NPDC047886
GGCGGATCTTCCGCAGGTCCCGCTGCAGCCCCAACCGCATGACGTCAATCGCCAAGGCCGTCCTCACCCTGGAGTTGCAACGCTGAAGAAGCTCAGTGGAGTCCAGCGAGTCGAAGCAGCAACGACTTCACATCGGTGGCCGCGAGATGGCCCGATACGGCGCGGGGGGTGGAGCACACGATGAGCGGACCTGTGTCCTCGCTCTCGGGGAGGCGGCCATGGCTGCCGCGAATAGGCGAGGGGTCGAGCGGTACGACCGCGAGCCGGTAGCGCATGCCGAGCTTCTTGCGTGCGACCGCCGTGGCCGCCTTCACCCGGACATAGGGATCGAGGGGGTCCATGAACAGCTCGGCGGGGTCGTAGCCGGGCTTCCGGTGGATCTCCACGAGCTGCGCGAAGTCGGGGGCGCGTGCGTCGTCCAGCCAGTAGTAGTACGTGAACCATGCCTCCGGCTCCGCGATGGCGACGAGCTCGCCCGAGCGGGGATGGTCGAGGCCGTGCGCCTTCTTGCCCTCGTCGTCCAGCAGCCTTTCGACGCCGGGGAGCGCGGCGAGGACGTCACGGGTGACCGCGAGGTCCTCGGGCCGGCGGACGTAGACGTGGGCGAGCTGGTGGTCGGCGACGGCGAAGGCCCGGGAGGCCATGGGATCCAGGTACTCCATGCCGTCCTGGACGTGGACGTCGAGCAGACCGGCGCGGCGCAGGGCCCGGTTGATGTCGACGGGCCGGGTGACGGGGGTGATGCCGTACTCGGAGAGGGCGACGACGGTGCGCCCCTCCGACCGGGCGTCCTCCAGCAGCGGCGCCATGGTCGCGTCGAGGTCGCGGGCGGCTCGGTGGGCACGCGGATCGTCGGGGCCGTAGCGCTGGAGGTCGTAGTCGAGGTGCGGGAGGTAGCAGAGGGCGAGGTCGGGGTGGCGGGTGTCGATGATGTGGCGGGTGGCGTCCACGATCCACCGGCTCGACACGAGGTCGGCGCCCGGGCCCCAGAAGTGGAAGAGGGGGAAGGTGCCGCATTTCTCGGTGAGTTCGTCGTGGAGGGCGGGTGGGCGTGTGTAGCAGTCGGGTTCCTTGCGGCCGTCGGCGTAGTAGACGGGGCGGGGTGTGACGGTGATGTCGGTGTCGGCGCCCATGGCGTACCACCAGCAGACGTTGGCGACGGTGTAGCCGGGGTGGACGCGGCGTGCAGCGTCCCAGAGCCTGTCGCCGGAGACGAGTCCGTTGTTCTGGCGCCACAGCAGGACGTCGCCGAGTTCGCGGAAGTACCAGCCGTTGCCGACGACGCCGTGTTCGGAGGGGAGGGTTCCGGTGAGGAAGGTGGACTGGGCGGCACAGGTCACGGCCGGCAGGACGGTGCCGAGCGGGGCGTGTGAGCCGGTGCGGGCGAGGTTCCCCAGGTGCGGCATGTGGGCGAGCAGACGGGGGGTGAGACCGACGACATCGATGACGAGGAGCGGAGTCGGTCGCACAGGTGTCGGTCGCAGGGGAGTGGGTGGTACGGGGGCGCTCATGGCAGTTCCTTGAGGCCGAGGTCGGTGAGGAGGTCGCGGGCGAGGCCGAGTTCCGCGGCGATGCCGTCGGCGAGCCGGGCGCGGGTCCGGGGACGCAGCTCGGGCGGGAGCGCCTGCCAGGTGTAGGTCTCGACTTCGAGGTGGTGGGTGCGCGGGGCCGGGCCGCCGACGAGCAGGGCCAGGGTGTCCTTCAGGACCGGAAGGGTCGAGGTGAGGGGTGGTGCCGGGGGCGCGTGCAGGGGGACGTGGAAGTGGGAGCGCCAGGGCGCGGTGTCGGGGAGGGCGTTGCCGTGGAGGGCTTCGGTGAGATCGTCGGTGCCGCGCAGCCCGGCCGGGGTGCGGGTGCGGGTCTGGTGGAGGAAGCGGGGTTCGGCGAAGGCGGCGAGGGCTGCTCGGACCTCCGGAAGGTGCGGATGTTCGGCGTGGAGCGCGGCGGACAGCTGGGCCTTGGGCACGGTCACACCGGCCGCGTCCAGTGCGTCCAGCGCTGTTCGTGGATCTTCGAAGGAGGTGGCGAGGTGGCAGGTGTCCAGGCAGAGGCCGATACGTGGACTCGACACGGCGGTGAGCGGGGCGATCGCGTCGGTGGTCGTCTCGATGACGCAGCCGGGTTCCGGTTCGAGGGCGACCCGTAGGGACTTGCCGGTGAGTTCCCGCAGGGCGTCCAGGCGCTCGGCGAGGGCGACGAGCGCGGTGTGCGCGGAGTCGGCGGCGGGGGTCCGGAAGGCGGTACGCCAGGCGAGCGGCAGCGTGGAGACGGAGCCGTCGATGACGTCGTCGGGGAGGAGTGCGGCGAGGAGACGCGCCAGTTCGGTGGTGTGGTCGAGCCGTTCCGGCCGGGTCCAGTCGGGCTGGTACACGCGGTACTTGACCTCGTCGGCGCCGAAGCCCTCGTAGGGGAAGCCGTTGAGGGTGACCACTTCGAGGCCGCGCCGGTCGAGTTCGCCGCGCAGGGTGCGCAGCGCGGCCGGGTCGGCGGTCAGGGACTGTGCGGCGGCCCGTGCGAGCCAGAGCCCGATGCCGAGACGGTCGCGACCGAGGCGCCTGCGGACGGGTTCGCAGTGGTCGCGGAGCTGGGCGAGGACGCCGTCGAGGGTCTCCGCGGGGTGGACGTTGGTGCAGTAGGCGAGGTGGACGGTGGAGCCGTCGGGGTGGCGGAAGCGCATGGCCGGGCTCCTCTCATTCCCCGCCGCGCAGGATGGAGTTGCCCTCGTGGAGGGCGCCTGGGGAGAGGAGGTCGAGCTGGAGGCGGCCGCTGAGGCCGTAGAAGGCGACGGGGTTGCGCCACAGGACCTGGTCGACGTCGTCGTCGGTGAACCCGGCGGCGAGCATGGCGTCGCCCACCCCGCGTGTCTTGAGGGGGTCGCTGCGGCCCCAGTCCGCGGCCGAGTTGACGAGGATCCTCTCGGTGCCGTGGGCCCTGAGGATCGCGACCATGCGTTCCTCGTCCATCTTCGTGTCGGGGTAGACGGAGAAGCCGAGCCAGGCGCCGCTGTCGGCGGCCTCCTTCACGGTCGTCTCGTTGAGGTGGTCGAGCAGGACGCGTTCCAGCGGCAGGGCTGACGCGCGGACCACGTCGACGGTGCGGCGCAGGCCGGCGAGCTTGTCGCGGTGCGGGGTGTGGACGAGGGCGGGCAGGCCGTGATCGGCGGCCAGCTGGAGTTGTGCGGCGAGTGCGGTGTCCTCGGCGGGCGTCATGGAGTCGTAGCCGATCTCACCGACGGCGACGACGGAGTCCTTGACGAGATAGCGGGGCAGGGCGTCCAGAACGGGGGTGCAGCGGGGGTCGTTCGCCTCCTTGGGGTTGAGGGCGATCGCGCAGTGGTGGGCGATGCCGTGCTGGGCGGCCCGGAAGGGCTCCCAGCCGAGCAGCGCGTCGAAGTAGTCGAAGAAGGAGCCGGGCGACGTGCGGGGCTGGCCGAGCCAGAAGGACGGTTCGACCAGCGCGCGGACACCGGACCGGTACATCGCCTCGTAGTCGTCCGTGGTCCGGGAGGTCATATGGATGTGCGGGTCGAAGATGCGCATCAGGACTCCTCCAGGGGGACGGTGTACGCCAGAGCGCGGTGGAGGTCGGCGGGTACGGGCCGGCCGGCGGCGGCCCGCTCGTCGGCGTGGTCCACGAGCATCCTGGCCAGCTCGGCGTCGGCACGGGCGCGGCGGGGCAGCTCGGCGACGGCGTCGAGGGGCACACCGGTGAACAGGCACTTGAGGACGGCGTGGCGCCAGGCATGGGGAGGGAGATGGGTGGCGGCATACGGTCCGACGGCCGCCGCGAGCAGCCGGGCGTCGTGGGTGCGCAGGGCGTCCTCGACCAGGGGCAGCGCGTCCGGGCCCGGTACGAGGGAGGGGAGGGCGAGGAGTACGGCGCGGCGCTCGGCGGCGGCGCCCTGCCGGTAGAGGCGGTGGAGCGTGCCCGTGTCGGCGCGGGCGGTACGGAGCAGGAGGACGCGTACGGCATCGGCGTGCTCGTGGCCGCAGTGGCGGCCGGCCGAGGCGAACCGCAGCTCCCATGGGGCCGGTGTCGCGGCGGAGGAGGAGGCGCCGGTGGCGGCGGTCGTGGCGGCGGAGGAGGCGCCGGTCGTGGCGGTCGTGGCGGTGGCTGGACCGGCGTGGTCGGCCTCGGCGAGCGCCCGGTGGAGCCAGCCACGGGCGGTCGCGTCGAGGTCCTCTTCGAGTCGGGCAAGGGAGGTCAGCATGCGGAAGCCCCGTCCGTGGCGGGACGGTGAGCGGGGAGGTGGGTGCGGAGGAAGTCGAGTGAGCGGCGGGCCAGTTCGGGTCCCGCGTGGGAATGGCGGGGCAGCTCGACCACCGTCAGCCCCTGGTAGCCGGTGGCGGCGAGGGCCTGGAGCACCGGCGGGAAGTCGACCTCACCGTCGCCGAACGGAAGGTGTTCATGGACGCCTCGGCGCATGTCCTCGATCTGGACATGGCGCAGCCACGGCGCGGCGTCCCGTACACAGTCGGCGGGCGGTGCCGGTTCGAGGCACTGGCAGTGGCCGATGTCGAGGGTGAGCCCGAGTGGTTCGGGGTCGCCGAGGAGTCGGCGGAGGTGGTGGAAGTCGTCGAGGGTGGCGAGGAGATGACCGGGTTCGGGTTCGACGGCGAGGGGGACGCCCATGGCGGCGGCCGCCTCCAGAACGGGGGTGAGTGAGGCTTCGAGCCGCTTCCAGGCGGTGTCCGTGTCGGGCTGGCTCTGCCACCCGGTGCCGGTGCCGGGCCCGTGGCCGGGTCCGTGGCCGGGTCCGGTGGTGGTGGCGATCGGGCCGGTGCTGCGGGGCCCAGCCCCGGGGTCTGTGCCGGTGCCGATCAGGCCGGCGGTACCGGGTCCTGTGCCCGTGCCGCGTACGACGGTGGGCGGCGGGCCGTCGGGGTGCCGGCCGGTGAAGCAGTGCACCGCGTGGGCGCCGAGGTCGGCGGCGATCCGAACGGCACGGACGAGGAAGCGGGTGCGGACGGCCCGCGCGTCCGGGTCCGGGTCGAGCAGGGACGGACCGTGCTTGCGGCGCGGGTCGAGGACATAGCGGGCGCCGGTCTCGACGGTGACGGCGAGGCCCAGCTCGTCCAGGCGTCGGGCGACCCGGCCGGTGCGCGCGGCCAGGTCGGGGGCGAGCGGGTCCAGGTGCATGTGGTCGAGGGTGAGCCCGACACCGTCGTAACCGAGGTCGGCGAGGAGAGCGAGAGCGTCGTCGAGACGGAGGTCGGTCAGGCCGTTGGTGCCATAGCCGAGCCGGAGAGCGGAGCGGGAGGAGGAGGTTGTCGGGCCGGTCGGCCGCGCGGGTGTGCCGTGCTCCGTGCTCATGTGGGGCTGACCTTCCGGGCGAGGGTGCGGGCGAGCGGGGCGAGGGCCAGGACGGCCAGCCCGGTGCCGGGTGCGCCGCTGCGGGCGGCGAGGGTGGCCTGGAGCGGGATCAGGGCGCGGATACCGCCGCCGACGGCGCGCTGCGTGAGGGGAGGTGACGGGTTGAGCGCGGCGTGCAGGAGGGGGACGGCAGCGGTGCGGACGTAGCTCGCGGCGAGGGCGACGGTGGTGAGGCGGGCCGGGCTCGCGGCGGACGCCGGCGCCGGTCGGCGGGCGGTGGGGGTGGCGGCGAGGGCGGCGAGGGCCGCTGTGGCCGCCAGCGCGGCGAGCGGTGCTGCCCAGGAGCCGCCCCGGGCCTCGTGCCGCGACACCGCGGTGACCGCGTAGGTGTGCGCGCCGAGCAGGACCGCCGACGGCACGGCCGCCAGCCGTGTCCGCCCCGTGGCAGGGCTCGGCGTCCTCCTGCCGCCCGGTGGGACGTGCCGCCCGGTGGCCGCGGCGCCGAGCAGGAGGTTCAGGGCGCGGGCCGTGGCCATCGTGGCGGGGGCCGCTCGGGTGTGTTTCAGGCCCAGGTCGTAGGCCCAGACCGCAGTGGCCAGGGCTCCGGCGACGGTGAGGGGCGCGCGGCCGGCGCGGGCCGCCAGGGCGAGGCCCGTGGCGGTGAGCGCCGCCGACGCGGTGAGGGCGGCGCGGGGTGTGATCCGGCCGGAGGGCAGGGGGCGGTGCGGGCGGTCGGCGGCGTCCTCGTCGCGGTCGGCCCAGTCGTTGAGGGCCATGCCCGCCTCGTACAGGCAGAGCGAGGCGCCGATGGCGAGCGCGGTGTTCCGGTCGGGCCGCAGTCCGGCGGCCGTCGCGCCCGCGAGTGCGTCGCCGGGCACGGTGAGCGCGGCGGAGACGCGGAGGAGTTCGGCCCAGGCGCGCGGCCCGCGCCCCGCGCTCGTGGCGTTCATCGGTGGTCCCGCAGCCGGGCAGCGAGGGTGAGCAGCGCGGCGTACTGCTCCGGGAGGGCGGCCGGGGCGCCGTCGTCGGGGTCCTTGAAGTAGAAGCCGAGTTGGGGCAGCGGCCCGGTGAGGCCGGCTTCGTGGGCGCGGGCGACGAGCCGGGCCAGGTCGAGGACCAGGGGTGCGGCGAGGGCCGAGTCGCAGCCCTGCCAGATGGTCTGGAGGATCATGCGGGAGCCGAGGAAGCCGTCGAAGGCGATGTGGTCCCAGGCGGTCTTCCAGTCGCCGAGCGCGGGGACGTCGTCGATGTGGACCTCGCCCTCGGGGAGGTGTCCCAGGGTGTCGGCGAGGACGCGTTCCTTGCCCGCGTTCTTCGCCGCGGCCGCCGCGGGGTCGGCGAGGGCGGCCCCGTCCCCGCCGCCCAGCAGGTTGGTTCCGGACCAGGCCCTGACGGGCAGGGCGCGTTGGACGAACATCGGGGCGAGTACGGAGCGGAGCAGGGTCTGTCCGGTCTTGCCGTCCCGGCCGGCGTGGGGCAGCCGGCAGGCGGCGACGGTGTCGGCGAGGGCGGCGGCGCGCAGCCCGGTGGAGGGGGTGAAGTTGACGTAGGGGCAGCCCGCCCGGAGTGCGGCGGCGGCATACAGCGAGCTGGGCGGGAGCCGGTCCCCCGCCGGTGGCGTCGGTTCGGTGGAGGCGACGTTCACGACGACGGCTCGGTCGAGGCGGTTTCTCGCCAGGAAGTCGCGGAGGTCGGAGGTGTGGGCGGAGATCAGTTCCTCGTCCGTGCGGGTGTCGTCGGGGAGGGGGCCGCCGGTGCGGATCTCCTTGTCGACGGCGGCGAGCTCCTCCCGGACGGCGGCGGCCAGGCCGTGCGGGATGACGCCGGCGGCCGTGAGCTGTTCGGCGCGTTTGGGGAGCGGGCACGTCGCCGTGTCGTGCCCGCCGAAGACCAGTGACGGCAGGGGCGTGAGCCTGCAGTCGGCGAAGGGCGGTGTCTCGGTGACCATGCCCGTCGGCGGGTGCAGTCCGGCTGCGACGGCCGCCCAGCCGGTGACCGTGGTGGTGGCGACGGAGCCACGTGCTCCGATCAGCCAGACCCCGACAGGACGTTCAGCGCGCATGGTCGGCCTCCCTGGTGGTGGGTCGTCGTGGGACGGCGGGCGGGGGTACGGCGCCTCCCCGCCCGCCGCCGTCCTGGGGGGCGCCGCCCGGCCGGAGTCGGCGCGGCGGCCCGGTACGGGCCCCGGCGGCCCGCGCCCCCGCCGCGGCGGCACCGGCGGCACTCGCGGTCACCGTGGCGGCAGCGGCGCGGTTGCCGGTGTTACGTGGGCAGTTCCTTGAGCCGGATGTCGCGGAACGAGACCTGGTCGTCGGGTCCGTGGTTCTGGATGCCGATGTGGCCGTTCCTGAGGCTGCGGGCCGGGTCCGTGTTGGTGAAGTCGTTGATCCGTACGCCGTTGAGGTAGACCCGTACGCGTTCTCCCTCGACCTTGATCTCGAAGGTGTTCCACTGGCCCGGCGGCCGCAGGGCCCGGTCGCGTGCGGCGATGTCGGCGGACCGGAAGCCGTAGACGGCTCCCGTCGTACGGTCGGGGGTGTCGGTCGCGTCGATCTGGATCTCGTAGCCGTTGTGCACCGCCGACCAGGGGTCGTCGGACGGGGGGAAACCGATGAAGACGCCGGAGTTGTCGTCGCCCCTCAGCTTCCAGTCGAGTGTGAGGGAGTACGACGACAGTTCCTCGGCCTGGTACCAGAGGAGTCCCATGCCACCCTCCGAGCGGAGTTCGCCGTCGACGACGTCGAATCTGCCCGGCCCGGCCTGCTTCCAGCCCTCCAGGGTCTCGCCGTTGAAGATCTGGCGGTATCCGGTGCGCGGGGAGCAGTCGGCCGTTACCTGTCCGGTGGCGTAACGCAGTCCGCCGAGGAGGTGCTGCCGGAACGCGGGCTCGGCGTAGGACTGCGCGGTGTGGCCGCCGCCGGTGTAGAAGGCGCGGCCGCCCCGGTAGGTCTGGCACCAGGCGATGGGGTGGTCGCCGTTCATCGTGCCGCCCTGGTAGGTGGTCTCGTCCAGGGTGGCGAGGACGCGGGCCTGGCGGCGCGGGTTGGTGCGGTAGTTGTACCACTCGTCGGTGCGGGTCCAGGCCGCGTCGAGGTGGGCGGTGGCCGGATGCGTGTGGTCCTCGACGCGTACCGTGGCCGGCTGGATCTGCGGGTGCGAGGCGAAGTAGGCGCCGACGAGTCCGCCGTAGAACTCCCAGTCGTATTCGGTGTCGGCGGCCGCGTGGACGCCGGCGTATCCGCCGCCCGCGGCGACGTAGTCCTCGAAGGCGCGCTGTTGTTCGGCGTTGAGGACGTCACCCGTGGTGGAGAGGAAGACGACGGCGTCGTAGCGGGCGAGGTTGGCCGCGGTGAACTGGCCGGCGTCCTCGGTGGCGTCGACGGTGATGGCGCTGCTCGCGCCGAGTTCCCTCAGCGCGGCGATGCCGGCCGGGATGGAGTCGTGGCGGTATCCGGCGGTCTTCGAGAAGACGAGGACCCGTCTGGCGTCCCGGTCGGCCGGGGTGTCGGTGATCTCGAAGTCGTCCACGTCGTACAGCGCTCCCGTTCCGCCCTTGAAGACCAGGAAGAGCGCGGTGGTCCTCCGGGGTGCCGAGGTCAGGGGTACGTCGACGTGCTGGAAGGTCTCCCAGCCGCCGGTCACGGGTACGGGGGTGGATCCGAGGAGTGTGCCGTTCGGGGCCCCGGTCCGTACCTCCAGTGTGCCTCCGGCGCCGGCGGAGGAGATCCGGGCGGTGAGGGTGCGGGCGCCGGTGAGGCGGTACGGGGTGAAGGAGATCCAGTCGCCGTCGTGGATGTCGCCGACGGTCTTGCCGCCGTGTGCGGTGGCCTTGTCGTAGAGGGTGATCCCGGACGAGGCGGTGAAGTGTTCGGCCTGCCGGTGGCGCGGCTGGAGCTGTGCCTGGTCGTGGCCGGTGAGCGGGGCCTGGCCGCCGCCTCCGCCGTCGGTGTACTCGGCGTCGAGGACGCCGAAGATGTCGGCGTTGGGGTCGTGGCCCCCGTCGGCGGACGTCTTGATGGTGCCGGTGCAGCCGGTGGCGGAGGTGATCGGGTGGCCGTGGCTGTCATGGCCGAGGATGTAGGTGACGCGGACCTTGGCGCAGTCGATCGTGCGGTCCTCGGGGTCGGTGACGGTGACCTTGAAGGGGATGTCGTCGCCGAAGGTGAAGAGGGTGCCGTCGGCGGGGAGGTCGAGGGTCACCTTGGGCGCGGTGTTCCCGACGACGACGCGGACACTGGCGGAGCCGGTGCGGCCGGTGGGGTCGGTGGCGGTGACGGTGGCCGTGTAGGTGCCGTTGGTGCGGTAGGTGTGCGTGGGGTTGGCGGTGGTGGAGCGGGTGCCGTCGCCGAAGTCCCAGCTGTACGTGAGGGGGTCGCCGTCGCCGTCGGTGGTGCCGGCGGAGGAGAAGGCGACGCGCAGGGGTGCCTGTCCGGAGGTGCGGTTCGCGGCCGCTTCGGCGACCGGTGAGCGGCCGCCGGTGGCGTTCTCGATGCGGTAGAGGCCGGAGTTGTGGTCGCCGCCGAACCAGGCCGTGCCGTAGTCGAGGACGTACAGGGCCCCGTCGGGTCCGAACGCCATGTCCATCACCTGGGTGCCGGTCCAGGGCACGGGGTTGATGGAGCGGACGGCTCCGGTGCCTTCCGTGTCGTGGTCGATCCGCTTGATCCAGCGGCGGCCGAACTCACCGGCGAAGAAGTCGCCGTCGTATGCCTCGGGGAACTTCAGCGGGGACGGGTTGGCGGCGTCGTACCGGTAGACCGGGCCCCCCATGGGCGACTCGGAGCCGGTGCCGAACTCCGGCAGGGATCCGCCGTCGTAGGGGATCCAGGCCGGTTCGGCGGGCGGCAGGTCGACCAGTCCGGTGTTGTGCGGTGATTCGTTCCTGGGTGCCGCGCAGTCGAAGGCGGATCCCGACACCTTGGTGGCGAAGTCGTAGTCGACGTACGGGGCGTTGTCGCCGACGCAGAACGGCCAGCCGAAGTTGCCGGGCTTGGTCACGCGGGCGAACTCGACCTGTCCGGCCGGGCCGCGCCCGGGGTCGGCCGCACCGGCGTCGGGCCCGTAGTCGCCGACGTACAGCACGCCCGTTGTCCGGTCGACGCTGAAGCGGAAGGGGTTTCGGAAGCCCATGGCGTAGATCTCGGGCCGGGTCTTCGGGGTGCCGGGCGCGAAGAGGTTGCCTTCGGGGACCGTGTAGGAGCCGTCGGCGGCGACCTTGATGCGGAGGATCTTGCCGCGCAGGTCGTTGGTGTTGCCTGAGGTGCGGCGGGCGTCGTACGCGGGGTTGCGGCCGGGGCGCTCGTCGATCGGGGTGAAGCCGTCGGAGGCGAACGGGTTGGAGTCGTCGCCGGTCGACAGGTACAGGTTGCCCTGGGCGTCGAAGTCGATGTCGCCGCCGACGTGACAGCAGATGCCCCGGGTGGCGGGGATGTCGATGACCTTCTTCTCGCTGGTGTCGTCGAGGGTGAAGTCGGCACGGAGGACGAACCGGGAGAGCCGGTTGACCCCGTCGTACGGGGCGAAGTCGGCGGCGGTGCCGTCGCTGGGCGCGTCGCCTGGCGGGGTGTCGAGCGGGGGCGCGTAGTAGAGGTAGACGGCCCGGTTGTCGGCGAAGTCCGGGTCCAGGGCGATGCCTTGGAGCCCTTCCTCGTCGTGGGAGTAGACCGGGACGGTGCCGACGACGGCGGTGTTGCCGGCCGCGTCGGTACGGCGGAGTTCGCCGTTGCGGGAGGTGTGCAGGACGCTGCGGTCGGGCAGCACGGCCAGCGACATGGGTTCGCCGACCTCCTCGGCGCCCTTCGCGAGGGTGACCTGCTGGAACTCCTCGGCGGTGGTGTCGGTGGCGGTCCGGGCCCCGTTCTCGGGTGCCGGTGCGGCCGTGCCCTGCGGGGCGCCGATGCCGAGGGTGGTGAGGGCGAGCATGCCGCCGGTGAGGAGGGCGAGTGTTCTGCGGGACCGTGGCCGGTGTCTGGGACGTGGTGTGTGCACGGGTGTCCTCCGGAGGTGGCCGGTGGGCCGGTTGTACGGGCGGGGTTGCCGTAGGCGGGCGGCCGCGGGGCCGCGCCGGGTTGTCCGGGGACCGGCGTGCGCCGTCACGCTGGTCGTGGTGCGGGGGTGCGGTGGGGGGTGGTGCGCGGAGGTGCGTGTGTGCGGTGGTGCGGATGCGCGAGGGGCGCGGGAGTGCCGGTCCGGAACCGCGGGAGCACTCAGGTCCAGACCTGTGTCCTGTACACCTCAAAGACGGTAGCGAGGTTCGTCCTGTCCGGAAACCCCTTGCGCGGCAGTGGAGTCGAACTTCTTCCCCACGCAGGACAAAGCGGTGCGCGGGCAGGCCGGACCGCCGGGTGGCGTCGGCCACCCGGTCGTACGGACGGCCTACTCGGCGCCCCCGAACGCGGCGTCGAACGACGCGGCCGGCGGATCGAAGTCGTACCGCCTCAGCGTGGCGAGGGCCTCCGGCGCGCCCGTCAGCCGGTCCATCCCGGCGTCCTCCCACTCCACCGAGACGGGCCCGTCGTAGCCGATGGACCGCAGCATCCGGAACACGTCCTCCCACGGCACGTCGCCGTGCCCTGCCGACACGAAGTCCCATCCGCGCCTGGGGTCGCCCCAGGGCAGGTGCGAGCCCAGCCGGCCGTTGCGGCCGTCGAGCCGCTTGCGCGCCTCCTTGCAGTCCACGTGGTAGATCCGGTCCCGGAAGTCGTAGAGGAATCCGACCGGATCGAGGTCCTGCCACACGAAGTGGGACGGGTCGAAGTTCAGCCCGAAGGCGGGCCGCCGGTCCACGGCCTCCAGCGCCCGCGCGGTCGTCCAGTAGTCGTAGGCGATCTCGCTCGGGTGCACCTCGTGGGCGAAGCGCACGCCCTCCGCGTCGAAGACGTCCAGGATCGGGTTCCAGCGCTCGGCGAAGTCCTCGTAGCCGCGCGCGATCATCCGCTCCGGGACCGGCGGGAACATCGCCACCAGATGCCAGATGGACGAACCGGTGAAGCCGACGACGGTCCGTACGCCGAAGGCGGCGGCCGCCCGCGCGGTGTCCGCCAGTTCGCGCGCCGCCCGCCGCCGTACGCCCTCGGGGTCGCCGTCGCCCCAGATCCTGGCGGGCACGATGGCCCGGTGGCGTTCGTCGATGGGATGGTCGCAGACGGCCTGGCCGACGAGATGGTTGGAGACGGCCCAGCACCGCAGGCCGTACCTGTCGAGCAACGCCCGGCGCCGGTCCAGGTACGACGGGTCGGCCAGCGCCTTGTCCACCTCGAAGTGGTCGCCCCAGCAGGCGAGTTCCAGGCCGTCGTAACCGAAGTCGCGGGCGAGCCGGCAGACCTCCTCCAGCGGCAGGTCCGCCCACTGTCCGGTGAAGAGGGTGAAGGGTCGTGACATCAGGGGCCTCCTACCGGGGTACGGGGGTGTAGACGGCGTTCTTCTCCGCGCTCTCGGCGACCGCCGCCAGCACCCGCTGCACCTGGAGCCCGTCCGCGAACGACGGGGCGGGGTCGGTGCCCGACGCGATCGCGTGCACCAGGTCGCGAGCCTGGTGGGCGAAGGTGTGCTCGTAGCCGAGGGCGTGACCGGGCGGCCACCATGCCTCCAGGTACGGATGCTCCGGCTCGGTCACGAGGATCCGCCGGAACCCGGCCGACGCGGCGGGTTCGGTGTGGTCGTGGAACGACAGCTCGTTGAGCCGTTCGAGGTCGAAGGCGAGCGAACCGCGCTCGCCGTTGATCTCGAGGCGCAGCGCGTTCTTGCGGCCCGCCGCCATGCGGGTCGCCTCGAACGAGGCGAGCGCGCCCGAGGCGAGGCGCCCGGTGAACACGGTCGCGTCGTCCACGGTCACCTGCCCGCGCCCGGTGCCTCCGGCCGCCGACAGCCCGGCGGACGCACCGGCGAGCAGCGGCCGCTCCCGTACGAAGGTCTCGGCGAGTGCCGACACGCCCACCAGCGGCTCCCCCGCCAGGTACTGCGCGAGGTCCACGATGTGCGCGCCGAGGTCGCCGAGGGCACCGGATCCCGCGTGTTCCCGCTCCAGCCGCCAGGTCAGCGGGAAGTCGGGGTCGACCAGCCAGTCCTGGAGGTAGGTCACGCGTACGTGGCGCAGCGCGCCGAGCCGCCCGTCGGCGACGAGCCGCCGTGCGTACGCCACGGCGGGCACGCGCCGGTAGTTGAAGCCCACCATGGCGATCTGGCCGCGTCCGCGTGCCCTGGCAGCCGCGTCGGCCATCGCCTCGGCCTCGGTGACGCTGTTGGCGAGGGGTTTCTCGCACAGGACGTGTTTGCCCGCCTCCAGCGCGGCGACGGCGATCTCCGCATGGCTGTCGCCCGGGGTGCAGATGTCCACCAGCCGCACGTCGTCGCGGGCCACGAGGTCCCGCCAGTCGGTCTCGGCGGCGGCCCAGCCGTGCCGGTCGGCGGCGGCCCGCACGGCGTCGGCGTCGCGGCCGCAGATCGCGGCGAGCTCGGGCCGCAGCGGCAGGTCGAAGACCCGGCCGGCGGTGCGCCAGCCCTGCGAGTGGGCGGCGCCCATGAACGCGTATCCGATCATGCCGATGCCGATGGTGGGCGGCGATGCCTGGGTGTCCGTCCGTTCCTTCCGGGCCATACGGGTTCCTCCTCGTCGGTTGCTCGGTGGGGGCGGGCGGCCCGGGTCAGCTGAAGCCCGTCGGCAGGTAGTCGTCGACGTTGTCCTTGGTCACCACGGCCGAGTACAAGGTGATCGATGCCGGGATCTCCAGCTCCGACATCCCGCTGACGCCCTTCTTCTGGCCGAGGGCCCGCGCCAGGTCGATCGCGGAGGCGGCCATGGTCGGCGGGTACAGCACGGTGGCCTTCAGCACGCTGTCGTCGGCCTTGATGGCCTCCATGGCCGACTTGGCGCCCGCGCCGCCCACCATCAGGAAGTCGTCGCGCCCGGCCTGCCGGATCGCGCGGAGCGCGCCGACCCCCTGGTCGTCGTCGTGGTTCCAGAGCGCGTCGAATCGCTGCTGGGCCTGGAGCAGCTGGGCCGTCTTCGCCTGCCCCGACTCGACGGTGAACTCGGCCGCCTGCCGCGCCACCTTCCTGATGTTGGGGTAGTTCTCGAGGGCGTCGTCGAAACCCTGGGTGCGCTGCCTGGTCAGCTCAAGGTTGTCGAGTCCGGCGAGTTCCACGACGGTCGCGTCCGGCTTGTCCTTGAGCTGTTCGCCGATGTACCGGCCCGCGTTGAGGCCCATGCCGTAGTTGTCGCCGCCGATCCAGCAGCGGTACGCCTGCGGGGAGGCGAAGATCCGGTCCAGGTTGACGACGGGGATGCCCGCTCTCATCGCCTGGAGGCCGACCTGGGTCAGCGCCTTGCCGTCGGCGGGCAGGATCACCAGGACGTCGACCTTCTTGTTGATCAGGGTCTGGATCTGGCCGATCTGGGCGGCGGTGTCATTGGAGCCCTCGGTGATCTCCAGGGTGACGTCGCCGTACTTCTTCGCGCGTTCCTCGGCGTTCTGGTTGATGGCGTTCAGCCAGCCGTGGTCGGCCTGCGGTCCGGCGAAGCCGATGGTGACGGGTTTCCCGGGCTTGTCGTCGGCGGCGGGGGCCCGGTCCGTCGCGACGGCGGAGTTCTGGGGTTCGTTGCTGGTGCAGGCGGTGAGCAGGGCGCCCGCGGAGACGGCTGCGGTGCCGAACAGCAGCCCTCTGCGGCTGGTTTCTGGCATGGCGGTGATGCCCCCTTCGGTGTGAGGCGGATCGGGGAGGGGCGGATCGGACGGGGTGGTGAGGATCAGGTGCCTGTGGTGGCATCGCGGGCGGTGCGGCGCTGGACGAGCACGGCGGCGACGATGATCGCGCCCTTGGCGATCTGCTGGACGTCGCTCTGGAGGTTGTTGAGGGCGAAGATGTTGGTGATGGTGCTGAAGACCAGCACCCCGAGTACCGAACCGACGATCGTGCCGCGTCCGCCGCTCAGCAGCGTCCCGCCGATGATGGCCGCGGCGATCGCGTCGAGTTCGTACAGGTTGCCGTTGGTGTTCTGACCGGAGCCGGCCAGCACGATCAGCAGGAACGCCGCGATGCCGCAGCACAGACCGGACAGCAGATACAGGTAGAGGCGCTGGCGGCGGACGTCGATCCCGGCGAGCCGCGCCGCCTCCGCGTTGCCGCCGACGGCGACGGTCCGGCGGCCGAAGGTCGTACGGTTCAGCAGCAGCCAGCCGACGACCGTGACGGCGGCGAACACCAGCACGAGCGGCGGCACACCGAGGACGTACGCCTCGGGCACGCCCAGGTCGAGCACCGACGGCACCGTCACGATCTGGGTGCGGCCGTCGGTGATCTGGAGGGCGAGTCCCCGCGCCGACGCGAGCATGGCGAGGGTGGCGATGAACGGCACCATCCCGCCGTACGCGATGAGGAGGCCGTTGACGAGGCCGCAGCCCAGGCCGACGACGACCGCGGTGAAGAGGATGCCGGTGAAGCCGTACTCCTGTGTGGCGACGGTCGTCGCCCACACCGACGCCAGGGCGACGATCGCCCCGACCGACAGGTCGATGCCCCCGCTGGTGATGACGAAGGTCATCCCGACGGTGACGACTCCGATGACCGACGCCTGTGTCAGGACGAGTTGGAGGTTGGCGGTGTCGAGGAACTGGTCCGGCCTGGTGATGCCGCCGACGACGATCAGGACGGCGAGGACCCCGAGGAGGGACAGATTGCGGACGTCGGCCAGGAAGCCGAGCCGCGGGCCGGGGGCCCTTCGTCGTGGTGTGGCGCTGACCGGCGTCATGGCGTCGGGCTCCCTTCCATCACGAGGTCGAGTACGCGGTGCTCGTCCAGCTCTGCGGCGGGCGCCGTGTGCACGACGGTCCCCTCCCGGAGCACCAGCACCCGGTCGGCGAGGCCCAGCACTTCGGGAACCTCGCTGGAGACGAGCAGGACGGCGAGCCCGCCGTCGGCGAGCCGCCGGATCACGGCGTACAGCTCGGCGCGGGCGCCGACGTCGACGCCGCGGGTCGGCTCGTCCAGGAGCAGGACCCGGCAGCCGCGCAGCAGCCAGCGGGCCAGGACGGCCTTCTGCTGGTTGCCGCCGGAGAGGGTGCGGACGGCGGCGTCGGGTTCGTCGGGGCGCAGGGACAGTGCGCGGGTGGCCCGGCGGGCGGCGTCCCGCTCGGCGGAGCGGTCCAGCCAGCCGGCGCGCGAGAACCGGGCCAGGGACGACACGGAGACGTTGCGGGTGACCGATTCGAGCAGGAGCAGGCCCTGTGCCTTGCGCTCTTCCGGTGCCAGGCCGAGCCCGGCGCGGACGGCGGACCGGACGCTGCCCGGCCGCAGCGGTGTCCCGTCGACGAGGACGCGGCCCGCCGTCGGTCTGCGGGCCCCGAAGACGGTCTCCAGGATCTCCGAGCGGCCGGAGCCGACGAGACCGGCGAGTCCGACGATCTCGCCGGGCCGGACCTCCAGGTCGAAGGGCGCGAACTCGCCCGCGCGCGTGAGCCCTTCCACCGTCAGCACGGGCGGCACAGCGCCCTGTCCGTCCCGCACCGGGCGTTCCGGGAAGGCGTACGCGACGTTCCGGCCGGTCATCATGGCGACGATGTCGCTCGTCGGGGTGGCCTTCGCGGGCAGCCCCCGGGCGACGGCCCGCCCGTCCTTCAGTACGGTCACTCGGTCGCCGATGCGCCGGATCTCCTCCAGCCGGTGGGAGATGTGGATGACGGCGACGCCGTCGGCGGTGAGGCCGGAGACGATCCGGAAGAGGTTGTCGACCTCGTCGGGGTCGAGCGCGGCGGACGGCTCGTCCATGACGATGAGGCGTACGTCGTGGGAGAGCGCTCGGGCCATGGAGACGATCTGCCGCTGGGCGGCGGAGAGTGCGCCGACCGTCCGGGCCGGGTCGATCTCCGGGTGTCCCAGCCGGTGGAGCAGCGCGGCGGTCGCGGTACGCGCGGCCCCGCCGCGGACGACGAAGCCGGCCGTGGTCGGCTCGTGGCCGAGGAAGACGTTCTCGGCGACCGACAGGCCCTCCACCAGGTCGAGTTCCTGGTAGATGGTGGCGATGCCCAGGCGCATGGCGGCGCTCGGTGAGGTGAGGGAGACCCGCTGGCCCCGCCAGGTGATCTCGCCGCCGTCGGGCTGGTGGGCGCCCGCGAGCACCTTGATGAGGGTGGATTTCCCGGCGCCGTTCTGGCCGAGGAGGCAGTGCACCTCGCCGGGGCGTACCTCCAGGTCGACGCCGTCGAGGGCGCGTACGCCAGGGAACGACTTGGTGATGCCGGTCATGGTGAGGAGCGGCGGCGCGAGTGGTGGTGGTGCGGGGGGTGGTGGTGCGGGGGGTGGTGCCATGACGGACTCCCTCGGCGCATGGGTCTCCCCCGCTCCGGCGAGGCGGAGAACGGGGAAGGCCGGGTGAGCGGGCAGGGCGGAACGACGGGTGAGCGGGCGCGGCCGACCGATGGTGGCGGTACGGGGGTGCACACGCGGGTGCGACCGGGCCTGCGCGGGGGTTGCGTGCGGGGGCGTGCGGGCGGGCGGCGCTGTTCGGTCGGAGGTCGGGCCGTCGGCCGTCGGTCAGGCCGGCGAGAACAGGTGGTCGCTGATCAGGCGGGCGGCGCCGATGACCCCGGCGGCCGCCCCCAGCTCGCCGAGCACGATGGGCAGGTTGCCCGTCGCGAGCGGCAGGGACTTCCGGTAGACCTGGGTCCGGACGCTGGCGAGGAGGTTGTGGCCGAGGCCGGTCACACCGCCCCCGATCACCACCAGGCCCGGGTTGAAGAAGCTGACGAGACCCGCGATGACCTGGCCGACGTGGTTGCCGCCGGCCCGGATCAGTTCGAGCGACGTCGGGTCGCCGGCCGCCGCGCCCGCGGCGACATCGACGGCGGTGAGCCGGCCGGCCGCGTCCAGCCGCCGGGCCAGCTCCTCCGAGCGGCCGCCGCGTGCCGCGTCCTCGGCGTCGCGGGCGAGCGCGGCACCGCTGAAGTGTGCTTCCAGGCAGCCGCTGTTGCCGCAGGGGCAGGGGCGGCCGTCCGGGACGACCTGGATGTGGCCGATGTCGCCGGCGCTGCCCGTCGTCCCGCGGTAGACCTCGCCGCCGACGACGATGCCGCAGCCGATGCCGGTGCCGATCTTGACGCAGAGGAAGTCGCTCGCGGAGCGGGCCACGCCCGCGTGCTGCTCCCCCATCGCCATCAGGTTCACGTCGTTGTCGACCATGACGGGGCAGCCGAGTTCCTGGCTGAGCGCCTCGCGGACGGGGAAACCGTCCCAGCCCGGCATGATCGGCGGCGCGACCGGTACGCCTTCGGGGAAGCGGACGGGTCCGGGGACGCCGATGCCGGCGCCGTCGAAGCCCTCCGCGAGTCCGGAGGCGCGCAGCTTCGCCGCCATGGACAGCACCTGCTCGAAGACCGCGACGGGCCCTTCACGTACGTCCATGGGGTGGTTGAGGTGGCCGAGTACCTCCAACTCGGCGTTGGTGACGGCGACGTCGACCGAGGTGGCGCCGATGTCGACGCCGAGGAGGCGGAGTTCGGGCGCGAGGCGGATGTTGTGCGAGCGGCGCCCGCCGCGTGAGGCGGCGAGCCCGTCCGCGACGACGAGCCCCGTCTCCAGGAGCCGGTCCACCTCGACCGCGAGTTTGGAGCGGGAGAGGTCGACGCGGTCGCCGAGTTCGGCCCGGGAGTACGGTCCGCCGTCACGCAGCAGCCGCAGGAGCCGCGCCTGGTGCGCGTTGGCGGGTCGAGCCGTCATACGTCTCACGCGCCCCTCCCCGCCTTCGTGGCCGTGTCCGTCCGGCGGGCGTGCACCCGTCGGCTTTCGAGGGGAACGTAGCAGCGCTTTACCGCGGGGGGAAGAAGTTGCGCGGCAATCCATGCCGACTTTCTCCACACCCAGGACAAAGGGAGTTGGGCACGTCCGGTGGTGGAGGTGTGGGTGGGAGGTGTGAACCGGGATGTGGGGTGGGGGTGGGGGTGGGAGGTGTGGGTGCGGGGGTGTTGCTCAGGGGCAGCGGACGATCTGGCCCGCGTACGACAGGTTGCCGCCGAAGCCGAAGAGCAGTGCGGGCGCGCCCGGGGCGACGTCTCCTCGTTCCACCAGTTTGGACAGCGCCATCGGGATCGAGGCTGCGGAGGTGTTGCCCGACTCGGTCACATCGCGGGCGATCACCGCGTTGACGGCACCGATGCGTTGGGCGACCGGCTCGATGATGCGCAGGTTGGCCTGGTGCAGGACGACCGCGGCGAGGTCCTCGGGGGCGAGTCCCGCCCGCTCGCAGATTCGCCGCGCGATCGGCGGGAGCTGCGTGGTGGCCCAGCGGTAGACGGCCTGGCCCTCCTGGGCGAAGCGCGGCGGGGTGCCCTCGATCCGTACGGCGTGGCCCATCTCGGGGACGGAACCCCACAGGACGGGGCCGATGCCGGGGGTGTCGCCGGGTGCGGTGGCCTCCACGACGGCGGCACCGGCGCCGTCACCCACGAGGACGCAGGTGGTGCGGTCGGTCCAGTCGGTGATCTCGGTCATCTTGTCGGCGCCGATGACCAGCGCCCGGGTCGCCGAGCCGGCCCGTACGGTGTGGTCGGCGGTGGCCAGCGCGTGGGTGAAGCCCGCGCAGACCACGTTGAGGTCCATGGTGGCCGGTGCCCTCATGCCGAGTCGGGCGGCCACGCGGGCGGCGGTGTTCGGGGACCGGTCGATCGCGGTGGAGGTGGCCACGAGGACGAGGTCGATGTCGGTGGGGTCGAGTCCGGCCGAGGCGAGGGCCTTGGCTCCGGCGCGGGCGGCCATGTCGTCCACGGTCTCGTCCGGGCCCGCCACGTGCCGGGTCCTGATGCCGACCCGGCTGCGGATCCACTCGTCGCTGGTGTCGACCAGGGCCGCGAGGTCGTCGTTGGTCAGCACCTTGGCGGGCTGGTAGTGCCCGAGCGCGGCGATACGAGTGCCCGTCATGCCCGGGACCCCCCTTGATTCGGCTTGGTTCGGCTTGGTTCGGCGTGATTCAGCGTGATTCGACTGGATACGGCTGAGTACTGCCGGCTTGCTGTGTCGTGCGGTGTGCAGGAGCTGTCCAGTCTCGTCAGCGACTGGCGGGTAACCGGTCACGTGATCCGACAGGATTAGTCGCCGCCGCTTGGAGAGTCCGCAACATCGTCCGGTGGGGCAAGGGCTCCACGGGCGGACGTCCCGTGCAGGACAATGGGATCTCGAGGTCGTCGGCCGGAACCCCGGTGGACCGTCTTCGCCTCCAGCACGTTCCAGCCGTTCACAACCGGGACTGGTGAGACATGGGTCGGGTCACCGAGCGCCGCCGCGTCATCCGCATCCGGGACGGGGCCGTCGTCGCCCGCCCCGACACGCTCGTCGCCGAGGAGCCGCTGGAGATCCGGCTGAACGGCCGCCCCCTCGCGATCACGATGCGTACGCCTGGGGACGACTTCGCGCTCGCGGCGGGCTTCCTCGTCAGCGAGGGCGTCCTCGGATCGGCGGCCGACGTGCGGAACATCGTGTACTGCGCCGGGGCGGAGGACGACGGCACGAACACGTACAACGTGGTGGACGTCCAGCTCGCGGCCGGTGTGCCCGTCCCGGACATCACCCTGGAGCGGAACGTGTACACGACGTCGTCGTGCGGGCTGTGCGGCAAGGCCAGCCTGGACGCCGTGCGGACGACCGCCCGTTTCCCGCTCGCGGACACTCCCCCGCTGCGCGTCGACCCGGCGGTGCTGGCCGGACTGCCGGACCGGCTGCGGGCGTCGCAGCGGGTGTTCGACCGCACGGGCGGCCTGCACGCGGCCGCGCTGTTCTCGGAGGCCGGCGACCTGCTGGACGTACGGGAGGACGTGGGCCGCCACAATGCCGTGGACAAGTTGGTGGGGCGTGCGCTGCGGGAGGACCTGCTGCCGCTGGACCGTGCGGTACTGCTGGTGTCGGGCCGGGCCTCGTTCGAGCTGGGGCAGAAGGCCGTGATGGCGGGCATCCCGATGCTCGCCGCGGTCTCGGCGCCGTCGTCGCTCGCGGTGGACCTGGCGCTGGAGACCGGGCTGACCCTGGTGGGCTTCCTGCGGGGCAGCGACATGAACCTGTACGCGGGCGAGCACCGTATCGCCCTGGCGGAGCCCGCACGGCGGTGACCCGACCGCCCTGGCGGAGCCCGCCCGGGGGGGGCGATCCGATCCCCTGGCGAGCCCGCCGGGGGGGCCCGATCCCCCTCGCGGCGCCCGCCCAGGGGGACCCGACCCGTCAGGCCCCGGGCCGTGGCGGGTCGATCATCTGGAGCGCGAGGGTCGCCGGTGGCTCGGCGAGTCCGGGGCCGCCCGCCTCCGCCCAGGCCAGGATGTCGTCCAGGCAGTCGTCGTCGAGGGCGAAGCCGATCCAGGCGGCGCGCGCGCCCCGCCGCCTGGCTTCCGTGGAAGGCTGGACCACCACGACGTTGGCCTGGCCGCACGGGCCGAGGCAGTCGCTGGTCCGGACGGCGAGCCGGCCGCCGGACGCCGCGGCCGCCGCCCGTAGCCGCTCCAGCTGTCCCGCGTGGTCGGTGCCGGGATGTTTACGGGCGTCGCCGCAGCAGCAGCCCCGGCAGACGACGAGGGAGCAGGGGCGGCTTGCTCCGGGGCGTATCCAGGTACGGGTCACCGGGCGCCGCCCGGGACGGGGGCAGGGCGACGGGCGTCGAATGCGGGCATGAGGTCACGGTACCCACCGTGATGATCATGGTGGTGCGGCGGGGGCCGGTTCCCGCCACGGGGCACCGCCCGGCCGTGGTCGACGGTGCTTCAGCGCCGGGTGGGCTCCCCGTTCGGGGCGAGTGCGGCGGGTACGGCCGCGTCCGGCACCGGGTCCTTCGCGCGGCGCCGCGCGATCACCGCGCAGACCATCAGCTGCATCTGGTGGAAGAGCATCAGCGGCAGCACGGCGAGCGACGCCTGCGCCCCGAACAGCACGCTCGCCATCGGCAGCCCGGCCGCCAGGCTCTTCTTCGACCCGGCGAACTGGATCGCGATCCGGTCCTCCCGTCCGAAGCCGAGCCGCCCGGCTCCGTACCAGGTCAGCGCGAGCATCACGGCGAGCAGCACCGCCTCGACGGCGAGCAGCGCGGCCAGCCTGGCGGGCGTCACCCGGTGCCAGACGCCCGTCACCATGCCCTCGCTGAACGCGGTGTAGACGACGAGCAGGATCGAGCCCCGGTCCACCCTGCCGAGCACCGTCCGGTGCCGCGCGACGAACCCGGCGATCCAGCGCCGCAGCAGCTGACCCGCCAGGAACGGCACCAGGAGCTGCGCGACGATCCGCAGCAGCGCGTCGGCGGAGAACCCGCCCGTGCCGCCGCCGATCAGCAGCGCCGCGAGCAACGGGGTGAGGACGATCCCGGCGAGGCTGGAGAACGACCCGGCGCAGATCGCGGCCGGCACGTTGCCCCGTGCGATGGACGTGAAGGCGATCGACGACTGGACGGTCGAGGGGACCAGGCAGCAGAAGAGCAGACCGGTGGCGAGCTGCGGGGTCAGCAGCCACGGCGCGAGACCGCGCGCGGCCAGCCCGAGCAGCGGGAACAGCAGGAACGTGCAGGCCAGCACGGTCGTGTGGAGCCGCCAGTGCCTCAGCCCGTCCAGGGCGTCGCGGGTGGACAGCCGTGCGCCGTAGAGGAGGAACAGCAGGGCGATCGCCCCGGTGGAGGCGCCGCCGGCCGCGTCGGCCGCACGTCCGGACGCGGGCAGGAGGGCCGCGAGGCCCACGGTCGCGAGGAGCGCGAGGACGAACGGATCGACCGGCACCCGGAAGGGCGGGCGCGGGCGGGGCGGGCGAAGGCGGCTCATGTGCTCATCTGCGGTCGTTCTCGTACGGTCGGGGGGGGCGCCCCGCGGTGGCAGGCGCCCCTGCGGTGGGGAGCGCCGGTCGGGGGCGTCATACGGTGGCGCAGCCGGTCGGGCGGTCGGGCGGTCGGGGGCGATACGGCGGCCAGCCGGTCGGGCGGTCGGGCGGTCGGGCGATCGGGCGGTCGGGCGGTCGGGCGGTCGGGCGGTCGGGCGGTCGGGCGGTCGAGGGCGTCATACGGTGGCGCCGGTCGGTCGCCAGGTCCGGCGGTCGGGGGCGTCGTGCGGCGGCACGCGCTCGTCGGCGGCCGGGAGACGGGCAGCCCCTGCGGTCGCACGGGTGTGCGTTCCCCCCGCCTATGGTCCACCGCCAGCCGGCGATCGAGAACCCCGTACACCGCTCTCACTGTCATCACGCATCGCGATAGCCTGGTTCCATGGGAGCCGTGGACGAGGGGTACGACCCGGTGCGGCTGCGTACCTTCCTCGCGGTCGCGCAGACGCTGAGCTTCACCCAGGCGGCCCGTCGGCTGGGGCTGCGCCAGTCCACGGTGAGCCAGCACGTACGGCGGCTGGAGGAGGCGACCGGCCGCCGGCTGTTCAGCCGGGACACCCACAGCGTGGAGCTGACGGAGGACGGCGAGGCGATGCTCGGTTTCGCCCGCACGATCCTGGCGGCCCACGAACGGGCGGCGGCCTTCTTCACCGGCAGACGGCCCCGGGGGCGGCTGCGGTTCGGGGTGTCCGAGGACTTCGTCCTCACCCGGCTGCCCGAGATCCTGGAGTCGTTCCGGCGCGAGCACCCCGAGGTGGACCTCGAACTGACCGTCGAGCTGTCCGGGACGCTGCACGAGATGCTGGAGGCGGGCCGGCTGGATCTGGTGCTGGCCAAGCGGCGCGGCGGTGAGACGCACGGGCGGCTGGTGCGGCGCTCCGCCCTGGCGTGGATCGGCGCGCCCCGGTTGCGCGTGGACCCGGACCGGCCGGTGCCGTTGATCGTCTTCCCGCCGCCGGGGATCACCCGCGCCCGTGCCCTGGAGGTGCTGGAGGCGCACGGCCGGTCGTGGCGGATCGTGTGCACGAGCACGAGCCTGAGCGGCCTGATCGCGGCCGCGCGTGCGGGACTCGGCGTGATGGCCCATACCCGGGGGCTGGTTCCCCCCGGGCTGGCGCCGGTCACGGCACCCGCCCGGGCGGGGCTGCCGGAGTTGGGCGACGTGGATTTCGTCCTGCTGCACGGCAGCCCGCGCGGCCCCGCCAAGGAGGCCGCTGACGCGCTGGCGGCAACCGTCCTGGCGGCCGGCGACGTCCGCGGCTGATTCCGGCACACGCGATGTCGCACCCGCCGCCCCGCGCACGCCGTCGCGGCACGATCGCGGCACGATCGCGGCACGCGAATCGGGCACACGATCGCGGCCCGCGTATCCGGCCCGCGAATCCGGCTCGCGCGCGTGTGTACCGCGTACAGATTCGGTGGAGATTCGCCGTCCTGACGGCGGCGGCGCGGTGAGGCGGTCGTACCGCCCCTCCCCCACCACCAGGCAGGCACGGTCTGACCTGTGGCGATGCGCCGTGCCCCGACTCCGCCGAGAGCCTCCCGCCGGAACTGTCCGTGGGGTACCGTCACCCTCCGCTGTGCTGAGCGCCACAAGGAGCAGGCCCTTGCGCGAGTTGACTGTCCCACCCCTGGCGACGGCTCCCCCGGTCGGCGGGCTCGCCGACGCCGTGTTCGACCACGCCCTGGCCGATCCCGGCCGGATCGCGCTCGGGCGCAAGGACGCGGCGGGGCGGTGGGGGGACGTCACCGCCCGGCAGTTCCGGGACGAGGTGCTGGCGCTGGCCAAGGGGCTGCTCGCCCAGGGCGTACGGTTCGGCGACCGGGTCGCGCTGATGTCCCGTACCCGCTACGAGTGGACGCTGTTCGACTTCGCGCTCTGGGCCGTCGGCGCCCAGCCCGTGCCGGTCTACCCGACGTCGTCCGCCGACCAGGTCCACTGGATGCTGTACGACGCCGAGGTGACGGCGTGCCTCGTGGAACACGAGGACCACGCCATGACGGTCGGTTCGGTGATCGACCGGCTTCCGCAGCTGAAACGGCTGTGGCAGCTCGACACGGGCGCGGTCGCCGAACTGGTGGAGGCGGGCGCGCACATCGACGACGAGGTGGTGCAGCGGCACCGGCGGGCGGTGACCCCCGAGTCCGTCGCCACGGTGATCTACACGTCGGGCACCACCGGACGCCCCAAGGGGTGTGTGCTCACCCACGCCAACTTCATGTTCGAGGCGGACACGCTGACCGCGCGCTGGGAGCCGGTGTTCCACTCCAGGCCCGGCGACGAGGCGTCGACGCTGCTCTTCCTGCCGCTCGCCCATGTCTTCGGCCGGATGGTCGAGATCGCCGCCGTACGGGGACGGGTCAAGCTGGGCCACCAGCCGGTGCTGACGGCGGGCGCCCTGCTGCCCGACCTCGCGGCGTTCCGGCCGACGTTCGTCCTCGCGGTGCCGTACATCTTCGAGAAGGTCTTCCAGGCGGCGCGGCGCAAGGCCGAACTGGAGGGGCGGGCCGGGCCGTTCGACAAGGCCGTCGAGGTGGCCGTGAAGTACGCGGAGGCGCTGGAGCACAAGGCGTTCGGGCTGGGCCCCGGGCCGTCGGCGGCGCTGCGGGTGCAGCACCAGTTCTTCGAGAAGGTCGTGTACGGCAAGGTGCGCGACGCGCTGGGCGGGCGGGTGCGCCACGCGATGTCCGGCGGCTCCGGCATGGACCGGCGGCTCGGGCTGTTCTTCGAGGGCGCGGGTGTCACGATCTTCGAGGGGTACGGGCTGACGGAGTCGTCGTCGGCGGCCACGGCGAACCCTCCGGAGCGGACCAGGTACGGGACGGTCGGCCGACCCGTCCCGGGCACGTCGGTGCACATCGCCGACGACGGAGAGGTGTGGCTGCACGGCGGCAACGTGTTCGCCGGCTACCTCAACAACCCGGCCGCGACCGACGCCGTGCTCAAGGACGGCTGGCTGGCCACCGGGGACCTGGGCGCGCTGGACGAGGACGGATACCTCACGATCACCGGGCGGAAGAAGGAGATCCTGGTGACGACGAGCGGCAAGAGCGTGTCGCCCGCGGGCCTGGAGGAACGGGTCAGGTCACACCCGCTGGTGGCGCAGTGCGTCGTCGTCGGCAACGACCGCCCGTACATCGCGGCGCTGGTGACCCTGGACCAGGAGGCGGTGGAACACTGGCTGGCGATGCAGAACCGGCCCCCGCTGCCGCCGGCCGAGCTCGTCCGCGACCCGGCGCTGGAGAAGGAGATCCGGCGGGCGGTCGTCGCCGCGAACACGCTGGTGTCGCAGGCGGAGTCGATCCGTACGTTCCGCATCCTGGCCCATCCGTTCAGCGAGGAGCACGGGCTGCTCACCCCGTCGCTGAAGCTGAAGCGCCGGGCGATCGAGGTGGCGTACGCGGCGGAGGTGGAGGCCCTGTACGTGTGACACCGGCGGTGGGCCGTGCCGTGTACCCGCCGGACGCGCGGGCGAGCGGTCCGGTCGCGCCGGCGCGGGGGCGGGGGCTACGGTGGGTGTTCATCGCCGCACAGTCCGCCAGCGGACGCGGGCGGGGCAGGACGCGGGCCGGCAGGACGCAGGCTTGCGAGACGCGGGCCGACAGGCCGCAGGCTTGCAGGGCGCAGGCCGGGAATGTGCTCCGCGAGATGATCGTTGGGCACAGGAGTACCGATTCGACGACGTAAGGATCGACCGCTCGTGACCAAGGTCCCCTCCATCACCCTCAACAACGGCGTCACCATGCCGCAGCTCGGCTTCGGGGTCTGGCAGGTGCCGGACGACGAGGCGGCGAAGGCCGTGCGCACGGCCTTCGATGCCGGGTACCGCAGCATCGACACCGCGGCGGTCTACGAGAACGAGAAGGGCACCGGCGAGGCCATCGCCGCCTCCGGGATCCCCCGCGACGAGCTGTTCGTCACCACCAAGCTCTGGAACACCGAGCAGGGGTACGACTCCACGCTGCGCGCCTTCGACGCGTCGCTGGCACGGCTGGGCCTCGACCACGTCGACCTCTACCTGATCCACTGGCCGGTGCCGGCCAAGGACCTGTACGTCGACACGTACAAGGCGTTCGAGAAGATCCTCGCGGACGGCCGGACGCGGGCGATCGGCGTGTCCAACTTCCTGCCCGCGCACCTGGAGCGGCTCGCCGGTGAGACCTCCGTGGTGCCGGCGGTCAACCAGATCGAGCTGCACCCGCAGCTCGCGCAGGCGGAGTCGCGGGCCTTCCACGCCCGGCACGGGATCGCGACCGAGGCGTGGTCGCCACTCGGCCAGGGCCGGGGCCTGCTGGAGGTCCCGACGGTCGTCGCCGTCGCCCGGAAGCACGGCCGCACCCCCGCGCAGGTCGTTCTGCGCTGGCACCTCCAGCTCGGCAACGTGGTGATCCCCAAGTCGGTGACGCCGTCGCGGATCCAGGAGAACATCGACGTCTTCGGCTTCGAGCTGGACGCCGACGACCTGGCAGCGCTCGGCGCCCTGGACGAGGGCCGGCGCCTCGGCCCGGACCCGGCCGTCTTCGGCGGCTGACGACCGCCACGCGACCGCCGCGCCGCACGACGCGCACGGGCGCCCGACCGGAGACACCGGCCGGGCGCCCGCGCGCGGGGACGTCACACGCGCCGGGGGATCAGGCCCGGGGCTGAACGACCGTCGGGCGGCCCGCGCCACGGGTCAGGGTGTAGCCCCAGATGCCCGCGACAGCGGCCAGCGCCGCGCCCCCCGCCGTCCACAGCCAGCGGGTGGACCACCAGCCGGAGGACCAGCCGTCCTCCGGTTCCACCATGTCGGACGAGCCCTGCACCAGCGGCGTGGAGAGGGCGCCGTCCACGGACGCCGCCCCGCCCGCGTCCTCGACGGTGACGTCCAGGGTCGCGTCGAACGGCAGACCCACGTCGGTGGCGGCCACCTTCACGGCCGTGAGGCGCACGTAGTACGTGCCGGGCAGCGGGTCGTCCGACCAGGGCTCCGCCCAGGCGCGCACCGTCCGCAGATGGCAGGTCAGCTCGACCAGGGCGGAGTCCGCCGCGGCGGCCGCCGTCTGGTTGCCGAAGCGGCACGCCTGCCGGCGGCGCAGCCCGTCGTACACATCGATCTGCCAGGTGGCGCCCGCCTTCCGGGCGGCCGTGTCCGGCAGTTTGACGGTGGCCCGCACGGTCGCGCGTTCACCGGCGTCGCCGGGGAACTGCCAGTAGAGGTAGTCGCCGGTCGACGCCTGCGCCGTGGCCCGCTGCCCCGGCCGTACGAGGGTGGCGGCGCGGAACGACGTGCCGGCCTCGGTCGGCGCGGCGGGCTCGCCTTCGGTCGACGCCGTGGGGGTGGGCGTGGGGCTCTCGGCCAGGGCGACGCCCGGGACGAGGCCGAGCAGCGCCGTACCGGCGAGCAGGGCGGCGGTCGTCAGAGTCCGTACGGTACGCATCAGTTGGTCCTCCAGACGGTGACGCGCCAGCGCGAGAGCCAGCCCCACAGGAGCCCGGCGACGAAGCCCGCGAGCACGAGCACACCCAGCAGCCACCAGCCGCGGCCGAGGCCGAGGAACGCGGCGTCGCCCGCCTCGTCAGGGCCGTCCACCACGGCGATGCTCAGCTCGACGGGCAGACCGGGGGTCTTCTGCACGGACGCGGGCGCCGAGAACGAGTTGCTGACGCGCAGACAGACGGCCTCCGCGGCGGGCTTGTCCGTGTCGGCGCCCTCGATGTCGGGCTTCGGGTAGCGCAGCCCCGTCGAGATGACGTCGGTACGGCCGTCCCCGGCCGCCTCGCCGCGCACGATCTCCCGCCCGGACAGGGTGGAGGCGCGCAGCAGGACTCCGTAGTCCCGGTCGACGGCGCGGTCGGCGGCGACGCTGACCGAGGCGCGCAGCTCCTGCCCCGGCAGGACGTCCACGCGGTACCAGCGGTGTTCGCCGAACGTCTCACGGTCGGTGTAGAGGCCGGGCCGCAGGGTGGGTGCCTTGGCGCACGCGTCGGCGCCCTGGGTCGCGACCGGCGTGAGCGTGGGCCTGGCCGCGCGGTCGACGAGTTGACTGACCCGTTCCGACAGCTCGTCCGTGTGCTGCACGGAGGTGTACGTACCGCCCGTGGCCTCGGCGATGCAGACGAGCTGCGCCCGGGTCTTGTCGTCGGGCACCAGGCCCAGCGTGTCGATGGTGAGGTGGATGCCCTTGGCGGCGATCTCGCGGGCCACCTCGCACGGGTCGAGGGGCGCGCAGGTGTCCTCGCCGTCGGTGATGAGGACGATGCGCCGGGTGGCGTCGCCGCCCTCCAGGTCCTCGGCGGCACCGAGCAGCGCGGGCCCGATGGGTGTCCAGCCGGTCGGGGTCAGCGTCGCCACCGCGGTCTTCGCCTCGGTGCGGTCGAGCGGGCCGACCGGGTACAGCTGCCGGGTGTCCTTGCATCCCTCCTTGCGGTCCTTGCCGGGGTAGTCGGCGCCCAGGGTGCGGATGCCGAGCAGCACGTCGTCGGGGACGGCGTCGAGGACCTCGTTGAACGCCTGCTTGGCCGCGGACATCCGGGACTGTCCGTCGATGTCGCGGGCGCGCATCGAACCGCTGACGTCCAGCACCAGTTCGACCTTGGGGGCTTGCTTGTTCCCGGCCGGTTCCCCACCGTCGGCCGAGGCTGTCGCCGGGGACAGCCCACCGGTCAATGTGACCAGCAGGCCGCACACCGCGGCCACCAGTCGCTTTCTTGTGATCATCGCCGGATCATATTGACCGGTGGGAGTCGTCCCCAACTCCGGTTGCCTGCGGTCTCAGCCGACGCGGCGGGCCGTGTGCACCGTACGGGCGGTGAGCAGGTGCAGGTCGGGGCGCTGGTGCAGGCTTCCCGGTGCCGACGGGTCGAGCAGCCGGTCGAGAGTGGCCAGGTCCACGCCGTCGATCCGGTCGGCGAACCGGGCCCGCTGGCGCGTGAAGAGGGTGATCGCGTGCTCCCGCACGGCGTGCGGGACGGGCGCCGGGACGTCCTGGAGGAACGAGCGGGTGCCGCTCGGCTCCAGGCCGGCCGCCGTGAACATCGCCCGCCAGTCCTCGGTCTCCGCACGGAAGTCCGGCAGGGCCTCGCGCATCTCGGTGAACGCGTCGGCGGACGCCGCGTCGAGCCGCGCCTCCAGGCCCGGCCGGCCGATGCCGATGTCCCGTGGCAGGTACCGGGTCGGCAGTCCGCCCTCGACCAGGGCCAGCACCCCGCCGGGGCGCAGCAGGCGGGCGAGAGCCGCGAGGGCGGCCCCCTGGTCGCCGAGGTGGTGCACGGCGTCGCCCGCCCAGATCAGGTCGGCGTCGCCCAGCTCGCCCAGGGCGTCCGGCAGTTCGGCGTGCCGGAGGGTGACGCGGGCGCCGATGTGGCCGAGGGACGCGGCCCGCCGGCCGGCGCGTTCCAGGAGCTCCGGCGTTCCGTCGACGGCGACCACCTCCGCGTACGGGAACGCCTCGGCGAGCAGGCAGGACAGCACGCCGGGTCCGCTGCCGACGTCGAGGACGCGACGGACGGCGGCCGAGGGGACGAGGTCGCCGAGCCAGGCGGCCGCCTGCCGGTAGAGCGGGCTCTGCAGTTCGGCGCCCCGTTCGAGCAGCGGGAGCAGCTCGCCCCAGTCCACGTCACCGTGGCCGGTGTGGCCGGTGTGGCTGGTGTGAGCGGTGGATCCGGTGTGGCCCGTGTGAGCCGTGGACCCGCTGTGGTCGGTGTGTCCGTGGCCCGCCGTGTGGGTGTGCTGGTGAGGTGTCATGGGGTCAGCGTGCGAGACGGGTGGCCGTCAGGGCGAGATTCGTTGCCGTTCCGGCACGTCGCCCGTCCGGTACCGCCCGGGGCTGACCCCGCGTTCCCGTTTGAACGCGGCGCTCAGCGCGAAGGAGTTGGCGTAGCCGACCCGCCGGGCGATCGCCTCGACGGTGGCGTCCGTGTCCCGCAGCAGGTCGGCGGCGAGCGCGAGCCGCCAGCCCGTCAGGTACGTCATCGGAGGCTCCCCGACGAGCGTGGTGAAGCGGCGCGCCAGTCCGGCCCGCGAAACCCCCGCCTTCGCGGCGAGCGACGCGACCGTCCAGGGGTGGGCGGGGTCGTTCTGCAGCAGCCGCAGCGCCCTGCCGACGACCGGGTCGGCCAGCGCCCGGTACCAGCCGGGCGCCGCGGCCTCCGGGCGGGCGAACCAGGTGCGCAGGGCGGCGATGAGCAGCAGGTCGAGGACCCGGTCGAGGACGACGCTCTGGCCGGGCTCGTCCCGGGTGATCTCCTCGTCCAGTACGGGCATGAGCGGGCACGTCCAGGCGTCGGCCGGCAGGTGCACCAGCGGCGGCAGCGCGTCGAGGAGCCGACGGCTCACCTCGCCCTCCATGGCGTACGTGCCGGTGAGCAGGGTGTCCCGGCCGTGCGGGGCGTTGCCCCAGGTCCGTACGCCGAGCCGCATGGTCTCCTCCAGCGGCTCGCCGCGCACCGTGTGGCAGGAGCCGCCGGGGCCGATCCGCGCCTGCGGCGGGGTGCCGGGGTGGTCGGCGACGGTGTACGGCTCCGGTCCGCGGGCGATGGCCACGTCCCCGGGGCGCAGCAGCACCGGTTCGGCGCCGCCGTCGGGGACGATCCACGCCTCGCCCCGGTCGACGCACATCAGGCAGAGCGGCGCCCGGTCCTCGACCCGTACGGACCAGGGCGGTTCCATGACCATCCGCAGCAGGAAGGCCCCTTTGGCCCTCGGTCCGTCGAGGAGCTGGGCGAGTGCGTCCATGCCGTCGAGCGTAGGCGAGCGCGCGGCGGGCGGACGCGGACGGGTGTGGACGGACGCGTATGGGGCTGAGCCTCTGGCGCATGGAGGCGTGAGGCGCGGGCCCCGAGTCTTGAGCCATGACGGAGAACACGCACACGGGTACGGACATGGACACGGATACGGGTACGGGTACGGGTACGGGTACGGGTATGGGGCCGGTGCTGGTGACGGCGGCGACCGGCAAGACCGGCCGCCGGGTGGCGGAGCGGCTGGCGGCACGCAGGGTGACCGTGCGGGCGGGCTCGAGGAACGGCGGTTCCGGGACGGACGGCGGGACGCTGTTCGACTGGGACACCCCGGAGACGTGGGGGCCCGCGCTGCGCGGTGCCGACGCGGCGTACGTGGCGTACTACCCGGACCTGGCGGCGCCGGGCGCGGTGGCTGCCATGGGCACGTTCGCCCGGCTCGCGCTGCGGCACGGGGTGCGGCGGGTGGTGCTGCTGTCGGGCCGCGGCGAGCCGCAGGCGGTACGGGCCGAGGAGGCGCTCGCCGTGCCGGGGCTGGAGGTGACGGTCGTCAGGGCGGCCTTCTTCGCGCAGAACTTCACCGAGGGCGCGATGGCGGACGGGGTCGCCGCCGGCGAGGTCCCGTTCCCGGCGGGCTCCACCGCGGAGCCGTTCATCGACGCCGACGACGTCGCGGACGTGGTGGTCGCGGCGCTCACCGAGGACGGCCACGCCGGACTCGTGCACGAGCTGACGGGCCCGAGGCTGCTGACGTTCGACGAGGTGGCGGCCGAACTGGGCCGGGCGGCCGGCCGTGAGGTGCGGTACGTGCCGGTGACCCGGGAGGAGTACGCGGGGATGCTGCGCGCGTACGGGATACCGGAGGCGATGGCCGCGTGGGTCGCCGAGCTGTTCGCGGCGCTGCTGGACGGCCACAACGCGTCGCTGACGGACGGGGTGAAGCGGGTGCTGGGGCGTGAGCCGCGGGACTTCGCGGCGTTCGCGAAGGACGCGGTCACGCCCGTCAGGTGACGGCGGGGGACGGTCAGGCGGCGCCGTGCACCGGCGCGATCGCGTCGACGCGGGCGGCGAGTTCGAAGTCCCTGTCGGTGACGGCCCCGCCCGCGTCGTGGGTGTGCACCGACAGGGCGACCGTGTCGTAGCCCAGCGTCAGGTCGGAGTGGTGGTTCAACTCGTCCTGGATCCGGGCCACATGGACGACCATCGCGGTCGCCGCGAAGTGCGTGGCGAGTCGGTAGGTGCGGGCGATCCGGTCACCGGCCAGCGACCAGCCGGGCAGTTCGCGCAGCCGGTCCTCGATCTCCTTCTGCGACAGCGGTTCCGTGGGCATACCCCGTGCTCCCTTCCGGTGCGGTGCCGGTGACGACGCTCCCGACCCTACGGTCCCGGGCGCCCTGTCCCGTGGTCAACACGGCGGGTTCGGCTACCGTCTGCGGTATGGCGATCGTCGCGACGGACACCGGAGTAGGGCCGCTGCTGCGCGGGTGGCGCGAGGAGCGGCGGCTGAGCCAGCTGGAGCTGGCGCTGCGCGCCGGCTCATCGGCCCGCCACATCTCGTTCATCGAGACGGGCAGGGCCCGTCCCAGCGAGGAGATGGTGCTGCGGCTCGCCGAGCACCTGGACGTGCCGGTGCGTGAGCGCAACGCGCTGCTGCTCGCCGCCGGTTACGCGCCCCGGTACGCGGAGTCGTCGCTCGACGACCCGTCCCTCGGCACCCTCCGCGAGGGCATCGACCGGTTGCTCACCGGCTACGAGCCCTATCCGGCGATCGTCGTGGACGGCACGTACACGGTGGTGGCGGCGAACCGCGGCATCATGGCGCTGCTGGACGGCCTGCCGGAGCATCTGCTCACGCCGCCGCTGAACGCCATGCGGATCACGCTGCACCCGGAGGGGCTGGCGCCGAGGATCCGGAACCTGCGGAAGTGGCGCGGGCACCTGCTGGCCCAGATGGAGCGGCAGATCGCGCTGGTCCGCTCGGAGCCGCTGCGCCGCCTGTACGACGAGGTCGCCGCCTATCCCCTGCCGGGGACGGGCGGCGACCGGGGCGACCGGGGCGAGCCGGCACCGTCGTACCCGTACTTCGCGCTGCCGCTGCGGATCGAGCACGACGGGCGGATCCTGTCGTTCGTGTCGTCCATCTCGACGTTCAACACGCCCATGGACGTGACCGTCGCCGAGCTGGCCATCGAGACGCTGCTGCCGGCCGATCCGGTGACGGCCGCGTATCTGCGGTCGCTGTCCGGCTGACGGTCAGGCTGTCCGGCTGTCCGGCTGGCGGTCAGCGGGACACGGCGCGCAGGGCGGACCACTGGAGCGCGGCGAATCCGGCGACGGTGGCGGCCTGGAGGGGGATCCACAGGGTGCCGGCGGTGGTCGGCTCGAGCCGGACGACCAGCGCGACGACGCTGAGCACGGCCCAGAGCACGTTGGCGTCCACCACGAGCTTCACGGCGGTCGCGGGCGGCTGCCGCCGGGAGGCGAGGTAGCCGACACCGGCCGCGTACGCGACGAGGAAGATCCCGACGCCCAGCAGCAGCGTGGCGTCGACGCCCAGCAGCCGGCCGAGCGGCGCGGAGGCGAGGGCGTACGCCACCCCGTTGCCCCCGGTGACGACGGCGTCGAGGCCGAGGAAGCGGCGCAGCATGGTCTGCGGCTCGGTGGTGCGGGAGATGCCGGCGAGCAGGGCGTGGGACATGGCGGATCGGCCTCCATCGAGGTCGTACGGGCTGTTCGGTGACGCCCACGATGCCGGTCCCGGCGGAACGGGTCGATTACCCGCGAGGTAATGCGCGAGGTGACGCGGAAGGTATCGCGTGCGGTCACGCGCGAGGCCGGCCGGAGGCGGAGGCGGCGGTCGGGGCGTCACCCGGTCGGCGGGCGCGTGAAGCTGCGCTGTTGGACCGCTTAAGAAAAGCTCGATGGACGCGGCGGGCGTGCCTCGGCAGATTGGTGCACGTCCATCATCTGCACTTTCCCTGCCTGGAGCCGCCCCGATGAAGGCCCTTGTCAAGCAGAAGGCCGAGCCCGGCCTCTGGCTCATGGACGTGCCGGAGCCCGAGACGGGACCCGGGGACGTGCTCATCCGGGTGCTGCGTACCGGCATCTGCGGTACGGACCTGCACATCCGCTCCTGGGACGGCTGGGCCCAGCAGGCGGTCTCCACACCGCTGGTCCTGGGTCACGAGTTCGTCGGCGAGGTCGCGGCGGTCGGCTCCGACGTACAGGACGTCGCGGTCGGCGACCTGGTCAGCGGTGAGGGCCATCTGGTGTGCGGCAAGTGCCGCAACTGCCTGGCGGGGCGCCGCCACCTGTGCCGGGCCACGATCGGACTCGGTGTCGGCCGGAACGGGGCGTTCGCCGAGTACGTGGCGCTGCCCGCGTCCAATGTGTGGGTGCACCGCGCGAAGGTGGACCTCGACGTCGCGGCGATCTTCGACCCGTTCGGCAACGCCGTGCACACGGCGCTGTCCTTCCCGCTCGTCGGCGAGGACGTGCTGATCACGGGCGCCGGCCCGATCGGCATCATGGCGGCGGCGGTCGCCCGGCACGCGGGCGCGCGGAACGTCGTGATCACCGATGTGAGCGAGCCCCGGCTGGAGATCGCCCGCAAGGCGGGCGCGACCCTCGCGGTCAACGTCGCGGAGAGCGGCATCGCCGACGCGCAGCGGCAGCTGGGGCTGCGTGAGGGCTTCGACATCGGTCTGGAGATGTCAGGCCGCCCCGAGGCCATGCGGGACATGGTGGCGAACATGACGCACGGCGGCCGGATCGCGATGCTGGGCCTGCCGGCCCAGGAGTTCCCGGTCGACTGGTCGAAGATCGTCACCTCCATGATCACGATCAAGGGCATCTACGGCCGCGAGATGTTCGAGACCTGGTACGCGATGACGGTGCTCCTGGAGGGCGGCCTCGACCTGTCCCCGGTGATCACCGGGAAGTACGCGTTCAAGGACTTCGACGCCGCCTTCGACGAGGCGGCGACCGCCCGCAGCGGCAAGATCATCCTCGACTGGACAGCCTGACCTTCCTCCTTAGGAGCACCCTTCATGTTCGCGTCCGTTCGTGACGAACTCCGCGCCACCGTCGACGAGATCCGCGAGGCCGGGCTCTACAAGCCCGAGCGGGTCATCGGCACCCCGCAGTCCGCGTCCGTCGCGGTCACGGCGGGCGGCGCCCCCGGCGACGTGCTGAACTTCTGCGCCAACAACTACCTGGGCCTCGCCGACCACCCCGAAGTCGTCGCGGCCGCCAAGGACGCCCTGGACCGGTGGGGCTACGGCATGGCGTCGGTGCGGTTCATCTGCGGCACCCAGGACGTCCACAAGGAGCTGGAGCGGCGGCTTTCGGCGTTCCTCGGGCAGGAGGACACGATCCTGTACTCCTCCTGCTTCGACGCCAACGGCGGTGTCTTCGAGACGCTGCTCGGCCCCGAGGACGCGGTGATCTCCGACGCCCTCAACCATGCCTCGATCATCGACGGGATCCGGCTGTCCAAGGCCGCCCGGCACCGGTACGCCAACCGGGACATGGGCGAGCTGGAGGCCCGCCTCAAGGAGGCGTCGGGCGCGCGGCGGAAGCTGATCGTCACCGACGGCGTGTTCTCGATGGACGGGTACGTGGCGCCGCTGAAGGAGATCTGCGA
Source organism: Streptomyces sp. NPDC047886 (assembly GCF_043204435.1). Classification (NCBI taxonomy): domain Bacteria; kingdom Bacillati; phylum Actinomycetota; class Actinomycetes; order Kitasatosporales; family Streptomycetaceae; genus Streptomyces; species Streptomyces sp. NPDC047886. The sequence goes on from NZ_JBIDCF010000005.1 coordinate 36,504, forward strand.
CCTCGCCGACCGGTACGACGCGATGGTGATGGTGGACGACTCGCACGCCGTCGGGTTCGTCGGCGCGGGCGGCCGCGGCACGCCGGAGCTGCACGGGGTGATGGACCGCGTGGACATCGTCACCGGCACCCTCGGCAAGGCGCTGGGCGGCGCGTCCGGCGGCTATGTCGCGGCGCGCGCGGAGATCGTGGAGCTGCTGCGGCAGCGCTCTCGTCCTTACCTGTTCTCGAACTCCCTCGCCCCGGTGATCGCCGCCGCGTCCCTGAAGGTCCTCGACCTGCTGGAGTCCGCCGGCGACCTGCGCGAGAGGCTCGACGCGAACACGAAGCTGTTCCGCACGCGGATGGCCGAGGAGGGCTTCGAGATCCTGCCCGGCGACCACGCGATCGCGCCCGTGATGATCGGTGACGCGGCGAAGGCCGGCCGGATGGCGGAGCTGCTGCTGGAGCGCGGCGTGTACGTGATCGGCTTCTCGTACCCGGTGGTGCCCATGGGGCAGGCCCGGATCCGGGTCCAGCTGTCGGCGGCGCACTCCACGGCCGACGTGGAGCGGGCGGTGGCGGCGTTCGTCGACGCGCGCGCCGCGATGGGCGTGTGACGCGTCCTGACGGCACGCGCGGCTGAGTGACAATGGCAGGGTGATCGACCCCCGCCGGCTGCGCATACTGCGGGCGGCGGCGGACCACCGTACGGTGACCGCCGCGGCCGCCGCGCTGTACCTCACTCCGTCCGCCGTCTCCCAGCAGCTCGCCGCGCTGGAACAGGAGACCGGGCACACCCTGCTGACCCGCAGCGGCAAGGGCGTACGGCTCACTCCGGCCGGCGAGATCCTGCTGAACCGCGCCAACGAGGTGCTGGCGCAGCTCGAACGGGCGGAGGCCGAGCTCGCGGCGTACGCGGGCGGTACGGCGGGCGAGGTGACGGTCGCGGCGTTCGCGACGGGGATCGCCGAGGTGCTGGCCCCGGCCATCGGGCGGCTCACCGAGCGGCACCCGGGCATCCGGGTGCGCGTGCGGGACGCGGAGGGCGACGAGTCGCTGCCGCTGGTCCTGGACGGCGAGGCGGACCTGGCCGTCGCCGTGGAGTACCGGGGCGCGCCCCGCGAGAACGACCGGCGCCTGGCGCGCGTACCGCTGTACGCGGAGCCGTTCGACGCGGTGCTGCACGCCGGGCATCCGCTGGCGCAGGGGCCCGATGTGGCGCTGGCCGCGCTCGCGGAGAGCGACTGGATCGGGCAGTCGCCCGGCAACCCGTGCCACGACATGGTGCTGCTCGCCTGCGAGCTGGCGGGGTTCGAGCCGCGGCTCGTGCACGTGTCGGACGACTTCCGCGCGGTGGTGGCGCTGGCGGGCGCCGGGGTCGGGGTGGCTCTCGTACCGCGCTCGGCGCTGCGCGGCATCGAACTCAAGGACGTCGTGGTCCGCCCGGTCGCGGGGCCGGCCCCGTTCCGCCGGGTGTTCGCGGCGGTCCGCCGGGGCGCCGAGGACCATCCGCTGATCCGTCCGCTGCTGGACGCGCTGGCGGAGTCCGCGGCCGGCCTCTCGGCGGGTGGTATGCCGCCGCCCGCGGGCTGATACGCCTCGCGGGACGGCTTCGGCCTGAGGTGCCGCCCGCCGGGCGCGGGATCCGGGCGGTGTCAGCGGCCGGGGGTGCCGTCCTCGGTACGCCGGTCGGTGTCGGGGGCGTCGGCGGACGGTGCCTGGTCGGGGGTGTCCGGTGCGGCGCCGGGGTCGGTGGCCGGGCGGGTCCTGGCGGCCTCGGCCCTGACGAGGGCGGTCAGTGCGGCGAAGGGGTCGACGGGCATGGCTGTGCTCCTTGCGGTGGGGGGTGAACGCGGCCGGAGGGCGGGGCCCGTCAGCGGCGCAGCACCACGCATCGCAGGGCACGGACGGTGGGGTGCGTGCCCGCCGCCTGCGTGCCGAGTGCGGCGCGGGGGGCGGGGCCGGAACGCCGCGCGGACGGCGGGACGCCCGGTCGGGCGTGCCGCGGAGGCCTGCGCGGGTGCCGGCGCTCCGCCCGGTTGGCCGCGGCGGCGGCCTCGGCCTCGGTCGGCTCGTGCGGGCCCTCACCGGCCGGGTCGGGCGCGGGCGAGGCGGCGGGCCGTGGCTCGGCGCCCGTCGCGGCGACGGCCCCGGATGTGGTTCCCAGGAGCGCGGCGAGCACCAGGAGCGCCGCGAGCACGACGGCGCGCAGCCGGGCGCGGCCGTGGGCTGCGGACCCGGTGACGCGGGACGGGGGCGCGGACATCCTGGACATACGTTCTGGCCTGTGCCCCGGTGGGGCCGCGGGTCTGCCCGTCCGCGCCGGGAACCGCCCGCCCGGCGTACGCGGGTTACGCCGTCCCGGTGTCCGCGCCGGGTCCGGCGGCCGGGCCGTCGGTGAGGGTGAAGGACGCCTCGCCCCGGGTCATGCCGTTGACCTGGAGCTGGAGGACGTGGGTGCCGGGGTGGTAGCGGCGGGTGGTGATCGGGCGGAAGGAGTGGCGGCGGGTGGCCGTCCATGTCTCGCCGGGGGCGAGGGAGCGGGTGGTGAGCTTGAAGACCTTGGGGGTGCGGGTGCCGTTGGCCTTCATGTGGTGGATGACGTAGTCGATGACGACCTCGGCGGTGCGGTCGCCGGTGTGGGTCACCGCGCAGTCGAAGACCAGGTGGTCGCCGACCCGGACGGTGGGGGTGGTCACGTGTGGTCCGGTCACGTCGACGGGCACGTCCGGGGAGTGGCCGAGGAGGGTCAGCGCGTCGGCGTCGCCGTTCTTGACGAGGGTGCGCAGCCCGTGCCGGACGACACGGAGGGTCGTCGGATCGCCGCCGCCGCCGAGCCAGCGGGCGGCGGCGGCGACGGCGACGGCCGGGTGGTCGCGGCTGATGTCGTTGAGGTGGTTGGCGACGGACCGGCGTACGTAGTCGGAGTCGTCGCGGTGCAGCGCGTCCAGCAGCGGCAGCGCGGGCACCGGGTCGGCGATCAGCGAGGGGAGCCGCACCGCCCACGGCAGCCGGGGCCTGGTCCCCTCGGAGGCGAGGCGCCGGACGTGCGGGTCGGGGTGGCCGGTCCAGTCGGTGATGGTGCGCAGGGCCCGTGCCTGGTCGGCGCGGAGGAAGGGCCGTACGGCCGTCTCGGCGGTGAGGCGGGGCGTGAGCTCGGCGAGCAGCGCGAGGGCGGGTTCGAACACGTCGAGTCCGCGTACGGCCACCGCCTCGGTGACCGGGAAGGTCATCCAGCCGGTGAACTCCGGGTCCTCCAGCGCGGTGCGCAGGACCCGCGCGAAGTCCGGGTAGGCCGGGGGCAGGTCGGCCAGCACGGCGTCCCGTACGGCGGCGACCCGCCCGCTGAAGGAGAGCCCCGCCAGCAGGGCCGCGCGGCGCCGGGTCTCGTCGGCGGGGGCGTTGAGGGCCCGCGCGAGACAGTCGGCGAGGGCGGCGACGGTGTCGGTGCCGAGCAGTTCGTCCGCCGTGGGCACGGCTCCTCCAACGGGTCGGTCGTGGCGTGCGGTTCGGGGCGGCCGGGGGTCACCGGGGCACCGGCGGGCCGCGCTCCGTGGACGCTACCCGCCGGGGCGGGCCGCGCGAACGGCGGCCCCCGCGCGCGGCGGGTACCACCGAGGCGCCGTGCCGGGCGGGACAGGGCGGGGTACGGGGAACGCCCGTCCGCGTCAGCCGGGTTCGTCCGGCCCGGCCCCGTCGGTGACCGGGAACGCCTCCTCCAGCCGTGCGGGCGGCCGCGCGTCCTTCAGGGGGACGAGCGGCACCTGCGGCCCGTGGCCTTCGGCCAGCCAGCGCCTCAGCACCCGGTGCACGGCCTCGGCGCCCACGAGCTCACGGCGGTCGTCGTCACCGGTCGGGGGTGACAGGTCCCGCGGCGAGAGCAGGAAGGCGTGCGACTGCTCGCCGCCCATTCCGCCGTGGGAGCCGATCTGCTCCTCGAAGGCGTGCACCCGTCCGGTGGCGGGGTCGTACATGGAGTTGACCATGATGTCGGCGACGTGCGGGAAGGAGTCGACGCGCCGTACCGCGTCCGCGGCGCCTGGCCCGAAGACGGCGAGCGGCCCCGAGGCGTCGGTGAGCCCGTCGACCGGCGCCTCGAAGTCCCCGGCGCCCAGCACCACGGAGCCGTGCTCCTCGTCGCGCACGAGCAGGAAGCCGATCCCGGGATGGTTCGCCAGGGTGCGCAGCAGGCCCGGGTGGCGGCGCTCGATCTCCTGGCGCGACATCCGGTGCGGCACGTCGGGGAAGGAGATCAGGCCCAGGTTGCCGGAGGCCAGCACGAGCGGCCCCGAGCCGCGCGCGGGCCGCTCGATCCCGGCCTCCTCCACCGGCCGGTGCAGGGCGCCGCGCAGCGCGTCACGGGCCTCGGCGCCGCTCGGCGAGTGCCGGGCGCGGCGCGGCACCGGCAGCCCGCACCCCACCCGTACCAGGTCCCGGAGGGTGAGGCCGTACGCGCTCTCGAAGGTCTCGCCGGGGCTCTGGCCGTGGTCGGAGAGCAGGACGATCCGGTACGGGCGGGGGGCGTGCGCGGCGGCATCGGCGATCAGCGCGACCGCCCGGTCGAGGCGCTCCAGCACCTTCGCGGCGTCCCTGCTGTGCGGACCTGAGTGGTGGGCCACCTCGTCGTACGCGACGAGGTCGGCGTAGACGGCGGTGCGCCCGGCCAGGATGTCGCCCATCACGGCCGTCACCACCACGTCCCGCTCCACGACGGTCGCGAAGGCCCGCACGAACGGGTACAGCCCGCCGCGTCCCACCCTCGGCGTGTCGCCCCTGATCCGTGCCCCGGTGGACTGGCCGATCTCGCGGCCCACCTCGGCGACGAACGCCAGCGCCGTACGGACGGCGTTGGCGGGGTCGCGGAAGTACGCGAAGTACCCGGCGCGCGAGCGGGTGCCGCGCCCCCGGCGGGCGGACACCGACAGCACGAGGGCCAGCTGTCCGGCGCCGCCGCCGAACAGGTTGCCGCGGCTGGCGCCGTCCCCGGCGAGCAGCCCCGGGTGACCGGCCCGCGCGGCGGCGCGCCGCTCGAGCTCGACCGCGCCGGCCGGGCGGTTGCAGACCATCAGCCGGCCGGTGTCCTTCTCGTACCAGCGGAAGGCGGGCACGTCGTGGCTGGAGCCGTGCAGGATGCCGAGCTGGCTGGCGCCGGTCTGGCTGGACCAGTCGGTGCGCCAGCGGGTGAGGCGGTGCGTCGTCCCGGCCCAGGCGGCCAGGGTCGGCATGACGCCGTCGGCGAGCGCGTCCCGCAGGACCTGGTGGCCGACGCCGTCGAGCTGGAGGAAGACGGTGCCGGGCGGGCTGGCAGGACCGAGGTCCACGCGGGGGCGGCGGCGCCCGGCCAGCCGCGAGAGGCGCCGCCGGTAGGCGTCGTCGTCGCGCACGGCTAGGGCGGTGGACATGGCGGACGCCACGGCCGACATGACGGCCGCGACCACCACCGCGCTGTCCGGGTCGGCCTCGCCGCGCCCGTCGGGGATCAGCCAGAGGGCGACGAGCAGCAGGGAGCCGTTGAGGAAGAACACCAGCAGGCCGAGGACGAGCGCCGGCACCAGCAGCAGGGCCCTGACGACGAGCGGCCAGACGAGGGCGCTGAGCAGGCCGAACGCCCCGGCACCCCAGGCGGCGGTGACGGCGGTACGGGTGATGCTGTCGCCGTCGTCGGACTGGAGCTGGAAGTCGGGGAGCAACCCGGCCAGGGCGAGCATCGTCAGGGTCGACACGGCCCAGACCGCGATCACCCGCACCAGGGCGCCACCGGCGGTGCGCCATCGCCGTCCGACCACGCCGTCCGCCTCTCACCCGCTGCCGACCGCCCGTTTCGTCCCGGAGGTCCAGCGTGGCACACCGGGGGGGTGCGCGGGCGATCAGCAGCCGTCGTAGCCGGCGGTCGGCATCGACATCCGGCGGTGCACGTGCGCCTTCATCGCCGCGTCGTACGCCGGCTCGTCCAGGCCGGCGGTCTCCAGCCGCACGCCCCGGCGCTCGCACTCGGCGGAGAAGTCCCCGGCCGATGTCAGGGCCCGTGCCAGGACGCGTTCGTTGGGCACGACGAAGAGGTCCACGGCCCCCGAATCGACGTCCGCCCACAGCATGCGGTGGTCCGGCCGCAGCCCGTAGAACAGCAGCTGGCGGCTGACGACATAGCCCTTGCCGGCCGCCCACCGCTCGCACATGGCGTGCTGGCTGCGCGTATCGACCAGGAAGGGGTCGCTGTCGAGTTCCTCGAGTGGCGTCAGGCTGGCGATCGCCGCCACGCGTACCTCGTCCATGCGGCGACCCTACTCCGATCGGCCCCGTCCGAGGAGGCGCCGCTCTACGCTCGGAGGGAGCGACCTGGAGCGAGGAGGCGGCGTGCCGGTGGAGGTCACCTGGTGGGGTCATGCCACCTGCACGATCGAGGACTCCGGGGTGCGGGTGCTCACCGACCCGCTGTTCGTGCGGCACCTCGCCCACCTGCGGCGGCGGCGCGGCGCGCTGCCGCCGGCCGACGCGGCGCGCGCGGACGTCGTGCTGATCTCGCACCTGCACTCCGACCATCTCCATCTGCCCTCGCTGGCCCGGCTCGCGCCCGGCACCCTGCTGGTCGTGCCACGGGGTGCGGTCCGCGCCGTGCCGAGGCTGCGGAGGCTGAGCGGGCTGCGGATCACCGAGGTCGCGGTCGGCGACGAGGTGAAGGTGGCGGACCTGACGGTGCGGGCGGTGCCGGCCGCGCACGACGGGCGGCGGCTGCCGGTGGGGCCGCGCGTGGCGCCCGCCCTCGGCTATGTCGTGCACGGCACGGCACGGACGTACTTCGCCGGGGACACCGGGCTGTTCGACGGGATGGCCGAGGCCGTGGGCGAGGTGGACGTGGCGCTGCTCCCGGTGGGCGGCTGGGGCCCGTACCTGGGCCGCGGTCACCTGGACGCGGGTCGTGCGGCGCGGGCGCTGGCCGCGCTGGCGCCGCGTGCGGCGGTGCCCGTGCACTACGGCACGTACTGGCCGATCGGGTTGGACGCGGTGCGGCCCCATGAGTTCCACGCGCCGGGCGACGAGTTCGTACGGCTGGCGGCGCGGTCCGCGCCGGAGGTCGACGTGCGTCTGCTGGGGCACGGCGAGACCGCGCGGCCCGGGACGTCCCCGTGATCGCGCAGCCGCTGGCGGAGGCGGTCGTGGACACCGTGGGCCGGTTGCCCCCCGAGGAGACGCAGCGCGCGGTCGGCTATCCGGCGCTGTTCCTGCTGGTGGCGCTGGGCGCGCTGGTGCCGGTCGTGCCGACCGGGGCGATCGTGAGCTCGGCGGCGGTCGTGGCGTTCCATCAGACGGCGCCGTTCGCGCTGCTGGTGGTGTTCCTGCTGGCGGCGGGCGCGGCGCTGGCCGGGGACGTGGCGCTGTACTGGCTGGGGCAGCGCGGGGTCCGTTCGAGGAACGGCTCGCGGTGGCTGGCGGCGCTGCGCGCCAGGGCGGCGCCCGACCGGCTGGAGTGGGCGCAGGCGCGACTGCGGACGCACCGGGTGTCGGTGCTGGTCCTGTCCCGGCTGGTCCCGGCCGGCCGCGTCCCGGTGATGCTGGCGTGCCTGCTGTCGGCGATACCGCTGGGCCGTTTCGTGCGCGGTGACGTCCCGGCGTGTCTGGCGTGGGCGGCGACGTACCAGGCGATCGGGATCCTGGGCGGTTCGCTGTTCCCGCAGCCGTGGCAGGGCGTGGCGGCGGCGGTGGCGCTGACGCTGCTGATCGGCGCGGTGCCGCGCGTCTGGCGGCGGCTGCGGGGCGCGTGAGGGCACGGGGGCGGCGGGTGCGGGGCGCGGTGAGGGCACGGGCGCGGCGGGGGCGGGGCGCGGTGAGGGCACGCGGGCGGCGGGTGCGGGGCGGCGGGTGCGGGGGTCGCGGGGGGGCGGACGAGCGTCAGGCGGTGGGGTCCAGTACGCGGGACTCTCCGACCGCCAGGTCCCACAGGCGGTCTCTGGGCAGGCCCATGACCTCCCATGCCTTCAGCAGGCGGACGCGGGGTTCCAGGACCGGTTCGGCGGACAGGATGAACGTCGCCCAGTGCATGGGGGCCATGAGACGGGCGCCCAGGTCCTGGAAGGCGCGGACGGCCTCCTCGGGGTCGGTGTGGACGTCGCGCAGCCACCAGCGGGGGGCGTACGCGCCGATGGGGAGGAGCGCGAGGTCGATCCCGGGATGGCGGCGGCCGATCTCCCCGAACCAGTGCCCGTAGCCGGTGTCCCCGGCGAAGTAGACGCTGTTCCCCTGGTCGTCGCCGATGATCCAGCCGCCCCACAGGGACCGGCACGTGTCGGTCAGGGTGCGCTTGGACCAGTGGTGCGAGGGGACGAAGTCGAAGCGGACGCCGCCGAGTTCGGTGGCCTCCCACCAGTCGAGCTCGGTGACGCGGGTGAAACGGCGGCGCCGGAACCACGGGCCGAGTCCGGCGGGCACGAGCATGGGGGTGGAGCGGGGCAGCCGGGCGAGGGTCGGCGCGTCGAGGTGGTCGTAGTGGTTGTGGCTGATGACGACGGCGTCGATGGGCGGGAGGTCCTCCCAGCGGACGCCGACCGGGGTGATGCGGGCGGGCGTGCCGAGGATACGGCGGGACCAGACGGGGTCGGTGAGGACGGTGAGCCCGCCGACGCGCAGGATCCAGCTGGCGTGCCCGGCCCAGGTGACGGCGATGGTGCCGGTGGCGGGCTCGGGCAGCGGGCCGGGCGCGAACGGCAGCCGGGGAATGTCGTGGAGGCCCTCGGCCGGGGGGCGTACGGCGCCCTCGCGGGCGAGCCGCGCGAGGGCTCGTACGCCGGGCAGGGGCGCGGTGAGCCGGTCGGCGAAGGAGCGGGGCCAGGTGCGCGGTTCGCCGAACGGGCGGAGGGCGTCCGGTCTCGGCCGCCGGTCGGCCCCGGGCGCGTCCGCGCCGGTCTGCGGGGCCGGGTCGGCGGATGTCCGCGGTGCCGTCTGTTCCGTCATCTGCGGGCTCCTTCACCGTAGTTCGCGGAAGGCGGTGCCGAAGGCGTCCAGCGCCTGTGCCACGTGGGGCAGGCCGAGGGGGCGGGCCGCCGCCAGGGACTCCAGACGCTCGTCCGGAGTGGTGCCGAGGAGGGGTCCGGTGGCGAGCCGTACCCGCAGGGCGCCGAGTTCGTCGCCGAACCGGTGCCCGCCGGGCGCGGGCGTCCCCAGGCGTCGGGTGAGGTACTCCTCCAGGTCCATCGAGTCGTTGACGCCCCGCCGGGCGAGGTGGGCGCGCAGCGGCCCCAGGTCGGCGTAGAAGTGGCGGCCCGCCTGGGGCGGCAGCGCGAGGGCGCCGGCGTCGATGACGGCGTGGTGCGCGGCGGCCGCCACGCGCGCGTGCAGGGCGGCAGCGCCCGCGGCGCGGGCGGTGACGGGTCCCGGTTCGTCGAGGGCCAGGGCGGTGGCCTCGGCGACCGGGGCGGGGAGTACGGCCCCGAGGGCGGTGAGGATGTCGAGGGTGCGGGCGCGGCGGGCGGCGAGCGGCCCCGACTGCGGGAAGCGGGCGATGGCGGCGGGCCAGGATGACGGGGTGAGTGCCCCGGCGAGGTCGCACAGGACGGTGACGTCGTCGGGGCACATCTCGGCGGGGCTGACGATCACCGTGTCGTGCGGATCGTGGAGGGTGTCGCGCCATGTCTCGTCGCTGATGATGTGCATGCCCTCGGCGACGGCGGCCTCGCACGCCTCGCGGACGAGTTCGGGCGGGGCGACGGTCCCGGTCGGGTCGTCGGCGACGGAGAGCAGCAGGAGGGCGGGGTGGCCGCCTTCGCCGCGTACCCGTCGTACGGTCTCCAGCAGCGCGTACGGGTCGGGCACGCCGCCGCATTCGGCGGGGGTGGGCACGTGGTAGGCGGGCCGGCCGAGCAGCCGGGCCTGCGGGCTCCACGCGGCGGGGCAGGGGCGGGGCATCAGGACGTCGCCGCCGTGCGCGGCGACGAGAGCGGCGAGCAGGGGCCCCGGGCCGGGCGCGGCGGCCAGGTTCTCCGGGTGGCACCTCAGGCCGCGCCGCGACCAGTAGCCGCAGGCGGCCTCCCGGAGGACGGGGCCGCCGCCGGGCGGTTCGGGTTCGGTGCGTCCGGCGGCCGACGCGAGGACGGTGGCCAGTTCGGGGACGACGGGCAGGCCGGTGTCGGGGGCGGGCGGCGCGTGACGGACCTGGCCGTGGCCGGGGTGGACGCCGCCGGTCGGGTCGGCGACGCCGTCCCGCGCCGTGGACTCCCGCATGCCACCACCTCCGCCGTCGCTCCGCCCCCGTACGCCGTGTCGCCCGTGTCCCGGGGGCGTGCCGTGTCTCCCCGTGTTCTTTATACGAAGGTTCCGGCCGGTTCGCCGCCCGGTGGCCGGGCGGAGAGGTGTCCGGTCGTCGTCGCCGCCAGCCGGGCTATCTCGTCCTCCAGGCCCCGGCCCCTGGTGCGGACGACCTGGGCGGCGACATCGGCGAGTTTGCGGTTGGTGAGCTGCGAGACGCGCCGCAGCACGGCGTGGGCCTCGTCGGCGTCGCAGCCGAGGACGTGCATCACGATGCCGCCCGCCTGGTCGATGACCGGCCGGGACCGCAGCGCGGTGGCCAGCTGCCCGACTTCCGTGAGGGCGGCGCGGTAGCGGCGGTCGCGGACGAGTCCGGCCGCCACCTCCTCGCCCAGCACGGCGGCGGGGCTGTGGACGGCGTCCTCCAGGGAACCGGGCCGGAAGCCGTACAGGTTGAGGGTGATGTCGATACCGGCGCGGTGGAAGGGCAGGGTGACGCTCGCCCGTACGCCGGAGCCGAGGGCGACGGCCCGGTAGTCGGGCCAGCGGTCGTCGTGCAGCAGGTCCTCGGCGTCGACGGGTTCGCCGGTGTCGAGGGCCGTGCGGATCGGCCCGTCGCCGCTGTCGAGCTGTACGGAGACGAGTGCGGCGAGGTCCGGATGGGTGGCGCTGGTGCGGCGCTCGGCCTCGTCGCCGGTGAGGGTGGCGACGGCGCCGCAGCACGCGGGCACGGACCGTACGCACTGCTCCGCGAGCTGTTGCAGCCGGCGGACGGTGGACGCGGGCTCGGGACCTTCGTACTCCTGCTCGGGCAGCATCGGCAACTCCTCTCTGGGTGCGGCTGCCCCGTGTGGGGGGCGCGAAACGGCGCGCACATGGGGCGCGTGATGCGGTTACGGTGCTCGTAGCGGCGGCGTGGAGCGCTCGTGGCGATCGGGTGGAGCAGAAAGCGGTGGCATGACGGAGACGGATGCGTTCGGTGAGGATCTCGCGGATTTCGTACGCCGTGTCGGGGAGCTGCGCGGCGCCCGCGCGCTGCCGCCGGAGGAGCAGCACGGCATCCTCGACGCGGCCCTGTTCGAACTCCAGCACGCGGCGGAGACGCTGTGGCCCCGCTACGAGAAGCTGGCGGCGCGCGCCCCGGACGGCTCGTCCGCCGAGCGGCAGGAGCGGCAACTGCTGAAGACGCTGTTCCAGCGGCTGCCGCTGGCGGTGGCGCTGGTCGACCGTGACACCGTCGTGCGGCGGATGAACTTCGCCGCCACGGGGCTGACCGGGGTACGGGCGGGCTATGCGACCGGCCGGCCGCTCGCGAGCCTGCTGACGCCTGGCGACCGGGCCCCGTTCCGCTCGCAGGTCGCCGCCACCGCCCGGGGCGAGGGCGGCCGGAGCCTGACCGTCCGGCTCCAGCAGCGGCCGGGCGAGCCGGTGCGGGCCACACTGGCCACCCTGCCGCTGCCGGGCGAGCCGCACCCGACCGTGGTCGTGGTGCTCCAGCCGGACGCGCCGGACTCGCACGTGGCGACCGCCGCGGCGCCGGGGCGGCCCAGGCGCCGCCCGGCACCGCCGGACCTGGCGGGCGCGACGGAGCGGGCGGAGGCACTCGACCTGGTCGACGCGGTGGCGACCGCCCTGCTGCGCTGCCCGCCGGACGACGATGTCCGTGCCGTGCTGGAGGCGGTGGCCGGAGTGCTGCACGGCCGGTTCGCCGACTGGGTGGTCGCCGACACGGCGGGGGCGCGGCCATCGCGCCGGCTGGTCGTGCTGGCCCCGCCCGAGAAGCCCGGGACGGCCCCGGAGGACGGTACGGCGGCCCGCGGCGGATCCGCCGCGGCGCTCGCCCGGGCGATGGCGGCGCAGGCCCCGGCGGACTGCCCGCTGGTCGTGGAGGTCGCGCGGGGCGGCTCGGCGTCGCTCCAGGTACGGCCCGAGGACGCCCTCGCGTTCGGGACGGACGCGGACGGCATGGCCGTCCTCGTGCGCGCCCAGGTCACCTCGCTGCTGTGCCTCCCGCTGTACTGCGAGGGCAGCGGGGTGCTGGGCGTGCTGACACTGTTCCGCACCGGCGCCCGGCGGGCGTTCTCGATGGCCGAGGCGCAGGCGGCCGACGTCGTGTCCCGTCATGTCGCGCTGGCTATGCGGCGACGTCCCGCATGATGTCCTCCCGCAGCCTGGTGCAGCAGCGGCTGATCAGCCGGGACACGTGCATCTGCGAGATGCCGAGGTCCTCGGCTATCCGGCTCTGGGTCATGTCGCCGAAGAACCGCATGTAGAGGATCTTCTGCTCCCGTTCGGGGAGTTCGCGCAGCCGTGGCTTGACGGCCTCGCGGTCGACGACGACGTCGAGGGCCGGGTCGGGGCCGCCGAGCGCGTCGACGAGGGTGTAGCCGTCCTCGGTGCCGGGCAGCTCCGCGTCGAGCGAGAGCGCGGTGAAGCTGTCCAGCGCCTCCAGTCCGGCCATGGCCTCCTCCTCGGTCATGCCGGCCTTCTTGGCTATCTCGGAGACGGTCGGGACACGCCCGCCGACGGAGTGCGTCAGCTCCTGGTAGGCGGTGCGGACGCGGCCGCGCAGGTCCTGGACGCGGCGCGGGACGTGGAGGGTCCACATGTGGTCCCGGAAGTGGCGCTTGATCTCGCCGGTGATCGTGGGCACCGCGAAACTCTCGAAGGCGGCGCCACGCGAGGGGTCGTAGCGGTCGACGGCCTTGACCAGGCCGAGCGCGGCGACCTGCTTGAGGTCCTCCAGCGACTCCCCGCGGTTGCGGAACCGGCCGGCCAGCCGGTCGGCCATGGGCAGCCAGGCGCGCACGATGTCCTCGCGGACGCTGTCCCGTTCCTCACCGTCCGGCAACTCGGCCAGGCGCCGGAACGCGTCGGCGGTGTCGGGTGCGTCGTCGTGCGGATGCTTCGTGTGAGCGAGGGTACGCATGTTGTTTCCAGCTCCCTGAACGGCGCTGACGGATTGCTGTCACCCCGAGAGAGCTCTCTTCCGTCCGGGCACAGACACGCCCGGAGCGGTGGGCCACTCCCAGGACGTGCCTCCGGTCCGAAGCACGAGATGCGCATGCCCGGGGCCCGCTGTGGCAAACGCCTCACTCCACTCTCCGCACGGAATCGTCATCCGGCTCCCGCTGTCGGGACGGCCACCGTCGGGACACGACGGTCCTACTCGCGGGTAGAGCTCACGCGGGTGACGAACGCGCAGGTGAGCAGGTATGCAGACGGCCCCCGCCGGACGCGGTCGCGCGAGCGGGACGGGACGCGCCGGTTCGGCTGTCCGAGTGATGCGGAAGGTCGCGGGCGGATCGCCGGAGTATCGCGCGCGGGTCGCCGGGGCCGGGGCGCGGGGCTCGCCGTCAGGGCGGCACGGGGGTGCCGTCAGGGACCGGCACGAGGGTGCCGTCAGGGACCGGCACGGGGGTGCCGTCAAGACCGGCGGGCCGCGTTGTGGCGGGGTATGGGCGTCGTCCGGACCGACGGGCCTTTGTGGCCGGGCTGCGGGCGTCGGGAACGGGCGCCGGAACGTCAGGGGCCGGCCGGAGCCTCGGCTTCCGCACCGTGCGGTGTGGCGGCCGGAGCGGGACACGGCCGGGCCGCCCGCGCCGTGCGGCGCCCCCGGGCGTGGCGCCGACGTGCCGCGGGCGTGGAGGCGGGCGCGAGGGGCGGGCCCGCGGCCCCCGTGCCGGACACCGTGGCCCCCGTCGAAGGCTCGTCGGCGGCGACGCCGGCCTCGGCGGACGGCAGGGCGCCCCCCGGTGTGCCGACGGGCGGCGGGGCATCGGGCAGACCGGCCTCCGACGGTGGGACAGCCGACGGGACGGCGCCGGACGACAGGTCGTCCGTAGGGGCGGCGTCCTCCACGGGGAGGGGATCGGACGGCAGGACCAGCTCTTCGTAGCGGCCCATCGCCAGGACGGCGCCGAGCAGTGCGGGCGGCAGAAGCAGGGGGATCAGCACGGATATCAGTTCCATCGACCCGTCCTTCCGTGTCCTGGCGGCCAGGACTCCAGCGCCCGAAGGGGCTGGAGTCCGCGTCGGGTACCGGGGCGAGGTTCCGGGCGCGGGCCGCCGCCCACGTCCGGAACCGTTCGGCCCCTTACCCCATGGCCGCTCGGCCGCAGCGGCGAGTCCCCTGCGGGACCGTCCTCAAACCACCGCCCACCGCCCGGTCCGCCCGCCTCCCGCAGCGCACCCGTCCGGTGACGGGTTTGCGGCCGCGCGGCCGGGTACCCGCCCGGCGACCGACACACGCGGCATCGTGGAGGGCGCCATGCAGCGAGGCAGCGATCGGCTCAGCCGCCGTCAGGATGACGAGATGAAGCACCAGCTGAAAGGGCTGCTCCAGTCCGGCCACCCGACCAGGACCGAGGAGTGGCACGACCCGGAGCCGGTCGCCGAGGACGATCCGGAACTGGCGCCACCGCGCGCGCAGACGGATCCGTTCGAGGTGCTGCGCCTGGAACTGGGCCGGCACCTGGCGCGTACCCCGTTCCCGGCCCACCGCGGGGATCTGATGCGGGTGCTGCGCGAACGGCACGCGCCCGACCGGCTCATGGAGCGCGTGGCGGGGTTGCCCGGCGACCGGACGTACCGGAGCGTGCAGGACGTGGCGGTAGCGCTGCACCGGATGTGACGACACGTACGAAGGGATGAGCTCCATGGCACAGCTCGTCAGGGAAGTGATGACACCGGGCGTGGCCGCGGTTCGGCCCGATGCCTCACTCGTCGAGGCGGCGCAGCTGATGCGTGCCCAGGACATCGGCGACGTGCTGGTGGCCGACGGCGACCGGCTCGTGGGAGTGGTCACCGACCGCGACATCACGTTGCGGGCGGTCGCCGAGGGCGCCGACCCCCTCACCGTGAACGCCCAGACCGTCTGCACGCCGGATCCGGTCTGCGTCGGGCCGAACGACGAGGTGGCGACCGCCGTCGAGCTGATGCGCCGCCATGCGATCCGGCGGCTGCCGGTGGTGGAGGACGGACGCCCGCTGGGCGTGGTGTCCATCGGCGATCTGGCGATCTCCGAAGACCCCCGGTCCGCGCTCGCCGACATCAGCCGCGCCGAACCCAACACCGAACCGGCCTGACGGACCACGCAGGACTACCGAGGACCACCCGGAACCACCCGAACCCACCCACCCCGAAACCACCGTGGGAATGTCCACGGGCCGCACACGGGCCGACAGGTGCCTGTACGGGCCCGCGCGGGCCGGGGCACGAGCCCGTCCGGCCCGCCGGGGTCCCTCGGCCCGTCTGCCGGAGAGAAGGAGCCGCATCATGCGTATCGCGTTTCTCGTCGCGCCCGAGGGCGTCGAACAGATCGAACTGACCAAGCCGTGGCAGGCGGTCACGGACGCCGGAGGTTCACCGGATCTGGTCTCCACGCGGACGGGTAGCGTCCAGGCGTTCAACCACCTCGACAAGGCGGACACCTTCCCGGTGGACCGGACGGTGGACGACGCGTCCGTCTCCGACTACGACGGGCTCGTCCTGCCGGGCGGGGTCGCCAATCCCGACGCCCTGCGCATGGACGAGGGCGCCGTCGCCTTCGTGCGGGGGTTCTTCGACGCGGGCAAGCCCGTCGCGGCGATCTGCCATGCCCCGTGGACACTGGTGGAGGCCGACGTCGTACGCGGCAGGACGCTCACGTCCTGGCCCAGCCTCCGGACCGACCTCCGCAACGCGGGCGCGACCTGGGTGGACGAGGAGGTGAAGATCTGCGACGCCGCTCCGACGACGCTGATCACCAGCCGTAAGCCGAAGGACCTGCCGGCCTTCTGCCAGGCGTTCATCGCGGAGTTCAGCAAGGCGCCGACGCCGAGCCGAGCCTGAGGCCCCCCCGCCGCCCCGAGTTCCGGCCCCGCCCCCGCCCCCGCCCTGCCACCGGCCGCCGGGTCGTCAGGGCCGCGCCACCGGCCGCCGGGTCGTCAGGCCCGGCGGCCGAGCATGCCCAGCAGCCTGGTCTGGGGGTCGGCGTCATCGGGGACGGGGACCGGCGAGGCGAACAGACCGCTCGCCGCCAGATCGTCCGCGTACGGTGAGAGCTCCTGGAGCGCGAAGTCGACCAGGTGCCGCGCCAGCCGCTCGTCCGCGCCGATGGCCCGCGACAGGTCCCACGCGTGCACCACCAGGTCCGTCACCATCTGCGCGCAGTACGCCGCGGCGGGTGTGTCGCCCGCCGAGAGATGGACCGTACGGTCGAGCGCGCCCGGCTCGTGGAGCGCGTCGCTCGCCGCGGCGGACGACCGGTCCCAGACGCCGACCGGGTCGTCACCCAGGACGTCGCCGTCGAAGGCGTCGCCGACCTCGGAGATCGTCCGTTCCTCGCGCACCAGGGGCACCACCCACAGCTGTTCACCGGTCACATGGTTGACCAGGTCCCGCACGGACCACTCCGTGCACGGCGTGGGGCCGTCCCACTGGTCCGCCCCGATCTCATGGACACGCCGGGTGAACAGGTCGAGTGCCTCGGTGTGCCGGTCGAGCAGCGGGTTGGTCATGGGGACACCTCCGTGGAGCGGTGGAACCGACGGGTCCACTGTCACCCGCGCCCCCTCGGCGGCGCGACAGGAGAGGTCCGTGTGAGGTCCGTGTGGTCGCGAACCCTCCGGGTACCCGTTCCGGACGGACACTCCGGCCTCCGGGAGGGAGCCATGCAACTCGCCTTTCTCACCAGTCTCTTCGACCGCCCCGGGCCGTGGGCCAGTGTCTATCTGGACACCTCCCGCGTCGACGAGTCCGCCCGTGAACGAATGGAGCTGCAGGCCAGGGACGTCTGTGCGGAACTCGCCGCCCTGGGCGCCGACCCGGCGACCGAGCGGGCCGTGCGCGAGGCGCTCACCTCATGGCCCCGGCCTCCGGGCGAGGCGGGGCGGGCGGTGTTCGCGGCCCACGGCGAGGTCGTCCTCGATCCGCCGCTGACCGCGCGGCCGCTCGCCCCGCAGCAGGTGTTCTGGTCGGCACTGCCCCGCCTCGGCCCACTCCTGGACGTGGCCGCCCAGGAGCCGGTCTGCCTGGTCGCGTACATCGACAGGACCGGCGCCGACCTGGAGCTGCGCAGCCCCGTCGCGGCGATGCCGGCCGGCCATGTGGAGGGCCGTCAGTGGCCCGTGCACCGCACGGCGACCAACGCCTGGTCCGAGCGCCACTTCCAGTTGAGCGTGGAGAACACCTGGGACCAGAACGCCGCCAGGATCGCCGAAGCCGTCGCCGCGTCCCAGGAGGAGACCGGCGCCGATCTGATCGTGCTGGCCGGTGACCCGCGTGAGCGGCGTTCCGTCCTGGAGCGGCTCCCCGGAACTCTCCGCGAACGCGCGGTGGAGAGCGAGCACGGCGGCCGGGCCGCCGGCGCCTCCCGCCGGCTGCTGGACCAGGACGTGGACACGGCCCGGCGTGAGCACGCGCGGCGGATCGCGGAAGCGGAACTCGACCGGTTCCGGGCGGGCCGCTCCCCCGCCGGCGAGGGCCGGCCCGTCGCCGCCGAGGGCGTACCCGCCCTGATCGAGGCGGCCCGCGAGCACCGGATCGCCGAGCTGCTGATCCGCCCCGAGGGGCCCGACGCGCACCGCGAGGTGTGGGTGGGCGCCGAACCCGACCAGATCGCGGTACGCCGCAGCGAGACCCAGTACCTGGGCGACACGGAGCCGGTCGCGGCCAGGGCGGACGACGCGCTGCTGCGTTCGGCCGTGGTGACCGGGGCCGACGTGCTCCGGGTACAGCCGGAGATCGACGATCAGGTACCGGCCGGTGGCCTGGGCGCGCTGCTGCGCTGGCCGTACCAGGAGCGGGAGCGGGAGGCGGCGACGGCCTGACCTCCGGTATCCGCGTGCCCCCGTACCCAGGCGTACGGGGGCACGCCTGTACAGCGCGACGAGCACCGTCAGCCGGGTCCTGCGGTCCTCCTGCCGCTGTTTCCGGATCATGTCGTCCCACCCGGTGCGGCCGGTGCGCGGCGTACGGCCGACACGACGACGACGCGCGGCCGCGAGCCCCGTGTACACCGGCGCCACCTGGGCACTCGTAGGGCGGAGGTGCAGATCATGGTTCCCATCCTGCTGGTTCTGCTGCTGGCGATCCTTCTCTTCGGCTTCGGATTCGCCGTGAAGGCGCTGTGGTGGATCGCGCTGGCGGTCCTGGTCATCTGGTTGCTCGGGTTCCTGTTCACGGGCACGGCTGCCGGTGGCGGCCGGTCCCGCTGGTACCGCTGGTAGCGGCCGGGAGACCGCGGGGCGCGCGAAGGCGCCCCGCGCCCGACCGGCCGGGCGGGCCCCCCGCGCGCGGGGGGGGGGCGCCCCCCCCCCCCCGGGGGGGGCCGGGCGGGGGGGCAACGGTGGGGGGGGGGGGGCCCGGGGGGGCCGGGGGGGGGGGGGGGGGGGGCGGGGGGGCCCGGCCCCCCCCCCCGCCCCCGGCGGGGGGGGGGGGGCCGGGGGGGGGGGGCGCCGCCCCCCCCCCCGCTCCGGGGGCCTTCCGTCGCGGGGCGAAATCGTGTTGCGCGGTGGCGCCCCGGCCTTCGACGATCGCCGTATGACCGTGTTCCTGCAGACGCCCCGGCTGACCCTGCGCCCGTTCCACGAGGCCGACCTGGACGAGGTGGTCGCCCTCGACAACGACCCCGAGGTGATGCGGTACCTCAACGGCGGACGCCCCACGTCCTGCGACGAGGTGCGGACCCGGACCCTGCCGCGGCTGCTGGGGCACGGCTTCTGGGTCGCCGAGGCCGCCGGGGACGGCGCCTGGCTCGGCTGGTTCCAGCTGGAGCCGCAGGCCGCGCCCGGCGACGACCCGCACACGGTCGAACTCGGCTATCGGCTGCACCGCAGGGCGTGGGGGCGCGGGTACGCGACGGAGGGCTCCCGTGCTCTGATCGACAAGGCGTTCGAGGAGCTGGGGGTGCGGCGGGTGACCGCGACGACGATGACGGTGAACACGGGTTCGCGCCGCGTCATGGAGAAGTCGGGGCTGCGGTACGTCCGGACGTTCTTCGAGGAGTGGCCGGAGACCATCGAGGGCTCCGAACAGGGCGATGTGGAGTACGCCCTGACGCGGGAGGAGTGGCAGGCCGGCCGCGCCGGGCGCTGACGCCACGCCCGGCGCGGTCGGCACGGCGCGGTCGCGGCCGGCACGGCGCGGCCCGGTCGGGACGGCGCGGTCGGCACGGGGGCATCCGTGTCAGCCGTGCGCCACGACCCGTTCCACGAGCAGCTTCACGGCCGCGACGATCGCCTCGGCGTCGATGCCCGCCTCACGCAGCTGCTCGTCAGGGGTCGCCGAACCCGGCATGCCGCGCACCGCCAGCCGGGCTGTGCGGGGCGCCGGACGGCCGTCGGCGAAGGCGTCGGCCACCGCGTCGCCGATGCCGCCCTCGGGGTGGTGGTCCTCGACGGTGAGGAGGCAGCCGGTGGCTCCGGCCGCGTCGTCCAGCGTGGCGGTGTCCACGGGCTTGACGGAGTACAGGTCGATCACCCGCACCGGGATGCCGTAGTCGGCCAGCAGGTCGGCGGCCTTCAGCGCCTCGTGGACCGTCACCCCGGCGGCGACGACCGTCGCCCGGTCGTGGGCGCCGGCGCGCAGGACCTTGCTGCCGCCGACGGGGAACTCCTCGTCCGGCCCGTAGATCACGGGGGTGTCGCCGCGTGACGTGCGCAGGTAGCGGATGCCCTCGCGGCCCCGGTCGGCCATGGCCGCGACGAGCTTGGCGGTCTGGTTGGCGTCGCACGGGTACAGGACCGTGCTGCCGTGCACCGCGCGGAACATGGCCAGGTCCTCCAGGCCCATCTGGGACGGGCCGTCCTTGCCGATGGCGACGCCCGCGTGCGAGCCGACCAGGTTGAGCCGGGCGCGGCCGACCGCCGCCATGCGCACGAAGTCGTGGGCGCGGGTCAGGAAGGCCGCGAACGACGACGCGTACGGCAGGTAGCCGCGCGACTGGAGCCCCACGGCGGCCGCGACGAGCTGCTGTTCGGCGATGTAGCACTCGAAGAAGCGCTCGGGGTGGGCCTTCGCGAAGTACTCGGCCCGTGTGGAGTCGCTCACCTCGGCGTCCAGCGCGACCACGTCCCCGCGCGCCGCGCCCATGGCCTCCAGGGCCCGCCCGTAGGCGGTACGGGTGGCGACCTCGTCGCCCACGTCGAAGCGGGGCAGCTCGGGCTCCGAGTCGCTCACGGCGTGCAGCACCCGCCCCTCGGGGGGCCGCTGTACGTCCACGTGGAGGGCGCGCGGCCCGCCCAGTTCGGCGATCGCCTCCTCGGCGTCGGGTACGGGCTTGCCGTGCATGCCCTCGCGGTCCTCGACGGCCTCGACACCGCGCCCTTTGTGGGTGGTGGCGAGGATCGCGGCGGGCTGCCGGATCGTGGAGCGTGCCTCGGCGTACGCGGCGTCGACGGCCTGGACGTCGTGCCCGTCCACCTCGATGACGTGCCAGCCGAAGGCGTGCAGCCGCCGCGCGTAGGCGCCGACGTCGTGTCCGTGCCGGGTGGGGCCGCGCTGTCCGAGCCGGTTGACGTCCACGATGAGGGTCAGGTTGTCGAGGTGCTCGTAGGCGGCGTGCTCGACGGCCTCCCAGACGGAGCCCTCCGCCATCTCGCTGTCACCGGACAGGACGTACACGCGGTAGGGGATCCGGTCGAGCCGCTTCCCGGCGAGCGCCACGCCCACCCCGACGGGCAGCCCCTGCCCGAGGGAGCCGGTGGCGACGTCGACCCAGGGCAGCCGGGGCGTCGGGTGCCCTTCCAGCCGGCTGCCGAGCGTGCGGTAGGTGCGCAGCTCCTCGTCGTCCACGGCGCCGGCCGCCCGGTACATGGCGTAGAGCAGAGGTGACGCGTGTCCCTTGGACAGGATGAACCGGTCGTTGCCGGGGTGGTCGGGCCGGTCGAAGTCGTAGCGCAGGTGGTGGGCGAGGAGGACGGCGGCGAGGTCGGCCGCCGACATGGAGGACGTGGGGTGGCCGGAGCCCGCCGCGTCGGCGACGCGTACGGCGTCGGCCCTCAACTGCTGGGCGAGCGAGGCGATGTCTTCGTACTGCATGGCGCTCCTTCCGGTCACCGCGCGGGCCGGTCCTGACCGGACCCGCCGGGTCCGCCGGGTCCTGCGGGTCCGCCCGGTCCTCCGGTCGCGTGGACGAGTTCCGGCGACGCCGTGTCCAGCGGCACCTGCCAGGAGCGGACGAGGCCGAGCTGTACGGCCTGCCGGGGCAGTGCGGCGTCCAGCAGCCAGTCGGCGGCGACGCGCACCCGGTTGCCCGGCATCGCGGCCAGGTGGTAGCCGCGGGTGACGGCTCCGGCGACCGGCCCCGACAGCGGGACACCGAGCGGGTTGGCGGCGGCCTTGACCCCGCCGAGGTCCACGGCGAAGCCCAGGTCGCCGTGGTGGTACAGGGCGGGTTCGCCGTGTCCGAGGGACGCGGCGACGTTCCGTGCGGCCGTACGCCCCTGCCGGGACGCGTGCTGCGCCGTCATGGCCGTGAACTCGCCGGGCCGGCTCAGATCGGGTACGGCGGCGGCGTCGCCGCACGCGAAGACCTCGGGCCTGCCGGGGACGCCCAGCTCCGGCGAGACGAGGAGGCGGCCGCGCTCCACGGGCAGGCCGAGTTCCGAGACCAGCGGGTCGGGACGGACGCCGACGCACCAGATGAGCGACCGGGTGCGGACGAACTCGCCGTCGCTCAGACGGACTCCCCGGGAGGTGGACTCCTGGACGGACGTGCCGGTGCGCACCTCGACCCCCCGGTCGCGGAGCACCCGGTCGGCGGTGGCGGCCAGCCGTTCGTCGAGGCCCGGCAGGACGCGCGGCGCCACGTCGAGGAGCATCCAGCGGGGCCGTACGCCGGTGGGCCACACGGGCTGCCTGCGGACCAGCGCGTCGGTGAACATCTTGCCGTGCGCGGCGACCTCGGTGCCGGTGTAGCCGGCGCCGACGACGACGAACGTGCAGCGGGACGCGCAGTGGGCGGGATCGCCCTCCGCCGCCGCCAGCTCTATCTGCCGGGTGATGTGATCACGCAGGTACAGGGCCTCCGGCAGGCCCCGGAAGCCGGTGGCGTGCTCGGCCACGCCGGGGATCGGCAGCAGCTTGCTGACGCTGCCGACGGCCAGGACCAGCCGGTCGTACGCGATGGCGCCGCCCGCGCCCTCGGGGTCGGTGAAGTGCACCCTCCGGTCGTCCAGGTCGATCCGGTCGGCGTGGCCGAGGACCAGCCGGACGTGGCGGAGGGTGCCGGGCAGGGACACGGTCACGCGGCGAGGCTCCAGGATCCCGGCGGCGACCTGCGGCAGCAGCGGCAGGTAGAGGAAGTAGTCGGTCGGGTTGAGGAGCACGATCTCGGCATGGCCGCGCAGGCGGTGGCTCAGGCCGCGCGCCGCCTGATAGCCGGCGAATCCGGCTCCGACGATCAGAATGCGCGGCCTGTCGCCGGACGGGCCGGCGAGCGGGCTGGCGGACGGGGTCACGGGTGCCTCCAGCGTCATGTCCGGGTGCGGTCGGGTCGTCCGGCCGGGCCGGACGGGACCTTCCCGGTGCCCCTGAGACCCACCGCCAAACCGCGCCGCCCGGACCGCGCGAGCCACCCGAGCCGCGCGACGAGGCCTTGGCAGCCCGCACCGCCCGCGCGCCCCGTGAGGGAAGGCCGCGGCCCCGGGTGGGCCGGACGCGGGGGGTGTCCGCGCCCTGGCGGGTCGGGCGCGGTGGTGGCTCAGGCGCGGTGGTGCGGCGTCTCCGGGTCGGTGGGCGGCAGCGGCGGTACGCCCTCGTCTTCCAGCGCCCCTGTGTCCAGGGGCTCCGTGTCCTCGGGCTCCGTGTCCAGGGGCTCCGTGTCCAGGGGCTCCGTGTCCAGGGGCTCCGTGTCCAGGGGCTCCGTGTCCAGGGGCTCCGTGTCCTCGGGCTCCGTGTCCAGGGGCTCCGAGTCCAGGGGCTCCGTGTCCTCGGGCTCCGTCCCCTGCGGGGCCGTGCCTGGGGCGGCGGGTCGCGGTCCGCGTGCCGTCTCGCCCTCTGGGGCGTCGGCGGCTGACCGCCGCGCGGGGCCCCGCCCCACCAGCGCGCGGAGGGTGTCGAGCAGCTTCGCGTCCATGCGGCGGCGGGTACCCGCGCCCCCCGACCGGCTAACGACGCCCCACTCACCGTCCCAGCATACGAGAAGCGGGTCTCATCATTCGACATGATCGCGTACCGTGACGGCTCTGCCGCTCCATCGGACGAGAGGACGGAACGCCGCCATGACGGACGCTGTCTACACCCACGGGCACCACGAGTCGGTCCTGCGCTCGCACCGCTGGCGCACGGCCGCCAACTCGGCGGCGTACCTGCTCCCCGAACTGCGCCCCGGCCTGGACGTCCTGGACGTGGGCTGCGGCCCCGGCACCATCACGGCGGACCTGGCCGAGCGGGTCGCTCCCGGCCGGGTGACGGCCGTGGACGCCGCCGGTGACGTACTGGCGCAGGCGCGTGCCGTCGCCGTCGAACGCCATCTGCGGAACGTGGAGTTCGCGGTCGCGGACGTGCACGCCCTGGACTTCCCCGACGCCTCCTTCGACATCGTGCACGCGCACCAGGTGCTCCAGCACGTCGGCGACCCGGTGGCGGCGCTGCGCGAGATGCGCCGGGTGTGCCGGCCCGGCGGTGTCGTCGCGGTCCGGGACAGCGACTACGCGGCGTTCGCCTGGTACCCCGAGCCGCCGGTCCTGGACGAGTGGCTGGAGCTCTACCGCCGGGTGGCCCGCGCCAACGGCGGTGAACCCGACGCGGGCCGCCGGCTGCTGTCCTGGGCGCGGCAGGCCGGGTTCACGGACATCACCGCCACCGCGTCGACCTGGTGCTTCGCGACGGACGCCGAGCGCGCGTGGTGGAGCGGGCTGTGGGCCGACCGCACCACGGCCTCGGTGTACGCGCGGCTCGCCGTGGAGGGCGGCCACGCCACGGAACAGCGGCTGGCCGCGATCGCCGACGGCTGGCGCGACTGGGGCCGGAGCGACGACGGGTGGTTCATGGTGCCGCACGGCGAACTGCTCTGCCGGGTCTGACGGAGGAACGGATCTCACTCCCCGGCCGGGGCAACTACCCTCGTCCTCATGGAGATTCTCGGCACCACGCTGCGCGTCTGCGTCGACGACCTGGAGTCCTCGGTGGCGTTCTACGAACGGCTCACCGGCGGTTCCGCGCTCCGTTTCGAGCGCGGGGGCGTCTCCGTGGCGGCCGTCGGCTGCTTCCTGCTGATGAGCGGACCTGAGGCGGAGCTCGACATCCTGCGGAGGGTGACGGCGACGATCGCGGTCGAGGACGTGGACACGGCGCACGCCGCACTCACCGAGGGCGGCGCACGGGTGCTGGCGGGCCCGGTGCCGACGCCGGTGGGCCGCAATCTGATCGCGGTGCACCCGGACGGTTCGGTCTTCGAGTACGCCGACCGCCGCCGCTGAGCCCCGAGCCGCCGCCACGGGGAGTCGTGGGCGACGGCCGGTGGCGGCAGCCGGTGGCGACGGTCGTGCGCCGACGGCGTCAGGCGGGCATCTCCGCGGTGATCGCCCAGCGTTCGTGGTCGCGCCAGGCTCCGTCGATGTGCAGTATCGCCGGTGAGAACCCCTCCAGCCGGAATCCCGCGC
This sequence comes from Streptomyces sp. NPDC047886, assembly GCF_043204435.1. Taxonomy (NCBI): domain Bacteria; kingdom Bacillati; phylum Actinomycetota; class Actinomycetes; order Kitasatosporales; family Streptomycetaceae; genus Streptomyces; species Streptomyces sp. NPDC047886. The sequence goes on from NZ_JBIDCF010000005.1 coordinate 61,309, forward strand.
GGCGCACGAGCGCCAGCGAAGCCGCGTTGCCGGGCTGGATGTTGGCCTCCAGCCGGTGCAGGGACAGCGGGCCGAAGGCATGGCGCAGGACGAGCCGTAGCCCTTCGCTCATCAGGCCGCGGCCCGCCGCGTGGGCGAAGGCGCCATAGCCCAGCGCGCCGCACTGGAAAGCGCCGCGGACGATGTTGTTGATGTTGACGAACCCGGCGACGGCGCCCGAGTCGCGGGCGCAGACGAGGAACGACTCCCTCGCCGGATCCTCGATCAGGGCGCGCGCCCAGGGCGTGTACGCCCCGGTCGTCTCGGGCGGGAACAGCCAGGGCCGGTGCAGTTCCCGGCTCTCGGCGGCGCGGGCGGTGAACTCGTCGGCGTCGGCGAGGCGGAGCGGCCGGATGCCCACCGTCGGCCCTTCGGCGACGAAGGCGGGGCGAGCACCGGAACGGGCGCCGAGCCGGGGACCGTGAGCGGGGCGGGGACCGGACCCGCCGATGGCGGACACCGGTCACGCCCCCGCGACGGACGTCGACCGGGGCTGGGGCTGGGGCCGGGGCTGGGGCCGGGGCTGGGGCTGGGGCTGGGGCTGCCAGAGGTAGCGGACGTCCGGCTCCCGCTCCTCGTTGCGCCCGCCGTCGGTGTACTCGACGGCGACGAAGCCGTGCCGCTCGTAGAACCGCCGCGCAGGTCCGTTGACCTGGAAGGCCCACAGGCCCAGTCCGTCGGGCCGCCGCCGCTTGGCGAGGTCCATGAGGCGGTCCCCCACCCCGCGGCCGCGCCACGACGGATCGAGGTAGAGCTGCTCCAGTTCCGCGCCGTCCAGCACCAGGAGCCCGACCACCGAGTCGTCGGCGACCGCCACCCACGACTCGGCGCGCGGCACGACCACATGACGGAACCAGGCCCGCACCCCGTCGTCGTCGTGCGCGCGGCGCACCTGCGGCAGCGCGGCGGTGAAGGAACGCAGCCATACGTCGGCCATGTCGGCCGCGTCGGAGTCCTCGGCACGCCGGAGGACGAGCTCAGTGGTGTTCACAGCGCGCGACTATCGCAAACAAACGGGCGCGGCGCATCCCGATAAGGGCGCGGGCCCCCGCGAGCCGCCCCGCCAGCCCGGCGGAACGCCAACCCGGCGCCCATGCCCGCCCGGCGGAACGCCCGCCCGGCGGAACGCCCGCCGCCCCCGGTGGCCGGGACGGTGGGTCCGGCCGCCGGGGGCGGCGGTGTGAGCGGGAGGGGGAACCCTCGCGGGCGGTGTCCGCCTCAGTAGCCGCTGGTGTCCGCCTCAGTGGCCGCTGACGATGAGCGGCTCATCGGACCCGGCGGTGTCGGCGGTGTCGGGGCGCCGGATGAGCAGCGCGGTGAGCACACCGACGCCGAGCATGCCCAGGGCGATGTACATGGCGTGCTGGTAGCCGGCCTCGGTGACGCCGCCGGCGTCGCTGCCCGCGGTGATCATCGCGGAGGCGAGGGCGATGCCGAGGGACGCCCCGATGCCGAAGCAGGCTCCGTTCAGACCGGAGAGGGAGCCGGGCTTGTCCTTCGGGGCGGTGGTGACGGCGAGACCGTTGAGGCCGGTGAGCATGAAACCGCCGTACGTCACACCGAGCGCGGCCAGCGAGGTGATCAGGATCCACTGGGTGTGCAGGAAGAGCGTGGCGACGAGGAAGATCGCGAAGTTGGCGACCGCGCCGACGACCACGATCGTGCGCCAGCCGATCCTCGGCCCGATGCGGCCGGTGAGCGGTGCGGAGATGACGCCGATGAGCTGGATCGGGGTGAGGAACAGGATCGCGGTGGTGACGGCGGTCATCCCGAGGCCGACCCGGGCGTCCTGGGCGAACAGCGGGATGGTGAGGGCGATCGCGCCGAACGCGCCGCCGAGGGTGCAGATGGTGGTGAGGAGCAGCGGCCAGGCGCGGCGCGACGCGAGCACGTCGATGTCGATGACCGGGTCGTCGGCGCTCTTCTGGGAGACGACGAAGAAGGCGAGCGAGGCCACGCCGCCGAGCAGGAAGCCGAGGGTCAGCCCGGAGGTCCAGCCCCAGGTGGCACCCTGGGCGAGGCCGACAAGGACGCCGGTGAGGCCGAGCGAGAGCGCGGTGATGCCGCGGGAGTCGAAGCGGCCGCCCGCGACGGTGGTCGGCGGGGTGTCGGGGACGTGACGGCGGACGAGCAGCAGGCCCGCGACGGCGATCAGGGCCGAGCAGACGAAGATGCCGCGGAAGCCGATGGTGTCGGCGATCTGACCGCCCGCGATGGCGTCGACGCCCGCGAGGCCGCCGTTGACGGCGGTGATGATGCCGGCCGCCTTGCCGAACCCGGCGGGGGTCAGCACCTGGTTGAGGGTGAGGAAGGCCAGGGTGAACATCGCGGCGGAGACGCCCTGGAGGACGCGGCCGAGGATGAAGACCTCGATGTTCGGCGCGAAGACGCAGAACAGGTTGCCGATGATCAGGACGACGGCGCAGATGAGCATCATCGGCTTGCGGCCGCGCCGGTCGCTGAGCCGGGCCAGGGTGACCTGGCCGATGGCCGCCATCAGGAAGAAGAGGGTCTGCGACAGGCCCGCGGCGGCGGGAGTGGTGCCGAGACGCTCGATGACATCGGGGAGTGCGGGGCTGAGCATGGTCGCGTTGATCTGGTAGCCGAGTACGGCCAGTACCAGGGCGAACAGCATCGGGCCACGGCCCGCGAGATCGGATTCGGCTCCGGAACGGGTCCGGGCGAGCATGGTCGACATGTCGGCCCCTTTGCCTTGGATGTCAGGTCGAGAACGGGTGCGATGAGCCTTGCCATCCATGCTTGTCAGACAAGTGCTGACCTCAGATTGGAATCTACGCGCGTAAAACGCAAGGTCCACCGGTCCGTGGAACCGGCCACAAACGGGCCGAAAGTCCCTCCCGGCCCCGTCATGCCGCCCCGCACCGCCACTTCCGCCCCGCCGATCCGGGCGACCCGCGCCCCGGGCGCATTGCCTCGGCCGGGCAGGCTCCGCTTAGCTTGGCGACAAGTGAGCCGAGGAGGAGCAGTGGTGGTCAGCGCAGAACAGCGGCGGCCGGTGGTGGTGCTGTACGAGCGGATCGCCGACGCGATCCACGCGGGCGTCTACCCGCCGGGCTCCACCCTGCCGTCCGAGCCCCGGCTCGCCGCCGAGCTCGGCGTCAGCCGCCCGGCCCTGCGCGAGGCGCTGCTCCTGCTCCAGGAGGACGGTCTGCTGACCGTGCGGCGCGGGGTCGGCCGCACGGTCAACGACCGGCCGCCCCGGCGCGGCTTCGAGCACATCCAGCCGCTGGAGGAGCTGATCGGCGGCGGCGCGCACGTCCGCGTACGGGCGCTGCTGCGCACCGTCGAGGAGCCGACCGACTTCACCACCCAGCACCTGCTCGCGCCCGCCCGCGCCGAGCTGCGGTTCTGGGAGTCGCTGCTGGCGGCGGACGGCGTGGCGGCGGCGCTCAGCCAGGAGTGGGCGGCCGCCGACGACGTGCTGGACCGGGCGCACCCCGGCTTCGCGCGGGCGCTGCGGGACGAGCCGGCCCCGGAGCGCACGTCGATGCTCGCCGTGCTGGTCGGCGCGGAGCGGGGAGTGGCGCTCAGCGCGCACAGCGCGGTGACGGCGACGCTGGTGGGGCAGCGGCGGGGCGAGCAGCTGAACCGGGCGGCCGACACCCCAGCCGTACTGATCACGCAGGTCGTACGGGTCGGGGACACGCCGATCCTGGCGGCCAAGCACATGCTGCCTACGGGTGCTCCCGCGCTTCCGCTGCTCCAGTCGAACTGAGCCGTCCGGCGCCGGGGCGGTGGCCCTGTCGGCCACGTCACGGCGCCCGTCCGGGGCGTGCCCTACACTCCCGTCATGCACTTGTCTGACAACCTCGCCCCCGCTGCCCCCGCCGTGAGCGACTGGATCCGCCAGGCGCCGAAGGCCGTCCTCCACGACCACCTCGACGGCGGCCTGCGCCCCGCCACGATCATCGAGCTCGCCCGCGCGTGCGGCTACACCGGTCTGCCGACCGAGGACCCGGACGAGCTCGCCGTCTGGTTCCGTGACGCGGCCGACTCCGGCTCGCTGGAGCGGTACCTGGAGACGTTCGCCCACACGTGCGCGGTGATGCAGACCCGTGAGGCGCTGTTCCGGATCGCGGCCGAGTGTGCCGAGGACCTGGCGGCGGACGGCGTGGTCTACGCCGAGGTGCGGTACGCCCCCGAGCAGCACCTCGACGGCGGTCTGACCCTGGACGAGGTCGTCGAGGCCGTCAACGACGGCTTCCGTGAGGGCGAGCGCCGCACCGGCGGGCGGATCACCGTCGGCACGCTGCTGACCGGGATGCGGCACACGGACCGGTCCCTGGAGATAGCCGAGCTCACCGTCGCCCACCGCGAGCGCGGCGTGGCCGGGTTCGACATCGCGGGCGGCGAGATCGGCAACCCGCCGGCCCGGCACCTGCCGGCCTTCCAGCACCTCAAGCGGCACAACTGCCACTTCACCATCCACGCGGGCGAGGCCGTCGGCGCCGAGTCGATCCACGAGGCGGTGCAGGTCTGCGGCGCCGAGCGGATCGGCCACGGCGTGCGCATCACCGACGACATCGCCGACGACGGCACGCTCGGCCACCTCGCCGCGTACGTCCGGGACAACCGCATCGCCCTGGAGGTCTGCCCGACCTCCAACCTGCAGACGGGCGCCGCGAAGGACTACGCCACGCACCCGATCGACCAGCTGCGCCGGCTGGGCTTCAGGATCACTCTGAACACGGACAACCGGCTGGTCTCCGGCACCACCATGAGCCGGGAGTTCCAGCACATGGCGGACGCGTTCGGCTACGGGCCCGAGGTCTTCGAGGAGTTCACGGTCGCCGCCGTGGAGGCCGCGTTCCTGTCGCTGCCCGAGCGCCGCCGCATCATCGACGAGATCGTCCGTCCCGGGTACGCGGCCCTCACCGACGCCGGCTGACACCGACCGACCGACCGCCGACCGACCGCAGACCGGCCCCCGCTCGCCGACGCGCGGGGAGCGTTCCGCCGCCGCGTCACGCGGAGCCGTCGGCGTCCAGCGCGGGCACCTCCACCGTGAGCGTGCCCGCGTCGGCGTCCAGCAGCGCCGGCACCCCGAGCGGCACGGTCAGGGTCGTCGGGCCGTGCCCGAAGCCCAGCTCCTCCACGACCGGGACACCGAGCCCGCCCAGCCGGTCCAGCAGGACCGCCCGCACGTCGTCGTAGGGGCCGCACTCCGCCCAGGAGCCGAGCGCGATCCCCGCCACGCCGTCCAGCAGCCCGCTGCGCAGGAGCTGGGTGAGCGCGCGGTCCAGCCGGTACGGCTCCTCACCGACGTCCTCGAGCAACAGCAGCCCGCCGCGCAGCGACGTCCGCCCGTCGGGCGTACCGATCCCGGCGGTGAGCAGCGACAGGCAGCCGCCCACGGTGACGCCGCGGGCCCGCCCCGGCACCAGCGCCCGTGCCTTCGCGTGGCCGAGCGTGCGCACCGTCTCGGGGGCGAGGAGCGTCGCCCGCAGCGCCTCCCGGGTGGCGGCGTCCTCCAGGAACGGCACCGCCGCGGGCATCGGCGCGTGCAGCGTGGCCAGGCCCATGCGCAGGGCGAACGCCTCGTGGAGCGCCGTCGCGTCGCTGAACCCGGCGAACACCTTGGGTCCTGCCGCCCGCATCGCGTCCCAGTCGAGGAGGTCGACCACGCGGTGCGCCCCGTAGCCGCCGCGGGCGCACAGCACCGCGGCGAACGCGGGGTCGCACCAGGCGTCCTGGAGGTCCCGGGCACGGGCCGCGTCGTCGCCCGCGAGATACCGGTGCCGGGGGTGGGTGTCCAGGGCGTGCGGCATGGCCACGGGGTCGAGGCCCCAGCCGCGCAGCAGGTCGAGCCCGGCCCGGAGCCGTTCGGCGCGTACCGGTCCGCTGGGGGCGACGACGGCGACCCGGTCGCCCTGGCGCAGCCGCCGGGGGCGTACGGACGGCCGGATCGGCACCGTCACTTCTTCAGCTCCAGCGGCGGGACGTCGAAGCGGGTGATGCCGAACGTCTGCAGGTACAGGGAGAGTTCGGACTCCAGGACGCGGACCATGGTGTCGGCCCTGCGGAACCCGTGGCCCTCGCCCTCGAAGGCGATGTAGGCGTGCGGGACGCCGCGCCCCGCCATCCGGGCCAGGAACCGTTCGCTCTGCACGGGCGGGCAGATCACGTCGTCCAGCCCCTGGAGCAGCAGGAACGGGGCGCCGATCCGGTCGACATGGGTGAGCGGCGACCGTTCGCGGTAGCGGCCGGGGACCTCCGCGAGCGGCCCGATCAGGGACTCCAGGTACCGCGACTCGAAGTCGTGGGTCTCGCCGGTGCCCCAGCCGGTCAGGTCCAGGATCGGGTAGAGGATCGTGCCGCAGGCGTAGACGTCGGTGGTGGCGAGCGACGCGGCGGCCGTCCAGCCGCCCGCGCTGCCGCCGCGGATCGCGAGCCGTGCCGGGTCGGCGGTGCCCTCGGCGGCGAGCGCCTCGGCGACGGCGGCGCAGTCCTCGACGTCCACGACGCCCCACTGTTCGCGCAGCCGCTCGCGGTAGGCGCGCCCGTAGCCGGTGGAACCGCCGTAGTTGACCTCGGCGACGCCGATGCCGCGTGAGGTGAAGTAGGCGATCTCCAGGTCGAGGACGAGCGCGGCGTGTCCGGTGGGGCCGCCGTGCGCCCACACCACGTAGGGCGGCAGTTCGTCGTCGGGGGCGACCCGGTCGGGGTTGTGCGGCGGGTAGACGTGGGCGTGGATCTCGCGGTTGTCGGGCCCGGTGAAGGTGCGGATCTGGGGTTCGGGGTAGTACGCGGGGTCGACCGGGTCGTCGTGGGCGGAGCCGACGACCCGGGCGCGCCCGGTGCCGGTGTCCAGCTCGACCACCTCGTAGGCGCTGCGGGGGCTGGCGGCTACGCCGATGACGCGGCTGCCGTGCGCGGCGAGGGTGGGCGCCCACTCGGTCCAGGGCCCAGCGGCGTCCACGAGTTCGCCGGTCTCGGGGTCGAGGATGGCGAGGGCGGTGGCGCCCCGGCCGTGGATGACGGCGACGAGGCCGCTGTCCAGCGGCTGGAACCACTTGAGGCCGATCTTCCACAGCGGCCCGCCGAACTCCTCCGCGCGTCCGGCGCACAGACCGGTCCCGGATGTGCCGGTGTCTCCGGGCCGTACGCGGTGCAGTTCCCACCAGCCGGTGCGGTCGGAGACGAACAGCAGGGAGCCGTCCGCCGCCCAGTCCACCTGGCAGATCGACTCGTCGGGGCCGCCGACCACCTGCGTTACGCCGGTGAACGGGCCCGTCCGCGTGATGTCGCCGACCATCGCCACCGTGCCGTCCCACGGCATGCGCGGGTGGTCCCAGGCGATCCACGCGGCCTGCCGCCCGTCCGGCGAGACCCGGGGTCCTGTGACGAACCGGTGCCGGTCGTCGGTCAGTTCGCGTACGGCGGCCCGGTCGTCGGCGGCCGACCCGTCGAGCGGCACCGCCGCGATCACCCGGCGGACGTCCTCGGGTCCTTCGCCGGTGAACTCCTCCAGGACGCACCAGACCTCGCCCAGGTCCTGGCGGATGACCGGGTCGGCCCAGCGCAGCCCGCCGCCGACCGGGGACACCGGGGTGAGGGGGCGCGGATCGGCGGTGCCGTCCGGTTCGTACGCGTACAGCCGCTGGTCGGGGAAGTGGCAGAAGACGACGAGCGGTCCGGCGCCGCCGGGTCGTGCCGTGCCGGCCCAGGGCTGTCCGCCGTACTCGATGACCCTGCTGCGCACGTTCCACGGCGCCGGCAGGACCGGTTCCTCGGTGCCGTCCGCGCGCTTGCGCACGAGGGCGCGTCTGCCGGCCTCGGCCGGGCGCGGCTCCGTCCACCACACCTCGTCGCCGACGACGCCGGCGTACTCCGGATGGCCGTCGTGCGCGGCGGCGAGGCTCGCGTCGATCGGTGACGGCCAGGTTCCGTAGGCCCCCATGGGCACCATGGACGGGTCCCCCCTCTGAACTATGCGGACTGCAGGTAGTGGTCGAGGACGCGCACACCGAAGTGCAGCGCCTCCACCGGAACACGCTCGTCGACGCCGTGGAAGAGCGCCGGGTAGTCGAAACCGATGGGCAGCCGCAGCGGTGTGAAGCCGTAGCCGACGATGCCGAGCCGGGAGAACTGCTTGGCGTCGGTGCCGCCGGACATGCAGAACGGGACGACGTGCGCGTCGGGGTCGAAGCGCTCGATCGCGGCGCGCAGCTTGGCGTACGTCGGTGAGTCGACGGGCGCCTGGAGGGCGACCTCCTTGTGCTGGAACTCCCACTGGACGTCGGGGCCGGTGAGCCGGTCCAGGGTTTCGGTGAACTCGGCTTCGCCGCCCGGGACCATCCGGCCGTCGACATGCGCGGTGGCGAGACCGGGGATGACGTTGACCTTGTAACCGGCCTGGAGCATGGTCGGGTTGGCGCTGTTTCGGATGGTGGACTCCACCAGCGCGGCGGCCGGTCCGAGCTTGGCGAGCAGTTCGTCCACGTCGAATCTGGGCGCGTCGAGGTCGGCGTCGATGCCGTGCAGGGCGGCGAGTTCGGTGAGGGCGGAGCGTACGGTCGGAGTGAGCCGTACGGGCCACTGGTGATCGCCGATCCGGGCGACGGCCGACGCGAGCCGGCTGACGGCGTTGGCGCGGTTGACCTTGGAACCGTGGCCCGCTCGGCCCTCGGCGGTGAGCTTGAGCCAGGCCGTGCCGCGTTCGCCCGCGCCGATCGGATAGACGGCCAGGTCGGGTCCGGCGTGGAAGGTGTAGGCGCCGGACTCGCTGATGCCCTCGGTGCAGCCGTGGAAGAGCGCCGGGTGGTGGTCGGCGAGGAAGCCCGAACCGTCGACGGCGCTCGCCTCCTCGTCGGCGGTGTACGCGATGACGATGTCGCGCCGGGGACGGATGCCGCGGCGCGCCCAGTCGCGGACGACGGCCAGGACCATCGCGTCCATGTTCTTCATGTCGACGGCGCCCCGGCCCCACACCACTCCGTCGCGGACCTCCCCCGAGAAGGGGTGCACGGTCCAGTCGTCGGGTTCGGCGGGGACGACGTCGAGATGGCCGTGGACGAGGAGTGCGTCGGCGGACGGGTCGGTGCCCTCGATCCGGGCGACGACGTTCGTCCGGCCGGGGGTGCGCTCCAGGAGCACCGGTTCGAGTCCGGCCCCGGCGAGGCGTTCGGCGGCGTATTCGGCGGCCGGGCGTTCCCGGCAGTCGCCGCTGCCCCGGTTGGTGGTGTCGATCCGGATGAGTTCGGAGGTGAAGGTCACCACCTCGTCCAGGGCGCGGTCGGTCACGCCGTCCCGCTGTGCCGTGTCAGCCATACTGCTCCTCCACTGCGGCCGAGACGATCGTGGTGACCGCCTTGAACGTGCGGATGGCCTCGTACATCGTGCCGCTGGTGTAGGCGACACGCCGTTCTCCGCCGGCCACCACGCCCGGGACGACGGTGGCGACCGCGGCGAGATGCTCCGCGTCGAACTCCAGCTCCACGGTGAACGGCCCTCCGCGCACCGGTTCGTACCGTACGGCGAGCCGGGTCGCGTCCTTGGCCGCGGCGCGGATGTCGGCCGCCGTACGGGCGGGGGTGCGGCAGACGGCGGCGTAGCGCGAGACATGGTCCTTGACCGCGACCTTGCGGGCTTCGGGTGCGTAGCCGAGTGCGTCGTCGCAGGTCAGGTCGTCGCCGGTGACCAGGATGACGGGCACGCCGTACTCGGCGACGACCTGCGCGTTGAGCAGGCCCTCGCTGGCGCGTACACCGTTCAGCCAGACGCCGGTGATGGAGTTGGCGAGATACGTGTGGGCGAGCACGCCCTCGGTGCCCGCGCCCGTGTGGTAGCCGACGAAGGCGATGCCGTCGACGTCGCCGTGCTGGACGCCCTCCACCATGGACAGCGACTTGTGACGGCCCGTGAGCATCTCGGCCCGCTCGTCGAGGCGCTCCAGGAGCAGGTTGCGCATGGTCCAGTGTGCCTCGTTGACGAGCACCTCGTCCGCGCCGCCGTCGAAGAAGCCGAGAACGGCCGCGTTCACGTCGGAGGTGAACATGGCCCGGCACCGCTCCCACTGGGGTGTCCCGGGCAGCACGTCGGCCGGCCAGGTCACCCCCGTGGCACCCTCCATGTCGGCGCTGATGAGGATCTTCATGGATCTCCTGTTCCCGCAGCTCAAAACAGCCGACGCCGCTACCCGGACGGCGGCGTTCGGCAGTGGTTCGCCAGTCTTGAGCAGAGCGTGCGCCCTGTCCAGCGCCACGTGCCGCACCACACCCCGGACTCCGCCTCGCCGCCACCCGGGTGCGTCGGGGGAGGCCGCGTGCGATACGACTGGCTGCCGAGGTGTACCCGCCATCGATCACGGGAGGCACGTATGTCACGTCCAGTCACCATCGTCACGGGCGGCAGCCGGGGCATCGGCGCGGCGACCTGCGTCCGGCTGGCCCGCGAAGGACACGATCTGGTGCTCGGGTACGTGCGCGACGAGGCCGCCGCGGACCGCACCGCCGACGCGGTGCGCGCGGCCGGGGCGCGCTGTGCCACCGTACGGGCCGACACCTCCGCCGAGGCGGACGTGGAGCGCCTGTTCGACCGCGCGGCGAGCGAGTTCGGGCGGGTCACGGGGCTCGTCAACAACGCGGGCGTGACCGGGCCGCTCGGCCGGCTCGCCGATGCGCGCACCGAGGTCCTGCGCCGCGTCCTGGACGTCAACGTCCTGGGGTACCTGCTGTGTTGCCGGCGCGCGGCGCGCGACATGGCGGCGCACGGCTCCGGGGCCATCGTGAACGTGTCGTCGGCCGCCGCGACGCTCGGCAGCCCCGGGGAGTACGTGCACTACGCCGCGAGCAAGGCGGCCACCGACGCCCTGACCGTCGGTCTGGCCAAGGAACTCGGCCCCGACGGCATCCGGGTCAACGCGGTCGCCCCCGGCACGGTCAAGACGGACATGCACGCCGCGATGGGCGACCCCGACCGTCCCGCGAAGGTCGCCGCCCGCACTCCGCTCGGCCGCGCGGGCGAGCCGGAGGAGATCGCCGCCGCCGTCGCCTGGCTGCTGTCCCCCGACGCCTCGTACACCACGGGCACGGTGCTGCGGGTGTCGGGCGGCCGCTGAGGGGCCCGGCAGGTTCAGCGGGCGGGCGGGGCGGGCCGGGGGTAGGTCCTGGACTGTTTGACACTGCCGAACGCGAAGCTCGACTCGATCGACGCGATCCCCGGGATGGCGTGGATCCGGGTGCGGACCAGGACCTCGTACGCCTCCAGGCTCTCGATGACCACCCGGAGCAGATAGTCGCTGCTGCCCGCCATCAGGTAGCAGTCCTGGATGTGCTCGATGAGCCCGACGTGCTCCTCGAAGGCGTTGACGGCTTCGGCCGTGTGGCGCTCCAGGCGGACCCGGACGAAGACGGTGATCGGCAGCCCGTAGGCGACCTGGTCGACCATCGCCGTGTAGCCGCTGATGAGACCGGACTCCTCCAGCCTGCGGACCCGGCGCAGGCAGGGCGACGGCGACAGCCGGACGCGGTCGGCGAGGTCCTGGTTGGACAGCCGGCCGTCCGCCTGCAGCTCCCGGATGATTTGGAGATCGACGGCGTCCATGGCCTCTCCCGCCCTTTCCTCGCGATCCTTGGCAGATTCTGTCCCTACGCTATGGCTGAGCGGCAGAAGTAGCAATCGGCTGCCCCGGCGGACGCCCTAACGTTGCCCGTTGGGCGGGGGGATCCTTCCGCACCGACTCCGCGCGGCGTGCACGGCGCACGCGCGCTTGCGTTGAAGGAACTCCCTTGGTCGCGACGAACATCGTGGGGGCGGACGCCCCCGTGCCGATACGGGCGCGGGTACGGTCCGCGGGCAGCGGGCCGTCCCCGCACACCGCGGGCATGGCGGCACTCCTGCTGACCGTGGCGATCTGGGCCGCGTTCGCGCTGAGCGCCCGCGCCCTGAGCGCCTCCACCCTGCTGCCCGCCGACGCGGCGCTGCTGCGCTTCGGCCTCCCGCCGCTGCTGCTGGCACCCGCGCTGTGGCGCCGCCGGCGCGCGCTCGCCGCGGTACGCCCCGGCGCCGCCGCGAAGATCGTGTGCGGCGCCGGGGTGCCGTTCTTCCTGGCCGCGATGTACGGCGGCTCGCTCACGTCGGCTGCGTTCGTCGGGGCGATCGTGCCCGGCATGGTGCCGCTGTTCGTGTCCGCGCTGATGGTCGCGCGCGGCGGCCGGGTTCCCCGGGGCACCCGGGCGGGCGGGCTCGTGCTGATCGCGGCGGGGGTGGTCACCCTGGTCGGGCGCTATGTCACCGCGCTCGACGCCGACGTGCTGCTGGGCTCCGGCACGCTCCTGCTCGCCAGCGGCCTGTGGGCGCTGTACACGGTGGGGCTGAAGGAGGTCGACCTCGACCCGGTGGGGTCGATCGGACTGCTGTGCCTGCCGTCGTTCGCCGTGATCGGGCTGCTGGTGCTGACCGGGGTGCTGCCGACCGGGTTCGCGCACGCGGCCGCGGGTGACATCGCCCTGTTCCTGGTCGTGCAGGGCCTCGGTGTCGGGCTGTGCGCCGGGCTGCTGTACGCGTTCGCGATCCGCAGGCTCGGCGCCGAGCGCAGCTCCGTCGTCGGCAGCCTCAGTCCGGTCGCCGTGGTCCTCCTCGCCGTCCCCCTGCTCGACGAGTCGCCGACGCTCGCCGTCCTCGTCGGCGTTCCCCTCATCACCACCGGCGTCGTCCTCGCCAACCGCCGGCCCCGAACGGAGGTCTCCCCCGATGCTTGAGCTGCTGCCTCCCCCGCCCGTCGACCCGCTGTGGAACCTGGCCGCCGAGTTCGGCGCCGACCCGCGCCCCGAGCGGCTGAACCTGGTCCTCGGCGTCTACCGCGACCACACCGGCGTCACCCCCGTCATGGCCGCCGTACGGGATGCCGAGATACGGCTGGCGGAACGATCCGCCTCCAAGGAGTACCGGGGCCTGTCCGGCAACATCGCCTTCAACGACGCCATGCTGGCGACGGTCCTGGGGCCCGACGGCCCTGGCGCGCGGGCCACCGCCGTCCAGACCGTCGCCGGTACCGGGGCGCTGCGGCTGCTGGCCGATCTGGTGCGGCAGACCCGCCCCGGCACCACGGTGTGGATCAGCGACCCGGCGTACGTCAACCACCGGCCCATCCTGGAGGCCGCCGGCCTCCACGTCCGCACGTACCGCTGGCTCGACGCCGACGGGCGCCTCGACTCGGACGGCCTCATCGGCGACCTGCGCGAGGCCCGCCGCGACGACGTCGTCCTGCTCCAGGGCTGCTGCCACAACCCGTCGGGCGCCGACCCGTCCGCGGCGGACTGGGAGGCGCTGGCCGCCCTGGCGGGGACGGCCGGCTGGATCCCGTTCATCGACCTCGCCTACCACGGCCTCGGCGACGGCCTGGAGGCCGACCTGTGGGCGACGCGGATGCTCGCGGAGCGGGTCCCGGAGATGCTGATCGCCGTCAGCTGTTCGAAGAACTTCGGTCTGTACGCCGACCGTACGGGCTGCGCGATCGTGCTGGGCTCGTCCCGTACGGCGCTGCGGCACGTCGAGACGGCCCTGCAGAACGCGGCGCGCACGCTCTACTCGATGCCGCCCGAGCACGGCGCCGCCATCGTCGCCACCATCCTGGGGGACGACACGCTGCGGGCCTCCTGGCGCGCCGAACTCGACACGATGCGGGACCGTATCGCCGCCAACCGGGCCGACCTGGTGGCCCGGCTGACCGCACTCGGCCATGGATCGAAGGCCGAGCCGCTGGCCCGGCAGAAGGGCATGTTCGCCGGCCTGCCCCTCACCCCGGAGCAGATGACCCGGCTGCGCGAGCGGTACGCGGTCTACGGCACCGCGTCCGGCCGCGTCAACATCGCGGGCATCCCGGCGGACCGCGTCGCGTGCCTGGCGCGAGGCATCGCCGGAGTGCTCGAACCGGTCGGCGTGTGACGGACGAGGCGGGATGGTCGGCGGCCCGTGCTCGCCATGGCACGACCGCCGTCCGTCAGCGGTGACGCGCGGGGGCGTCGCGCCGGCCGATACGGGTCTTGACGTGGCGTGAGAGGGCGGTCGCCGCGCCGGTCAGGAGCACCAGGTCGTAGACGATCTGGAGCAGCACGACCAGGCGCGCGGCCTGCCCCCGCGCGGTCACGTCGCCGTAGCCGACGGTCGCGAGGGTGACGACCGTGAAGTACAGGGCGTCCAGGCGGGTCTCCAGCCCCTCGAACTGGCCCGGGTGCCGGGCGAGGGCGCGGCAGGCCGTGGCGAAGACCAGCAGTGTCAGGCACATCAGGACGCCGAGGGCGATGCCGGAGTGCGTGCCGGGCCGGTCCAGGAGCACATCGCGGATGTGCTTGAGGATCAGGACGGCGATCACGGCGAGGGCCGTGACGAACACGGTCCAGCTCAGCACGGGGCGGTGCGGTCCGAAGACGCCGAGCGGCAGCAGGAAGTAGGCCGCCAGCAGGACCCCGGCGGCCCCCGCGACCACCGCCCACGCCCGGGCGGGTTCCGCGCGGCGACGGGGTCCCGCGCCCCGGTCGCCGCGCGGGGGCGGGCCGGCGGGTTCGGTCATGCGCCCATGGTCGGTGCCTCGCACGGCGGCCGCCCCGTGGCCGTGGCCAGGGGAGTGACGCGCCCCCCGGCGGGCCGGTCCCGCGTGCACCCGGCGGCGGTCCGCCCGACCATGGGTACGGAGAGGAGCCGCGAGGCACACCACTGAGGAGGGCGGCGGTCCCCATGGGCGACGTGATCGGCAGCGACGGTACGGCACGGGTCGGCCCGGTGGAGGCCGCCATGCGCGACCTGATCACCGAAGGGGCGCATGTGATGCGGCCCGACGCGGTCGGCGGGTACGTGGGGACGGGCCCCGGTGGGTGGGCCCGGTTCGCCGCCCACTGGGAGGAGCTGACGCCCGACCCGTACGCGGAGGAGAGCGGCACCCGGCGGCTGCGGCGCTACGGGCACTTCACGTACACGGCCGGGGCGGCGGAGCTGGTGCCCGAGGAGCACGAGACGTTCGTCCAGCCGGAGGACTCGAACCCGATGTACGTGGGCGTCGACCGGCACTTCGACCCGCTCACGGACGCCTTCGCCGCCGACCCGCTGCTGACGTCCCTGGTGGAGCTGCTGGGCGAGGTGGCCACCTGTCTGGACGGTACGGAGGCGTGGAGCGTGAAGGTGCACCCGTTCCGGGTGATCGCCTCGGCCGGTTCGACGGGGAACCCCACCCCGGAGGGCCGTCATCGCGACGGGGTCACGCTGGTGTCGTCGCTGCTCGTCGACCGGAGCAACGCCGACGGGGGCGAGAGCTCGGTGTTCGAACCGGACGGCACGATGGTGCTGACGACCGTGCTGGACGAGCCGGGCACGCTCCTGCTGGGCGACGACCGGCGCACGCTCCACGAGGTGTCGCCCATCCGGCCCGTGCACACCGACCGCCCCGCCCGCCGCGACGTGCTGGTCGTCACGCTGACGCCCGCGCCGGCGTGACGGTCTGACGGTCGGGACGCGGTGGGGACGGCCCTGAGGTCGGGACGCGCGACCGTCAGGGCCGGGTGTCGTCACCGCGGGTGCCGGCGGCCGTGTCCGCCACGAGCGCGTCCACGACCCGGCCGGGCCAGTCGTCAGAACCGGCCCCGGCCGCCTGACGCGACGCTACGGCGCGCTGCCGTTCCGCTCCCCCGCCCCGTACCGCCGCACGCCGCAGGAACGCCGCCACCCGCGCCATGTCGCCGTACTCCTCCAGCGCCGGACGGACCTCGGCCACGAGCCGCCCGGCCTGCTCGGCCACCGGCATCACACGCCCGCTGAGCGCGTCGACGCCCGTGCCGCTCCAGCCGTCCCTGGCCGCCCGCCAGTACGCGGCGCGCAGCAGCTCGCTCTCCGGACGGGGGCCGGGGTCGCCGCGCTCGACCCGAGCCGCCGACGTCATGACGAGCGCCCTGATCAGGGCCGTGACGGCGGCCGTGTCGTCGATGTCCGGCAGGACGTCCATGGCGCGGACCTCCAGCGTCGGCAGGCGCGGATTGGGGCGGATGTCCCAGAACGGTGTGGCCGCGTCCAGCATGGCCTCCGTGTCCGCCATCGCGGCGGCGAGCCGCTCGTGGTGGGCGAGCGAGGTGGCGTAGGGGGGCGGGCCGAGACACGGGAAGCGGATCCTGATCACGGACCGCCAGGAGGCGTAGCCGGTGTCACGGGAGCGGTGGTACGGCGAGTTGGCGGTCAGCGCCACCAGGAGCGGGAGCCAGGGCCTGAGGTGATTGCCGGTCAGTACGGCGAGTTCACGGTCGGGCAGTCCGACATGGGCGTGGAACGCGCAGATGGTGTAGTCATCCAGCATGGCCCGGTACTGGCGGACCCCGGCGCGGTAGCGCGGGTGGTCGCCGATCTCCGGGGGCTCGGCGTCGCCGACGACGGGCGTGCCGGACGCGCACAGGCCGAGGCCCTCCGCACGGGCGGCGCCCACGGCCGCGGCCCGGACCCGGGCGAGTTCCGCGCGGAGCCGGTCGATACGGGAGCAGGGCGGTGTCCTGCCCTCGATCTGGTACGCGGTGAACTCACCGGACAGCAGACCGTCCACGGCCGCCCCGGCCCGCGCGACGACCCGGTCGCCGGCCGCCTCCGGCCGTCGCGTGCCGGGGTGGACGAGGAGGAACTCCTCCTCGACGCCCACCGTCGGCGCGCCCTCCGGCCCGGAATCGGTCACCCCTTCAGCATCACGTGCCGTCCCGGGCCTGTCGCGCGCAGCCCGCCAACCGGTCGAGGAGCTCGGCGCGGTGCAGGTCCGCTATCGGGGCGAGAAGGTCGGGGTGGCGCAGGAGCGCGGCCGCCCGCAGATCCCGTTCGCCGGGGCTGACGAGCCGGGGGAACCCGACCGGGGCCCCGCCGGCCGCTGCGGCGGGCACCACGGCCGCGACGGCGCCGGCGGCCAGCGACGGACTGCCGAGCAGGGCGGCGGCCCAGCTGGCGACGGTCTCGTCCACCCAGGTGCGCCAGGCGTTTCCGTCCCCGGCCCCGCGATCCCCGGCCGTACCGTGGCCGTCCGCGCCGTCCGCGCCGTCCTCGTCCGTGCCGTGGCCGTCCGCGCCCGTGATCCAGTCGAGTCGGTGGGAGCCGCCCGCGCCCGTGACGGCGACCAGCGCGGCGTCCAGGTCCGTCGGGTAGCGCAGCCAGGCGGCGACGGTGACCGCCTGCCGTGCCTGGGCCTCGGCGAGGGCACGGTCGATCGCGCCGCCACCCGCCGGGTAGGCGTGCGTCAGCCAGCGGGTGGTCGCCGCGATGAGCGGGGAGAGGTCCGGGTGCACAGGGGGGTCCGTGGGTCGGGAGGGTCCGTGGGGCGGAGGGTCCGTCGGGCGGAGGGTCCGTCGGTCGGGGCCATGCAGCGTAACGCGCGGGACTCACGCCTCGAAATGAGACATATCACTCCCATGGGGTGGTAATCGCCCCTCACGGATCGTTCAGACCGCTGAGACCGCATGAGGCCGGCAGGGCCCGTGCGGCCGTTGCGAAGGAGCAGGCACATGGCACACGGCGGAAACGTCATCGAAGAGCTGATCAACGACCATCAGGAGGTCGAGGAGCTGTTCACCACGATCGAGGAGACCCCGTCGGGCGACAGCCGGCGCAAGGACCTCGCCGACCGCGTGACCATGGAGCTGGTCCGGCACTCGGTGGCCGAGGAGTCGTATCTGTATCCGGCGGTCCGCGAGCACATCCCCGGCGGCGACGCGCTCGCGGACAAGGAGCTGCGGGACCACGCGGAGGCCGAGCGCACCATGAAGGAGCTGGAGGAGTGCGCGGCGGACGACCCCCGGTTCGACGAGCTGGTCACCCGGCTGATGGCGGAGATCCGGGAGCACGTGACCGACGAGGAGAACAACCTCTTCCCCCGGCTGCGGGCGGCCTGCCCGCCGGACACGCTCATGAAGCTGGGCGACAAGGTCCGCCAGGCCAAGAAGACGGCGCCGACCCGCCCGCACCCGTCAGCGCCCGACAAGCCGCCGGCGAACAAGCTCCTCGCGCCCGGCACCGGCCTGGTCGACCGGCTGCGCGACGCGTTCACGGGCCGCGGCAAGCACACCTGAACCGCCCGGCGCCCGGCGCCCGGCGAGGGGAGGGAAGGGGAGGGGAGTGAACGACGCGGCGGCGCGCACGGCCCCGGGCGGCCGGGTCCGTGCCGCCGCCACCTTCACGCCTCCGCTGCCACCACCGCCGCTGCCGCTGGCGCCGCCGCTGCCGCCGCGTCAGCCGGTGGCGGCCGGGCGGCCCACCACGAGCCAGGTCGACGGGAGCTCGATCCGGGTGCCGTCCGGCGTGTGCTCCGTGGTGGCGAGCGGGAGCTCGCCGGAGGACAGGACGGCCAGGCCGGCCGTACGGAACAGCCCCGGGACGTCCGCGTCGGCGAGCGTGCCCGGGGCGATGCCGTGGCGGAAGACCGGCAGCATCTTCGGCGGGGGCCCGGCCGGGCCCCCGACCATCTCCTGGAGGGCCGCCCCGGCCGCTTCCGACGGTTCCACCACGAACGCTCTGCCGCGCCGCCCGACGAGCGTGGCGATGGACGCGGCGATGCGCCTGCGGTCGTCCGGCTCCGCCTGGTGCAGGACGCCCCGCAGGTAGACGTTGCTGTCGCCGAGGGAAGCGCGCAGCCCGGCGACGGTGTCCGCGTCGGCGGCGTCGCCGCACAGGAACTCCACCGCGTCGTGTGCGTGCTGCTTCCTGGCGTGCTCGACGGCGGCGGTGGCCACATCCAGCCCGATCACGCGGCCGGCCGGTCCACCGCCGGACGGCCCACCGCCGGTCGGCCCGCCGCCGGACGGTCCGCCGAACCGTTGGGCGATGAACGCGGTCTGGGTGCCGTTGCCGCACCCCAGGTCGACGAAGGGCAGACGCGGCTCCGTGAGGTGCGGCGCGAACAGGTCGAGGTGGACGGCCGCGGTGATCTCCGGCTCGGCGTCCCAGAAGACGGCGCCGGGCTCCCCCGGGGCCTCGCGCCAGAAGCCCTCCCAGGCGTCCTTGTAACGTTTCGTCACGCTCATGGCCAGCTCCCCGGTTACCGGTCCCCCCGCCTCGCGGCGTCATCGCCGTGACGGAACGGATCTCTGTGTCCTCAGAGTCCGGTCTTCCTCGGCAGCGCCAGTTCGAACCACACCGTCTTGCCGTCGGCCGCCCTGCTGGCGCCCCACGCCCGGGCCAGCGCGTCGACCACGCGCAGTCCGCGCCCGTGCGCGTCGTCCGGGCGCGCGCTGAGGAGCGTGGGCAGGGTGTGGCCGCCGTCGATGACCTCGCACAGCAGCAGGTCGGTGCGGACGAGCCGGAGGGCGATCCGGTGGCCGCCCGCGTGCCGCACCGCGTTGGCGACGAGTTCGCCGACGAGCAGCTCGACCGTGCCGTCGAGTGCGCCGAGTCCCCAGCGGGCCAGCCGGTCGCGCACCAGCCGTCGGGCGCGGCCCGCCGTACGCGGCTCGGCGGGGAGCTCCCAGTGGGCGACGTCGTCGGGCGCGATGCCGTTGAGCCTGGCCATCAGCAGGGCCACGTCGTCCTTGCGGCCGCCGCGCGTGTTCAGGGCCCGGATGATGGTGTCGCAGGCGTCGTCCATCGAGGCGGCGGGGTGCGCCGCCGACTCGCAGAGGGTCGCCAGGCCGACCCCGATGTCCTCGCCGCGCACCTCCACCAGCCCGTCGGTGCACATCACCAGCCGGTCCCCGGCGGCCACCGGGACCCGGACGGTCTCGAACGGCACTCCCCCGACCCCGATGGGGGCGCCCGACGGCAGGTCGAGCAGGTCACTGCGGCCGTCGGCGGCCCGGACGACCACCGGCGGCACGTGCCCGGCGTTCGCCAGCTCCAGTACGCCGCCGATCGGGTCGTACACGGCGTACAGGCAGGTGGCGAGATAGTGCTCGCCGAGGCGCTGCGCCAGGTCGTCCAGATTGCGCAGCAACTGGGCGGGCGGCAGGTCCAGCGCGGCCATGGTCTGTACGGCGGTCCTCAACTGGCCCATCATGGCGGCCGAGTTGAGGCCGTGGCCCATGACGTCGCCGACGACGAGCGCGGTGCGCGACCCGGGCAGTTTGACGGTGTCGAACCAGTCGCCGCCGACGCGGCCGAGCAGGGTGCCCGGCAGGTAGCGGGTCGCGGTGTCGCAGCCGGGCATGCGCGGGCTGACCTGCGGCAGCATCGCGTCCTGGAGCGTCTCGGCGACGCTCTCCTGGTACGTGTACATGCGCGCGTTGTCGAGGACGAGCCCGGCCCGCGCGGCGAGTTCCGCGCCCGTCACCCGGTCCATGTCGTTGAACAGGGCCCGGCCGGGGTGCCTCAGCAGGATCATGAAACCCAGCACCACATCGCGTGCCTTCAGCGGCACGACGAGCATGGAGCGGCCGTTGATCAGGGGCCGGATGTCCCGCTTGTCGAACTGGGCGGCGATGGCCGTGCCCAGCTCGTCGCTGATGCGGGGGACGAGGACGGGCTCGCCGGTCGTCATGCACTGGAAGAACGGGGTGTGCACCGGGAACGGCATGGCCTCGCCGACCGGCACCACGTCGTCCCAGCGGCCGGGTTCGTCGACATGCTCGACGGCGACCCGGTGCCACATGGTCGTGGCGTCGGGCGGCCCGTCGGGGAACCCCTCGCCCGCGACGACCTGTTCGCGCAGGTACGTGCCGGCCACGTCGGTGAAACGGGGCACCACCGCCGCGCTGACCTCGTGGATGGTCCGCGCCAGGTCCAGGGAGGAGCCGATGCGGCCGCTGACCTCGTTGAGGAACTCCAGCCGCTCGCGTACGGCGGCGTATTCGAGATCCTCGGCCAGATCGGCCAGATCGGCCAGATCTTCCGGAACGGCCGGGTCGGCCGGGTCGAGGGCGTGTCCGCGCTCGGCGGCCTCCTCGGCGGCGCGGCGGCGTGCGCGGCGCTCCGCACGCCGGGGGATGCCCCAGTCGGGTGTGACCGGCACCCGGTCCCGTTGGCTGAACTCCAGGACGGGATAGCCGAGGGCGAGGATCTGGGAGACGATCCGGCCGGCTTCCCTGACGCTCATGCTCGGCAGGATCTCGGGGAGCCGCCGGGCGAGCTCGCCCGAGCCCGGGAGGTCGGTGTGCGGCGCGAAGCCGGGGGTGATGCGCTCGAAGTTCTCCGCGTCGGCGAAGTCGCCGCGGAACCGATCGGCGTCCGTGGCGAGGACGAGCAGCCGTTCCCTTCCGGGTCCGGCGAGCGGGTACGCCCACCACAGCACATCGACCCGGGTACGGCCGTCCCGTCCGTCGTCCGCCCGGTCGTCGCCGGCGCCGCCGTCCGGTGCGGTGAGGCGGGCGCGGCCCGTGGCGGGGTAGGAGCCGAGCCCGCCGAGCCAGGTATCGGGGTGGCCGGGATACGCCGTGCGCCCCTCGCGCTCCTCGTACGCCCCTAAGCTCCCGTACGGGCCGCCGTGCCCGCTCCCGTAGGGGATGTCGTCCGCGTACCGGCTGTCATCGCCGAGCGCGCCGAACACGGGGAGCAGCTCGGCGGCGGGGCGGCCCAGCGCGTCCTGCCGGGCGGTCCCGAACAGCCGCCGCGCCCCGGTCGACCAGTGCGACACCAGGCCGTCGCTGTCCACGACGACCACGGCCAGCGGAACACGGCCGGCCGCGCCGAAATCCGGCGTCGCCTGCGGAACGCCACTGTCCATGGGTGGAGGGCTCCTTTCCCCGCCGCGACGATCCGCGGCCGGCGGCACCACGGTACGGCTCCGCGCCGGGCGTGCGCCGGGCATCGGCCGAATCCCGCGCCTACGGGCCGGTAACTGACCGATCGTCAATCACCGTGGCCGAGACGGAGATCGCGGTCGGTGCGGGCGCCGCCCGCCACCTTGAGCACGGTGGCCACCGGCGGGTAGCCGGACGCGATGACGGTGTAATCGCCGGACACCAGCTCCGTGAAGCCGAAGACGCCGTCGGCGCCTGTGGTGAGCGAACCGACCACATTCCCCGCCCCGTCGAGCAGGATCACCCGCGCCTCCTCGACGGGGCGGCCGCCGGGCGTCCGTACCGTGCCCCGCAGCGTGGCCGCGCCGACCAGTTCGATGTCCTGGCGGGTCTCGCCCGCCGGGCGCACGGTCACCGGGAGGGCGGTGGGCCGGAACGCGGGCGCGTTCGCGGCGAGGGTGTACTCGCCCGCCACGAGCCCGCCGACGGCGTAGGAGCCGTCGCGTTCCGTCCGGGCGCCCGCGACGACCTCGCCGCGCACGTCGGTCAGCGTGACGGCGGCGTCGCGTACGGGGCTGCCGTCCGGGGCGACGACGGTCCCGGTGAGCCGCCCCGCGCCGCCGAGCACCACGTCGAGCTGGACCGGCCGGTCGGCGACGGTGACCGGGACGGCTTGCGGCCGGTGCCCGCCGGCCGCCGCGATCAGCACGTAGGCGCCGGGGCCCGGCACGCCGAGCGCGTACCGCCCGCCCTCGCCGCTCGCGCCCCGCCCGACCTGGCGCCCGTGCGCGTCGACGAGGGTGAGCGCGGCGTGTGCCACCCAGGACCCGTCGTGGTGCCGGACGGTGCCGCAGACGGGGACCGCGGGGGCTGCGGCTGCGGCGGGGGCGGTGGCGTTGGTGGTACGGGCGGCTCCTGCCTGGACCGGGGCGGTACGGGCGGCTCCGGCCGGGACCGGGGCGGTACGGGCGGGTTCCGGCTTCCCGGCCGACGCGGGTGCGGGGGCGGGTACCGGGGGCGACGGCGCGGCGGGGGGCGTGGCCGCCGTCGCGGGGTGAGCCGGCGCGGTGGCGGATCCCGGCCCGCGCGCCGGGGGCACGGCGGCGCCACCGGCGGGCCGGGCCACCGGCGGCCGCTCCCGCAGGAGGAACAGCGCGAGAAGACCGGCCGCGAGCACGGGCACCAGCAGCAGGAGCGCGCGCGGCGCCCCGTCGGCGTACGCCTGGAGGTGTCCGTCGCGCAGCGCGGGCGGCACGGCGCGTACGGCCTCGGCGGTGACCGCCCACGGGCCGCCCGCCGGGGACGGCCCCGGGGCGGCCTCCGTGGGCGCGGGCAGCCGGGCGCCGATGACGGTCCCGGCGACGGCCGCGCCGGCGGCGCCGCCGAGGAGGCGGAAGAAGGTGTGCACTCCGGTCGCGGTGCCGACGTCGCCGGGCGGAACGGCGTTCTGCGCGGTGAGGATGAGGACCGGCAGGACCAGGCCGAGGCCGGCGCCCAGGACGGCCGCCCAGACGGCCGCGTGCAGGGGCGGAGTGCCGGGTTCCACCCGGGACAGCAGCCACATGCCGACGACGGCGACGGCGCCGCCGGTCACGGCATGGACCGTGGAGTGCCCGGTGCGGGCGCTGAGCAGCCCGGACACGACACCGGCCACGGCGAGAGCCCCGGCGAGGGGCGGCAGCACCAGCCCGGCCTCCACGGCCCCCGCCCCCTCCACCACCCGGAGGTAGGCGGGGAGGCAGGCGGGGACGACGGAGAGCGCGGCGCCGACGGCCGCCCCGGCGACCGCGGTGACGAGGAAGGCGGGGTCGCGGAACAGCCGGAGCGGGATCAGCGGTTCGGGTGCGTAGTGCTCGACGACCGTGAACAGCAGGAGCGTCCCCGCCGCTCCGCACGCGAGGCCGAGGGCGACGCGGGAGTCCCACGCGTACCGGGTTCCGCCCCATGCGGCGAGCAGGAGCAGGCAGGTGCCGGCGGCGGTGAACAGCAGCGTGCCCAGCACGTCCAGGCGCCCCCGTACGGCGGGCTTCGGCAGCCGTGGCGCGCACGTGACCACGGCGAGGGCGAGCAGGCCGAGTGCCGCGCCCGCCCAGAAACACCAGCGCCATGAGAGGTGCTCGGTGACGGCGGCGCCGAGCAGCGGCCCCGTCGCGGTACCCGCGCCGATGGCGGCGGCGACCGCGCCGATGTGGCGGGCGCGGCGCCGCCCCGGCACCAGGTCGGCGACGAGCGCCTGTGCCCCGATCAGCACGCCGCCCGCGCCCAGGCCCTGGACCGCGTGGAGGACGGTGAACTGGCCGGTCGTGCGGGACCAGCCGGCCAGGGCGGAGGCGACGACGAAGACGGCGATGGCCAGGAGGAGAAGCGGCTTGCGGCCGTAGCGGTCCCCGAGCCTGCCGTGCAGCGGCAACGCGACGGTGGCGGCGAGGAGATGGCCGGTGATCGCCCAGGTCGCACGGCCGTCCGCGCCCCGGCCGGGGCCATGGCCCCGGAGGTCGCCGACGGCGGCGGCGAGCGCGGAGACGGCGACGGTCTGCGCCGACGCGGCGAGGAACAGGGCGAGCAGCAGCCCGGTGAGGACGAGCCCTACGCGGCCGGCCCCGGGCCCGGCGGGGGCGGCCCGGTCGGGTGGCGGGGCGGAGGGGGGTGGTGCGGTGTCGTCCGGGGATGTCCCCGTGGTCTGTGCGTCGATCGCCGGCGTGATCCCACCCACGGAAAGCCGCTCCCCTCGTTTCGCTCACATGCGCGGCGTCATTCTTCGCATCACGTGTGGAGCCGGGGCAACCGGAGCATTCCCGGAGAGAGGGAGCGGACCGTGGGGATTCGGGTGCGGGTCGCATGGACGCGTACGCGGGGCGCGCGGCGGCACGAGTGCACTCCCCCGCCCCCCGCTTGTTCGCCCGTTCGGCCCCCATCAGGGGCTTTCCGGGGTGACCCCGCGTGCTCCGGGGCGCCGGCGAACGGTGTCGCGCGCCGTCGCGCGGGCCGCGCGCCCCGCCGGGCGGGGCGCGCGAGGCGGCACGGCTGCGACGCGGGCGCCGGGGAGAACCACCCGAACCGGTGACATCCCGGGGTGCGGGCCGGGGCCCGTGACCCACCGGTTCGGGTACGTGCCGCCCGACGACCGGTTCGGGTACGCGCCGCCCGACGCCGCGCGCGGCGCACGGGTGCCGCCGCCGGGCGCCGCCGGCCGGCGGCGCCCGCGAGATGCCCTACTTCTCGACCTCGGCGGCGAGCTTCTCCAGCACGGCGTCGTAGATCCGGCCGAGGCCCTTGGGGGCGAAGGCCCTCTCGAAGAAGCCGCCGATGCCTCCGGCGCCGTTCCAGACGGTGGTGACGACGGCCTTCGACCTGCCCTCACCGGCGGGGGTGACGGTCCAGGTGGTGACCATGGAGGAGTTGCGGTCCTTCTCCACGAGCTGCCCGTCGGTGGGCTCGGTAACCTCCAGCAGGCAGTCGCGGATGCGCTTGCTGGTGGCCTGGAGCTTCCAGCGGACGACCGTTCCCTCGCCGTCGCCGCCCTCGCGCACCTCGTACTCGCTGAAGTGCTCGGGCAGCAGCTTCGCGCGGGTGTCCTTGTAGTCGGCCAGCGCGTCGAACACCGTCTCCGCGTCCGCCGCGATGACTCGCTCCGTCGTGGCCTCGACCTGCGCCATGCCTTGTCCTCCAGCAGTCGTTCCTCAGGGGGCACCAGCCAACCACCTGAGGGGGAACCGCCCAAATCCGGGTGGCGGCGATCATGGGAACACATGTTCTATTGTGGGCGCGAGCCGTTCCCGCCCCACCGAGGAGGCGCCCCATGCGCTGGGAAAATCTGAGCGACAGCCGGGCGACGGCCGCGGAGGCCGCGCTGTTCGGCGCCGACGCCGTGACGACACGGACGTTCGACACGCCGGAGTTCCAGGGCATCACCTTCCACGAGGTCCGGGCCCGTTCGATCGTCAACCGGGTGCCCGGAGCTTCACGCATGCCGTTCGAGTGGACGGTCAACCCTTACCGGGGATGCACACACGCCTGTGTGTACTGCTTCGCCCGCAAGACGCACAGCTACCTGGACCTCGACACCGGGCTCGGCTTCGACTCGCAGATCGTGGTGAAGGTCAACGCGCCGGAGCTGCTGCGCGCCCGGCTGGCGTCACCCCGCTGGGACGGCGCGCACATCGCCATGGGCACCAACGTCGACTGCTACCAGCGCGCGGAGGGCCGCTACCGGCTGATGCCCGGCATCATCGCCGCGCTGCGCGACCACGCCAACCCGTTCTCGATCCTCACCAAGGGCACCCTGATCCTGCGGGACCTGGAGCTCCTGCGGCAGGCCGCGGACGTCACCGAGGTGGGCGTCTCCGTCTCCGTCGGGTTCACCGACGGCGAGCTGTGGCGCACCGTCGAGCCGGGTACGCCCGCGCCCGAGCGGCGCCTCGACGTCGTACGGACGCTGGGCGAGCACGGCATCGGCTGCGCGGTCCTCATGGCCCCGGTCGTCCCGTTCCTCGGCGACCGGCCGGACCAGCTGCGCGAGACGGTCCGCGCCATCGCGGACGCCGGGGCCACGTCGGTGACCCCGCTCGTCCTGCACCTGCGGCCCGGGGCCCGCGAGTGGTTCACGGCCTGGCTGCACGAGCACCATCCGGCGCTGGTGCGGCGCTACGAGGCCCTGTACGCGGACGGGGCGTACGCCCCCACCTGGTACCAGCGCCGGATCACCCGCCAGGTGCACGAACTGGCCGCCGAGTTCGGCATCGGGCCCGGACGGCGGGGAGCGGGCCGGCGCCCCGGCGGCGAACCGGCGGCGCCCGAACAGGCGGAACCGGCCCCCCGGTTCGCGCCCGGCCCCGGGCCGACGCAGCTGACCCTGCTCTGACCCCAGCCTGACCCCGCCCTGACCCCTCTCTGACCCCTCTCTGACTTGCGGCCCCCGGCCCCGCCAATCGGGTCACATAACGGCACAACATGCTCATCCAGCAGGATTCCGGCCAGCGGTCGCCGGAGACTGTCCGGATGCAGAAACGCGCAGGAGTACTGATCGCCGCGGGAGCACTCGTCGCGGGTGCGGTCACCGCGGCACCGTCGAGCGCCGAACCGGCCCCGGCCGGACAGGGGGCGGCACGGCCGACGGCCGCGCCCGCCTGGACCGGGTGCGCCACCAAGCAGTACCCGAGGCTGCAGTGCGCGTCGGTCCAGGTGCCCCTGGACCACGACCGGCCTGACGGGAAGCGGATCACGCTGGCGCTGTCCCGGATCCCGCACACCGCGAAGACGTCGCTGGGGCCGCTGCTCGTCAACCCCGGAGGGCCCGGCGCCAGCGGCAGGGCGATGGCCGGGTTCGTGGCGGCATCGCTGCCCGCCGACGTCGCGGCACGGTACGACGTCATCGGCTTCGACCCGCGGGGCGTCGGGGCGAGCAGGCCCGCCCTGGACTGCAGGCCCGGCCACTTCGACCCCGTCAGGCCCGACTCCGTCCCGGAAGACGACGCCGGCGAGCGGGCCAACCTGGCGCGGGCCGCGGCGTTCGCGCGGGGCTGCGCCGAACGGCACGGCGACCTGCTGGCGCACATCGACACGGTGAGCGCGGCCAGGGACATGGACGAGATCCGCCGGGCGCTGGGCGCCCCGCGCGTCAGCTACTTCGGCTACTCGTACGGGACGTACCTCGGCGTCGTGTACGCCAAGCTGTTCCCGGAGCGGGTGCGACGGCTCGTACTGGACTCCGTGGTCCATCCGGGCGGTGTCTGGTACGACGCCAACCTGGCCCAGGACATCGCCTTCGACGCCCGCCACAAGGCGTTCATGGCCTGGGTGGCCCGGCACGACGCCACGTACCGGCTCGGCACCGACCCGGCGCGGGTCGAGGACCGGTGGTACGCGATGCGGGCGGCCGTGAAGGAGAAGCCGGCGGGCGGGAAGGTCGGCCCGGCCGAGCTGGAGGACACCTTCCTGCCGGGCGGCTACTACAACGGCTACTGGCCGCTGCTCGCGCAGGCGTTCGCCGCGTACGCGATCGACCGTGACACCGCGCCGCTGGTCGAGGCGTACGAGGCGCTCGCGGCGGGCGACGCCGCCGGGGACAACGGCTACTCGGTGTACGCGGCGGTGCAGTGCCGGGACGCGGGGTGGCCCGGCGACTGGGGGGTCTGGCACCGCGACAACTGGTCCGTGCACGCGAAGGCGCCGTTCTCCACCTGGAACAACGCCTGGTACAACGCGCCGTGCGCGTTCTGGCCGGTGCCGTCGCTACGCCCGCTCGACGTCTCCAACGACCGGCTGCCGCCTGTGCTGTTGTTCCAGGCGACCGACGACGCGGCCACTCCGTACGAGGGCGGGGTCGCCGTACGACGGATGCTGAGCGGTTCCCGCCTGGTCGTGGAGGAGGGCTCCGGCAACCACGCGGTGACGCTGAGCGGCAACGCCTGCGTGGACCGGTACCTGGCCCGGTACCTGGCCACGGGTGAGGTGCCGCGGGGCGACGGAGGCGGCGGCGCGGACGCGGTGTGCGCGACACTCCCGGACCCGAAGCCCGCGCCCCGGACGGGCGGCCCGGCGAAGGACGGGACGAAGGCGGCCACGGGCGGGGCGGCCCTGCACGGTCTGCTCGGCCGGCCCGGCAGCTGAGGCGCGCCGACCGCCGCCGGCGGGCCGGGGTCAGGACCCGTTCAGCCGCCGGAGCGCCTCCATGGCGGCGCCGGCCAGGCGCGGGTGGCGGCGGGCGGCCTCCAGGGCGGGGCGCGCGCGGGGGTCGGCGAGCGCGCCCAGGCCCTCGGCGCAGGCCACGCCCACGCGCCAGTGCGGGTCGTCCGCCGCGAGCCGCCGTTCGAGCACGGTGATCAGGGCCGGTACGGATTCGGGCGCCCGTAGCGCGGCGAGCAGCCGCACCGGCACCATGGCGTAGGCGACGCGGAGCTCGTTGGTGGCGAGCGCGGCCGCGGCCCTGGCGGTACGCGGGTCGGCGAGCCGGGACAGGGCGTAGGCCGCGGACACGCAGCGCTCGGGGTCCCGGTGGTTGAGGAGCAGGACGAGCGCCTCGAACGCGCGCCGGTCCCGGGCGAGTCCGAGGCGGAACGCGGCGATCTCGCGGGCCCACAGGGGGCGGCCGGATGCGGTGAGGACGGCGGCGAGCTCTTCGTGATCCTCCGTCACGACGAGCCGTCCGTACGCCGCCGGGTCGTCGGCCTCGTCCTGCAGCCGGTCCATGAGCGAGCCGAGCTCCGCGTCCATGGCGGTCAGCGTAGCGACGGGCGGGCCCGGCGATCCAGATCACACTGTCGCGGGACTGGCGCGCTCGTTACCCGCGAGTTAATCTCAAGTGAGCGGGGCACACCCCCGCACCCCTCATGGCGGCCTGGTGACGCAGCCGCCGTGGGTGCCCGTCGGTTCAGCACTTTCCACGACGTGACTCCGGGACAGAGTCCGCCGTATCCCTCACCGCGCGATCCGTACCACCGGCGCGCGGTGCACCGCTCGACGCGATCGCTCGACGCCATTCCCGGCGCCCCGCCCGCCTCGTCCGGTACCGCCCGCACGGCGGTCCCGGCCGGCTCGGCGCGTCCGTCTTCTCGGCACCCCGCGTGCGTGCGTGTCCGCACGCGTCCCCTCATCAGTCGTCACTCATCCCTGGAGTCCCCTGATGGACACCCCTCTCTCCACCATCGCCGTCGTCGGTCTGGGCACGATGGGCACCGGTATCGCCGAGGTCCTCGCCCGTTCCGGCCGTGAGGTCATCGGTATCGACATCAGCGAGGCCGCCGCCCGGGGCGCGGTCACCGCGCTGGAGGCCGCCACCGCCCGCTCGGTCGCCCGCGAGCGGATCACCGAGGAGGAGCGGCGCGACATCCTCGCCCGGTTCCGTACCTTCTGCGACCTCCAGGCCGCGGCCGACGCCGACCTCGTGATCGAGGTCGTGCCCGAGTCGTACGAGGTCAAGCAGCAGGTGCTGGCGGCGCTGGACTCCGTCGTCCGCCCGGAGGCGATCATCGCCACCGGCACCAACGCGCTGTCCGTGACCCGGCTGGCCGCCGACTCCGCCCGCCCCGAGCGGGTCCTCGGGCTGCACTTCTTCAACCCGGCCCCGGCGATGAAGCTGGTCGAGGTGGTCTCCTCGGTGCTGACGGCCCCGCAGGCGGTCGAGGCGGTCACCCGGCTCGCCCACGACCTGGGCAAGGAGCCCGTCGCGGTCGGCGACCGGCCCGGGTTCGTCGCGGACGGGCTGCTCTTCGGCTACCTGAACCAGGCCGCGGCGATGTACGAGGCCAAGTACGCGTCCCGGGAGGACATCGACGCCGCGATGAAGCTGGGCTGCGGGCTGCCGATGGGCCCGCTGGCGCTGCTCGACCTGATCGGCGTCGACACGGCCCGTACGGTCCTGGAGGCCATGTACACCGAGTCGGGGGACCGGCTGCACGCCCCGGCGCCCGTGCTCAAGCACCTCAGCGAGGCCGGGCTGACCGGCCGCAAGTCGGGCCGCGGCTTCTACACGTACGAGGAGCCGGGCAGCGCCGTCGTCGTGCGGGACGCGCTGACGCCGCTGGAGACCGCGGAGGGCGGCGGCGGCCGCGAGGTCCGTTCGGTGGGTGTCGCGGGTTCCGGCACGATGGCGTCGGGTATCGCCGAGGTGTTCGCGAAGGCCGGATACGACGTGGTGCTCGCCGCCCGTTCGCTGGAGAAGGCCGAGACGGCGAAGGCCAGGATCGCCAAGTCCCTGGCCCGTTCCGTCGACAAGGGCCGGCTGACCGCCGAGGCGCGGGACGAGACGCTGGCCCGGATCGCCCCGGCCGGCTCGCTGGACGCGTTCGCCGAAGTGGACCTCGCCCTGGAGGCCGTCGCCGAGGACCTGGAGATCAAGCAGCAGTTGTTCGCGACGCTGGACAAGGTGTGCAAGCCCGGCGCGATCCTCGCCACGACGACGTCGTCGCTGCCGGTCGTCGCCTGCGCCCGCGCCACCTCGCGCCCGCAGGACGTCATCGGGATGCACTTCTTCAACCCGGCGCCCGCGATGAAGCTGGTGGAGGTGGTCCGTACGGTGCTGACCGCCGACGACGTCCACGCCACCGTCCGCGAGGTCACGGCCAGGATCCGCAAGCACCCGGTGGACTGCGGCGACCGCGCCGGCTTCATCGTGAACGCGCTGCTGTTCCCGTACCTGAACAACGCGATCAAGATGGTCGAGGACCACTACGCCTCGCTGGACGACATCGACGCCGCGATGAAGCTGGGCGGCGGCTACCCGATGGGCCCGTTCGAACTGCTCGACGTGGTCGGGCTCGACGTGTCGCTCGCCATCGAGCGGGTGCTGCACCGCGAGTTCCGGGACCCGGGCCTGGCGCCGGCGCCGCTCCTGGAGCACCTGGTGGCGGCCGGCTGCCTGGGCCGCAAGACGGGGCGCGGCTTCCGCGAATATGCCCGGCGCTGAGCCGTACGGGGAGTGGGGCGGGCTGTTCGACCGGTCGGGCGGCCCGGCCCCTCAGGCGCGCTCTCCTGCGCGAATGCAGTACGTTCGGGTCATGTCCCAGCCCGCTGACCCCGCCCGACGGCCCGTTCGCCCCACCTCCGCCCCCGACGCCCCGGAGACCTCGTCGGGCAGCCGCGCCGCCGCCCAACGGCTCAAGATGCGCCGCGAGCTGGCCGCCGCGGCCATGGAACTGTTCGCCACGAAGGGGTACGAGGCGACGACCGTCGACGAGATCGCCGCCCAGGCCGGGGTCGCCCGCCGCACCTTCTTCCGGCACTTCCGTTCCAAGGAAGAGGCGATCTTCCCCGACCACGACGACACCCTGGTCCGGGCGGAGGCGGTGCTGAACGCCGCTCCGGCGCACGAGCACCCGCTGGACACGGTGTGCCGGGGCATCAAGGAAGTCATGAAGATGTACGCGGCGTCCCCGGCGGTCTCCGTCGAGCGCTACCGCCTCACGCGTGAGGTGCCGACGCTGCGGGAGCGCGAGATCGCCTCGGTCGCCCGGTACGAGCGGCTGTTCACCCGTTATCTGCTGGGCCACTTCGACGAGCGGGACCACCACGACGGCAACGACGACCCGCTGCTGGCGGAGGTGGCCGCGTCGGCGGTCGTCACCGCGCACAACCATGTGCTGCGCCGCTGGCTGCGGGCGGGCGGCCAGGGCGATGTGGAGGCGCAGCTCGACCACGCGTTCGCGATCGTCAGGGACACCTTCGGCACGGGTATCGGCGCCGGCCGGGTGGGCGGGGCGAGGCCCGCGCCCGCGACGCGCGCCACGGCGTCCACCCAGGGTGACGTGGTGGTGGCGGTCGCCCGCACCGACGCTCCGCTGAACGAGGTCATGCGGACCATCCAGCAGGCGCTGAAGGACCAGCGCGACGCCTGACGCGTCGTCCCGCCCCTACGGTGGCCGCTCCCCTTCCGGGAGCGGCCACCGGTGTTTTCCCGCGTTCCGTCCCGGTTCCTCCGGACCTCTCGATCGATCATCGCTCATCCGTGAGCCGAGGTACGCATCTGAGAGAAATTGTTGGCACGCAGTGTCTTGCCACCTGGCACGGGGTGCCATACGTTGATGTTGTCCGGGCGGCCGGCGTGCCGGGACACCTCGCACGCCGGCTGTCCCCGCGACCCTCGTGGTCGCGCGCCCGGCGCCTGCGTCACAGGCAACCTCCGCGCACCACCCCGCGCTGCCAGCACCACCCGGCCGAACCGACGGCACACCTCCACAGCACCAGCACCCCGACGTTCCCCTCGACGTCTCCCCGTAGAGACGTTCCTCGCCGGAGGCAACACCGTGAAGGAAATCCTGGACGCGATCCAGTCCCCGGACACCACGTCCGCGGACTTCGCCGCACTGCCCCTGCCCGAGTCCTACCGCGCGGTCACCGTGCACAAGGACGAGACCGAGATGTTCGCCGGTCTCTCCACCCGCGAGAAGGACCCGCGCAAGTCACTGCACCTCGACGAGGTGCCCCTGCCGGAGCTCGGCCCCGGCGAGGCCCTGGTGGCCGTCATGGCCAGCTCGGTCAACTACAACAGCGTCTGGACCTCGATCTTCGAGCCGCTGTCGACGTTCGGCTTCCTGGAGCGGTACGGCAGGACGTCCGAGCTCGCCAAGCGCCACGACCTGCCGTACCACATCATCGGCTCCGACCTGGCCGGCGTCGTCCTGCGCACCGGCCCGGGCGTCAACTCCTGGAAGCCGGGCGACGAGGTCGTCGCGCACTGCCTCTCCGTCGAGCTGGAGTCCTCGGACGGCCACAACGACACGATGCTCGACCCGGAGCAGCGCATCTGGGGCTTCGAGACCAACTTCGGCGGCCTCGCCGAGATCGCGCTCGTCAAGTCCAACCAGCTGATGCCCAAGCCCGACCACCTCAGCTGGGAGGAGGCGGCGGCACCGGGCCTGGTGAACTCCACCGCGTACCGCCAGCTCGTCTCCCGCAACGGCGCCGGGATGAAGCAGGGCGACAACGTCCTGATCTGGGGCGCGAGCGGCGGCCTCGGCTCGTACGCCACCCAGTTCGCGCTCGCGGGCGGCGCCAACCCGATCTGTGTCGTCTCCAGCGAGCAGAAGGCGGACATCTGCCGCTCGATGGGCGCCGAGGCGATCATCGACCGCAACGCCGAGGGCTACAAGTTCTGGAAGGACGAGCACACCCAGGACCCCAAGGAGTGGAAGCGCTTCGGCAAGCGCATCCGCGAACTCACCGGCGGCGAGGACATCGACATCGTCTTCGAGCACCCCGGCCGTGAGACCTTCGGCGCGTCCGTGTACGTCACCCGCAAGGGCGGCACCATCACCACCTGCGCCTCGACCTCGGGCTACATGCACGAGTACGACAACCGGTACCTGTGGATGTCGCTGAAGCGGATCATCGGCTCGCACTTCGCGAACTACCGCGAGGCGTGGGAGGCCAACCGGCTCATCGCCAAGGGCAAGATCCACCCCACCCTGTCGAAGGTGTACTCCCTGGAGGACACCGGCCAGGCCGCCCACGACGTCCACCGCAACCTCCACCAGGGCAAGGTCGGCGTGCTGTGCCTCGCCCCCGAGGAGGGCATGGGCGTCAAGAACCAGGAGATGCGCGACCAGCACATCGACGCCATCAACCGCTTCCGGAACATCTGAGGTCCCTTAGATGACAGAGCGTCAGAAGGACCGGCCGTGGCTGATGCGGACGTACGCGGGCCACTCCACCGCCGAGGCGTCCAACGAGCTGTACCGGCGCAACCTCGCCAAGGGACAGACCGGCCTGTCGGTCGCGTTCGACCTGCCCACGCAGACCGGCTACGACCCGGACCACATCCTCGCCCGCGGCGAGGTCGGCCGGGTCGGCGTGCCGGTGTCCCACCTCGGTGACATGCGGCGGCTGTTCCAGGACATCCCCCTGGAGCAGATGAACACGTCCATGACCATCAACGCCACCGCCATGTGGCTGCTGGCGCTCTACCAGGTGGTGGCGGAGGAGCAAGGTCTCGACAAGGAGGCCATCACCAGGCTCCAGGGGACGACCCAGAACGACATCGTCAAGGAGTACCTGTCGCGCGGGACGCACGTCTTCCCGCCGGGCCCGTCCCTGCGCCTCACCACCGACATGATCACCTACACGGTGAACCACATGCCGAAGTGGAACCCGATCAACATCTGCAGCTACCACCTGCAGGAGGCGGGGGCCACTCCGGTCCAGGAGATCTCCTACGCCATGTCCACGGCCATCGCGGTCCTGGACGCGGTGTTCGCCTCCGGGCAGGTCCCCGACGACCGCAGGGGCGAGGTCGTCGCCCGGATCTCCTTCTTCGTGAACGCGGGCGTCCGCTTCATCGAGGAGATGTGCAAGATGCGCGCCTTCGGCCGCATCTGGGACCAGATCACCCGCGAGCGGTACGGGATCGAGAACCCCAGGCAGCGCCGGTTCCGCTACGGCGTCCAGGTCAACTCGCTCGGGCTGACCGAGGCGCAGCCGGAGAACAACGTCCAGCGCATCGTCCTGGAGATGCTGGCCGTCACGCTGTCGAAGGACGCCCGCGCCCGCGCCGTGCAGCTGCCCGCCTGGAACGAGGCCCTGGGCCTGCCCCGGCCCTGGGACCAGCAGTGGTCGCTGCGCATCCAGCAGGTCCTGGCGCACGAGAGCGACCTGCTGGAGTACGAGGACATCTTCGCGGGCTCGCACGTCATCGAGGCCAAGGTGGAGGCCCTGGTCGCCGAGTGCCTCGCCGAGATCGACCGGATCCAGGAGATGGGCGGCGCGATGGCCGCCGTCGAGTCCGGCTACCTCAAGTCGCAGCTGGTGTCCTCGCACGCCGAGCGACGGGCGCGGATCGAGGCCGGCGACGAGAAGATCGTCGGCGTCAACATCTTCGAGACGACCGAGGAGAACCCGCTCACCGCCGACCTGGACACCGCGATCATGACGGTGGACCCGGCCAACGAGGCGCGGGTCGTCGCGGCCCTGCACGAGTGGCGCGACAACCGCGACGAGACCCGCGCCCAGGAGTCCCTGGCCGCCCTCAAGGCGACCGCCGCGGGCGAGGGGAACCTCTTCGAGGCCACCCTGGAGTGCGCCCGCGCGGGCGTGACCACCGGCGAGTGGGCGTGGGCGCTGCGGGACGTGTTCGGCGAGTTCCGCGCGCCGACGGGCGTGTCGTCCGCGCCGGTGGCGGTGGCCGCCGAGGAGGGCACGCCGCTCGCCGCCGTACGGCGGAAGGTGTCCCGCACGGCCGAGGAGCTGGGCGCGGGGCGGCTGCGGCTCCTCGTCGGCAAGCCCGGCCTCGACGGGCACTCCAACGGCGCCGAGCAGATCGCCGTACGGGCCCGCGACGCCGGGTTCGAGGTGGTCTACCAGGGGATCCGGCTCACCCCGGAGCAGATCGTGGACGCCGCGCTCGCGGAGGACGTGCACTGCGTGGGCCTGTCGATCCTGTCCGGGTCGCACGCCGAGCTGGTGCCGGACGTCCTGACCCGGCTGCGGGAGGCCGGCGCGTCCGACATCCCGGTCATCGTCGGCGGGATCATCCCGAACGCCGACGCCGCCGACCTGAGGCGCGCGGGCGTGGCCGCCGTCTTCACCCCGAAGGACTTCGGTATCACGGAGATCATCGGCCGTATCGTCGACGAGATCCGGAAAGCGAACAAGCTCGACCCTCTGGAGGTCCCCGCATGACCGAGACCCAGCCTGTGAACCGGCTGCGACCGCGCCGCTCCTGCCTCGCGGTGCCCGGCTCCAACCCGCGCTTCCTGGAGAAGGCCCAGGGCCTCCCCGCCGACCAGGTCTTCCTGGACCTGGAGGACGCGTGCGCGCCGCTCGCCAAGCCGGACGCGCGCCACACCATCGTCAAGTTCCTCAACGAGGGCGACTGGACGGGCAAGACCAGGGTCGTGCGGGTCAACGACTGGACGACGCACTGGACGTACCGGGACGTCGTGACCGTGGTCGAGGGCGCCGGGCAGAACCTCGACTGCATCATGCTGCCGAAGGTGCAGGACGCCCAGCAGATCGTGGCGCTCGACCTGCTGCTGACGCAGATCGAGAAGACGATGGGCTTCGAGGTCGGCAAGATCGGCATCGAGGCCCAGATCGAGAACGCGCAGGGTCTCAACAACGTCAACGCGATCGCCCAGGCGTCCCCGCGGGTCGAGACGATCATCTTCGGCCCGGCCGACTTCATGGCATCCATCAACATGAAGTCCCTGGTCGTCGGCGAGCAGCCGCCCGGCTACGGCGCCGACGCCTACCACTACATCCTGATGGCCATCCTGATGGCCGCCCGCGCCAACAACCTCCAGGCGATCGACGGGCCGTACCTCCAGATCAAGAACATCGACGGCTACAAGGCCGTCGCGCAGCGCGCCGCGGCCCTCGGCTTCGACGGCAAGTGGGTCCTGCACCCCGGTCAGGTGGAGGCCGCCAACGAGGTCTTCTCGCCCTCGCAGGAGGACTTCGACCACGCCGAGCTGATCCTGGACGCGTACGAGTACTACACGTCCGAGGCGGGCGGCAAGAAGGGCTCCGCCATGCTCGGCGACGAGATGATCGACGAGGCCAGCCGCAAGATGGCGCTCGTCATCTCCGGCAAGGGCCGCGCCGCCGGCATGACCCGTACCTCGAAGTTCGAAGCCCCGGAGGCGTGAGCACCATGCAGTTCGGCCGCACCTATGAAGAGTTCGAAGTCGGCGCCGTCTACAAGCACTGGCCGGGGAAGACGGTCACCGAGTACGACGACCACCTCTTCTGCCTGCTGACGATGAACCACCACCCGCTCCACATGGACACCAACTATGCGGAGAAGACGACGGACTTCGGCAGGAACGTCGTCGTCGGCAACTACATCTACTCGCTGCTGCTGGGCATGTCCGTGCCGGACGTCTCGGGCAAGGCCATCGCGAACCTGGAGATCGAGTCGCTGCGCCACGTGGCGCCGACCTTCCACGGGGACACGATCTACGGCGAGACGACCGTCCTCGACAAGACCCCGTCGAAGTCGAAGAACGACCGCGGGATCGTGTACGTCGAGACCAGGGGCTACAAGCAGGACGGCACGCTGGTCTGCGTGTTCCGCCGCAAGGTGATGGTGCCCACCGAGACGTACATCAAGGAGCGCGGCGGCGAGCAGCCCGGCCGCCCCGCCGTCTCCGACCACCACCCTCAACCGACGCCCCCGCGGGGCGGCACCGCTCATTCGGAGCCGAAGGCACAGGAGAAGTAGTCATGGCCCGACTCGCGCAGACCCACGGTCTCACCGACGTCCAGCAGGAGATCCTGTCCACCGTCCGGGACTTCGTCGACAAGGAGATCATCCCGGTCGCGACCGACCTGGAGCACCGCGACGAGTACCCGCAGGAGATCGTCGACGGGCTCAAGGAGCTGGGTGTCTTCGGTCTGATGATCCCCGAGGAGTACGGGGGTCTGGGCGAGTCCCTCCTCACGTACGCGCTGTGCGTGGAGGAGATCGCCCGGGGCTGGATGTCGGTCTCCGGCATCATCAACACCCACTTCATCGTGGCGTACATGCTCAAGCAGCACGGCACGCAGGAGCAGAAGGACACCTTCCTGCCGCGTATGGCGGTCGGCGAGGTGCGTGGCGCGTTCTCGATGTCCGAGCCGGGGCTCGGCTCCGATGTGTCGGCCATCACGTCCAAGGCGGTCAAGGACGGCGACGAGTACGTCCTGAACGGCCAGAAGATGTGGCTCACCAACGGCGGGACGTCCACTCTGGTCGCCGTGCTCGTCCGAAGTGACGAAGGACACCCCGAGGGCACGGCCCCGCACAAGTCGATGACGACCTTCCTGGTGGAGAAGGAGCCCGGTTTCGGAGAGGTCCGACCCGGCCTCACCATTCCGGGGAAGATCGACAAGATGGGTTACAAGGGTGTCGACACCACGGAACTCATCATGGACGGACTGCGCATTCCGGCCAATCGGGTCCTCGGCGGCACCACCGGCCGAGGGTTTTACCAAATGATGGACGGCGTGGAGGTCGGCCGGGTCAACGTGGCGGCCCGTGGCTGCGGTGTCGCTCAGCGTGCCTTCGAGCTGGGTGTCTCGTATGCCCAGCAGCGTCACACTTTCGGCAAGCCGATCGCCCAGCACCAGGCGATTCAGTTCAAGCTCGCCGAGATGGCTACCAAGGTCGAGGCCGCTCATGCCATGATGGTGAACGCAGCACGCAAAAAGGACTCCGGGGAGCGAAACGACCTCGAAGCAGGCATGGCGAAGTACCTCGCCAGCGAGTACTGCAAGGAAGTCGTCGAGGACGCCTTCCGGATCCACGGCGGATACGGGTTCTCGAAGGAGTACGAGATCGAGCGTCTCTACCGCGAGGCGCCGATGCTGCTCATCGGTGAAGGTACCGCCGAGATCCAGAAAATGATCATTGGTCGTCGGCTGCTCGAGGAGTACCGGTTCCAGGGTTGATTGCCAGGTTTGGGGCGGTTTGGCCGCGAAGAAGATCACACCGAGTCATCTTCTTCCGGCCTCCGACTCGGCCTCTGGCTTGCCCAGTTGCGGCCCGCAACCGATAGCATCGCCCGAAAAGCCGCCGTCCCCCGTTCCCAGCGCGGCATCATCCGCTACGAAGGTCATCCATGCCCCACAGCCAAACCTCTGCACCTCGCGACAGCCTCGCCGGCGTACGCCTCGCGCGCGGAGCATCGCCGTGGCTTCTGCCGACCGTCGCCACCGCAGCAGTCAGCCTCGTCCGCGCGCGCCGTTCGAGGCGCGCCGCGGCCGTCGCCGTGCCCGCCACCGCTCTGGCGGCGGGCATGCTGTGGTTCTTCCGCGACCCCGAGCGCGAGATCGCGCAGGGCCGGGTCATCTCGCCCGCCGACGGTGTGGTGCAGAGCATCATGCCGTGGAAGGACGGACGCACCCGGGTCGCCATCTTCATGAGCCCGCTGAACGTCCATGTCAACCGCGCTCCCCTGGCGGGCACGGTGACCTCCGTCGAGCACATCCCGGGTGGGTTCGTGCCGGCGTTCAACAAGGAGAGCGAGAACAACGAGCGCGTTGTCTGGCACTTCGACACCGAACTCGGCGACATCGAGATGGTGCAGATCGCCGGTGCCGTCGCGCGGCGCATCGTGCCGTACCTCGCGCAGGGCGCCAAGGTCGAGCAGGGCGAGCGCATCGGCCTGATCCGCTTCGGATCGCGCGTGGACATCTACCTTCCGGAAGGTGTGGACGTCGCCGTCGAGGTCGGGCAGACCACGACCGCGGGGGTGACTCGAATTGACCGTGATTGACCCTGAGACACAGGCCGGCTGGGTGGCCGAGGCCGAGGCGGACACCGCCGACGAGCAGGAGGAGATGCCTCTCTCGCTCCGGCTGTCGATAGCGGACACGCTCACCCTCGGCAACGCCACGTGCGGCTTCATGGCGGTGTACTTCACCACCACCGGGATCCTCATCCCGCACCTCACGGGCAGCGAGGAGACCGGGATGGCGCGGCACTCCGCCGCGACCGCCGTGATCCTGATGCTGTGCGCGGCGATCTTCGACCTGTTCGACGGCCTGGTGGCGCGCAAGCTGCGCTCCTCGCCGATGGGCGCGGAGCTGGACAACCTGTCGGACCTGATCAGCTTCGGTCTGGCCCCGGCGTACTTCGTGCTCGTGTACGGGATGGTCGCGGACGACGCGCACCAGCGGGTGTCCGCGGTGGCCGCCATCGTGGTGCTGCTCGCGGTGGTGCTGCGGCTCGCCAGATTCAGCTGCGTGACGATGAAGGACGGCATGTTCCAGGGCATGCCGAGCCCGTTCGGCGCGCTCACGGTCGTGTCGATCGTGCTGCTGGAGCTGCCGTTCATCCCGACGCTGCTGGCGATCATCGGTACGGCCTGGCTGATGGTGAGCCGGGTGGAGTACCCCAAGCCGCGGGGTGTCCTCGCGGTGGCGATGCTCAGCTGGATCGTCGGCGCGATGGGGCTGCTCGCGGCCTGGGCGTTCGACGCGCCTGGCGGTCAGCTGCTGCTCCAGACGGGGTGCGCGCTCCAGGTGGTGCTGGGTGCGGTGATCCCGCTGTTCGCGACGGCGCGGCGGGTGAACACGTTCCGTGACAACCGGCGCGAGAGCCGGGAGGCGCGGGCGGCGCAGCTGCCGTAGCGGAAGACATGGCGAGGGCCCGGGTGCGGTGCGCACCCGGGCCCTCGACATGTCTCAGGACAGGGCCTTGTAGTAGTACGTGGTGGGGCGCGGGACGCCCGCCGGGTCGCCCGCGTAGCCGGGGATCGTCCCGGCCGGGGTCCAGCCCGCGGTGCGGTACAGGCCCTCCGCCGCGCTGCCGGTCTCGGTGTCGAGGACCAGCAGGGTGAGCCCCGCGCCGGCGGCGGCGCGCTCGGCGGTCGCGAGGAGCCGGCGCCCGAGGCCCCGGCCCCGGGCGGCGGTGTGGACGAGGAGCTTGGAGATGTCGCCGCGGTGGCGCTGGTTCGGGTACGGGGCCCGGACGAGGGTGATCACGCCGAGAACGGCGTCCTCGGGCCCGTACGCCGCCCAGACACTCCGTACCCCTCGCTCGGCCTCGTCGGCCGCCGTACGCCACCAGGAGGCCGCGTCGGCCTCGCTCAGCGGCGCGAGGAAGCCGACGGACGCACCGTCGTGCACGGCGTCACGGAGCAGCGCGGCGAGCCCCTCGGCCGCCAGGGCGCGGATCCGCGCGGCGGTGAGGGGCTCGATGCGATCGTTCATGGCCAGAGGTTCACACAGGGGTGTTTCCCCGGTGTCACCGGGGCTTCGCGGTGATCAGCCGGCCGGTGTGAAGTCCTGTGCCACCTCCGATGTGTACGGCTCACGGACGGTCCGCATGCCGCCGACGGCCTTGCGGTCCGGCTGCAGGATGGCGCTGTCCAGCGACGACGGGGACTTCGGGCGGCTGAAGTCGTGCTTCACGCCGAAGCCGGCCTCGTGGCCCTCCAGGGTGAGCAGGGCCTTGCCGAGGCCCTCCCGGGTGAGGTCCTTCGACGCGCACGCCTTCTTCAGGGCCTCGCCGAAGACCTGCGCCGCCGTCCAGCCCGCGACGACGCCGTTGTCGAGGGCGTCCTTCGGGTAGGCCGCGCGGTAGTCGGCGACCAGCTTCTTCGCGACGGGGGTGTCCGCGCCGACCGGCAGGCTCGGCGACGCCACGTAGTACATCTTCTCCAGCGCGGGCGCGGCCGGGGTGGCGAGCAGCTGCGGGGCGAAGGCGGAGTTGTTGCCGATCACCGGCACGTTCAGCTTCACCGCGGCGGCGACACCGACGAGGGAGGCCGCCTGTCGCGGGCCCGCGCTGAGGACGATCGCCTTGACCCCCGCCTGCTTGAGCGCCGCGACCTGCGCCGACATGTCGTTGTCCGTCGGCTTGATCTTCTGCTCGACGACGGTGAGCCCGGCCTGCCGCGCCGCGTGCCGGGACCCGGCGAGCGCGTTCTCGCCGTAGTCGCCCTCGAAGTAGACGTGGCCGAGCTTGTCGCCCTTCTTCAGGCCCTTCTCCGTGAGCAGGAAGTCGACCGCGTTGATCGTCTCGATGTCGTACGTCGTGCCGATGACCCTGATGTACGGGCTGCCCAGCAGCGACGCCGACCACGCCTGCGGCAGCACGAGGCCCTTGTCCTGGCCGTCGACGCGCTGCTCGACCGCCGCGACGAACGGCGAGCCGATGAACTGGGGGAAGCCCAGCACGTCGGACTCCAGCTCGGTGTAGGAGGCGAGCGCCTTCTGCGGGTCGTAGCCGTGGTCGCGCACGGTGAGCTCCACGGTGCGGCCGCAGACCCCGCCCTGGGCGTTGAGCTGCTTGACGTACAGCTGCTGGGCCTGGGTGACGCTCTTGCCGAGGGTGGCGTACACGCCGGTCATGTCGGTGAGCACACCGAGCCTGATCGTCTTGTCGCCGACGCCCTCGCCGGTCTTCACGCCGTCGGCGCCGGTGCCGGCCCCGTCGTCGCCGCTCTTCGCCTTGGCGCTGCAGCCGGCGGCGGTGAGCGCCAGCAGGACCGCGAGCGTGGCGGCGAGCCGCCTGCGGGACTGTGCGGGCATGGTCATCGTTCCTCCCCAGGGGTGGGTGCGGGACGCCGGGTGGCCGACCGGACCAGGCCACCGGGCAGGAAGAGCACCACCGCGACGACGGCGGCGCCGTAGAGATAGCGCGACGCCTCGCCCGGTGCGATCCCGCCCGTTCCGGGGGCGGAGACCAGGGGCAGGGTGTCGCTGTAACGGGTCAGCAGTTGCGGCAGCAGGGAGACGAAGACCGCCCCCAGCACCGCGCCCGCCACCGACCCCAGACCTCCGATGACGATCATGGCGAGGTACTCCAGCGACAGGAGCATCCCGAAGTACTCGGGCACGGTGCGCTGGAAGACCAGCGCCAGCAGGACACCCGCCAGACCGGCGTACATGGAGGAGAGCACGAACGCCGCCGCGCGGTAGCGGGCGACCGGGATGCCGAGCACCCCGGCCGCGATGCGATGGTCGCGGATGGCGTTGAGGGCGCGTCCCGGGCGGCCGCGCAGGACGCCCCTGGCGAACAGGGCGCAGCCCAGCAGCAGGGCCAGCGCCAGGTACCAGAGCTTCTCGGCGGCGCCGAACGGCACCTGGGCGACGAGGAGTTCGCTCTCGTCGAAGGTGACGCCGAGCAGGTTGAGCGGCGGCACGGCGCGGCCGTTGAAGCCACCGGTCAGATCGTGGGCGTTGAACAGGACGTGCTGCCCGATGAAGATCAGCGCGAGCGTCGCGATACCGAGGTACGCGCCGCGCAGCCGTCCCGCGATGGGGCTGAACAGGCCGCCCGCCGCGCCCGCCAGCGCCACCGCGCCGACGGCGGCGAGCCAGCCGGGCAGGCCCAGGCCGGTGAGCCCGTCGGAGCCGTCGCCGGCCAGGGCGCAGTAGCCGTAGGCGCCGACGGCGAGGAAGAAGGCGTGTCCCATGGAGAGCTGGCCGGTCGAGCCGGTCAGCAGGTTGATGCCGATGGCGCCGATCGCGGCGGCCATGGCGAACAGGCCCGCCTGGAGCCAGAACCGGTCCAGGTAGAAGGGCAGGGCGAGCAGCAGGACCGCGCCGATGGCGACGGCCCAGGTGCGCGGGGCGCGCAGCAGGTCAGACACGGGCCAGCTCCTTCGTACCGA
Organism: Streptomyces sp. NPDC047886; assembly: GCF_043204435.1. Lineage (NCBI taxonomy): Bacteria > Bacillati > Actinomycetota > Actinomycetes > Kitasatosporales > Streptomycetaceae > Streptomyces > Streptomyces sp. NPDC047886. Next base: position 104,522 of record NZ_JBIDCF010000005.1, read on the forward strand.
AGAGCCCCGCGGGGCGGATCAGCAGGACCGCGACCATCACCAGGTACGGGGCGAGGTCGCCGATGCCACGGCCGAGGAACGTCAGATCGCCCTGGTAGCCGGTGGCGAGGGATTCGGTGACGCCGACGATGAGCCCGCCGACCAGTGCGCCGGTGGTGGAGTCGAGGCCGCCGAGGATGGCGGCGGGGAACGCCTTGAGCGCGGCGAGCGAGGTGGACCTTTCGAGCCCGGGGGTGGGGAAGACGGTGAGGAACAGCGCGGCGACGGCGGCGAGCCCGCCGGCCACCGCCCACGCGCCGAGCGAGACCCGGCCGAGGCGGACGCCCATGAGGGCGGCGGTGGAGGCGCTCTCGGCGGCCGCGCGCATCGCGACCCCCCACGACGTGCAGCGGAACGCGAGCAGGAACGCGGTGATGAGGAGGCCGGCCGCGAGGAGCGCCGCGATCCGGGTCTGGGCGATGGAGACCGGGCCGACGGTGACGACGGAGGCGCCCCAGGGGTCGCCGAGCGCGAGCACGTCCGTGCCGATACGGCGTGCCAGCTCGGTGGTGAGGAGGATGTCCACGCCGATGGTGACGATGGCGAGGACGCTGTGGTCGGAGCCCCGGTAGCGGCGCATCACCAGGAACTCGACGGCGGCCCCGACGACCGCGGCGCCGGCGATGCCGGCCAGCAGCGCCGGCCAGAAGCCGATGGACTCGTGGAGGACGGCGGTGACGTAGCCGCCCGCGAGGAGCAGTGAGGCGTGGGCGAAGTTGACGACTTCCGTGGCGCGGAAGATGACCACGAAGCCGAGGGCGATCAGGGCGTAGACGGAGCCCAGGGAGACTCCGTTGATGAGCAGTTCGGTGAAGGTCGTCCACGCGGTCACGGGGTGGCCTCCTGGCCGAGATAGGCCCGGACGACGGCCGGGTCGTTCTGTACGTCGGCGGGGGTGCCGTCGGCGATGCGACGGCCGAAGTCGAGGACGGTGACGGAGTCGGCGAGCCGCATCACCAGCCCCATGTCGTGCTCCACGAGGACGATCGAGATGCCCAGGGAGTCCCGGACCCCGGCGATCACGGCGGCTGTGCGGCGCCGTTCGTCGGCCGTCATCCCGGCGACCGGCTCGTCCAGGAGGAGCAGCCTGGGCTCCATGCACAGGGCGCGGGCCAGCTCGGCCAGCTTCTGCTGCCCGTACGGCAGGGATCCGGCGGGCCGGTCGAGCTGGTCCTCGATGCCGACGAACGCGGCGATCTCCCGGACCCGCTCCCGGTGCCGGGCCTCCTCCCGGGTCGCGGACGGCAGCCGCAGCCCGGTGGCGAGGAACCCGGCCCGGGTGAGCCGGTGGCGGCCCAGCATGAGGGCGTCGGCGACGCTGGCCCGGGGCGGCAGAGCGAGGTTCTGGAAGATCCGTGCGACGCCCAGCGCGGCGATGCGGTGCGGGGGCAGTCCGGTCAGCTCGTCGGCGCCGAACCTGACGCTGCCGGAGGTGGCCCGGTAGACACCGGACAGCACGTTGAAGCAGGTGGACTTGCCGGCGCCGTTCGGACCGATGACGGCGTGGACGGTGCCGGGCGGCACGGTGAAGTCCACCGCGTCGAGGGCGGTCAGGCCCGCGAACCGTACGGTCAGGTCGCTGACCTGGAGGGTGGGCACCCCGGCGTCGGCCTCGGCGCCGGGCGCGGCGGGGGGCGGGGTGTCGGGCGCGGCGGGGGGCGGGGTGTCGGTCATGGCGCCTCCCAGCGGGTGAGGGTGGGGTGCGCGGCCTCGGCACGCGCGGCGTCGGCGGCGGCGTCCTCGTCCACCACACCGAGGTAGCGGCGGCGCACCTCGTCGGTGGCGGCGAGCTCGTCGGCCGGGCCCGAGAGGGCGACCTCGCCGACTTCGAGTACGTACGCGTGGGAGGCCAGGCGCAGCGCGATCGCGGCGTTCTGCTCCACGAGGAGGACGGAGGTGCCCTGGGCGTTGATCTCCCTGACCGTGTCGGCGATCCGCGCGGCCATCAACGGGGCGAGGCCGAGGGACGGTTCGTCGAGGAGGAGGAGACGCGGCGATGCCATCAGGGCGCGGGCGACGGCGAGCATCTGCTGCTCCCCGCCGGACAGCAGCCCGGCGCGCTGACGGGCGCGTTCGGCGAGGACGGGGAACAGCTCGTGGACGCGGCGCAGCGCGGCGGCCTTCGCGGCCCGGCCTCCGGTCGCGCCGAGCGCGCCGGCGCGGAGGTTGTCCTCGACGGTCATCCGGGCGAACACCTCGCGCCCCTCGGGCACATGGCAGACGCCGGCGGCCACGACCCGGTCGGGCGGCAGGGTGTGCAGCGGGCGCCCGGCGAAGGTGATGGTGCCGCCGGTGGCGGCGCCGCCGTGGAACGCGAGGGTGCGGGACAGGGCGCGGAGCAGGGTGGACTTGCCGGCGCCGTTGGCACCGAGGACGGCGACCACGCCGCCCTCCGGAACGTGGAGCGACACCTGCCGTAGCGCTGTCACCGGTCCGTATCCGGCCGTCAGACCCCGCACGTCGAGTGCGGCATCGGCCATGGGTCCCCCTTCGGGACTCGTCGGATTGCCTGAGTGGCGCTCACCCCAGCACCGGCGCGGGCCGCGCGTCCACGCCCTGCGGGAGAAACGCTGCGGGTGACCAGCGGGTAGCCGAAGGGGTTGTGCACGCGCACAAGACCGCGTGTCAGGGGTCTGCCGGGGGCCGGCGGGCGGTGGCATGCTGCCCGCCATGGGAGGACGCAGACCCCGTACGGGAGACGACTGGAAGGTCCTCGCTCAGGCGTGCGCCGCGCTGTTGGAACGGCTGCCCGAGCTGGTGGACACACATCTGCGGGAGCTGAACGAGCACTCCCCCGCGTACGGCCGGATCATCGGCCACGACGAGCACTGGCAGGAGGCGCACGAGGCGATGCGCATCGGCATCGAGACGATCTCGGCGCCGCGCGCGTCTCCGCGCCGCGACCTGGAGCACGCCGAGCGGCTCGGGCGGCGGCGGGCCGAGCAGGGGCTGCCGCTGGAGCTGGTGGTCCGGGCGTACCGGATGGCAGGGCATCTGGTGTGGGACGCGCTGCTGGAGGACGCGACGGACGACGCGCGGCGGCTGGCGGTGCTGACGCAGGCCGCCACCATGGTGTGGTCGGCGGTGGACGCGCAGGCCGACATCGCGTCGGACGCCTACCGGACGACGGAGCTCGAGCTGCGCCGGCGCACCGACGAACAGCTCCAGGCTCTCCTCGACGCGCTGCTGGAGGGCCCCAGGTCCGCCGAGCTCGCCGCACGCGCGGCGGCGGGGCTCGATCTGCCCGAGCGCGGCCGGTACGCGGTGGTGGTGCTGCGCGGGGACCGGCGGGAGCCGCCCTCGTCGTCGCACCGGCGGGTGGTGGACGCGGGGATGCGGTTCGTGTGGCGGATGCGTACGGACTGCGAGATCGGCGTGGTGTGGCTGGCGGACGAGACGGGCCTCGACACCCTCGCCGGGCTGCTGGAGGACCGGAGCGCGGGCCCCGGCGGGATCAGTCCGGTGGTGGAGGGCCTCAGCGAACTCGGCCGGGCACGCCGGCTCGCCGAGCTGGCGCTGCGCACCTGCCCGCCGGACGCGCGCGGGGTCGTACGGCTGGACCGCCGGATGCCCGGGGCGCTCGTGGTGAGCCAGCCGGAGCTGGCGGGCCTGCTGGTCGCGGACGTCCTGGGGGCCCTGCTCGAGCTGGACCCGGCGGACCGGGCGGTGCTCCTGGAGACCCTGGACGTCTGGCTGGACTGCGAGGGTTCGGCCGGGCGGGCCGCGAGCCGGCTCTACTGCCACCGGAACACGGTGTTCAACCGGCTGCGCCGACTGGAACAGCTCACGTCCCGGTCCCTGTCCCGCCCCAGGGACCTGACGGAGATGACCCTGGCCCTGGACGCGTTCCGGCTGGCCCCGGGCTGAGCCGCTCTGGGCCCGGCCGGGTCCGGAGCGGGCCCGGCCGGTCCGGACTGAGACCGGCGGGGTCCTGGGAGACCGTCCGGGTCCCGACCGTCCTGGCCGAGACCGTCCGCCCCGGCACCGGGTGGGACCCGCGGGGCGGGACGGACGGGCGGACAGGCGGAGGGGTCAGACGGACGGACGGGTCAGACCGGCGGACGGGTCAGACCGGCGGACGGATCAGGAGAGGAAGTCGCGGGCGATGTTCGCCGCCACCCGCTCCAGCAGCGGACCCGCCTCGGCGATGCACTTCGCCGTGTCGGGTTCCAGTTCCGTCAGCGGGTAGGCGCGGCGGATGCCCGCCCGGCCCAGGGCCTCCGGAGGCAGGGCGAGGCGGCCGCACACCGCGACGACCTCGAGGCCGGCCTCGCGCGCCGCGGCCGCGACGCCCGCCGGGGCCTTGCCGTGCAGCGTCTGCTCGTCGAGCGAGCCCTCACCGGTGATCACGAGGGTGGCGCGGGAGAGCGCGTCCGTGAAGCCGAGGATGTCGAGCATGAGCTCGATGCCGGGGCGGAAGCTCGCGCCGAGCCCGACCAGCGCCCCGTACCCGATGCCGCCCGCACCGCCCGCGCCGGGCGAGACGGCGGCCTCCGCGGCCCTCGGGCCGATGGCCTTCTCCAGCACGGTCACGTAGTGCGCCAGAGCGGTGTCGAGCGTCTCGACGTCCTCGGGGCTCGCGCCCTTCTGCGGGGCGAACACCGCAGGGGCGCCCTTCGGGCCGGTCAGCGGGTTGTCGACGTCGCTGGCCAGGACCAGGTCCACGGTCTCGAAGCGGGGGTCGAGCCCCGACAGGTCGGCCGTCGCCAGGTCCCGCAGCCCGCCGCCGCCGGGCCCGACCGGTTCCCCGGCCGCGTCGAGGAACCGCGCGCCGAGGGCTGCCAGCATGCCGGCGCCGCCGTCGGTCGTGGCGCTGCCGCCGACACCGAAGACGATGGTGCGGGCGCCCGCGTCGAGCGCGGCCCGCAGCAGCTCCCCGGAGCCGTACGTGGTGGCCGTGAGCGGGGCGAAGACCCCGGCGGGCAGCAGCTGGAGGCCGGACGCCTCCGCCATCTCCACCACGGCCGTGCCGTCGCGCAGCGCGTACGCCGCGGTGACGGGCTCGCCGAGCGGCCCGGTGACCCGCGTCTCACGCCGTTCGAACCCGGCCGCGACCGCGGCCGCGACCGTCCCGTCGCCGCCGTCGGCGACGGGCAGGGTCTCCACCGGGAGGTCCGGGACGATGTGCCGGAGTCCGGCCGTCACCCGCTCCGCGACCTCGACGGCCGTGAGCGAACCTTTGAACTTGTCAGCCGCGACGAGAACCCGCGCGGCCTCAGTAACTGCTCCGTCCGCCACTCTTGCATCCCTTGCTATCGAACAGGCAGTCGCGCCAGAGCCGACCCTATCCGTACCGTCAGACGGCGTGCCACCCCCCGCTGTGACGAGATTTCGCACCATAGTGGGGCGTCATGAGCACGGAACCGATCGATCAACCGCAGCCGGGGGCCCCGTCCGGCACCCCCGTGACCGGCGCACCCGACCGCGCCCTCGTCGGTATCGGGATGGCCGCCGTCGCCGGTGTGGTCCTGTGGGCGTGGCTCGGCGACGAGTCCTTCGACAGCGTCTCGTCCACGAGTCTGACGTGGGTCCTGAACAACTTCGGCTGGCTCTTCGTGGTCGCCGCCGACGTCTTCCTCGTGCTGTGCCTGGTGATCGCGTTCAGCCGGTTCGGCAGGATCAGGCTGGGCAAGGACGACTCCGAGCCGGAGTTCGGGAACCTCGCCTGGATCGCGATGATGTTCAGCGCGGGCATGGGCATCGGTCTGATGTTCTACGGCGTCGGGGAGCCGCTCACGCACTACCTGACGCCGCCGCCTGCGAGCGGGGTGCGGGCCCAGTCCGCCGAGGCGGCGCGCACTGCCATGGAGTACTCGTTCTTCCACTGGACGCTCACGCCGTGGGCGATCTACGGCATCGCCGGCCTCGCCCTGGCGTACGCCGGGTTCCGCAAGGGCCGGGGCAACCGGCTCAGCGCCGCGTTCGTACCGCTCATCGGGGCGCGACGGGCCGTGGCGTGGCAGGGCAGGGTGATCGATCTGCTCGCCGTGTTCGCGACCGTCTTCGGTACGGCGACGAGCCTGGGCCTCGGCGCGCTCCAGGTCGCCGAGGGGCTCGACCTCACGGCGGGGGTCACCGCCGACAGGACCACGGAACTGATCATCATCGCGGCGCTGTCGGCGGCGTTCGTCGTGTCGGCCTTCTCCGGTCTGCACCGGGGCATCAAGTGGCTGTCGACGCTGAACATCGTGCTCGCGGCGGGACTGATGACATTCGTCTTCCTGCTCGGCCCGACCGTCTACATCCTGGACTCGATCCCGGCGTCCGTCGGCGGGTACCTGCAGAACCTGCTGCCGATGGCCACGCGCACCGGCGCCTTCTCGGACCACGCCTGGCTGGGCACCTGGACGATCTTCTACTGGGCGTGGTGGCTGTCGTGGGCGCCGTTCGTCGGGACGTTCATCGCCCGTATCTCGCACGGCCGGACCATCCGCGAGTTCCTGATCGGTGTGCTGCTGGTGCCGAGCGGTGCGACCGTCGTCTGGTTCTGTGTGATGGGCGGTTCGGCGCTCCGGCTGGAGGCGACCGGTGAGGCGGATCTCGCGGGCGCCGTGGAGGACGGTGCCGAGGCGTCGCTGTTCGCGATGCTGGACGCGCTGCCGATCGGGACGGTCACGTCGTTCGTCGCGATGGTGCTGGTCATGACGTACTTCGTTACGAGCGCCGACTCGGCGTCGCTGGTGATGGGCTCGCTGACCAGCCGTGGCGCGCTGCACCCGCCGACGTGGCTGGTGGTGGTGTGGGGCGTGCTGATGGCGTCGGTCGCGGCGGTCCTGCTGGTGGTGGGCGGGCTGAACTCGCTGCAGACGGCGACGATCCTGGTGGCGCTGCCGTTCGTGGTGGTCATGCTGCTGCTGTGCGGGGCGCTGCTGAAGGAGCTGCGCGAGGACCCGGGCGCGGGCCCGGCGCGGCACCACGCCCTGCACGGCCTGCGGGACGTCGTACGGACGATGGTCGGCGACGCCGTCACGGAACAGGGCCAGGTGCGGCACTACCGGCTGCGACGGGCGGCGAGGTCCCGCTCGGAGTCCGACGACGGGACATGACGTCCGGGGACGCGCCACGTGCCGCACCCGGCGCCTCGACCCGTACGACGGCCCGAGCGGCGGCCCGCGCCTCGGCGCGTGCGACGGCCCGTACGACGCCCGGGGGAACGTCGATCGACACCCGGCGAGGTCGCCCGATCACCCTCTAGGCTGGCCGCGTGACCTCCACCGACTACGCCGCGTACATCGCCGGACTCCCCCGCGTCCTCGCCGGCGCCGCCTGCCTGTTCCGTGACACCGAGGGCAGGGTGCTGCTCGTCGAGCCCAACTACCGGGAGGGGTGGGCGCTTCCGGGCGGGACCATCGAGTCCGACGACGGCGAGACACCGCGCGGGGCGGCCCGCCGGGAGACCCTGGAGGAGATCGGCCTGGACGTGGAGCCGGGGCGGCTGCTCGCGGTCGACTGGGTGCTCGGCCCGGCCCGCCCGCCGATCGTCGCGTACGTGTACGACGGCGGCGTGCTCGACGGTGAGCAGTTCCGGTCCATCCGGCTCCAGGAGGAGGAGCTCGTCTCGTGGAAGCTGGTGCGGCGCGAGGAGCTCCCGGCGTATCTGCTGGGCACGCTCGGCCCGCGTGTGATGGCCGCGCTGGACACCCTGGCGGAGGGGCGGGGGCCGGTCGAGCTGGAGAACGGCCGGCCCGTGCGCTGACGGGTGCGCCGGGCGACCGACGCCTACGCCACGTACGCGCTGCTGGACAGCGGCCCGGCGCAGTCGCCCGGACTGCGCCGGCTCGCCCTGTTCGGGCTGTTCGTGGCCGTGACGGCGCCCTGGCTGCGACGGCGCCTCAGCCCTGGGGGTCCGGCGGCTCGGCCTCCGTCTTGCGCGGGTTCTCGTCCCGCGTCGCCACCCGGGCCTCGGTGCGGTGGCCGCGCTGGATGTAGTCACGGACGACCAGCTCCACGGCGTCCTGCGGGCTGCCGACGCCCGCCAGGACCATGACTTCCACGACGAGTTCGGCATCGAGTGACACGGAGACCTTGGCCATGGGCGGACCCTAGCAGCAGACCTCGGAAAGCGATGCGGCGTCCCGGGATGAGAGGGAGGGAGGGCGGTGACGAGTGGGGCGGGCCCCCGGACTTCGGCGTCCAGGGGGCCCGGGACGTCACGAGTCGTACGTGATCTCGAGGTCCGAGCCGAACTCGTCGTCCGTCGAGGCCGGCGGCGTCGCCTCGTCGCGCGGCGCCATCTTGCTGATGCCGTCGAAGAGCGAGTAGTTGAAGCGGAAGCCGAGGTTCGCGGTACCGGTCTTACCCCCGACCTTCACGCGGAACGTGCAGTTCCCGTAGAGGGTGTAGTCCTTGTTGCGTACGTTGTTCTTGACCGAGGAGTGCCAGAAGTAGTCGACGGCCACGTTGCTGTGGCTGTCGTGGTACGGCAGCTGCATGTGACCCGCCTTGCAGGTCATCTTGCCGGTGGCGATGGCCTGCACCTTGGGCGACGTGCGGAAGGACCACGCCATCGTGGCGGGCTTGCCGACGGTGGCCGCCATGTTCACCTGTCCGGTGAACTTGCCGTTGGAGTCGGTCTTCTCGTAGTACGGGGCGGACATCTTGAAGACGTGCTTCGCCTGCTGCACACCCGCGTGGGCGGGGGCGGTGGGCACGAGCAGCGCCGCGGCGAGAGCGGCGGAGCCGATCGCGCCGACACGCTTGGTGGTTATGAGAGACAACGGTGGGTGTCCTGTTCCGTCCACCGCATGGGCAGGGGTAACCACCCACCCGCCATGCGTGGCTTATGGATCCGGCCGGTCGCTTACCGGGGCTCCGATCAGGAATCGAAGGTGATGTCGAGGCTGGAGGAGTAGCCCGGCCCGTCGGCATCGCCGCCGCCTCCCGGCAACGGCCCGGGACCGGACGGCCAGACGCGCACGGCCCTCCAGTGGAACTGGTCCTGTTCGGCCCGCTCCACCGTGAAGGTGACCGCTTCCCCGGCGGTCAGCGCGCGAAAACCCTCGGCCTCGACGGCCGAGTAGTGCGCCCATACGTCGTCCGGCAGGGCAGGGGTCGCCAGGACACCCCACCCCTCCTCGCTGTGCCACTCCTGCACGTGCCCACTGAGCACGTCGTCGGATGTCACACCGGACACGGCTCGCTCAGGCACTACTCCCCCAGTTTTCGTGATCGTCGACCCGGTCATGGCAGTGCCGCTGGTCAGGCGGCACGCGACCGGTGAGCCGCACACTACCAGCGCCGCCCCGGAGCTCCGCCGCCGCGGGGTTCTCGCATCCGTGGAGCGCACGCTGACGGACGATCGGACGCCGGCCGTCCGGTCGGGGGCGCCCGGTCGCGGGCCTCTAGAACAGCGCGCCGGCCGCCTCCGGCGCACCGCCCTCGAAGGCGAGCAGGCGCCGCTTGCGGTCCAGGCCGCCGCCGTAGCCGGTGAGGCTGCCGTTCGCGCCGATGACGCGGTGGCAGGGGACGATGATCCCGATCGGGTTCCTGCCGTTGGCGAGACCGACGGCGCGGGAGGCGCCGGGGCTGCCGAGTTCATCGGCGAGCTCGCCGTAGGTGCGGGTCTCGCCGTACGGGATCGTCCGCAGCCGCTCCCAGACGCGCCGCTGGAACGGTGTCCCGGCCAGGCGCAGCGGCAGGTCGAAGGCGGTCAGCCGGTGCGCGTGGTAGGCGTCGAGCTGCCGGATCGCCTCGCCGAAGGGGCGGGGGTCGGGGTCGCCGAACGTCTCCTCGGGTGGCCGGTGACGCTGGTCGGTCATGTAGAGCCCGCTGAGGACGCCTTCGGTGGCGACCAGGGTCAGAGGGCCGTACGGGCTGTCCACGACGGTGTGCTGACGGATCATCGGAAAACGCGTCCTCGGGTTCGTCACGGGGTGGGGAGACGGTTGATCGGGTGGCTGTCGGTCGCCCACAGGTACTGCACGGCGTACGCGCGCCAGGGCCGCCACGCGGCGGCGCGGGCCGTCAGCGCGGCGGGCGTCGACGGAAGCCCCAGCCCGGCGGCGGCGCGGCGCATGCCGAGGTCGGTGGGGAGGAACGCGTCGGGGTCGCCGAGCCCGCGCATCGCGATCACCTCGACGGTCCAGGGCCCGAAGCCGGGCAGCTCTCCGAGGCGCGCGCGGGCCTCGTCCCAGTCGCTGTCGGGGCCGAGCCTGAGCGAGCCGTCGGCGAGGGCGGCGACCAGGGTGGTGAGGGTGCCCCGGCGGCTGCGCGGCAGGGCGAGGGCCTCGGGATCCAGGTCCGCGAGCGCCCCGGGCGTCGGGAACAGGTGCGTGAGCCCGCCCTCAGGGTCCTCGACGGGCACCCCGTGCGCGGTGACCAGGCGCCCGGCGTGCGTGCGGGCTGCCGCGGTGGACACCTGCTGGCCGAGCACCGCCCGTACGGCGAACTCGGCGGCGTCGACGGTGCGCGGCACCCGGCGGCCCGGCGCCTTGTCCACGAGCGGTGCGAGCAGCGGGTCCGTGCGGAGCTGGTCGTCCACGGCGACCGGATCGGCGTCCAGGTCCAGCAGCCAGCGGCAGCGGCTGATCGCGTGGGTGAGGTCGCGCGGGTCGGTGAGGGTGAGCCGGCAGGCGATGTGGTCGGGCGTCGGGGTGAGGGCGGCGATGCCGTGCCCGTACGGGAGGGTGAGCGTGCGCCGGTACGCGCCGGCGCGCCACTCCTCGACCCCCGGGACCGCCGTCGCGGCGAGGTGGCCGAACAGGTTGTCGGGGTTGAGGGGCGCGCGGTACGGCAGCCGCAGCGCGATCACACCGGGGGTGCGCGGCGGTGTGGACGAGGCGCGCGCGACACGGGCCCGCAGGTCGCTCGGGGCGAGGGCGAAGACCTCGCGCACGGTGTCGTTGAACGTGCGGATAGAGGAGAACCCGGCCGCGAACGCGACCTCCGCCATGGGCATCGATGTGGTCTCGATGAGGATGCGGGCGGTCTGGGCGCGCTGCGCTCGGGCCAGGGCGAGCGGCCCGGCTCCGAGCTCGGCGAGGAGCTGGCGCTCCACCTGCCGCGTCGAGTAGCCGAGCCGGGCGGCCAGGCCGGGCACGCCCTCGCGGTCCACGACGCCGTCCCGGATGAGCCGCATGGCCCGCGCGACGGCGTCGGCGCGGGCGTTCCACTCCGGCGAGCCGGGGCTCGTGTCCGGGCGGCACCGCTTGCAGGCCCGGAAACCGGCCTGCTGACAGGCGGCCGCGCTGGGGTAGAACGTCATGTTCTCGGGCTTCGGGGGCACCACCGGGCAGCTCGGCCGGCAGTAGATCCGGGTGGTGAGGACGGCGGTGAAGAACCAGCCGTCGAAACGGGCGTCCTTGGACTGTACGGCCCGTACGCAGCGCTCGGTGTCGGTGTGCATGGTTCAAGCATCGGGCACGGTACGAGGCGGGGGCTGGCGGAAAACCGACATGAACCTACCGCTGCCAGCACCCGGCCGCGACTCCCTGGGCGCGGGCCCGCTCCCCTCCGGCGGGGCCGCGCCCAGGAACTCGGTGGAGCTTCCGCGACCGGAAGCCCGAGCTCAGTGGAGCTTCGCCACCGCTGTGGTGGTCGTCTTCTTGAACGCCTTCACCGGGGCGTGGCTGAGGGTTCCCATCTGCGCCCACTGCACGAGGGTGACCGTGCTTCCGTCGCGTCCGATGCCGATCAGATGGACGCCGTGCTCCGACTCCGGGACGGCGGTGTGCACGCCGTACACGTGCGCCCCCTCCTCGACCGCGAGCCTGCCGTAGTCCTGCCAGGACGCGGTGCCGCCGGGCGTACCGCGCAGCCAGTCGGCGGCGCAGCCCGCGGCGGCCTTCTCGGCGGCCGTGACGAGCTTGCGGGCGGCGGCCGCGTTCGGCGTCCGTACGGACACCTGCACCGCCCAGGTGTCGAGGTCCGTGCCGAACCGGCGGTGCCATGTGGTGCCCTGGGCGGGCAGCACCTTCTCCAGGCAGAACGGCTCGAACTCCGGCAGCCCCTTGGTCACCTTGCCCGCCGTCCAGGTGGTGCCCTTGGCCGGCGGCAGGTCCCGCGCGGCGAGGAAGCCGGGCGCCGTGGCCGCCCGCTTCGCCGTGCTCCCGGACGCGGCGGGCGCCGCCGCCGACGCGGGTGCGGCGGCCGGCTGGGCGGCGGCCTGCGCCCCCGCCGCGAGCGGGACAAGGAGCGCGCCGGCGAGGGCGGTGACCGTGAGCGTGTGCTTGCTGAGGTTCATGGGTGCTTCCCCGTTTCGTTCGTTCGGTCGGTGCGGCCAGCGTCCGGGCCGCGTCGCCGCGTCGGCAAGCACGGCGCGGGGGAACGGGACGGCGGGACGGGGACGCGTACCCTGGCCTGGGGAAACGTCAACTGCCTGGGACGGAGGGCGGGATGGCGGATCAGTGGGACGGCGAACGCCGGGACGGGGAACGGGGCGTGGCATGACGGGGCCGATCGAGGTCGAGGCGTTCGCGGAACACCTGCGGAACCTGAAGGACCGAACGGGACTGAGTTACGGCGCCCTCGCCGCGAAACTCCATGTGGGCCGGTCGACGCTGCACCGCTACTGCCTCGGGGAGACCGTCCCGGTCGACTACGCGTTGGTGAACCGCCTCGCCCGGCTCGCCGGTGCTCCCCGGGAGGAGTTGCTGGAGCTGCACCGCCAGTGGGTTCTGGCGGACGAGGCCCGGACCCGTGCGGTACGCCCGGTGGCCCCCGGCCCCGCCCCGGAACCGGCGCCTGCTCCAGCCGCTGAGCCCGAGCCGCCGCGCGACGCCGAGTCCGTGGCGACCGAACCCGTCGCAAACGAACGCGGCGCTACCGGACCCGTCAGCGAACCCGTCGTGAGCCAAACCGCCAGCGAACCGGTCGTGAGCCAACCCGTCGTGAGCGAACCCGCCAGCGAACCCGTCGTGAGCGAACCGGGCACGGCCGAACCCGTCGTCGCCGTGACGGGCGGCGGGCGGGGGCGCGGGCCCGAGCGGTCGGCGCGCATCGCCAGGGCGCGGTGGACCGTCGCCGCCGGTGCGGCCGCCGCGCTCGTCGCCGCCGTCGTCGCGGTGGACCTGGCGGACGGCGGATCCGGCGCGGGGCCGTCGGAGGCCCGCGCTCCGGTCACCGCCCCGGCCCCGCCCGGCACGGCGTCGACCTCGGCGTCGGCCACCGCCGCCCCGACGCCCACGCCGAGCGGCGGCGCGCCGGCCGGCCCGTCCGCCACGCCTCCCTCGCCCCGGCCCTCGGCCTCCTCCCCCGCGTCCTCCGTCACCGGCGCGACGCCCGCCTGGAGCGCCGACTCCCATGTGTGGGCGCAGGGCTGTGACCACCGCTATCTGGTGAACCGGCCCCCGTCCGCCGTTCCGCCGCCGCCGGTGGAGCAGGACGCCCGCCCGTGGGCGGCGTCGCTGGGCGCGGTGCACGGCGGTACGACGATCGTCCGCGCCACGATCACCGCCCCGCGCGGCGAGACCGTGGTGGTCCAGCGGCTGTCCGTACGGGTCGCCGCCCGGCGTGCGCCGCTGAGCTGGCCCGCGTACGCCATGGACAACGGCTGCGGCGGCATGCTGACCCCGGCCGCCTACACCGTGGACCTGGACGCGGCGCGGCCGCTGGCGCGGCCCGTCGACGGTTTCGACGGCGAGCGCCCGCTCCCCGCGACCCGCCTCCCGTACCGGGTGACCGACGGCGATCCGCTGGTCGTACGGGTGGAGGCGACGGCCGGGCGCTGCGACTGCGACTGGTACCTGGAAGCGGAGTGGACCAGCGGCGACCGGCGGGGGACGCTCACCGTCGACGACGGCGGCCGGCCCTTCCGTACGAGCGGCTACCCGGCCGCCGAGGAGTACGGCTACGCCGTGGAGAACGGCGCGTGGGGCCGCTAGGTGTATTGATCACGAGCGGGCGTCAGGTCCGTCGCCGGGGGCTCTGACGGTGCCGTAGCGGTCCGGGTCGGCGTCGAACGCGGCGGCGCAGTGCGCGGAGCAGAAGTACACGGTTCCGTTGCCGGTCTCGCGGCGTGCGGCGGCGGTCGCCGGGTCGATGGTCATGCCGCACACCGGGTCCACCACCGCGCCGACGTGCTCGGCATGCGGTCCGGCGTGCTCGGCGTGCTCGGTCTCGGCGTGTGGCTCGGCGTGTCCCGCGTGCTGGTCGGCGCGCTGTTCGGCATACGTCTCGACCTCCGGCTCGGCGGGCGTCGGCTGCCGCTCGGCGGGCGGCAGCGGTTCACCGCGCCAGCGGCGCAGCCGCGAGGAGTTGGTCACGACGGAGAGCGACGACAGGGCCATGGCCGCGGCGGCGATGATCGGGCTGAGCCGGACGCCCCACAGCGGGTAGAGGGCGCCCGCGGCGATGGGGACACCGACCGCGTTGTAGACGAGGGCGAAGAACAGGTTCTGGCGGATGTTGCGCAGGGTGGCGCGGGAGAGCCGGATCGCGGTGACGACACCGCTCAGGGACCCGGAGATGAGTGTGATGTCGGCGGCCTCGATGGCGACGTCGGTGCCCGTGCCGATCGCGAGCCCGACATCGGCTGCGGCGAGCGCCGGGGCGTCGTTGATGCCGTCGCCGACCATGCCGACCGTACGGCCCTCGCCCTGGAGACGGCGGATCTCGTCCGCCTTGTGCTCGGGGAGCACTTCGGCGAGCACACGGCCCACGCCGACCTGGCGGGCGATCGCCGCCGCCGTACGCGCGTTGTCGCCGGTGATGATGACGACCTCGACACCGAGGCGCCGCAGAGCGGCGATCGCGGCGGCGGAGTCCTCTTTGACGGTGTCGGCGACCGCGAGCACGCCCGCCGGCCGGCCGTCGACGGCGACGAGCACGGGGGTCTTCCCCTCGGCGGCGCACTCCGTCGCGACCGGTACGAGGCCGGAGGGGTCGACTCCGGCGCCGGTGAGGAGACCGGCGGTGCCGACGAGGACGGTGCGGCCTTCGACGGTGGCCCGGACGCCCTTTCCGGTGACCGAGTCGAAGCCGGTCGCGGTCGGCCGGTCCAGTCCCCGCGCGTCGGCGCCGTCCACGATGGCGCGCGCGAGCGGGTGTTCGCTGTCGGCCTCGGCCGCCGCGACGAGGCGTAGCAGTCCGTCCCGCTCCCGTCCGTCGGCGCCGGGCGGGCGGGCGCCGGGCGGGCGGACACCGGATGGCCGGACGTCGGTCAGGACGGGCTTGCCCTCGGTGACCGTGCCGGTCTTGTCGAGAACGACCGTGTCCAGCTTGTGCGCGGTCTCCAGCGCCTCCGCCGAGCGGATCAGGATGCCGGCCTGGGCTCCTTTTCCGGTGCCGACCATCACCGACAGCGGTGTGGCCAGACCGAGCGCGCACGGGCAGGCGATGATCAGTACCGCGACGGCGGAGACCAGCGCGAGGGTGAGCGCCGGGGCGGGACCGACGGTGAACCAGAGGGCGAACGTGCCGATCGCGATGGCGATCACGGCGGGTACGAAGTACGCGGACACGGCGTCCGCGAGCCGCTGGATGGGCGCCTTCGACGCCTGGGCCTGCTGGACCAGGCGGATGATCTGGGCCAGCATCGTGTCGGCGCCGACCCTGGCCGCGCGGACGCGCAGGGAGCCGGTGCCGTTGACGGTGGCGCCAATGACGGTGTCGCCCGCGTGCTTGGTGACGGGCATCGGCTCGCCCGTCACCATCGACTCGTCCACGGCGGAAGCCCCGGACAGGACGTCGGCGTCGACGGGGATCTTCTCGCCCGGCCGGACGACGAGTTCGTCGCCGACCTCGACCTGGTCGAGCGGTATCTCCCGCTCGTCGCCTCCGCGTACGACACGGGCGGTGCGGGGCTGGAGGCCCAGCAGGGCGCGGATGGCCTCGCCCGTACCCGCCTTCGCACGGGCCTCCAGCAGCCGGCCGAGGAGAATGAGGGTGAGGATGACGCCGACCGCTTCGAAGTAGACCTCCCGCACGTCGGCGGGCAGCAGCCGGGGGGCGAGCGTGACCAGCAGGCTGTAGCAGTAGGCGGCGGTGGTGCCGAGCGTGATGAGGCTGTTCATGTCCGCCGCGCGGTGGCGCATGGTCAGCCAGCCGGTCCGGTGGATGGGCAGGCCGGTGTAGAACATCACCGGAGTGATCAGCGCCAGTTGCAGCCAGTGGTCCATCAGCAGGTCAGGCACCCAGTCGGCGCCGAAGACCTCGTACGCCATCACGGCGAACAGCACCGGGGCGGTCAGCACCGCGCCGACGGCGACCCGCCGGGTCAGGTCCTTGATCTCCGCCTGTCGCTCGGCGGCGTCCGCCGCCTCGGCCTCGGCCGCCGTCCTCTCCGCAGGGGGGCCGCCGGCGGCCTCGCTGGGCGGTGCGGCGGCCGTGGCGCCACCGTCATGGCCGCCATGGCCGTGGCCGCGGGCGTCGGGGGGTTCGGAGGGTTCGGGGGGTTCGGAGGGTTCGGAGGGTTCGGAGGGTTCGGAGGGTTCGACGAGCAGCGTGCCGTGGATCATGTTCATCCCGCAGGCGAAGCCGTACGAGCCAGGCCGGTCGGGGTTCAGCCGTACCGTGGTACGGGTGTGCGCGGGCAGACCGGCGCCGACGGCGAGATCGGGGAACACGACGCGCGAGGTGCACTCGCCGGACTCCTGCCGGTCGAAGACCAGCTCGACCGGCGTACCTTGCCGGACCTTGATCAGGTCGGGGCTGTAGCCGCCCCGTACCGTCACGTCGACGCGCTGCACCCCGCCCTCGATCCGCGCGGCTCCGGCGCGGCGCGGCCCGAAGAAGAACCAGCCCAGCACCGCGATCAGCGCTGCCGAGCCCAGTAGGACGACCACATCAAGGGCAGCCACGGCGGCTCGCCTCCCCGCGTCGGCTCGGTGTCGGCTCACCTTCCAGCGTGCGCCTCCACGCGCCGTACGGCCCAGGGGCCGGTCGGCCCACCGGGCGGGGCCCGCCCGGCCCCGTGCCGGGGCCCGCGAACGGGTGCACCATGCGAGACAGGACACGAGTCCCCGCAGGAGCGGGCTCCCGGCCCGCACCGCGGCCACCTGAGCGGGTGAGTGACGATGATGGTCTGGTACGACCACGGCATGAACGGCTGGGGCTGGTTCGCGATGTCGGCTGGCATGGTCCTCTTCTGGGCGCTGATCGTCATGGCGGCCGTCCTGCTCTTCCGCGCCCTGAACCGGTCGCCGCACGAGCAGACTCCGTCCGCTGACCGGTCCCGCCCGGCGGGTCCCACGCCCGAGGAGATCCTCGGCGACCGGCTGGCCCGTGGGGAGATCGACGAGGAGGAGTACCGGCGGCGCCTGAGCGCGCTGCGTGCCGGCCCGCTCTAGGCGTCCGGCGGATCATGCTTGGGCCGCGTGCCCTGGCACGCACATCCGCGGCGTTGTCGTCGGTCGCCGATGCTCCGCAGTGGCTCCCTCCGCCTTGCGTCCGCATCGCACCAGACCCCGCTCACCAGCGGGAAAGCGCAACCGGCTCCCATGCCACCATGATCCGCCGGATACTCCCTACCCGGGCGACGACCGTGGCCGGGTCGCCGTGAGCACGCCGGCGACCGGGGGTGCCGGTGCTGCCCGGCCGGGACCGGAGGCGGGCGGCCGGGGCACTGGGCGACGATCGGCCACGGGGACGGCGACGGGCACGGCCACTGAGGTCAGTGACCGTCGCCCGCGTGGACCACGAGACGCTTGGTGAAGCTCTTGCCGCCGTCCCTGGACTCGTACACGCCGCTCTCCGTCGCGGCTAGGACGTGCTGGGCGTCGACCGCCGTCAGGGCCTGGACCTGGCCGCCGGGCACCGTGCCCGCCGGCTGCCAGGTCGTGCCGCCGTCGGCGCTCCGGCTCAGTTCGCCGGAGTCGCCGATGCCGTACAACGCGTCGGCCCCGGGCCAGGAGAGGAAGGCCATGGCGGGCGGCTCGCCCTCGGCGAAGGTCCGGCCGCCGTCGGTGCTCCGCGCGATGCCGTCGGCGGTCGTCGCCAGCACGGTGTCCGGGTTCTCCGGATCGACGGCGATGTCGAGGGCCTGGAGGCGGGCGCGGTCGTCCCAGGTGACGCCGTCCTCGCTGACGCGGAGCAGGGCGTTGGTGCTGTCGTAGCCGTAGACGGTGCCGTGCGCGTGGTCGAGGGCGTGGAAGTCGACCTCGCCGGCCAGCGACCGGGGCTTCCACGTCTTTCCTCCGTCGGTGCTCTCGATGAGCCCGAGGTCGCCGGGGCCTTCGGCACCGGACGCGGGGTGTCCGCTGGCGAGGAACCTCTTCGGCCCGGCCACGGTGAAGCCCATGAAGTCGTGGTGGCTCGGGCCCGCCGGTTCGGCGGCGCCGTTCTGGCCCACGACGAACAGCCCGTCGTGGGTGGCGACGTACAGCCGCCGGTCGGACGGGTCGACGCCGAGCCCGTGGACGTGGCTCACGGTTCCGAGGGACGGTTCGGGCGCGGCGGCGCCGGTGTCCGTGCCGCTCCCAAAGGAGCAGGCGGTGAGGCCGAGCGCGAGCACCGCGCCGAGGCCGATGGACCGGATACGAGTCGTGTTCATGTATGTGTCCTGAGCGGAGATGGGCTGTCGGGATTCGAGGCGTCCCGGGCGTCTAGATCCGCAGGACGACAGAGCCCATGGAGCTTCGCCACTCGGGGTGCACCGCACGGGGCGACTGAGGTGCGGGCTTCGCCGCCAGGAGCCCGGAGCAGGCCGCCGCTCCCCCGAGCCCGGCCGGGGCGGGAGCCGGCAGGACGTGCCCCTGCTGGGGCTGGCCGGAGACGCACTGCCCCGCGGGATGCGGCTCCTGCCCGTCGTGGTGGGGGCCTGGCGCGGCATCGTGGTGGGTACCGGGTGACACCGGAGCGTGGTGGGTACCGGGTGACACCGGAGCGTGGTGGGTACCGGGTGGCGCCGGAGCGCGGTGGTCCGTGGGCGCGGTCCGGACGACGGCGTGCGCGCTCAGGTGGCTCGCGGTCGTCTCGGCGCTCACCGCGTGCGTGTACAGCAGGCCGAACATCAGCGCGGCCAGCCACAGCAAGCCCGCGGGCCCCGCCGAGAGGCGGCTCCCTCCGGGCGTACCGGATCGCGACGATGCCATGGCCATCCCGCGAGGGTAGCCGCCGCTCCCGTGCCGCCCGCCGCCGCCTCCCAGGCCGCACTGCGCCCGCCTTCTCGGCGCCCGAGGCTGCGGATCCGGCCGTTATCGGATTGCCCCCGCCGGGCCGGCCGGATAGGAAGCTCGCATGCTGAGAGGTCACAAGGTCGGGCTGAGAGCCCGGCACGAGGACGACATCCCGGTCCTGCGGGCCGAGCTCTACGACGACGTGGTCAACGCCTCGCGGGCCGAAGGCGGACCGTGGCGGCCGGTCACGCCCGGCTCGAAGGACCCGCGGCTCGTGGTGGACGACAAGGAGCAGGGGCACGTTCCGTTCTCCGTGGTGGAGTTGGAAGGCGGCACGCTGATCGGCACCGCGACGCTGTGGGGGATCGACAACCACAACCGGTCCGCGCACATCGGCCTCGGACTGCTGCCGTCCTCCCGTGGCAGGGGCTACGGCACCGACGTGGTCGCGGTGCTGTGCCACTACGGCTTCGTCGTGCGCGGCCTGCGGCGGCTGCAGATCGAGACGCTGTCGGACAACGCCGCGATGCTGCGCTCCGCCGAGCGCAACGGCTTCGTCCGCGAGGGCGTGCTGCGGTCCTCGGCCTGGGTGATGGGCGAGTTCCTGGACGAGGTGCTGCTCGGGCTCCTCGTCGAGGACTGGAAGCCGGACTCGCGGGCGTAGGCCGCCGCCCGGGGCCGTGTCGCGGGCGGCGCGTCCGGACGCGTCGCCGTGTCGCCCGGCGTCGTGTCCGGACGCGTCACGTGCTCGGGCCGCCACGGCAGCACCCGAACGCACCCGAGCGCCGAAGAGGCAGGCTCTAGTCCAGCCGCCGGGCGAACGTCTCGTACGCCGCCTCGTCGAAGAGCACGAACCTGATCTCCTCGACCTCGGTCCCGGTGGCCCGCACGGTCTCGACGGCGACGCGGGCGCCGTCGTCCATCGGCCAGCCGTAGACGCCGGTGGAGATGGCGGGGAACGCGACCGTACGGGCGCCCAGTTCGTCGGCGACGCGGAGGGACTCGCGGTAGCAGGAGGCGAGGAGGCCGGAGCGGTCCTCCGTACGGGAGAAGACCGGGCCGACGGTGTGGATCACCCAGCGGGCGGGCAGCCGGCCGGCGGTGGTGGCGACGGCACGGCCGGTGGGGAGGCCGCGGCCGTAGTGGGAGGCGCGCAGGCGGCGGCAGTCGGCGAGGATCTCCGGACCTCCCGCGCGGTGGATCGCGCCGTCGACTCCGCCACCGCCCAGGAGGGAGGAGTTGGCGGCGTTGACGAGGGCGTCGACATGCTGCTCGGTGATGTCGCCGCGGACGAGCGTCAGGACCGGACGGTGCGTGTGCATGGGGCCATCCTGCCGCCTCGTCCGCGCCGTGCCGAGGTGCGGGCGGCGCCTCGGGCGGTGACATTGGACAGAGGAGGTCTGTCAGGGGCGGTGAGCGAGAACACGCCCCGTGGGTCAGCGGAGCGGACATGGCTGCACGGCATCATCTGATCGAACGACCGCCCGAGGCCGTCTGGGCGGTGCTCAGCGACCCCGGCATGTACGCCGAGTGGGTGGTGGGCACGGAGGACACGCACCCCCTCGAAGGCGTCTGGCCCGAGGTGGGCTCCTCGCTCCGGTACACGGTGAGACTCGGCCCGCGACGGTTCGAGGGGTCCACGGTGGTGCGCCGCATGGAGTACCCGGCCGTGCTGGAGCTGGAGGCCGACGGCGGCCCGGCGGGAAGTGCCCGCATCGCCATCGACGTACGGCCCTGGGGTGAGAACACCCTCGTCATCGTGGACGAGCATCCGCTGCGCGGCCTGGGCGGCCGGGCGCACAACGCGGTGCTGGAAGCGGCCCTCCAGTTGCGGCACCGCCGGATGCTCCGCCGGCTCGCCGAGGTCGTCGAGGGCCGGGACGGCCGGCGGGCCCGCGCCACGGCGTCCCGTTGACGGTGGACCGGCCCGCGCGGGAGGTGGTCCGGTGCCGGACGCCGTGGTGATCGGAGCGGGCCCCAACGGGCTGGTCGCGGCCAATCTGCTGGCCGATGCCGGCTGGTCGGTCGAGGTGCTGGAGGCGCAGCCGGAGCCCGGCGGTGCCGTGCGCAGCGACCGGGGTGTCGACCCCGCGTTCGTCAACGACCTCTTCAGCTCCTTCTATCCGCTGGCGGCCGCCTCACCGGTGGTGAAGGGCCTGCGGCTGGAGGAGTGGGGGCTGCGCTGGAGCCATGCGCCGGCCGTGGTCGCGCATCCGCTGACGGACGGACGGTGTGCCGTGCTGGAGCGGGACCGGCGGCGGACGTCGGCGGGCCTGGAGACCTTCGCGCCCGGGGACGGCGAGGCGTGGGAGCGCCTGTGCGACCTGTGGGACCTCGTCGGCGAGGACCTCCTGCGCGCCCTGTTCACCCCGTTCCCGCCGGTGCGGTCCGCTCTGCGCCTGGCGGGGCGGTTGCGGGGCGGCGGCGCGCTGCGGGTCGCCCGGACGATGCTGCTGCCCACCCGGCGGATGGGCGAGGAGGAGTTCGCCGGGGAGGGCGGGCGGCTGCTGCTCGCCGGCAACGCCCTGCACGCGGACCTGTCGCCCGAGTCGGCGCTGAGCGGCGGTTTCGGCTGGCTGATGTGCATGCTGGCGCAGCACCACGGCTTTCCCGTCCCCGTGGGCGGTGCCGGAGCGCTGACCCGGGCCCTGGTCCGGCGGCTCGTCGACCGCGGCGGCGCCGTACGCTGCGGGCGCCCGGTGGGTGAGGTGACGGTGCGCGGCGGACGGGCGCTGGGGGTGCGTACCGTGGACGGCGAATCGGTTCCGGCCCGCCGTGCGGTGCTGGCCGACGTGTCCGCGCCCGCGCTGTACGGGGGGCTCGTCGGCTGGGATCTGCTGCCGGGCAGGCTCCGGGACGACATGCGCAGGTTCCAGTGGGACTTCGGCACGGTCAAGGTCGACTGGGCCCTCGACCGTCCGATCCCGTGGGCGGCCGAGCCGGCCGCGCGCGCGGGGACCGTGCACCTGGCCGACGGCGTCGACGAGCTCACCCGCTTCGCCGCGCAGATCGCCGTGCGTCAGGTGCCCGACCGGCCGTTCCTGCTCGTGGGCCAGATGACGACGGCCGACGGTACGCGCTCGCCGGAAGGCACCGAGTCGGCCTGGGCCTACACCCATGTGCCCCGGGAGGTGCGCGGGGACGCGGGTCCCGACGGCATCACCGGCGTCTGGGACGACGGCGAGGGGCAGCGGATGGCCGACCGCATGGAGGCCGTCGTGGAACGTTTCGCGCCCGGGTTCCGTGGCACGGTCCGCGCTCGCCGAGTCCTGCCGCCACCCGCTCTGGAGGCACTCGACGCCAACCTGGGCGGCGGGGCCATCAACGCGGGCACCACGAGCCTGCACCAGCAGCTGGTGTTCCGGCCGGTGCCCGGCACGGGTCGCCCGGAGACCCCCGTACGCGGCCTGTACCTGGCGTCGGCGTCCGCGCATCCGGGCGGCGGCGTGCACGGGGCTCCCGGCGCGAACGCCGCCCGTGCGGCCCTGCGCGGCCGCCGGCTCGGCACCGAGCCGCTGCTGTCGGCCGGGCAGCGCCTGCTGGGCCGCCGCCGCTGAGCCGACGGCGCCGCCCGGCCCGCACCCCGGCCGTCGCCACCACGCCGCACAGCCCGCACCCCGGCCGTCGCCACCACGCCGCACGGACCACACCCGGCGGTCGTCAGCGCCCGTGGGGCCACCGGCATGCCGTGGCCCGCGACCGCCCGGCCGCCGTCGCCGCGGCGGCGGCGGCGCCCGCAAGGATCCCGGCAGCGGCCCCGGCGGCGAGCGCGCGCCGGCCCGCGGTGCGCGAGGCCCCGTGCCAGCCGCCGTGGACGGCGCCCGTGCCGGGAGGCGGCACATAGAGGGTGCCGTCGCTGTCCGGCGCGCTCGCGCCCCGTACGAAGTGCGTCCGGTCCACCTTGCGGGCCAGGGCCTTCTCCGTGAGGCCGGGCGCGACCACCGCCTGCAGGGCCAGGGCGCGGCCGAGCGGCCCCACGACGACCTCCCGTCGCGGGCGGGTCAGGAGACGGCGGATCGCGCGGGCGACCCGCTCCGGGGTGTAGACCGGCGGCATGGCGCGCACCGCGCGGCCCGTGCGGTTGGCGAGGTGCTGGAAGAACGGCGTGTCGATGGTGGCCGGCAGCACCGTGCAGACATGGATGCCGTGCCGCCCCTCCAGCCGGAGTTCCTGCCGCAGGGCGGAGTCGAAGGCGCGGACGGCGAACTTCGACATGGAGTAGGGCGAGTTGTACGGTGCGGCCACCAGCCCCACCGCCGACGACACGTCGATCAGCGTGCCGGTGCCCTGGCCGCGCATCACGGGCAGCGCGGCCCGCGCCCCGTTGACGCAGCCCAGGACGTTGACGTCGAGCACTCGCCGCACCTGGTCGAGCGGCAGTTCCTCGACGCGGCCGAACGCGGCGACGGCCGCCGCGTTGATCCAGACGTCGATCCGTCCGTACGCGCTGACGGCGCGCCGGGCGAGGGCGGTCGTCGCCGCCGGGTCCGACACGTCCGTCGGTACGGCCACCGCCCGCCCGTGCCGGAACGCCCGGCAGCGTTCCGCGACGGTCTCGAGGGCTTCCTCGGCGCGCGCGGCGAGTACCACCGAGGCGCCGTGCCGGGCGAGGTCGAGGGCGGTCGCGCGGCCGATCCCGCTGGACGCGCCCGTGATCACGACGACCAGGTCCTTAAGATCCTTCATCGCCGGTCCTCCCGGTCGGGGGATGTGCGACGGGTCGACTGGTCGGAGTACCCCCGGCCTGCCGTGCTACGCCCCCCGGGCCCTGCCCGTCCGGGTCCGGCCGGTCAGATGGCGCCAGACCGCCTTCGCCGCGTTGTGGCCGGACATGCCGTGCACGCCGGGGCCCGGCGGGGTCGCGGACGAGCAGAGGAAGACGGCCGGGTGCGGGGTGCTGTACGGGAAGAGGGACAGCCGGGGGCGCAGCAGCAGCTGCAGTCCGCTGGCGGCGCCGCAGGCGATGTCCCCGCCGACGTAGTTGGCGTTGCGCGCGGCCAGTTCGGGCGGCCCGGCCGTGGCGCGGGCGAGGACCAGGTCGCGGAAGCCCGGTGCGAACCGCTCGATCTGGCGCTCGACCGCCTCCGTGAGGTCGCCCCGCCAGCCGTGCGGCACATGGCCGTACGCCCAGAAGACGTGCTTCCCCTCGGGCGCGCGGGACGGGTCGACCAGGCTGGGCTGAGCGGTGATCAGGAACGGGGTGCGGGGGGCCGTTCCGCCGGCGGCCTGGCGCAGCGCGGTGCCGATCTCCCGGCTGCTGGGGCCGATCTGGACCGTTCCGGCGCGGCGCGGCTCCTCGGCCGTCCAGGGCACGGGGCCGTCCATCGCGTAGTCGATCTTGAATACGGAGGCGCCGTAACGGTAGTTGTCGTAGTACCCGCCGAATCCGGCGATGCGGGCGAGCGCGGTCGGTGACGTGTCGAAGACGTACGCGCGGGCGGGCGGCAGATCGTCCAGGCGCTTGACCTCGAACCCGGTGTGGACGGTGCCGCCGAGGTCCTGTACGTACGAGGCGAGGGCGTCCGAGATCGACTGGGAGCCGCCGCGCGGAAGGGGCCAGCCGTTCGCGTGCGCAGCGAGGGCGAAGACGAGCCCGATCGCCCCGGTGGCCAGGCCGTCGAGCGGGGCGATGACATGGGCGACGAGTCCGGCGAACAGGGCGCGCGCCCGGTCGTCGCGGAACCGGCGCATCAGCCAGGTGGACGGGGGCAGCCCGTCGATGCCGAACCGGGCGAGCGTGACCGGGTCCCGGGGAAGCGCGGTGAGCGGCAGGGACATGAAGTCACGGGCGAGGGTGTCCCATCTGCCGATGTACGGCGCGACCAGCCTGCGGTAGGCGCCCGCGTCCCGGGGCCCGAACGAGGCGGCGGTCTCCGCGACGGAGCGGGACAGCACCGCCGCCGTGCCGTCGTCGAAGGGGTGCGCCATCGGCAGGTCGGTGTGCAGCCACTCCAGCCCGTACCGGTCGAGGGGCATCGCCGTGAACGCGGGCGATCCGACGCCGAGCGGATGTACGGCGGAGCAGGGGTCGTGACGGAAGCCGGGCAGCGTCAGCTCCTCGGTCCGCGCCCCGCCGCCGACGGTGTCGAGGGCCTCGAACACGGCCACGGAGAAGCCCCTGCGGGCGAGTTCGGCGGCAGCGGTCAGTCCGTTGGGGCCCGCCCCCACGACGACGGCATCGAGCATCGACGGCACCTTCGGACTCCTTCATCAGCCAATGGCCAAGGCTCACAGGATATTCGGCCGGACCGGACATCCGGCGCCGGACGGCGGTTGTCGGCCACGAGGGGACGACGACGGGCGAACACGCGGCGGTGCGGCGCGGGTTCCGCGCGTCACCGCGCCTTCAGCAGTGACCTGATCCTTTCGGCCGTCCTCGTGTCCCGCGCGGCCGTGAACGGCAGGGCGTTGCCGCCCGAGACGCGGTACGGCTGCCCGGTGAGCGTGACATGGGTGCCGCCCGCCTCGGTGACCAGCAGCAGTCCCGCCGCGTGGTCCCAGGCGTACTCCCAGGAGAACGCGATCGCGTCGAGCTCGCCCCGCGCCACGTCGAGGTACGCGAGGCCCGCCGAGCCGCACGGCCGGGGCGCGACGCCCTCGGTGTCGAGGCCCAGGAGCGCGCGCTTCTCGTCGGGCGTGGTGTAGTCGGGGTGCGACGTGGCCACCCTGAGCGGCGCGCCCGGCTCGGGCGAGCCGGCCCGGAGCACCGTGCCGCCCAGCCGCGCGCCCCGCCCGCGCACGGCGACGGCCATCCGGTCCAGGGCCGGGGCGAACGTCCAGGACGCCAGCAGTTCGTCGTGGCGGGCGAGCGCCACGAGCGTGCAGAACCCGGGGTCGCCGTGCACGAACTGGCGTGTGCCGTCCACCGGGTCCACGATCCACACGGGCGTGTCGCCGTGCAGCGCGTCGTACACGGAGGGGTCGGCGTGGACGGCCTCCTCGCCGACGACGACGGAGCCGGGCAGCAGGGCCGTGAGCGCCCGCGTCAGATGCTCCTCGGCGTTGCGGTCGGCGATGGTCACCAGGTCGTGCGGGCCGCTCTTCTCGTCGACCTCGTGGGCGGCGAGCCGGCGCCAGCGCGGGACGATCTCGGCGGCGGCCGCCGCGCGGACCGCCTCTTCGACCGCGGCCAGGAAGCCCGCGTCGTCCAGTACGTCTCCAAGCGCGTCATCGATCATGTGTCCATCTCATCATGTCCCTCTGACACGCCGCGTGCGGTCACCGTCCCACGGCGTAACCCTGCATGCCCCGGGGGTTCGCCGCGGCCGACAGGATCCCGGTGCGCGGGTCGCGGGCGACGGCGCACAGCCGCCCCTCCGACCAGGGCGGGCCGACCGTGACGTCGTGGCCGCGCCTGCGGAGTCCGGCGACGACGTCCGCGTCCATGCGGGATTCGACGGTGACGGAGCCGGGTGTCATACCGCGCGGGTGGAAGGAGCCGGGGAAGGCGTCGTTGTGCCAGTTGGGCGCGTCGATGGCGCCCTGGAGGTCGAGTCCGCCGCGTATCGGCCGCCGCAGGGCGACCGCGAGGAAGAAGTGCGGCTGCCACTGGTCCTGCTGGTCGCCGCCGGGCGTGCCGAACGCCATGACGGGCTCGCCGTCGCGCAGGGCCAGCGTCGGAGTGAGGGTGGTGCGGGGGCGGCGGCCCGGAGTCAGCGAGTTCGGCAGCCCGGGGTCGAGCCAGGCCATCTGGAGGCGGGTGCCGAGCGGGAAGCCGAGTTCCGGTACGACGGGGTTGGACTGGAGCCAGCCGCCGCTGGGGGTCGCCGCGACCATGTTGCCCCAGCGGTCCACGACGTCGATGTGGCAGGTGTCGCCCACGGTGGCGCCGTCCGCCGCGACGGTCGGCTCCCCCGCGCCGACACCGACACCGACACCGGCACCGGCGGGGACGGCCGGCCGGCCCGCCGCGACGGCGGCCGCGTGCGCGCTCAGCACCGGTGTACGGCCGCCGGGGCTGCCCGGCCGGAGCGCGTACGACGCCGTGGCGCCGATGAGGGCGCGCCGTTCGGCGTTGTACGGGCCGGACAGCAGGGTGTCCAGGGGGACGTCGGCCGCGTCGCCGTACCAGGCCTCCCGGTCGGCCATGGCGAGCTTGCAGCCCTCGATGAGGAGGTGGACGTAGTCGGCGGAGCCGTACGGGGGCAGCTGTGCGGGGAGCAGGGCGAGCTGCTGGAGGAGGACCGGGCCCTGGCTCCAGGGGCCGGCCTTGCAGAGGGTCCAGCCGTTCCAGTCGTAGGTGACGGGGTCCTCGTACGTGGCGGACCAGCCGGCCAGGTCGGCGGCGCTCAGGGTGCCGGTGCGGTGGGCGCCGGAGGTGTCGAGGGTGGGGCGGGCGGCCTGCCGGACGAGCGCGTCGGCGATGAAGCCGGTACGCCAGATCCGCCGGGCGGCCTCGATCTGGGCGTCCCGGTCGCGGCCGCCCTCGGCCGTCGCCTCGTCGATCAGCCGCCGCCAGGTTCGGGCGAGGGCGGGGTTGCGGAAGAGCTCCCCGGGCGCCGGAGGCCGCCCGCCGGGCAGGTACACGTCGGCGGAGGACGTCCACTCGTTCTCGAAGAGCGGGCGTACGGTCTCCACGGTCGCGCCGACCCGCTCCACGGGTGCGTGCCCGTGCTCCGCGTAGGCGACGGCGTACCGCAGGACCTGGGCGAGGGACAGGGTGCCGTGGTCGCGCAGGAGCAGCATCCACGCGTCGAAGGCGCCGGGCACGGCTGCGGCGAGGGGGCCGGTGCCGGGGACGAGCCGCAGTCCGAGGGAGCGGTAGTGCGCGATGGTCGCGCCTCCGGGCGCGGGCCCCTGCCCGCACAGCACACGGACGTCCCCGCCGGCCGGGGCGAGGAGCAA
The DNA here is from genome assembly GCF_043204435.1 of Streptomyces sp. NPDC047886. Taxonomy (NCBI): domain Bacteria; kingdom Bacillati; phylum Actinomycetota; class Actinomycetes; order Kitasatosporales; family Streptomycetaceae; genus Streptomyces; species Streptomyces sp. NPDC047886. The sequence goes on from NZ_JBIDCF010000005.1 coordinate 132,397, forward strand.
CGGGACCTCGCCGGCGGGCCCGTTGAGGTGCGGCTCCACGACGTGGAGGACGAACCCGGCGGCGACGGCGGCGTCGAAAGCGTTGCCGCCGCCCTCCAGGACGGCCATGGCGGACTGGGAGGCGAGCCAGTGGGTGGAGGACACCATGCCGAAGGTGCCCTGGAGCGTCGGCCGTGTGGTGAACATGGCGACGACCCTACCGACCGGCTTGCCCAACTCTCCTTGCCCGAGGCCGCCTTATCCGCGCACAGGAACCAAACTCGTTGCAGAATGGGACTGGATCGTTCTACATTGCAACCATGTCCGAGTCCCCTGACGACGTTTCGACCGAAGCGTTCTCCGATGCTCTCGTCCGCTTCGTCCGCTCCTTCGGCCTGCTCGACGCCGACCGGACACCCTGCGGCGCCCCCATGTCCACGGCTGAGGCGCACGCCCTCACCGTGCTGCGTGCCGGGCGCGTGCCGCAGCGGACCCTGGGCGAGGAACTGAACCTCACGAAGTCCACCACCAGCCGGCTGGTGGACCAGTTGGCGGCGCGCGGCTGGGCCGACCGCTCCCCGGACCCGGACGACGGCCGGGCGCAGCTCGTCGGGCTCACCGCGCCAGGGGAACAGGCCGCCGCCGAACTGGCGCGGCGCCGGGCCGACCGGCTTTCCGCACTGCTCGACCGGGTCCCCAAGGCGCGGCGCCCCGGCGTGATCCGAGCCCTGCGCCTGCTCGAGGAGGCAAGCCGTGAACCGTAGGAGCCCGACGACCCGCACGAGGCGGTGGCGCCGGGAGCGGCGGCACGACGCACCGACGGCCACGCCGTCGACGGCGGCCACGCGGAGCACAGCGGTCAGGCCCGCGACCGCGGTCGCGCTCCTGGCCTCACTCGTCGCGGGGCGCGCGCCGGCCGAGGGGTCCCGGCAGGAGCGGGTGGCGCGCGAGGGTACGTCGGTCATGCCGTTCGACCTGGACCGGACCACCCACCGGTTCACGCCGGAGCAGGACGGCCTGCGTGAGGAGGTGATCAGCGACGACCCGAAGGACGTCACCCAGATCCGGCTGATCCGCGAGCACCTGGAACACGAGGGACGGCGGTTCCGGCGGGGCGACTACGGCGACCCGGCCCGTATCCACGGCACCGCCATGCCCAGACTCGGTGAACTGACGGCGGGCGCGGGGCGCATCACCCTCACATACACCGAGCGCCCGGACGGGGCCGCCCTGCGGTTCCGCACCACCGATCCCGCACTGGTCGAGGCCCTGCACGCCTGGGGTGAAGCCCAGGTCTCCGACCACGGAGACCACGCGGAGCACTACTAGCGCACCCCGGCGGGAAGCATCTCCGGCAGGCTCCGGTTGGGCCATTCATCGCAATATGGCCGGCCCTCGGTGACATAATTCACCATCAGTAACGTTTCGTCACTCTCTGCGCTTCAAGCCTCGCGGGCGCGCTGCCGATGACCCGGCAGAACGTGAACCCGACCAGAGAAGACGGAGCGTACCGCCATGGGCGCGATCCCCTGGGCCGACTGGATCTACGCGCTGCCGCACCGGCGCGACGAGGTCAACCACCTCCACGACGCGGCTCTCACCGCGCAGGAGACGATCCTGAAGGACGGAAACACAGCCGCCACCCGGGTCGATCAGTACAAACGGATGGTCGCCACCAACCTGCTGCTGATGATGACCATCAACGAGGCCCATCTGGGCCATGACGACTATCTGCAGTACCGCCAGCACGTCCAGGCGCTGGAGGAGCCCGCGAACGGCTCACTGCCCGCCGAGATCGTCTCGTTCATCGCCGAATTCGCCGCCGGCAACTACGTCTTCAAGGCGCTCTTCCGCGCGAAGGACGCCCTCGTGAAGGCGATCCCCACATCGGTACGGCGGGGCATCGCCAAGGTGGCGCCCGAGGTGGTCGAGCCCGAGGCGACCCTGCCGGACGCCGGGGGCCGGTCCGGTGTCTCGTCGCCGGACAACGCGGGCCAGGCGATCGACCCGGAGAGCGAGACCGGCACCATCGAGCTTCCCGAAGGTGAGAGCGCCCCGCCCATCGGCGAGGAGACCGCCGAAATCGGCGAGGAGACCGTGGGCCGCGAGGTCGGCACCGAGGCCGCGGCCGAGAACATGGGCAAGGCCGCCCTCGGCGAGTGGGCCGGCATCGGCATCGGCCTCGCCATCGCGGTCGGGATCGACGTCGCCTTCGCCGCGCTGTCCGGAGCGAGCGAGAAGGAGCAACTGGACAAGGAGATCGAGCAGCTGCGGAAGGCGACCGACAAGATGAACGCCGCCACGGGCAAGCTCAGCCAGCGCATCACGGACGCCGAGCGCCTGATCATCGTGGAGCAGCGTCGACTGTCCGACTTCGTCGTCGGCATGGAGAAGATCTTCGGCTCCCGCCCCGAGATCCCCAGGCCGGCGAAGGTCGGAATGGCCTACTACTCGGAGTGGGTGGCATACGGCACGTCCACGGTGAACCACTACCACATCTTCAGCGACCTGAAGGCCAAGCGCGCCAACTACATGCTGCGCCACCCCCAGGCGACGATGAAGCAGTTCGTGGACTGGTACGTCGAGGGAGCCGGCGTCTCGATCGACGTCAAGAAGCTGGAGGAGTACGCGACGCTCCTCGACGAGGTGTCGAAGCGCGCATACCCCCAGGGCACGTCTCAGCAGCAGCTCTCCGACCTGAGCGTCTGAGGAGGGCCACCCCATGACCACCACGGCACCACGCTCGCCCGCCGCCCCCGACCTCACCGTGCGCCCCGACGAGCTCACCACCCGGCTCTCCTACGCCGAGGGAGTCCTGGCCACCCGGATCGCCCCTCTCCTGGGCGCACTGGAGACCCTTCAGTACGTCATCGCCGTCGAGATGCTCGCCCGGCTCGGACAGGCGTCGCTGTCCTCCCCTCCCAAGCCCTACCGCGAGTTCCACCAGAACCTGCACTCCGGCTCCTACGCGGCCGAACCGGCCGGCCGGCCCCTTCCCGGGTCCCTGCCCAGGACGGCATCCGCGCTCTTCCTGCACACCCGCCTCCCCAAGGTGTACACCGCGGCCCCATGGTGGTTCGGCAGCATCGCACGGGACGTCCTCGGCGGCGAGGACGCCTGCGCGGACCTGCTCCGCGCCGCCCGGCAGGAGGGTCTGACCTTCGCTCCCGAAGGACCCCCACGGCCGCTGACCGCCGCCGAACTCGGTCCGGATGTCGGCCTGCACGAGGTCGAGAAGCGGCTGCGGGGCTGCCCGGGATGGGCGCTGGTGAGGACGGCGGCACTGCTGCCTGCCGTCCTGGGGCTGCCCGCGCTGCGCCGCAGGTGGCACCGGCGACCGCAGGAGGGCCCCGAAGTGGCCTCGGCGATGGACCTCCAGGCGGCGAAGGTGGAACGACTGCTCGCCGCCGCCGAGGGCGCGCTGCCCGCCGCCACCGAAACGGCCGTCCAGCGGCAGCGGGCCTGCCACGCGCTCCTGAGCGGAATCGTGATGCCGCACAGGCAACTGCTGCCGAAACTCGCCGAAGCCGTCGAAGACACGCCGCCGGCCGCGGACTTCGCCGGGCTGCCCCGGGTGATGGGCCTCTTCATGGTGGCCGTGCCCACGCTCGCCCTGCCGGTCCGCATCCGCGACGAGGTGACCACGCATCCGCGCCCCGACGAAATGGCCATCGAGCACTGGCGGGACCGAGCCTTCGTCGAGGGACTCTCACCCGAATGGACGCTGGTGTGCCTGCAGCGGGCGCTCACCTCACCGGACTCCTGAACTCCCACCCCACCCTCCCTTCGAAAGCAGGTGAGTACGTGTCAGGCATGCCCGCCTTCCACTTTGCCGGCGACGCCGAGGTCAAGCGGCAGACCGTCGGATCGGTGATCTCCGAGGGCGTTTACCACGTCTCCGAACTGCACGCCCGAGCGGTCGCCCTCTACGGCTCCGCCCTGCTGCTCCACCAGCAGGTCACCACTCAGATCGACGGCCTGCGGTCCCGGCGGCGCGACTACCGCTCGCTCGCCGCGGCCGTCGCGATGCTCGCCGTCGTCTCCGAGGTCTCGCGCGACTCCGACGGGGACCTGGAGAAGCTCCTGACAGCGGCCGACGCCCAGGTCCCGAACCCGGAGAACCGGGGGCCGGGCACACTCCCGCTGGACATCGCCCAGACGGTCAACGGCTACGGCGGCGGGATGATCCTGGCCCAGTTGACGATCAGGGCCGGGCTGCTGGCCCGGCGGGGAATGCTGCGACTCGCCGGAGCCCTGGCCCCCGACGCGCTGGAGGCGCTGCCCGCGGCGCTTGAGGACCTCGGCGTCAGTGTCGCCGAACCGGCCGCCGAGGAAGCCGGGGCGGAGGTGGCCGCCGCCTTCGGTGAGGACGCCATGGAGGCGCTCTCGGGGGCCAGCGTCGCCGCCGCGGGCCTGGGATTCCTCGTCACCGCCGGGGTGGAGATCGGCGTGGGCTGGGTGACCGCGGAGAAGGACGCCGACAAGCTCAGGAACGCCATCGACGACTACCGGAAGAACATCGACCGGCTCACGACCTACTCCCGGGTGGTGACCGCCAGGTACAACGACACCTACGCCGCCATCGGCACGTGTCAGCGGCACATCAACGACATCGTCACGGCCCTGGCCCCCGTGTTCGGACCGCTGGGTCTCCCCCTGCCCGACCCCGACCCGACACGTGTCGCCGAGACGCTGCGCGTCGCACGCCAGGCCACCCGGCGCTACGGGCTCTACGCCGACGTGCGCATCCAGTGGGCGACATGGCGGCGGAGGCACGGCGACGGCACCGCCAAGGCCTTCGTCGACTGGTACCGGGAAGCGGCCCCCGAAGGCGTGACCCCTGAGCAGATCGACACCTGCGTGACCATCCTGCGCAAGTACTCCAAGACCTTCGCCGACTTCACCTGACAGCCCATCAGAGAGGAACTCCCATGACCACAACGGTCACCAAGGCCCGGGACACCGCCTTCACGGCGGCCATGGACGCCGTCCTTCACCATCACAGCGCGTTCATGGAGCACGCCCTGCTGGTCAGCGACTCCACCGACGGGACGGATGGCGCCTTCGTGCACCAGTCGTCCGTCTGTCCGCTCCCGGGTCCCCAGCTCCCCCTCGACCTGCTGAACCGGATGTTCCCCGACGCGCCCACCAGCGTGAGGGGCATCTGGGGAGACATGCTGAAGCAGCTCGACAACCACCAGCGGTCCATGGAGAAGGCGGTCCTGAACGCGACCGGGCAGCTGAGCAAGGACGGGGACACGACCGCGTGGAAGCGCGCACTGGAAGGCGAGAAGCGCGAACTGCGCACAGCCGTCGACGCGTCGGTCCGGGCGGCCTGCGAGAAGGTGGCGGCCCTCGCCAGGGACAACCCGAAGTGGCACGACTACATTCTGTCCTGGACGGCGGAGGTGGTGGGGTTCACCACCGACGTCGTGGCCACGGTCGTCAACTTCACCACCTACACCGCCAGGACGGGCGCCAAGGACCCCGAGCGCACCCAGGCGCTGATCGAGAGCTTCTTCACGCACTCGCGCGCCAATGTCGATCACTGGGTGCTGAGCAACCTGACGGTCATCGATCGCCCCGTCCGGTGAGGGACTGAGCCGGGTACCTCTCGTACCACCGCTGGTCGGCCTCCAGCTGGGCGGCGAGGGAGATGAGGCGTTCCTCGCCGCCGCCGGGGCCGAGTAGCTGCGCGCCGACCGGCAGCCCGTCCCGGGTGAACCCGGCGGGGACGCCGACCGCGGGCCAGCCGAGGACGTTCCACGGCCAGGCGTACGGGCAGGCCGCGGCCATCGTCAGGTCGGTGCGCCAGGCGGGCATGCCGTCGAAGGTGCCGACGTGCGGGGGCGGCGCGGCCGTGGTGGGTGTGAGGAGCACGTCGTACGCGCTGAACAGGGCGCCGATCCTGTGGTGTTGGCGCGCCTCGCGGGCCCGTGCCGCGCGCAGGGCACGGCCGCCGAGCAGATGGCCGGTGCGGGTGGCGGCGCGGGTGCGGGGGTCGAGCAGCGCGGGGTCGGGGTGCCGGTCGGCGTACGCCGCTATGCCGGCGGTGGCGCGGGGCAGGAAGCTCAGGCCGATGAGCCCGTAGCGCGGGCGGGCCTCCTCCACGGTGTGGCCCAGCCGGGCCAGGGCCTCCGCGAGGGCGGTGACCGCCCGTCGTACGTCCGGGTGGAGGGCGTTGCGGGTGGCGGTGAACGGGGAGCGCAGGGCGAGGGCGACTCGCAGCCGTCCGGGGTCGCGGCGGGCCGCTGCCGAGGCGTCGACGGGCGCCGGGCGGTGCCGTTCGCCGGGGTGCGACCCGGAGGCGGCGTCGAGCAGCAGCGCGGCGTCGGCGACCGTACGCGCCAGGGGGCCGTTGACGGTGAGGCCCTCGAAGCAGTCGGTGTACGGGTGGACGGAGACCCTGCCGCGCTGCGGCTTGATGCCGACGAGATGCGTCCAGGCGGCGGGGATGCGGATGGAGCCGGCGCCGTCGGAGCCGAGTGCGGCGGGGACGAGCCCGGCGGCGACGGCCGCCGCCGATCCGCCGGATGAGCCGCCCGGCGTGTGGTCGGGGTTCCAGGGGTTGCGGGTGGCGCCGAAGGCGGGTCCCTCGGTGAACGGCCACTGGCCGAGCTCGCAGGAGTTGGTCTTGCCGACGATCACCGCGCCCGCCGCGCGCAGGCGGCGGACCGGTTCGCCGTCGGCCGGGGCGGGCGGGATGTCTCCCGCGCAGCCGAAGCGGGTGGGGAGTCCAGCCACGTCGGTGTCGTCCTTGACCGCGACCGGGACGCCGAGCAGTGGTCGGGTCTCCCCCGCCGCGAGCCTGCGGTCGGCGTCCCGGGCCTCGGCGACGGCGGCATCGGCCCGTACGCAGCGGAAGGCGTTGAGGGTCGTGCGGGTCGCCTCGATCCGGTCGAGACTGGCCCGCACGAGGGCCTCGGAGGTGACCCGACCCTCCCTCAACTCCCGTGCCTGGTCGGCCAGTCCGAGATCGGCCGCCGCCGCGTGAGTGTCCATGCCGGCGAAGCCTACCGGCGCGTAGCCTCCGCGTCAGCGGCTCTCCCGGCCATCAGCGGAACGCGGGCGCGCATGCCGCCTGGCCCGGTCCCGCGTGCGTCAGGTGAGTGCCGGGATGATCTCGGAGCCGTACGCGTCGATGGTCGCCTCCTTGGCGTCGTGCATCGCGTAGACCGCGAACTGGTCGACGCCGAGGTCCCGGAGTGCCGTCAGCTTCCCGATGTGGGCGGAGGCCGGGCCGAGCAGGCAGAAGCGGTCGACGATCTCGTCGGGAACGAAGTCGGTGGAGGGGTTCCCGGCCCGCCCGTGGTGGCTGTAGTCGTAGCCCTTGCGGTCCTTGATGTACGCGGTGAGGGCCTCGGGCACCAGCCCGGAGTGCTCGCCGTACCGGCCGACGAGGTCGGCGACGTGGTTGCCGACCATGCCGCCGAACCACCGGCACTGGTCGCGGGCGTGGGCCAGGTCGTCACTGACGTACGCGGGCGCGGCGACGCAGATCGTGACGGACGCGGGGTCGCGTCCGGCCTCCTCGGCGGCCTGCCGGACCGCCCGTACCATCCACTCCGTGAGGAACGGGTCCGCGAGCTGGAGGATGAACCCGTCGGCCTTGCGCCCGGCCAGCGCGAGGGCCTTCGGGCCGTACGCGGCCATCCACACCGGCAGCCTGCCGTTCCGCACCCACGGGATGCGGACCGGTTTGCCGTCCACCTCCGCCTCCCTGCCCTCCGCCAGGTCGCGGATCACGTCGATGGCCTCGCCGAGCCTGGCCAGCGTGTCGGGTCTGCGGCCCGCGACGCGCATCGCGGAGTCGCCGCGGCCGATGCCGCACACCGTGCGGTTGCCGTACATGTCGTTGAGGGTGGCGAAGGTGGAGGCGGTGACCTCCCAGGTGCGGGTGCCCGGGTTGGTGACCATCGGGCCGACCGTCAGCTTCGTCGTGTGCTCCAGGATCCGGCTGTAGACGACGAAGGGCTCCTGCCACAGCACGGCCGAGTCGAAGGTCCAGCCGTAGCGGAAGCCGTTGCGTTCCGCGCGCCGCATCAGACCGACGACCTCCGAGGCGGGCGGATCGGTCTGGAGGACGAGTCCGAAGTCCATGCGGGAGCTCCTCAGTTCAGGTACTGGCAGGTGGAACGCGGGGTGTAGACGCCGTGTCCGGCCCGCCCGGTGTACGTGCGCCGGTCGATGACGACCTCGCCCCGGGACAGGACGGTCTCGACCTGGCCGGTGACGGTCCTGCCCTCGTACGCCGAGTAGTCGACGTTCATGTGGTGGGTCTCGACGGACAGGGTCTGCCGGGCGTGCGGGTCGTAGACGACGACGTCCGCGTCGGCGCCGGGCGCGATGGTGCCCTTCTTCGGGTACAGGCCGAACATCCGGGCCGGAGCGGCGCACGCGATGTCGATCCAGCGGCGGCGGCTGATGTGCCCGTCGACCACCGCCTGGTGGAGGAGGTCCATCCGGTTCTCCACGCCGGGCAGCCCGTTGGGGATCCGGGAGAAGTCGCCCCTGCCGAGTTCCTTCTGTCCGACGAAGCAGAACGGACAGTGGTCGGTGGACACCACCTGCAGGTCGTCGGTGCGCAGCCCGCGCCACAGCGCCGCCTGGTGCTCGCGCGGCCTCAGAGGCGTGCTGCACACGTACTTGGCGCCTTCGAAGTCCGGCTCGGCGAGGTTGTCGGTGGACAGGAACAGATACTGCGGGCACGTCTCGCCGAAGACGGGCAGGCCCCTGTCGCGGGCGGCGGCCAGCTCGGCGACCGCCTCCTCCGCCGACACGTGGACGACGTAGAGCGGCGCGCCCGCCACCCGGGCCAGCTGGATGGCGCGGTGCGTCGCCTCCGCCTCCAGCAGGACCTTGCGGACCTCGCCGTGGTAGCGGGGGTCGGTCTCGCCCCGGGCGAGGGCCTGCTCCACGAGGACGTCGATGGCGATGCCGTTCTCGGCGTGCATCATGATCAGTCCGCCGTTGACCGACGAGCGCTGCATGGCCCGCAGGATGCGTCCGTCGTCGCTGTAGAAGACGCCCGGGTAGGCCATGAACAGTTTGAAGGAGGTCACGCCCTCCTCCACGAGCAGATCCATCTCCTTCAGCGACGACTCGTCCACGTCCGAGAGGATCATGTGGAAGCCGTAGTCGACGGCGCACTTGCCGTCGGCCTTGGCGTGCCAGGCGTCCAGGCCCTCGCGCAAGGTGTGGCCCACGGTCTGGACGGCGAAGTCGATGATGGTGGTGGTGCCGCCCCAGGCGGCCGCCCGGGTGCCGCTCTCGAAGTCGTCGGAGGCGAAGGTCCCGCCGAACGGGAGCTCCATGTGGGTGTGCGCGTCGACGCCGCCCGGGATGACGTACTTCCCGGTCGCGTCGACGGTCCGGTCGGCGGTCCACGCCTCGGCGGCGCTGCTGCCGTGCGTGGCGAGGGCGGCGATCCGGCCGTCCTCGATCAGTACGTCGGCGTGGGTCTCCTCCGCGGCGGTGATGACGAGCCCGCCGCGGACGAGGGTGCGGGTGCTCATGGTGGTCGGCCCCCTTGCGTGGGTTACGGGACGGTGCGGAGGGCCTGTTCGAGGAGGGCGGCGCCCTCCTCGGCCTCGGCGACGGTCAGGGAGAGCGGCGGCGCGATCCGCAGGACGCTGGTGCTGTGGCCGCCGCCCTTGCCGATGAGCAGGCCGAGTTCACGGGCCGCCTCCAGGACCGCGGCGGCGGCCTGCGGGTCGGCCTCGTCGGTGCCGGGCCTGACCAGTTCGACGCCGATCATCAGGCCCCTGCCCCGTACCTCCCGTACGTGGGCGAGGCCGGCGCCGATGGCGCGCAGCCGCTCGATGAGGAGCCCGCCGACCCGCCGGGCGTTGCCCTGGAGGTCGTGTTCGAGGAGGTGGGAGAGGTTGGCGAGGCCGGCGGCCATGGTGACCGGGGAGCCGCCGAAGGTGGAGATGGAGTGGGCGGTGAGGCAGTTCATCACCTCGGCGCGGGCGACGACCCCGCCGATGGACATGCCGTTGCCGATGCCCTTCGCGAAGGTGAGGATGTCCGGCGGGCCGGCTGCCGCGTGGGCCTGCCAGCCCCAGAAGTGGTCGCCGGTGCGGCCCCAGCCGGTCTGCACCTCGTCGGAGATCCACAGGATGCCGTGGCGGTCCAGGACCTCCCGGAACGCCGCGTACAGCCCGTCGGGCGGGGAGGTGAAGCCGCCGACGCCCTGGACGGGTTCGGCGATCAGCGCGGCGACCTCGCCGGTGTGGCCGACGAGGTCCTCCAGGTCGGCGACGCACGCCGCGATGAACTCGGCGTCGCCGAGGTGGGCGAAGGGGCCGCGGGTGCGGACGGCGCCGTGCACGTACAGCGTCTGGAGCGGGGAGAGACCGGTGGGCGACCAGGAGCGGTTGCCGGTGACGGACACGGTCGAGAAGGACCGGCCGTGGTAGCTGTTGCGCATCGCCAGGATCTGGTTGGAGCGGCGGTACGCGGTGGCGAGGAGCAGGGCGGTGTCGTTGGCCTCCGTCCCGGACGTGGTGAAGAAGACCCGGGCGTCGGGGATGCCGGAGAGGGCCGCGATGCGCTCGGCGAGCTCGACCATCGGGCGGTTGAGGTAGAGCGTGGAGGAGTGGATGATCCGCCCGGCCTGCTCGCTGACGGCCTTGGTGACCTCGGGCAGGGCGTGGGCGGTCATGGTGGTGAGGATGCCGCCGAAGAAGTCGAGGTACCTGTTGCCCTCGGCGTCCCAGACGTGCCGGCCGTCACCGTGGGTGATCTCTACGGGGTCGTGGTAGTAGAGCGCGATCCAGTCGGGGATGACGGCCTTGTGCCGCTCGTACAGGCTGCTCACGGCCGCACCAGCCCCTCGTACGCGTCGGGCCGCCGGTCGCGGTAGAACGCCCACTGCTGCCGCACCTCGTCGATGACGTCGAAGTCGAGGTCGCGTACGACGAGTTCCTCCTCCTTGTCGGAGGCGACGTCGCCGACGAACCGGCCCCTCGGGTCCACGAAGTAGCTGGTGCCGTAGAAGTCGTTGTCGCCGTACTCCTCCTGGCCGACGCGGTTGATCGCGGCGATGAAGTACTCGTTGGCGACGGCGGCGGCGGGCTGCTCCAGCTGCCAGAGGTACGCGGAGAGGCCGCGGTGCGTGGCGGACGGGTTGTACACGAGCTGGGCGCCGTTCAGGCCGAGTTGGCGCCAGCCCTCGGGGAAGTGCCGGTCGTAGCAGATGTACACGCCGACCTTGCCGACGGCGGTGTCGAACACCGGCCAGCCGAGGTTGCCTGGCTTGAAGTAGTACTTCTCCCAGAAGCCCTTGACCTGCGGGATGTGGTGCTTGCGGTACTTGCCGAGGTAGGTGCCGTCGGCGTCGATGACGGCGGCGGTGTTGTAGTAGAAGCCCGCGCCCTCGACCTCGAAGACCGGGACGACCACGACCATGCCGGTCTCGCGGGCAAGGTCCCGCATCCGGCGCACGGTCGGACCGTCCGGAACGGGTTCCGCCCAGCGGTAGTGCTCCGGCTCCTGCACCTGGCAGAAGTAGGGGGCGTTGAACACCTCCTGGAAGCCGATGACCTTGGCGCCCTGCCGGGCCGCCTCGCGGGCGTGCTCCTCATGCTTGGCGATCATGGATTCGGTGTCGCCGGTCCAGGTCGCCTGGACGAGTGCGGCGCGCACGACGTGGGACATGAGCTGCTCCTTCGGCACGGCGTCAGGAAGCCTCTACGCACGTAGAGCGGTGCGTAGGAGGAGAACGTAAGCCTCGTCACATCGCGGAGCAAGACCGCCGCCGTCAACCGCTGGAGTCGATCATGTTTCGTACCCAAGTGGTCCACAACGGTCACGGGGCGGGTACGACCCGGTCAACGCCCCCGCCACCCCGGCGGCTCACGGGCGGACCCGGGGTGGCAGCGGGGCACGGGTGGCCGGGGGCGGGTGGGCGCGGGGGGGCGGTCGGGGGGCGGGTCGGGTGCGGTACGGGCCAAGGTGGCGGTCGGGTGCGGGTGGCCCGGGGTGGCGGTCGGGTGCGGGTGGCCCGGGGTGGCGGTCGGGTGCGGGTGGGCGCGTGGGTGGTGCTGGGGATCGCGGGTGGCCCGGGGTGGCGGTCGGGCGCGGGTGGGCCCGGGGCCGGGGGCCCGGTACGGGCCGGGCGCCTGGTGGTCAGGCGGTCAGGCCCGCCACCCGCAGGGCGTGGACGATCGCGCGCTCCTGGGCGTCCGGCACGGTCCGGGCCGCCGACAGGACCTGGGGCACCAGGCGGTCCGGGGCGTGCGCGGCGAACCTGGCCGTGTCCTCGGCCGTACGCGACCGGACCAGCGCCTCGACCAGCGACCTGGCGTGCGCCTGCCGACCCGAGTCGTCGAACTCCAGCACGACCGCCGCGGTGTCGCCCGGCGGCCCGGCCACGCCCTGGCGCAGCAGCCCGCGGGCGTCGGACTCGCGGCCCGCGGTGGTGAGCTCCACGGCCACGGAGGCGAGCCGCGCGGGCGGCAGCGAGGCCGCCTCCCACAGCAGGGTGGACCAGTCGGCGACCAGCCCGGCGCGTTCGAGTTCGACGGCGAGCGGCGGCAGCCACGACGCGGGGCGCAGGGCGGCCTCGCAGAGCAGCGCGTGTGCCTCGCCACCGCGCCCCTCGGCGCGCAGGCCGAGCAGGGCCGCGACCGTCTCGCGCGCGGACCGGCGGGCGGCGTGGTCGTCGGCGGTCGGCGCTGGTCCGGCGGATGCCGGCGCGGCCTCCGGGGTCTGCGCGGGTTCCGGTTCGGCGGCGCCTCCGAAGCGGGCGCCGCGCGGGGCCGGGGCGGCGGCGTTCGGCAGCTCCGGCAGGGGATCAGCGGCGCCGGCCTCCCCTGCGGCCTCCTCGAGCCACGCGTACCGCGCGCCACGAGGGCGTCTCCTGGCCCCGCCACGCCCCCACCGGCCCCGTTCTTCTCTCGCCTCGGCGGGGGCGGGTTTCGCCTCGGCGGAGGCGGGTCTCGCCTCGGCGGGGGCCGGGGGCTCCGGGGCCCGGTCCGCGCGGGCCCGCTGGCGGAACCAGGGCGCCTGGGCGGCGGCGAGACGGGCCCCGAGTTCCGTGATCCGCGCCGTCGCGCGGGCGTGGTCGTCCCGCAGCCAGGCCAGCTCGTGGGCGAGCCGTTCCGCCTCGGCCGAGCCGTCGGGCACCGTGCCGAGCTCGGCGACCAGCTCCGCTGCGCGCCGCGCCGCCCGCGCCTGCTCATGGGCCATGAGTTCGAGCCGCTGCCGGAGCGCGTCCCGCCCGCCCGGGCGCCGGTCGTGGGCCGTGGCGGCCGCCTCGTGGAGCCGCCGCGCGCGGGCGGCATCGGCCCACGCCGGGTCGGCGCCCGGTACCGCCGCGAGGTCCTGGAGCAGCGCTTCCACCACGTCCCAGGGCGGGACCTCGGCACCGGCGAGGCAGGCCCGCAGGCCGTCCGGGTCACGCTGCCGGAAGACGCCGTACCAGCCGCCGTCCTGGTCGATCAGTGCGGCGAGCCCTCGCAGCCAGCCCGCGAACTCCCGTACTTCCTCAGGTGGATGGTGCTCCGTCATCTACGCCCCTGCCCCTGCCCCCCGCCGACTGGACCTTCCGGTCGGGAGGCATTCGACCTCAGTCGTGTTACGGGACGGCTACGGGAACTTTTCCGGGCGGGGGCGCACCGGACCTCACGGCCGCCCAGCCGCGCCACCGGCGCCGTCGAGCCGAACGGCGATGCCCACGTGGGGCCGCTTTCCGCGCCGTACCACCATGGCGGGCCAGTCCACGGCCCAGAACTGCCAGGTGTACTTGCGGGCCAGCAGCCTCCGTACGCCCCGCAGGTCGTCCAGCAGCCTCGCGGTGCCCGGCACCCCGGTCGCGCCGTCCGCCACGCGGCCGCGCACGTCGCAGGGGGTGACGACGACGCGGCTGTCCCGGCGCAGCCGCTTGACCTTCCACGAGTCGGCACGCGTCCAGACGAACAGCTCGCCGTCGTCCACGGCGAACCACACCGGGGTGGCGACGCCGCTGCCGTCCTTGCGGAAGGTGGTCAGGCTGACATAGCGGCCCTGCCGCAGCTCCTCGGGAATCATGGGCTCACTCTTTCATCCCCGCCCGCCCCGTCATCCCCCTTCTCTCCGCTCCGCGTGGCCGGTACTCGCCGTTCCCGGTGGACGGTGCCCCGGAGCGGGCAGGACGGAGGTATGAGTTCCTGCCGCGTTCCGCCCGACCGCGACCTCGACGTCACCAAGACCGTGTACACCGTCGGCCGTGACCTCGGGGTCTCCGCCACCGTCATGCTGGCCGCGTTCGAGGCCGGCTGGGTGGAGTCCCATATGAACAACCTCGACTGCGGCGACAAGGACTCCCTCGGGGTGTTCCAGCAGCGCCCCAGCCAGGGCTGGGGCGCTCCGGAGCGCATAACCCGCGTCTCGTACGCCGCCGAGCGGTTCTTCGACCGTGCCGTCGAGGTCGAGGAGCGGCATCCCGGTCTCACGGCGGGGCAACTGGCCCAGCGGGTGCAGCGGTCGGCCTTTCCCGACCGTTACGACGCGGCGGAGGCCAAGGCCCGCGAGCTGCTGGCGGAGGCCAGGGACGCGGCGGAGGCCGCCGGGGCCGCGGAGCGGACGGACTGACCCACGACCGCCGCCACCGCCACCGCGACCGCGACCGCGACAAGCGTCACCACCGCGACAGCGCCGCCACCGCCGCGAAGGTCACCACCGCCGGCGCGGCCGCCGCCGACGTCACCACCGCCGGCGCGGCCGTCAGCGCGGCCGTCACCGCCCGCCCGCCGGGTGCACGACCATCGCCGAGCCGCCGCCCCTGCGGGTCTCCTCTGCGGCGGCCAGCCAGCGCCCGTCGGGCAGCCGCTGGACACCGGTCGCCGCGCCGATCTCGGGGTTCGGCCGGAACACGTGCCCGAGCGACTCAAGCCGGGCTCGCAGCGGGCTGTCGTACAGCCCGGGTTCGAGGTCCGTGACGGGCTGGTTGCGCTGGCTGGCGCGCGGCGCGGCGATCGCCTCGACGAGCGGCAGGCCCCGGTCGACGACACCGGTCAGCGTCTGCAGGACGGTCGTGATGATGGTGGCGCCGCCGGGCGAGCCGAGGGCGAGGACCGGCCGGTCGTGGCGGTCCAGGACGATCGTCGGCGACATCGAGGAGCGGGGGCGCTTGCCGGGGCCCGGGAGGTTCGGGTCGTGGACGGCCGGGTTCGCGGGGGCGAAGGAGAAGTCGGTCAGCTCGTTGTTGAGGAGGAAGCCCCGCCCGGGGACGGTGATTCCGCTGCCGCCGGTGGACTCGATGGTGAGCGTGTAGGAGACGACGTTGCCCCACTTGTCGGCGGTCGTCAGGTGCGTGGTGTTCTCGCCCTCGTACGTCGTCGGGGCGGCCGTCCCGCCGGTCGCGCACGGCACCGGGTCGGACGGGTCGCCGGGGGCGAGCGGGCTGGTGAGCGCGGTGTCGTCCTTGATGAGGCAGGCGCGGCTGTCGGCGAAGCGCTGCGACAGCAGGCCCCGTACGGGTACGTCCTCGAAGGCCGGGTCGCCGACCCACCGGCCCCGGTCGGCGAACGCGATCCGGCTGGCCTCGATGTACCGGTGGAGGTAGGTCTCCTGGGACGCGGCCCTCAGATCCGTGCCCTCCAGGATGTTGAGCGCCTCGCCGACGGTGGTGCCGCCCGACGACGACGGCGCCATGCCGTAGACGTCCAGGCCCCGGTAGGACAGCTTCGTCGGGCGCCGCGACACCGTCCGGTACGCGGCGAGGTCACGCGTCGTCAGGTCGCCCGCGCGTACGGTGCGGGTCGCGCCGTCCCGTACGGGCGGCGTGCGCACGGTACGGACGATGTCGTGGGCGATGTCTCCCCGGTACAGCGCCCGGGTGCCCTGGCGGCCGAGCTGCTCGTACGTACGGGCCAGGTCGGGGTTCTTGAAGACGGAGCCGACCACGGGGAGTTCGCCGCCGGGCAGGAACAGCTCGGAGCTGGCGGGGAAGTCCCGGAACCGCGCCTCGTTCGCCCGGGTCTGCGCGCGGAACGTCTCGTCCACGGTGAAGCCGTCACGGGCCAGCCGCTCGGCGGGCTTCAGCAGCTCCCGCAGGGACTTGGTGCCCCAGGCGTCGAGGGCCGCGTCCCACGTGGCGGGCGTTCCGGGCGTACCGACGCCGAGGCCGCTGGTCATGGCCTCGTCGAAGGGGACGGGGGCGCCGTTCTCCAGGAACAGGGACGCGTCCGCCGACCGGGGCGCGGTCTCGCGGCCGTCGACGGTGTGGACCCGGCGGGTGCGGGCCTCGTACAGGACGAGGTAGCCGCCGCCCCCGATGCCCGCCGAGTACGGCTCGGTGACGCCGAGCGCGGCGGCCGTGGCGACGGCGGCGTCCACGGCGTTGCCCCCGGCCCGCAGGACCGCGATGCCGGCGGCCGAGGCGTCCGGGTCCACGCTCGCCACGGCCCCTCCGTAGCCGACGGCGACCGGTTCCTTGGCGGGTGTGTCCCGGGTCGGCGGTGGCGCCGCCGCCCCGACGGCCAGCACCGTCACGGCGAGCGTGGCGAGGGAGACGTTCCGTGCTGTGGACCGACGCATCCTGACCTCCAGTCAACGAACGTCCGCGCAGCGTAACTTCGAGTCGGCCGCCGGACCAGGACGCCCCTGCCGGGTCCACCGGGGCCCCCTCGAACGGCGGTGCGTGTCGCCGCTAGGCTGCGCGCCCATGAACGAGGACCTCCGGAACATCGTGCTCGGTGTCGTCGCGACGGGGCTGAGCGCGTCGTTCGGCTGGCTGGCCCGGACAGCGCTGTCACGGCGCAGGCAGCGGCGCAGGCAGGACTTCTTCGGGCTGCCGGGGAACGCCGAGTGCCTGCTCATCGTGAACCGGGCGGCCGGCGGTGAACGCTCCGTCCACCGCTTCGACGTGTTCGCGCTGCTGGAACTGTCCGCGCTGATCAAGGACTGCGGCGCGCACGCCAGGATCGTGCAGGACGACACGGCCCATCAGGGCATCGGGGAGCGCACCGAGTTCTGCCTCGGCGGCCCCGCGTCGAACAAGCGGATGGCCGCGCACCTGCGGACCCTGCTTCCGGGTGTCGGGATCACGACGGAGGCCGATCCGGAGGGCACCTACCGCAGCGCGTTCCAGATCGGCTCCGAGTCCCACCTCATGGACCGGGGCATCGCCGAGTACGTGCTGCTGGCGCGGCTCACCACCGGCGACGGCGCGCGGCCGGTGTTCCTGTTCTGCGGGCAGAGCGCCATCACCAACCAGGCGGCCACGCGCTATCTCGTCCGCCACCACGAGAAGCTGGCGCGGAAGTACGGCCGGGGCCCGTTCGTCCTGCTGCTGAAGGTGGTCAACTCGGAGGCGTACGGCCCGGACGTCGTGGAACTGGTGGCCGATGTCACGCGAGCGGCCACCGCCCCGCGCCCCGCGACCGCCTCCTCCGCCTCCTCCGCCTCGACGGCGGCCCCGGACGCCGCCTCCGGAGCACCCGCGACAGCCGAGCCACCGGCCGCATCCGGCACCACCGCATCCGAAGCGGCCGGTACCTCCGACGCGTCCTAGTGCCGCGTCGGGCATCTCGCCCTGTTGTGACGCGCCGCCGGGTGCCGGTCCGGGCGACGCGGCCACGCCGTGCTGTCCTCGTGGCAGCGCGCATGCAGGTTCGGGAGACCGATGATGACGAGGGCCGGCGGCTGCTGCGGACCATCCGCAGACGCAAGACCTTCACGCTGCCCGAGCGCCGGGCGGTCGCAGGCGTACGGGCAGGGCCTGGTGTCCGTTGCTGATCAGGGAGGGAAGCGGCTTCAGCTCATCGGCGGGCACGGCGAGTTCGATCTCGGGGAACCTCTCGAAGAGCTGCTGGAGGGCGGTGGCGACTTCGAGGCGGGCGAGCGGAGCGCCGAGACAGAAGTGCACGCCGTGTCCGAAGGCCAGGTGCTCCTTCGTCGGCCGGGTGACGTCGAAGCGGTCGGCGGATTCCCCGTGCCAGTCGGGGTGGCGGTTGGCGGCGGCATAGGAGGCGAGGATCGCCTCGCCCCGGGCGATCACTTGGCCGTCGGGCAGAGGGATGTCCGTGAGGGCGTAGCGCAGCGGCAGGTGCTTGACCGCGGGTTCGTGCCGCAGGGTCTCTTCGACGACGCTGTTCCAGTCGGCGCGGCCGGACCGGAGATGGGCGAGCTGAACGGGGTCGGTCAGCAGGGCGGTGACGGCCTGGTCGATCACGTTGACGGTGGTCTCGTACCCGGCGGAGATCATCAGCAGGAGCGTGTCGCGGAGTTCGTCGTCCGTGAGGGTGCCGCCGTCCCCCTCCTCGTCGCGGGAGGTGATGAGAAGAGAGGTCATGTCGTCGCCGGGCTCGGCGCGTTTGGCCGCGATCAGCTTGTTGAGGGACTCGTACAGGGCGGCCGTGTTCGCGGTGGCCTGATCGGCGGTGAGTGTCGTGTCGAAGACGCCGTCGACTTCGGCGCGGAATCCGTCGCGCTGTTCGTCGGGGACGCCCATGAGCCGGCCGATCACCGCGATCGGCAACGGGTAGGCGAGGCGTTTGCGCAGGTCGACCGCTTCTCCGGCCGGCTCGGAAGCGAGGTCGTCGAGGAGCGCCGTGACGACCTCTTCGACTCCGGCCCGCATGGCCTGGACGCGGCGGGCGCTGAACGCCGGCGCGACGATGCGGCGCAGCCGTCGGTGGTCGCCGCCGTAGGCGGTGAACATGTTGTTCACCGCGACCCACAGGGCGAGAGGCCAGGTGGGCACGGTCTCGGCGAACGCCGGCCAGTGGGCGCGGGCGTCCTTGGAGACCTGCTGACCGGTGAGGAGTTCCTTGAGGAGAACGGGGTCGGTGACGGACCACGCGGTCACACCGAGGATGTCCACGCGGGTGGCCGGACCGCGGGCGCGCAGGGCTTGGTTCTCGGCGTGGTGGTCGGAGCCGGTGGGGTCCAGGACGAGTATCGGCTGCTGGGACACGGTGCTCTCCTTCAGTGGGCTGTCGGCGGAAAGGACGGGGGCTCCAGGGCGCGCTGGCGGGACCGGACCGCCGACGCGGCTCGGCGGGGACGGCGAGGTCTGTTCAGGGCTTGATGCCGAGCAGGGTTGAGGGGACGGTACCGGGAACGGAACACGACGTGGTCCGTTCGGCCGCAGGCCGACGGAATGCGCTCGCCGGTGAGACCGGATCACCTCGGGGTCGTTCGTGGGCAACCGAGGAGGGGTGCCGACCTGACCGGGGCCAGCTGCGCCGACGCGTCCTGTCGCCGCCGTACCGGAACCGAACGCCTGCTCCGAGGGTGCGCAGGTTCACTGAGGCGGCACCAGCCTCCAGGCCGGGAGGGCTGTCGCCGTCGTCACATCCGGCGACGGCGGAAATTCTCCGGTTCCCCGCAACCTGGCGGGGCTCTTCGCCCTCTCACCCAGCGACGAAGAACGCATCGGAGGTTTTCGAGTTGAGCCGCATACGCCCGCGTACCCCGCTCCGCACCGCCGCACTGGCCGGCACCGCGGTCCTCGCCGCGGCCCTCACCGCGTGCTCGGGTGGCGGTGGCCCGACCGCCACGGGCGCGGACGACAAGGCCAAGCCGGAGACCAGGATCTCGGTGAACCTGTCCGGCAAGCAGGCGGCGCCGGGTCAGCCGGTCAAGGTGACGCTGGAGTCGGGCAGGCTGACGCAGGTCACCGTGACCGACTCCAAGGGCGCGACCCTCGACGGCAAGGTGTCGGCCGACGGCCGGACCTGGACGTCGGTTCGCAAGGCCGCCCCCGGCACCGGCTACACGGTCGAGGCGCGGGACGAGGCCGGAGGCACCGCGAAGGCGGACTTCGCGACCGCCGCGCCGGAGAAGGTGAACAAGCTGACGCTGGCGCCGGGCAAGAACTCCACGGTCGGGATCGCCCAGCCGCTGTCGATCGTCTTCGACCACCCGGTGAAGAACAAGGCGGAGGTGGAGAAGAGCCTGAAGGTCACCACCTCGAACAACACGGTCGGCTCCTGGGGCTGGATGCAGGACTGGTCGGGCAAGGACCGGATCGACTGGCGGCCGAAGGAGTACTGGAAGCCGGGTACGAAGGTCACCCTGGACGCCGCGCTGAACGGGGTCGACTCGGGAGAGGGCGGCGGCTGGTTCGTCCGCGACTACCGGACCGGGTTCACCGTCGGGAAGAACCAGGTGGTGAAGGTGGACCTGGACAACCACCGGCTGAAGCTGATGCGGGACGGCGCGCTGGTCAAGGACGTCCCGATGTCGGCGGGTACGCCCGGCGGCGAGAAGGCGTCCTGGCGCGGCAGGATGGTGCTGATGTCCAAGGAGGGCACCATCAACATGCGCTCCGAGACGGTCGGGCTCGGTGACGCGTACGACAAGATGGTCGACTTCTCGATGCGGCTGACCTGGTCCGGGATGTACGCGCACGCCGCGCCCTGGAACGCCGCCTACTTCGGCAGCGCCAACCGCAGCTCGGGCTGCGTCGGCATGAGCGACTCCGACGCCAAGTGGGTGTACGAGCAGGTGCAGGTGGGCGACCCGTTCGAAGTCGACGGCGGCGACGCCAAGGGCACTCAGGCGCTGAACAACGGCTACGGCGAGTGGAACCTCTCCTGGTCGGAGTGGCAGACCAAGAGCGCCCTGCGCTGACCCCGGCCGGCGCGCGGCCCCACGCACGGCCGCTCCGGGGCCGGCGCACTGCCCCTGGCTCCCCCGGTCGGCGGCGGGCGGCGGGCCTCCTCACATCGTTACCCGGGCGTAACTTACCAATGGGTTACCCCGGGTAAGGGTTGGCGGTTACTTTCGGGTCACTTTCAACGACCGCGTGAGGAGTGACCCGTGGGACACCGCCGCAATGCCCTGCGTACGGCCGCTATCGGCACCGCCTCGGCCACTCTGGCGGCCGGGACGGCCCTCGGGCTCGCCCCCGCCGCTGCGGCCGGGACCGCCACCTACACCGAACCGGCCGGTATACGGTTCGTCGACATCGCCGGCGACGGCGGCACCGCCCTGAAGGCCAACGTGGTCACCCCGGCCGGCGCCGCCGCCGACCCGGGCCGCCGCTACCCCGTGATCGTCCTGCCCACCAGCTGGGCCATGCCCCAGGTCGAGTACCTCGCGCAGGCGCGGAAGCTCGCCGACGCGGGCTATGTGGTGGTCAGCTACAACGTGCGCGGCTTCTGGCAGTCGGGCGGCCAGATCGAGGTCGCCGGCCCGCCGGACGTCGCCGACGCCTCCAAGGTCATCGACTGGGCGCTCGCCCACACCCCCGCCGACCCTGACCGTGTCGGCATGGCGGGCATCTCCTACGGTGCCGGGATCAGCCTGCTGGCCGCCGGACACGACGGGCGGATCAAAGCCGTGGTGGCGATGAGCGGCTGGGCCGACCTCATCGAGTCCATCTACAGCGGCCGCACCCAGCACCTCCAGGCCGCCGCCCTGCTCGGCGGCGCCGGCCATCTCACCGGACGGCCGAGCGCGGAACTCCAGGAGATCCTGCGCGACTTCCTCTCCTCGAACCTCGCCGAAGAGCAGAAGATGATCGACTGGGGCCGCAAGCGCTCCCCCCTCACCTACCTGGACCGGATCAACGCCAACGGTGCCGCCATCATGCTCGGCAACGCCTGGGGCGACACCATCTTCCCGCCGAACCAGTACGCCTCCTTCTACGAGAAGCTCACCGGCCCCAAGCGACTGGAGTTCCGCCCCGGCGACCACGCCACCGCCGAGGCCACCGGTCTCCTCGGTCTGCCCAACGACACCTGGACCAACGCCCACCGCTGGTTCGACCACCACCTCAGGGGCGCCGACAACGGCGTCGACCGCGAGCAGCCGGTCCAGCTGACGTCACGGTCGACCGGCGGCTACGAGACCTATCCCGACTGGAAGTCGGTCGGCGCGAACGCCCGCAAGATCGCCCTGGGCGCCGATCAGCGCATCCACACGAACGTCGACTCCGGCGCCAACGGCGGCGTCGTGCTGCTGTCCAACGCCCTCGACCAGTTCCTGCGACTGCCCCCGATGACGTCGATCCCGCTGCTGCCCCGGACCTACGCGGCCGTCTGGCAGTCCGAGCGGTACGCGACCGCCCAGCACGTCAGGGGCACGGCCAGGCTGCACACCACGGTCACCCCGACAGGGTCGAGCGGCACCCTCGTCGCCTACCTCTACGACGTGGGCCCGCTCGGCCTCGGCAAGCTGGTCAGCAACGCGCCGTACACCTTCCACGGCCGGACCCCCGGCGAGCCGTTCACCGTGGACCTGGAGCTGTTCTCCACGGCGTACGACGTACCGGCGGGCCACCGGCTCGCCCTGGTCGTGGACACTGTCGACCCGCTGTACATCGAGCACAACCCGTCCGGCGCACGGCTGACCTTCTCCTCGCCGTCGGCCGACCCGTCGTACGTGTCGATACCGCTGCGCGAGAAGTGATCTCCGGCCGCGACCGAGGTCAGCGCAAACTCTCCAGCACCGAAAGGGACTTCACACACCGACACGCACGAACCGGGCATTAGCCGTATTTACTGAAGCAGTACGCGACACCTGGCCTGCCGGGCGCCGTCAGCCCTCGGCGGCCTCCGCGTACACCTGGGACAGCTCCGGCGAACCCGTCACCGCCCAGTCCAGTCCCGCCTCGACCACATGGATCTCCCGGCCGGAGACGAGGCGCACGACCGGCTGGCCGCCCGGCGGGACGTACCAGGAGGCGCCGGGGACGGTACGCACGATGACGGTGCCGAGGTACAGCCCGGCGTCGTTGCCGAGCCACGGCAGCTCCTCCGGATCGTCGCGCCAGCGCGGCGGCAGCTGGTCGATGGCCGCGAGGGAGTACGGGGTGTCGTCCAGCCGTACGCCGTACTCCTGCACGCGTGCGCGCAGCAGCTCGCACTCCGAGAGGAGTTCGGCCACCCCTTCCGGATCCTGATCGAACGCGCGGGCGAGCGGCGCACTGTGTCCGTCGTCGTGCCGTTTACGCCAGGCGTCCAGGAAAGGGATGTTCATACTGTTCAGACTCGCACCGACGAGCGCCGCGCACCACAGGGCGCGCGGACTCCGGCGGACACCGGCCGAACTCTCCGGCCACACCGCGGGGCCCGGCCGCGCGTGCCTCAGACGTCGAGGTCGACCACGACCGGGGCATGGTCGGAGGCGCCCTTGCCCTTGCGCTCCTCGCGGTCGACGAAGCTGTCCTCGACCGCGTCGGCGAACGGCTTGTTGCCGTACACCAGGTCGATGCGCATGCCCCGGTTCTTCGGGAAGCAGAGCTGACGGTAGTCCCAGTACGTGAACGGATGGTCGTACTTGAGGGGGCGCGGCACCACGTCGGTGAGGCCGGTGTCGCGCAGCCCGGCGAGCGCGGCCCGCTCCGGCGCGGTGACGTGCGTGGAGCCCTCGAACGCCGCGACGTCGAAGACGTCCTCGTCGGTGGGCGCGATGTTGAAGTCGCCGAGCACCGCGAACGGACGCGCCGCCGACGCGTCGTCGGCGACGGCCGTCTTGAGCGCCTCCAGCCAGCGCAGCTTGTAGGCGTAGTGCTCATGGGCGACCTCGCGGCCGTTCGGCACGTACACCGACCAGAGGCGGACGGGACCGCAGGTCGCGGAGATCGCCCGGGGCTCGCGCACGCCCTCGTACTCGGGGGCGCCGGGCAGGCCCATGCCGACGTCTTCGAGGCCGGCCCGGGAGATCAGCGCCACGCCGTTCCACCGTCCCGTGGCGTGCACGGCGGACTCGTAGCCCGCGTCGCGCAGCTGGTCCGCGGGGAACTGCTCCGGGGTGCACTTGGTCTCCTGGACGCACAGCACGTCCGTGCCAGTGCTCTCCAGCCAGGCCAGGAGCCGGGGCAGCCGGGCGGTGATCGAATTGACGTTCCAGGTGGCGATACGCATGACGGACAGCCTAACGGCGGGGTGTGACAGTCGCCGGGGTCAGAGCTCCGTGGAGTCCCCGGGCGTCAGCCGGCCGTGGTCGGAGCCGCCGAGTGCGCCGATCTGGCGGTCGTAGACGGGACGGGCGAGGTCGGTGAGCAGCGCGTCGTGGATGTCGACGGCGCGCCGCGGCGCGACCTCGCGCACGTAGTCGATGACCTCGGAGATCTTGTTCCACGGAGCCATCACCGGCAGCAGCAGGGTCTCCACCGGCCGGCCGGGCACGGTGAGCGCGTCGCCGGGGTGGAACACCGACTCCTCGACCAGATACCCGGCATTGGTGATCCGGGGGATGTCCGGGTGGATCACGGCATGGAGTTCGCCGTGCACCTCGACGTCGAAGCCCGCCGCGGTGAAGGTGTCGCCGTGGCCGACGGTGTGGACCCGGCCGGGGAAGGCGGCCGAGAGCTGGTCGGCGACGCTGCGCAGGGTCCAGATCTCGACGGCCGGGTCCGCCTCCAGGGCGGCGCGCAGCCGGCCCTCGTCGAAGTGGTCCGGGTGTTCGTGGGTGACGAGGACCGCGTCGGCGCCGAGGGCCGCGTCCGGCTCGCTGAACCCGCCCGGGTCGATGACGAGCGTCCGCCCGTCCTTGTGGAGACGGACGCAGGAGTGGGACAGCTTGGTCAGCTTCATACGGCCCATCCTGCCGCGCGCGGCCCGGTCCCGCCGGGTTCCCGGGCCGTTCCGGCGGGCTCAGAGGTCGGGCGTGGTCTCCTCCTGGATGACCTGCCGGGCGACCCGGAACGCGGCGTTCGCGGCCGGGACGCCGCAGTAGACCGCGGCCTGGATCAGGACCTCCCGGATCTCGGCCGGCGTCAGCCCGTTGCGGAGCGCGGCGCGGGTGTGGAACGCCAGCTCGTCCAGGTGGCCGCCCGCGACGAGGGCGGTCAGGGTGACGCAGCTGCGGGTGCGGCGGTCCAGGCCGTCCCGGGTCCAGACCTCGCCCCACGCGTACCGGGTGATCAGCTCCTGGAAGTCGGCGGTGAAGTCGTCGGCGGCGGCCAGCGCGCGGTCCACGTGCGCGTCGCCGAGCACCTCGCGGCGGATCTTGAGGCCCGCGTCGTACGGGTCGGGCCGCCGCGTTCCTGCGGGTTCGGCCGCCGGGGGCGGGGCCGCGTCGGCGAGCGGCGCGGCCGCCTGCGGCGGGGTGGCCGTCGCGGCGACCGGGGGCGGCACCGGGATGGCGGCCAGGGTGTCCTGCCAGCCGGACGAGAAGTGCCGTACGAGCAGGTCGGTGACGGCGCCGGGCTGTTCCACGGGCGCGAGGTGGGACGCGCCGGGGACGACGGCGAGCCGCGCGTCGGGGATGCCCGCGACGAGGGTGCGGGCCTCGGCGGGGCCGGTGACCCGGTCGTCGGAGCCGACCAGCACGAGGGTGGGTACGCCGACCCGGCCGAGTTCGGCGCGGACGTCGAAGGCGGCGAGTGCCTCGCAGGCGGCGACGTAGCAGCCGGCGTCGGTGGTGCGGACCATCTGCACGGCCCAGTCGACGATCGCGGGCTGGGCGGCGGCGAACCCGGGCGTGAACCAGCGCTCGGGCGCGGTGCGGGCGATCGGTTCGAGGCCGTTGGTGCGGACGATGACCCCGCGCTGCCGGAACTCGTCGGCGGTGCCGAAGCGGGGCGATGAGGCCACGAGGGCGAGCGAGGCGAGCCGGTGCGGCGCCCGCAGGGCGAGGTCGGTACCGATGGCCCCGCCGATGGAGCACCCGGCGTAGCCGAACCGCTGGACGCCGAGCGCGTCGAGGGTGGCGAGCAGCCGGTCGGTGAGGTCGGCGACGGCGACGGCCGGTTCGGCGGGGGCGCCGCCGTGACCGGGCAGGTCGAAGCGGAGGACCCGCCAGTGCCGGGTCAGCTCGGGTATCTGCCGGTCCCACATGTGCCAGGTGGTGCCGAGCGACGGGCCGAGGATGAGAACGGGTGCGTCGTCGGGTCCGTCGGTCCGGTACTGCAGCGTGGGGGCCGGAGGGGGCGTCGGGGGCGTCTGCGTCGTCTCACTCACTCGCTCCACAGTAGCGAGCGGGTCAATTCCAGCCGAGGGCGGCAGGCGCCGGGCGGCCGGAGGGCGGGTGACCGGGCGGAGGCGGCGGGGGTGACCGGATCGCGTGACCGGGCGGAGGCGGCGGACGGCCGGACGGCGGTCGCCGCCGGGTGGCCCTCGCGTGCCTCGCCGGTCAGGGCGTCGCCGTGGAGACGACGTAGACGCGCGGGACGGCCGGGTCCGTGAGGTCGACGGTGATGTCCCGGGTCGGCCGGGGCGGGTCCTGCCGGCGGGTGGTGCCCGCCCAGTCGCGGTCGTCGTCGAAGTCCCAGCCGACGATGCCGGCGTCGCGGTCGCTGACCGTGCGCTCGCCGGGCTCCAGCTCGGCGCGGCTGGTGCCGACGTCCTCCAGGAACTCGTCCAGGCGGGAGCCGGTGGTGGTGAACTGGACGTACAGCCTGCTCGACTTCCAGTTGCTGGTCTCGTAGTAGGCGACCTTCTTGGACTTCGCCGGGATCGGCACCTCGAAGACACGGCGCTTCATCTTGGACGGCCAGCTGTCCTGGAGGCCGACGACGGAGGACTCCGCCTCCTTGTCGCGTCCGCTGGAGCGGCTCTGCTCGGCCGAGACCAGCAGATAGCCGGCCGGGATGCCGATCAGCAGGACGATGATGATCGCGGTCGTCAGCCGGCGGCGGATCATGTGCCGCCGGTCCTCGGGGGCCGCGGGCGGGGAGACGCTCATGAGGGGGGTTCCTGGGTGGTGCCGGACGTGCGGGCGGTGCGGCCGGAGCCGCCGTTGCGGATGGCCTGGGCGTAGCGCTCGTACCGTTCGTACCGCTCCAGCCGGCGCCGGTTGGCGCGGCGGAAGCGGCGGGCGACGAGCCGGGCGAGGTCGGCGGCGCCTACCATACCGGCCTCGGGGCCGAGCTGGGCCTTGGCGATCCGGGCCTCGGGGCGGTAGCCGCGGCCGGTGAGGTGGCGGCGGAAGGCGTCCCTGGCGGGGCCGATGAGAAGGTCGTCGGCGGCGCTGACGCCGCCGCCGATGACGAAGCAGGACGGGTCGAGGGCGGCGGCCAGGTTGGCGATGCCGACGCCGAGCCACTGGCCGATGTCCTGGAGGAGTTCGACGCACATGGCGTCGCCCTCGCGGGCCAGCTCGGTGATGAGGGGTCCCGTGATGTCGGGGACGCTGCCCTTGACCCGCTCGATGATGTTGTACGCGACCGGGGAGTCGGCCGCCGCGAGTTCGCGGGCCTCGCGGACGAGGGCGTTGCCCGAGCTGTACTGCTCCCAGCAGCCGCGGTTGCCGCAGGGGCAGCGGTGTCCGCCGGGGACGACCTGCATATGGCCGAACTCGCCGGCGACTCCGTACTTGCCCCGTTTGACCTGGCCGTTCTCCAGGATCGCGCCGCCGATGCCGGTGCCCAGGGTGATCATGACGAGATGGTCCTCGCCGCGTCCGGCGCCGAACCTCCACTCGGCCCAGGCGGCCGTGTTGGCGTCGTTGTCGACCATGACGGGGACGGCGAGGCGGGCCTGCAGGGAGTCGCGCAGGGGTTCGTTGCGCCAGGCGAGGTGCGGGGCGAACAGGACGCGGCTGCGGTCGGCGTCGACCCAGCCGGCGGCGCCGATGCCGACGGCGTGGACGTCGTGCCGGTCGGAGAGGTCGAGGACGAGTTCGGTGATGGTGTCCTCGACGACCTTGGCGCTCTTCGACTTGTCGGGCGTCTCGGTCTTGATCTTCTCCAGGATGACGCCGTCGGCGTCGACGACACCCGCCATCACCTTGGTGCCGCCGATGTCGATGCCGACGGTGGGGACACGGGGCGCGGTCAGGTGGGAGCGGCGCTCGCGGGTGCCCACGGTCCGCAGGACGGTGGCCCGTGCGGAGCCGCGGGTGGTGAAGTCGCGGTACGTGCTCAACGGTCCTGGTCGTCCCTGCGGGTGGGTGGGCCGGGCGGCGCGGTCCCGGCGGCGGACGGCGCCCGCCGCCCTCGATTCTGCCAGGTGCGGGCCCGGGGGCGGCGGTGCGCCGTGCTCAGGCGGGGGTGGCGGGCGGCACGTCGTGGCCGCCGACGCGGGTGGGGGCGGGGGCCCTTTCGAGCTCGTGGCGGAGGTCCTCCAGTTCGCTGCCGCCTGCCATCTGGCGGGTGAGTTCGTCCAGGGTGATGGAGTCCCTGGTGTGGCTGCCGGCCATCACGCCGCGCTTGAGCAGGACGAACCGGTCACCGACCAGATAGGCGTGGTGCGGGTTGTGGGTGATGAGGACCACGCCGAGGCCGGCGTCGCGGGCCGCCGCCACGTACTTCAGGACGACTCCGGACTGCTTGACGCCGAGCGCGGCCGTCGGCTCGTCCAGGACGAGGACCTTGGCGCCGAAGTACACCGCGCGGGCGATGGCGACACACTGGCGTTCGCCGCCGGAGAGGGTGCCGATCGGCTGGTCGACGTCCCGCAGGTCGATGCCCATCCGGGCGAGTTCGGCGCGGGTCGTCTCGCGCATCAGGTCGGTGTCGAGGCGCTTGAAGGGGCCGGCGCCCCTGGTCGGCTCGGAGCCGAGGAAGAAGTTCCGCCACACGGGCATGAGCGGGACGACGGCGAGGTCCTGGTAGACGGTGGCGATGCCCCGGTCCAGTGCCTCGCGCGGCGACGACAGGGTGATCTCCTCGCCGTCGACGCGGAACGTGCCGGCGTCGTGGGCGTGCAGACCTGCGATGATCTTGATGAGGGTGGACTTGCCCGCGCCGTTGTCGCCGAGGACGCAGGAGATGCGGCCCGCGTGGACCTCCAGCGAGACGCCCTCCAGGGCGCGGATGTTGCCGTAGTACTTGCTGACGCCGTCGAGCTCCACGAGAGCGTTCACTTGGTGGCCTCCGCACGCTTGCGGACCCAGGCGTTGAGCAGGGTCGCGAGAAGGAGCATCGCTCCGAGGAAGAACTTGAACCAGTCCGGGTTCCACTCCGCGTACACGATGCCCTTGCTGGTCATGCCGAAGATGAACGCGCCGACGGCGGAGCCGATCGCCGAGCCGTAGCCACCGGTGATCAGGCAGCCGCCGATGACCGCCGCGATGATGTAGATCAGCTCGTTGCCGACGCCCTCGCCCGACTGGACGACGTCGAACGAGAACAGCAGGTGCTGTCCGGACACCCAGGCGCAGAAGCCGACGCCCATGTAGAGCCCGATCTTGGTCCGGCGGACCGGGACGCCGACCGCGCGGGCGGCGTCGGCGTTGCCGCCGACCGCGAAGATCCAGTTGCCGAAGCGGGTGCGCAGCAGGATCCAGGTGGCGAGGGCCACCAGGGCGAACCACCACAGGACGGTGGCCTTGAGGTCGACGCCCCCCACGGTGAACTGCGAGGCGAACAGGGCCTGCGCGGACGCGAAGCCCTCCATGTCGGCGATGGTCTTGGTGGAGACCGTCCCGCTGATGAGCTTGGTGAAGCCCAGGTTGAGGCCGGTGAGCATCAGGAACGTGCCGAGCGTGACGATGAAGCTCGGCAGTCGCGTACGGGTCAGCACGACCCCGTTGAAGACGCCGACGGCGACCGTGACCAGCAGCGACACCAGCACACCGACCCAGACGTTCGCGGTCAGCTGGTAGCTCACCATCGAGGAGATCAGTGCGCCGGTGGTGACCAGGACACCGGCGGACAGGTCGAACTCGCCGCCGATCATGAGCAGGGCGACGGGCACCGCCATGATGCCGATGGTGGAGGCCGCGTACAGGACCGTGCCGAAGCTGGAGGCCCGCAGGAAGCCGTCGGCGACGATCGCGAAGAAGAGGAAGACGGCGACGGCGCCGACGACGGAGCCGAGTTCGGGGCGGCCGAGGAGGCGGCGCAGCGGCGAGGTGCCGAGCAGCCGTTCGTCTCCGGTGGGAGCGTCCTTGACGGGTGGTGCGGTCGCGGTCATCGGGTCCCCCGGTCGGTGAGGTCCGCCAGCGTGGCCGCGTCCTTCGGCGTGATGATCTGCGGGCCGGTGAGGACGGGCCTGCCGCCGCCGAGGACGTCGGCGTTGTAGCGGTAGAGCCAGAGCAGGTCGACGGCCTCGTACCCCTGGAGGTAGGGCTGCTGGTCGACGGCGAAGCCGAGGGAGCCGCCGCGCAGGCCGGCGACCACCTTGGCGTTGAGGTCGAAGGTGTCGATCTCGGCGGTGGACCCGGCGGCCTTCTTCGCCCGGACGGCGGCGTCCGCGAACGGCGCGCCGAGGGTGACGACGGCGTCGATGGCGGGGTCGGTCTGGAGCTGGGCCTCGATGGATGCCTGGACGTCGGGCATGTTCGTGCCGTCGACGTACAGGTTCCGCACCGTGCCGTCGAAGGACTTCCCGACTCCGGCGCAGCGCTGCTCGTGACCGACGTTGCCCTGTTCGTGCAGCACGCACAGGGCCTTCCTGCGGCCGCGTTCGTCGAGCTCGTCGCCGACGGCCTCGCCGGCGACGGTCTCGTCCTGGCCGATGTGGGCGAGGGCTCCGAACTTCTTCGACTCGGCCGAGCCGGAGTTGACGGTGATGACGGGGATGCCCGCCGCGACGGCCTTGGCGACGGACGCCTTCATGGCCTCGGGCTTGGCGAGCGTCACGATCAGCCCGTCGACCTTCTTGGCGACGTAGGAGTCGACCAGCTGGGCCTGCTGCTGGCCCTCGTCGCTGTGGGCGTAGAGGAAGTCGATGTTGTCCTTGGCCGCGGCCTGCCGGGCGCCCTTCTGGACGATGTCCCAGAAGGTGTCGCCGTCTCCCGAGTGGGTGACCATGGCGATGGTCCACTTCGGGGTGGACACGGCGGCGCGGCCCTCCTCGGCGGCGGCCGCCTTGCGGGCGTCCTCCGCGCGCTTGCCGCCGGTGGCGCTGCATCCCGCGAGGGACGCTCCGAGCACCGCCGCCAGTACGGCGCCGACCGCGCGTACCCCTGTCCGAACCCTTGCCACGACGCCGTGCCCTTCTCGCAGTACTCCTCGGTGCGGCCGGGGCGCATTTCGCCACATCCCGACTGGCCAAGTATCGGTCATGGCCAGGGGCGGGGCGGTCATCGGGTGGGGCGGCCTCACCGGGTGCCCCGGGCGGTCAGCGCCTCCAGCGCCGGCACGTCCTTCTCGGTGACCAGGGCGGGGCCGGTCAGGACGGGCTTTCCGCCGCCGACGACATTGCGGTTGGTGCGGTGGAGCCAGAGCCCGTCGACGGCGAGGTAGCCCTGGAGGTAGGGCTGCTGGTCGACGGCGAAGCCGATCTCCTTGGCCTTGAGCTGGGTGACGACGGCCGCGTTGAGGTCGAAGGTGTCGATCTCGGCTGTGGAGCCCGCGCCGGCCTTGGCCTTGACCGAGGCGGCGGCGAACGGCGCGCCGAGGGTGACGACCGCGTCGATGTCCTCGGCGCTCTGCAGCTTGGCCTCGATGGAGGAGGTGGCGGCGGGCATGTTGGTGCCCTCGACGTTGAGGTTCTCGACGGTGCCCTGGAAGGTCTTGGCGACACCGGCGCAGCGCTCTTCGAGCGAGACGTTGCCCTGTTCGTGGATGACGCACAGGGCCTTCTTCCTGCCGCGCGCGTTGAGTTCCTCGCCGACGGCCTCACCGGCGACGGTCTCGTCCTGGCCTATGTGGCCGAGCGCCCCGAAGGGCCGGGAGAACTGGCCGCCGGAGTTGACGGTGACGACGGGGATGCCCGCGGCGACGGCCTTGGCGACGGACGCCTTGACGGCCTCGGGCTTGGCGAGGGTGACGATCAGCCCGTCGACCTTCTTGGCGACGTAGGAGTCGATCAGCTGGGCCTGCCCCTTGCCCTCCTTGTCGGCGGCGTAGAGGAACTCGACGCCGTCCTTGGCGGCGGCCGCCTCGGCGCCGCTCTGGACGATGTCCCAGAAGGTGTCGCCCTCGCCGGAGTGGGTGACCATCGCGATGGTCATGCGCTGGCCCGGGGCGGGGCTGCCGCCGGTCGCGCCCTTGGGCGGGTCCTCGGACTGCTTGCCGCCGGAGCCGCTGCATCCGGCGGCGGTGACGGTCAGTACGGCTGCGGTCAGCAGGGCTGCCGCCGTGCGGGTGGTGCGCATGGTGGGTCCGCCTCGTCTCCCCGGGCCGCCCGGTTGCGGCTGGGTGAGTTTCTACGGCGGTGGCACGACCCCGTCAATACTTTGTCCGAACATTCTTACGCGGCAGGCGCGGGCACACCGGGCGTCCGGCGCGCGGAGCCGGGCCGGACACGACCTACGGCCGGACGAGGAGCTGGAACTCGAAGGCGTACCGCGAGGCCCGGTAGACATGCGCGCCGAACTCGACGGGACGGCCCGTGTCGTCGAAGGTCGTCCGCTCCATGGTGAGCAGCGGCGCGCCCTCCTCCTCACCGAGCAGCTCCGCCTCCGCGCGGGTGGCGGCGCGGGCACCGACCGACTGCCGGGCGCTGTGCAGCGTGATCCCGGCACCGCGCATCAGCCGGTACAGGCCCGTGTCCGCGAGCCGGGCGGCGTCCAGGTCCAGCAGCCCGACGGGCAGATGGTTGCGCAGCCGGGCCATGGGCTCGTCGTGGGCGCTGCGCAGCCGCTCCACGAACAGCACGTCACTGCCCTCCGGGACGGCGAGGGCCGCGGCGACCACGGCCGTGGCGGGCTCGACGCGGTGGGCGAGGACCGTGGTGGCGGGGCGCTGTCCGGCCGCCTCCAGGTCGTCGTAGAGGCTGCTCAGCTCCAGCGGGCGCTTCACCTGGCTGTGCACGACCTGGGTGCCGACTCCCCTGCGTCGGACGAGCAGGCCCTTGTCGACGAGGGCCTGGATGGCCTGCCGGACGGTGGGCCGGGACAGGCCGAGCCGGCCCGCGAGCTCGATCTCGTTGCCGAGCAGGCTGCCGGGGGTGAGCGTCCCGCGCTCGATGGCCGCCTCCAGCTGCTGCGACAGCTGGAAGTACAGCGGGACCGGGCTGGTGCGGTCCACGCTCAGCGGCAGCTGGACGACGCGGCCTGTCTCTTCTCGGGTCTGCTTGGGCACGGGCTGAGCGTATCGGCAACGAAATGATGACGGGAAGTTGTGACGTCCGATTGTCAGGACAAATGCTTGACAGGGTGGCGGGGGCGGGCCCACCTTGGGGGCCATGCGCATCGGACTCATCGGAACGGGACGTATCGGCGCCTTCCACGCGGGCGTACTCAGCCGCCACGGGGAGGTGGGAGCACTCGTCGTCGCCGACGCCGACCCGGCGCGGGCGGCCGCCGTCGCCGACGCCACCGGCGCGACGGCCGCGCCGACCGTGGACGACGTCTTCGCCTGGGGCGTGGACGCCGTCGTGATCGCCTCGGCCACCGCCGCCCACGCGGAGCTCATCGCCCGCGCCGCCCGCGCGGGCCTGCCCACCTTCTGCGAGAAACCCATCGCCCTCGACCTGACCGGAACGCTGCGCGCCCTCGGCGAGGTCGAGGCGGCCGGCGTCCAGCTCCAGCTGGGCTTCATGCGCCGCTTCGACGCCGGCTACCGGGCGGCCCGCGACGCGGTACGGGAGGGCCGGCTCGGCCGGCTGCACACCGTCCGGGCGGTCACCTCCGACCCGGCGCCGCCGCCCGCCGCGTACCTGCCGCTCTCGGGCGGGCTCTACCGGGACTGCCTGGTCCATGACTTCGACATCCTGCGCTGGGTCACCGGGCGGGAGGTGGCCGAGGTGTACGCGACCGGCTCCGACGCGGGCCCCGCCATGTTCCGCGAGGCAGGCGACGTCGACACGGCGGCCGCGCTGCTCACCCTGGACGACGGCACCCTCGCCACGGCGACCGCCACCCGCTGCAACGGCGCCGGGTACGACGTGCGGATGGAGCTGGCCGGGGAGCGCGACCAGCTCGCGGTGGGCCTGGACGACCGCACCCCGATCACCTCGACGGAACCGCTCGGCCCGCCGCCGGCCGACAAGCCCTGGACGGGTTTCCTGGAGCGGTTCGCGCCCGCGTACGAAGCGGAGCTGGACGCGTTCGTGCGCCTGGCGAGCGGTGAGGCGGCCAACCCGTGCGACGGCCGCGAGGCCCTCCAGGCGCTGCGCGTCGCCGAGGCGTGCGAGCTGTCGCGCCGCGAACGCCGCCCGGTCCGGCTGGACGAGATCCCGTCAGGAGCCTGAGGCCCCGCCGGAACCGTCACCACGGCCGGGACCGCCGGGACCGCCGGGATCCGCACCACCGCCGGGGCCGCCGGGACCCGGCCCGGCCGACAGGACCGTGCCCTGGACGACCGCGCACAGGGCCTCGGTCCCGTCGTCGCCGACCGCCAGCAGGTCGCACCGCACCACCGCCTGACGGCGGCCCGCGTGGACCGCCTGGGCCCGGGCGACCAGCGTGCGTCCCGCCGCCGGACGCAGGTACTGGATGGAGAACCCGGCCGTCAGCACGGCCGGGCCCGACACAGGGAGAGATCGAGTGCGGGCGCGGGCGGGCCGGGTACGTGCTCGGTCAACGGGTCACCACCGGACGGGAAGGCGGCGGGTGCCGCGCATGAGGAGACCGGGCAGCCACGCGAGCGGCCCTTCGCCCGGATCGTGGTCGAGGGCGAGAGCGGGGAATCGTTCCAGCACGGCACGGATCGCGATGCGCCCCTCCAGCCGGGCCAGCGGTGCGCCCAGGCAGAAGTGCAGGCCGTGACCGAAGGCGAGGTGGCCGCCGGTGTCACGGCGGATGTCGAACCGCTCCGGATCCGGGAACCGGGCGGGGTCGTGGTCGGCCGCACCGGTGCCGACGAGCACGGCGCTGCCCGCCGGGATGACGGTGTCGCCGACGGCGACCGGCTCGCGGGTGAAGCGGAACGTGCTGGTCTCCACCGGTCCGTCGTACCGGAGCATCTCCTCGACGGCACCGTCGAGCAGTCCGAAGTCGGCCCGCAGCGCGGCCAGTTGGTCCGGGTGCGTGAGCAGCGCCCGCACGCCGTTGGAGATGAGGTTGACGGTCGTCTCATGGCCCGCGATCAGCAGCAGATAGGCCATGGCCCGCAGTTCGGCGGCGGACAGCCGGTCGCCGTCCTCCGCGCGGGTGCGCAGCAGCGCGGAGAGCAGGTCGTCGGCGGGGCCCGCGCACCGCTTGTCCTCGATGAGCCCGTCCAGGTAGGCGGCGAGCCCGTACACCGCGTCCCGTTCGGCCTCGGCGCCGGTCGGCGCCACGATCTCCGTGGACCAGGCGCGGAAGGCGTCACGGTCGGCGACGGGGACGCCCAGCAGTTCGCAGATGACGGTGATGGGCAGCGGGAAGGCGAGGGCGTCCACGAGGTCGGCCCGCCCGGCCGGTGCCATGGCGTCGATGAGGTCGTCGGTGACGCGCCGGATCCGGGGGCGCAGCGCCTCCACGCGCCGGGCGGTGAACTCCCGGGCGACCAGCTTGCGCAGCCGGGTGTGGTCGGGCGGGTCGAGTACCAGCAGATTCGGGCCGATGACCGCCTCGTCCAGCATGGTCAGGCCGAGCGTCGACGGCGACTTGGACAGCCGGGCGTCGGCGAGCGCGGCCCGTGCCTCCGCGTACCCGACGATCAGCCAGAAGGCGTCTCCCTCCGCGCCGCGCACCTCATGGACGGGTCCGCTCTCGCGGAGCTTCGCGTAAGAGGGGTAGGGGTCCGCGATGAAGTCCGGCCCGTACTCCCCCAGATCGATGACGGCCATCACCCCACCCTAGGTGGTGTCCTCCCGGGGTGTCGTCGTTCGCCCGGGTGTCGTCCGGATGTCGCCGCCGGGGTCCAGCAGCCCCGCGTCATGGACCAACAGGGCGATCTGCACGCGGTTGTTGAGGCCGAGCTTGGCGAGGATCCGGGAGACGTGCGTCTTCACGGTGGGCACGCTCATGTAGAGGCTCGTGGCGATGTCGGCGTTGGAGCCGCCCCGGCCCACCGCGACGGCCACCTCCCTCTCGCGTTCGCCGAGTTCACCGAGCCGGGCGGCGGCCGCGGCCCTGCGGGTGTGCTCCCGGCGGTCGTGGCCGGCCGCCACCTGGTCCATCAGCCGGCGCGTGACGGCCGGGGAGAGCACCGGTTCGCCGGCCGCGACCTTCCGTACGGAGGCGACGATCTCGGCGGGCGGGGTGTCCTTGAGCAGGAAGCCCGCGGCGCCGGCGCGCAGGGCGCGCAGCACCTGCTCGTCGGCGTGGAACGTGGTGAGGACGACGACCTCGGGGGCGTCGGGGCGGGCGCGGAGCCGTTCGGTGGCGGTGAGGCCGTCGACGCCGGGCATCCGGATGTCCATGAGGACGATGTCGGGGGCGAGCCGCCCTGCCAGTGCGGGCACCTCGGCGCCGTCGGCGGCCTCGCCGACGATCTCGATGCCGTCGGCGCCGCCGAGCATGAGCGTGAGTCCCGCACGGACCAGGGGGTCGTCGTCCACGATGAGCAGCCGGATCGTCATGAGGGCCACGGTAGCCAGGCGCGCAGGGCGAACCCGCCGTCGGGGCGCGGTCCGTGGTCGAGGCGGCCGCCGGCGAGCGTGGCCCGCTCGGTCAGCCCGATGAGGCCCTGCCCGGAGCCGGGGACGTGCGGGACGGGGCCCTCGGGGGCGGTGTTGCGCACCTCGACGGTGATCCCCTCGGCCGGGCGGCCGCGCACGGTGACGGTGACGTCGGTGCCCGGCGCGTGCTTGCGGGCGTTGGTCAGGCCCTCCTGGGCGATGCGGTAGACGGTGCGGCCGGTGGCGGCGGGGACGCCCGCCGGGTCGCCGACGCGGTTGTCGAGGGTGACCTTCATACCGGCCTGCCGGTCCTGGGCGACCAGCGCGTCGAGGGTGGCGAGGGTGGGCTGCGGCCGGTCGCCGTCGCCGGGGTCGCCGGGCGCGCGCAGGACGCCGATGATCTCTCGCAGGTCCTGGAGCGCCTCGTGGGCGCTGTCGCGGATGACCCCGGCCGCGCGGGCCACCTCGGCGGGTGGCGCGCCCGGACGGAACTCCAGGGCCCCGGCGTGGACGCTGAGCAGGGTGAGGCGGTGGGCGAGCACGTCGTGCATCTCGCGGGCGATGGCCTCGCGGGCGGCCCGCTGCGCCTGCTGGGCGCGGAGTTCCGCCTCGGTCTCGGCGCGGCGGGCGCGCTCGCGCAGCGCGGCGACGAGCCGCCGCCGGGAGCGGACGAGCATGCCCCAGCCGACGACGAGGAGCAGCAGGACGAACCCGAGGGCGAGGGCGGCGGCCGGATGGAGGGAGGGGTCCGGGCGGAAGACGGCCTGGAGGCTGCCGCAGACCAGGGCCACGGCCCACACGACGGCGAGGCGCCGGAACGGTACGCGGACGGCGACCCCGAACAGGGCGACGAGCACGGCGCCCCCGGTGGCGGGGAAGAACGTGCTGGCGATGGACACGCCGAGGGCGACGCCGACGGGCCACCGCCGGCGCAGCCAGAGCGCGAGGCAGGCCGCCGCGCCCGCGAGCTGGTCGGCGAGGACGATGGCGCCGGAGTCGTTGTACCGGCGGCTGGCCTCGGCGGCCAGCAGTCCCACGAGCGCCGCGAGGACGAAGGCGACGGTGTCGACGCCCCAGTCCCGTACGGTACGGCGACGGCGCCGCCCGGCCGCCGGATCCGTCAGGTCCGACGGCAGCAGCCAGGAGTAGTCGGCACGCGTCATGGCGACAAAGTTACGCAGGTGGGGGGCGTGGGGCCGCCCGTCGGGGGCGAACCTGGTACCGAAGTCGCACGGTCCGAGACTTTGGGACGACCCCCTGGCCGCGGCGCCATCCCGATGCCCGACGCGGCAGGTCCGGGGCGGCGAGCACGATCGCGGCATGAAGAAGCTGCTCGAAGTCGTCGGTTTCCTGCTGCTGGTCCTGGGCGTGTGCGGGGTGATCCGGGAGCTGACCGGCGGCTGGTTCCGGTTCATGGCCCTGACCCGGTTCCTGACCGAGAACGTGGGGTTCCTCCAGGGCCGGGAGATCTTCGCGAACGTGGTGATCGCGGTGGTCGGGTTCGCGGTGCTGATGATCGCCGACCAGCACGGCAGGGCGCGGTGAGCCGGCCGCCGGGGCGGAGGCCGGGGCGGCGGTGGCGAGCTGCCCGGGCGCGCGCCGCGCCGGATCAGTGCGCCGGGTCGGCGGCCCGGCGGCCCCAGGCGGTGCCCGCCAGGACCAGCGCGGCGCCCGCGAGTCCGGCGGGACCGAGGCGCTCCCCGCCGATGGCGATACCCGCGGCGGCCGCCCACAGCGGTTCCGTGCCGAGCAGCAGGCTGACCCGGGACGGCGAGGTGCGGCGCACCGCCCACATCTGCACGAAGAAGGCGATCAGCGTGCAGAAGACGGCGAGGAACAGCAGCCCGGCCCACTCGCGGGGCCCGAAGCCGACGGCCGTCGCCCACGGCGAAGCGCCGGTCCCGGGCACCGCCGCCAGCACGGCGAAGACCGCGACGGCGGCACCGAGCTGGACGGTGGTGAGCGACAGCGAGTCGGCGCCCCGTACGGATCTGATCCGCGCCATGGCGAGGACGTGCGCCGTCCTGGCGAGCGCGGCGAGCAGCATCAGCAGGTCGCCGCCCGACGGCGTGGTGAAGCCGCCGCTCTGGGTCAGCAGGACGACGCCCGCCACGGAGAGCCCGGCGGCGGTCAGGAACGACCGGGACGGCCTGGTCCGGGTGAGGGCCGCCTCGGCGAGCGGCGTGAAGATCATGGTGAGGCTGATGATGAGCCCGGCGTTGGTCGCTGAGGTGTGGACGACCCCGTACGTCTCCAGCAGGAAGATGCCGCTGAGGATCAGCCCGAGCAGGGCGGCGCCGCGCCACTGGGCGGCGGTCAGCGCTCGCAGCCGGCGCCGTCCGGCGGCGACGAGGGCGGGCAGCACGACCGCGAAGCGCAGCACCAGCACGGCCACCACGGTGTGGGTGGTGGTGATGCCCTTGGCGGCGAGGTAGCTGGCGCCCCAGACGACCGCGACGACCAGCACGGGCAGGTCGGTGAGCCGGGCTTTCGGCGTGGAGCTCCCCGGGATGGCGGTGCTCGGGGTGGCGGTTCCCGGGGTGGCGGTTCCCGGGGTGGCGGAGGGGGCGGCCGCGGGCGCGGTGCTCGACGTCATGGGCGGGCTCGGTCTCCAACGGACGGGGTGCCGTGGAGACTTCGGCGGCTCGCACGCGGGACGACGATCACCGTACCCGCGTGCCGGTCACTGGTCGAGCCCGAAGGTGCCGAACCGCGCGGGTCCGGTGGGGCGGTAGCTCTGGATGCTGACGCCGCTCGCGGTGGTGCGGTGGCCGGTGAGCGCGAAGGCGGTGGGGACGCCGCCGTCGGGGAAGAGCCTGCGGCCCTTGCCGAGGAACACCGGGTAGACGAGCAGGTGGTAGGCGTCGACCAGACCGGCCGCGATGAGGCTCTGGGCGAGCCGCGCGCTGCCGTGGACCTGGATCTCCCGGCCGGGCCGCTCCTTCAGCCGGCGCACCGCTTCGGCGAGGTCTCCCCGGACGAGTTCGGAGCCCGCCCAGTCGACCCTGTCCAGCGTCGTGGAGACGACGTGCTTGGGCAGGTTGTTGAGGCGGCTCGCGATGGGGTCGTCCGGGTCGGTGATCCGGGGCCAGTACGAGGCGAAGATCTCGTACGTGCGGCGGCCGAGGAGGAAGCCGTCGGCACGGTCGAAGACCTCGTTCATGAACCGGCCCATGTCGTCGTCCGCGAACGGGACGAGCCAGCCGCCGTAGTCGAAGCCGTCGCTGCGGTCCTCGTCGGGGCCGCCGGGGGCCTGCATGACGCCGTCGAGGGTGAGGAAGGCGGTGAGGGTGAGCTCTGCCATGGCCGGGCCTTTCGCCGGGGTGTCCGTCCTGTCTCTGCTGTCACAGGCTCGGACCTCGCCGGGGCCGGGAACTCATCGGCGCTCCGCACCGCGCCGAAACCTCACGTCGGTTTCCCGCCGGCGGAGCAATCGCGCGGCCGTCCGCGTGGACCTCGGTCGACGGTCGTCGCGGGAGTCGAGGGCTTCGAGGCACGCGAGGGAGCGCGCGGGGGCGCACCGGTGCTGTCGGGCCGGTGCGCCCCCGCGCGTACGGGCAGGTGTCGTGACCGCCCGGGTCCGGTGTCAGGAGGGAGTCAGGAGGGTGTCCGGCGGATCTCGCCGGACGCCTCCGCTAGCTCAGCTCCTGGTGACGGGTGGTCAGGCGCTTGGCGCCGTCCTCCGTGAGGGAGCCGAACAGCCTCAGGCGGGAGATGCCGCCGTCGGGGTAGATGTCGATCCGGACATGGGTGCCGACGGCCGGGGACGCCAGCACGAACCGGTGGTTGGTGTCCGGCTGGAGCCGGGTGCGGGGCAGGACCTCGGTCCACGGGGCGTCGTCGCCGTCGCGTACGGAGAGGGCGGCCCAGCCCGCGCTGTTGCCCTTGAGGTAGGCGGTGTCGATCTCGACCGCGCGGATCTCGGACTGCTCGGCGAGCCCGTAGCGGATCCAGTCGTTGCCCTTGTCGCGGCGGCGGCGGGTCTCCCAGCCGTCGTCCATCTTGCGGGAGCGGCCCGGCTGGATGGTGTTGGTCGCCGGCGAGTAGAAGCGGTCGGACGCGTCCTCGACGCGGCCGCCGTTCTCCAGGGCGGCGACGTCGAAGGTGCCGAGCACGGCCAGCCACTCGGGGTCGGGGGCCACCTCGCCGTACACCCGCAGGCGCGCGATGCCGCCGTCGGGGTGCTGGTT
The DNA here is from genome assembly GCF_043204435.1 of Streptomyces sp. NPDC047886. Lineage (NCBI taxonomy): Bacteria > Bacillati > Actinomycetota > Actinomycetes > Kitasatosporales > Streptomycetaceae > Streptomyces > Streptomyces sp. NPDC047886. Next base: position 172,769 of record NZ_JBIDCF010000005.1, read on the forward strand.
GACGCGCAGATGTGTGAACCGCCTCTCCACGTCCACGGCGAAGCCGTTGGCCGCGTGGCCGCCGATCGCGGTGCGCGGGACGAGGGTCGTCCAGACGACGTCCGGGCCGAGGAGCTGCTCGGGGGAGGGTGATCCGGCGACGGCGGTCGCCTCGATGGACACGGCCTGCGGGTAGTTGCCGCGGAAGTGGGCGGTGTCCACGACGATGCCGCGGACGACTCCGGGCGCGCCGAGGCGTACCAGCGCCCAGTCGTGGTCGTCGGCCGTCGGGTGCGGGGCTTCGGCGGAGGCACCACGGCGGCGGCGCGTCTCCCAGCCGTCCATGATCTTGCCCTTGTGGCCGAAGTGCTCCGGGTCGAACTCGGCCGGCTCGGGCTTGAGGAGGTTCTCGCGCTCGGCGAAGAACTCGTCGTTGGCGGCGATGACGCCCGCTCCGAGCCGCCGGTCGGCGAGGTCGGCGAGGCCGGTGAACGGGAAGTCGGCCGTGCGGTAGTCGGCGTACGGGTCGCCGCCTCCGTAGGGGCTGGCGTCGCCGGTGAAGCTGGGTATGCCGGAGGTGCCGGTCACGGTGTCACGTGTTCCTTTCGAGGAGCCGGCCGCTGGGCTCGGCGAGGGTGCCGTTGTCGGCGATGCGGGTGCCGCGCAGCCAGGTGGATCGGACGACGCCGTGCAGGGTCTTGCCTGCGTAGGCGGTGACCCGGTTGCGGTGGTGCAGTGCGGCCGGGTCGACGGTGAACGTCTCGTCGGGGGCGAGGACGGCGAAGTCGGCGTCGCGTCCGGCTTCGATGGCGCCCTTGCGGGTGAGTCCGGCGAGGGCGGCGGGGGCGGTGGACATCCAGCGGGCGACGTCCTCCAGGGTCCGGCCGCGGCGGCGGGCCTCGGTCCAGATCGCGGGCAGCCCGAGCTGGAGGGAGGAGATGCCGCCCCAGGCGGTGGCGAAGTCGGGGGTCTTGAGGTCGGCGGTGGAGGGCGAGTGGTCGGAGACGACGCAGTCGATCGTCCCGTCGGCGAGGCCCTCCCACAGCGCGTCCTGGTTGGCGGCCTCGCGGATGGGCGGGCAGCACTTGAACTCGGTCGCGCCGTCGGGGATCTCCTCGGCGGTGAGGGTGAGGAAGTGCGGGCACGTCTCGACGGTGACCTGGACGCCGTCGCGCCGGGCGGCGGCGATCATCGGCAGGGCGTCGCTGGAGGACAGGTGGAGTACGTGTACCCGGGCGTCGAGGCGCCGGGCCTGGGCGATGAGGTTCTCGATGGCGGTGTTCTCGGCGTCGCGCGGCCGGGACGCGAGGAAGTCGGCGTACCTGGCGCCGCTCTGCCGCGGCGCGGCGTCGAGGTGGTGCGGGTCCTCGGCGTGGACGATCAGCAGTCCGCCGAAGCCGGCGATCTCGGCGAGGGACGTGGCCAGCTGCTCCTGGTCGAGCTGGGGGAACTCGTCCACGCCGGACGGGGACAGGAAGCACTTGAAGCCGAAGACGCCGGCGTCGTGCAGCGGCCTGAGGTCCTTGACGTTGTCCGGCAGGGCGCCGCCCCAGAAGCCGACGTCGATGTGCGCCTTGGGGCGGGCGACGTCCCGCTTGATCCGCAGGTGCTCGACGGTCGTGGTGGGCGGCAGCGAGTTGAGGGGCATGTCGATGAGGGTGGTGATGCCTCCGGCGGCGGCCGCGCGGGTCGCGGTCCAGAAGCCCTCCCACTCGGCGCGGCCGGGGTCGTTCACATGGACGTGGGTGTCCACCAGGCCGGGGAGTACGACGTCGTCGCCGACGTCCTCCAGCCGGGCGCCCACGGGGACCTCGGCGTCGTACGGCAGGACCGCGGCGATGGTGCCGTCGGCCACGGCGACGGCCGCCGCCCGTGTCCCGTCGGGGGTGATGACGCGCGTCGAGCGCAGTACCAGGTCCACGTTCACGTCCACGCTCTCCCCATTCCCGATGTTTCGGTCATTCCCGTCCATTTCGGCGAACTTCAACGAACTGTTGAAGGAGTCTTCACCCGCCCGCCGCGCCCCGTCAAGAGCAGCCCGAGGCGCGGACCTCCGCTTAGAGGTTTCCATGAAGTGGAAGTACAATTCCGCACAGGAGAACGTAGCTCCGCACAGAAGACAGCGGGAAGGGAGCCCGTCGACACACGGACAAACAGCCCCTGACCGGCGAGGACGGGACCCAGGGCCCGATGTGGTCACGCAGGGCGCCCGGTAGGCTGCTGCCTTGTCCATCCGCCTCGAAAGGACCGTTGACGTGCCGACGTCCAGCGCCAGCACCACCGACGCCGCCAAGCCCGCGGGAGCGACCGGCGGCGTCCAGTCCCTTGAGCGTGCCTTCGACCTCCTGGAGCGGATGGCCGACGCCGGGGGCGAGGTCGGGCTCAGCGAGCTCTCCACCAGCAGCGGCCTGCCGCTGCCCACCATCCACCGCCTCATGCGGACGCTGGTCGCCTGCGGGTACGTACGCCAGCAGCCCAACCGCCGCTACGCCCTCGGGCCCCGCCTCATCCGGCTCGGCGAGTCCGCGTCCCGGCTGCTCGGCACCTGGGCCCGCCCGTACCTCGCGCGCCTGGTCGAGGAGACCGGCGAGACCGCCAACATGGCGCTCCTCGACGGCGACGAGATCGTGTACGTCGCCCAGGTCCCCTCCAAGCACTCCATGCGGATGTTCACCGAGGTGGGCCGGCGCGTGCTGCCCCACTCGACAGGCGTCGGCAAGGCGCTTCTCGCGCACACCCCGCCGGAGGAGGTGCGCGCCCTCCTCGCCCGTACCGGCATGCCCGCCGCCACCGAGAAGACGATCACCACGCCGGAGGGCTTCCTGGAGGCCCTGGAGCAGGTGCGGCTGGCCGGGTACGCGGTGGACGACAACGAGCAGGAGATAGGGGTCCGCTGCCTCGCGGTGTCGGTGCCCGACTCCCCCACTGCGGCGGCCATCTCGATCTCGGGACCCGCGGGCCGGGTCACGGAGGCGGCGACGGACAAGATCGTCCCGATCCTCCAGGAGGTCGCCCAGGACCTGTCGGCCGCCCTGGCCAACACCGGCGCGCCGCAGGTCTGACCCTCTCCCGCCCACGGACACCCCGAAGGGCCCCCTCGCCCGCGCGAGGGGGCCCTTCACCCGCGCGAGGGGGCCGTTCGTCGCGCTCAGGCCCCCGTCGGTGAGGACAGCCTGCCGTCCTGGACGGTGACCGTGCGGTCCATCCGGTCCAGGTGCGTACGGTCGTGCGTGACGAGCACGGTCGCCGTGCCGCGCGCACGGGTCAGGGTGACCAGCAGGTCCAGGACCGCCGCGCCCCGCTCGTGGTCCAGCGCGCTCGTCGGTTCGTCCACCAGCAGCACCGCCGGGTCGTTCATCAGGGCGCGGGCGATGTTCACGCGCTGCCGCTGGCCGCCGGACAACTGGTGCGGCCTGCGCCCCGCCTGGTCGGCGAGGCCGACCGCGTCGAGGAGCTCGCGCACCCGGTCCCGTACCGCGCGCGGGCGCCGGCCCGCGAGATGGGCCATCACCTGCAGCTGCTCGGCCGCCGTCAGCGACGGCAGCAGGTTCGGCTGCTGGAAGACGATGCCGACGTGGTCGCGGCGCAGCGCCGCCTTGCCGGCCCGGTCCAGCGTGCCGGTGTCGACCCCGGCCACGACGACCCGCCCCCGGTCCGGGGTCACCAGGGTCGCCGCGACCGCGAGGAGACTGGACTTGCCGGAGCCGGACGGGCCGACGACCGCCGTCAGGGTGCCCGCGGGCACCTCCAGGCCCACGGAGTCCAGCGCGGTCAGCCGCCCGTCCCCGTCGGGGTAGGTGAGCGTCACCTCGTCCAGGAGCAGGGTCATCGGGCACTCCCCAGCGCGGTCAGCGGGTCGACGGCGGTGATCCGCCGGATGGACAGGGCGGCGCCGAGCACGCCGAGGGCGATCAGCACGGCGGCCGGGCCGAGAACGGTCAGCGGGTCCAGGACGAACGGCACGTCGCCGCCGTCCACGAGCACCCCGATGCCCGCCGCGAGCGCGGTCCCGAGCAGCGTGCCGCCGGCCAGTATCAGCACCGCCTGCCCCAGGGCGTCCTTCAGCAGGTACGGGGTGGAGGCGCCCAGCGCCTTCAGCACCGCCACGTCGCCGCCGCGCTGGATCGTCCACACCGTGAAGAAGGCCCCGGTGACCAGCGCGGAGATGACGAAGAGGAAGCCGCGCATCAACTGCAGCGACCCGTTCTCGGCCTGGTAGGACCCTATGGCGGTGAGCGCCTCGTCGATGGTGCGGCTCTCCGTCCCGGCGGCCGCGTCGCCCGCCGTGAAGTCGGTGCCGTCGGCCGCGGTCAGCGCGATGACCGTGGCCTGCTCCACGGGCGTCGACCCGGTGTGTCCGATGCCCTGCCAGTCGTCCAGGGACGTCCACACGACCGGCGTGTGGCTGTACGAGGCGTCACCCGCGACCCCCGCGACGGTCAGGTCACGGCCGCCGAGCCGCACGCGGTCGCCCACCGCCACGCCCAGCTCGTCGGCGGCCGCATCGGAGAGCACCGCGCGCCCCGGGCCGAGCGCCGCCCCGCCGGGCGCGATCCCGGCGCCCGGCTCGGTGCCGAACGCCGAGACGGCCGCCGTACGGTCGCCGGCGCTCGCGTTGAGGGTGCTGATGCCGACCGGCTCGGCGGCGGTGACCCCCGGCTGCCCGGCCCAGGTACGCCAGGCGTCCTCCGTCACCGTCGACCGGGTGAAGGCGACCGCCCGCCCGGACGGCGGCGCGGCGAACGCGAGCCGGTCGGCGGGCAGCCCGGTGATCGCCGAGATGTTCTCCCGCGCGAGCCCGGCCGTCAGCCCGGACAGCAGCCCCACGAGCAGAGTGAGCAACACGATCACCGTGCTCATCAGTGCGAACCGCCCCTTGGCGAATCCCAGATCTCTCCATGCCACGAACATGCCGACCAGCCTGGCCGCGCGCGGACCCCCGCGGCATCGCGCCGCGGATGGGCCCGCGATCAAACTTTCGGTTGAGGGCGGCCGCCCGCGCCCCGCCTACGCTGGACGGGTCATGGATCCACGTTCCCTCACCCCCGCCCCGCGCGCGCTGCGCCTCTGCCTGCATCTGCTGACGGCCGGGCTGCTGGCGCTGGTGGCGGTACGGGCCGTCGCGGACGGCGGGCCGCGCGCGGCGGGGGTCGTCGCGGCGGCCGCCCTGACGGGGGCCGTCTACGGCACCGGCGCGCTGGTGCGGGCGGTACGGGAGTCGCAGACCGCCGCCACGGTCTGGCTGGGCGCGCTGTGCGCGGCCTGGCTGGTGCTGCTGGCCCTGACGCCGGACGGGCTGTGGGTCGCGTTCCCGCTGTACTTCCTGCACCTGCACCTGCTGCCCGCACGCCGTGCCCTGCCCGCGGTGGCGGTGACGGCGGGCGCCGCGGTCCTCGCGTACGTCGGCCATGGCGCGCCGCTCAACCCGGGCGTGTTCGTCGGGCCGCCGCTCGGCGCGGCGGTCGCCGTGGCCACGGTGCTGGGCTACCAGGCGCTGTACCGGGAGAGCGAGCGGCGCCGGCGGCTGATCGAGGAGCTGATCTCGACCCGCGAGGAGCTGGCAGCCGCCGAGCGGCACTCGGGCACGCTGGCCGAACGGGAACGGCTCGCCCGCGAGATCCACGACACCCTCGCGCAGGGCCTGTCGTCGATCCAGCTGCTGCTGCGGGCGGCCGAGCGGGCGCTGCCGGACGGCTCCCCCGCCGCCGGGCACATCGAGGAGGCGCGGCGGGCGGCGCAGGACAACCTGGCGGAGGCCCGGCGGTTCGTCCGGGCGCTGACCCCGCCCGGACTGGAGCACGGCTCACTGCCCGCGGCGCTGGAGCGGCTGTGCGAGCCTGCCGCCGGACACGGCCCGCGGCTCCGGTTCTCCGTGAGCGGCACACCGGTCGCGCTGCCCACGCCGTACGAGGTGGCGCTGCTGCGGATCGCCCAGTCGGCGCTGGCCAACACGGTGCGGCACGCGGGCGCCGGGCGCGCCGAGATCACCCTCACCTTCATGGACGCGTCGGTCACGCTGGACGTGGTGGACGACGGCAAGGGCTTCGACCCGGCGGCGCGCGCCCGTTCGTCGGACGGCGGATTCGGCCTCCCCGCGATGCGCGCCCGCGCCGAGACGCTGGGCGGCACGTTCGCCGTCGAGTCCGCGCCGGGCCAGGGCACGGCCGTGGCCGTCACCCTGCCGCTGCCGCTGCCGACGCCCGTGGGGGGACCCCGATGACGATCCGCCTGCTCCTCGCCGACGACCACCCGGTGGTACGGGCGGGCCTGCGCGCCGTCCTCGACACCGAACCCGGCTTCACGGTGGTCGCCGAGGCCGCCACGGCGGAGCGCGCGGTCGAGCTGGCCGCCGCCGGAGACGTGGACGTCGTGCTGATGGACCTCCAGTTCGGTGCCGGGATGCACGGCTCGGAGGCGACTGCGGCGATCACCGCCCGTACGGGCGGGCCACGGGTGCTGGTCCTCACCACGTACGACACGGACGCCGACATCCTGGCGGCGGTGGAGGCGGGAGCGAGCGGCTACCTGCTCAAGGACGCCCCGCCGGAGGAACTGGCGGCCGCGGTCCGCACGGCGGCGGCCGGGCAGTCCGCGCTGGCCCCGGCGGTCGCGCACCGGCTGATGGACCGGATGCGCACCCCGGCCGAGGCGCTCACGAAGCGGGAGCTCGAGGTGCTGCAGCTGGTCGGTGAGGGTCTCTCCAACCAGCAGATCAGCAAGCGGCTCTTCCTCAGCCAGGCGACGGTGAAGTCCCACCTGGTGCACGTCTTCGCCAAGCTGGGCGTCGACTCCCGCACGGCAGCGGTCGCCGCGGCGACCTCCCGCCGCCTGATCCGCCGCTAGCGAGCGTCCGGCGGATCATGGTGGCATCGGAGCCGGGTGCGCTGTCCCGCTGGTGAGCGGGGTCTGGTGCGATGCGGACGCACGGCGGAGGAGCGAGCCACTGCGGAGCATCGGCGACCGACGACACCGCAGCGGATGCGCGTGCCAGGGCACGCGGCCCAAGCGTGATCCGCCGGACACGACCTGGCCCGGGCGGCAGCGGCGAGTGCGAGCGGGGCGGGTGCGGGCGGGGCGGATGCGGGCGGCCGGGGCGGCAGCGGCGTGCGCGGTCGGGGCGGCGGGGTCACGGGCCGTCGGAGGGGGCGCGGGGTGGTGGCGTGCGCGGCCGGGGCGGCGGGGTGGCCGGGGGTGTTCCGGGGTGGTGGCGTGACGTTTCGCCGAACGCGTCGATCGCGTCGCGCACCTCGGTGAGCGCGGCGGCCAGCGCGCTCACCGAGCCGATCGCACCGGCGACCAGCAGCAGCGCCCGCCGCAGCCGGTGCGACTCGGGCGGCGCCCCGCCGGCCGCCAGGGCGCCCGCCGTCATGGCCGCGAGCGCGGCGAGCTCCTCCTCGGCGACGCCACGGTCCTTGACGTCGGCTCGCAGCAGCGCCAGTTCACGACGGAGCCGAGAGACGGCGGCGCCGAGCCGCTCGACTCTCGGATCGGCGCCGCCGTCGACGCCCGCGCCGCCGTTTCCGCTCAACTCGACTGTTCGACGTCCATCGCGCCGCGCCAGACCGTCAGGTCGAGGGTGACGTAGTCACTCGGATCGGACTCCGGGGAGAACCCCTGGACGGTGATGAGCGCGACATCGCCCGCGCCGTTCTGCAGGCAGAGCCGGGACCCCTTGGAGAGCTGGCTGCTGCGGACGTAGGTGGTGTAGCGGGTCTCGCTCAGGCACGTCGTCAGGCTCCCGTCCTGACCGGCGCGCAGGACGACGAGCCGGCCGCTGCTCGGCGTGGACAGGCCAGAGATGCCGTACTTGACGTCGCCGTTGTCGTCCTTGGGCTTGACCGGGTCGTCGGCGAGCGCGAGCTCGTACCCCTCGGTCAGGTCGATGGACCGGTACGAGACCGGCTCGGGCGGCGTGGAGGGGCCGCCGTCCGCGACCCCGCCGTCGCCCGCGCCATCGCCTCCGGTACCGCCTCCGGCCGTGTCGGCACCCGCCTCCTGGTCGTCGCCCGTGCTGCCGCTGTCCGGCGAGGCGGCCGGGGCGGCGCTGCCGGCCGCCCTGTCCCCGGTCTGTCGGCCCTGGTCGCCGGAGTCCTTGAGCAGGGCGTACGCGGTGACGCCACCGGCGACCGCGAACGCGACGACCGCCGCGAGGGCGATGAGACCGACACGGGGCCCGCGCTTCGGTGCCGCGCCACCGGGGGTGAGCGTGGGCGCGGGCGCCGGGTGCGCACCGTACGGCGCGCCGACGACGGGGTGTGTGTACGGGTGCGGTACGGGTCCCCGCGCGCCGGGCGGGGGTACGGGTCCCGGCGCCTGGCCGTGCGGCGGCGGGGTCGCCTGGTGCGGTCCCGCTGCGTCGGGGCCGGGGACGTGGCCGTGCGCCGGTGCCTGGCCGACCGTGGGCGGCGGGCCGAAGCCCTGCGGGGGCGCCGAGGGCGTGGCGTGCGCGGTCGGCGGATGGGCCGGTCCGGGTGCGGGCGAGGCGGGGGCGGAGGGGGCCGTGGCGGGGGGCGGCGGAGTGGTGGACGCGGCCGGGGCGGGCGCGGCCGCGCGGGTGGTGATGTCGGCGGCGACGGCGCCCGGCAGCCACTCCTCGGGGCGGCGCAGCGACGTCTGGTCGTTCGCCGCCTGGCACAGCGTCAGGACTTCGGCGACAGAGGGGCGTTCGGCCGGTTCCTTGGCGAGGCAGCGGGTCACCAGCTCCCGCAGCCGCTCGGGCAGCCCGTCGAGGGCGGGCTCCTCGTGGACGATGCGGTACAGCACCCCGTGCGAGGTGCCCTCGCCGAACGCGGGGCTGCCGAGCGCGGCGTACGCGGCGACCTGGCCGAGCGCGAAGATGTCGGTGGCGGGGGTGACCTTGCTGCCGGCGGCCTGCTCGGGCGCCATGAACGACGGGGTGCCGATGGTGACGCCGCTGCTGGTGAGCGAGGTGGCGTCGGCGGCGCGGGCGATTCCGAAGTCGATGACGCGGGGCCCGTCGGACGCGAGCAGCACGTTGCCGGGCTTCAGGTCCCGGTGCACGATGCCGGCGCCGTGGATGACCTGGAGGGCCTCGGCGATCCCGGCGACCAGCAGCAGCACGGTGTCGACGGGCAGCGGCCCGTGGTTCTGGACCGCGTCGGCGAGGGAGGGGCCGGGGACGTACGCCGTGGCCAGCCAGGGCTGCCCGGTGTCGGTGTCGGCGTCGATGACGGGCGCCGTGTAGAGGCCCTGGACGCGCTGTGCGGACTGCACCTCCTGGGCGAACCGCCGCCGGAACTCCTGGTCCTGGGCGAAGTCGGGCCGGATCACCTTGATGGCGACGGGCCGGCCGCCCGGTGTGTACGACAGATAGACCTTGCCCATGCCGCCCGCGCCGAGCCGTGCGGCGAGCCGGTATCCGGCGACTGCGCGCGGATCGCCGTCCTCCAGAGGCTGGAAGACCGTTCCTTGGCGCGACGGACCACCACTCATCAACCCATGTCTCCTGAACCGGACTTCACCCTGTGCACGTGCATGCTCGTCATGCACTCCCATGCCGGACCCGCACCCTATCCAAGGCGGGCCCCGCCGCTCCACGCGCGGCGGCCGCGAGAGCCGCGCGGGCCGTGCGATGGCCACGCGGACCGTGGGAGCCGCGCGGACCGTGGGAGCGGCGCGGGCCGCCCGTGCCGCCCGTGCCGCCCGTGCCGCGAGAACCGTGCGATGGCCACGCGGGCCGTGCGGTATGCACTCCTCATGGAACCCATGACGACTGGACCCCTCCCCCGGCCCGGACCGGCCGCGCCCCTGATCGCCGGGCTGCTGCTGGCGGCGGGAGGAGGGCGGCGGCTCGGCGGCCGCCCGAAGGCCCTGCTGGAGCACCGGGGGCGGCCCCTGGTGGAACACGCGGTGGCGGTGCTGCGGGAGGGCGGGTGCGGGGTGGTGCACGTGGTGCTGGGCGCGGCCGCCGACACGGTACGGGAGCGGGCGGCGCTGCCCGGCTGCGTACTGGTCGACAACCCGGAGTGGGAGCGGGGCATGGGCTCCTCGCTACGGCTGGGGCTGGAGTCGCTGGCCGGGTCGGGGGCGGACGCGGCGGTCGTGTCGCTGGTGGACCAGCCGGGCATCGGGGCGCGGGCCGTGGCGCGGGTGGTCGCGGCGTACCGGTCGCGGGCCTCGCTGGCGGCGGCGGTGTACGACGACGAGCGCGGCCATCCGGTGCTGATCGGGGCGGACCGTTGGGCGGACGTGGCGGCGAGTGCGGAGGGCGATCGGGGGGCACGCGTCTATCTCCGGACGCACGCGGAGGAGATCACGCCGGTGCCGTGTGCGGACGTGGCCGAGCCGTACGACATCGACACGGTGCGGGATCTGGGCCGCCTTGAGTGAGCCGGACGTATGAGCGGGGAGCGGGCCGGGCGTGGGAGCGGGAAGCGGGCCGGGCGTGTGAACCGGGCGTGCACGACGCGGCACTGAGAGCCACGTTCTGTCGACCCGAAGAATCTCGACATCAACAAACCATTGAACTTCCACCATAAGGAAACTACTATCCACTGATCAGAAGCGTTCGATCGTCAAAAGGCGCCTGCGACCGTTGGTCGGCTCCTGCGGCACTCAGTGCCGTCCGCCCCGGATCGTCGGCCGCGGTACGGCGCCCCGCCCAGCCCGCCGAAGGAAGTGACAGCACATGTCCGCACCAGCGCCGTCTCCGCTGGCCATCGTCGAAGCCGAGCCCCTGCCGCGGCAGGACGAGGTTCTGACCGACGCGGCCCTGGCCTTCGTGGCCGAACTGCACCGGCGGTTCACCCCGCGCCGTGACGAACTCCTCGCCCGCCGCGCCGAGCGCCGCGCCGAGATCGCCCGCACCAGCACCCTCGACTTCCTCACCGAGACCGCACGGATCCGGGAGGATGAGAGCTGGCGGGTCGCGCCGGCCCCGGCCGCGCTGAACGACCGCCGTGTGGAGATCACCGGTCCCACGGACCGCAAGATGACCATCAACGCGCTCAACTCGGGCGCCAGGGTCTGGCTCGCCGACTTCGAGGACGCGTCCGCCCCCACCTGGGAGAACGTCGTCCTCGGCCAGCTCAACCTGATCGACGCGTACGAGCGGAGGATCGACTTCACCGATCCGCGCACGGGCAGGTCGTACGCGCTGAAGCCCGCCGAACAGCTCGCCACCGTCGTGATGCGGCCGCGCGGCTGGCACCTGGAGGAGCGCCATCTCCGCTTCGACGGGCGCCCGGTGCCCGGCGCGCTGGTGGACTTCGGCCTCTACTTCTTCCACAACGCGAAGCGCCTGCTGGAGCTCGGCAAGGGCCCGTACTTCTACCTCCCGAAGACCGAGTCGTACCTGGAGGCCCGCCTCTGGAACGACATCTTCGTCTTCGCCCAGGACTACGTCGGCATCCCGCAGGGCACCGTCCGCGCCACCGTCCTCATCGAGACCATCACGGCCGCGTACCAGATGGAGGAGATCCTCTACGAGCTGCGCGACCACGCGTCCGGCCTCAACGCGGGCCGCTGGGACTACCTGTTCTCGATCGTCAAGAACTTCCGTGACGGCGGGCAGAAGTTCGTCCTCCCGGACCGCAACGCGGTCACCATGACGGCGCCGTTCATGCGCGCGTACACCGAACTCCTCGTCCGCACCTGCCACAAGCGCGGCGCGCACGCCATCGGCGGCATGGCGGCGTTCATCCCGTCCCGCAAGGACCCCGAGGTCAACAAGGTCGCCTTCGAGAAGGTGAAGGCCGACAAGGACCGCGAGGCCGCCGACGGCTTCGACGGCTCCTGGGTCGCCCACCCCGACCTGGTCCCGATCGCCATGGCCTCCTTCGACGCGGTGCTCGGCGAGAAGCCGCACCAGAAGGACCGCCTCCGCGAGGACGTCTCCGTCGCGGCCGGCGACCTGATCGCCATCGACTCGCTCGACGCGAAGCCCACCTACGAGGGCCTGCGCAACGCCGTCCAGGTCGGCATCCGCTACATCGAGGCCTGGCTGCGCGGGCTCGGCGCGGTCGCCATCTTCAACCTGATGGAGGACGCGGCCACCGCCGAGATCTCCCGCTCCCAGATCTGGCAGTGGATCAACGCGGGCGTCGTCTTCGAGAACGGCGAGACGGCCACCCCGGAGCTGGCCCGCAAGGTCGCGGCCGAGGAACTGGCCGCTATCCGCGCCGAGACCGGCGAGGAGGCCTTCACGGCCGGCCGCTGGCAGCAGGCCCACGACCTGCTGCTGAAGGTCTCGCTCGACGAGGACTACGCGGACTTCCTCACCCTCCCCGCGTACGAGCAGCTGATCGGCTGACCCGCACAGCAGCCGATCGGCCCACCCCGACACGACAGGCCCCGCCCCCGATCGCCGCACGGCACCGGGGGCGGCGTCATGTCGGTCAGGCGGTCGCCTGCGCGGTGGCGCTGTTCGCGGCGAGCCACCCGCCGCCCGCCCGCCGCCGGCTCCGAAGCGGAACGCGCCGGAAGTGGCCTCCCGCCCCGTTCAGACGTGTCCTTCCGCGCTCTCGGCCGTGAAGCGGGCGGCGATCGTCTCCAGGCCGCGCCGGAGTCGGCGGAAGTAGGTGGCTCGGCTCATGTGCAGGCGGTGGGCGACCTGGTGGTGGCTGTCGGCGCCGGCCAGGTAGTACGCCTGGAGGATCGCCGCCGCTTCGGCGTCGGCGTCGGCGTCGCTCGTGCCGAGCTCCAGCACCGCGTCGTGCAGCCAGGATCCCAGGCGCGCGGCCGTCGGCGTCACGGGCGAGCCCACGAGGGGGCTGCCGGCGAGGGAGCGCGGGTCCCGGATCCGGCTCAGCGCCCGGCTGACCTCGGCGACCAGGCGGTCGTCAGGGACGCGGCCGGGGTCGGCCGGGCGGCCGAGGCGGCGCAGCCACCAGGGCAGGGCGGTCGCGGTGAAGTCGTTGCTGTACACCTCGGGACGGCGCCCGCAGCGGTAGATGTCGTCGCGGATGCCGCCGTGCGGGCGGAACCCGAGCCCCTGGACGAGGCCCTGGTAGTCGGGGCTCGCCGTGGAGACGACCAGGTGCCCGGAGGCGACGGCGTGACGCAGGATGTACCGGAGGATCCGGGCGTGGGTCGCCGGCTCGGGGCAGTACGCGGCGCCGAGCAGGAGCCCGCCGCGCCCGTCGCCGCCGCCCAGCAGGCGCTCGGTGTGCTGCTGGAGCAGCGGCTCCGCCCCGTCGGCGGTGCGCTCGTCGAACGGGAGCAGCCCGGCCAGGCCGACGGGCCGGCCGTCGCGGTCGCGCGCCAGGTGGAACGCGCCGATGTCGTGGCTCATCCAGTGTTCGGCGAGCCGCCCGGCCCGGCCCGGGTCGAAGCCGCCGCGCAGCGCCCACCGGTGCATGAGCCCGGCGACCGCTTCGGCGTCGCCGTCCTGGGCGGGACCCACGCGGGCGGCCGACTCCGCGGGCGGGAACAGCGAGCCGCGCAGGCCGGGGTCCCCGGTCAGGAACAGTCCCTGCTCGACGAGGTCGGCGCGCTCGGCCTGGTCGCGTGCCCGCGCGAGGAGGGCGTGGCGGTACGTCACGGCGCGCGCCCGCACGGTGCGGTGCGCGGTCGGAAGGCGCCAGCGGTAGGCGAGTTCCAGGACCGTACGGTACGGCTCGCGTACGGTCAGCCCCAGCGGGCCGCGGCTCACCACGCTGAGCCGGGCGAGGGCCGCGAACAGGTCGGGCCCGCCCGCGAGGAGTCGCTCGTCGGCCGCCCCGACGGTGGCGAGGAGCCTGAGGGCATGGCGCGTGCGGCCGCCGCGCAGTTCGCCCGCGAGCCGCTGGAGGATCTCGTCGGCGACCCGGTCCGCGACGGCGCCGGGCGCGTCCGGTGCCGTCCCGGCGTGCAGGGCCCGGCAGGCGGCCGCCGCGAGGAGCGGCACACCGCCAGCGAGGCGCACGGCGAGCGCCCGCGCGTCGGGTTCCTCGATCCCCGCCGCCCGCGCGAGGGCGTCGATGTCGTCGTCCGGGAGAGGTGCCAGGGTGACGACGGCGGGGCTGTGGTCCGCCCAGCCGTCGAAGGCGGTGAGCGGGCGGCGGCTGATCACCACGGTGCGCGCGCCGGTGCGTTCCTCGTACGTCCGCCGCGCAGCGTCCGCCCGCGCCTCCCCGTCGACGCCGTCGAGGACGACCGGGTGCGCGGGGTCCTCCGGACGCGCCGGGTGCGCGGGGTGCTCCGTATGCGCCGGGTGCTCGATCGTCCATGCCCGCGCGGCCAGCCAGGTCTTCCCGATGCCCAGCGGCCCCGTCAGGTTCACCAGCCGGTGGGCCGCCACCGCCTCGCGCAGCCGGGTGAGGTCGGCCGCGCGCGCCCCGGCCACCCGTCTTCGTGCCGTCGTCTCCACCGCTCCGACGCCCCTCCCTGATCCCTTTGATCCCCTTGATCCCCGTGGTCCCTGTAGTCCCCGAGGCCGCCAAGATCCCCGTTGGTCGGAGTGAACCTAGCGACCGGACGTACCTGCGGTAAGGCGAAGTTGAGACTTCCGTGAGACTCCGCCCGCCCGCCGCGCCGGTAGCGTCCCGTCCGTCGCAGGACATGGGCGCCCGCACCTGTGATGTCCGCAGGAAACGACCGACCGAGAGGAACGACCGTGAAGTTGGCTCGATGGCTGGCCGCGGTGGCCGCGACCGTGATGGCGGGCGCGACGCTGTTCGGGGGGACGGCGACGGCGACACCGAGGGACGGCGCCCCGGCGGCGGAGACCGCCGTGACCGCCGCGACGGCGAGGACCACGGCGGGGGCGGCGGAGACCGCGCTCGCTCCGACGGTCCCGAAGTACTTCCTGGGCACGGGTTACGGCCCGTGGGCCATCGCCGTGGAGGCCGCGTGGGCCACCGCGTACGCCGCGGCGGAACGTGAGGGCTACCCGGCGGCCAACTGCAAGAAGTCGGCGGGTCCGAGGGGCGGCGAGCTGAGCCCCGGCTACTGGCAGGTACTCGTCGAGGTCTACTGCGTCCCGCCGCCGCAGCCGGGCGCCGGGCAGATCGTCGGCGACCACTCCGGCAAGTGCGTCGACGTCAAGGGCGCCAACACCAAGGACGGCACGCCCATCCAGCTGTACTCCTGCAACGGCACCGCCGCCCAGTCCTGGAAGCTGGAGGCCGACGGGACGCTCCGGGCGCTCGGCAAGTGCCTGGACGTGCAGTACGCGAAGACCGAGAACGGCTCGCTCCTCGGCCTCAACACCTGCCACGGCGCGGGCAACCAGCTCTGGGAGAAGCTCCCCGGCGGTCTGCTGCGCAGTGTCCACTCGGGCCGCTGCCTGGACGCCCTGGGCTGGGGCACCGGCAACGGCACCCGTCTGGGCATCTGGGACTGCACGCCGCACCACACCAACCAGCAGTGGACGGGCCCGGGTCTGGGCTCCTGACGCCGACGGCCGGTGACCCGGCCGCGGCGCTCACCGGGCGGCGACGCTCACCCGCCGCCACGCTCACTCGCCTCCGCGCCCGCGCGCGGGGGCGAGTCGCGCGTCGTCCGTCGTCCCTCGGCTGTCGTCCGTCGTCCGTCGTCTGCCGTCCCTCGTCTGTCGTCTGTCGTCTGTCGTCCGTCGTCCCTCGTCCCTCGTCCCTCGTCCCTCGTCCCTCGTCCCTCGTCCCTCGTCCCTCGTCTGTCAACGGCCGACGACGACCACGGTCCGCTGCGCCGAGAAGTCCCCCCAGGTCCCGTCGGGCAGTCTGGCGCGGAGTTTGACGCTGTAGCGGGTGCCGGGCGGGTCGGTCACGGTGACGGTGTACGTGGCCGTCCCGGACGGCGGTTCGGTGCCCCAGACGACGGTCGTGGCGAACGCGCCGTTCAGGTAGAGCTGGTGCTCCTTGACGGGTCCGCCGGTGGAGGGCGGGGTCCAGGTGAGCACGATCTCCCCGGGGCGGGCGCGGGCGGTGAGCCCGGTGGGTGCCGTACTGGCGCCGTCGCCGGGCCCGGGCGCGGTGGCGAGGTCCACGGGGTCGCTGTCGGGCGACGAGTTCTCGGCGGCGTCGCGCGCCCGGACGGTGAAGGTGTAGACGGTGCCGGGCCGCAGACCGGTGATCCGGGCGGTGGTCGCCGTCCCGGCCACACTGTGGATCCGTGAGTCCTCCTGGTAGATGTCGTACGCGGTGACGGCGATGTCGTCGCGCGCGGGCCGCCAGGCGAGGGTGACGGCCCGGCTGCCGTGCACGGTGCCCTGGAGGCCCACGGGACGAGTGGGGGCGGTGCGGTCGTCCGGCGTCAGGGCCGGAGTGGTGACGGTGACGGACGTGCTGGGCTCGGACAGGTTCCCCGCGGCATCACGGGCGCGGACGGTGAAGGTGTACGTGGTGGAGGGCGCGAGCCGGTCGACGTCGACCATGGTGCGTCCGGCCGGCAGGCTCACGACCTTCCGGTCCCGCTGGAACACGTCGTAGGCCGTGACCCCGGTGTCGTCGGCGGACCGCTCCCACATGACGTGCACGGAGGTGGCGCTGCCGGCCTGCGCGGTGACCCCGGTGGGGCTGGACGGGGGGCGCGTGTCCCGGGCGTCGTCGCCCTGGCATGCCGCGAGCAGGAGCGCGGCCGACATGGCCGACACCGCGAGGGCGGCTGGGCGTTGCTGCACGGGGGCCTCCTGCTGGACGGCGGGACGGTGGGACGGTGGGACGGTGAGGCCGTGGGACGGTGAGGCCGTGGGACGGTGAGGCCGTGGGACGGCGGGGCATTGGTCCAGACCTGTATGACACATCCGGCGGAGGGCTTCAAGAGGCGGTGGGCGACGGACTCCGGACGCGTTGTCAGTGGGGTGCGCTTCACTGGATTCGTCACTCTCTGTAACGACCGAAGGGGGAGTCGTGACGGATCGTTCGGTGTACATGACGCTGGAGGGGCTGCGGCGACGAGGCTGGACCGACGGGATGGTCCACGCCCTGCTGGGGGAGCCCGACGTGCAGGGGCGCAATCCCCGGCTGTGGTCGGTCGCGCCCGTGCGGCTGTATCTGCTGGCGCGGGTGGAGGCGGTGGAACGGACGCCGGAGTTCGGGCCGTGCGCGCGCGCCGGCGCCGGGCCGGACGCCACCGTGGCCCGGGCAGCGGCCGAGCGGCGGCGGCAGGCGGTGCTGGCCACGATCCGGGCGGAGCCCATCCGGGTGCCGATCCTGCCCGGACCGGAACTGGAGCGGCGGGCGGCTCGGCATGGGCGGCTGTTGCAGGCGAGAGGCACAAGCGGGCGGTGCCCTGGTGAGAGAGCGAGTGAGGCGGCGTGCGACACGCCGGGGGCGGCTCTCGTGCGGTGGCAGGTGGACTATCTGAGGCATGCGCTGAGGTCGTACGACGCGCTGCTGGACGGACTGTTCGCGGCGACCGGGCGGGGCGAGGCGGAGCGACTGCTGCGGGAGCGGGTGTACGGAGCGATCGCGCAGGCGTATCCGGGGCTGGCCGAGGAGTGCCGGCGACGGATCGGACGAGGCGCCGGGCGATGAGTTCCGGGCACCGCGGCGGTCTCCCCTTCCATGGACACACATGTCGAAGTAATCGACCTCGGGCCGGTCGCCCACGCAATGACCGCGCTGCTGGACGGGATCACCGACGACCGGCTCGGCGACCCGACGCCCTGCCCCGACTACACCGTGCGCGACCTCCTCGGCCACGTCATGGGGCTGACGCTCGCCTTCCGGGACGCCGCGCGGAAGGACTTCGGGCCCACCACGGACACGGACCCGGGGGCTGTCCGGCCCGTGCTCGACGACGACTGGCGGGCCGCGCTCCCCCACCGGCTCGACGAGCTCGCCGCCGCCTGGCGCGCACCCGAGGCATGGCACGGCACCACTCGGGCAGGCGGGGTCGTCCTGCCCGGCGGGGTCGCGGGGCTCGTCGCGCTCGATGAGGTGCTGGTCCACGGCTGGGACCTCGCCCGCGCGACGGGCCAGGCGTACGCGCCGGACGAGGCGGCGCTCCGGGCTTCGTACGCCCTGCTGGCCACCGACGCCGACACGCGCGGCGACGGCGGCCCGTTCGGGCGCCCTGTCCCGGTCCCGGACGGAGCACCGCTGCTCCACCGCGTGGTCGCGCTGAGCGGCCGCCGACCGGACTGGCGCCCGGAGCGGTAGGCCCTGACCGGGGCGGTGCGGCCGAGCCGGGGCGGGACGGACGAGCCGGGGCGGTGCGGCCGAGCCGGGGCGGGACGGACGAGCCGGGGCCGTACGGAGCATCCGGGCCGCCCGTACTCGATGCTCGGTCTCGGCGCGGCGGTCGCCGGACGACAGGACGCGGGCGGCTGAACCTGATGGCCTGGCCGGGCGTCTGACGCCCCGGCCAGGCCGTCAGGGGGCCGGGCGCACCCGTCAGTGCACCGGCGCCGTTTGGGTCGTGCGCGCGTCGGAGATCTCCTCGCCCGGCTCCATGGGAGCGGTCACGTCGTCGGCGTCGCGCCGGGAGCCGAGGTGGTTGAAGACCAGGTTCAGGAGGACGGCCGCGACGCAGCCCGTCGAGATCCCGGAGTCCAGGATGATCTTCGCGGTCTCGGGGAACGCGTGGTAGAACTCCGGCGCCGTGATCGGGATGATGCCGACGGCCAGTGAGACGGCGACGATGAGGACGTTGTTGTCCTTGTCGAGGCCGGCCTTGACCAGCGTCTGGATACCGCTGGCGGCGACCGAGCCGAACAGGACGACGCCTGCGCCGCCCAGGACCGGGCGGGGTACGACGGCGATGAGCGAGGCCGCGACGGGACACAGACCCATCAGGACGAGGAATCCGCCGCCCGCGGCGACGACGAAGCGGCTGCGGATCCTCGTCATGGCGACGAGCCCGATGTTCTGGGCGAAGGCGCTGCACATGAAGCCGTTGAACAGGGGGCTGAGGGCCGAGCCGAGCGTGTCGGCGCGCAGCCCGGCCGCGATGGTCTTCTCGTCGGCGGGCTTCTCCACGATCTCGCCGAGCGCCAGCATGTCGGCCGTGGACTCGGTCATCGACACGAGCATCACGACGCACATGGAGATGATCGCGGCGAGCGCGAACTGCGGGGCGCCGAAGTGGAACGGGGTGGGGAATCCGACGAGGGACGCCTCGGTGACGGGACTGAAGTCGGTGACGCCGAACGGTATGGCGATGAGGGTGCCCAGGACGAGGCCGATCAGCACCGCGATCTGCTTCAGGAAGCCGCGGGTGAAGCGGCGCAGCGCCAGGACGAGGACCAGGGTGATCGCGGCCAGCGTGAGATACGTGGTGGAGCCGTAGTCGTCCGCCGCGGGATTCGGTCCCTGGGCCCAGCCGAACGCGACGGGGAGCAGCGAGACGCCGATGAGGGTGATGACCGTGCCGGTGACGACCGGTGGGAAGAAGCGGACGAGTCTGCTGAACCAGGGTGCGGCGAGGAAGCCGAGCGCGCCGGCGACGATGATCGCGCCGAAGATCACGGGGAGTGCGTCGGCCTTGTCGGCGGTGGTGTCGACGATGGCGAGCATGGGCGCGACACCGGCGAAGGTGACGCCGTTGACGAACGGCAGCCGTGCGCCGATCTTCCAGATGCCGAGCGTCTGGAGGAAGGTGGCGAGGCCGGCGGTGAAGAGGCTGGCACCGGTGAGGAACGTGAGTTCGGTCGCGGAGAGCCCGACGGCGGCTCCGACGATCAGGGGCGGGGCCACGACGCCCGCGTACATGGCGGCCACGTGTTGCAGACCGCTGGTGAACATCTTCAGGGGCGGGAGCGTCTCGTCGACCGGATGCTTCCGGTCGTCGGGGGCGGCGCCTGCGTCGTTGCGGGACCTTGGCTTAGCGGCCACGGCGGGTTCCTCCGGTCGGTTACGCGTCGGCGGTGACACGGGTTTCAGGGAGGTGGTGCGAGTGGTGCGTGCGGCGTGTGGTGGAAGGAGTGCGGGTGCGGGCCCCGGTCCGTCCCGGATCGGTGTGTGCCGTGCCGTCGGAGTGGTGCGCGGGGGTACGGGTCGGGCAGGGGACGCTTCACCGTCCCGGGGGGTGCCGTTCCTCATTGCGGTACGGCACCCCCCGGTGCGGCTGCCGTGGACCCCGCTCGGGTCCACGGCGACCGGCCGAGGGCCGTCCCCCTCGGCCGGACTTCGTGGATCGGCGCCGGGGCTCAGCCCTGGGCGGCGATGCGGGCGAGGCGCTGGGCCTCGTCCCGGGTGGAACGCGCGATGGCGTCCTCGTCGACGGTCAGCAGGTGGTCGTTCTCCACGATCTGCCGTCCGTTGACGAAGGAGGCGGTGACCGGGGCGGCGGCGCCGAAGACCAGTGCGGTGACCGGGTCGGCGATGGAGGAGTGGGCGAGGGTGTCCAGCTTCCACAGCACGAGGTCGGCGAGCTTGCCGGGCTCCAGGGAGCCGATCTGGTCGGCGCGGCCGAGGACCTGGGCGCCGCCGTAGGTGCCGAGGCGCAGGGCCTGGCGGGCGTTCAGGGCGGCTTCGCGGTGGGCGCCGAGCCGGTTGATCAGCAGGGCGTTGCGCAGTTCGGTGTGGAGTTCGCCGGACTCGTTGGAGGCGGTGCCGTCCACACCGAGGCCGACAGGGACGCCGGCCTTGAGCATGTCGGGTACGCGGGCGATACCGGCGGCGAGGCGGGCGTTGGAGGAGGGGCAGTGCGCGACACCGGTCCTGGTCCGGGCGAACGCCTCGATGTCGGAGTCGTTCATGTGGACGCAGTGGGCCATCCACACGTCTTCGCCGAGCCAGCCGGTCGACTCGAAGTAGTCGGTGGGGCCCATGCCGAAGAGCTCATGGCAGAACTTCTCCTCCTCGACGGTCTCCGAGCCGTGGGTGTGCATGCGCACGCCCAGCCTGCGGGCGAGTTCGGCGCCCTGCCTGAGGAGTTCGGTGGAGACCGAGAACGGGGAGCAGGGGGCGACGGCGACCTGGGTCATCGCGTCGAAGGAGGCGTCGTGGTACTTCTTCACCGTCTCCTCGGTGGCGGCGAGGGCGCCTTCGAGGGTCTCGACGGCGAAGTCCGGCGGCAGGCCGCCGTCCTTGACGCTGCGGTCCATGGAGCCGCGGGCCAGCGTGAAGCGGACGCCCATCTCGGAGGCGGCCCTGATGATGGCGCCGGACAGGTCGCCGGAGTTCCTCGGGTAGACGTAGTGGTGGTCCATGGCGGTGGTGACACCGCCGCGGGCCATCATCGCGAGCGAGCCCTGCGCGGCCGCGTACCCCATCCGCTCGTCGATGCGCGCCCATGTCGGGTAGAGCGCGACGAGCCAGTTGAAGAGGTTGTGGTCGGTGGCCAGGCCCCGGGTGATCCACTGGTAGAAGTGGTGGTGCGTGTTGACCAGGCCGGGGGTGACGAGGTGGCCCGTGCCGTCGATGCGGCGTACCACGTCGGTCAGGCCGTCGGGGGCTCTGCCCGCTCCGATCGACTCGATCCGGTTGCCGGCGATGACGAGGTGACCCGAGGCGTACTCGGTGTCGTGGGCGTCCACCGTCGCGATGGCGACGTTGTCGATGACGATGCGCTGGGCTGCCGATGATGCCATGGTGCGTCCTTCGTCTGTCAGTGGCGGGAGGGCACGGCAGGACCCTAGGAGGATTTGAGTGCCGCGGCCGGTCGGCCGCGGGTGCCGAGAGAGTGAAGAACAGTCCGGGTCGGGTGCCGGTCCCGCCCCGCCGCCGCCCGCCGGATGCGGGGGCGGGCGGCGGCGGGCGGGCGGGGCCGGGCCCGTCCGGCGCGGGGGTCCCGCGTCAGAGGTTGGTCATGTCGACGGGGATGCGGGGTTCGACGCCGTCCCGCAGGACGGTGGCCTCGATCAGGCCGTACGGGCGGTCCGCCGCGAAGTAGACCTCGTTGTCGTTCTTGAGCCCGAACGGCTCGAGGTCCACCAGGAAGTGGTGCTTGTTCGGCAGGGAGAACCGTACTTCGTCGATCTCGGACCGGTTGTTGATGATCCGCGAGCCCATCTGGTACAGGGTCTGCTGCAGCGACAGCGAGTAGGTCTCGGCGAAGGCCTGGAGCATGTGCTTCCTGACCTGCTCGTAGGACTTCTCCCACTGCGGCATGCGCTGCTCGTCGTCGGTCCAGTTGAACCGCCACCGGGCGGACACCTGGGTCGCCAGGATGCGGTCGTACGCCTCCTGGAGGGTCGTGTACCTGTCCTTCACGTACCCCCAGAACTCCGAGTTGGTGGAGTTCATGACGATCAGGTCCTTGAGACCGGAGATGACCTCCCACCTCTCACCGTCGTAGGTGATCTCGGTGAGGCGGGTCTCCTGGCCCTTGCGGACGAAGGAGTGCTTGACCTCGTCGGAGCCGATGAACTTGGAGTTGGCGTCGGAGGTCTCGATCCGCTCCCAGGCGTACTCCTCGATGCGGATGCGCGCCCGGTGGATCGGTTCCTGGCTCGTCACGAAGTGCCGGGCGAGGTGGATGCCGAACTGCTCGGCGGACTCGATCCCGTACTCCTTGGCGAACGCGTACACCGTGTTCTTGGTGGTGTCGGTCGGCAGGACGTTGGCGTTGGACCCGGAGTAGTGGACGTCGTCCATGTCGCCGGAGAGGGCGACGGAGACGTTGAGGTCCTTGATGTGGTGCGTTGCGCCGTCCCGCGTGATCTTCACGACGCGGTTCTCTGCTTTGCCGTACTGGTTCTGGCCGAGAATCGTGGGCATGGTGTCTGCTAGCTCCCTCGGTAAACGGAGTAGCCGAACGGGTTGAGCAGCAGCGGTACGTGGTAGTGCTCGCCCGGTACGACGGCGAACGTGATCGCCACCTCGGGGAAGAACACGCCGCTGTCCCGTGTCGCGGGGGCGTCCTGCTGTGCCTCGGCTTGCTTGTTGACGAAGTACGCCTCGGTCTCGAAGTCGAGACGTACGTGGGTCGTGCCTTCCGGCAGTGCCGGGAGGTCCTTGCAGCGCCCGTCCGCATCGGTCGCGGAGCCGCCGAGCGCCACCCACTCCGCGGCGCCGCCCGCGCGGGCGGCCAGGGAGATGGCGACGCCCTCGGCGGGGCGGCCGACGCTGGTGTCCAGGATGTGCGTGGACACCGATGCGGTGGTTGCCGTACTCATGAGTTGTCTTCCTCCGCGTTCTCCGCGACCTCTGCGATCTCTGCGGCCTCTGCGGCCTCTGCGAGACGGGTCAGCCGGATGCGGTTGATCTTGCCCAGCTCGGTGCGCACGATCTCCCGCTCCCGCTCCGGCGGGTTGGTGATCCGCTCACGGACCGCGTCGCGCATCTGCTCACCGGTCCTGCCGGTGGCGCAGATGAGGAACACATGACCGAACTTGTCCTGGTACGCCAGGTTCAGTTCGAGCATCTCGGCCTTGAGCGCATCGGACGCGCCGGCCATGCCGCTCTGCTCACGGGAGGACGTGGGGTCCCCCGGCTTCGGGCGGCCGATCGGCGGGTGCCCCGCCATCGCCTCGGCCAGGTCCTCGGCGGTCAGCTCGGCCATGGCGGCGTCGCTGGCGAGGAGCAGGGCGTCGGTGGTGGCGTACGGACGCTGGGCGAGAAGCCTGCCGCCCCACGCCGAACTGGCACACACCTCGTGCAGGGCGGCGAGCGCGTCGCTGTCCGCCGAGGTGTTGAACCGGGTGAGGCCGGCGGGGGCTCCGGGAGCCTCCCCCGGCAAGCGCGGTGAACCTGAAGTCACGGGAAGCCTCCGTGGCTGTTTTTCGCTGTGCGTCGGACGGGCTGCGGATAGCTAACGCCCTACGACGAGGCGACGTCAACACTTTGTTGAAAACTCGGGAACACGAAAGCCGCCGTCCGGACACCCGGACGACGGCCGTGCGTCACCCCTCGATCATCCCGCCGCCCGGGACCCGGCGGCTACTCCGCCTTCGCGGCGTTCTCCCTGTTCAGGTAGTTGTAGACGGTGAACCGGCTGACGCCGAGCGCCCCGGCGACGGTCTCCACGCCATGCCGTACGGAGAAGGCACCGCGTGCCTCCAGCGTGCGGACGACCGCCTGCTTGGACTTGCGGTCCAGCTCCGAAAGCGGCATCCCGTGCCGCCTCTCCAGTGCGGCCAGGATGTGGTCCAGCGAGTCCGCGAGCTGCGGCAGCCGCACGGCGAGCACGTCCTCGCCCTCCCAGGCGAGCACCACGTCGTCCGGCCCGGCCTGCGCGGGGACGAGGATCCGGCCCCCCATCGCGTCCACGAGCGGCTTCACCGCGGTGATCAGCGGGTGGTCTCCCGGTGCCGTCATTTCTCGCCCTCCCCGATCACATTGACCTGGAGCGACACCCGGGTGGCTCCCGCCTCCAGGCTCCGCCGCAACAGCGTGTCGACGGCCGTGAGCACGGCGTCGGCGGCACCTTCCGCCGTGTTGCCGAACGGTCCGACGTCCACGGCGTCCAGCGCGGCGCCCTGGATGACCTCGCGAGCCACGACGGCATGGGCCGGCGCCTCGTCGAGATCGAACGGTTCAGTCGTGAATTCGACCCTCAATCGCTCCATGCCCCACACGGTAACGCCGCCGCCGAGGGGGTCCACTTCGCGGGCGCCTCTTGACAAGGCGGACACCCTGCTTGCAGTCTTCCGTTAAGCAGAAACGAACTTCCGCAATACGGAAGGAGCGCCGCCCCTCATGGCCCGCTTTTCAGAAGACGCAGGCAAGGACCAGCGCTTCGATGTGAACCTGTCGATCCTCTTCACCGAGCTTCCGCTCCTGGAGCGCCCCGCGGCCGCCGCCGCGGCCGGCTTCACAGCGGTCGAGCTGTGGTGGCCCTGGATCGACACCCCCACGCCGCCGCAGAGCGAGCTGGACGCGCTGAAGAAGGCGCTGGACGACGCCGGCACCCAGCTGGTGGGCCTCAACTTCTACGCCGGACAGCTGCCCGGCCCGGACCGCGGCGCCCTCTCCGTACCCGGTGAGGAGTCCGACCGCTTCCGCGCCAACATCGACGTGGTGGCCGACTTCGCCGCGTCCGTCGGCTGCAAGGCGCTCAACGCCCTCTACGGCAACCGCGTCGACGGCGTCGACCCGGCCGTCCAGGACGAACTCGCCCTGGAGAACCTGGTCCTGGCGGCCCGCGCCGCCGACCGGATCGGCGCGATCCTGCTGATCGAGGCCCTCAACCAGCCCGAGTCGCCGCGCTACCCGCTGGTGAGCGCACCGGCGGCCGTCGATGTGGTCGACAGGGTCAACGCGGCGACGGGCCTCGGCAACGCCGCCTTCCTGCTGGACCTCTACCACCTGTCGATGAACGGCGAGGACCTGCCCTCGGTCATCGACGCGTACGCCGCGAAGACCGGTCACGTCCAGATCGCCGACAACCCGGGCCGTGGCGCGCCGGGCACCGGCGACCTCGACCTCGGCGGGCTGCTGCTGCGCCTCCGGGACGCCGGCTACGACGGCTGGGTCGGCCTGGAGTACAAGGCCGGCGACCGCCCGAGCGCGGACAGCTTCGACTGGCTGCCCCGGCATCTGCGCGCGGCCAACTGACCCACCCTCGAGCTTTCTTGAAAGAGGTAACCCTCATGAGCACCACCCTCCCCAAGGTCGCCTGGATCGGGCTCGGCATCATGGGCTCGCCCATGTCCGAGAACCTGCTGAAGGCCGGCTACCAGGTCACCGGCTTCACGCTGGAGCAGGAGAAGCTGGACCGGCTCGCCAAGGCCGGCGGCACCGCGGCCGCCTCGATCGCCGACGCCGTACGGGACGCCGACGTCATCATCACGATGGTGCCCGCGTCGCCGCAGGTCGAGGCCATCGCGTACGGCCCTGACGGCATCCTGGAGAACGCCGCGGAGGGGGCGCTGCTGATCGACATGTCGTCGATCACCCCGCAGACCTCGATCGACCTGGCGAAGGCCGCGGCCGCCAAGGGCGTGCGGGTGCTCGACGCCCCGGTGTCCGGCGGTGAGGCGGGTGCCATCGAGGCCGTCCTGTCCATCATGGTGGGCGGCGAGCAGGCCGACTTCGACCGTGCCCTGCCGATCCTGGAGGCGCTCGGCAAGACCATCGTGCTCTGCGGCCCGCACGGGTCGGGCCAGACGGTGAAGGCCGCCAACCAGCTGATCGTCGCGGTCAACATCCAGGCGTGCGCCGAGGCCGTGGTCTTCCTGGAGAAGTCCGGCGTGGACCTCAAGGCGGCCCTGGACGTCCTCAACGGCGGTCTGGCCGGCTCGACCGTGCTGACCCGCAAGAAGGACAACTTCCTCAACCGCGACTTCGCGCCGGGCTTCCGGATCGACCTGCACCACAAGGACATGGGCATCGTCACCGACGCCGCCCGCAACGTCGGCGCCGCCCTGCCCGTCGGCGCCGTGGTCGCCCAGCTGGTCGCCTCGCTGCGCGCCCAGGGTGACGGCGGCCTGGACCACTCGGCCCTGCTGCGCGCCGTCGAGCGCCTCTCGGGCGCCCAGGTCTGACCCCGCCCGCGGCGAACCGCGGCCCGGCCGCCCGCGCGGCCCGGCACGCCGCGGCTCGCCCCGCCCCCGCGGCCCATCCCGCTCCCGACCCGGTCCTCCGCTCCTGACACGGCCCCGGGTCGGGCCAGACTTCCGGCGGCGTCGGCGCTGACACCTGTCCTGTCGCGCCCAGGCGCCGGCGCCGTCCGGAACCCTCCCCTCCTCTTTCAACAAACTGTTGACGTCAGCTTCGGGGCGTACTTACGCTCCTGTGCACCGCCAGCAGCTCCCGCACGAAAGGTCGACCCGACAACATGGCCCAGCGCGTGCTCACGACCGAGTCCGGCGCCCCCGTCGCCGACAATCAGAACTCCGCCACCGCCGGCGTCGGTGGCCCGCTCCTCCTCCAGGACCAGCACCTGCTGGAGAAGCTCGCCCGCTTCAACCGGGAGCGCATCCCGGAGCGCGTGGTGCACGCCCGTGGCTCCGGCGCGTACGGCTACTTCGAGGTGACCGACGACGTCACCGCGTTCACGAAGGCCGCCTTCCTCTCCGAGGTCGGCAAGCGCACCGACCTCTTCCTCCGGTTCTCCACGGTCGCGGACTCCCTCGGCGGCGCGGACGCGGTCCGCGACCCGCGCGGCTTCGCGGTGAAGTTCTACACCGAGGAGGGCAACTACGACCTCGTCGGCAACAACACCCCGGTGTTCTTCATCAAGGACCCGATCAAGTTCCCCGACTTCATCCACTCGCAGAAGCGCGACCCGTTCACGGGCAAGCAGGAGGCGGACAACGTCTGGGACTTCTGGGCGCACGCCCCCGAGGCGACGCACCAGATCACCTGGCTGTTCGGCGACCGCGGCATCCCCGCCTCGTACCGCCACATGAACGGCTACGGCTCGCACACCTACCAGTGGACGAACGCCGACGGCGAGGCCTTCTTCGTCAAGTACCACTTCAAGACGAACCAGGGGATCCGCTGCCTCTCCTCGGAGCAGGCGGCCGAGGTCGTCGGCAGCGACGCCAACTCCCACCAGACGGACCTGCTCCAGGCGATCGAGCGCGGGGTGAACCCGTCCTGGACCCTGTACGCGCAGATCATGCCGGCGGCCGAGGCGGCCGACTACCGCTTCAACCCGTTCGACCTCACCAAGGTGTGGCCGCACGCCGACTACCCGCTCCAGCGCGTCGGCCGGCTCGTGCTCGACCGCAACCCGGACAACGTCTTCGCCGAGGTCGAGCAGGCCGCGTTCTCGCCGAACAACTTCGTGCCGGGCATCGGTCCCTCGCCGGACAAGATGCTCCAGGGCCGGCTGTTCGCCTACGCGGACGCCCACCGCTACCGCCTCGGTGTCAACCACACCCAGCTGCCGGTGAACGCCCCGAAGGCCACGGTCGCGGACAACTACGGCCGCGACGGCTTCATGGCCACCCGCAACGGCTCCCGTCACGACAAGAACTACGAGCCGAACTCCTACTCCGGCCCGTCGCAGACCGACCAGGCCCTGTCGGCCGCCCTCGCGGTCTCCGGCCACACCGGCACCCACGCCGCCCCGGCCCATGTGAAGGACGACGACTTCTTCCAGGCCGGCGAGCTCTACCGGCTGATGTCGGACGAGGAGAAGGCCCGCCTCGTGGCGAACATCGCCGGCAGCCTGGCCCAGGTGTCACGCGAGGACGTCATCGAGAAGAACCTCGCCCACTTCCACGCCGCCGACGCCGACTACGGCAAGCGCGTCGAGGAAGCGGTCCGCTCGATCCGCGAGGACTGAGCCGGACACATCCCCAGACCGCGTACGGCATCCGGCGGGAGGTCGGTCGCCGTACGCAGTCCGCACCGCGGGCCCGGATGAGGGGTGGCCGGCGGTACGGACGGCGTGAGGACCGCGGTGGTGGGCGCACCAGTGCGGTGGTGAGGGAGCTTCGGTCGCCTTCTTGACCTGAAGGAAGGCCGGCCGGAACGCTCCCGTCGCCACCACCGCGGTCCATACCTCCCCCACGAACCCCGTCCGGCGGCGCGAACGTCCTGTCGCGCCAGCCTCGCACCGTCGGACGGTTTCACGTCCCCTCCCCGCACGGAGCGACACAGAGCGGCACAGAGCGATACAGAGCAGCACAGAGCAGCACAGAGCCAGAGCGCGGAACAGGTTTACGGTCCCTGTTCCGCGCTCTTCTCGTGCGCCGCCCTCCGTTCACGTGTTCCCGGCCCCAGCGGACACGGCGGACGGAGAAGAGAAGGAGGAGACAAGGGAGAAGAGGGAGAAGAGGGCGAGGAGGAGAAGGAGGAAGGAGAAGAGAAGCCGTCAGGAACGGCGGCGTCACGACAGGCGGGACGGGGAATGCTCTCCGTGACGGGTTCGCGACCCCGCGTGAACACCGTCCCCCCACACCGCCGTTGGAGGCTTCATGGCTGCCCCCTTATCCGCCGACCGCCTGCTGTCGGCCTTCCGTTCCGAAGGCGTCAAGGTCGTGGAGGTGGGCGACTGGCGTACCCACAACCGGAACCACGTCGGCCCGTGGGGCCCCGTGCACGGGGTGATGGTGCACCACACCGTCACCAGCGGCAGCGCACGTACGGTGGCGATCTGCCGTGACGGTTACAGCGGCCTGCCCGGCCCGCTGTGCCTGGGCGTCATCACCAAGGACGGCACCGTCCACCTCGTGGGCAACGGCCGCGCCAACCACGCCGGTGGCGGCGACCCGGCCGTGCTGGAGGCCGTGAAGGCCGAGTCGTACGGGACCAGACCGCCCGTGCCGACGAAGGGCAACAGCGACGGCATCGACGGCAACCGGCACTTCTACGGCTTCGAGTGCGAGAACCTCGGCGACGGCCGCGACCCGTGGCCGGCCGCCCAACTGGCGGCGATCGAGCGGGCGTCCGCCGCGATCTGCCGGGCGCACGGCTGGTCCGCGAAGAGCGTGATCGGGCACAGCGAATGGTCCGACGACAAGTCCGACCCGCGCGGCCCCGGCTTCACGTCGATGTCCTGGATGCGGAACCGGATCGCCGCCCGCCTCTCCGGCCAGAGCACGCCCACGCCCCCGTCACCACCCGTCGAGGAGGAGCCGATGACCGTGATCGACGCCAACAACACGCACGACGCCGCCCTGCCGAAGGGCACCTGGACGCTGCTGGCCCTGCCCGCGGAGGGCGGCCGCATCGCCGCCGGGCCCGGTTCGTACAGCGTCGGGGTGCATCTGACCATCACCGGGCTGCCGGCCGGCGCCCGGGTCACGGCCCGCTTCCACCGCGTCCACAAGGGCACCCGGAGCAACCGGCGTCCCCAGTACGCCTACGCCGACGCGCACGGCACGGTCGAGCACCGGTTCACGGACGCGGGCCGCCTGGTCGCGGGCGAGGAACTCCGCCTGGACGTACGGCCCGACGCCGCGTGCCGCCTCGTCCACCGCACGGTCTCGGGCCACACCTACGCCACCTGACCCGGGGCGTCCCGCCCCCGCACACCCCGGCCACCCCCCACACTCCGGCCACGCCGCACACCTCCGGCCACCCCGCACACCCACGCCGCCGTACACGACCGCGTCGCCACAGGCCCGCGCGGCTGCCACGCCCGCGCCCCGGCCGCCGCGCACACCCGGCCACCCGCACGCCCCGGCCGTCCCCGCGTCGCCGTACAGACCCGCGCCACCCGTACAGGCCGACAAACACCCGTACAGGCCCGCGCCGGCCTCGCACGCGGCCGCCCTGCACACTCGCGCCGCCATGCCTGGGCACGCCGCCATGCGTGGCCACGCCGCCTTGCATGACCACGCGGCCTCGCATGGCCACGCCGCCGTCCTCGGTCGGCCGGCTCGCGCTCAGTGGCTCACCGGCCGGGCGGGGTCGACCAGCTTGTCCAAGACCATCCGCACCGCCCGGTACGCGGTCTCGGCGATCTCGTCGGCGGCGTGGTCCTCCTCCGCTCGCGCCCAGTCGCGGGCGACCCGCAGTCGGCGGAGCAGTTCGTCGGCATCCACTACCTCGGCCATGCCCTTCGGCTACCCCGCTGGCGCGGTTGTGCACACGGACCGGCCCCCGCCCCGGTGGTCATCCGGGGCGGGGGCCGGTCGGTTCCCCTGCGGTGCGGTGTTCAGGTGCGGGTCAGGCGAGGGGCCGGACCGCCGTCGGGGCGTGACCGGGCTCGGTCGCCAGCTCCTCCCACTCCGTGATGTCGCTGATGTCCATGGTGCGGCTCATCGAGATGTTGGTGATCCGCTCCAGGATCGCCTCGACCACGACCGGCACCCGGTACTCGGCGGCCAGCTTCTTCGCCTCCTCGAAGGCGGGCAGCAGCTGGTCCGGCTCGGTGACGCGGATGGCCTTGCAGCCGAGGCCCTCGGCGACCTTGACGTGGTCGACGCCGTAGACACCGATCTCGGGCGAGTTGATGTTCTCGAACTCCAGGTTGACCTGGAAGTTGATGTCCAGGCCCGCCTGTGCCTGGCGGATCAGGCCCAGGTAGGAGTTGTTGACCAGGACGTGGACGTACGGGATGCGGTGCTGCGCGCCGACCGCCAGCTCCTCGATCATGAACTGGAAGTCGTAGTCGCCGGAGAGCGCGACGACCTGCGCCTCCGGGTCCGCCTTGGCGACGCCGAGCGCGGCGGGGATGGTCCAGCCGAGCGGGCCCGCCTGACCGCAGTTGATCCAGTGACGCGGCTTGTAGACGTGCAGCATCTGCGCGCCGGCGATCTGCGAGAGGCCGATGGTGGTGACGTAGCGCGTCTCCGGGCCGAAGGCCCTGTTCATCTCCTCGTACACGCGCTGCGGCTTCATCGGCACGTTGTCGAAGTGCGTACGGCGCTGCAGCGTGGCCTTGCGCTCCTGGGTGGAGGCGACCCACGCGGAGCGGTCGGGCAGCCTGCCGGCCGCCTTCAGCTCCTTCGCCACCTCGACGAAGAGCTCGAGCGCGGCCTTGGCGTCGGAGGCGATGCCGTAGTCCGGGGCGAAGATCTTGCCGATCTGGGTGGGCTCGATGTCGACGTGGACGAACTTCCGGCCCTTGGTGTAGACGTCCAGCTTGTAGCCGGTGTGGCGGTTGGCCCAGCGGTTGCCGACGCCGAGGACGAAGTCGGACTCCAGGAAGTTCGCGTTGCCGTAGCGGTGCGAGGTCTGGACGCCGACCATGCCGGCGTTCAGCTCGTGGTCGTCCGCGATGGCGCCCCAGCCCATCAGGGTCGGGATGACCGGGGTGCCGGTGAGCTCGGCGAACTCGACCAGCAGGTCGGCGGCGTCGGCGCTGATGATGCCGCCGCCGGCGACGATCAGCGGGCGCTCGGAGTCCAGCAGGAAGGAGATCGCCTTCTCGATCTGGGCGCGGGTCGCGGCGGGCTTGTAGACCGGCAGCGGCTCGTACGTCTCGGGGTCGAAGTCGATCTCGGTGAGCTGGACGTCGATCGGCAGGTCGATGAGGACCGGGCCGGGGCGGCCGGAGCGCATCAGGTGGAAGGCCTGCTGGAAGACGCCGGGGACCTGGGCGGCCTCCAGGACGGTGGTGGCCGCCTTGGTGACCGGCTTGGCGATCGACGCGATGTCGACGGCCTGGAAGTCCTCCTTGTGGATCACATGGGTCGGCGCCTGGCCGGTGATGCAGAGGATCGGGATCGAGTCGCCGATGGCCGAGTACAGGCCGGTGATCATGTCGGTGCCCGCGGGGCCGGACGTACCGATGCAGACACCGATGTTGCCCGGGTGGGTGCGGGTGTAGCCCTCGGCCATGTGCGAGGCGCCCTCGACGTGACGGGCGAGCGTGTGGTCGATGCCGCCGCCCTGTTCGAGGGCCTTGTAGAAGGGGTTGATCGCCGCGCCCGGCACACCGAACGCGTTGGTGACGCCTTCGCGCTTGAGGATCTCAACTGCCGCTCGGGCGGCGGTCATACGAGGCATGGGTGCTCCTGCTTCGGCCTGGCGGATTCAAGCTCTGTCGCGCCACCTGAGAGCTTTTTCCGTAATGCGGAAGTGTGTTTCTGTTATGTGGAAGCAATGTAGGCGGGCGCCCCGGAACACGTCAAGGGATGGCCGAACTCCCTCCCCAAGCGGCCGGGGTTGGTGGACGATGGGTGACGGAACGAAAGGGGCCGATCGCTGTGGGAGAGAACGTGCCGGTACGCTGCCCGGCCTGCCGCCGGGCGCATGTGTACGCGCCGCCCGTCTACCCGTGCGCGTGCGGGGCGCCCGTCGCGCCGCCCCTGCTCCAGGACGCTCCCGCCGAGCCGATCACGCACCGCACCTGGACCGACGAGTGGGTCGACGTCCGCTGCGCCGCCTGCGGCCGCCAGAACCAGTGGCCGCAGCCCGAGCTGGGCTGCCCCTGCGGCACGGTGCTGCGGATCCCGGTACGCCCGGTCGCCTCGGCGCGGCAGGCGGAACCGCCGTCCACCGGACCGTCACCGGCCGCGAGCCCCGGCGAGGCGGGGACCGGCGATACCCGGCCGGGCGACCCGCTGCCCGGGGAACCGGGGCCGGGCGCGACGGCATCGACCACCGGCGTGTCGACCGTACGGGCCACCGCACACATCCAGCCGGCCCCGGCCACGGCCGCCGGAGTGCCGCGCCCCTCCTTCAGCCCGGTCACCATCCGCACCGCACGCGACGCCGTGACCGCGGCCGCCCGCTACCTGCGCTGGCTCGGGTTCCGGGGCGTCGTGCAGCCCGAGGAGCGCCTCGGCGCCTCGCCGTCCGGCATCGAACTGCGCGGCCCCGGCCTGATCGCCCAGGTCGACCCCACGACACGGCCGGTGTCGCTGCGCGCCGTGGAGTGCCTGTGGCTGGAGGGCCTCGCGGCCTCGGCCCTCAGTGTCCACTTCTCGCTCGCCGGGTACGAGGAGAAGGCCCGCACCCGCGCGGACGGGGTCGGGCTGCCGCTGTTCGTCATGGACCTCACGGGCACGCCCCAGCCGGTGAACAGCGCGGCCGCCGAGCTGCTCGCGAGCGGGGCGTGACCGCCGCCCAGCGCCCCGCGACGCCTGGCCACGCACAGGGGTTGGCCGCGCGCAGGGGCAGCCGCCCGCGGGGGCGGCCACGCACAGAGACAGCCCCACGCGGGGGTCGGCCGCACGTAGGCGCCGTACAGCGCCGTGCCAGGTCGTAGCGCGCCGTACCTGCCCGCTCGTGAGCAATACACCTAGGCGTCGGCGCGTGAGCTCCCGTACCGCTCCCGCAGCTCCACCTTCCGTACCTTGCCGCTCACCGTCATCGGGAACGCCTCCAGGAGCTCCACCCGGCGCGGGATCTTGTAGTGCGCCAGCCGGTCGCGGCAGTACCCGGTGATCTCCTCGTGCGTGGGCGGGTCCGCCGGGTCGCGGGGGATCACACAGGCGAGGATCTCCTCGCCGTACCGCTCGTCGGGCACCCCGACGACCTGCACGTCGGCGATCTTGGGATGGCCGTAGAGGAACTCCTCGATCTCCCGGGGATAGACGTTCTCACCGCCCCGGATGATCATGTCCTTGATCCGGCCCACGATCCGGACGTAGCCGTCCTCCCGCATCACCGCCAGGTCGCCGGTGTGCATCCAGCCGCCGGCGTCGACCGCATCGGCGGTCTTCCCCGGGTCGTCCCAGTAGCCGAGCATGACGCCGTAGCCGCGGGTGCACAGCTCACCCGACTCCCCGCGCGGCAGCGTCACTCCGCTCGCCGGGTCGACCACCTTCACCTCGACGTGCGGGAGCACCCGGCCGACCGTGCCCGTACGGCGTTCCAGGTCGTCGTCGCGCCGCGTCTGGGTGGAGACGGGCGACGTCTCCGTCATGCCGTAGCAGATGGACACCTCGGCCATGTTCATCTCGGCGACGACCCGCTTCATCACCTCCACCGGGCAGGGTGATCCGGCCATGATCCCGGTCCGCAGCGACGACAGGTCGTACGCGGCGAAACCGGGCAGGTTCAGCTCGGCGATGAACATCGTCGGCACGCCGTACAGCGACGTGCACCGCTCGTGCTGGACGGCCTGGAGGGTGGCCGCCGGGTCGAACGAGGGCGCGGGGACGACCACGCACGCCCCGTGGGACGTGGCCGCCAGGTTCCCCATCACCATGCCGAAGCAGTGGTAGAAGGGCACGGGCAGACAGACGCGGTCCTGCTCCGTGTAGCCGATCATCTCCCCCACGAAGAAGCCGTTGTTGAGGATGTTGTGGTGGGAGAGAGTGGCGCCCTTGGGGAAGCCGGTGGTGCCGGAGGTGTACTGGATGTTGACGGGATCGTCGCAGGACAGCTCCGCCTCACGGGCCGTGAGCTCGGCGGCGTGGCCGGGAGTGGCCCGTGCGACGAGCCCGTCCCAGCTCGGGTCCCCGATGAAGACGGTCTCACGCAGCGCCGGGCACTCGCCGCGCACCTGCTCGACCAGCGCCCGGTAGTCGCTGGTCTTGTGCGCCAGGGACGCGACCAGGAGCGAGACGCCCGCCTGGTTCAGTACGTACGCCAGTTCGTGGGCCCGGTACGCGGGGTTGATGTTCACCATGATCGCGCCGATCCGGGCGGTGGCGTACTGCGTGAGCACCCACTCAGGGCAGTTGACCGCCCAGATGCCGACCCGGTCGCCCTTGGCGATCCCGGAGGCGAGCAGCGCCCGGGCGAGCTCGTCCACGGCCGCGCCGAACTCGGCGTACGTCCAGCGCCGCCCTGACGGCACGTCGACGAGCGCCTCGCGGCCGGGGAAGCGGGCGACCGCCCGTGCGAGGTTCGCGCCGATGGTGTCGCCGAGCAGCGGGGTCGCGCTCGTCCCGTGGGCGTAGGAGAGGCCGGTCACCGGAAGTCCCCCTCGTGGTACTCGTCGGTCGAGCCGGCCGCCGTGCGTTCCCTCAGCTCGATGCGGCGGATCTTCCCCGACACGGTCTTGGGCAGCTCGGCGAACTCGATGCGGCGGACGCGCTGGTACGGGGCGAGGACCTTGCGCGCGTGCGCGAACAGGGCCTTCGCCGTGTCCGGGCCCGGCTCCCAGCCGTCGGCGAGCACGATGTACGCCTTGGGTACGGCGAGGCGCAGCGGGTCGGGCGCGGGTACGACGGCGGCCTCCGCGACCGCCTCGTGCTCCAGGAGGGCGCTCTCCAGCTCGAAGGGGGAGATCTTGTAGTCGCTGGCCTTGAAGACGTCGTCCGCCCTGCCGACAAAGGTGAGGTATCCGTCCTCGTCGCGGGACGCGATGTCACCCGTGCGGTAGTAGCCGTTCGCCATCGCCTCGGCCGTCCGCTCGGCGTCGCCGTGGTAGCCGGTCATCAGCCCCACGGGCCGGCCGGACAGGTCGAGGGCGATCTCTCCCTCGGCCGCGCCGGGCTTTCCGGTCACCGGGTCGAGGAGTTCGACCCGGAAGCCGGGGCTGGGCCGGCCCATGGAGCCGGCCTTGAGGAGCTGCCCCGGGCTGTTGGAGACCTGGACGGCCGTCTCCGTCTGCCCGAAGCCGTCGCGGATCGTGACGCCCCAGGCGCGCCGGACGGTCTCGATGACCTCGGGGTTGAGCGGCTCGCCGGCCGCGACGACCTCCCTCGGCGGGATGCGCAGTGCGGACAGATCGGCCTGGATCAGCATCCGCCAGACGGTCGGCGGGGCGCAGAAGGCGGTGACGCCGTGCCGGTCCATCTCGGCCATCAGGCGGGCCGGGTCGAAGCGGCTGTAGTTGTGCAGGAAGACGGTCGCCTCGGCGTTCCACGGCGCGAAGAGGTTGGACCAGGCGTGCTTGGCCCAGCCGGGCGACGAGATGTTGAGATGGACGTCGCCGGGGCGCAGGCCGATCCAGTACATCGTCGCCAGATGGCCGATGGGGTACGAGGTGTGGGTGTGTTCCACGAGTTTGGGGCGGGCCGTGGTGCCGGAGGTGAAGTAGAGCATCAGCGGGTCGGTGGCCTCGGTCGGCCCGTCCGGCATGAAGCCCGCACCCTCCTCGTACGCGTCCTCGTAGGGCAGCCATCCGGACGGCGCGCCGCCGACCGCGATACGGGTGTAATCCCCCGGTACGTCGGTGAACTTGGCGGTGTCCGGTGCCCGGACGATCACATGGCGGGCCCGGCCGCGATCGACCCGGTCCCGGAGATCGGCGGTGCCGAGGAGCGGCGTGGCGGGGATGACCACGGCGCGCAGCTTCATCGCGGCGAGGGCGATCTCCCACAGTTCGGCCTGGTTGCCGAGCATCACGATGACGCGGTCGCCCGCCCTGACGCCCTGGGCGCGCAGCCAGTTGGCGGCCCGGTCCGAGCGGTCGGACATCTGGGCGAAGGGCAGCCGGGTCTCGGCACCGTCCTCCTCGACGATGTGCAGGGCCGTCCTGTCGTTGGCGGCGGCGATGGTGTCGAACCAGTCCAGTGCCCAGTTGAAGCGGGCGGGCCGTGGCCAGCTGAAGCCCTTGTACGCGGTGTCGTAGTCCTCCCGGTGCCGCAGCAGGAAGTCCCGGGCGGCCCGGAACTCCCGCGTCGCTTCGCTGTCCGACATGTGTCCTCCTCGTTGCGGGACCG
Source organism: Streptomyces sp. NPDC047886 (assembly GCF_043204435.1). NCBI lineage: Bacteria > Bacillati > Actinomycetota > Actinomycetes > Kitasatosporales > Streptomycetaceae > Streptomyces > Streptomyces sp. NPDC047886. Next base: position 209,403 of record NZ_JBIDCF010000005.1, read on the forward strand.
GTCACCGGCATCGTGTAATCGGTGACGCAGGTCTCACTACCCCCGGACGGGGGTGAAGGAGCCCGCACGGGGGTGAGGGGGCGGTGCGCGTGGCGGAGCAGGCGGACGTGGCGGAGTTGCGGACGGCCCTGCTGCGTCTGCGCCGCGCCACCGGGCTGCCGGTCACGTTCGGCGGACTGCTCGGCGACCCGCGCCGGCTGCGCATCGGCGAGCTGAACGGCACGTCGTCCGAGGCGCTGCGCGGGCTCGCGGTCAGCTCGGGCAGCGGCCTGGGCGGCCGGTCCATCGCCCTGACCCGGCCCTGTGCGGTCACCGACTACCGCGCCGCCCGCCACATCAGCCACGAGTACGACGAGGCGGTGGCGGCGGAAGGGCTGCGGGCGGTGGTGGCGGTACCGGTCGTGGTGCGGCGCAGGGTGCGGGCCGTGCTGTACGGGGCGCTGCGCCACCCGCAGCGGCTCGGCGACCGGATTCTCGACGCGGCGGTGGCGGCCGCCCGCGACATGGAGCAGGCCCTGGTCGTACGGGACGCGGAGCCCCGGCCGCGGTGGGGCTGCCCACCCGGCGCGGGGGCCACCGGCCGGGGGCCGGCCGGATGGCAGCCGGGACCGGGCGGGCCGGGACCGGGGGTGGCGGGGCCGGGCGGGCTGGGACCGGGGGTGGCGGGACCGGGCGGTGGCTCCGCCGCCTGGGAGCACGTCCGTGCCGCGCACGGCGAGCTGCGGGCGCTGGCGCCCCGCATCGCCGACCCCGCGCTGCGCGCCGAGCTCCTGGCGGCGTGCGGTCGCCTCGCCACGGCGGCGGATCCCCCCGCCGGGGCCGGGCCGCCGCCCGTCGCGCTGGCGCCCCGTGAGCTGGACGTGCTGGCCGCGGTGGCGGCGGGCGCGACGAACGCGGCCGCGGCGCGGCGGCTGGGGCTCCGCCCGGAGACGGTCAAGGGCTATCTGCGCTCGGCGATGCGGAAGCTCGGCGCCCACACCCGGCTGGAGGCCGTGGTCGCGGCGCGCCGGGCGGGTCTGCTGCCCTGAGCGTCCGCCCGGCGAAGACCCGTGGGCGCACCGTCGCCTACGGACACCCCGATAGCCCCCCGACCGAACCCGCGACAGAACCCCCGGCAGAACCCCCGGCAGAACCCCCGGCAGAACCCCCGGCAGAACAGAACACGACTCCCCCTGACGGAAGAAGGCCCGCCGGGGATACCGTCGTCGGCATGGTGACGACGGACCGCTTCCTCGCCTTCGCGGCGATGTCACTGCTGGTGATCGTGATCCCGGGCCCGAGCGTGCTGTTCGTGATCGGGCGCGCCCTGGCGCACGGGCGGCGGACGGCGCTGGCGACGGTGCTGGGCAACGTCGCCGGCTCGTACCTGATCGTGGTGGCGGTCGCCCTCGGTGTCGGCGCGCTGGTCGAGCGGTCGGCCTCGGTGTTCCTGGCGGTGAAGCTGGCGGGCGCGGCCTATCTGGTCTTCCTGGGCGTGCAGGCGTTCCGGCACCGGGGCGCGATGAAGGCGGCGCTGGACAGGACGCCCGACCGGGCGGCGGCCGCGCCGCGCGTACGGCACGGGGATGTGCGCACCGCGCTGGAAGGCGTGGTCGTGGGCATCACCAACCCGAAGGGCATCGTCTTCTTCGCGGCGGTGCTGCCGCAGTTCGTGGACCACGCGGCCGGGCAGGTGGCCGCGCAGATGCTGCTGCTCGGCCTCGTCCCGATCGGGATCGGTCTGGTGACGGACACGCTGTGGGGGCTGGGCGCGGCGGCGGCGCGCGGCTGGTTCGCCGGTTCGGAGCGGCGGCTGTCGCTGGTGGGCGGCGCGGGAGGCTTCGCGATGATCGGGCTCGGTGTGACGGTGGCGGCGACGGGCCGCGCGGACTGAGCCGGGCTCGCCGCCCCGGGCGGCCCCGGTCGGCCCGCCTACGCGTCGGGCTCATCGAACCGTACGTCGCGCGACGGGGCGGCGCTCAGCGCGGCGAGGGTGCGCTCGCCCTCCGCCACGAGGGCGGCGCGCGCCGCACGGTCGAGCGCGGTGAAGGGCCGCACCGTGATCGTGGCCGTGTCGCCGGTCTCCTCCAGCCGCCAGGTCCCGGCGAGGAACCCGTCGACGAGGAACGTGCGGAGGGCCTGGTTCCCCGTCCACGTGCGGTTCTTGTGCTCTCCCGGTACGACGCGGGTGCGGTCGGCGTGCGACAGCAGCAGGTTGTCGAACTCCGGCAGGAAGCGTGGCGGCGCCGGCGTCTCCGGGTCCGGGCGGGGTGCGTCGGGCAGGTCGAAGAGCTCGGCCCCGTACGGGTCGCGGAAGGTCAGCAGCCGTGGCCTCAGCCGCTCGAAGGACTCCCGCAGCCGGGTCAGCCCCGACCAGGTCTGCATGTCCTTGACGGACGCGGGACCGAACGCGCCGAGGTAGCGCAGAACGGTGTCGTCCGCGTTCTCCGGCACCGGGCCGGGCGCGCGGCCGAGCCAGACCTCGGCGGTGGTGAGGGCGACCTGCCCGCCGCGCCCCCACAGGCCGCGCGGGGTGACCTGGACCAGCGGCAGCAGGCAGCGGGCCGCCACGGTGAGGGCGAGCGGGTCGGCGTCGGGCCAGCGGGCGAGCAGCGCCGTACGGATCTCCTTCGGGGTGCGCGGCCGCTCCTCGACCAGCTCCCGGGTCATGGCGGCCAGCACGTCCAGGTCCACCCCGGCGAGCCCTTTGCGGAACAGGGACACCTCGCGGTCGCGGGCCGGCTGGACGAGAGGCCGCAGGGCGAGCACATCGTCGGCGGTGTGCGTGTGCAGGGTGGAGCGCATGCTGACGATCCGGGCCACCTGCCGTGTCTCCATCAGTCCGGACAGCTCATCGGGCCGGAAGCCGTCGAGCCTGGCGGCGAGCGCGAAGTACGGCGGTCCGGGGTTCTGGGCCTGGAGCCCCACGAGGTGTTCGACGGCATGCAGGGCGGACATCGGGGTACGCCGCAGCAGGAGTTGCCGTTCGAGGGTGGCGCGGTTCAGGGCGCGGGTGGAGAGCACGGGCTGTGCGGTCGAGGCCATGCGCCGCACGGTACTCAGGCTTGCGGACACCTTCTGTCCGCAACCGCGTTCCCCACCCGTCATGCCCGGTCAAAACGGGGCGTATATCCTGCTCGGGACTTCGAGGAGTACAGGAGGTGAGACCGCGATGACCCTGCCGTCGCGAAAGCACAACTGGCGGCGCCGACCAGAACCGGAGGCGTCCCCGCCGATCGCCGTACCCGTGCCCCAGGGGGACCAGGGCAGCGTCGTCCAGGCCTCGCTGTACCGCGACGGATACAAGGTGTCCGCGCCGACCTCGCTCTCGGAGACGTTCCGGCAGCTGCGCGAGCAGCCGGACGGCATGGCGTGGATCGGGCTGCACCGCCCGTCCGAGACGCAACTGCTCTCGCTCGCGGCCGAGTTCGACCTCCACGAACTCGCCGTCGAGGACGCCATGGAGGCCCATCAGCGACCGAAGCTCGAACGGTACGGCGACACGCTCTTCGTCGTGCTGCGCGCGGCCCGCTACCTGGACGCCCAGGAGGAGGTCGAATTCGGCGAACTGCACGTCTTCGTCGGCCCCGACTTCCTGATCACCGTCCGCCACGGCGCGGCGCCGGACCTCTCGGCGGTGCGCCGCCGCATGGAGGAGACCCCGGAGCTCCTCGCCCTCGGCCCGGAAGCGGTGCTCTACGCCATCCTGGACGCGGTGGTCGACGGCTACGCCCCGGTGGTGGCGGGCGTGCAGAACGACATCGACGAGATCGAGACGGAGGTCTTCCGCGGCGACCCGGCGGTGTCCCGCCGCATCTACGAACTCTCCCGCGAGATGGTCGAGTTCCAGCGAGCCACCCGCCCCCTGGTCGCCATGCTGCACGGTCTGATGGCCGGCTTCGCCAAGTACGGCACGGACGAGGAGCTCCAGCGCTACCTCCGCGACGTCGCCGACCACGTCACCCACACCAGCGAACGCGTGGACGGCTTCCGCCAGGCCCTGACCGAGATCCTCACGGTCAACGCGACCCTGGTGACCCAGCAGCAGAACGCGGAGATGCGCGCCCTGGCGGAAGCCGGCTTCGAGCAGAACGAGGAGATCAAGAAGATCTCCTCCTGGGCGGCGATCCTGTTCGCTCCGACGCTGGTCGGGACGATCTACGGCATGAACTTCGACGCGATGCCCGAGCTGGAGTGGGCGTACGGCTACCCCTTCGCGATCCTGCTGATGGCGGTGGTGTGCATGAGCCTGTACTTCGTGTTCAAGCGGCGGGACTGGCTGTAGGCGGCACACCGGACACACCTGTACGGGCGGACCGCGCATTTACCAAACGGGTCGCCCCGAATGCTTGAGCCATGACACTTCCCGACGGTCGCCGCGGGCGCCCGAGAGACAGTCGCGCCCATGAGGCGATCCTGGCGGCCACGGCCGAGTTGCTGACCGAGGTGGGCTACGCCGCCACCTCCATCGGCGCTGTCGCCGCCCGCGCCGGTAGCGGTAAGGACACCGTCTACCGGCGCTGGTCCGGCAAGGCCGAGCTGGTGTACGAGGCCGTCTTCACCGCCACCGAGTCGGCTCCCGTCCCGGATACCGGCAGCCTGAACGGTGACCTGGCGGCGCTGGTGGAGAGCCTGCTGGCGGAGTTCACCGCCCCGGCCGCCGCCGCGGCCCTGCCCGGGCTCCTCGCGGACTTCGCCGCCAGTCCCGAGCTGCGGACCCGGGTCCGGAGCCACTTCCTGGCGCCCGCCAAGGCAGGCTTGACCGAGGTGTTCGAGCGCGCCGTCCAGCGTGGCGAAACGAACTCCGCCGTCCCGGTGGACCTGGTGCTCGACACCCTGGCCGGAGCGGTCTTCTTCCATGTCGGACTGGTCGGCGAACCCGCCACCCGGGAGCTTGCCGCTCGACTGGCCGCCTTGGTCAGCCGTGGAATCGAGGTCCGGTGAACGGCTGGTTCCTGGCCGCCGGCCTCACCAGCGCGGGCGTCGCCGCGATCCATGTCCTCGCCGGGGGCCGTGACGTGGTCCGGCCGCTGCTGCGCGGCGATCTGCCGGACGAGCCGCGCCGGGTGCTGCACGCCGTCTGGCACATGGTCACCGCCGACCTGGTCCTGGCGGCCGCCGCGCTGATCTGGCTGGCCCTGTACCACCGTCCCGGCGGCGACCTGGTGGCCTGGCTGCTGGCCGCCCACTTCCTGGCCTACTCCGTGGCGTTCCTGGTGATATCGCTGGCAGCCGACTGGTCGAAGCCGTGGCTGAGACTGCCGCAGTGGCTGCTGCTCCTCCCCGTGGGGGCGCTGGCCGCTGTCGGCGCCCTGTGACCGGCGGCCGTGCCCGGTTGATCACAGCGGCGGTCCGGTGGTCGGTGCGGCCGGCCGCGCGTCGGCGGCCGTGCGCGGCGCCCGGCGGGGCGGCTCACCGTGCGGGGGGGGCGCGGCCGCCGCGCCGCGGCGCCGCACGCTTCGGGGTCCGAGCGGCCTTCCAGCAGTGCGACGCGGGCTCCACGGCGCGCGAGGAGGATCGCCGCGGCGCTGCCGGCGAGGCCGGCTCCGCCGATGACGACGTCGTAGTCGCGCCCCGTGCTCTCAGGCTCGGTCATGAGCTGATCGCTCCCTTCGGGGTGTGCGGCCGTTCGCGGAAGTCGCGGCGCCACCGCCGCCAGGCGCGGGCCGGCCGCGAGGAGCTCCTTATCGACTGACATGCCATCAGTTCCCTGTGCGGGCAACCGAGTTGGCCGCGCTGCGGAGGTGGCGCCGGTGGGAGGTCACCGGTCGCCCCGCGCGGGGTGGAGGGTCCGGCCGGATACGGAACGGTGCCCTCACATGTGCGGTGTCAGGCCCTGTGCGGCGTAGTAGGCGTGCAGGGCCGCTTCACTGCCGGAGCCCAGGGCCGTCATGACGCGCTGGTAGCGGGCCGAGCGCAGGTCGCCGGCGATGATGACGCGGGGGTGCTGGTCGGCCGGGCGGCAGTAGCCGGCCGTGTCGCGGACGAGGTCGCCGGGCGGGGCGGTGGGGGCGTTGCCGATGGCGAGGAAGGCGGCGTCCGCCGCGACCTGTCGCCGTTCGCCGGACCGGTCCAGGATCTCGGCGGTCGCGGCGCTCGCCGAGGTGTGCAGGGTGAGGTGCTCGACGGGGAGAAGGGTGACTCGGGGGTCTTCGCGGAGCTCCTCGGTCTTGTAGTCGTCGCCGGGCGGGAAGGCGACGAGGAGTCGGGTGTCCGTATGCGGGTGGGCGCGCAGGAAGGTGCCGGTCGTGCGGTCGCCGCCGAGGATCAGCAGGGTGCGGCCTTCGGCGTCGTCGGCTCCGGCCCGCCAGAGCGGGGGCGGGGTGGGGACGGGCGGGGCGGTGATCCAGGGGACGTCGCGGGGCTGGAGCGGGCCGACGCCGGTGGCGACGACGGCGTACGGGGCGGTCAGGCGGGTGGCGGTGTCCAGGGTGGCGGTGCCCAGGGTGGCGGTGTCCAGGGTGACGGTCACATGGTTGCCGTGGGCGTGGAGTCCGGTGGCGTGGCGGCCGAGTTCGAGACGGCACAGCCGGGTGCTCGTGAGCTGTGCGGTGATCGCGTCGGCCAGCTCCACGCCGTCGGTGTAGCCGCCGAGGACGTTGTTCAGCGCCGTGATGCGGTACAGGTTGCGGCACAGACGGTCCGGCTCTATCAGGACCGAGCGCATGCCCACACTCGCGGCCATGCTCGCGGCGGCGCAGCCGGCCGGGCCTCCGCCGATGACGATCAGGTCGGTGTCGAGGGAGCCCGTCGCATCGGTACGGGACGGTGTGGCGGCCATGGGGCCATTCCAGCACCACCGCGAGGGGGCGCGCGGGGGCGGGTCGGCGCGGGGGCCGACCGGTGGCTCGCGAACGGCGGAGCCTGAACACCCGGTAGCCTGAACACCCGGTTTTCGTCATCTTGACGACAACCGGAAAGGCCATTATCGTCTTGGTGACGACAAAAGAGGGGGGCCGGTCGTGGCCGACGTCAGCAGGCGCCTGGGATGGCGCCACCTCCGTTCCGTTCCCACCACGCACATCCGCCATCTGCGGCGCGGGCGGCTCGCGCACGAGGGGGCGGGCATCAGCTTCTGGTACCGGGCGTTGACGGCGGCTCTGTCGGAGGTCCCGGTCGACGACCGCGAACTGGCGATGACGTTCCACGCCCGTACGGCCGACTTCCAGGACGTGACCGTGCAGGCCACCGTCACCTACCGGATCGACGCGCCGGAGACGGCCGCCGCACGGCTGGACTTCTCCATCGACCCCGACACCGGGGCCTGGCGCGGCGCGCCGCTGGAGCAGATCTCCACGCTGCTCACCGAGATCGCCCAGCAGCACGCGCTGGACGTGCTCGCCCGTACGCCGCTCGCCGAATCGCTGGTGAGCGGGGTCGCGGCCGTACGGGCGCAGATCGCCGAAGGGCTGGCGGGCGAACCCCGGCTGCCGGACACCGGGATCGGGGTCGTGGCCGTCCGGGTGGTGGCCGTGCGCCCGGAACCCGAGGTGGAGCGGGCCCTGCGCACGCCCGCCCGGGAGCAGATCCAGCAGGAGGCCGACCGGGCGACGTACGAACGGCGTGCCGTCGCGGTCGAGCACGAGCGGACCATCGCCGAGAACGAGCTGGCCAGCAGGATCGAACTCGCCCGGCGCGAGGAGCGGCTGGTCGAGCAGCGCGGCACCAACGCCCGCCGCGAGGCGGAGGAGAAGGCCGCCGCCGACGCCGTCCGCGCCGAGGCGGAGGCGGACCGTGTCGTACGGCTGGCCCTCGCGCAGGCGCGGGCCGAGCGCGAGACCGGCGCCGCGAAGGCGGAGGCGCGGGCCGCCTGGCTGCGGGCGCACGGCGAGACCGACCCGGCGACGCTGCACGCCCTGGCCGTCAACCGGATCGCGGACAACCTGCCCCGTATCGACAGCCTGACCGTCTCCCCCGACCTGCTCAGCGGGCTGCTCACCAGGCTGAGCGCCGGCACGGAGCGACGGCCGTGAGCCTCGCGCCCCGCGCGGTGCTGGTGCACCGCACCACCGAGTACGAGGAGCTTCTCGTACGGCACGGCACCCACGGCCACGCCGAGTTCTTCCTCCGCACCCACGGGCAGGGCATCGGCGATGTGCTCGAACGGCATCACCGTACGAAGCGGGCCCTGGCCGCCGCGGTGGCCGCCGTGCCGCTCACCTGGCGGCAGGCCAGGGTCGAGCGCGCCGACCTCGACCGCTTCCTCTTCGCGCCGGAGGACGTGGTCGTCGTCGTGGGGCAGGACGGACTGGTCGCGAACGCCGCCAAGTACCTGTCGGGGCAGCCGGTCGTCGGGATCGACAGCGAACCGGGCCGCAATCCCGGTGTCCTGGTCCGGCACCGGGCGGGGCGGGCACCCGCCCTGCTGAAGGCCGCGCTCTCCCGGCGGAGCGCGGTCGACGAGCTGACGATGGTGGAGGCCGTGACCGATGACGCCCAGCGCCTGGTCGCCCTCAACGAGATCTACGTCGGCCAGGCCGGGCACCAGACGGCCCGGTACCTGCTGGCACCCGAGGAGGACGTGCCTCCGGAGCACCAGGCCTCCTCCGGGGTCGTCGTCGGGACCGGTACCGGAGCCACCGGCTGGCTGCGCTCCCTGTCGCAGCAGCGGGGCGGGGCGCGGGCCATGCCGGGCCCGGCCGACCGCGCCCTCGCCTGGTTCGTACGGGAGGCCTGGGCGTCGCCCGCCACCGGCACGTCCCTCGTGGAGGGCGTGCTCGGCTCGGCGGCGCGGCTGCGGCTCACCGTCGAGTCCGACCGGCTGGTCGCCTTCGGCGACGGCATGGAGACGGACGCCCTCCAGCTGACACGGGGACAGACGGTCCGCCTCGGCGTCTCGGACACCGCGCTACGGCTGGTGACCTGACCGGGCGTCAGGCATCCGGATCCCCGGTGGTCCGCCAGGCGGCCCAGCTCTCGACGGTGAAGCCGCCGCCGTTCCGGCGCACCTCGACCGCGCCCGCCCCGGCGAAGTGCGCCGGGACGACCAGCTCGCGTTCGTCGGCGGCCCGTTCCAGCATCCGCCGCCGGCTGACCGCCGCCCGGCGCGGGTCCAGGCAGAAGCAGCTGCTGTGGGAGGGTTCGATGATCTGGACGGGGCTGTGCAGCAGGTCGCCGACGAACACGGCGCGGTCGCCGCCGGAGGCCAGGCGCAGCACGCACGAGCCGGGGGTGTGTCCGGGCGCGGGCTCCAGGACCAGGTGGGCGTCGATGCGGTGGGTTCCCTCCCACAGCACCACCTGCCCCGCCCGGTGCACGGGCGCGACGCTGTCCTCGTAGACGCGCCGGTCGTCCTCGCTCAGCCCGGCCCCGGAGGAACCGCGGGCGCCGTAGTGGGCGTCGTCGGCGGCGGGGATGAGGTACCGGGCGTTCGGGAACGCCGGTATCCACTCCCCGTCCTGCTCCCGGGTGTTCCAGCCGACGTGGTCGGCGTGGAGGTGGGTGTTGACGACGACGTCCACGTCCTCGGGGCGCACCCCGGCGTCGGCCAGCCGGTTCAGCAGGTCGGAGGGGCGCCGGTGGAAGTGGGGCGAGCCCGGCCGTTCGCGCCGGTGGCCGACGCCCGTGTCCACCAGGACGGTTCGCCCTCCGCTGCGCAGCACCCAGGTCTGGAGGGCCGCGACGTACCGGTCGCTCTCAGGCTCCCAGTGATCGGGCGCCAGCCAGTCCTCGTTCTCCTTCCACGTCTCCGCTCCCGCCTCCGGCACGAGGTCACGGGCGGGGGCGAACGGCCCCTGCCACTCGGTGACCCCGATGACTTCCACGTCTCCCAGCACGATGCTCCGCATGACCACCACGCTAGGGAGCGGGGTCCGAGCGTCTCAATGACCGATCGGCTCACCTGGATACGCGTTCGTCTCAGCACACGCGGGTCTCGGTACGCTGGGGCCCATGGATGTCGTGAGCGATGCGATCGCCGCCGTACGGGTCGGGAGGCCCGACTCCAACCGCATGAGGGTGACGGGCAGTTGGTGTACGCGGTTCGCCCCGTACGACGGTGCCGGCTTCCATGTCGTCCTACGGGGCACCTGCTGGCTGCTGCCGGACGGGGAGGGCGCCCCGGTGTCCCTCGGCACGGGAGACGCGGTGCTGCTGCCGCACGGCACGGGGCATGTGCTCGCGGACGCCCCCGCCGACGCCGCGACGGTCGAGCGGGCGGTGCCGTTCGAGCGGTGGCAGGCGGAGGGCGGGCCGGGTCCCACACCGGCACCGGGTCCCACGCCGGGGCCGGGGTCCACGCCGGGGCCGGGGTCCACGCCGGGGCCGGGGTCGGGAGCCGGGGCGGCGACGGGTCGGGAGGGCGGCGACGGGGCCGAGTTGCTGTGCGGCAAGTACCGTCTGGACCGCAGTCTCACGCATCCGCTGATGGCCGAGCTCCCCGTCGTCGTCCATCTGCCGCACCGGGTCGGCGACCACCCCGAGCTGCGTGCCGCCATCGATCTGCTGGGCCGTGAGCACCACGGCCCGCTGCCCGGTTCCTCCATCGCGGTGCCGGGGCTGCTCGACCTCCTCCTCGTCTACATGCTGCGGTCCTGGCTGGCCGGGAACGCCACCGCCGCCAGGCCGGTACCGGGATCAGGTCCGGCGGCCGGGTACGCGACCGGGGCCGGGTCCCGGGCCGGAGCAGCGGGCGGATCCGGTTCCTGGCCCGCCGCGTTGAACGACCCCGTCGTGGCCGCCGCCCTGCGGGCCCTGCACGACGCCCCGGCCGCCCCGTGGACCGTGAACCGTCTGGCGGCCGAGGCCGGCGTCTCCCGCGCCACGCTGGCCCGCCGGTTCACGTCGCTGGTCGGCCGCTCCCCCATGGCGTACCTCGGCTGGTGGCGGCTCACCCTCGCCGCCCGCACCCTGCGCGAGACGTCCGTCCCCCTGGAAGCCGTGGCACGGCAGGTGGGGTACGGCAGCCCTTACGCGCTCTCCCACGCGTTCCTCCGGCTGTTCGGGACGACACCCGGGCGGTACCGGGCGACCCGGCACGGGCCGAGGCCGACATGACGTGACGGACGGCACCGGTACGGAGTTTCCGGACCCGCCGGGCGAGAGCCCCCCTTCACCCCGTGCCGCCCGGCTGTTCCCCGATGGACGCCACGATGGCGCGGGCCCAGTCCCGGGGAGTCTCCCGGTCGAGGAGCGCGGCCAGGCGCGTGATGTGCGTACGCCGCTGAACGGGCGTCATGGCCAGGGCCCTGCACAGGGTGTCGACCAGGTCCCGGGGCGAGCGCGGTTCGGTGAGCAGGGATTCGGTGCCGAATCGCTCGGCGGCTCCGGTGTGGCGGGACAGGACGAGGACGCCCGCCCGGCCGGCGGCCGCCTGGGCGGCGACGTACTCCTTGGCGGTGAGGTTCATGCCGTCGGCGAGGGAGGTCACCCAGAACACGTCCGCCGCGAGGTACTCGTCCACGACCTCAGGGAACGGCAGAGCGCGGGGCCGGTAGTCGACCGGCTGCCACCCTCTGTCGCCCCACCGTGTGTTGACCGCGGCGACGGCCCGTTCGAGTGCGGTGCGGGTGGTGTCGTACGCGCGGATCCCGGGCTCGGGCGGCGGACACACGAGGCGGAAGCACAACCGCCTCCGCAGCTCGGGGGCCCGTTCGAGGAGCGCGCCGACGGCACGCACCTTCTGGACGGGTGCCTTGGTGTAGTCGAGTCGCTCGACCGACAGGACCAGCGGCGCGTCCGGGCGGGCGGTGAGGCGCGGGGCGCGGGCCACGGCCAGGGCGGCGACGGCCTCGCGGTCGATGCCCAGCGGATGAACTCCGGTACGTGGTGCGCGCGGTGGAGGCGGTGTACGCACCGCACCGGACGTACCAGTCGTGCCGGATGTATCGGATGGACCGGATGCGCGGGGTGGATCGGCGAGCAGGCGGCGGAAGTTGCGGGCGAAGGCGGAGGTGTGGAAGCCCGCCCAGTCGAGGTGGGAGAGGGAGGCCCGCAGTTCCTCGGCGGCCGGAAGGCGCCGGAAGGTGGTCGGCTCCGGGAAGGGCGTGTGGTGGAACAGGCCGACGCTCAGGTCGGGCCGGGCCGCACGGAGAATGCCGGGGACGAGCCAGAGGTTGTAGTCGTGCAGCCAGACGGTCGCGCCGTGTTCCGCGTGCGCGTCGATGTGCCGGGCGAAGGCGGCGTTGACCGCCTCGTAGTCGGCCCAGTGTGCCGGGTCGTGACGGATGAGGTGCGGCTGCGACATCAGCGCGGGCCACAGCGTCTCCTTGCAGGCGCCGTGGAAGTAGCCGGCCCAGCGCCGGGACGACAGCGGCAGCAGGGCGAGCGGCAGTCCCGTGGTGCGGGCCGCGGGGCGGGCGGCGGGAGCGTCGTCCACGGCGGCGGCCGCCCACACCCACACGGCGTCCAGGCCGCCCCTGCCGTCGGCGGCGGACGCGTCGAGGGCTGAGGCGCCGCGAACCGGCGCGCCCGGCAGCGGTGTGCCCTGCACCGGCGCGCCCAGGATCGAGGTCAGCGTGGGCAGGATGCCGTTCGGGCTCTCCGGTTGCCGCCACCGCCCTTCCGACCAGCGCAGCGGCGGGCGGTGGTAGCCGATCACGACGGAGGCCGGCGGCCGTACCCATCCGAGCCGTTCCAGGGCCGACAGGAGGGCTGCGGCGCCTTCGAGCGGCGGGCGGTGGAGCCGCGGCCCCGGGGGCAGGCGGGCGGACAGCGCGGGCTCGGCGTTGCCCATGACCACGCCGTGCGCACCGAGCCGGAAGAGCGACAGGTCGTTGAGCGAGTCCCCGGCGACCAGCAGGCCGGAGGCCGGCCACTGGAGCTTGCGGGCCAGCTGCCGTACGGCCTGGCCCTTGTCCGCCCGGGGCGGCAGGACGTCGAAGTAGCGCCCGGCGGAGTGGACCCAGGAGCAGCCCAGGGCCTCGACCGCGTCGGTGAGCTCGCGCGACAGGTCTTCCGGATGCAGGTAGAAGGAGCAGCGGCCGCCCTGCTCCACGCCGTCCTGGTACACCAGCCGGGGGAAACGGCGCAGGGCGTCCCTGACCCGGTCGTGGCCGGGCCAGCCGGCCCGGAGCCTGGCTTCCAGAACGTCGACATGGCTCATGTCGGTGGCGTCGACGACGCTGGAGCCGACGTCGCCGATGATCCAGCGGGGTGCGGGGATGAGCGGGTCCCGGGCGAGGAGGGACCGCACGGAGGCCAGGCCCCGCCCGGTCGCGAAGACGACCGTGATCTCCGGGTGCCGGTCCAGGGCCCTGCGCAGCCGCCGCCGGCCGTCCTCGTCACCGCCGAGCAGCGTGCCGTCCAGGTCGGTCACGAGGACCCGGACCTCCGGACGGGCGGGCCACGCCACTGCCCCGCCGGTCTCTCCCGTACGCCCTCCGTGCCGCCCGGCGTGCCCCGCGTCTCCCGTACGCCCTCCGTGCCGCCCGGCGTGCCCCGCGTCTCCCGTGCGCCCCGCATCTCCTGTGCGCCCCGCATCTCCTGTGCACCCCGCATCTCCTGTGCACCCCGTGTGCCCCATGGGCCCCGGGTGTCCCGTGTCCTCTGCCATCCAGCCTCCTGGTGGTCGAAGAAGCGCCGCCGCGGAGGAGGCCGCGGCGGACGACGTGCTGCGTCACCGCACGGCCCATGACGCCCGCCGGACAGTCATGGCGTCCGCCGCGCGGCCCATGACGCCCGCCGCACGACGCGCCCGTACCGGTCAGGCCGGGAGGCGCGACAGCCATGTCCGCAGCCCGGCGGTGTCCGGCGCGGCGCTCGAACCGGGGCCGGTCACCGCGGCCGTCCCGCACGCTACGCCCGCCGCGAGGCATTCGCCGAGCGACGCGCCCTCCAGCCGGCGGTGCAGGAACCCCACGTTGAAGCAGTCGCCCGCGCCGGTGGTGTCGACGGCCGGCACCGGCGGGGCGGCCTGCGCGGCGCGGCGCCCGTCCTCGGCGGCGACCGCCCCGTGGGCGCCCCGTTTGATCACCACTGTGGGCACGAGCCCGGCCAGCAGGTCGAGTGCCTCGTCCACGTCGGCCGCCCCCGTGAGCCGCAGGGCCTCCGCCTCGTTGGGCGCGAACACCCCCACCCGGGAGAGCACCTTGCGCACCTCGGGCATCGCGATGTGACCGGGGTAGTCCTGGCAGTCCATGAACATCCACGTGCCGTGGCGGGCGGCCACGTCGAGCGCCTCGGCCACCTCGGGGCCGTACTGGAGGTACGGCAGCATCACCACCGCCGGCCGGTAGGTGTCGACCAGTTCGGCGAGAGGACGTGCCGTGACCGGGTCCTCGTAGGCGATCATCGCCCGGTCGCCCGGGTTCGACAGGGCGACGGTCACGTTCCGTACGGGGCCCGGGTGCCGGCGGAAGGCCCGCTCGTCGATGCCCTCGGCGCGCGCCGCGGCGATGACCTCGCGGCTGAAGACGTCGGTGCCGAGATCGGCCGCCCACACCACGTCGCGCCCCAGTCGCCGCAGGCCCATGGCCAGGGTGAACGCCCCGCCGGGCACCATCCCCAGGCCGCCTGCCCAGACCTCGGAGCCGAACGCCACCGGGCCCGCGAGGTCCCGGAACACCAGATCGATCGCGTAGGCGCCGACGACCAGGACCGAGGGGCGCGCCTCCCCGTCCCGGTCCCGGCCGCTGCCCCGGCTCACCACAGCCTCTTCCGCTTCTCCCGGCGGTCGCGGGACGTACGCCTGTGGGTCATGTCCGGACTGTATGCGGTCACGGAAAGAAAGGGACCGGTAACTCAGGGAGATGGCCGGAACCCGTCACCGACGGACGCCACGCGGGGCGGCGAGCAGCCCGGCCGGACACCCGGAGGACACGCGGGAGGCCTGCGGAGCCCGTGTCACAGGGCGGGGTACGGCGCGACGCGGGGGCCGTGTCAGATGGCGGAGTACGGCGCGTGCGGGATACCGGCGCCGCCGCCGGCCCGTACGGCCTCCACCACGGCTTGGTGGAGCGTCCGGCTCTCCTCCTCCGACGCGCATGTCACGGGGCTGCCCGTCACGGTGAACCAGTCGGATCCACCCGAGAACTGCACCGCCACATCCGCCTGCCCCTCGAACCAGGTGGTGTGCACCGTCACGTCTCCCGTGACGACGCCCACCTCGACCGTACGGACGCCACCGGGTCCGGCGTACACCCCGACCGTCGTCCACGAAGCCCAGTCAGCCATGCCGATCACCCTCTCCTTGCCCGCACGCGGACCCCGCACCCGGCGAAAAGCCCCTCTTTCCTACCGTCTGCCACTCTGACACCGGAATTACGCGCAGAACATGGGTAATGCGTTTCTTTCCGGGCCGTACGGCCCCGTACGGCGGTTTCTCCGGGGCCGTACGGCCACCGGCCGCGGGGCTCTTCGGCCCCCGTGCGGACAGGGGGCGCCCGCCTAGCGTTCTCCTCCATGGAGGGCGCGCGATGATCCTGGAAGACCTGCGGGCGGCCTGCCGCAAGGATCCGGCGCTGCGTGGCGCACGCGTCGTCGAGGTGCTGCTGTATCCGGGGCTGTGGGCGATCTGGGTACACCGGGTCGCGCATCGGCTCCACCGTCTCGGCGTGCCGTTGGTGCCCCGGGCGGTGTCCCAGATCTGCCGGACCCTGACGGGCATCGAGATCCACCCCGGTGCGGTGATCGGGCGGCGCTGCTTCATCGACCACGGCATGGGTGTGGTGATCGGCGAGACGGCCGTGCTCGGCGACGACGTGATGCTGTACCACCAGGTGACGCTGGGCGGCACCGGCTGGTGGACCGACCACGGCACGGCACGGCGGCACCCGGCCATCGGCGACCGGGTCGTCCTGGGAGTCGGGGCGACCGTGCTCGGCCCGGTCGAGGTCGGCCACGACACCGTGATCGGCGCCCACGCCCTGGTCACGGACGACATCCCCGCGCACGCCACCGTCCGGACCGCCCGGCCGGACGTCTCCGTCCGCGTCCCGGGGCGGCCCGGCCGACCGCGGCCGTTCCTCGGCACATCTGAGAAAGGACGCCCATGACGGCGATACATCCCTCCGTGACGGCGCTCATCGGAGGCACACCCCTGGTGGAGCTCTCCCGTTTCGGTGAGGGGCTCCCGGCACGCCTCGTCGCGAAGCTGGAGTCGGCGAATCCCGGGGGCAGCGTCAAGGACCGTATCGCCCTCGCGATGATCGAGGCGGCCGAGGCCACGGGCGAACTGGCACCGGGCAGCCGGATCATCGAGCCGACCAGCGGCAACACCGGTATCGGACTGGCGATGGTCGCGGCGGCCAAGGGCTACCCGGTCACCTTCACCATGCCGGAGAGCATGAGCACCGAACGCCGGGCGCTGCTGCGCGCGTACGGCGCCGAGCTCATCCTCACCCCGGCCGCCGACGGCATGTCCGGCGCGATCTCCCGGGCCGTGGAACTGGCGGACGCCAACGGCTGGTTCATGCCGCAGCAGTTCCGCAATCCGGCCAACCCCGACGTCCACCGCCGCACCACCGCGCTGGAGATCTGGGAGGCCACCGGCGGCCGGGTGGACGTCCTGGTCGCCGGGGTCGGCACCGGTGGCACCATCACGGGTGTGGGCGGCGTCCTGAAGGAGAAGCGTCCGGACATCGCGGTCGTCGGCGTCGAGCCCGCCGAGTCGCCCGTGCTGTCGGGCGGCCAGGCCGGACCGCACGGCATCCAGGGGCTCGGGGCGGGCTTCGTCCCGGAGATCCTCGACACCGGGGTGTACGACGCGATCCGTACCGTCACCGTCCCCGAGGCACGGGCGGCCGCGGGCCGGCTCGCCCGCACCGAGGGCATCCTCGCGGGCGTCTCCAGCGGTGCCGCGCTGCACGCCGCCTCGGCGGTCGCGCGGGATCCCCGGCACGAGGGCGCGCTGATCGTGGTGGTGCTGCCCGACACGGGCGAGCGGTACCTCAGCACGCCGCTGTTCCAGGACGTGTGAACCCGCTCAGCCGTCGATCACCTCGTACCAGCGGTCCCTCAGGTCGGCCTGGCCGAGGCTGAGTTCCTCGAAGCGGCCCGCGAACCAGCTGGTGCCGCCGCCGTCCGGCCAGAAGGCGCGCCCCAGGGCGCGCTGGGCCTCCTGGAAGGCGTCGATGTACGGCCGCCTGGCGCGGATGAAGTCGTCCACCCAGGCGGTCTTCCCGTCGTCGCCGTGCCGGCGCAGGGCGTCCGCGAGCAGGATCGCGTCCTGGATGGAGGTGTTGAGGCCCTGCCCGCCGATGTTGTGCATGCCGTGGGCGCTGTCGCCGAGCAGGAGCACGCCGTCGCGCCGCCAGTCGACGGCGTTGACGGTCTGGGGCTCGATCGTGATGATCCGGTCCCGGGGTGCGGCGGCGCGCAGGGCTTCGGTGAGGACCGGGTCGTCGGCGCCGATGGCCCGTACGACCCAGTCCACGATCCGCTCGGGCGCGATGGGCCCGCCGGGCGCGGTGCCAGGGGACGGGTCGTGGCCGAGGGCGGCGGGGGTGAGATGGGTGAAGACGAACGTCGTGCCGGGCGAGGCGTCGGGGACCACCGTGGCCATGCCGTCGGGGCGCCGGTGGGCCCTGATGGTGCGGGGGAAGCCGCCGGGGGTGGGCACGGGGACGAGCCGGAGGGTGTGCTCCGCCTCGTCGATCCAGGTCTCCACGCCCGTCAGGTCGCGGGTCTCGGAGCCCTTGCCGTCGGCGGCGACGACCCAGCGGGACTCCAGGGTGTGCGGTGCGCCCGTGCCGTCCGCCGGGGCCACGACCGTACGGCAGCCGCCGACGTCCGTGGCGGCGAGCCGCCGCACCTCGGTGCCCAGCCGCACGCTGACCGCCGGATGGCCGGCGACCCGGTCCAGCAGCAGCCGCCGCAGCCGTCCCTGCGTGATGTTCAGGGCGTGACCCGCCGGGCTGCCGGGGAGGTCGGCGAACGCGCCGGAGAAGAGCCGGCCCGAGGGGCCGTACTCCTCGATGGCGGTGATGGCGCCCACCTCGTCCGCGGAGTGGGCGAAGCCCACCAGCCGGTGCAGCAGGTCGAGGGTCACCGGCTGGAGCAGGGCGCCCTGCGGGCTCCGGGTCGGGTCGCTCTGCCGCTCGACCACGGCCACGGACATGCCGTTCCTGGTGAGGAGTTCGGTGAGCACCAGGCCGGCCGGTCCGGCACCGATGACGACGACATCAGCGTATGAACGTTCCATGGGGGCTCTCTCGTCGGTGCGGCCCCCGCGCGCCCGGAGTGCGGGCGCGCGGGAGGCCGAGGGGGGTGACGCGGGGCGTGGCCACGGCGCGGGGTGGGGCCGCGGGCGTGGCGTCGGTGGGGTGAGGGGGCGTCAGACGCCGGCTTCGACGCGCTCCAGCAGCTCCAGGTCGGGGTAGACCGGGCAGCCGTAGTAGTACTCGAAGGGGGCGAAGGTGTCCCAGCGGCGGTCGTCCCGCAGGTGGCGGGCCAGCGCGTTGCCCTGGCTCCAGAAGTCACCGGCGAGGAGCAGCGACACCTGGCGCTCCTCGATGTGGTCGGGCAGCTCGCGGCGGTACTGGCCGAAGTTGAACTTGTAGTCGTAGAAGCCGTGGATGAGGCGGAAGTAGGTGTCGTAGCCGGTCTTGTAGAAGCTCTCGTACGAGGCCTGGAGCCGCTCGATCCGGTCCGGCTTCTCCAGGGCCGCGACGATGTTCCGGCCGGCCTCCCGGCCGGTGACCATGGCGAGGTAGACACCGCCGGAGAAGATCGGGTCCACGAAGCAGCCGGCGTCGCCCACGATGAACCAGCCGGGCCCGGCCAGCTGCTCGGACAGGTAGCAGTAGTCGGTCTCGATCCGGATCTTGGTGGAGGCCTCGGTGCCCTCCAGCCGCTGGGCGATGCGCGGCACCCGGCTGCGGTGGTCGTCGAAGATCTTCTCGGGGTCGCCCTGGCGGAAGGTGTCCTTGTGCATCACCGTGCCGATGCTGATGGTGTCGTCCCAGACCGGGATGGCCCACACCCAGCCGTCGTCGTGGTTGCCGATCTGGATGTCGCCCTGCTGTCCGGGGTTGGCCTGCTCGTCCAGGCCGGTGAAGTGGCGGTAGATGGCGACCATACGGAGCTGGTCGACGCTGCGCCGCAGGCCGAAGGTCTGCGCGATCTTGCCGCTGCGGCCGCTGGCGTCGACCACGTACGCGGCGCGGACCTCGCGTATCTCGCCCTCGTAGCGGTAGCGCACGCCCACGACCCGGCCGTCCTCGATGAGCAGGTCGTCCACGGTGGCGGGGTTCAGCACCCGGGCGCCTGCCTCCCGGGCGTGCTCCAGCAGGGCGTTGTCGAAGTGGGCGCGCTCCACCTGGAAGGTGCGGTGGTGCCGACCGGGTCCCTGGTCCTCGAAGGACACGCGGCGGAACATGCCGCTGGTGTCGGTGAACTCGGCGCCGCACTTGGGGACGTAGCCGTTCTCCCGGAACTTCTCCAGCAGGCCCATCTGGTCCAGCAGACCCGCCATGTACGGCAGCAGCGACTCACCGATGTGGAACCGGGGGAACGGCGCCTTCTCCAGGAGGAGCACCGACTTGCCCTCCGCCGCGATCGTCGCGGCTGTCGTCGCCCCGCCGGGGCCTCCGCCGACGACCACGACATCGACGTTCTCGTGCTTGATGTCACTCATTCTTTCCATCCCTCTTTCGTGAATGTCCACGTCGTTGAAGAAGCCGTTGCAGAAGCCGTCGAAGAACCGGTGGCAGAAGCCGTGGCAGGCGCCGTGGGAGAACCGGTCGCGGAAGCCGTGGCAGGCGCCGTTGGAGAAATCGCTTCGGCGGTCACGCGTCGGTCGCGGTGCCGGCCCGCGCCAGCGCGCGTGGTTCGTCGTCCCGGGAGCCGTCGGCCGGGGTTTCCGTCTTCTCGTCCTTGTCCGGCAGCGCCCACCGGTACAGGGGCATGGCCGCTGCCGTGGTCACGACGGCGACGAGTACGAGGATCGAGAAGACGTCCTGGGTGATCATGCCCTGGGCGAGACCGATGTTGATGAAGATGAGGATCATCAGTCCCCGGGCGTTCATAAGCCCGCCGACGGCATACGATTCACGCCAGGAGAACCCGACGGACCGCAGGGCGAGGCTGCACCCGAAGTACTTGCCGAAGAACCCGGCGGCAAGGATCAGCAGGAACGGCACCAGCATGGCCCAGCCGGCCAGTCCGTTCAACTGGGTATTGAGTCCGGAGAACGCGAAGAATATCGGCAGCAGCAGGACGCACACCAGATCCATCATCCTGCCGTGCAGGGCCTCCCGGAACGCCGGATTGCGCGGCATGGCGAGACCGGCGATGAATCCGCCGAACACCGAGTAGATGCCGATGTAGTCGGTGAAGTAGCCGGCGAGCAGCACGATACCGACGACCAGGTACATCTCGTCGAAGCCGAACCGGCCGGTGCGCTGGACGCGGGTGCCCAGGGGCTTCAGCAGCCGCGCGACCACGACCAGCATGAACACGGCGAAGGCGGCGGCCAGGCCGATCGTGCGGAACGCGTCACCGGCGCCCGCGTTGGCGTGCAGCGCGGACAGGACGGCGAGGAAGCACCAGGCGATCGCGTCGTCCACGGACGCGCCGAGCAGGGTGAGCCGGCCCAGCGGTGAATTCTGCTGACCCCGCTCGTAGAGAATACGGGCGAGCATCGGAAAGGCCGTGATGGACAGGGCGCCACCGATGAACAGCGCGAACTCGAACGGGCTGATGTCGGGGCGGGAGAGCCGGTCGTGGAGGAGATAGCCGACGCCCGCGCCGAGCAGCAGGGACGGCACGATTCCGGAGACGGCCAGAACCCCCGCGTCCCGGGTCTGCCGTACTCCACCGCCCCCGCCGTGGTCCAGTCCCGCGCCGACCAGGAACATGAACAGCGTCAGTCCGATGGTACTGAGAACGTAGAGCACGGGTTTGACGTCGGGGGTGAATATCGCCTGCTGGACTCCGGGGAAAAGCGCCCCGAAGAGCGTGGGTCCGAGAAGGACACCGGCGACCATCTCGCCCAGTACGCGCGGCTGTTTCACCAGCAGAGCGAGCCTTCCGCAGAGTGCGGACGCGGCGAGGATCACCACGATGGCCGGCAGGACGCGCAGGACGAGTTCCAGATTCTTGTCGGCGGCGAGCGCCAGATGCACGGTGTGCGACACGGATGACCCTTACGACAGAAGGAGGTACAGGTGTGGGGATGGCCGTCGGCAGGCGGCGGCCCGGTGGGAGGGACCGGTGAGGCAAGCCCGGTCTGGGAAGTTCGGTTGGCAAGCCCGGTCCGGGAAGCCCGGTCTGGGAAGTTCGGTTGCAAGCCCGGTCCGGGAAGCCCGATCTGGGAAGCCCGGTTGGCAAGCCCGGTCTGGGAAGCCCGGTCTGGGAAGCCCGGTGGCGCGGACGGCCCGCTGTCCGGGGACGGCGGAGGACACGCGGACGGGGGACGGACGTTCAGTCGCGGACCGGCCA
This sequence comes from Streptomyces sp. NPDC047886, assembly GCF_043204435.1. NCBI lineage: Bacteria > Bacillati > Actinomycetota > Actinomycetes > Kitasatosporales > Streptomycetaceae > Streptomyces > Streptomyces sp. NPDC047886. The sequence goes on from NZ_JBIDCF010000005.1 coordinate 230,700, forward strand.
GCCCTCCTCCGTGAGCCGCTCGGCGACGCGCCGGACCTCCCCGCGGTCGACGAGCAGCCTGAGGAGCCCGCTCCTGGTGGCCGTGGCGTGCTCGATCGTCATGTCCTCGACGTTGACGCCCAGCCGTCCCACGGCGGAGAAGATGCCGGCGAGTTCACCCGGCTCGTCCGCGACACCGATCTCGACCTCACCGAAAACGGCGGGCACCGCTCCGTGCTTGACGGGCAGGCACGCGTGTCCGCTGTTGCCGCGCCGCAGCACTCCGGTGAGCGCCCGGGACCCCTCGGCCCGCTTCTCCTCGTCGGCCGCGCCGAGGGAGCGCAGCGCCTCGACCGCCGTGGTGAGATCCGCGGCGGCGGCCTCCAGGACGTCGGCGACGGCCGTGGAGTTGCCGGTGAGGATCTCCTCCCACAGCACCGGGTCGGATGCCGCGATCCGGGTGACGTCCCGGATGCCCTGTCCGGCCAGCCGGGTCGCGTCGGACGGCGCCCCTTCGAGGCGGGCCGCCATGACGGCCGCGACCACGTGCGGGGCGTGGGACATCAGCGCGACCGCCTTGTCGTGCCGGTCCGCGTCCATGACGACGGGCACGGCGCCGCAGACGCTGACCAGCTCCAGGGCCGTGTTGAGGGTGGCGCGGGAGGTCGCTTCCGAGGGCGCGAGCACCCAGGGCCGCCCCTCGAACAGCGACCCGTTGGCGCCGAGCGGCCCTGAGCGCGCCCCGCCGGCGAGCGGATGACCGCCGATGAACGATCCGGCGTCGGCGAACGCCTCGACGTCGTACTGCGGATGGGCCTTCACACTGGCCACGTCGGTGTACGCGCGTGCGGTCCCGCCCCGCTGGAGTTCGCCGACGACGGCGCCGACCGCCGCCGGCGGTACGGCGACGACGGCCACGTCGACCGGGCCCTCCGGTGGCTCCAGCACTCCGGCGCCCAGGCCGGCCGCGACACCGGCGGCGGTGGCGGACCGGTCGCGCAGATGGACCGTGACGCCTCTGCGTACCAGCGCCATCGCCAGCGACGTGCCGACCAGTCCCGTGCCCACGACCATCGCGGTGCGTATCACGGCTTCCTCTCCCCCGTTCGTCGTGTCATGGCCGGTCGTGCCGGGTGCCGGGCGGTCCCGGCCGGTCGAGTTCCCGGTAGGCGCCCCGGAAGAAGAGCAGGGGCTCATCGGCCGGTTCGTTCGCGTACGCCTCGACCACCCGGCCGACGGTGATCAGGTGGTCACCGCCCGCGTGCACCTCGCTCGGCCGGCATTCGACCACGCCGAGGGCTCCGGGCAGCACGGGCGAACCGGTGGTGCCCAGGCGCCAGTCGGTGTCGCCGAACCGGTTCAGCCCGGGCCTGGCGAACCGCGCGGACAGCTCGCGCTGTCCCGCGTTGAGGATGTTCACCGCGAAGGCGTCGGCACGGGTGAGGTGGTCGCTGAGCTGCGACCTGCGGGCGACCGAGAACAGCACCAGCGGCGGGTCCAGTGACACCGAGCTGAAGGAGTTCGCGGTCATCCCGACGGGCCCGTGCGGAGTCATCGCCGTGACGACGGTGACGCCCGTGGTGAACCGGCCGAGCACGCCCCGGAGGGTGTCCGGGTCGTCGAAGTCGTGGAGGCCGTCCGGCGGACCGGGCGATGCCACGCGGCCGGGCGGCACCGGAGCGCCGGGCGGGGCCGGAGCGCCGGGCGGGGCCGGGGCATCGGGCGGGGCCGGGGCATCGGGTGAGGCGCCGGGCGGGGCCGGCTGTCCGGGCAACGTTGTCCTGCGCATGCCGCTCTTCATCTCGGTCCCCCGATCAGGCCGGTACGAGCACACGGTCGGCCACGCCGAGGACGGTGCCGTGCGCCATCGACGGCTCGTACTCGCTGACGAGGACCTCCCGGCCGTCGCGCTCGATGGTGATCACCCGGAGCCACTCGTCGCGCGTGGCGACGAACAGGCCGGTGTCCGAGCGGCGTACGGTGCCCGGCGGCTGGAGCGTCGCCCGGCAGGTGTCCCCGGCCACCCCGACGCTCAGCACCACGACGCGCTCGCCGTCGGCGCCGAGCGTGTACGCGCCGGGGTGGCGGTAGCCGGCGCGCACGGCCCTGCGTACGGTCTCGGCGTCCTGGGTGAAGTCGATGAGGTAGTCGGCGTCGGTCGGCCGACCGAAGTAGGTGCGGGCGCGTTCGTCCTGGGGGGTGCGCGTGAACGACCGGTCCGCCAGCTGCGGTACGAGCTCGGCCAGCATCCGCACGTTCAGCTGCTCCTGCGCCGTCCTGAGCTTCAGGGCGGTCTCCTGACCGGTGAGCAGCATCGGCTTCTGCATGAGGAGGGGGCCCGCGTCGACGCCCGGGGTGATCTCGATGGCCGAGACCGCGCCGAGCCGCTCGCCGTGGCGGACCATCCAGTAGAACGGGGCCAGTCCGGCGTAGCGGGGCAGCGGGCTGGGGTGGAAGTTCACGGAGGTGACCCGGGGCAGGGCGAGCAGCTCCTCCTTGAGGATCTGCTGGTAGTTGCCGACGATGAAGTAGTCGGCGTCGAGTGCCCCCAGACCGGCCAGCGAGTCGGGCGAGTTGACCTTCGCCGGGCGCAGGACGGGGACGCCGAGCGCGGCGGCCTGGGCGGCGAGGTCGACCTGGTCGGGGTCGTCCACGAAGTAGGAGCACAGCCGTCCCGGCCGGGAGGTCACCACACCGGCCAGCTCGACCTGCGGGTGCCGGGCCAGCAGGTCGAGGAACGGTGAGCCCAGCTTCGAGTTGACCTCCGAGAACAGGACGACACGGATTCGTTCGGTCACGCTTCTCATCCCCCATGTGAGTCAAGACGGTTCCGGCGGGCGCCGCGTCCGGCGCGCGGATCAGGCGTAGCGGCCGGGTGCGATCGCTCCGTTCGGGTCGAGCGCGCCCTTCAGCCGGCGGGCCAGGGCGCGGGCCGCCGGGTCGGGGCTCAGCCGGTCGACCCAGTCGGCGTGGTCGACGTCGAGCCGGTACGGGATGAACCCCGCCTCCGCGAACAGTTCGTACGCCCGGTCCAGGGCCCGGTGGGCCCGCTCGGTGCCGTCGGTGTCCCGCTGGAACTTGACGGACACGACGAAGTCGATGACATCGCTGCTCAGGGCGTTCACCGTGCACCCGGCACGGACGCCGGTCTCGTCGTGGATCCGGGCGAGCAGGTGGTGCGCGAGGGCGACGCTCTCGCCGTCGAACGGGACGAGCGGCAGGAAGAACAGCCAGCCGAGTCCCTTGTCGTCCACGTGCTCGGCCGGCTGTCCGACGGTGGCGTGGAGCATCGCGTCGTTGCCGCCCGGATCACCGGCGTAGGCGCCCCGCACCATCCTGGCGACGACGTCGTCGGGCGCGGCGTCGGTGTCCGCCAGGGCGACCTCGGTGAACAGCCCCGAGGCGACGGCCTCTTCGGCGATCACCTCGGCGACCGCGTCGGCCGAGCGCTCGGTGCCGTCCACGCACACATGGGCGAGGAACTCGCCGACGCGGCCGCCGTAGAACTCCGCGGACACCAGGTCGTACACCTTCAGGACACCGCCGACGAGGCCCTGTGCCGTCCATCGGCGCATCGTGTCGACGGCGGCGGCGAGGTCGTCGCGGCCGAAGGCGAGTCGCAGCACGCGCTGGGCCTCGGGCCGGGGCAGCAGCCGTACGGCGGCGGCGGTGACGACGCCGAGGTCGGACTGGAGGAACAGCGGCAGGAGCGAGGGGCCGAGGCCGTGTGCGTAGACGGGGGTCGCGCGGTCCTGCTCCGGCCACCAGCCGACGTGGACGGTCTCGCCGCCGGGGAGGACGACTTCGAGGCCCACGATGTCGTCGACGCGTTGCCGGCGCAGGCCCACGCCGCGGTCGAGTCCGTTGCCGACGACGCTGGTGTGGGCGGAGGAGGCGGTGACGTTCAGCATCCGCGACGTACCGGACAGCAGGGCGGCGAGGCGGCCCTGGGTGACTCCGGGTTCCACGATCGCCCAGCCCTTGTCCAGGTCGAGCGCGCGGACCTCGTCCAGGCCGCCCAGGTCGAGGGTCACGGCGTGGTCGCGGGCGGGTTCACGGGAGCCGAGGCCCCAGTTGCGGCCGGTGCTGACGGCCTGGAGCCCGCATTCGAGCCCCGGGTCGTCGAATATCTCCAGCACACGCGCTACGTCCTTCACGCTGGCCGGTTTTATGACGCCGTGCACGAAGCGAGGGCGGTACATCCCGACATTTTCCCGACGAACGGATTCGATGTGCGGGGCCGCTCCTTCATCGATCTGACCGGAAACGATCTGGACAGTGTCTTCCCCCAGTTCGCGGCGCACCGTGGAAAGCGCTTCGGCGATACGCGCGGTGCACGAGGACCGTTCGTCGGCGGTGATCTGCGGAATGGCCATGAGGTTCCTCACTGTGCCTGTCGGGCCCTGAATGCAGCGGCCATTTACTTCGTGACCGAGATTCTGCCGACGCCATAGGCCACGGGTAAGCCCCGAAGGGTTGCCCGAACATGCGTACCCCCGCCCGACGGTCAGGGGCCCCGATCGGGGGCCCCGAACGGGTACCCCGAACGGCGCAGGCGGCCGCGTCACCGGGCGTCCCGCGGGTCCCGCGCCCGGCCGGTGTCCGCAACGCTCGCGTGGTGAGGCCGAATTCACATTGCCGCAGGGCGATGCGTGTATACGGTGGCCTGAGCGGCACTGTTCCAGGAACGTCCCGCTCAGGGCGGTGCGGGCACGGAACGGGGGTGACGCCGCGCGTGAAGGGTCCGGGGAAGGTCCCGTCTGCCCGGGGCCCGGGGCTGCGCGAGAACGAGGCGCGGGAGGCCGCGCCCGAGGGGCGACACGGTGGCGGGCGGCGGGTGCGCACAGCGCCGCCGGCGCAGGTCCACGGAACGGACTTTCGCTATACGGTACGACCAGGCGCGGATCACATCCGTGAGCCGAACGGGGGTCGAGGATGCACTTATCCGATGGTGCGGCGCAGCGGCGCCGTCATATGCGCGACAGCCCCGGTGCACGTCCCCGTACACGTCCACGTCCGCTTGCCGGCGCAGGTTCGCCCGGGACGACCATGATCACGAGCGGTAAGCTGCCGCGAGCATCGGCTGCCCTATCGGAAAGCGAAGAGATGGAACAGTACCGGAAAGCCAGCAAGATAACCGTCGCGCTGTCGAGCGAGAATGAGTTCCGTCGGCTCGGGCTCGAACAGCTGCTGCGGCGCATCCCGTTCGTGGGGTCGTTCAGGATCCACCAGTCGGCGGCGGAACTCGCGTCGGCGGCCGACGCGGACGTCGACGTCTTCATCGTCCCGATCAAGGAACTGGACGAGGCGCCCTCGCTGTTCATCGAGCGGCTGCCGCGCCGCGGCAAGGTGCTGCTGCTCCTCAACGGCGTTCCGGACGAGTGCGTCTCGTACATCGCCGCCGCTCCGGCGCAGGGGTTCCTGTCGGAGCACGAACTGAGCGCGGAGACGCTCGCGGACGCCCTGAAGCGCATGGTCACCGGCGAGGTACCGATGCCTCAGGAGCTGACGCGGAAGCTGCTGGAGCGGGCCAGCGAGCCGTACTCGGCGGGTCCCGACAAGTCGCCGATCTATCTGACGCCCCGTGAACAGCAGGTGCTGACCCTGCTGGTGGACGGGTTGAGCAACAAGCAGATCGCCACGCGTCTGCGGCTGTCGCAGCACAGCGTCAAGCGGCTCGTCACGAACATCCTGGCCAAGCTGAACTCGCCGAACCGGACCTCGGCCGCGGCGAAGGCACTGCGGGAGGGGCTGGTCTACCGGGCGGACTCGACGGTCACCCACGCGGCCAGCTGACGTACCGCCGGCCACCTCACACCCACCCCCGACATCCCGGCCGCGGCCGGGCGGAGGGTACGCGCGTCGGCCTCGGTGCCGCGCGCCGCACCGCCCTCCACGACACCCCCACGCCCGCCCCCGCCCCTGTCCGGGCCTGCCCCCACCCGTTCACGCCGTCGACCCGGACCGGGCGGCGAGCACCACCTCCGGCCGAAGCGCGGCCGCGCCCCGCAGATAGCGGTGGCGCAGCGCGGAAGCGGGCCGGTCGGTTCGCACGTGCGCCATCATCCTGATGACCCGTGGCATCACACCCGGTACGTCGATCTCCACCGCGCACATCATCGGGACGTCCGTCAGGCCGGCCTCGTGCGCGGCCAGCGCCGGGAACTCGGCGACGAGGTCAGGCGTCATGGTGAAGAAGACGCTGACGAGGGACTCCACGTCCAGGTCGTTGGCGGCCAGCACCGAGGCGACCAGTTCCCTGGTGGCCTCCCGGATCTCCCCGGCATCGTCCCGGTCGACCTGGGTCGCGCCCCGGACCGCTCGTACCGTGCACGCGCCGCCGCTCATCAGCCACTCCCGTTCTCGCCGGCTCCGATGCCGCCTTCCGCCGGCCGGAGCCCCGATCCTGCACCACCCGCCCGTACGGGCACAGGCCCGATGGGGGCCCTAGATCGTGTACGTCACGCCCCGTCCTTCGGGGTACCCATCCGGGTCGCCCAGATGGCGCGGCGGCCCCGAACCGGCTGGTCCGGGACGCGGCCACGGCACGGGAGGCCGTCCTCGTGCCGTGGCCGCCCCTCACCGCACGGTGCCTGCGGGGGAGTTTCAGGCACCGGCGTGCTGGGACTCACTCGCGGGCTCGCCGGAGCCGGGGGCCGCTGCCACGACCCGGTCGGCGCGGGCGGCGCGCGGAGTGAGGAGGAAGGAGAGCGCCATCATCACGGCGCCGGCGACGGGGACGTACGTGACGTCGGAGAGCCCGATGATGACTCCACCGATCGCTCCGGCGACCCCGGTGCCCAGGTAGAGGCCCGAGATGTTGAGCGCGAGCGCGGTCATACCGGCCTGCGGTCCCGCGGCGCCCATGATGCTGCCCTGGATGGGCGGGTTGAGGCCCCAGGCGAAGACGGACCAGAAGGCGATCACGGCGCCGAGGGCGATCGGGCTGCCGAGGCCGCTGAGGGCCAGGGCCGCGGCGAGGGCGAGACCCACCGCGTGACCGCCGATGACCAGGCGCAGACTGCGCTGCGGTCCGAGGGCGTCCGCGGCCCGGCCGGCGAGCAGGGCGCCGGCCAGTCCGGCCACACCCACGATGAACAGCATCACGGACAGCAGCCCGTAGTCGCCGTTCGCGACCTCGTCGGTGAACTCGCCGAGGTACGTGTAGAACATCAGGCCGCCGCTGGCCGCCAGGAACGTGACGGTCACCAGCCGGAGCACGGCGCCGTTGCGCAGCGGGCCGAGCCGTTCGCGCAGCGGGGCGGGCGTGCTGCCGGCGATCTTCGGCGCCGTCACGGCCAGACCGAGGGCGGCGACCAGACCGACGGCGGCGATCAGCCAGAAGGTGGCGCGCCAGCCGAAGGCGCCGCCGAGCCAGGAGCCCAGGGGCACGCCGGTGAAGAGCGCGGCCGTCATACCGGCCGTGACCACCCCGAGGTAGCGGCCCTGCATGCCCTCCGGAGCGCCCATCGCCGTGGTGGTGAAGGCCGCCGACGTGACGATCGCCGCGGCGAGTGCGGCGAGCACCCGGGCCGCCATCAGCACCCAGTAGCCCGGGGCCACGGCGGCCGCGGCGTTGGCCACGACGAAGACGAGCAGGCCCACCACCATCACGGCGCGTTTCGGGAAGCGCTCGAAGACGACCGCGAGGGTGGGCGCGCCGAGCGCGTAGACGACGGCGAACACCGTCACCAGTTGTCCGGCGGCGGAAACGCTGACATCGAGGTCGGCAGCGATCGTCTTCAATACTCCGGCGATGATGAATTCATCGGTGGCAGTGGCCAACAATGTCAGGAACAGTACGAAAAGCCAACTGGGAAAAGTCTTCTTCATGATGGGCAAACCTCCGCCTTGCATGCGCCGAGCTGTCGGTGGCGACGGTTCGCACGCTAGGTGGTGACACTGGTGTCAAGGTCAAGCCCGGCAGCCGAGGGAAAGTGAAGTCGCAGGTCACAGCCGGTTGGCGGGAGACGTGGGCGCGGCGGGCACCGAGGTTCCCCGGTCGGCCGGGAGCCACGGGCATCGAGTTGACAGCCCGTCATCATGAATGGTCCGCTGCGTCGGCGCGGTTTCTTCGACGCCCTTGGTCGATGCCCCTTGTTCGACGCCTCTTGGTCGACGCATTTACTCGACGCATGTGCTCGACACGTCGAGGGAAGCGCGCGTCCTCACGAATCGGAAGGGACTGACGAAAATTGATCGGTACATCCGGAAGCATTCCCGCTCCGCCCCGTCCCCGCACCAAGGCCCCCGATCTCGCCGTTCCGCTCGTCGGCGGCGGGACATGGGATCTCGCGGACCAGTCGCCCCGGAACTTCACCATGGTGGTCTTCTACCGGGGCCTGCACTGCCCCGCGTGCCGGGGCCAGCTCACCAGGGTCGAGCAGCGGTTCGAGGATCTGCTCGCCCTGGGGGTGAACCCCGTGGCCATCAGCGCGGACGGCCGTGACCGTGCCGAAGAGGCCAAGCAGGGCTGGGGACTCGACCGGCTGCCCATCGGCCACGACCTCTCCGTGCCGACCATGCGGGAGTGGGGGCTGTTCGTGTCGCGGGCCGCCGACCGGCACGAACCGGACCGGTTCAACGAGCCGGGCCTCTTCCTGGTCAAGCCGGACCGCGAGCTCTACTACGCGGCCGTCACGAACATGCCGTTCGGGCGGCCGCCGCTGGACGAGCTCATCGGCGGCATGTCGTTCGTCATCGACAGGGCGTACCCGGCGCGCGGCGACGCCTGACGGAACGTCATAGCTGTTGCCATACACGGCTTTTCCGGGCCGCGTCGCGCTCCGGCGACATGCGACCGCGCCCGCCCGCCCGGGGGTTCGCCCCCCGGGTCCGGGCGGTGCGTGACGGCCGCCGCCCGGTCACACGCCCTGCGCGTGCCTCAGGAGCCGGTCGAAGTCGTCGGCGCCGGTGCGGGTGCGCAGCAGTTCGATCCGCTGGACGAGCTCCGCGCGGTGCCGCTGGAGCATCGCCGCCTTCTCGTCGATGACCGCGAGCCGTGCCTGGTACATCGCGATCGCGTGGTCGGCGTTGTCGCACGACATGAAGTCGACCATCTCCATGTCGAGGCAGGGCGCGACCTGCTGGATGTCGTCGATGGTCAGGCCGGCCTGCAGCAGCTCGCGGATGTTGAGCACCTGGTTGATGGCCTCTTCGCCGTACTCCCGCCAGCCCTTGTCGGTACGTCGGGCGTGGACGAGCCCTTTCTGTTCGTAGTAGCGGATGGAACGGCGGCTCACGCCTGTGCGCTCGGACAGTTCCCCGATCTGCACGACAACTCCATTCACAGCACAAGGTGTCAGGTCTGACATCAGTGTCATGCTCCAGCGCCGGATCCCATCAGGCAACCAGGGGTCACGGGGACCGGCGCGGGAGCGCGCAGGGGAGGGCGGGGGCCGGGAGCTGTTTCCGGCCGATTCCACGAGTGCCTTCACGGCGGGCCGACAGCCAGGGGTTAGCATCACGACATGGTCACGGCCCGGTCACTTCTCGGTGCGGGGCGCGTCCGCTCTGCAGCGGGGGCGCCCCGTTCGCCGTGGCCGCGTCTGCTGTGGCTGGGCGGGCTCCTTCTCGCGCTGCTGTACTCGCACGGCCTCGGTGTCGAGGGCGGTCAGGGGCATCTCGACCCCGGTTCGTCCACGTTCGCGGCCACGGCGGACAGCGTCCCCGGCGCCACCGTCCCGGGCGCCACCGTCCCGGGCGACGGCGAAGGGGCGTACGGCGGCGGGGCGCACCACGAGCACGAGAGCGAGACCCCGGTCCACTCCGGTGGCGCATGCCTGTCGGGCCAGCCGCAGGACGGACCGTTCGTCGCCGAACCTGGCCCGGCCCACTGGGACGCCGTGCCGACGGACTGTGCCCCCGCGGGCCTGGTGCCGGGCGGGCAGTGGCGTACGGGCGCGTCGGCCGACGGTACCCGCGCCGAGGACGGCGTCCGCCCGAGCGGCAACCTGCGCGTCTAGACACGGGCCCGGTTCCGCCGTCGCCCCCACCCGGGCAGGACGGCGGTGCCCCTGCCGTCCCCGGCCCTGGCCTGTCGGCCCCGACCGACCGCTGCGCTGCCGCAGCCGTGCGGAGTTCACCTTGCCGTCGCACCCCTCGCACCGCTTACCACCGTCCCGCCGGCCGTTCCGGTTGCTGCTCTGCCTGCTCGCCGCTCTGCTGTCGCTGATGGCGTCCGGGTGTACGGACCGGCTCGGCTCCCCCGGCCACGCCCATGTCTTCACCGCCGCCCCGGGTACGGCCGGCCCGCCGGCCTGCGATGTCCAGGAGGGTGCGACGGGAGCGACCGGGGAGCGCGGCTCCGTCCGTTCCGTACCGCCCGTTCCGCAGGACCCCGCCGCGGCGAAGGCGGCGGCCCGCCCGGCCCCGCGCCCCGGGGACGGGGGCGCGCCGCCGGGTGCCCCTGCCGCGCCGGGGACACGCGATCCGCTCTCCGTCAGCTGCCGGTGGCGCATATAGGCGCGCGCCCGGCCCGCTCACGCGCGGGCCACGCGATTCCTCGTGCGCCATCCACCCGACAGGAACGGACCCATGCGTTCTTTGATCACCACCGATGTGGCACCCGCCCGCTCGACCCTTTCCGGGCTGGTGGGCAACACCCCTGTTCTCCGCATCTCCGAGCCGCTCGCCCCCGCCGGGCGCGGCTTCTGGGCCAAGCTGGAGGGCTTCAACCCGGGCGGCATCAAGGACCGGCCCGGTCTCCATATGGTCGAACGCGCCCGGGCGCGGGGCGAGTTGCGGCCGGGCGGCCGGATCGTGGAGTCGACCAGCGGCACCCTGGGACTCGGCCTGGCCCTCGCCGGGATGGTGCACGGGCATCCGGTCAGCCTCGTCACCGATCCGGGCCTGGAGCCGTCCATGACGCGGCTGCTCAGCGCGTACGGCGCGCGGGTCGACGTGGTCGGCGAGCCGCATCCGGAGGGCGGCTGGCAGCAGGCCCGCCGTGACCGGGTGACCGAGCTGCTCGCCCGGCACCCGGGGGCCTGGTGCCCGGACCAGTACAACAACCCGGACAACACCACCGCGTACACGCCGCTCGCCCTGGAACTCGCCGCGCAGCTGGGCCATGTGGACGTCCTGGTGTGCAGCGTGGGCACCGGCGGCCACTCCGCCGGGGTGTCGCGGGTCCTGCGCCAGCTCTACCCGGAGCTGCGGGTCGTCGGGGTGGACACCGTCGGTTCGACGATCTTCGGCCAGCCCGCCCGCAGCCGGCTGATGCGGGGCCTGGGCTCCAGCATCTACCCGGGGAACGTCGCGTACGACACCTTCGGCGAGGTGCACTGGGTGGCACCCGCCGAGGCGGTGTGGACGTGCCGCAGGCTCGCCTCGTCGCACTACGCGACCGGCGGCTGGAGCGTCGGCGCGGTCGCGCTGGTCGCCGGGTGGCTGGCCCGTACGCTGCCGGCCGGCACCCGGATCGCGGCGGTGTTCCCGGACGGCCCGCAGCGCTACCTCGGGACGGTGTACGACGACGAGTACTGCGCCGCCCACGGGCTGCTGGGCGCGCCGCCCGCGGAGGATCCGGACGAGATCGCGCTGCCCGGCGACAAGGAGGTGACGCGGTGGACGCGGTGCACCCGGGTCGTCGACCCGCTGGACATCCCGGGCGCGCGGGAGGTGCGGTGATGACGGGGGCGTTCCGGCAGTTCGGCTCGTACGAGCGGAGCGTGCGGCTGCTGATGGTGAACCAGTTCACCATCAACCTGGGTTTCTACATGCTGATGCCGTACCTGGCGGCGCATCTGTCCGGAACGCTGGGGCTCGCGGGGTGGATCGTCGGGCTGGTCCTCGGCGTCCGCAACTTCACCCAGCAGGGCATGTTCCTGGTGGGCGGGACGCTCGCCGACCGGTTCGGTTACAAGCCGCTGATCGTCGCCGGGTGTCTGCTGCGGACGGCCGGGTTCGCCGCGCTGGGCGTGGCGGGCTCGCTGCCCGCGCTGATCGTCGCGTCGGCGGCGACGGGGCTGGCGGGCGCGCTGTTCAACCCGGCCGTCCGGGCGTACCTGGCGAAGGACGCGGGCGACCGGCGGGTCGAGGCGTTCGCGCTGTTCAACGTCTTCTACCAGGCGGGCATCCTGCTCGGGCCGCTCGTCGGGATGGCGCTGACCGCCGTGGACTTCCGGACGACGTGCCTCGTCGCGGCCGGCGTCTTCGCGGTGCTGAGCGTGATCCAGATCCGGGCGCTGCCCGCCCGCCGGGGCACGGACTCCCCAGCCGGGGGGAACGGCGGCGGTGGCGGTGGCGGTGGCGGTGGCGGTGGCGGTGGCGGCCGGGAACGGCGGGGCGTGCTCGCCCAGTGGCGCGGCATCCTCGCCAACCGGCCGTTCCTGCTGTTCTCAGCGGCCATGACCGGCTCGTACGTGCTGACGTTCCAGGTGTATCTGGCGCTGCCGCTGGAGGTCCGGCGGGTGAGCGGGGACGGAACGGGCGGCACCGGGGCCATGGCGCTGCTGTTCGTCGTCTCGGGGCTCGGCACCGTCCTGTTCCAGACCCGGGTGACCGCCTGGTGCAAGGCCCGGATGGAGCCGGGCCGGGCGCTGGTGCTGGGGCTGGCGACGATGGGGGCGGCCTTCCTGCCGGTGCTCGCCGTGGTGGCGGTGCCGGTGCCGGACGGGGCGGCCGCGCGCTGGGCGCTGGCGGCCGGTCCGCCCGCCCTGTCCGCGCTGCTGCTGGCACTGGGCACGATGATCGCCTACCCCTTCGAGATGGACACCATCGTCCGGCTCTCCGGCGACCGGCTCGTGGCGACGCACTACGGCCTCTACAACACCGTCTGCGGGGTCGGCATCACGCTCGGCAACCTGCTGACGGGGGCCGCGCTCGACGCCGCCCGCGCCGCCGGGCTGGCCGCGCTGCCCTGGTGCGTGCTCGTCGCCCTGGGCGTCGCCTGCGCCGCCGCCCTGCACCGGCTGCACCGCACCGGCAGGCTGGACGCGCCCGAGGCGCGGACCGTCGGCGTGTAGCCCGCGCGCGGCCGGGGTGAGGGGCGCGGCGGCCGGCCGGGGCACCGGCCGGCGTCGCGCCCGCTCTCCCGGTCGGGGTGGCGCAACACGGTCGTCGAATGGCTGTACATTCAGCGTGTCGTATGGGGGAGCCGCGACGCGTGAGACACCGGGACCACGGTGACCGTCCGCGTCGGCAGCACATCGCTGATGTCGAAGACAAGGTACTGGGGAGGGGCCGCATGAAGCGGCGTCGTATATGGGGCACTGCCGCCGCCGTGGTGGCCGGGCTGTCCGGGGTTCTCGTGTTCCAAGGGGTGACCGGCAACGCCGACGGCGCCGCGACCGGCGGCGACAGACCCGCCCCGGTCCAGGCCGACGTGCGCAGCACGGCCCTGAAGGCCGACGGCGCCCGGCGCACGGCCGTACTGGACCAGCGGGACACCGAGCCGTTCAGCATGCTCGGTGTGACCTGGAAGGACCCTTCGGCCCGGGTGACCGGCGGCAAGGTCGAGGCGCGCACCCGTGACGCCGGGTCCGGCCGGTGGTCGGAGTGGCTGACCCTGGACGCCGACAGCGGCCAGGGCGAGGCGGGCGCCGAGCGCGGCGGCACCGAACCCGCCTGGGTCGGCCCCTCGGACGGTGTCGAGGTCCGTGTGACGGCCGGCGGCAGCACGTCGGGGCGGCTGCCCGACGGGCTCCAGCTGGACATGATCGACCCGGGTGAGGGCGGCACCACGACGGCGATGGCGCCGGCCGCCTTCGCCGTCGAGGAATTCGAGACCGGCTCTCCCGAGCCGTCGGCGGCGCCGGGCACGGCGGAGCCGGACGCGTCCGAGCCGGCGGAGCCGACGGCGTCGACGGACCCGGCCGTCGAACCCACGCCGTCCGCCCCCGCCACGAAGTCGCCGACGCCCGGCGGGCCCGCGCCGTGGTCCACGTCGCCTTCGGCCTCGCCGTCGACCACCAGCCCGGCACCGAGCCCTTCGACCACCCCCGGGCCGCCGTCGACCATGCCGCAGCCGCCGATCACCTCGCGGGCCGGCTGGGGCGCCGACGAGTCGATCAGCCCCGAGGAACCGAGCTATCTGCCCGGCGGCAAGGTCAAGGCCGTGGTCGTGCACCACACCGCCGAGTCCAACACGTACACCTGCGCCGACGCGCCGCGGATGGTGCGCGGCATCTACGCCTACCACGTGCAGAGGCTGGGCTGGAAGGACATCGGCTACAACTTCCTCGTGGACAAGTGCGGCACCGTCTACGAGGGCCGCAAGGGCGGTGTCGACCGTCCCGTGCAGGGCGCGCACGCCTACGGCTTCAACGCCGAGACGACCGGCATCTCGGTGCTCGGCACGTACACGGAGGCCGCGCCGAGCACGGCCGCGATGACGTCCGTCGCCCGGATCGCGGCGTGGAAGCTCGGCCAGTACGGCGTCGACCCGACCGGTACGACGACGCTGACCGCCGGTGCCAGCGGCAGCAACTACTTCCACAAGAGCTGGGCCAGCGGGGCGAAGCTGACGTTCCCGACCATCCACGGTCACCGGGACGGCTACAACACGCAGTGCCCCGGCAACGCGTTCTACGACAGGCTGTCCACCCTCCGCGCCTGGGCCGGCGGCCCCGTCCAGGGCCTCGCCGTCACCTCCCTGGCGGGAGGCGGCACGGCCGACGGCACCCTGTACGTCAAGTCGGCCGTCGCCGTGAACTGGAAGGCGACCACGCCCGCTTCGCTGGTCTCCCGGTACGAGGTGCTGGTCGACGGCGCGGTCGCGGCGACCGCCGGTCCGACCGCGACGTACGCGAAGGCGACGCTGGCGGCCGGCGCCCACCAGGTGCAGGTCCGTGCCGTCCACCTGTCGGGCAGGACGACCGTCACCCCGGCCCGTGCGGTGGTCGCCGACACTGCGGTGCCCGCCTTCTCCACCGCGCCCTACCTGGCGCTGCGCACCGGCACGGTGAGCACGTCGTCGGTGCCCGTGGCGCTGGGCTGGAAGGCGACGGACAACGGCGCGCTGCGGGACGTGCGGCTGACGGCCCCGCTGACCCGGACGTACGGTCCGACGGTCACGTACGCCGCGCACACCGCCAAGCCCGGTACGGCGACGGCCTGGTCCATGACCGCCTATGACCAGGCGGGCAACTCCCAGGCGGCGTCGGTCACCGGCACCCCGGTGCTGCTGCCGGAGACCTCGGCGGTGAAGTACGGGGCCTGGGCGACCAAGTCGTCCAGCAGCCACCTCGGTGGCGCGGCGCTGGCGAGCGGCGCCAAGAACGCGTCGCTGACGTGGACGTTCACCGGCCGGTCGGTCGCGTGGGTGGTCTCCAGGACCGCGGCGTCCGGCCAGGCGTACGTGTACGTCGACGGGGTGAAGGCGGCGACGGTGGACCTCAAGTCCTCGACCACCCTCTACCGCCAGGCGATCTGGAAGAAGAGCTGGTCCACGAGTGCCAAGCACACGGTGAAGATCGTCGTGGTGGGCACCACCGGGCGGCCCACCGTCACCACGGACGGGCTCGTCTACCTCAAGTAGCCGCCGGCTGCGAGCAGCTGACACGGGCCGGGCGTTCGGTACGAGCGCCCGGCCCGTGCCGTCCGCCCGGCGGTTCACCGGAGCCCGGGCCGCCGGAGCACGGCACACCGCCGGACCCCGGTCCGTTGCCGGAACTCGGCAATCGGCGGAGGCGACCCGCTGCGTGCCAGGTCCCTGCCAAGGTCGCATATGGAACGTGTAAAGTCCTGCGCGGAGTGCCGGGAAGTCTGGTCGGCGAACCCAGGGAATTGTCACTTCGCTGATCGGGGAGTCCGTCATGGTGTTGGTCGCCGTCTTCGGTATCGCGCTGCTCATCGCGGCGCTGTTGTCCGGGCTCGCCGCCCGGACGGTGCTGTCGACCTCCTTCCTCTTCCTCGTGGGCGGCGCCCTCGTCAGCGACGGCTTCCTCGGACTCATCCACATCACCCCGGACAGCGAGATCGTGGCGGTCACCGCCGATCTGGCGCTGTTCGCCGTGCTGTTCACCGACGGCATGCACGTCTCCTTCCCGAA
Source organism: Streptomyces sp. NPDC047886 (assembly GCF_043204435.1). Lineage (NCBI taxonomy): Bacteria > Bacillati > Actinomycetota > Actinomycetes > Kitasatosporales > Streptomycetaceae > Streptomyces > Streptomyces sp. NPDC047886. The sequence continues at coordinate 246,673 of NZ_JBIDCF010000005.1, forward strand.
ACTGAGGGCGAACTGGCGGAACCCGGCCCGCGCGCTGGGCCTCGGCATGCCGCTCGCCCTGATCGGGATGGCGCTGATCACCCACTACCTGGTGGGGCTCGACTGGACCACGTCCTTCCTCGTCGGCGCCGTGCTCGCGCCCACCGACCCGGTCTTCGCGTCCGCGATCGTCGGCCGCAAGGAGGTCCCGGCGAAGCTGCGGCAGCTGCTCAACGTCGAGAGCGGCATCAACGACGGACTCGCCCTGCCCGTGGTGCTGATCCTCATCGCCGCCGCCGGGCCCACGGCGAGCCACTCCGACGCGTCGTTCGGCACGATCGGTCTGGAACTCGGCCTGGGGCTCGTGTTCGGCGTCGTGCTGCCGCTGCTCGTCAACGGTCTCGTACGGTTCCGGCTGCTGGGCGCGGAGCCGAAGCTGCAGCCGCTGCTGCCGCTGGCGATCGGCGTCATCCTGTACGGCGCCTGCCACCTCACCCACGCCAACCCCTATCTGGCCGCGTTCTCGGCCGGCGCGGTCATGACCGCCGTGTCGCCCGAGGCGAAGAACGCGTTCGAGCCGCTCGGCGAGGCCCTGGCGGAGCTCGCGAAGTTCGCCGCGCTGCTCGTCTTCGGCGCGCTGCTGACGCCGCAGCTCTTCGGCGACCTGTCGTTCGGCGGGTACGTGGCGGTCGTCCTGGCCATCGTGCTGATCCGGCCCGCGTCGATGCTGATCTCCCTGATCGGTACGCGGTTCGACCGCCGCGAGAAGCTGGTGGCCGCGTGGTTCGGCCCGAAGGGGTTCGCCTCGGTGGTCTACGGACTGCTGGTCCTCCAGGCGGGCATCCCGCAGGGGCAGGAGGCGTACACGCTGATCGCCGTCTGCATCGCGTTCTCGATCATCGCCCACAGCAGCACCGACGTGCCGATCGCCCGGATCTTCCACGTCGACGACCTCGCGGGCATCCCGTCGCCCCACGACGACGACCGACCGGACGTCCCCGCGTCGCGGCGCGGCGACACCGAGGCCGCCCCGGCCGCCGGCACGTCCACCGATTCGTCCCCGGCCGCCTCCGGCGCCAACGGCGACGGGCCCTCGCGCACCTGACGGACAGGCCGGGCGCGCCCCTGCCGGAGCGCACCCGCCGGGGTGCGCCCGGCCGTCGCCGCGGGCCCGGCACCCACCGGGCACACACCTCGCCGGCACGGGCAACCGGGCCAACACGCTCACGCTCATGCCCGCACGGCCCTGCCACGGGGCGGGCGGGGCGCCATCATGGTCGGTGAACGGTTCTGTACGTCGCCGCCGCGTACTCCGGGCGTTTCCGGGGACTCGGCAGGCCGACGGGAGGAGACGCCGCCATGACCGTACGCCCGGCCCGCAGCCCGGAGCGGATCCCCGCCCCGCGGACCGTCCGTGCCGTCGTACTCGACACGGACGGCGTCATCACGGACTCGGCGCGGGTGCACGCGGCGGCCTGGAAGTCCGCTTTCGACGCGTTCCTGCGGGACCGTCCACCCTCGGACCCGGCGCTGCGCCGGCCTTTCGACCCGGTGGACGACTACCTGCGGCACGTGGACGGCAGGTCCCGCCGGGACGGTGCGGCGGCCTTCCTCGCGTCGCGCGGCCTCGACCCGTCGGACGACGACGTCGCGGCGGTCGCCGCGGCCAAGGACCGGCTGTTCACCGAACGGCTCGCCGAGGGCGGCATCGACGCCTATCCGGGCACGGTCCGGCTGCTGCGGGCGCTGCGCCGGGCGAGGGTGCCGCTCGCCGCCGCGTCGGCGTCGCGGCACGCCCGGGAGCTGCTGGCGCACGCGGGCGTGCTGGACCTGTTCGACGCCGTCGTTGACGGGGGTGAGGCGGCGCGGCTGCGGCTGCCCGGCAAGCCGGAGCCCGCGCTGTTCCTGGAGGCCGCCCGCCGCCTGGGCACACCGCCGGAGGGGTGCGCGGTGGTGGAGGACGCCCTCGCGGGGGTCGAGGCGGGGCGGCGCGGCGGATTCGGCCTGGTCGTGGGCGTGGACCGGACCGGCGGGCCGGGCACGGGTGACGCGCTGCTGCGGCACGGCGCCGACCTCGTCGTACGCGATCTCGGCGACCTGCTCGACGGCGATCTCATCGACGGCGGCCTGATCGACGCCGGGATGCCCGACGCCGGGATGCCCGGCGGTGGAGTTCCCGTCGATGGAGTTCCCGACGCCGGAGGGGACGCGTCGTGACGGAGCTGACGGACCCGGCGGACCGGGTGGAGGGGGCGGACCGGGTGGAAGGGGCGGACGGGGGCGACGGGCCGGGGTTCGGGGACTGGACCTGGGAGTTCGAGGGCTACACGCCGGAGAAGGAGAGCCTGAGGGAGTCCCTGTGCACCCTCGGCAACGGCTACTTCGCCACGCGGGGCGCGCTGCCCGAGTTCGACGCGGACGGGACGCACTACCCGGGGACGTACGTGGCCGGCTGCTACAACCGGCTGACCTCCGAGGTGGCCGGGCGGCAGGTGAGCAACGAGGACGTCGTCAACCTGCCGAACTGGCTGCCGGTGCGGTACCGGATGTGCGGCGAGGAAGGGCCGGGGCCGTGGCTGGACCCGTCCCACGAGTTCGTCACGGACCACGGGCACACGCTCCACCTCAGGTCGGGGACGCTGGAGCGGCGCACCCGGTACGAGGACGACAGCGGGCGGCGGCTGGCCGTGCGACAGATCCGGCTGGTCCATATGGGTGACCCCCATCTGGCGGCCACGCGCACCGAGTTCACGGCGGAGAACTGGGTGGGCACGGTGGAGGTGGAGACGGCGCTGGACGGCGCCGTGGCCAACACGGGCGTGGCCCGCTACCGGCAGCTGGCGTCCCGGCACCTGGTGGACCACAGCACGGGCGACGACACCCCGGGCACGGTGTGGCTGCAGTGCCGTACGTCGACGTCGGGCATCCGGATCGGCATGGCCGCCCTGACGACGGCGCCGGTCGAGGCGACCGTGGAACACGGCGACCGGTCCGTGACCCAGCGGTTCGTGCTGGCGCTGCGGCCGGGTGCCACCGCGTCGGTCGACAAGACGGTCGGGTTGCACACCTCCCACGATCCGGCGATCTCCGACCCGCTGCACGCCGCCGTCGACCGGGTGAACCGGGCACCGGGGTTCGACGCGCTGCTGGCCTCGCACAGGGCGGCCTGGACACAGCTGTGGCGGCGGGCAGAGCTGGAGGTTCCGGAGAAGGCGGGCCGCATCCTGCGGCTCCATCTCTTCCATGTGCTGCAGACCCTGTCGCCGCACACCGCCGACCTGGACGTCGGCGTCCCGGCGCGCGGTCTGCACGGCGAGGCGTACCGGGGGCACATCTTCTGGGACGAGCTGTTCGTGCTGCCCTATCTGAACCTGCACTTCCCCGAGGTGTCGAAGGCGCTCCTCACCTACCGGTACCGGCGGCTGGAGCGGGCGGTCTTCCGCGCCCGCGACGTGGGCCGCAGGGGGGCGCTGTTCCCGTGGCAGAGCGGCAGCGACGGGCGGGAGGAGACGCAGCAGCTGCACCTGAACCCGCGTTCCGGACGGTGGCTGCCGGACCACTCGCATCTCCAGCACCATGTCGGCTCGGCCATCGCCTACAACGTGTGGCACTACTTCGAGGCGAGCGGGGACACCGAATTCCTGCACACCAAGGGCGCCGAGATGCTGTTGCAGATCGCCCGGTTCTGGGCCGGTTCGGCCTCGTACGACCAGGGGCTCGACCGCTACCGGATCCGCGGGGTCGTGGGTCCCGACGAGTACCACGACGCGTATCCCGGGGCGGCACGGCCGGGTCTGGACGACAACGCGTACACGAACGTCACGGCGGCGTGGGTGCTGGCGCGCGCCCTGGAGCTGCTGCGGGACCTGCCGGAGCCGCGCCGTCTGGAGCTGGCCGAGCGGACGGGGCTGGAGCAGGACGAGCTGGAGCTGTGGGACGAGGTGTCCCGGCGGCTGCACGTGCCCTTCCACGGCGGCGTCATCAGCCAGTTCGAGGGGTTCGGGGAGCTCGCGGAGCTGGACTGGGCGGGGCTGCGCAGGCGGCACGGGGACATCCGGCGGCTCGACCGGATCCTGGAGGCGGAGGGCGACACGGTCAACCGCTACCAGGCGTCCAAGCAGGCCGACGTCCTGATGCTGGGCTATCTGTTCTCGCCGGCCGAGCTACGAGGTCTGATGCGCCGTCTGGGTTACACCCTGGACGACGAGACCTGGTGGCGGACGGTCGACTACTACCTGCATCGTACGAGCCACGGGTCGACGCTGAGCGTACTGGTGCACGGCTGGGTGCTGGCCCGGGTGCGTCGCGCGGAGGCGTGGCGGTTCGTCCAGGAGGCGCTGGAGGGCGACATCGCCGACCTCCAGGGCGGCACCACGGGCGAGGGCATCCACCTCGGCGCCATGGCGGGGACGCTGGACCTGGTGCAGCGGGGGCTGACGGGTCTGGAGACCCGGGGCGGGGTGCTGCGGCTGGATCCGGTGCCGCTGCCGGAGCTGTCCGAGTACGACTTCACGCTGCGGTACCACGGGCACTGGGGTGTGCGGCTGCGGATGACCCCGGGCAGGCTGCATGTCGCCGTGCCGGACTCGGGGCGGGCGCCGATCGACATCGAGCTCCCCGACCGCGCCGTATTCATCGAGCCAGGCCGGTCGGCCGAACTGCTGCTGCCCGACTGAGCAGCCCGGACGGGGGGAAACCTCTCCTACACCGCCTACCGGCGCGTACGGCGCGACAGGCGGCGCGCGCGGGGGTGGTTGACCTCGACCTGACCGGGCATCGTACGACTCAGAGCATTGATCTTCTTGGAGGTTAGGCTAACCTAACTTGGCGTGGGCGGCTGTGAGCACGTTTCACCGCGGCCTCAGTCGTGCGCCACGGCGCGCGAACACCTGGCAACACGACCGAAGGGCACCTGCCATGCCGAACGGTGCGCTGCGCGCCGAGCTTCTCGAGCGCCAGGAGCGACGCGAGTCCTCCGCCCGTACCTACGCGAGCACCCTGCCAGTCGCCCCCGTTCACGCCGCGGGCGCCGTCGTCACCGGCGCCGACGGCCGCACCTACCTGGACTGCCTCTCGGGCGCGGGCACCCTCGCGCTCGGCCACAACCACCCCGAGACCGTCGCCGCGCTCCAGGCGGTCCTCGCGTCCGGGGCACCGCTCCACACCCTGGACATGATCACCCCTCAGAAGGACGCGTTCTGCGGGGAGTTACTCCGGCGGCTGCCGGGCACCCTGCGCGAAGCGGCACGGCTGCACTTCTGCAGCCCGGCCGGTACGGACGCGGTCGAGGCGGCGCTGAAGCTGGCCCGGCACGCCACGGGCCGACGCGGCGTCGTCGCCTTCACCGGCGCCTACCACGGGATGACGCTCGGCGCGTCCGCCGTCTCGGGGCCGCCGCGGATGAGCGGCGCCGTGGCCGCCGACGCGGTACCGGTGACCCGGCTGCCCTTCCCCTACGGGCTGCGCTGCCCGTTCGGCACGGGCGACGGCGAACGGTCCGGGGAACTGTCGACCCGGCTGCTGGAGAACCTGATCACCGACCCGGACAGCGGAGTCGCCCCGCCCGCCGCCGTCATCCTGGAGGTCGTGCAGGGCGAGGGCGGCGTCATCGAGGGCCCGGACGGCTGGCTGCGCGAGATCCGCCGGATCACCGCCGAACACGGCATCGTCCTGGTGGTCGACGAGGTGCAGACGGGCGTCGCACGCACCGGCCACTACTGGGCCTGCGAACGGGCCGGTGTCACCCCCGACATCCTGGTCATCTCCAAGGCCGTCGGCGGCGGACTGCCGCTCGCCCTCATCGCCTACCGGCCCGACCTCGACACCTGGCTCCCGGGCCACCACACCGGGACGTTCCGCGGCAACACCCTCGCCATGGCGGCCGGCCTGGTGACCCTGCGCACCGTCGCCGACGGGCAACTCGCCGAACGGGCCCTGAAACTGGGCGAGCGGATCCGCCGGGGACTGCGCGAACTCGCCGCCCACCACCCCGAGTTCGGCGAGGTGCGCGGGCGCGGACTGATGATCGGCGTGGAGCTGTTCGACCTCGACGCCGCGCCGGGGCGCGACGGGGTGCCACCCGGCCATCCGGCGCTGGCGCGGGCCCTGCGCACGGCGTGCGTGGACCACGGACTCCTGCTGGAACTCGGCGGACGCGACGACACGGTGCTGCGCCTGCTGCCGCCGCTGATCCTCACCGACGAGCAGGCCGACTCGGTCGTGGAACGGCTCGCCGCCGCCCTGGAGAGCGTCCGGTGAACCCGCACGGGGCCCGCCTGTACGAGGCGGACAGCGCCGTTTCGGGCGGCGCCGGAGGACCGGCCATGCTGGGCAAGCTGACCGGTGTCGTCCTCGACGCGCTCGCCGACGGCGCCGCCGCCCGGGGCGGCCCGCTCCCGGCGGGCGGCCCGGAAGCGGTCGCCGAGCGGGTCAGGGCCGCCTGCGCCCCGGTGCTCCCCGAGTACGGCACGGGCGCCGAAGAGGCGCTGCGGACCGTCGTCAGGGCCGTGGCCGAGGGCGCCGCCGACCCGGCAGACCCCGCCTGCGCGGCCCATCTGCACTGTCCGCCGCTGGCGGTGGCCGCCGCAGCCGATCTGGCGGCGTCCGCGCTGAACCCGTCGATGGACTCCTGGGACCAGGCGCCCGCCGCCGCCGCGCTGGAGGCCGAGGTGACGGCCGCGCTGGCCCGGCTGGTCCATCCCCTGGCCGCCGCGCCCGACGCGCTGGTCACCAGCGGCGGCACCGAGTCGAACACCGTGGCGCTGCTGCTGGCCAGGGAGCGGGCCCACGCGGCCGGCGCCCCCGGCGTGCGGGTGGTGTGCGGCGAGACCGCCCACCACAGTGTGCGGCGGGCCGCCTGGCTCCTCGGCCTGCCGACACCGGTCGCGACCGCCTGCCCTGGCGGCCTGATGAGCCCGGACGCGCTGGACGCGGCGCTCACCGGACTCGCGGGTCCCGTCCTGGTCGTGGCGACGGCCGGGACCACCGACGAGGGGCTGATCGACCCGCTGCCCGCGCTCGCCGAGGTCGCCGCACGCCACGGCGCGGAACTCCACGTCGACGCGGCGTACGGCGGTCCGCTGCTGTTCAGCGACCGGCTCGCCCCCCGGCTGGCCGGTCTCGAGGCGGCCGTCTCGGTCACCTTCGACCTGCACAAGCTCGGCTGGCAGCCGGTGGCGGCCGGGCTGCTCACGGTCCGCGACACCGCGCTGCTGCGGCCGCTCGGCACACGGACCGGCTACCTCAACGCCGACGACGACACCGAGGCGGGGCTGCCCGACCTGCTGGGCCGCTCCCTGCGTACCACCCGCCGTCCCGACGTGGTGAAGATCGCCGCGACGCTGCGGGCGCTCGGCCGCACCGGCGTCGGTGCGCTCGTGGAGCACTGCGTCGACACGGCACGGGAGTTCGCCGGGCTGGTCGACGCCCACCCGGCGCTACGGCGCCGCCCCGGCGACATCGGCATCAGCACCGTGCTGCTGCGCCCCGCCGCCGCCGACGCGCTGCCGCCCGCCGCGGGCGACGCGCTGGTGGCCGAGGTCCGACGGCTGCTGCTCGCGGAAGGGCGCGCCGTCGTCGGCCGGGCCGCCGCCGACGACGCCGGAGGCGCGCGCCGGCTCTGGCTCAAGGTCACCCTGCTGCACCCCCGCGCGGCGAGCGGCGAACTGGCCGGGGTCCTCGCCCTGATCGCCGACACCGCCGACCGCATACGCACCGCACCCGTACCGGAAGGACCGGAAGGACCACGATGACCCCGCACACCACCGAGGAAGCCACCGTCGATCTGCTCGGTGTGGGCATCGGCCCGTTCAACCTGTCCCTGGCGGCGCTCGCCGACGGGGTACCCGGGCTGAACGCCGTGTTCCTGGAACAGCGCACCGCCTTCCACTGGCACCCGGGCCTGCTCATCGACGGGGCCACGCTGCAGGTGCCGTTCCTCGCCGACCTCGTCAGCCTGGTCGACCCGACGAGCCCCTGGTCGTTCCTCAACCACATCAGGACCCGGGAGCGGCTGTTCCCCTTCTACTTCGCCGAGCGGTTCCACATCCCGCGCAACGAGTACGACGCCTACTGCCGCTGGGTCAGCGAGGAGCTGCCGTCCTGCCGCTTCGGCCACCAGGTCGACACGGTCCGCTGGGACGCGGGCCGCGCCGCGTTCCAGGTGGACTTCACCCGGCTCGGCGCGGACGGCGACGCCGTGGGCGTGGGCCGGATCCTCGCCCGTCACCTGGCGCTCGGCGTCGGCACGGCCCCGCACGTACCGGCCCCGCTGCGCGGACTGACCGAGCGCCCGGACGCGCCCGTCCTGCACTCGGCCGACTATCTGACCCACCGCGACCTGCTGCTGGGCGCGGGGCACGTCACCGTCGTCGGCGCCGGGCAGTCGGGCGCCGAGGTGCTCCTCGATCTGCTGCGGGCGCGGCCCGAGGGCCGTGAGGGCCTGACATGGCTGGCCCGTACCCCGGCTTTCGCGCCGATGGAGTACAGCAAGCTGGGCCTGGAGCACTTCACACCGGACTACACGCGGTACTTCCACGGGCTGCCGGAGCCGACCCGGGACCGGCTGCTGCCCCGCCAGTGGCAGCTGTACAAGGGCGTCAGCGGCGACACGCTGGGCGAGATCCACGAGGAGCTGTACCGCAGGGCGCTCGGCGGCGGCTGGCCCGATGTGACGCTCACCCCGGGCGTCACGGTCACCGGGGCCGAACAGCGCTCCGGCCGGGTGGAGTTGAGGCTCACCCACGCAGAGCAGGAGTCCGATGCGCGGCTCACGACCGACGCGGTCGTCCTCGCCACCGGATACGCGGAGCGGCCGCTGGACGGGCTCCTCGATCCGCTGCGGCCGCACATCGTCCGCGACGACGGGGGGCGCCCGCGCGTCGACACGGAGCAGCGGCTCGTCCTGGACGAGGCCGTCGGCGGATCGGTGTTCGTGCAGAACGCCGAACGGCACACGCACGGCGTGGGCGCGCCCGACCTGGGGCTCGCCGCCTGGCGTTCCGCGCTGATCCTCAACACGCTGGCCGGGAAGGACGTCTACCCGCTGCCGAGGCGTACCGCGTTCACCACCTTCGGTCTGCCGGGGGCCCGGGGGGACGACGCCCCGCCGCCCGTACCGGCGGCCTCCCGCCACCGCTGACCGCCCTCCTCGGCGCGGGACGGCACCACGGCGACGAGCCACCGGCGACGAGCCCGCCGGACCCCGCCGGAGCCCACCGGAGCCCACCGGCGGCGAGCTCAGCGCCGACGGGCAGAGCACCGCGAACACCGCGTACACCGCGTACACCGCGAGAACCGCGACGAGCAGAGGAAGAGTGCGCATGAGCCAGAGCCCGAGCCAGAGCCCGAGTCAGAGCCCTAGCCGGCCCCGGGAGCACCGCTCCAGCCCTTCGAGCCACGACGACCGGGCCGCGCCGGTGGACGCGGCCGCGGTGGCCGACCGCGCCGCCGCCGACAGCCTGCTGCGCTGCTGGGTACGGGAGACGGGGGTCGCCCGGCCCTCCGGCGACCTGCTGCGCCTGGACCTGCCCGCGTCCGGCACGGCGGTCGAGGCGCCCGTCCTGTACTGGTCGCCGGTCGGCTGGCACCGGTTCGGGCCGGCCCGTCTGGCCACCGGGACTCCGGCCTCCGCCACCGTGATCGCGACGCTCCTCGGTGTCGAGGCCGCCGGCGGCGACCCGGCCGCCGTCGGCGACCTGACCGGTCGGGTCGTCGACTCCGTTAGGCGCGTGGCGGAGTTCGTCCGGGCCCGTGCCGCGGTGCCGGACGACCCCGAGGGCACGACCGGTTTCCTCGCGGGCGAACAGGCCCTGATCACCGGTCACCCGCTGCACCCGACGCCGAAGAGCCGCGAGGGGCTCACCGACGCGGAGTCCGCCCGGTACTCGCCGGAGACGCGCGGCGCGTTCCCGCTGCACTGGTTCGCCGCCGACCCGTCCGTCGTACGGTCCGACTCGTCGCTCGACCGGTCGGCGCAGGAGCTGCTGGCCTCGTTGGCGGGCGACGCCCTGACCCCGCCGCCCGGCACGGTCCTGGTCCCGGCGCACCCGTGGCAGGCCCGGGAGGTACGGCACAGGCCCGCCGTACGGGCGCTGCTGGACGCCGGACTGCTGCACGACCTGGGACCGGCGGGGCCCGCCTGGTCGCCGACGTCATCGGTCCGCACGGTCTACCGCGCCGACGCGCCCGTGATGCTGAAGTTCTCGCTGGGGCTGCGGATCACCAACTCGCGGCGCGAGAACATGCGGTCCGAGCTGTACCGGGGCCTGGCCGTCGACCGGCTGCTGACCGCCGGCCTGGGCGCCGCGCTGCGGGCCGCGCACCCCGGGTTCGCCATCGTGCGGGACCCGGCGTGGCTCGCGGTCGACCCGCTCGACACGGACGGCGACGGCACCGGGGGCGGGGCCGGGGCCGGGGAGTCCACCGGCCTCGACGTCGTCGTCCGCGCCAACCCCTTCCAGGAGGGCGACGAACCCCAGGGCGTCTGCGTCGCCGGGCTCGTCTCGCCCCGCCCCGACCTGCCCGGGGGCCGCTCCCGGCTGGCGGCGCTCGTGCACGGCGTCGCCGAGCGCACCGGCCGCCCGGTCGCCGAGGCCGCAGAGGACTGGTTCGTCCGCTACACCGAGCGGGTCGTCGCACCGGTCCTGTGGCTGTACGCCAGGTACGGGCTCGGCCTCGAGGCCCACCAGCAGAACACCCTCGTGGTGCTGGACGACGAGGGCCGCCCGGCCGGCGGGCGCTACCGCGACAACCAGGGCTACTACTTCTCCCCCGCCCGCAGCGACGCCCTGTACGGCTGGGTGCCGGGCATCGGCCGGGACCTCGGCACGTACGTCGCCGACGAGGTCGTCGACGAGCGGCTCGCCTACTACGTCGGCGTCAACAACCTGCTCGGGCTCGTGGGCGCGCTGGGCTCCCAGGGCCTCGCGGACGAGGAACGGCTGCTGCGCCGCACGGAGGAGTTCCTCGCGGCGCGGGCCGACGAGCACGGCGACCGGCTCCGGCTCGCCGCCCTCCTGCGCGACGAGCCGACGCTGCGCTGCAAGGCCAACCTGCTGACCCGGGTCCACGGCATGGACGAGCTGACCGGCCCGCTGGAGTCCCAGTCGGTGTACGTGGACATCCCCAACCCGATCGCGGAGGTACGGAAGTGAGCGGAGGTACGCCGACCGGGGGTGGGCACCTCGTCATCACGGACCCACCCCTGCCGCAGGGCACGTTCACGCTGCGGGCCGTCGACCCGGACGCCGACGCGGAACTGGTCCACGGCTGGATGAACGACCCCGAGATCGCACGGTACTGGGAGCTGGCCGAACCCCTCGACCGGATCACCGGCTATCTGCGCGAGCAGGTCGCCGCCGCCCACTCCACGCCGTACATCGGCTGTCTCGACGGGACGCCGATGAGCTACTGGGAGCTGTACCGCGCCGACCTCGACCCGCTGGGCCGCCACTACCCGGCCGAGCCGCGCGACGCGGGCGTGCACCTGCTGCTCGGCCCCGCCGGGTTCCGGGGCAGGGGTCTGGGCGCCGACCTGTTGCGGGCGGTGTCGGAGTGGCTGCTGGGCACCGACCCGTACGCGCGGCGTGTCGTCGCCGAGCCGGACGCCGGCAACGTCCGCTCGGTGCGGGCGTTCCAGCGGGCCGGTTTCCGGATGGTCCGGCAGATCGACCTGCCGGACAAGCGAGCGGCGTTCATGGTCCGTGAGCGCGCGACATGAGGGAGCGCGGGCGCCCGGTGCCGCCGGCCGCGGCGGGCCCGCGCCGGGTGACGCGCGCGGGGCCCGTACCGCCCGGCCCGGTTCCGGGCCGCGCGCCGGTACCGCCCGTCCCGCACCGAGCCCGACGCCCGTGTCAGCCACCCGCCCCCGACCCGTGCCCCCGCCCGCTCCCGCGACTCGGGACGACAGGAATGACCTCCCATGACGATGCCCGGTGGTGCCGTGTCCGGCCAGGTGCCCCCCGTGCCGGCACCCGCCCGCACATCCGCGCCCTCCCCGCTGCTGGACCCCGATCTGCTCGCCGCCGACCCGGCGGGACTCGCCGACGTGGGCCGTCTGGTCGCCGAGATCACCCGGGAGGCGGCGACCGGACTGCGCCGCCGCGGCGGCCCGTTGCCCCGGCTGACCCCGGACGAGCTGACCGAGCTGGTCGACAGGCAGCTCCCGCACGGTGTCGTGCCGCGCACCGGCGGCGGTCACGCCGCCGTGCTGGCGCTCGCCCGCGCCTGTGCCGAGACGACCGTGGACCTCGCCGATCCGATGGCCGCCGCGCACCTCCAGCCGCCGTCGCTGGCCGTCGCCGCCGCGGCGGACATCCTGGCCGGGATCTTCAACGCGTCCGTGGACACCTGGGACAGCGGGCCCTACGCGGTCGAGATCGAACGGCGGCTCGTACGCGGCCTGGCCCGGCTGACCGGCTACGGGCCGGAAGCGGGCGGGGTGCTGACGGCGGGCGGCAGCGCCTCCAACCTCCAGGCGCTGCTGATCGCCAGGGACGCGGCGGCCGCCAAGCTGCGGGACGTCCGCGCCGCCGGGCTGACCGGACTCGGCCGCGACCCCGTGGTGTTCTGCTCCGAGCTGGCCCACTTCTCGGTGGCGCGGGCCTGCGCCGTGCTCGGCATCGGCGAGGACGCCGTACGGCCGGTGCCCACGGACGGCAGGCACCGGATGCGCCCGGACGCGCTCGACGCGCTGCTCGGCGGGGCGGACCCGGGCGCCGAACTGCCCGTCGCCGTCGTCGCCACCGCGGGCACCACCGACTACGGCTCCGTCGACCCGCTGCCGGAGATCGCCGCCGTCGCCCGCGAGCACGGCGTACGGCTGCACGTCGACGCGGCGTACGGCTGCGGCGCCCTGTTCTCCGACCGGCTGCGCCCGCTGCTCACCGGGATCGAGGAGGCCGACACCGTCACGCTCGATCTGCACAAGACGGCCTGGCAGCCCGCGGCCGCCAGCCTCCTGCTGGCCCGTGACGCCGCCGACTTCGCCCCGACGACCGGGCTGCGCGTGGCCTACCTGAACCCCGACGACGACGGCGAGGCCGGCTACGACGGGCTGCTCGGGCTGTCGTTGCAGACCACCCGGCGGGCCGACGCGCTGAAGGTCGCCGCGACGTTCCTGGCCCTCGGGACCGACGGCATCGGCGCGATGCTCGACGCCTGCCACGACCTGGCCCGGCACGCCGAGGCCGCCGTGACCGCGCATCCCCGGCTCGCGCTGACGGCGGGCGCGACGCTGTCGACGGTCGTCTTCCGCTACCTGCCCCGCGACCCGGCGGACACCGACGCGGTCAACGGCGAGCTGCGCCGCCTGCTGCTGCGCGAGGGCTCCGCCCTGATCGGGCGCACCGACGTGGCCGGCGCGGACGGCGGGCGGACCGTGCACCTGAAGCTCACGTTACTGAACCCGCAGGCGCGGGCGAGCGACATCGACGCGCTGCTGGCGGCCGTCGTCCGCGCCGGACAGGCCGTGGAGGGCACGTCGTGACGAACCGCGACCACCGCCGCCCGGGGCGCCGCGGCCGAGGCTTCCGAGGCCCCGGCGATGGGCAGTACGTCCCCGCCACCGACGAGAAAGGCACCGCCCGTATGACTGACGGTCACCCCGTCCCCGCACTCGCCGACGTCTCCCCCGGGTCCTGGCGGGAGGCGAACCGGCGGCTGCTCGCCAAGACCCTCTCCGAGTTCGCCTTCGAGGAGCTCCTCCAGCCGCTGGAGCTGGAGGAGGCGGGCCGCTTCCGGGTCGACCTGGCCAGCGGCGTCAGCTATGTCTTCTCGGCCACCAGGGGCGCCCTCGGCTCCTGGCGGGTCGACCGGGAGTCGGTGACCCGGGGCGCGGCCGGGCTCCTCGGCAACGAGATCGAGACCCCGGCGTGGGACGCGCAGCAGTTCCTGGTGGACTGCGCGGACACCATAGGCACCGACGCGCCGACGCTCGGCATGTACCTCACCGAGGTGTCCGCGACCCTCGCCGTGGACGCGGCGCGGATCGAGCACGGCGGCCAGAGCGCGGCCGAGCTGCGGGGGCTCGGCCACGCCGAGCTGGAGTGCGCCATGACGGGGCACCCGACGCTGGTCGCCAACAAGGGCCGGATCGGGTTCTCGGCGACCGACGTCCGGGCGTACGCGCCGGAGTCGCGGCAGCTGGTCACGCTCCGGTGGATCGCCGTCCACCGGGGCCTGGCCGAGTTCCGGGGCATCCCGTCCCTGAGCGAACACGCCGTCCTGGAGCACGAGTTGGACGAGGGGACGACGGCCGCGTTCCGTGCCAGGATCGAGGAGGCGGGCGGCGACCCGGACGCGTACGTGTGGATGCCCGTCCACCCGTGGCAGTGGGACCACGCCGTCCAGGTCCTGTTCGCGGGCGAGGTCGCCCAGCGGCGGATCATCCCGCTCGGCGCGAGCGCCGACACGTATCTGCCGCAGCAGTCGGTGCGCACCATGACGAACATGGCGCGGCGCGACCGGTTCGACGTCAAACTGCCCCTGAAGATCGTCAACACGCTGATCTGGCGCGGCATCCCGCCGCACTGCACCCAGGGCGCGCCGCTCACCACCCAGTGGCTGACCGGGCTCCTCGACAGGGACAAGCTCCTGCGGGACGAGCTGCGGACGGTGTTCCTCGGCGAGGTGGCCTCCGTGACCGTGCGCCACCCGTACCTGGACCGGGTGCCCGGCATGCCGTACCAGCATCTGGAGACCCTCGGCTGCATCTGGCGCGAGTCGGTGTCGTCGCGGCGGGACCCCGGCGAGCGGGTCCGGACGTTCGCGTCGCTGCTGTACGTGGACGAACGGGGCGCGTCGTTCACGGCGGAGCTGGTCCGCGCGTCCGGGCTGCCCGCCGACGAGTGGCTTCGACGGCTGTTCGAGACGGTGACGCACCCGGTGCTGCACGTGATGTACACGTACGGGATCACGTTCAACCCGCACGGCCAGAACACGCTGATCGGCTACGACGACCACGACGTGCCGCGCCGGCTGTTCCTGAAGGACTTCGTGGACGACGTGTCCGTGTCGCACACGCCGGTGCCGGAGCGCGGGCCCGAGCCGGACGGCTACGACCACATCCTGCCCCGCAAGAACCCCGTCGTCATCCGCCAGCACGTGGTGGACCAGCTGCTGCTGGGTCACTTCCGCTATCTGGCGCCGCTCGCGGCGGAGCACCTGGGCGTACCCGAGGAGCGGTTCTGGCGGCTGGTGCGCGAGGCGATCGTCTCGTACCACAAGCGGTTCCCGGAGAAGGCCGACCGGTTCGCCGCGTTCGACATGCTCGCGGACGCGTTCCCGCGCTATCCGTTCAACACCGACCGGCTCGTCGTCACCCGCTACGTCGACCGGGCCCTGCGCCACGCGCTGCGCCCGAACGGCACCGTCCCCAATCCGCTGGCGTGAGGGCGGGGTCATGAGCATCGAGATCAGCGCGTCGGACCTCACGCTCGGCCACGGCGGCGAGCCGGTCGCGCGCGGGATCAGCGTCTCCCTGGCACCCGGCCGGGTGACCGCGCTCGTCGGTCCCAACGGCTCCGGCAAGTCGACGCTGCTGCGGACGCTGGCCCGGCTGCACGTGCCGGACGCCGGGCAGGTGGTGCTGGACGGCCGCGACCTCGCCGCGTACAGGCAGCGGGAGCTGGCCAGGAAGCTGAGCTTCCTGACGCAGTCGCCGCTCGTTCCCGCCGGGGTGACGGTGGCGGAGCTCGTCGCCTACGGGCGCCATCCGCACCAGGGGCTGCTGGCCCGCGCCACCGGCGACGAGGACCGGGCGGCGATCGGCTGGGCGCTGGACGCGACGAACCTGCGTCCGCTCGCCGAGCGGCCCCTCGACCGGCTGTCCGGCGGCGAGCGCCAGCGGGCGTGGATCGCGATGGCGCTGGCGCAGCGCACCGGTCTGCTGCTGCTGGACGAGCCGACGACCTTTCTGGACATCCGCTACCAGATCGAGGTCCTGCGGCTGGTGCGGCGGCTGGCCGACGACCACGGGATCACCGTGGCCGTGGTGCTGCACGACCTGAACCAGGCCGCCGCGTTCGCCGACGCCATGGTCGTGCTCGCCGGGGCCCGGATCGTGGCGTCGGGGCCGCCCGCCGCCGCGCTGACGGAGGAGACGATCCGTACCGCGTTCGGCATCGACACGACCGTCACCCACGACCCCCACACAGGTGTGCCGACCTGTCTGCCGACCTGGCGCGAGCCGACGGCGACGGCGGCCACCTGAGCACCATCCGTCCCTTCCGCACCGAACGAAGGAACCACCGCGCATGCGCACACGACCACATGCCCGTGCCCTGACCGCGCTCGCCGCCGCCGCCGCGCTCGCCCTCACCGCCGTCGGCTGCGGCTCGTCCGGTGAGCGGGCCGCGGGCGGCGGCCCGGAGAAGGAGGGCGGCGGCACCGTCACCGTCTCCCACATCAAGGGCGAGACGAGGCTCGACAGGCCCGCGACGAAGGTCGTCGCCCTGGAGTGGACCTACGCCGAGGACCTGCTCGCCCTCGGTGTCTCCCCGGTCGGGGTCGCCGATGTCAAGGGGTACGACCAGTGGGTCACCGGCGGCCCGAGGTTCGACGAGTCCGTCAAGGACGTCGGCACCCGGCAGGCGCCCAGCCTGGAGACCATCAAGGTGCTGAAGCCGGACCTGATCATCACCTCCAGGCTGCGGTCCGAGGCGAACTACGAGCAGCTCGACGAGATCGCGCCCACGCTGATGTTCGACCCGTACGCGAAGGACGGCGAGTTCGAGGAGATGCGGACCACGCTGAAGACCATCGGCACGGCCGTCGGCAGGGCGGACGCGGCCGACCGGGCGCTGAAGGAGCTCGACGCCCGGCTCCAGGCCGCCAGGACGAGGATCGCCGACGGGAGGAAGAACGGCGCCGAGGTCACGGTCGCCCGCGGCTACACCACGGACGGGGCCGCCGTCGTGGAGGTCCTCACCGACTCCACGATCCCCGGCGGGCTGCTGCCGCGCCTCGGGCTGAGGAACGCCTGGACCGGCAAGGCCGACGCGTACGGCATGAGCAGGGTCGACATCGAGGGCCTCAAGCCCGTCGAGAAGTCCAGCCTCGTCTACGTCGCCGCCGAGAACGACGACGTCTTCGCCACGTCCCTGCCGAAGAACGCCCTCTGGCGGAACCTGGACTTCGCCAGGAACAAGCGTGTCCACGCCCTCGACCCGGGCACCTGGTTCTTCGGCGGGCCGTTCTCCACCGCCCAGGTCGCCGACGAGATCGCGAGCGCCCTCACCGCATGACCGGAATCGCCACACCTGCCGGGGACACGGCTCGGGGCCGCACCGGGAAGGCCCCGCGCCGCCCGGCCGGGCCGGCCGGACCGGCCCCGGCCGTCGCCGGCGGGATCGCCGCCCTGCTGCTCGTCGCCGTCCTGCACCTCGGGTACGGGCGCAGCGGCGTCGGCCTCACCGATCTGCTGGGGCTCATCGCCGGCGGCGACGACCCCGAGGCGCGGGCGGTGCTGGTCGGCGGAAGGCTGCCGCGCACGCTGGCCGGTCTGGTCGCCGGTGCGGCGCTCGCCGTGTCTGGGTGCCTGCTCCAGTCGTCGGTGCGCAATCCGCTGGCGTCGCCGGACACGCTCGGGGTGACGGCGGGCGCGTACCTGGCGGTCGCCGTCGCCGCCGTCACCGGGTTCTCGCTGGGCGATCTGCCGCGCGGCGGTGTGGCGTTCGCCGGGGGGCTGCTGGCGGCCGGGCTCGTGCACACGGTGGCGGGCGGCGCACGGGGACGGCCGGCCCATCTGGTGCTGGCCGGCGTGTCGGTGACGCTCGCCCTGTCGAGCGTCACCGCCGTGCTGGTGGTGCTGTTCCAGGAGGAGACCGGCGCGGTGTTCTTCTGGGGGCACGGCTCACTGGCGGTCGCCGACAGCGGACGGTCCCTGACGGTGCTTCCGCTGCTGGGGGCCGGCCTGGTGGGCGGGCTGCTGCTCGCCCGGACACTGGACATCCTCGGTACGGGCGACGAGACGGCGCGCGGTCTGGGCGTCGACGTCGGCCGGGTCCGGCTGACGGCGGTCGTGCTGTCCGTGCTGCTCGCCGCGTGCGCGGTGACGGTGACCGGCCCGATCGGCTTCGTCGGGCTCGCGGCGCCGCACCTGGTGCGGTTCGCCGGAGTACGCCGGCACGCGGCACTGCTGCCCGCCGCCGCCGTGTGGGGCGCGACGCTGCTGCTGGCCGCCGACCTGCTGGCCCGGGTGACGTCGCCGACCGGAAACGAGGTCCCGGCCGGTGTGGTGACGGCACTGTTCGGCGCGCCGCTGTTCCTGTGGCTGGCGCGGCGGCTGCCGTCGGAGCCCGCGGCGCCGGGCACGGTCATGCCGGGGCGGCGCGGACGGCGGCTGCCGTACCCGCCGCTGCTGGCGGGCGGTGTGCTGCTGGTCGCGGCGCTGCTCGCCGGCGGCCTGGCGCTGGGCGACATCGCGGTGCCGCTGGCCGAACTGCCCCGCATGCTCGCGGGCGGCGGGGACGAGGTGCTGCGGGGTGTCGTCCTGGAGTACCGGCTGCCCCGGCTGGCCGTGGCGGGCCTGGCGGGCGCGCTGCTCGCGGTGGCGGGCGGCATCGTGCAGACGGTGTCGCGGAACCCGCTCGCGGACCTGACGGTGATGGGTGTCAGCGGCGGTGCCGGTTTCGGCGCGGCGCTGCTGCTGGTGGCGCTGCCTTCGCTGCCGTACGCGGTGCTGCCGTTCGCGGCGCTGCTCGGCGGTACGGCGGCGTTCGCGCTGACGTACGGCCTGTCGCGGCGCCGGGGGTCGGTGGCGCCGGAGCGGCTGGTGCTGGTCGGCATCGGTACGTTCGCGCTGACCACGGCGGCGACCAACTACCTGGTGGTCGGGGCCCGGTTCCAGGTGGCGCAGGCGCTGACCTGGCTGTCGGGCTCGACGTACGCACGGGACACCACCGACCTGTCGGTGCTGGCGGCGGCGGCCGCGGCGGGGGTGCCGCTGCTGCTGGTGTCGTTCCGCCGCCTGGACCTGCTCGCGCTCGGGGAAGACGCGCCCCGCACGCTGGGCCTGCCGCTGGAACGCACCCGGCTGGCGGTGCTGGTCCTCGCGGTGGCCCTGGCGGCCTGCGCGGTGGCGGTGGTGGGGACGGTGGCGTTCGTGGGCCTGGTCGCGCCGCACGCGGCGCGGATGCTCGTCGGTTCGCGTACGCACCGGCTGCTGCCGACGGCCGCGCTGCTGGGCGCGTCGCTGATGATCGCGGCGGACACGGTGGGCCGGACCGCGATCGCCCCGGCGGAGATCCCGTCGGGCCTGCTCGCGGCGCTGATCGGCACGCCGTACTTCGTCTGGCAGCTGCGGCGAGGCCGCAGGCGCTGAGCCCCGGTGGCGGGCGGCGCGGTGGAGCGACCCGTCCGGGGGAAGTCTCCGCCGTTCCGCATCCGCCGGCGCCCCCGTCCCCGAACTCCCGCCTGAGACACGTACGTCACGGCCTGCCACGGGCCGGTGGACGCACAGCGACAGGTGGAGACAGGACAGGGAGACCCCCGTGATCGAGAGCATCGTCCACGCGGTCCCGGCGCGGCTGCTCGGCACATCCCCCGGTGTGCGCCGCTCCGTCAGAGTGGTGCTGGCCTATCACGAGGACGACCCGCTCGCCGTCCACCTCACGTTCCCGTCGCACGCCGTCTGCGACGGCGCCCCGGCGACCTGGACGTTCGCCCGCGAGCTGCTCGCCACAGGGCGGCACGGCGCCGCCGGGCAGGGGGACGTGGAGGTCCGCCCGAGCGGCGGCACCTGGACGCTGCTCGTGCTCAGGGCGCCGGACGGGCTCGCCCACGTGGAGCTGGGCACGAGGGGAGTGGACGCGTTCCTGCGGCACAGCCACCGGCTGGTCCCGGCGGACCGCGAACGGGAACTGCTGCGGCTTGACGCCCTGATCGCCTCCCTGCTGGGCCCCTGACCGGCGGCGTTCGGCGGGCGGGCGCGCCGCGCCGAGAGTTCGGCTCATTCTTTCGGGTGACCGACCCATCCGGGGCGGGCGGCGTTCCGAATAGGGGCCGTGAAGAGCTTCGGGAGCGGGTACGAGCGGCCGGCCGGCCGCTCGGTGGACGGGCCGACGCCCGGCACCACCGGTGCTCGGCCGGTGGTGGTCACCGTGGAGTGCCATGCCGCCCGGCTCCCCTTCGCACGCACGCCTTTTCTCTTCCGACACCCCCGTTCTCAGGAGCAGACCATGAACACCATCCGCATCCGTCGAGCCGCTCTCGCCGTCGCCGCCGCGGCCCTGCTGCCGCTCGGCCTCACGGCCTGCGCCGACGACGGCGGCAAGGACGGCGCCGCGGACTCCTCCCCCGCCGCCTCCGCCCCGTCGGACGCGGGCGGTTCGGCGGACGGCTCCATGACCGGTGCCGGCGACAAGCCGTTCGGTCCGGCCTGCGCGTCGGTCCCGAAGGACGGCGCGGGCTCCTTCGACGGAATGGCGCAGGACCCGGTCGCCACCGCCGCGTCGAACAACCCGGCGCTGTCCACGCTCGTGAGCGCGGTCAAGCAGGCGGGCCTGGTCGACACCCTCAACAACGCCCAGAACATCACGGTGTTCGCGCCGACCAACGACGCCTTCGCCAAGATCCCGAAGGCCGACCTGGACAAGGTCCTCGCCGACAAGGAGACCCTCACCAAGATCCTCACGTACCACGTGGTGGGCGAGAAGCTCACCCCGAAGCAGCTGGAGGACGGCTCGTTCGAGACGCTGCAGAAGGGCACGCTCACCACGTCCGGCTCGGGCGAGTCGTACACGGTGAACGACACGTCCACCGTGGTGTGCGGCAACGTGCCGACCGCCAACGCCACCGTCTACATCGTCGACACCGTCCTGATGCCGAAGGAGTGATCCCGGGCGGGCCCCGGCGGCCCGCGCCGCGCGACCTCGCCGGGTCGCGCGGCGCGGGCCGGTTCCTTTCGCGGCCGGTGCCCGCCCCCCCGCCGGCCGGGATCGCGCGGCGGCTCAGGGCTCCCCGCCCCGGGCGCGGCGGAAGCGGGCGAGGGCGTCGGGCAGGGCGACCAGCGGGTCGGGGTAGTCCAGGCGGGCCCGCTCGGCCTCCGGCAGCTTCCACGGTTCGTGCGCGGCGGGGCCCGCGAGGGAGGCGAGTTCGGGTACCCAGCGGCGGACGTACGCGCCGTCGGGGTCGTAGCGCCTGCCCTGGAGCACCGGGTTGAGGACCCGGTTCGGCCGGGTGTCGGTGCCGGTGCCGGCGGCCCACTGCCAGTTGAGCTGGTTGTTGGCGAGGTCGCCGTCGACGAGCAGCTCCAGGAAGTGCCGGGCGCCGACCCGCCAGTCGAGGTAGAGCGTCTTGGTGAGGAAGCTCGCGGCCAGCAGGCGTCCCCGGTTGTGCATCCAGCCCTCGTGGGCCAGTTGGCGCATCGCCGCGTCGACCACGGGGTATCCGGTGCGGCCCCGCCGCCATGCCTCGGCGTCCTCGTCGGCGGCCCGGCCGGTGCGCCAGCGGTCGTGCCGGGTGCGGTAGTCGTCCCGGGCGGCGGCGGGGCGGGCCGCGAGCAGCTGGCGGTTGAAGTCGCGCCAGCACAGCTGCCGTACGAACGCGTCGGCGCCGGGTCCGCCGGCGCGGCGCGCCCGGTGGACGGCCTCGGTCGCCGAGACCGTCCCGAAGTGCAGGTGCGGCGACAGCCGGGAGGTCGCGTCGCCCGCCAGGTCGTCGTGCCGGTCCTGGTACGCGGCGATCCCCTCGCGCAGCCAGGCGGTGAGCAGCGCGCGGCCCTCGCGCTCGCCGCCCGCCGCGAGTCCCGGCGACACCCCGGCCACCGAGGCGCGGGAGGGCAGGTCCTCGGAGCCGACACCGTCCGGGACGGGCACGCGGCGCGGCGCGGCGAGCGGCTCGCGGAGCCGTTCGGCGTTCCAGCGGCGGAAGTACGGCGTGAACACGGCGAAGTGGTCGGAGGCGGCCGGGGTGACGGCGCCGGGCGGCAGCGCGGTGACGACGGCGTCGTGGACGCGCAGGCGGCGGCCGTCGGCCTCCAGGGCGGCGCGCAGCCGGTCCTCCCGGCGCTGGGCGTAGCCGCTGTGGTCGGCCGCCGTGTGCACCTCGGCGGCGTCCGTCTCGGCGGCGACGGCGCGGACCGCGGCGACCGGGTCGCCGGAGCGTACGACGAGCCGTCCGCCGCGCTCGCGGAGCGCGGCGTCCAGGTCGTGCAGGCAGTCCGCGAGGAACGCCTCCCGGTTGGGGCCGGGGAAGCCGGTGGCGGCGATGGCCGTGTCGCGGACGAAGAGGGGCACCACACGGTCGCCCGCGCGGACGGCGGCGCGCAGGGCGGGCTGGTCGTGGACCCGCAGGTCGGCGGTGAACAGGACGATCGCCACGGTCATCGGACCGGCCCCCGTGGCGCGGGTTCGCCGGACTGTTCCTTGGCGGCCGCGAGGGTGATGTTGCGGGCCATGCCGCCGAAGACGACGCCGTGGAAGGGCGCCACGCTCCACCAGTAGGCGTGCCCGAGCAGCCCGTGCGGATGGAACAGGGCGCGCTGCCGGTAGCGGGTGCGTCCGGCGTCGTCCTGTTCGGCGTACATCTCCAGCCACGCCAGTCCCGGCAGCCGCATCTCGGCGCGCAGCCGCAGCAGGCGGCCGGGTTCGATCTCCTCGACGCGCCAGAAGTCCAGGGAGTCGCCGACGCGCAGGCGCTGGGCGTCGCGGCGGCCCCGGCGCAGTCCGACCCCGCCGACGAGCCGGTCGAGCCGGCCGCGTACGGCCCAGGCGAGCGGGAAGGAGTACCAGCCGTTCTCGCCGCCGATGCCTTCGATGACCCGCCACAGCCGGCCGACGGAGGCGTCGACGGGTTGTTCCCGTTCGTCGGTGTAGAGGCTGCCGCCGGCCCAGTCCGGGTCGGTGGGCAGCGGGTCGCTGGGGGCGCCGGGCACGGAGGCGGAGGTCCAGCGGGTCGTCACACCGGCTTCGCGGACGCGCCGCAGCGCGAGGGCGAGGGCCTCGTCGCACCCGATGGGCCGGCCGGGCGGGTCCGGCACGTAGCGGGCGATGTCGTGCTCGCGGCACACCACCTCGTGGCGCAGGGACTCGGCGAGTGGGCGGGCGATGGAGCGCGGCACCGGGGTGACGAGCCCGATCCACAGGCTGGACAGGCCGAGGGTGAGCACGGGCACGGGCAGGATCAGCCGCCGGGGCAGGCCAGCGACGGCGGCGTACCGCCGCATCATGTCCCGGTAGGTGAGGACGTCGGGGCCGCCGATGTCGAAGGCGCGGTGCACGTCGGGCGGCATGACGGCGCTGCCGACGAGGTAGCGCAGGACGTCCCGGACGGCGATGGGCTGGATCCTGGTGCGCACCCAGCTGGGGGTGACCATCACGGGGAGCCGCTCGGTGAGGTAGCGGAGCATCTCGAAGGACGCGGAGCCCGACCCGATGATGACGGCCGCGCGCAGGACGGTCGTGGGTACGCCGGAGTCCAGCAGGATGCGGCCGACCTCGGCGCGGGACCGCAGGTGCGGCGACAGCCGGTGTTCCGGCACGCCCGCCGGTGTGAGGCCGCCGAGGTAGACGAGGCGGCGGAGGCCGGCGGCCCGCGCCTCCACGGCGAAGATCGTGGCGGCCGTGCGGTCGGTGTCCTCGAAGCGGGAGCCGGTGCCGAGCGCGTGGACGAGGTAGTAGGCGACGTCGGCGCCGCGCATCGCCGCCCGTACCGACTCCGCGTCGGTGACGTCACCGCGGACGATCTCGACGCGGCCGGCCCAGGGGTGGTCGCGCAGCTTCTCCGGCGAGCGTGCCAGGCAGCGCACCCGGTGTCCGGCGTCGAGCAGTTCGGGCACCAGCCGTCCGCCGATGTACCCGGTCGCCCCGGTGACCAGGCAGAGCGTGCCCGACCCGCCTCCCGTGCCGGTCTCCGTGCCGGCGTGTGTGCGGGTCTCCGCGCCGGTCTCCGCGCCGGTCTGCCTGTCCGTCATGCCGCCTCCGCGCCCTTCACCGGTTCCCACCGTCGCACTCACCCGGGACTTCCGCCCGCGCCGCGCGTCCGGATGCGGGGCCGGGTCGCCACGGCGGGGCTTCTATAGGCTGACCGGGTGGCCAGTACAGACGACCGAGCAGCCGGCATCCCCGCGGAAGAGCGCGGGGCGGCCCCGGATCTGCACGCGTTCGCCGTGCAGCTGCGCCGGATGAACGGCGAGATCAACCGGCTGGTGCACGGATTCGCGGCGAGCCAGGGGCTGCACGCCACGGATGTGCAGGCGCTCGCGGCGATCCTGGACGCGGAGGAGCCGCTGACGCCGGGCCGCCTGCGGGAGCGGCTCGGTCTGACGTCGGGGGCGGTGACGGCCTGTCTGGACCGGCTCGAGCGGGCCGGTCATGTCCGCCGGGCGCGGGAGAGCGCCGACCGCAGGGTGGTGCACCTGCACTATGTGGAGGGGGCGAGGGCCGCGGCACGGACGTGGTTCCAGCCCTTGGCGCAGGCCACGAGCGGGACGCGGGAGCGGTTCGACGCGGCGGAGCTGGCGACGGTGCTGCGCTTCCTGACCGAGCTGAACGGGCGACTGGGCGAGCAGCGGGTGCCACGGGGCTGAGCGGCGGCCCCGCCCGGCGCGCCCGGGTTCCGGTGCGTCCCGGCGCGCCCGGGGTCCGGTGCGTCCGCCCGGCGCACCCGGGGTCCGCTGCGTCCGTCCGGCGCACCCGGTCCGGTGCATCCGTCCGGGGGACCCCCGGTGAAGTGGGAGACGAGTGCGCGCCTACTATCTCTCAATCATTGAGATACTTTCTCATTGAGATACCTGCGATCCCCCGGTCCGCCCCTGGAGTGCGATGTCCCCCCTCACGCGATACGCCCGCCGGCTGCTGCCCGCGGTCCTGCTGCTCGTCTGGCTCGCCGTCGGCGGCGGCCTCGGCCCCTACGCGGGCAAGCTCGGCGAGGTCGCCACCAACGACCAGGCGTCGTTCCTCCCGAGCGACGCCGAGTCCACCCGGGTGGTCGAGGCCCAGCGGGCGTTCCGGCAGGAGGAGTCGCTGCCCGTCGTCGTCGTGTGGACGGCGGACGGCGAACCGATGGGGCCGGAGCGGGCGGCCGCCGCGACCCGCGCCCTGGCCGCCGTCGACGGCACCCCGGACGTCGCGGGACCGGTCTCCCCCGCCGTCGCCTCGCGGGACGGCCTCGCCCTGCGGGGCGTGGTACCGCTCCGCCCCGACCTCGGCGACGAGCTGCCCGAGGCCCTGGAGCGGGTCAGGGACGCCGCCGGCGCCGTACCGGACGCCCAGGTGCGGCTGGCCGGACCGGCGGCCACCCAGGCGGACCTCTCGGACGCGTTCGCGGGCATCGACGGCCTGCTGCTGGGCGTCGCGCTGGCCGCGGTGCTGCTGATCCTGCTCCTCGTCTACCGCAGCGTGCTCCTGCCCCTGGTCATCATCACCGGGGCGGTGTTCGCGCTGGCCCTGGCCTGCGCGATCGTGTACGCCCTCGCCGACATGGGCGTCGTCCGGGTCGACGGCCAGGTGCAGGGAATCCTGTTCATCCTCGTCATCGGCGCCGCCACCGACTACGCCCTGCTGCTGGCGGCACGGTTCCGGGAGGAGCTCGCCGCCCGCGGGGAGCGCTTCGCCGCGATGCGATCGGCGCTGCGCCAGTCGTTCGGCCCGGTCACCGCCAGCGCCGCGACCGTCGCCCTCGGGCTGCTGGCGCTGCTGCTCAGCGATCTCACCAACAACCGGGCGCTCGGGCCCGTCGGCGCCATCGGGATCGTCTGCGCCGTGCTGTCCGCGCTGACGTTCCTGCCCGCCGTCCTGGTGCTCCTGGGCCGCGCCGCCTACTGGCCCGCCCACCCGAAGCCGGCCGCGCCCCGGGCCGACGGGAAGGGCGGCGGGCACGGCGTGTGGACGCGGATCGCCGGGCTCGTGGACCGCGCTCCGCGCGCCGTGTGGGCCGCCACCGCCACCGTCCTGCTGGCCTGCGCGGCCTTCGCCCCCGGCCTCACCGCCAAGGGCGTTCCGCTGGACGAGATCTTCGTCGCCGACGCCCCGTCCGTGGCCGCCCAGGCGACCCTGGGCCGGCACTTCCCCGGCGGCTCGGGCAACCCCGCCGTGGTGATCGCCGACGCGGACCGCGTGGCGGAGGTGACCGCGGCGGCCGCGCGGACCGAGGGCGTGGCGTCGGCCGCCCCGGTCACGGCGTCGGGGCGGCCGGGCGGCGGACCGCCGCTCGTGGTCGACGGACGGGTCCGCGTCGACGTCACGCTGGAGGCGGCCGCCGACAGCGACGCGGCGAAGGAGACGGTCGTCCGGCTGCGCACCGCCCTGCACGCCGTTCCGGACGCGGAGGCGCTGGTCGGCGGGTACACGGCGCAGAGCTACGACACCCAGCGGACGGCCGAACGCGACCGGTCCGTGATCGTTCCCGTCGTCCTGCTGATCATCCTGCTGATCCTGATCACCCTGCTCCGGTCCGTGCTGCTGCCGGTGCTGCTCGTCGCGACGGTGGCCCTCAACTTCCTCGCGACGCTGGGAGTCGCCTCCCTCGTCTTCGAGCACGTGCTCGGATTCAGCGGCACCGACGCCTCGGTCCCGCTGTACGGGTTCGTCTTCCTCGTCGCCCTGGGCGTCGACTACAACATCTTCCTGATGTCCCGCGTACGGGAGGAGGCCCTGGCGCACGGCAACCGGCGGGGCGTGCTGCGCGGACTCACGGCGACCGGCGGTGTCATCACCTCCGCGGGCGTCGTGCTCGCCGCGACGTTCGCGGCGCTGGCGGTGATCCCGCTGGCCTTCCTCGTCCAGATCGCGTTCATCGTGGCGTTCGGCGTGCTCCTCGACACGCTCGTCGTACGGTCCCTGCTGGTGCCCGCGCTGGTCGTGGACATCGGCCCGGCCTCCTGGTGGCCGGGCGCGCTCAGAACACGGACAGGCCCGTCAGGGTCGTGAAGCGGTCGAGCGCGGCGACTCCGGCGACCGAGTTGCCGCGCTCGTCCAGGCCCGGACTCCACACGCACAGGGTGCAGCGGCCGGGGACGACGGCGATGATGCCGCCGCCGACGCCGCTCTTGCCCGGCAGGCCCACGCGGTAGGCGAAGTCGCCGGCGGCGTCGTACGTGCCGCAGGTGAGCATGACCGCGTTGACCTGCTTGGCCTGGCTGCGGGTGAGCAGCGACGAGCCGTCGGCGCGGATGCCGTGCCGGGCGAGGAAGCCGGCCGCGAGGGCGAGATCCGCGCAGGACGCCTCGACGGAGCACTGCCGGAAGTACTGGTCGAGCAGGTCGGGCACCGGGTTGCCGATGTTGCGGTACGACGCCATGAAGTGGGCGAGTGCCGCGTTGCGGTCACCGTGCGCGGACTCGGAGGCGGCGACCTTCACGTCGAAGTCGAGGGCGGGGTTGCCGCTCTCGGCGCGCAGGAACGCCCGCAGGGTTCCGGAGGCGTCGCCGGTCAGGGTGTGCAGGCGGTCGGTGACGACGAGCGCGCCCGCGTTGATGAACGGGTTGCGCGGGATGCCGTTCTCGTACTCCAGCTGGACGAGCGAGTTGAACGGGTTGCCGGATGGCTCCCGGCCGACGCGCTCCCACAGTGCCTCGCCGTCCAGCGCGAGGACGAGGGCCAGCGTGAACGCCTTGGTGATGGACTGGGCGGAGAACGGCTGCCGCCAGTCCCCCACCCCGTACACCGTGCCGTCGAGTTCGGCGACGGCCATGCCGAAGCTGCGCGGGTCGGCGGAGGCGAGCGCCGGAATGTAGTCGGCGGGGCGGCCCCGGCCCGGAGTGGCGGCGATGTCGGCCGCGATGCGGTCGAGGACGGGCTGGAAGGACGGGGCCACGGGCGTGCTCACTCCGGCGTGTGCGGTGGTGCGTTCGATCGCCCCCATTGTGCATGCCCGCGCGCACCACCGGTCAGGCGAGCGGGCCGGTCTCCGTACGCAGCGCCGGAAGCACCCGGTCCGGGGTGAGGGGCAGTTCCCTGAACCGCACGCCGGTGGCGTGGTGGACGGCGTTGCCGAGGGCGGCCGCCATGCCGACGATGCCGAGTTCGCCGATGCCCTTGCTGCCCATGGGGTTGAGCCGGGTGTCCTCCTCGTCGATCCACCGGGCGTCGACGGCGGGGACGTCGGCGTGCGCGGGCACGTGGTAGGAGGCGAGGTCGTTCTCGGTGAAGTCCCCGTGCGCGGGGTCCATCGTGCTGTGCTCGGTGAGGGCCATCCCGAGGCCCATGATCATGCCGCCGACCAGCTGCGACCTGGCCGTGCGCGGGTTCAGGACGCGACCCGCGGCGAACACGCCGAGCAGCCTGCGCGCCCGGACCTCGCCGGTGACCGTGTCGACCTCCACCTCCGCGAACTGGGCCCCGAAGGCGTGCCGGGCGAACGGCGGGGTGCGCCGTGCCTCGTCGGCCGTGTCGGCGGTCGCGCTCAGCCCGTCGGCCGGCAACGGCCCCCGGTGGTCCGCGAGTCGCCGCACCAGCGCCGTGCACGCCGCGTGGACGGCCCACCCCCAGGAGGCGGTGCCGCTGGAGCCGCCGGCGAGCGGTGCGCGCGGGAGGACGCTGCTGCCGATCTCCATGCGGACGGCGGCCATCGGCACGTGGAGGGCGTCGGCGGCGATCTGGGTGAGGACGGTACGGGCTCCGGTGCCGATGTCGGTGGCGTTGACCCGCACGGCGAAGCGCCCGTCGGGCAGGGTGTGGGCGCTCGCCGTGGACGGCGAGACGTAGGCGGGGTAGGTGGCGGCGGCCACGCCGGTGCCGACGAGGAGCGGTCCCTCGCGGCGGGCGGCGGGGCGGGGGTCGCGCCGCGCCCAGCCGAACAGGCGGGCGCCCTCGCGCAGGCACTCGACCAGATGGCGGCTGCTGAAGGGCTGTCCGGTGTCCGGCTCGGTGTCGGTGTCGTTGCGGACGCGCAGCTCGACGGGGTCGATGCCGACGGCGTCCGCGAGTTCGTCCATGGCGGACTCCAGCGCGTACATGCCGGGCGTCTCGCCGGGGGCCCGCATCCAGGACGGGCTCGGTACGTCGAGCGGCACGACGCGATGGGTGGTGAGGCTGTGCGGCGAGCCGTACATCACCCGGGCGGGGACGGCCGCCTGTTCCACGAACTCGGTGATACGGGAGGTGTGGGTGGTGACCTCGTGGCTGACGGAGACGAGGGTGCCGTCGCGCTCGGCGCCGAGCCGCACACGGTGCAGGGTGGGGGCGCGGTGCCCGACGACCGCCGGGAGCTGGCGGCGTGGCAGGGCCAGCTTGACGGGTCGGCCGGTGCGCAGGGCCGCCATCGCGGCGAGCACCACATGCGGCCGGGGCGTGCCCTTGCAGCCGAACGCGCCGCCGACGTGCTCGGAGATGACCGTGACCCGCTCCTTGGGCAGCCCGAAGAGCGTGGCGAGTACCGCGCGCACGAGCGTGGAGCCCTGGCTGGAGTCGTGGACGGTGAGCCGTTCCCCGTCCCAGTGCGCGGTGGCCGCGTGCGGCTCCATGGGGTGGTTGTGGAGCGGCGGCACCCGGTACCGGGCGTCCAGCCGCACGGGCGCGGCGGCGAAGGCGGCGGCCGCGTCGCCGCGCTCGCGGTGCGCCGGGTAGCCGCCGTTGGCCTCCTCGGGCGTGTACGCGTCCGGGTGGTCGTCGGAGAGGACGACGTCGTGCGGCTCGGGTTCGTCGCCGTGGTCGGCGCAGGTCACCCGTACGGCGTCGGCGGCGGCGCGGGCGGCCTCCAGGGTGTCGGCGACCGCGAGCGCGACGTACCAGCCCCGGTGCGGAACGGTGTCGTCCTGGAGGACGGCGAGGTTCGGGTCGTCGGGCGGCGTGGCGAAGCGGGGCGCGTCGTACGGGGTGAGGACGGTGACGACTCCCGGCAGGGCGAGGGCGGCCCGGGTGTCGACGGCGGTGATGCGGCCGCAGGTCACCCCGGCGGGCACGGGCCAGGCGTAGGCGCAGCCCGGCGGGCGGTGCTCGGCGGCGTAGCGGGCGGCGCCGGTGACCTTGTCCCGGCCTTCGATGCGCTCGGCGGGCGCGCCGAGGGCCGTCGGGGTGGGGCGCATCGGAGTCCTCTCCGGGTCGGGTCGGTGCGGTTGTCCGGTCGGACCGCTCGGGCGCGGTCGGCGGTGGGCGGGCGGTCAGGGCGCGCAGACGGTCAGGGTGCGGGCGGCCCGGGTGCGCCGGCCGGTGCGGCGGCGGACGCGACCAGGTCGGCGATCACGGTGCGGGCCAGGTTGCGGGCGAGCACCACCTTGTACGCGTTGTCGCGCAGCGGTTCGGCGGCCGCGAGTTCCGCGTCCACGGCTCGGGCCACGGCGTCCGGGGTCGGCGCGGCGCCCCGCAGGGCGGCCTCGGTGCGGTGGGCCCGCCAGGGGCGGTGGGCGACACCGCCGAAGGCGACGGCCACGTGCCGTACGGTCCCGTCGCCCGCGAGGGCGACGACGGCGGCGACGGAGGCCAGCGCGAAGGCGTACGAGGCCCGGTCTCGGGCCTTGCGGTAGGCGGAGGGCAGTCCGGCGGTCGCGGCGGGGAGCAGCACGCCGGTGATCAGTTCGCCGGGCCCGATCACGGTGTCCCGCTCGGGGCGGTCGCCGGGCAGGCGGTGGAACTCGGCCACCGGGACGGTGCGTTCGCCGTCGGGTCCGCTCAGCTCGACCTCCGCGTCGAGGGCGGCGAGCGCGACGGCCATGTCGGACGGGTGGGTGGCGATGCAGAGGGGCGAGTGGCCGAGTACGGCGTGGTCGCGGTGCACGCCGTCGCGGGCACCGCAGCCGGTGCCCGGGGCGCGCTTGTTGCAGGGCATGGACAGGTCCTGGAAGTACGGGCAGCGCGTGCGCTGGAGGAGGTTCCCGCCGGTGGTGGCGACATTGCGGAGCTGGCCGGACGCCCCGGCGAGCAGCGCCCGCGACAGGACCGGGTACCGGGCGCGGACGAGCGGGTGGGCGGCGAGGTCGCTGTTGCGGACGGTCGCGCCGATCCGCAGCGCGCCGCCGGCGCCCTCCTGGACCTCGTCCAGGGGGAGGCCGCCGATGTCCACGAGCGTGTCGGGGGTCTCGACGCCGAGCTTCATCAGGTCGACCAGGTTCGTGCCGCCGGCGAGGTACCGGGCGCCGGGGCGGCCGGCGTGGGCGGCGGTCGCGTCCTCGACGCTGTGGGCCCGTACGTAGGCGAAGGGCTTCACCGGATCACGTCCTCGACGGCCTGGACGATCTGGGGGTAGGCGCCGCAGCGGCACAGGTTCCCGCTGAGCCGTTCGCGGATCTCGTCGGCGGTCAGCGCGACGGGGCCCTGCGCGGGCGGCGCCGCGGGGTCGGTGGCGTACGACGGGTGGCCGGCGGCGGCCTCGTCGACGGTCCCGACGGCGGAGCAGAGCTGCCCGGGGGTGCAGTAGCCGCACTGGAAGGCGTCCCGGTCGATGAATGCCCGCTGGAGGGGGTGGAGCCGGTCGCCGCCGCCCTCCGCGAGGCCCTCGACGGTGGTGAGGGACGCCCCGTCGTGTGCGACCGCGAGCAGCAGACAGCAGTTGGCCCGCCGGCCCGCGACGAGCACGGTGCAGGCGCCGCACTGGCCGTGGTCGCAGCCCTTCTTGGCACCCGTCAGACCGAGCTGTTCCCGCAGCACGTCGAGGAGGGTGGCGCGGTGGTCGACGGTGAGGGTGTGGGGCACTCCGTTGACCTGGAGGGTGATGCGCGAGTGGGTCGGCTGCACGGCGGGGACGCCTTCCGTGAGGGTGCTCGGTGCGGTGTGCGGGGCGCGCCCGTCAGGGGGGTTCCGGGCCTTCCTCCGGGGGCGGGACGATATGGACCGCCGCCTCCTCCGCGGACGCCGCCGCGCCGTCGATGCCGACGTCCCGGGCGATCACGTCCTTCTCGGCGTCGGGGTGGGCGCCCTCGTCGGGTGCGACGAGGCGTCCGGCGCGGTCGCGGCCGACCTGGTCGTCCCTCGGCTCACCGTTGCCGCCCGGGAGGTCGCCGATGCCGTCGTCGTCGACGCCCGGCCCGTCGTCGTCGGCGATCTCGCGGGAGATCCGCCGGTCGAGGGACTCGCCTTCGCGCTGTTCACGGGCGGTCGTGCCGACCTCGTCGACGGCGACCGGCCGCTCGGGCGGTGACCAGCCCTCGTCGTACGGGTCGGCTCCGCGTTCGAGGAGCGTGTCCTCGGGGTCGAGGATGCCCTCGTCATCGGAGACCTCGGCGGCCTCGGACGGGGCCGGCTGGTAGACCTCGTCGCCCATCGTCTCTTCGGTTCCCATGGCGTGGCTCCCGTGTGCTCCTCGGTGCTGCCGTCGCGTACGCCTGCTCGCGTATCCAGCCTGGGACAGGTCACACATCCCGGCATTCCGGGGACCGTGGAAAAGGCGCGGAAGAGCTGCGGAGAAGGCGCGGAAGAGCCGGGGAGGATCCCCCGAGGAGCCCCCGAAGACCCCGGAACAGGGTGACGGCCCGGCGGAGCGCTCCGCCGGGCCGTCATCCGTGTCGCCGTGGCGGCACGGTCACCGCTTGAACGCGTGCCTGACCCTGCTCGCCGCATCTCGCAGGTCGCCCTTGGACCGTTCGCCACGGCCCTCTCCGGTCAGCCGCGCGTTGCCGACGGCCCGGCCGACCTTCTCCTTCACGGCGCCCTTGACCCGGTCGACCTTGGCGGCCGCACCACTGGTGGCCTTCTTCTTCGCGGACATGCTGTCGCGCTCCCTCGGTCGGTGGTGGTGAGGCGATTCCTCGCCGCTGAAGCGTCTGCCCCGGCTCGCGCCGGGCAAACGGCAGCAATGAGAGCAAAAGATGGCACTCAGGACCGTTCGGGGTAGTCCCAGCCCAGTACGGGGACGTCCCAGTCCAGGACGCGGTCGGCCTGCCGGTGGGTGATCTCGGCCAGCTTTCTGGCCTCGTTGAGGACGTCTCCGTGCTCCTGGACCAGTTGGTCGTATATCGGCGAGCCGGGTCCGGCGGGGTGAGGGGGCACGACGGGTTCTCCTTCGCGGCGGAACGGCGGGGGCCGGGCGGCCCCGGCGCCGTAGCGCCTGCCCGCCACGGCGGCCACCCATGCGGAACCCATGCCACCGGTTGACCCCGAAGGCCGTGACGCGCATCACCTCTATTCAAGTTTGACCACTCCACGCCCGTGGCATACCTTCTTCGTAGTCAAACTTGACTACCCAGACCGGAGGAGCCTGCGTGACCCTTCTGCCCGACACCGGATACACCCCGACCGCCGACGACCGCGCGGGCCTGGACGCCTGGTTCGCCGAGTACGACGCGCGCAGCGCCCGGCGGGACGTCGAGGGCATGGCCGACATGGCCGTGTTCCCACTCAACCTGGTGAGCGACGACTCCGCGGGCGACGGCCGGTCGGCGCAGTGGGACCGGCCGCACTTCGTCCGGACCATGACCCACGTCATGGGCGACGGAGGTCAGGACATCGCCTTCGAGTCGACCCGCACCCCCGTCTTCCTCTCCGCCTCGATGGCGGTGGTGTTCACCGACTCGGTGATGACCACGGACGAGGGGACCCGGCGGCTGCGGTACGCCGACATCCTGGTGCGGCGCGGCGGGTCGTGGGCGTTCCAGACGATGATCCAGAGCGGCTGGGGCGACAACCTGTGACCCCCGGCCCCCGACCGGAGCGCCGGCCCGACCGGAGCGCCGGCCCTTCCGGCTCAGGCCCCGTAGGGGGCTCCCGCTAGCGCACGCCCTCCCGGGTGCGGCGCACACACTCCAGCACCACGGCCCTGAGGCTGCCGTGCCGGCGCAGCAGCCGGCGCTGGACGGCGGCGCCGTTGCCGCCGCTGAGCAGGTCGTCCAGGCCCTTGCGGGCGTAGGCCAGGTCGCCGTTGTCGTCGAGGGCCGTCTCGACATGGGCGAACAGGGCCCGTACGACCCGTTCGGCGGGGGCGGGCCGCATGGTCAGGGGGTGGATCAGCTCGTCCTCAAGGCCGGAGCGGCCCGCCCGCCAGGCCGCGGCGCGCAGCAGGCCCACGCCGTGCGGGGCGGGTGGTTCGCCGGCCCGCCACTGGCGGGCGGCCGTGTCGACCAGGGCGCGGACGAGGGTGGCGACGAGCACGGTGGTGGAGGCGTCCAGGCAGACGTCGGCGGCCCGGACCTCGACGGTCGGGTACTTGCTGGACAGCCGCGCGTCGAAGTAGATCATCCCCTCGTCCTGGAGCACGCCCGTGCCGACCAGTTCGCGCACCTGCTCGTGGTAGCGGGCCGCTGAGCCGAACACCTCCACGGGCCCGGAGGACGGCCAGCGGCCCCACACCCGGCTGCGGTAGCTGCTGTAGCCGCTGTCGTGGCCTTGCCAGAACGGGGAGTTGGCACTGAGGGCGAGCAGGACCGACAGCCAGGGCTGGATCCGGTCGATGACGGCGACGCCCTCCTCGTCCGACTCGACCGAGACGTGGACGTGGCAGCCGCTGGTGAGCTGCTCCAGCGCGGTGAGGCCGAAGTGCTGCTGGATCCACCGGTACCGCTTGCCCTCGTTCACCGCGAACGGCGCCGGCAGCGGCGAGGTCGCCAGGGCGGCCACCGCCGCCCCCGCCTCGGTCGCGTGCCGGGCCGCCTCGACGCGGCACCGCTCGATCTCCGCCGCCAGCTCCCCCATGGCGGTGCACGGCCGCGTGGCGAACTCCAGCTGCTGCCGCTGGAGTTCCTTGGTGAAGGCGTGCGTCCGGCCGCGGTTCTCCTTGGCCGCGACGGCGAGCACCGCGTGCGAGCGCGAGCACGGCTCGCCGGTCCGGGGATCCACCAGGAGGAGTTCTTCCTCCACTCCGACACTGCGCAACTCCACGCCGCCTTTCCGATCAACCCTGCCGGGACTTAACGACGGAACTGCTGGACCACGGGCGGCGCTGCCGGGCTCGGGACGGAACTGCCGGGCTCGGGACGGGACCGCCGGGCCGGGACGGAACTGCCGGACCTGCCGGGCGCACCATCATCCTGCCTGAGGCCGCACACCGCACCCGTGCGGAAGGCCGGGGGCGCGGATCTGGCGAGTTCCCGACGCAACCGGCTGGAACCGCTGCGCCGTTCTCCGACCGGCGGCGGACAGGGCGTCCCCCGCCCCGACGAGCCCGCCCGGGACGGCCGCCTAGCGCCGGGTCATGGATTCTCCCGATGCGGCCTCACGCGGCGGCGGCCGGATCCTGGTGGTCCGTCAGAACTCGTCGCCCGTGGCGGGGAGCAGACGCGGCCGCAGGGCGGCGTCGAGCCGGTCGGCGGCGCCCTCCGTGTGCTCGGCCACCACACCGGCGGCGACGAGGCGCCGCACCTCGGTGCCGCCCAGGTAGCAGGCGGCCAGGTCCCGTGCCTCGAAGGTCAGGTCGGGTGCGGCGTCCGTGGCCGCGCAGGTGCCGCCGTGCGGGGACGTGGTGAGCCGGAACCGCCCGTCGTTCGCCGGGACGTGCCGGTCGAGGACCTCCAGGACGAGATCGGCGGCGGTCGTCCAGGTACGCGCGGTCAGGGCGGCGCGTACGTCGACCAGCCGCACCCACAGGCCGGGGTACCAGCCCGTGACGCGCACCTGGTCCCGGTCGGCGGCGAACAGCAGCAGGGGATCGTCCACGGGCCTGCCCCAGGCCCGTACCGTGCCGGTGAGGTCGATCGACGCGACGTACCGCCACAGCGCGGCGGCGGCCTCGGGCGTGTCCGCCTCCAGCTCGTCCACCCGCACCACGCCCGCCACACCGAGGTTGTCGTCGCCGCCCCTGGTGCGGTAGACGACGTACCCGGCGACGGGGTCGCCGAGCGTGACGACCCGGGGCGGACCCAGCTCGTCGTCCTCCTCGTCCTGGTCGACGAGCCACTCGTCGCGCCAGCGCTGCTCGCCCCGGCTGATCCGGCCCGCCCGCGCGGTGCGGCCGGCGTCGTAGTACGGGGTGAGGGCCTCGGGCACGTCGGTGGTGTCGAGCAGGCGCAGCGGACGTTCGTCGGGGGCGATGCGCAGGGCGAGCGGGCGCCGGGAGTCGATCTCCAGGGACAGGCCCTGGGTGGCGGGGCCGAAGCCGAACCGGCCGTAGATGGCGTCCTCGGAACTCCAGAGCGCGGCGAGCGGGACACCCCGGTCGGCACACCGCCGGAACAACTCGGCGATCAGCGCGCTGAGCAGCCCGCGCCGCCGGTGGGTGGGGGCCACACCGGCGAACGCGACGCCGGGGCACGGCAGTTCGCCGCCGGGTACGGAGAGGGTGAAGGGACGTACGGCGACGAGCCCGACGAGGCTGTCGCCGTCGTAGGCGCCGATGCGCTCGCACCTCAGCAGCAGTTCCCGGTGCTGCTTGCGCCGCTCGTCCTCTGGGCGATGATGGAAGAGGAGGTATTCGAGCTCCAGCGCACGATCGACATGCGCTTCCGGTACGTCACGAATCTCCGCACGAATATCCATGAAACGGACTCTAGTCGCCGTATAGCGGACGTACGCGGGGAGTTTCGGCCGGTCCGCCGCCCTTTCCCGCCGGGGAACCGGCCGGAATCGGCCGACGGGCCGAGACAGCGCGGAACGGGGCGGGGCAGGGCGGGCCGGTACGGGCGGGACAGGGCGGCGGGGCCGGATCAGGAGCGTGCGATGAGCGGGGGGTTCGCCAGCCGTACGAGTTCGAGTGCCTGCTCGCGGAACCAGTCGCCCGCCCTGGGGTCGACCATGCCGCGCGCCGGGTCCTGGGGGCCGGGCGTACCGCGCAGGCACAGGCCGTCGGACTCGCCCGGCGTCTTGATCCACAGTCTGGCGTCGTGCAGCGGCTCACCCGTGGCGGTGGTGGGGCGGGCGCCGGCGCCCCGGTCCGGCGGGTTGCACCAGTCCTGCGGGTCGGGGTAGACCCCGGCGGGCGGGGTCCACGGGCCCCGGCCGTTGCGGCTGGAGTCGGTAACGAAGCGCTTCATCCGGGTGGGGTCGGCGGGGGCGTTGCGCGCCACCCAGGCGTCGGCCTCCGCGCGGGGCGTCCACTGGTCGGGGCAGTCGGCGGCGCTGCCGCCGCCCTGCACGTACGCGACACAGGCCGATATCAGCGTGCCGTAGCGGACGTTGGCCTCGTCGGTCTGGTAGTTGGAGGCGTTGGTGTAGAAGCCGGTGGCGTTCGCGACGCCTCCCCTGACCAGGCGCGGGACGATGCTGCGCACGCTGTGCCAGGCGGGGTGGCCGGTGTCGAGGTAGACCCGGGTGCGGGCCAGCGGCTCCAGGGTGTCGACGGCGTGGCGTACCTCGGTGTAGCGGGCGGCGGTCAGGGTGCCCTGGGCGTCGTCCTGGCCGCAGTCGGAGGGCAGCAGGGCGAGCGAGTCCGGTTCGAGGACGACCATGGCGGGGCGGTCGCCGATACCGCGCGCGACGGCGTCGATCCACGCCTGGTACTCGGCGGTGGTGGAGGCGCCGCCGCCGGAGTAGTTGGAGCAGTCGCGGCCGGGGACGTTGTAGAGCGCGAAGACCGGCAGGGTGCCCTTGCGGGCGGCGTCGAGGGTGACGCGCCGGGCGTCGGACTCGACCTGGGCCGGGGTCTGGTCGCCGTACCAGACGGCCTGCGGGGTGCTGACCATGGCCATGAGGCCGGCGGCGTCCGCGTACCGGCCCTGGTACATGAGGTCGCGGATCTGTGTGTACGCCTCCGGGTTGGGCGCGGGGGTGTACAGCCGGGTCGCGGCGGACCGTGAGGTGCGGGCGTCGCCTCCCTCGACGGCGGACGCGGCGGCCGGGGCGGAGGCTTCGGAGCCCGCGGCCGATGCGGAGCCCGCGGCTGAGGCTGACAGCAGGGTCGCCGCCAGGGTGAGCGGCAGGGCGAGCAGGATCGCGGCTCTTCGTCGCATGAGGGATCAGCCCTTCGTGGCACGGAGGTTACGGGTGCGGGAGCGCTCCCATGAGCCTGTCGGCCCCGACGCGTACGCGTCAAGAGATGCGCACCGTCCCGTAAGACTCTCGAAAGATCCCCCGCCTCTCGCGTCCCGATTCCCGACAGTACCTGAACGGGCGTACGCGGTCGGCGTGTTGCGACGCGCTCAGGCGACGCTGCCGATCTGTCCCGCGGGGGCGTGCGGGACATCGTGGTGGATGGGGGTGTGCGCACCGGTGAGCGAGACACCGCTGCCGCCGCGCCGTGCGGCGACGATCTCGGCGCCGATCGACAGCGCGGTCTCCTCCGGGGTCCGGGCGCCGAGGTCCAGACCGATCGGCGAACGCAGCCGGGCGAGCTCCAGTTCGGTGACGCCGACGCCCCGCAGGCGCCGGTTGCGGTCCTCGTGGGTACGGCGGGACCCCATCGCGCCGACGTAGGCGACGGGAAGCCGGAGGGCCCGTTCGAGCAGCGGAACGTCGAACTTGGCGTCGTGCGTGAGGACGCACAGGACGGTCCGCCCGTCGACCTCGGTGGACTCCAGGTACTCGTGGGGCCAGCCGACGACGATCTCGTCCGCCTCGGGGAAGCGGGCGGCCGTCGCGAAGACGGGGCGCGCGTCGCACACGGTCACGTGGTAGCCGAGGAACTTGCCGACCCTCACGAGCGCCGCCGCGAAGTCGATGGCACCGAACACGATCATGCGCGGGGCCGGGACGCTCGATTCGACGAGCAGGGTGAGCGGCTGCCCGCAGCGGGACCCTCCCCCGGACTCCGTCCGGGGGTCCTGCCAGCCGATGGTGACGGTGCCGGTGCGGCCGGCGTCCAGCAGGGCGCGGGCCTCGGCCGCCGCCGTGCGGTCCAGTTCCGGGTGGCCGCCGAGGCCGCCCTCGTACGATCCGTCCGGATGGACCAGCAGAGCCTGCCCCAACAGGTCCGCCGGTCCTTCCGTGATCCTGGCCAGGGCCGCCGCCTCCCCTCCGGCGGCGGCCGCCAGCGCGGCGGGGTAGACCCCGCCGCGCACCGGGGTGACGAGGATGTCGATGACACCGCCGCACGTCAGACCGACCGCGAAAGCGTCCTCGTCGCTGTAGCCGAAGCGCTCCAGGACGGTCTGACCGTCCTCCAGCGCCTGTCGGCAGAGTTCGTAGACGGCCCCCTCCACACATCCGCCGGAGACCGAACCGATGGCCGTGCCCTCGCTGTCGACGGCGAGCGCGGCACCCGGCTGCCGGGGCGCGCTGCCGCCGACCGCCACCACGGTGGCGACGGCGAAGTCACGCCCCTGCTCGACCCAGTGACCGAGCTCTTCGGCGATGTCCAGCATGGCGGCCTCCTTGGATGAGCCGGGGGAACGGACGGACGGATGGAGGGGGTGCCGCCTCAGTGGGCGGTACCGGTGGCGAAGTAGAAGACGAACACCGCCGAGAGCACCCACATGAAGATGCTCGGCTCGCGCCACTTGCCCTGTGCGGCCTTGATCGCGCAGAAGGCGATGACGCCCGCGCCGACACCGGTGGTGATGGTGTAGGTGAACGGCATGAGCACGACCGTCAGGAAGACCGGCACGGCCACCGACCAGTCGCCCCAGTCGACGTGGCGGGCGTTCTGGAGCATCATCGCGCCGATGACGACCAGGGCGGCGGAGGCCACCTGACCCGGGACGAGCTGGGTGAGCGGGGTGAAGAAGAGGCAGGCGGCGAAGAAGAGACCGGTGACCGTGGCGGACAGGCCCGTACGCGCGCCCTCACCGACACCGGTGGCGGACTCGATGAACACGGTCTGGCCGGAGGCGCTCGTGGCGCCGCCGATCGCGCCGCCCGCGCCGTCGATGAACAGCGCCTTGTTGAGGCCGGGCATCCGGCCGGTGGCGTCGGCGAGCTTCGCCTCCTGGCCGACGGCGATGATCGTCGCCATGGCGTCGAAGAAGCCGGCCAGCACCAGGGTGAAGACGATCATGCCGACGGTGGTGTAGCCGAGCGTCTCCCAGCCGCCGAACTCGACCTCGCCGAAGAGCGAGAAGTCCGGCATGGAGACGACGCTGCCGTGCAGGATCGGCGCGCTGCCGCCCCACGCCGCCTCGTCGATCAGCCCGGTCGCGGTGGCGACGACGGAGATGACCGTACCGGCGATGATGCCCAGCAGGATCGCGCCCGGGATCTTGCGCGCCTGGAGCATGAAGATGAGCAGCAGGGTGATCGTGAACAGGACGACCGGCCAGCCGGTCAGCGAGCCGCCGACCCCGAGGGTCACCGGGCCGCCGCCCTCGCCCTTGCC
Source organism: Streptomyces sp. NPDC047886 (assembly GCF_043204435.1). Classification (NCBI taxonomy): domain Bacteria; kingdom Bacillati; phylum Actinomycetota; class Actinomycetes; order Kitasatosporales; family Streptomycetaceae; genus Streptomyces; species Streptomyces sp. NPDC047886. The sequence goes on from NZ_JBIDCF010000005.1 coordinate 286,636, forward strand.
GACGAAGCCGGCGTTGACGAAGCCGATCATCGCGATGAAGAGGCCGATGCCCATCGTGATGCCGTGCTTCAGCGCCAGGGGTATCGCGTTCATGATGACTTCACGGACGCCGGTGACCACCAGGAGCATGATCACGCCGCCGTAGATGACGCACATGCCCATGGCCTGCGGCCACGTCATGTCGGGGGCGACCTGCGTCGAGAGGACGCCGGCCACGCTGAGCCCCGCCGCGAGCGCGAGCGGGACCTTGCCGATGAGACCCATCGCCAGGGTGGTGACCGCTGCGGCGAGGGCGGTGGCGGTGATCAGGGCGGGCTGGCTCAGCTTGTTGCCGAGCACGTCCTCGCCACCGAGCAGCAGCGGGTTGAGCAGCAGGATGTACGCCATGGCCATGAAGGTCGTGACGCCGCCGCGCACTTCGCGCGCGACCGAGGATCCTCTGTGGGTGATGTGAAAGTACCGATCGAGCCAAGATCGTCCGGCGGGGACGCGCGAGCCGGAGCCCGCGTCTTCCGAGACGGTCTTCGGCTCCACTGACGATTGGGTCATGGTGCCTACTCCCAAGGTTCAAAGGGGCACCCGCATGAGTTCTCACTCAAGGGATTGCGGGATTTGGGATGGTGCTTGGCTGCACGACCCGGGGGACGGCCCGAGGCGAACTGGGGTACTACGGGTGGGGCTCTTCGGGGGTGGGGGGTTGGGAGGTGGGGGGTCGGAGTTGCGGACAGGGGTGGATGGAACGGGTGAAGCGAGTGGAACGGGTGGAACGGGTGAAACTGGTGGAGCGGGTAAAACTGTTGAGACTGGTGGATCTGGTGGGGCTTGTGGAGTTGTGGAGTGATGCCGGGGGCCGCGAGCGGTGCGGTCCGGTGTCTCTCCGGGCGGCGCGGGCGCTGGAAGTGTGACGTTCCCGGGCGACCCGCACCGCCCGGAGGGTCTATGCGGTGCCGGTGAGGTGCTCGGGGCGTACCGGCGTCCTGTTCAGCTCCAGGCCCGTCGCGTTCCGGATCGCCGCGAGGACGGCCGGGGTCGACGACAGGGTCGGGGCCTCGCCGATGCCGCGCAGCCCGTACGGGGCGTGGTCATCGGCCAGTTCGAGCACGTCGACCGGGATGGTCGGCGTGTCGAGGATCGTGGGGATCAGGTAGTCCGTGAAGGACGGGTTCCTGACCTTCGCGGTCTTCGGGTCGACGATGATCTCCTCCATGACCGCGACGCCCAGGCCCTGGGTGGTGCCACCCTGGATCTGGCCGACCACGGACAGCGGGTTGAGCGCCTTGCCGACGTCCTGGGCGCAGGCCAGCTCGATGACCTTGACCAGGCCCAGCTCGGTGTCCACCTCGACCACCGCGCGGTGCGCGGCGAACGAGTACTGGACGTGGCCGTTGCCCTGGCCGGTGCGCAGGTCGAAGGCCTCGGTCGGGCGGTGGCGCCACTCCGCCTCGATCTCGACGGTCTCGCCGTCCAGGACGTCCACCAGGTCGGCGAGGACCTCGCCGCCGTCGGTGACGACCTTGCCGCCTTCGAGCAGCAGCTCGGCGGTGGCCCAGGCCGGATGGTACGTGCCGAACCTGCGGCGGCCGATCTCCAGGACCTTCTCGCGGACCAGCTCGCAGGAGTTCTTCACGGCGCCGCCGGTGACGTACGTCTGGCGGGACGCGGAGGTGGAGCCGGCCGAGCCGACCTGGGTGTCCGCCGGCTGGATGGTCACCTGCGCGACACCGAGCTCGGTACGGGCGATCTGGGCGTGCACGGTCACGCCGCCCTGACCGACCTCCGCCATCGCGGTGTGCACGGTCGCGACCGGCTCACCGTTGATGACCTCCATGCGCACCTTGGCGGTGGAGTAGTCGTCGAAGCCCTCGGAGAAGCCGACGTTCTTGATGCCCACCGCGTAGCCGACGCCCCGTACGACGCCCTCGCCGTGCGTGGTGTTCGACAGACCGCCGGGCAGCGCGCGGACGTCGGCGCCCTCGGTGGTCTCCCACTGGCGCTCCGGCGGCAGCGGGCGGGCCTTGACCCGGCGCAGCAGCTCGGCGACCGGTGCCGGGGAGTCGACCGGCTGCCCCGTCGGCATGATCGTGCCCTGTTCCATGGCGTTGAGCTGCCGGAACTCCACCGGGTCCATGCCGAGCTTCGCGGCGAGCTTGTCCATCTGCGCCTCGTAGGCGAAGCACGCCTGGACCGCGCCGAAGCCGCGCATGGCGCCGCAGGGCGGGTTGTTGGTGTAAAGGGCGATGGCCTCGATCTCGACGTCGTCCACGACGTAGGGACCGACGGACAGCGAGGACGCGTTGCCGACGACGGCCGGCGACGCGGAGGCGTAGGCGCCGCCGTCCAGCACGATCCGGCACTTCAGGTGCGTGAGCTTGCCGTCCTTGGTGGCGCCGTGCTCGTAGTAGAGCTTCGCCGGGTGGCGGTGGACGTGCCCGAAGAACGACTCGAACCGGTTGTAGACGATCTTGACCGGCTTGCCGGTGCGCAGCGCCAGCAGACAGGCGTGGATCTGCATCGACAGGTCCTCGCGGCCGCCGAAGGCGCCGCCGACGCCGGAGAGCGTCATCCGGACCTTCTCCTCGGGCAGGCCGAGGACGGGGGCGATCTGGCGGAGGTCCGAGTGCAGCCACTGCGTGGCGACGTACAGGTCGACGCCGCCGTCCTCGGCCGGTACGGCGAGGCCGGACTCCGGGCCCAGGAACGCCTGGTCCTGCATGCCGAAGGTGTATTCGCCGGTGACGATGACGTCGGCGCGCTTGGCGGCCTCGGCGGCGTCGCCCCGGATGATCGGCTGGCGGTGCACGATGTTGGGGTGCGGAACGTGCCCGGAGTGGTGGTCGTCGCGGCCCGGGTGCAGCAGCGGGGCGTCGGGAGCGGTCGCGGACGCCTCGTCGGTGACGACGGGCAGCTCCCTGTACTCGACCTTGATCTTGGCGGCCGCGCGGCGGGCGGTCTCCGGGTGGTCGGCGGCGACCAGCGCCACCGGCTCGCCGTGGTGGCGTACGACGCCGTTGGCGAGGACGGGGGTGTCCTGGATCTCCAGACCGTAGTTCTTCACCTCGGTCGGCAGGTCCTCGTACGTCAGGACGGCGTACACACCGGCCTGGGCGAGGGCCTCGGAGGTGTCGATGGAGACGATCTCGGCGTGCGCGACGGTGGAGCGCAGGATCTGGCCCCACAGCATGTCCTCGTGCCACATGTCCGAGGAGTACGCGAACTCACCGGTGACCTTGAGCGTGCCGTCGGGGCGGAGAGTGGACTCGCCGATGCCGCCCTTGGTCCGGGAGCCCTGGGTGACCTGGGTGGGGGTGCCTGCCGGAGCGGCGGCGACGCGTGCGTTCAGTGCCATGGGGGTCAGACCGCCTCTCCCTGTCGTTCCTGACGGGCGGCCGCGAGGCGGACGGCGTCGAGGATCTTCTCGTAACCGGTGCAGCGGCAGAGGTTGCCGGAGAGCGCCTCGCGGATGTCCTCGTCCGTCGGGGACGGGTTGCGCTCCAGCATCTCGTCGGCCGCGACGAGCAGGCCCGGGGTGCAGAAGCCGCACTGGACGGCACCGGCGTCGATGAACGCCTGCTGGATCGGGGAGAGCTCCGTGCCCTCGCCGGTCTGCGAGTCGCCGGCCGCGTCGGAGGGGCGGGCGGTCCAGCCCCGCGCGTCCTGCAGGTCCGTGCCGGAGGAGCCGCAGGCGCCGGTGCCGCACGCGCCGCCGTGCTCGGCACGCTGCCTGGCGTAGTCGGCGAGGCCCTCGACGGTGACGACCTCACGGCCTTCGACCTGGCCCGCGGCGACCAGACAGGAACAGACGGGTACGCCGTCGAGGCGGACCGTGCAGGAGCCGCACTCACCCTGCTCGCAGGCGTTCTTGGAGCCGGGCAGGCCCAGGCGCTCCCGCAGGACGTAGAGGAGGGACTCGCCCTCCCAGACGTCGTCGGCCTCCTGCGGACGTCCGTTGACGGTGAAATTGACGCGCATGGTCATGCAGCTCCTTCAAGCGTGCGGGCGCTGCCGCGGTACTGCTCCCAGGTCCAGCCGAGGGTCCGGCGGGCCATGATGCCGACGGCGTGACGGCGGTACTTGGCGGTGCCTCGTACGTCGTCGATCGGGTTGCAGGCGGCGGAGGCCAGCTCGGCGAACCGCTTGGCGATCGACGGAGTGATGATCTTGCCGCTGTCCCAGAACCCGCCCTCTTCGAGCGCGGCGTTCAGGAAGTCCTCGGCTGCCGCGGCGCGCACCGGGGTGGGCGCGGCGGAGCCGATACCGGTCCGGACGGTGCGGGTCTCCGGATGCAGGGCCAGGCCGAACGCGCAGACCGCGATGACCATGGCGTTGCGGGTGCCGACCTTGGAGTACTGCTGCGGACCAACGGCCTTCTTGATGTGGACGGTCTTGATGAGCTCGTCGGGCTGGAGCGCGTTGCGCTTGACGCCCGTGTAGAACTCGTCGATCGGGATGTACCGGCTGCCGCGGACCGACTCGACCTCCACCTCGGCTCCCGCGGCCAGCAGGGCCGGGTGGGCGTCACCGGCGGGCGACGCGGTGCCCAGGTTGCCGCCGACGCCGCCGCGGTTGCGGATCTGCGGCGAGGCGACGGTGTGCGAGGCGAGCGCGAGGCCGGGCAGTTCGGCCCGCAGCTGCTCCATGATCTGGGTGTACGGAACGGAGGCGCCCAGCCGGACGTTCTCCTCGCCGACCTCCCACTCGCGGAGCAGCTCGATGCGGTTCAGGTCCAGGAGGTACTCGGGCCGCCGATGGTCGAAGTTGATCTCGACCATGACATCGGTGCCACCCGCGATGGGCACAGCCGTGGGGTGCTCCGCCTTGGCGGCGAGCGCCTCCTCCCAGCTGGCGGGGCGAAGGAAGTCCATGAGTGGCTCTCTTCTACGTGATGACGTGATCCGCGCTGGTCCACGCCGTTCGGTGCGATCGGCGCGGTTCGCGTGATCTGTGTGATCGGGCTGTTCGCTGGGGCGCGGGGGACGGCCGGGCCCTGGACGGGATGTTCATCTGGTGTTAACGCGTTCTGGGCCAAGTACACCCAGCGGTGCTCCACCCGGTGCAGTCACCGAAACCATGAAGGAGTTGGCTGGCCGCCCTCCTCGTCTTGTAGATTCGAACGAAAGGCGAGGATCAGTAACCTCTCCGTTTCCCCCTGGAAACGGTGGCCACGAGTCACCGGCCACAACGAGACACCCACGAGACAGATCGGCGGCGACGACATGCGGCTGCGCGCATTGCTGGAGACCGACGCGCTGGGGCTGCGGCTGCTCGGCGGCGAGGAAGAGCTCGACCGTACGGTCCGCGGCGTCATGACGACCGACCTGAGGGACCCCAGCCGGTACCTCTCCGGCGGCGAGCTGGTGCTCACCGGTCTCGCCTGGCGGCGGGACTCCGCCGACTCCGAACCGTTCGTACGGATCCTCGCCTCCGCCGGGGTCGCCGGTCTCGCGGCGGGCGAGGCCGAGCTGGGGGCGATCCCGGACGATCTCGTCCAGGCGTGTTTGCGCCACCGCCTCCCCCTGTTCGCGGTGAACGAATCCGTTGCGTTCGCAACGATCACTGAGCATGTCGTTCGACAGGTTTCGGGCGAGCGCGCCGGTGATCTCGCGGCTGTCGTGGATCGCCACAGAAGGCTGATGACCTCCGGCCCGGCGGGCGGCGGACCCGAGGTCGTCCTCGACCTCCTCGGCTCCGACCTGGACCTTCACGCCTGGGTTCTGTCACCGACCGGACGGCAGATCGCCGGCGCCGGAGCCCCCGTAGGCACCGACGTCGGCGCCGTGCTCGCCGGCGAGCACCTGGCGGCCACCCGCACCGGACGGCGTGGCCCGCACCGTGCCGTCGTCGGCGGAACCACCTACTCACTCTTCCCGATCCGTAACACCGGGCGCGGCGCCGGCCCCGCCTCCCGGGACGTCCGCGAGACCGTGCTCTCGGACTGGCTGCTGGCCGTCGAGGCGGACGCCGGGGACTGGCCCGCCGCGCGGCTGGATCTGCTCCAGGGCGTCACCCAGCTCATCGCCGTCGAACGGGACCGGCGGGACGCGGCGCGCACGGTACGGCGCCGGCTCGCCCAGGAGGTCCTGGAGCTCGTCCAGACGGGCGCAGCCCCGGCCGAGATCGCCGCCCGGCTGCGGGTGGCGGCGCCCGTCCTGCTGCCCGGTCTCGGCACCGCCCCGCACTGGCAGGTCGTCGTCGCCCGCGTCGAATGGGGCGAGGACGGCGGCACGTCCGTCGACCCCGGCCCGGTCGCCCAGGCGCTGCTGGAGGAGATCCTCGTCGACCCCGCGACCGTCGGCCCCGACTCGGCCGACCGGATCGCCGTCGCCCACGCGGGCGACGAGGCCATCGCCCTGGTCCCGCTCCCGGCGGCCCTCGGCACCCCGGAGAGCGGCGAGGACACGGACGGCGACCCCGGCACGCGGGAGAGCGCGGACCCCGCGGCCGCCGGGCTCCACGCGGACGCGCTGCTCGCCGCCGTACGCACACCGTTGTCCGCGGGCCTCGCCGACGACGGACGCCTCACCCTGGGCGTCAGCGCCGCCGTCCACTCGGCGGAGGGCCTGCGCGGCGCGCTGGAGGAGGCACGGCACGCCCGCCGGGTCGCCGCCGCACGCCCCGGGCGGGTGTGCGCGGCCGGCCACCACGAGCTGGCCTCGCACGTACTGCTGCTGCCGTTCGTGCCGGACGACGTACGGCGGGCGTTCACCGCCAGGCTGCTGGACCCCCTGCGCGACTACGACCGGCGCCACCGGGCCGAGCTCATCCCGACCCTGGAGGCCTTCCTCGACTGCGACGGCTCCTGGACGCGGTGCGCGACCCGACTGCACCTGCACGTCAACACGCTGCGCTACCGGGTGGGCCGCATCGAACAGCTCACCGGCCGCGACCTGGCCCGCCTGGAGGACAAGCTCGACTTCTTCCTCGCCCTGCGGATGTCCTGACGACCGGTCGGACCGGACGCTCGTCGGCGGTCCGGTCGTCCGGGCGTTGTCCGGTCGGGCGGGCGTTGTCCGGTCGCCCGGGGCTGTCCGGTCGCCCGGGGCTGTCTGGTCGGCCGGGTCTGTCCGGTCGGCGCCGTCGGGCCGTTCGTCCCGTTGCTCCCCGCTCGCTCGCTCCTCTCCTCTCCTCTCCTCTCCTCTCCTGGAAGGAAACGACTCCGCCATGTCTGACTTGCGCGGTGACTGCGCCAGTTGCTTCGGGCTGTGCTGCGTGGCACTGCCCTTCGCCGCGTCGGCCGACTTCGCCGTCGACAAGGCCGCCGGGCAGCCCTGTACGCATCTGCGGGAGGACTTCCGCTGCGGCGTCCACGCCCGGCTCCGCGACAGCGGCTACCAGGGCTGCACCGTCTACGACTGCTTCGGCGCGGGGCAGAAGGTCTCCCAGGTCACCTTCGGCGGCCGCGACTGGCGGCGGCACCCGGACACGGCCGGCGAGATGTTCGCGGTGTTCCCCGTCGTCCGGCAACTCCACGAACTGCTCTGGTACATCGCCGAGGCGCTCACCCTGGAACCCGCCCACTCCCTCCACGGCGAACTGCGCCGGGTCCAGGACACGACCGACCGCCTCACCCGCCGCCCGGCCGCCGAACTCGCCACGCTCGACGTGGCCGCGCACCGGCGGATCGTGAACGACCTGCTGCTGCGCGCCAGCGACCTGGTACGGGCGGGGGTTCCCGGCAGCCGCGGCCGGAGGAAGAACCGGCGCGGCGCCGACCTCATGGGCGCCCGGCTCAAGGGCGCCGACCTGCGCGGTGCCACCCTGCGCGGCGCCTACCTGATCGCGGCCGACCTGACGGACGCCGACCTCCGCCAGGCCGACCTGATCGGCGCCGACCTGCGGGACGCCCAGCTCGCCGGCGCCGACCTGACGGGCGCCTTCTTCCTCACCCAGCCGCAGCTGAACGCCGCGCGCGGCGACGCCCGGACCGTACTGCCGCCCCACCTGACCCGGCCGCCCCACTGGAGCAGCCGGGGCTGAACGGCGCGACAGGCCGCGCGAAGCCCGCAGCCGCCGACCGCCCTCATCCGTCGCCCGTCGCCCGTCAGCCGTCGCCCGTCGCCCCGTCAGCCGTCAGCCAGGGCGGTGTCGGCGGCATTCACCCTTTCGACGGAACCGAACCCCTCGCCACCTCACCGTTCCGAGGCCGAGGGCGCGCGAACCAACTGGCCCTGCACGGCCCGCTGATGAGCGGGGCGGCGCCGGGACGGCCCGACGCGCCCCCGTACCACTACCGCGACTCCGGCCGATTGTGAATCAATTCACCTGATCCCCTTGGCCGGGCGTGCCGATCCGTGCTGAGATGCGTCCGGACCCAACAGCTCGATGGCGCGCTCGGGGAGGGCAATGTGGCGCATACCGCCATGTCTGGTTCCGGAACGACCGATAGCGACGATCCCCTCCAGACCGCGGTATGGCGGCTGCGCTCGCGCGGCTGCTGGGCCGACGCGGCCGAGCTGCTCGCGCCACGCGCGGAGCGTCCGGCCGTCGCGGTCCAGCGGGCGTCGCTGCTGATCGAGCGGTGCCTGTACACGGAATCGGGCTGGGCCGAGGCGGAGGACGCGCTGCGGGCGGCGGAGGCCGTCGCGCGGGAGGACGACGAACGGGGCGCCGCCGCGTGCGAGCGGGGCTACCTCGCCTACGCGGCGACCCTGCACGGCGTACGGGACCGGGCCGACGAGGCACGGGCGGCGCTCGGTCGCGCGGCGGCGCTGTTCGCCCCCTCCGCGCCGGGCCGGCCGCTGCTGGACTTCCGGCGCGGGCTGCTCGCCCAGTACCTCGCGGACTCGCCGCAGGCCGCCCGCGCCGCGTACCGCCGCGCGCACGCGGGCGCCACCGCCCAGGGCGACACCCTGCTGCTCTCCTTCACCTGGCGGCATCTGGCCGGGCTGGCCCTGCGGGACGGCGAGTTGGCCGAGGCGCGGCACGGCTTCGCCGAGTCGCTGCGGCTGCGTGAGGAGCTCGGCTACCTGGTGGGCACGGCTCCCGCGCTGGCCGCGCTCGCGGACGCCGAGCCCGAGCCGGAGGCGGCGCGCCTGCGGGCGGAGGCGCGGCGGCTGTTCCAGCTCCTGGGGGGCGTGCCGACCTGGCTCGCCACGCAACTGGCGCCGCGCCCGGCTGCCTGAGCGGCCCGGGACGGCGCTCGCCGGTATCGCGGTCCGCCCGCGCGGCCACCACGGACGCGCCATCGAGCCGCCATCGAGTCGCCACCGAGCCGCCACGGAGTCGCCGCGCGGTCATCGGGGGCGCAGCCGGATCAGCGACTCGTCGGTGCCGATGACTGTGGAGCCGTCCCGCAGCACGGCGACGGCCCGCACCGGGCGGCCCGGCCGGAACGTCGAGGGCCGGGCGGCGCCCGGGCGGTGGAGCGTCACCAGCCCGTCCGCCCAGCCGGTCGCGAGCGTCACCCCCGCCCTGGCATCGCCGCCCGTGTCCGTGCCCGTCTCCGTCTCCGTGCCCGTGCCCGTGTCGGCCGCGTGGAGCGCGACGACCGGGTACGGGCGCCGGGTCACCGGTGACCGGTGCGGCGGGCGGCCGGGGCGCCAGCTCCGTACCGTTCCGTCGGCGCCGCCGCTGTGGACGCGCGGAGCCCCGGTCACCGCGAGGGCGGTGACCCGGCCGGAGTGCGGAGCCGACTGATGGAGGCCGTCGAGGCCGAACGCGTGCAGCGAACCCATCCGGTCGCCGGTGACCACCAGGTCACCGGTCGCGGCGAGCGCGGTGGCCGGGTGGTCGGCCAGGGTCGTCGCGACGGCCAGGACGAGCCGTGGGGCCGATCCGGGCGGCCCGTCCGTACGGAGCCGGCCGCGCTCGTCCAGGCGGAGTCGCGTGCCGTCCGGCAGACAGGCCAGGGCTTTCACGCGCGGGTCCTCCACCACGATCAGCCGGTCGCGGTGATCCGTGGCGAGGGCGGCCACCTGGGCGTCGCGGGTGCCGGTCACCCGCCAGGGCGTGTCGGCGGACAGGTCGGCGAGCGCCGGGGCGAGGCGGGGGTCCGCCCCGTCGGGCAGCGCCGCGAGCAGGAGCAGGGCGCGGTCGGCCGGCGTACGGCCGGCGCGGACGAGCGACTGGCCGGCCCGCAGCCACGCGCGCCCGAGCCCGCCGAAGTCGTCGTCGCCCGCCGCCTCGTAGGCGAGGGTGATCCGCTCCGGGTCGGCCGCGCAGACCGCGCCGGGGTCGGCCGGCTCGTAGGATCCGGGCGGGCGCGCGGGGGCCCGGCTCTCACCGGGCGGCTCGACCGTCACCGTCGCGCCCGTCCACTGGCGCAGGCTCGCGGCCAGTTCGGCGCTGTCCGGGTCCCGGGCGGGCAGGGTGACCCGTATCGGGCGGCGCGGGCCGGACAGCAGGGCCGTCAGGAGCTCCCCCGGGGTTCCGGCGACGACGCCCAGTTGGTTGGCCGCCGCCCACACCGCCGCGCGCACGTCCGGTTCCGCCCGCCCTCTCAGCCCCTGGCGCCCGTGAAGTGCTCACGCACCAGGGACCGCACCACGGCGAGGTCCTGGGCGGTCAACGCGTCCAGCAGGGCGCTGTGTTCGGCTGCGTCGGCGACGAGGTCGGCGCGCCGGGTGACCGGCGCGGCGGTCAGCGGCCACTGGGACCTGCGGTGGAGGTCGTCGGCGACGGCGACGAGCTGTGCGTTGCCGGCCAGGCTCAGCACCGCCCGGTGGAACGCGCGGTCGCTCTCGGCGTAGTGCGCGAGGTCGCCCCGTGCGGCGGCGGCCGCCGTGGCCTCGGCCAGGGGCCGCAGCTCGGCCCAGCGCGCCGCCGGGACGGTGCGGGCCAGGCGGAGCATGACGGGCACCTCGATCAGGGCCCGTACCTCGGCCAGTTCGGCGAGCTCGTGCGGCGTACGGGTGAGGACGCGGAAGCCCCGGTTGGGTACGACCTCGACGGCGCCCTCGATGGCGAGCTGCTGCATCGCCTCGCGGACGGGTGTCGCGGAGACGCCGAGGCGCTCGCCGAGAACGGGTGCGGAGTAGACGGCGCCGGGCCTCAGCTCGCCGCTGACGAGGGCGTTGCGCAGGGCGTCCAGGACCTGGCCCCGCACAGAGTGGCGCTGGACGGTGCGCGGCGCGGCGCCCGGGGCCGGTACGGAAACGGGAGCGGGAGCGGACGCGGACCCGGACCCGGGTGTGGGCGCGGGCACGGGTGTGGGCGCGGGCACGGACCCTGGCATGGAGCCGGACCCGGGTGTGGGCGCGGCGTCGTGGCCACGGGCCCCGCGGGCTGGGGACGGGACGACGCCCGGGGCCGGGGGCTCGCTGTGGGTGTGTTCGCCGCGGGCCTGGTCGGGGACGCGCATGCCGGCGTACGCCTGGGAGGAGGTCGTCGCCTCCCTCGCCCTGCCCTGCTCCACTCGGGTCCTCCTGCCGCTGCTCGCACGGGCCCGGCTCGCGGTGAAAGGGCCCTGTGTGCACCATAGGCGCACCGGGCGCCGTTCGGGGATTCCATGGCCGCCGGACGCCGCTCGAACGGTAAACACCGACCAGATCGGGTAAGGTTAGGCTAACCTGCCAACGATCGCGATTCGGTGGTCCCCACATGCCCGCTCCCGCGCTCTCGCCCCCGCTCCTCCCCGCCCTGACCTCGCCCTTCGCCGACTCCTACGACCGGCTGGCCGAGGTGTTCCCGGGTCTGCGGGTCCAGGAGCTCGCCCCCGGCGAGGAGGCCCCCAGGGGCGCGGGCTGGGTCGGGGCGGACGAGCTCGCGGCGGGCGGCCCCGCCCTCGACGCCTTCCTCGCCTGGGACGACGCACAGGTGCTGCGCGACTACGGGCAGCGGGCCCGCCCCGACGTGATCGCCAGCTTCGGACTGCGCCGGTACGCCTGGCCCGCGTGCCTGCTGGTGACCGTGCCGTGGTTCCTGCGCCGCCGGGTGCCGCGCGTCCCGGCCGACGGCGTCTCGTTCCAGCGGGCGCTCGGCCGCATGGCCGTACGGGTGACCGAGTTCGCGTGCCTGCCCGGCGACCCGGCCGCCGGACTGCCGGGCGCCCGGGTCGTGGCGGACGAGGAGGCGCTGCGGGGCGAGGTGCGGGCGGCCGTCGCCGAGCACATCGGCCCCGTCCTCGACGGCTTCGGGCCGCGCATGCGGCGCGGCAAGCGGGCCCTGTGGGGCATGGCGACCGACGAGATCGTCGAGGGCCTGTGGTACGTGGCACACCTGCTGGGCGACGAGCCCCGCGCGATGGCCGAGCTGGAGCGGCTGCTGCCGGGTACGGCCAAGCCGTACGTCGGGGCCGCCGGCTTCCGGAACCTGACCGGACCGGGCGGCGAGGCGCTGCCGACCCGTGACCGGGCGAGCTGCTGCCTCTTCTACACGCTGCGGCCGGAGGACACCTGTGTGACGTGTCCGCGCACCTGTGACGCGGAGCGGGTGCGGAAGCTGCACGCGGCCGCCGCCGACTGAGCGACACGCTCGCGGGTCACGCCACCCGCACGAGTGGGATTAATCGAACGCAACTCGGCTTCACCATATGGAAGTTCGAGTAGATCGCACCTATTCGTATGCCTCGCCGCCCCAATGGCGTTCTCTTGCCTCGAAACCCCGTGAGCACCCCGGGCCTTCGGCCAATATGGCGCCGAAACGCCCTACTGCGATGCGAGGGACACCGCATGAGACTGACCGACATATCGCTGGACTGGCTGCTTCCGGGCGGTGTGATGCTCGTGGGGGTCGTGGCGGCGGTGGCGGTGCTCGCGCGCAACAAGCGCGCCGGTGACAAGGCCGCGGCCGACGACTCCTGGGAGCGCAGCGAGGAACGCCGCAGGCGCAAGGAGGCCATCTACGGCATCGCCTCCTATCTGCTCCTGTTCTGCTGTGCCGCGGTCGCCGCCGCACTCTCCTTCCACGGCCTGGTCGGCTTCGGCCGGCAGAATCTGAACCTGTCCGGCGGCTGGGAGTACCTGGTTCCGTTCGGGCTCGACGGGGCCGCCATGTTCTGCTCCGTCCTCGCCGTGCGCGAGGCCAGCCACGGCGACGCGGCACTCGGCTCGCGCCTGCTGGTCTGGCTGTTCGCCGGCGCCGCCGCCTGGTTCAACTGGGTGCACGCGCCACGGGGCCTCGGCCACGACGGCGCCCCGCAGTTCTTCGCGGGCATGTCGCTCTCCGCCGCCGTGCTGTTCGACCGGGCGCTGAAGCAGACCCGGCGGGCGGCGCTGCGCGAGCAGGGCCTCGTGCCGCGGCCGCTGCCGCAGATCCGGATCGTCCGCTGGCTGCGGGCGCCGCGCGAGACGTTCGCCGCCTGGTCGCTGATGCTGCTGGAAGGCGTCCGCACCCTGGACGAGGCCGTCGACGAGGTACGCGAGGACCGTCGCGAGCGGAAGCAGAACAGGCACCGCCGCCGCGAGCAGGAGAAGCTGGAGCGGGCACACATCAAGGCGCTGAACCGACAGCACCGGGCCTGGGGGCTCGGCCGTGGCGGTGGCCGCCAGGTCGAGGTGCAGGCCATCGGCGCCGCGCCCGGCCCCACGGCGGCCGCCATCGGCTCCGCGTCGGGCTCCGCGTCGGCCGCCGTCGGGGCGTCCGTCGCGGAGCCCGCCATATCCGAGCCCGGACAACTGCCGCTCCGGTCCCGGCCCTCCCTGCAGGCCGTGAGGGGACCTGAACCCCGCACGGTCGATCTCACCGCCGAGGACGACACCCAGACGATTCCCCGGCTCGACTCACTGGAGGAGAAGCTCAAGAACCTGGAGCAGCAGTTCGGCTGACCCGGGTCTCCCACCTCACGGACAACGGTCGGGCCCGCCTGGTCTCAGGCGGGCCCGCCGGTCAGTTCGAACCAGACGACCTTGCCCACGCCCTGGCTCTGCACACCCCACGCGTCGGCGAGCGCCTGTACCAGCAGCAGCCCCCGGCCGTGCGTCCCGTCGTCGATGGCGGGGGCGTACGGGGTGGGCATGGCGGCCGCGAAGTCCCTTACCTCGACTCGTAACCGGGTGGTCGACAGGGTGGCCGTGAGGACCGCGCCGTGCTCGGTGTGTATGAGCGCGTTGGTGACCAGCTCGCTCGTCAGGAGCTCCGCCACATCGGCCGAGCCCTCCGCTCCCCAGTGTCGCAGCAGCTGCCGCAAGGCGTGCCGCACCTCGGCCACCGCCGTCAGATCCGCCCCGGCCACGTCTCTGCGCAACTGGGCCGCCTGGTGCCCCGGCTGATGTCCCGGCTGATGTCCCGGTGGCTGCGCCGGGTGCCCGCCGTGCACCGGATGACCCGGGTGGCCTGGCTGGATGGGATGGCCCGGGTGTATCTGCCGGCCCTCCTCCGCCTCAGGTATTCGCTCGCACCCGCTCACCATGGTCTCGGTCCCTGCCTGACGCCCACTCATAGTTCCCCGCCCTCCCCCACGTCTCTGCTTCGCTCGACAGGGGGCACCCCCGACTCCTCGGCCCTTCCCCTCGAACAGGCTCACGGGATGCATGCCCCCGCCCCTCGCCCATCACGCCTTCGCCCCCCTCCGGGCGGGCGCACGGAGGGGGGCAGTGGGGCACGCGGGGGCGTCAGATTCCCGGAACGTTGCGCAGATTGGAGCGCGCCATCTGCAGCATGCGGCCCACTCCGCCGTCGAGCACGATCTTGCTGGCGGAGAGCGCGAAGCCGGTCACCATCTCGGCGCTGATCTTCGGCGGAATGGACAGCGCGTTCGGATCGGTCACCACGTCGACCAGGGCGGGGCCCTTGTGCCTGAAGGCGTCCTTGAGCGCGCCCGCGAGGTGCTTCGGCTTCTCCACCCGTACCCCGTAGGCGCCCGCGGCGCGGGCGATCGCCGCGAAGTCGGGGTTGTGGTTGGTGGTGCCGTACGACGGGAGGCCCGCCACCAGCATCTCCAGCTCCACCATGCCGAGCGAGGAGTTGTCGAACAGGACGATCTTCACCGGCAGGTCGTACTGGACGAGGGTGAGGAAGTCGCCCATCAGCATCGCGAAACCGCCGTCGCCGGACATCGACACGACCTGGCGGTGCCGGTCGGTGAACTGGGCGCCGATGGCCTGCGGCAGCGCGTTCGCCATGGATCCGTGGCTGAAGGAGCCGATGATCCGGCGCCGCCCGTTGGGCGTGAGGTAGCGGGCGGCCCACACGTTGCACATCCCGGTGTCCACGGTGAACACCGCGTCGTCGTCGGCGATCTCGTCCAGGACGGCGGCGACGTACTCGGGGTGGATCGGCGTGTGCTTCTCCACCTTCCGGGTGTACGCCTTGACGACCCCCTCGAGCGCGTCCGCGTGCTTCTTCAGCATCTTGTCGAGGAACCGGCGGTCGGACTTGGCGCGCACACGCGGCGTCAGACAGCGCAGCGTCTCCCGGACGTCGCCCCAGACGGCGAGATCGAGCTTGGAGCGCCGCCCCAGGTGTTCGGGCCGTACGTCGACCTGGGCGATCTTCACATCGTCGGGCAGGAAGGCGTTGTACGGGAAGTCGGTGCCGAGCAGGAGCAGCAGATCGCATGCGTGGGTGGCCTCGTACGCGGCGCCGTAGCCGAGGAGGCCACTCATGCCGACGTCGAACGGATTGTCGTACTGGATCCACTCCTTGCCGCGCAGCGCGTGCCCCACCGGTGCCTTGACGCGCTCGGCGAACTGCATCACCTCGGCGTGCGCGCCCGCCGTGCCGCTGCCGCAGAAGAGGGTGACCCGGTCCGCCTCGTCGATCATGCGGACGAGCGCGTCGATCTCGCCGTCACCCGGCCGGACGGTGGGGCGGGTCGTGACGAGGGCGTGCTCGCTCGGCTTGTCGGGGGCGGCGTGGGAGGCGATGTCGCCGGGCAGGGAGACCACGCTGACGCCGCCCCGGCCCACCGCGTGCTGGATCGCCGTCTGGAGCAGGCGTGGCATCTGCTGGGGGCTGGAGATCAGTTCGCTGTAGTGGCTGCACTCCTGGAACAGCCGGTCGGGGTGGGTCTCCTGGAAGTAGCCGAGGCCGATCTCGCCGGAGGGGATGTGCGAGGCGAGGGCCAGGACCGGCGCCATCGAGCGGTGCGCGTCGAAGAGGCCGTTGATGAGGTGGAGGTTGCCGGGCCCGCACGAGCCGGCGCAGGCCGCGAGCCGCCCGGTGATCTGGGCCTCGGCCCCGGCGGCGAACGCGGCGGCCTCCTCGTGCCGGACCTGGATCCAGTCGATGCCGCTCGTCCGGCGGATGGCGTCCACGACCGGGTTGAGGCTGTCGCCGACGACTCCGTACAACCGCTGGACGCCGGCGCGGACGAGGATGTCGACGAACTGTTCTGCCACGTTCTGTTTGGCCATGCCTCCATCAAGTCACGGCATGCCCGGTTACGCCTCCCAGATGGCCACCGCCGTACGGTCATCGGCGTACCCCTTCACCCTCAGCTGGGTGTCCGCCAGGAACGCGGCCAGTCCGGGCGGTTCGTGCGGCCCCCAGCGCCCGGCCAGCTCGCGGGCGAGCGCGGGCTCGTCGCGCAGGGGCTCGGCCAGTCCGGCACCGGCGAGCAGCAGCGTGTCACCGGGGCGGGCCACGGATGCCCGGAAGCGGAACGGTTCGGCGGGCGGCGGCAGCAGGTCCTCGACGTACGGCGCCGAGGGGTGGGCCGGAATGCCGAGCCGCATGGTCAGCCGGTCGCCGGCCGGAGTCCCGTCGGCGGGGCCGCCCGTGGGGCCGTCCGCAGTACCCGGGAGGTGACCGGCGGTCGCGGAGGGGCCGTCCGGGGGACGGACGGGTGACACGGGCGGGGTGGCGCCGTGCGGCGGGGAGCCGAAGCCCACGACGGGCTCACCGGTGACGGCCGCGGGCTCGGGCACGGGCGGCTCCAGGTCCTGCCAGGCCCCGTCGCGCAGCCGGAACAGCCCGCCGGCGCCGACGCCGAAGAAGACCCGTGTGCGGCAGCCCGGGTCGGCGGTGAGCAGCAGACAGCGCAGGCTCGCGGTGTACGCCTCTGGGCCGACGCCGAGTTCGGCGGCGCGCGCCCGGAGCCGGCCGAAGGAGCGGTCGGTGAGCCGGTGCAGCCCCGACTTGAGGTCGCCGCGGCGGCCCGCCCTGATGTCCTCGGAGAGCCGGGCGTGACTGCGGCCGACGGCTTCGCCGATCCAGCGGCAGGCGTCGGCGGCCGCGAGACGGGCGCCTTCGGTGGCGCGCGCGCCGGTCGCGACGGCGACGAGGAGGAGGGCGGTGTCGCCGGTGCCGAACCGGGCGGTGAGCAGGGCGTCGCGGCGGTGCTCGCCCCGGTAGCGGGCGGAGTCGCCCCGTACGGACGCGGCGCGGAGGGTGAACGTGCCGTACCGGGCGCCGTCGAGGACGGTGTCGGCGACGAGCGCGCCCAGGTCGTCGGGGTGCGCGGCGGGCAGCGCGGTCGGCTCGGGGTCGTAGGTGGGCGGCCCGTCCCCCACATGGCCGACGCGCGGCCGTGGCAGGCCGGGCGCGGTCCCCGACCCGGACGGCGGCCCGACGGCGGCCCCGGACTCGGTCCCGGTCGCGGTCGTGGGCCCGGACGCCGTCGCGGATGTGGGCCCGGATGCCGTCATGGGCGGGGTCCCGGACGCCGTCGCGGTCGTGGGCCCGGATGCCGTCATGGATGTGGGCCCGGATGCCGTCGTGGTGGGCCCGGATGCCGTCGCGGATGTGGTCCCGGACGCCGTCGCGGTCGTGGGCCCGGACGCCGTCGTGGGCGGGGTCCCCGTGGTCCGTTCCGGAGGCCGGGCCGGGTCGGGCGGTGGGCCAGGCTCCGGCGGTACGGCGGGGGCCTCGGACGCTGGCGGGGCGGGCGCGGGGAACGCGGCGGGGGTGGTGGGCGGTGCCTGCGGGAACGTACGGGGTGTTCCCGTCCGGTCCACCGGCGGCTCCCAGGGGGCTCTGTCCCACGGTTCCCGTCCCGGCGGGGCGGGGGGCTCCTCCGGCGTGCGCGCCGGATCCCGCGCCGGGTGCGGTGACCGCCGGGCGCCGGTGCGCGCGTCGTCAGGAGCGGTGCGGGGATCGGTGGTGACGGTGTCGGCCGCCGAGGCGAACCGGTCGTCCAGCGTGTCGCCCGGCCCGCCCCGGCCGTTCCAGCCGGCGGTGTCCGGCACGGTCTCGTCGTACAGCTTCTCCCACCAGCCGTCGTCGCCGGTGGCTGGCGTCTCCCCCTGTGGGTTCATGCCCTTATTGTCCACAGTGAACAGGGGGCGAAAACGGGGCTCGTGGAAAAAGTGGTCATCATGAAAGGGCCCGCCGGGCGGTCCCTCCTCCCCGTCGGGAAGGCACCGGGCGGGCTCGCCCGGCGATCAGGGACGAGGCGGGTTTACGCCGTGGCCTCTTTCCGTCAAGGTGGCCGCGGAACGGATGCGTCCGGTGGGGTCTCAGGGCCGCCGGAACACAGGGGTGGGGGGTAAGGGTGCTGACGGCGATAGGGCTCGACGAACGCCAGGAGTCCGCGTACCGCGCGCTGGTCGCGCTGGGCGCGGCCGAGGTCACCGACCTCGCGCACCGGCTGTCGCTGCCGGAGACCGACACGGAACGGGCGCTGCGGCGCCTGGAGGCGCGGGGGCTGGCCGCGCGGTCGTCGGCACGCGCCGGGCGCTGGGTGGCGGCGCCGCCCGCGGTGGCGCTCGGGGCGCTCCTGACCCGGCAGCGGCACGAGCTGGAGCAGGCGGAGCTGGCCGCCGCGACGCTGGCGGAGCAGTACCGGGCGGACGCGGCCGAGCCGGCCGTGCACGACCTGGTGGAGGTGGTGACGGGCGCTCGCGCGGTGGCGCACCGGTTCCTCCAGCTCAGGCTGGGCGCCGTCGAGGAGGTGTGCGCCCTGGTCACCGGCCGGCCCACCGCGGTGACCGGCGCGGAGGGCGAAGCGGAGGAGCGCGCGTCGGGCCGGGGCGTGACCTGCCGGGTCGTGGTGGAACGTGCGGTGCTGGCGCTGCCCGACGGGATCAGCGAGCTGACGTCGGCGCTCGGCCGGGGCGAGCGGGTACGGGTGGTGGACCGGGTGCCGACGAAGCTGGTCGTCGCCGACCGGACGCTGGCGATGGTGTCGCTGACCAACGGGCGTGGCACCGAACCGGCGGCTCTGGTGGTGCATGCCAGCGGGCTGCTGGAGTCGCTCATGGGCCTGTTCGACGCGGTGTGGCGGGACGCGGTACCGCTGCGGCTGGGCGCGGCGGCGGTCACGGGGACGGACGGCGGACCGGCGGGCCCGGGGTCGGCGGCCGGGGCGGTGACCGGGGTGACGGAGGCGGCCGCGCCGGGGCCGGACGCCACGGACCTGGAGATCCTGTCGCTGCTGCTGGCGGGCATGACCGACGCGAGCGTGGCGAAACAGCTGGATCTGGGGCTGCGGACGGTGCAGCGCCGGGTGAAGGGCCTGATGGAGCTGACGGGGGTGACGACCCGCCTCCAGCTGGGCTGGCACGCCTACGAGCGGGGCTGGGTCGCCCGCGAGCCCCGCTCCTGAGGCGGAGCCCCGGGCGGCCGGTGCGACCTGCGGGCCGGCGGGCGTTCCGGCAGGCTGGACAGATGGATGCGTGGCAGCTCATCCTGGTCGGCCTCGTCCTGCTGCTCGGCCTGTTCGGCGTACTGGTCCCGGGCGTGCCGGGGACGTGGCTGGTGTGGGCCGCCGTGATGTGGTGGTCCCTGCATGTACGCACCGGTCTGGCATGGTGGCTGCTGGTCGGCTCGACCGGGTTGCTGCTGGTCACGCAGGTCGTGGTGTGGCAGTTGCCGGTGCGCAGGCTGCGGGGCGTGGGAGTCACCCGGCGGATGGTGGCGTACGCGGGCGTGGGGGCGCTGGCCGGGTTCGTGCTGCTGCCGGTGATCGGCGCGGTGCCGGGGTACGTGGGCGGGATCTATCTCGCGGAGCGGTTCAGGCTGGGCGGGCACGGGCCGGCCGTGGCGTCGACCCGGCGGGTGATGCGGGCCGTCGGTACCAGCGTGCTGGTGGAGCTGTTCGCCTGTCTGCTGGTCGTCGGGGCGTGGCTGGGCGCGGCCGCCGGCGGTTGATCCGCGATCTCGCAGCGCCGCGCGCCGTGGGACGGAATGCTGGACGCATGACGGAATTCAGCGCGGTGCAGAAGGCCTACTTGAAGAGCCAGCGTCTGGGGCGGCTGGCGACCGTGGACGGCCGGGGCCGGCCGCAGGCGAACCCGGTGGTGTTCTTCCCGCAGGACGACGGGACGATCCTGGTGGGCGGCGTCGTCATGGGGCGTACGAAGAAGTGGCGCAATCTGCAGGGGAACCGGAACGTCGCCCTCGTGGTGGACGACCTGGTGAGCGAGCACCCGTGGCATGTGCGGGGCGTCGACATCAGGGGCGTGGCGGAGCTGCTGACGGGGCCGCACGAGCTGGGGCCGCGCTTCAGCCAGGAGGTGATCCGCATCCATCCCCGGCGGATCATCAGCTGGGGCCTGGAGTAGGGCGCGCCGACCGGAGGCGGGCCCCGCCTCCGGGAGGAGGGTCCGCAGAAGGCGCCTCCCAGGGGGTGTCCGGCGGGTCTTGCCGGGCACCCCCTGATCAATACACCTAGGCGGGCGCGATGTTGTGGTTGTGGCGGAACACGTTGTCCGGGTCGTAGCGGGACTTGATCTCGGCCAGGCGCCGGGTGTTCTCGGCGCCGAGGCCGGCGACGACCCGGTCGCGGCCCTCGTCGCCGATGAAGTTGAGGTAGACGGCGCCGGTGGACCAGGGGCGTACGTCGGCGCGGACGTCCTTGACCCATCGGCGGACCCGTTCGTCGTCCGCCGGGTCCTCCCAGATGCCGAACGGGTGCACGGCCCATGGCGCGTCGCGGTACGGCACCGGGTAGTCGGCGGGGCCGGAGGCGATCGCGCCGCCCTGCGGGAACAGCACGTGCTGGGTCCCCGTGGGCACCGGCATCGTGGCGGCGCGGGCGCAGAAGACGTCGACGAGTTCGTCCGGTGCGCCGGTCAGGTACTCGGCCGACCAGTAGTTCCGCATACCCGGCGGGTCGTCGATCATGCACTGCAGGTCGGCGTACGGGATGGCGGTGACGACCTCCGCCTCGTGCCGCAGCGCGAGCAGCGGTTCGGCGAGGGCGCGCAGCTCGGCCTCGGGTCCCGCGTAGGTGACGAGCACACCGCACACGAGGTGTCCGACCAGGCTTTCCGGGACGAACGGCTCGGGCGGGGTGGTGATGTACAGCACGCCTCCGCTCACCTCCGGCGGTCCCGACGCGATCAGGTCCCGGTAGCCGCGCACCACGTCGGGCCCGGACTCGGGCAGGTACAGGAGCAGCGCGAACGACATCTCCGGCAGGTCGTGCAGCCTCAGGGTGAGCGAGGTGGCCACGCCGAAGTTGCCGCCGCCGCCGTGCAGGGCCCAGAACAGGTCGGTGTTCTCCTCGGGGCCCGCGCGCAGGGCGGTGCCGTCGGCTGTGACCAGTTCGACGCCGAGCAGATTGTCCACGGCCAGGCCGAACTTCCGGTCCAGCCAGCCCGTTCCGCCGCCGAGGACGAAGCCGCCCACCCCGGTGGTGGAGGCCCTGCCGCCGGTGGTCGCGAGCCCGAAGGGCTGGGTCGCCCGGTCCAGGTGGCTCATGGTGGCGCCGCCGCCGATCCGTACCGCCTTAGCGGCGGGGTGGACGGTCACGTCGTGCATGCGGCGCAGGTCGATGACGAGTCCGCCGTCGTTCAGGGCCATGCCGGCGACGCTGTGGCCGCCGCCCCGTACGGCGATGTCGAGGTCCAGGTCACGGGCGAAGCGCACCGCGCGTACGACGTCGGTCTCGTCGGCGCACTGGGCGATGACGGCCGGCCGGCGGTCGATCATCGAGTTGAAGACCTGCCGGGCCTGGTCGTAGCCGGGATCCTCCGGGGCGAGGACGTCACCGGTCAGTTGTTCTCGCAGATCGGCGAGCGCCGTGCCCGCCTTGGAGAGCGGAGCCATGGCGGGCCCCTTCCTCGGGGCGATAGAACATCTCCAGCCTAGGGGGAAGGGGCCCGTGCGGCGCGTCGGGGCACATGACGGAGCGCCCGCCCCAGGTGCGTCGGCGCACATGGGGTGCGGCGGCACGCACGCCGGGGCGCTCACCCGTGCGCGCCTCTCAGCGCCTGTTCAGCGGGCGCGTCCGCGCTTGGCCTCCATCGCGGCGCGGCCCTCGGCCCCCTTGCGCTTCCAGTCCTTGCGGATCTCGGCGCGCAGCCGGGCGTCGGTCTTGGCCATGATGCGCTGGTTCTCGCGCACCAGCTTGCGGTAGCTGTCCAGCCGCCGCTGGTGCAGCGAGCCGTCCTCGATCGCGGCGAGCACCGCGCACCCGGGCTCGGTCTCGTGCGCGCAGTCGAGGAACCTGCAGGTCCCGGCCAGCTCCTCGATCTCGGTGAAGACCTGCCCGACCCCGGTTCCGGCGTCCCACAGCCCGACGCCGCGCAGGCCCGGCGTGTCGATGAGGACACCGCCGCCGGGCAGGGCGAGCAGGTTGCGGGTGGTGGTGGTGTGCCGGCCCTTGCCGTCGATCTCCCTGGTGGCCCGTACGGCCATCGTGTCGGTACCGGTCAGGGCGTTGGCGAGGGTGGACTTGCCCGCGCCGGACACCCCGAGGAGCACGGCGGTGCCGTCGCCGAGGAGCGCGGCGAGGACGTCGACGCCCTCGCCGGTGGCGGCGCTGACCGGCAGGACCTGGACGCCGGGTGCGACGGTCTCGACGTCCTGGACGAGGTACGACAGTCCGACCGGGTCGGGCACGAGGTCGGTTTTGGTGAGGACGACCAGCGGCTGGGCGCCGGACTCCCCGGAGTCCACCGACGTACGCAGCAGTGCCTCACCGCTCGAACTGGACATCGCGAGCGCGAGGAACCGTTCGATCCGCCCGAGGTCGAGTTCGACCGCGAGCGACACGCAGATGACGATGTGATCGATGTTGGTGGCCAGCACCTGGCCCTCGGAACGCTTGGAGGACGTCGACCGGACGAAGGCGGTGCGCCGAGGCAGGATCGTCCGCGCGTACCGCGGATCACCGCCCTCGGGGTCGACGGCGACCCAGTCCCCCGTGCACACGACCTTCATCGGGTCACGGGGAACAACGAACTCGGTGTCGGCCGGAATGACGCCAGCGGGGGTGGCGACGTCGCACTGGCCACGGTCGACCCGTACGACCCTGCCGGGGACCAGACCCTGCGCGGCGTACGGAGCGAACTCGGCCGCCCAGCCTTCGTCCCAGCCGTAGGCGGCAAGGACGTGCTGAGCATCGGAAGTAGAAGACGTGTTGAGCGAAGCGTTGAACAAGGGGAACCCTTCGAAGGGTGGCCCCGGCGGCGCGCTCTGCGCGCGGAAGTCGAGTGGGTGTCAGCCGGAGACCACAGGGGTGGAAACGATGAACTCCTCAATGCGGGCAGCGCCCGTCACCATGACAGTCATCAATGTCCTCACCCCCTGCTTCTTCTCAACGAACCAACACCGCGCCCTCGGCACGACACACAGCCGCGCCTTGGAACGAGCAGAACCATAGCCCCGCCCCAGGGCACGGCACCACCGATTAGATTCGGGGCCTCACCTGTACGACCCCGACAGTCGGCGGACCAGCGTCACGCCGCGAGCCGTAGTGAACCGTTCCGGGTTCGATAGAGATCTCAGATGTTGGTTGTGACCTGGGGTTTCGTGGTGCTCAGGTAGTGGTTGGTTTCGTATTCGGCGGGCGGGAGGTGTCCTGTCTCTGGGTTCTGGATCATGGGATTGGTGTGAGCGATCTGGTGGGGGACGCGCGGCATCTGTCGCCGTCGGCACAGGAAGCCTTGCGGCTGCGGGCGGTGGCGGGGCGGGGGACCGTGAGGACGTGGCGGCGGTGTTCGGGGTGTCGCTGAAGGCCGTCGACAAGTGGTGGGCGAAGTGGCAGGCCGGCGGGCGGGAGGCGCTTGTGATGCGGCCGCGGGGCAAGCCGGTCGGTGTGTACCAGGTGCTCGGGGAGGCCGAGCAGGCCGCCGTGCGGCAGGCGGTCCTCGATCACCCGCCCTGCGACCTGGGGCTTTCCGGTCAGCTATGGACGCGGCTGCCGGGCGAGCTGATCGCGAAGCTGTACCGGGTGCGGCTGACCGAGGTGGGTGCGGGCAAGTACCTGAAGCGGTGGGGACTGCCCTTCCAACTTCGACCACAAGGTCCACCTCGTGGTCGACGGGCGCTCCGCCCACCGCTCCAAGAAGGTCCGTGACTGGCTCGCTGCCCACCCCGACGACGTCGAGCTGCACTTCCTGCCCCCGTACTCGCCCGAGCTGGTCCCCGGCGAGCTGGTCAACGCGGACCTCAAGCACAGCCTGCCCAAGCAGCACCGGGCCCGGAATCAGGCAGAACTCGCCGCCGAGACCCGCCGTTTCTTCCGCAGACGTCAGCGTCAACCACACATCATCCGCGTCTACTTCGGTGGCCCGCACGTCCGCTACGTCATGGACGAGAACCCCATGAGTTTCTGATCAATATGCGTCGCCGACCGATCCGATCGAGGCGGCGATGCCGGCTTCCGCAAGCGCTCGGCCAGCGTGAAGGACGCATATGGCGACCCCGCGTCCGAGTGGTGCACCAATTCGCCTGGCAGGAGCAGGCGTTGGCTGCGATCGCGTTGCCACAGCCTATGTCCAGGGCGTGCAGGACGAGCCGGGTCTGCTTCGTGGTCGAGGCGGACCAGCCGACGATCCGGCCGGAGAAGGTGTCCACGACGAAGGCGACGTAGACGACGCCGGAGGACGTGGTGACATGGGTGAAGTCGGCGACCCAGCAGCGGTTCGGCGCGCTGGCGACGAAGTCGCGGTCGACCAGGTCCGGCGCCCTTGGCGCGGTGGGGTCCGGGATCGTGGTGATCACTCTCTTGCCGCGGACGGCACCGGTGATGCCGAGTTCACGCATGAGGCGTTCGACAGTGCAGCGGGCCACGGTCCGGCCCTGGCGGTTCAGGTGCCGCCAGATCTTCCTCGCGCCGTAGACGCGGTAGTTGGCGTCGTATGCCTCCTGGATCAGGATCTTGAGTTCGGTGTCCTGAGCGGTGCGGGCCGAGGGCGCCATCAGGCGTTTGTGGTGGGCGTAGTAGGTGGACGGGACAATCTTGCAGTCGTGCTCGGTCAGAACACGGCAGATCGGCTCGACTCCGCCGAAGCGGTCCCGGTGCTCGTCGATGAACGCTACGAGCGTGTGTGTGGCCGGTCGAGCTCGGCCGCGAAGAAACTCACCGCCGCCTTCAGGATCTCGTTGGCCCGCTTCAGCTCGGCGATCTCTTCATCGCCTTGATCTGCACGGACTCCTCCGTCGTCGTCCCCGGCCGGGTGCCGGCACCGATCTCGTCCTGGCGGATCCACTTGCGCAGTGTCTCGGTCGTGCCGATGCCGGGCCTCGCGGCGACCGCTTTCATCGCGGCCCGCTCGGTGTCGTGATCCGGCCGCACCTCGGCGACCATCCGCACCGCACGACGGCGCAGCTCAAGCGGGTACTGGGAAGGACGCCATGACTCGATCCACTCAAATAATCGAGTCTCTATCGAACCCGGAACGGTTCACCTCCGTGCGGTGGTTCTGTTGCGGGTCTGACAGTGAGGATGTAGGCGGCAGCGCCCGGGGGTCTGACTCCTGGTCGGTTGTCCGGGTGGTGAATCGTCGGCCCCCGAGGGATGCCACCGCACGGGCTCCCAGGTGTCCGTGGTCACCTCACACCGGCCTCAACACTGCCTTGTCGTCTACCCGGGCAGCACCACGATGTTCCATGCCTCGTACGGAAGTAGGCTTCGAGGCGTCCGTCCCGCTCTTGATCACCCGGGGGAGGCATCACCGATCGGCTCAGATCCGAAGCGTCCTTCGCGCACCTGTGCGGCAGCCCTGATCCCCGTTCGCCAGGCCGCACCAATCAGCAATCGGACGCCATCCGACTACGCCGAACCCTTGGGGCCGACAGAGCGCCGCGTCGTCATACCGCACCGAGCTGGCGGAATTCATGTGTAGCGCGGGGAAACAAGGACGAGAGGATGCTCGACTGCAGCTCTCCATCAAGGGAGGATGCGAGGAATTGCGTGCAGGATACGGAGAAATGCTCCCACCGGTCACCGCGGGCCTCGTTCACCATGACGGTCCATTGGTCCGGCTCAATGCCTGGCCGGACAAGCCAGTAGAGGCATTCTCCGTTGTCTGTGGTCGCCCATGGGATGACTCGAGATCCCTCGATCTCCAGTTCCGCTGGCTTCTTCTCGAATTCCCACAGGTCTTCCAGGTCTTCGACCTGGTGCTTCGCCCATTCGATGAGGTCATAGTTGCTGTTGGGACAGTCGGGCTCTAGAACGTACAGGTAGTCGTCCCAGTTACTTCCTCCATAGACGTGGATGAGCTTCTTGTAGTCGGCGGGCAGCTCATCCCCAAGGCTGCGCTCGACCTCGCCCCAGTCTTTCTGACGGGGTTCGCTCGGTGCCGGGGCGATTTCGAGAAGACGGGTAAGGGCGTTGGTCATGGCGGTGTCCTGTTCCTAAGGATCGATGAGTCCGGACGACAGGGAGGTTGGCTTCATTTGACTGATCTCGTCATCCACCCCTCTTCTGGTTGGGTATGAATGCGGTATTTCCGGACTCGGTTATTCCGGTGCTTCTGTGCTGAGTGAACTGGAAACCGTCTGAGCCGTAAGCCTCGATGTACACCCCTGTGGGGATTTTGTCGCTCCCATTATACCGAGGGGTGACGCTGTACTGGATAGTCTCTCCGGACTCGACTGCGGCCCTGATTTGGTTTTCGATATGTCTCATGACGGGGGAATTGGCGTAGGCGTGCATGGTAACGAAATTTGCCGGATTATAGTTGGATCCGCCGAGCTGTGCGCCGAGGAGATGGGCTCGGTTGTACCCCTTGTCCTTCTCCCAACCGGGAGGATCACCGTGCGGGTCCGTGGGATTCTTCCCCATCATGTCGTCTCCCAGCGTGGCGTGCATTCCTGTCGGCCGCCCGAGGTCGTCCAGTTCGCCGTAAACGACCCTGCCGTCCCACGTGGGGTCGTCCGGCTCGTTCTTCTTGCAGGGTAGAAGCCCGAGGGGATCGGCCCACAGTAGAGGGTTGTGGACGTATGCTGTCGGGTTTGGGGCCGGGGCAAGGCCGAGAGGGTCCTGGCTGAGGTAGCGGGCCGTTTCTGGGTCGTAGTAGCGGAAGTAGTTGTAGTGGAGGCCCGATTCGGGGTCGAAGTACTGGCCCGGGAAGCGGAGCGGGGTGTATGCCGTGGCGTCGCGGTTCCATGTCGTCGTGCCCCAGAGGGTGGTGCGGGTTCGCCAGGCCACGTCGCCTTGTTCGTCGACGAGTTCCGTCGGGCTGCCGATCAGGTCGGTGACGATGGCGAAGAAGCGTTCGTCGTCCGTGTCCGTGCGGCGTTCCGTCTGGGACAGGGGGCGCGGGCCCACGTGGTCCCAGGTCAGGACGACGTTCGCAGTCGTCTGCTCACAGAGGGTCGTGCCGTCCCAGGTGAAGTGGACCGTCTCGACCGGGGACTGCTTGGATATTCGGCGGCCCAGGGGATCGTACGCGTACCGCCAGACCGTGCCGTCCGGTGTGGTGACCGCGGTGAGGCGGTCCTCCGCGTCCCACTCGTAGCGCCACGTGTCGGGCTTCCGGGAGAGCCGGGCCTTCTGGCGCAGGACGATCCGCCCCTGGCCGTCGTGTTCGTAGCGCACGGCACCCGCGCTGGCGATCCGAGTGCCCTCGTAGGCGCGTGGGCCCGTCGCGGAATGGGACGGGTGCGTGGCCGGCCACGAGGCCTCCGTCTGGTTTCCGGCGTCGTCGTAGGCGTACTGTTCCGTCCAGCCCCGCGCGTGGACGGCCGTGACGCGACCGGCCGAGTCCACGTCGAAGCCCCGGGAACCGGAGAGTGCGTCGCTGA
The DNA here is from genome assembly GCF_043204435.1 of Streptomyces sp. NPDC047886. Classification (NCBI taxonomy): domain Bacteria; kingdom Bacillati; phylum Actinomycetota; class Actinomycetes; order Kitasatosporales; family Streptomycetaceae; genus Streptomyces; species Streptomyces sp. NPDC047886. The sequence goes on from NZ_JBIDCF010000005.1 coordinate 314,374, forward strand.
TGCCGACCAGACCGCCTCCCGCCCCGTAGGTGTATGCGCGGTGCTGGAGGCGACGGTCCCGGGACGTGATCTCCTGGGCCGTCAAGCGGCTCATCTCGTCGAACGATGACGTCAGCGCCACGAAGTCCGATACCGTGCGTTCCACTTCGCGGCCCAGGGCATCGAAGGAGAATGCGATCTCGCGCCCGGACGCGTTGAGCTTCGTCCTGCGGCCCGCAGCGTCGTACGACCATTCACTGACCGCACCGCCAGGCGTCGTCCTCCGCACCCTGCGGCCCAGTGCGTCGTACGCGTACGTCAGCGTCCGGCCGTTGACCTTCTCGGACTGCAGACGGCCATAGCGGTCCCGCAGTCGTTCCAGCCCGGCGTCCGGGCCCACAGCCACCGCGAGTTCGTCGAAGACGTCGTACTCGAACGTCGTGACCGCGTTGCCTTCGACCTCCTTGCGGATCACCTGACCGAGGGCATTGTGTGTGAAGTCGATGCGCTGGCCCAAGCCGTTCGCCCGGGAGACCAGACGGCCCGCAGCGTCGTAGTCGTAGCTCAGCACCCGGTCATCGAAGTCCGTCTCCGTGACCAGTCGCCCCGCCGCGTCGTAGGCGTAGTCCCACGTCAAGCCCTGCGGGTTGGTCACCCGCGTCAGCCGCAGGTTGGTGTCGTGGGTGAACTCGTAGCGGACGCCGTCCGGGCCGGTGCGGGAGGTCAGCAGGTCGAAGTCGGTGTACGTGAAACAGGTCGTGGCGCCCATCGCGTCGGTGTGACTGAGACAGTTGCCCTCGCCGTCGTACGTCCAGGACTCCACCGTGCCGTCCGGTACCGTCCGGCGGGACAGCCGACCCTCGACCGTCCACTCCATCCGGGTCACCGCGCCAAGAGGGTCGGTGATCTGTACCGTACGGCCGAAGGCGTCATGCTCGTAGCGGGTCGTGGCACCGAGCGGATCGGTGACCTCGACGGGGAGGCCCCGGCGGTCCAGGATTAGACGGGTGGTGGCGCCGAGCGGGTCCGTCACCGAGGTGAGCCGACCCGACGCGTCGTAGGCGAACTCCGTCGTTGCCCCGGAGGGATCGGTGACCGACGTACGGTTGCCGCGCTCGTCGAAGGTCTGGCGCGTGACGTTGCCGTCGGTGCCGACGATGCGTACCGGGAGCCCGATCTCGTTGTACTCGGCTCGCGCCTGCCGTCCGTCCGGGCGCTCGAGCACCGTCCTCCGGCCGTGCTCGTCATAGGTGGAGCGGCTGACATGGCCCAGCGGATCCGTCCGAGACAGCAGGCGGTTGTGACGGTCGTACTCGAAGCGAGTGACCGCCCCCAGTGCGTCGATCTCGGCGACGACCTGGGCACGGTCGTTGATGAGGTGGCGCTCGGTGTGCCCCAGGCCGTCCGTGACGGTGGTCATGCGGAGCCCGGTCGCCGGCTCTGCATCGTCCCAGGTGAACGTGGACTCGAGGTGACCATCGGCGCCTGACTGGTAGGTGCAGCGGTCCTGATCGTCGTAGACGTAGTCGAAGCGGCTTCCGTTGGTGTCGGTCCACGAGGTGATGCGACCGTGCTCATCGCAGCCGAAGCGCAGGGGGCGACCGGAGGAGTTGACGACCTCGGTCAGGTGGCCGTTGGTGTAGCCGTAGCGGAGGATCTCCTGGTCGGATCCGTCCGCCGCCGCGCCCGCGAGGTGCAGGGCGGTCACGCGGCCTTCGCTCGTGGTGAGCTTCAGGTGGTAGCCGCCGTGGTGGACGATCGAGGTCGGGGCGCCCGCCTCGTCGTGCTCGAAGCTGATCCAGCGGCCGTTGCGGTCGTCGATCTGGGCCAGGAGCGCCAGTTCGCCGCTGTGATCGACGAAGTGCCAGGCCCTACCGGTGTCGGGATCGGTGATGGTGTACCCGTCTTCGACCCGGTCCAAGGGCCATTGCCGACCGTGCGTGGGCATGACCGGGACGCCGGGCGCGGGGTGCGGATAGGCGAGCAGGCTGCCCTCGTCACAGTTGAAGATCACGCCCTCGGAATCGATCTCCAGCCGCTGGTCCACCGTGCTCGACCAGGCCGCACCGAACCAGCGGCCCGAGCGGCGCGCGGAGTCGAAGGTACGCCGGAAGACGAGGGGCAGTGAGGCGGGCAGGACGATGTCCGTCTGCGGAAGCAGCATGCGGCCCGTTGCGATGTCGATCGGGTCCTTCTTGCACACCGTCTCGCCGCACGTCTTACCGTTGCTGTCCGGATCCTTCTCGTGATCCCCGCGGCTGCCGCCCGGCTTGTTCCCGTCGGGCAGGTGCCGGGTGCCGTTGAGGCCCGCGCGCAGGCCTCCCCGCACCGCCCCCGCGCCCTTGGTGCCGATCAGCTCGGGCACCAGCCGGCCGAGGAACTCCGACGGGTCGCCCTTCGCCGCGTCCCAGGCGTTCTTCAGCGCCCTGTCCGGATTCGCTGCCGTGGACACCAGACCGGCGAGCGTCATGTTGACGCCCTTGTAGTACTCCGCCGGGTGCGTCAGGTTGTACGGGTCTATCGGGTTGACCGAGCGGACGAAGTTGATCAGGCCCGCCGTGCCCTTGACGACACCTCCGCCGAAGTGGGCCAGCTCAATGCTCTGACCCAGGCCGTAGTCCGCCAGCTCGAGCTTTGCCTTCTCGACCCCGGTCGGCTCCTTGGGGGCGTGTGCGAGAGCGGCGTGTACCGCGGTCTTCGCGGTCTCGCCGGCCTCGTTCCGCGCCCGCCGGGCGTCGTTCAGAATCTCCCGCGCCCGCTGCCGCTTGGCCCTGCCCGGGTCGGAGAACTTCCCCGGCTGGGGCAGCGGGCTGTCACCGTTACGGGCTGCGTTGTAAGCGTCGACCTTCTTGTTGTACGTGTCGACCGCCGTCTTGGAGTCCTTGTCGCCCTCCTTGTAGAGGGCGACAGCCTCTCGCGCCTTGCCTTGCGCACTCACAACCGCTTTGGAGTATGTCTCCAGAGCCTTGGCCGCGCTCTCCATCGCGTCCGCCGCGTGCAGCCAGTCGGTCGGCAGGGTCTGGAACCGTTCCCGGAACGCGTTGGCCGCCTCACCCTTCCAGTCGTCTGAGCCCAGCTTCTTCATCCCTCCACCGACCAGGTCGAACGCCTGCTGGAAGTCCCGCAGGTTCTTCACCGTCGCGGCGATCTCCTCCGGCCTGCCGTGGATCAGCTCGTTCGCTTCCTCGGTCTGCCCGAGCTGCTGCTCCCCGACCTCCGCACCGAGGGAAGAGGCGGTCTCGTCACCCCAGTCCTCGACCGCGTCCGCCCAGTCGTGCGCACCGATCTTGTCAAGGCCCTGGCCGGCCTTGTCGGTGACGTAGTCGACGCCCTCGCCGACGATCTCCTTGCCCTTGTCGAAGCCCCGGTCGACTCCGTCGACGATCTTGTCGCCCCACCCCCGCCAGTCCACCATCAGCCGTTAGCCCCCCACCGCGGCTGCTCGGCCTGATCAATGGTCGCCTGGTCGGGATCGAGCATGTCCTTGAGTTTCTCGTCGATCCCGCCCCGCAGCTTCGGGTCCAGCACACCGGAGCGCTCCATCGAGTCGAGCATCGCGTCCTCGACGTCGTACACGGTGTTCTGCCAGGTCTGCTTCACCTCGCCGTGTGCCTCGGAGAACGACTCGCGGCTCCAGTCCGCGTTGTCCCACATGTGCTGGTCACGGATCGAGTCCCAGCGCATCTGCTTGACCTCGTCCTCGGACAGATGCGGGTTCCCGTTGAGGGAGTTCGCACCGATCTTGAACGAGTCCTTGACGTACTGCTCCTGCTCCGCGAACGAGCCCGCCGACAGGCCCACCCCCTGCGCAAAACCGTTTCCCCGCAAGGTCAGCGCACGCACGCCCCACTCCCACCGGTTACAGAACGTCTCGAACTCCGACGTCAGACCACCGTGCCCCAACTCCAGTCCCGACAGGGCCAGATCGGAGAACCCCCTGCCCACCGACGCCTCACCGATCATCCCGAGATCCTTCAGCTCGGAATGCGCCAGGTTGATACCCTTCGTGATCTCCGCCAGTGCCGCCGCCGGCGCCGCGAGCTCAGGCTCACTCCCACTCACGGTGTCTCCCCCTCAAGTTTGACTGCCACCTCGTCCGGGACGATCCCAGGCACCGGTGGAAACAGGACCCCGGTCGCGCTGCCCGCATCCAGCGCGACGCCGCCCGGTCCGGGCAGCAGCGGCACCATCACGTCAAGAAGCCGCGCCCCCAGGATCGTCCGGTACGTCCACTCACGCCCCGCGTCTCCCCGCACCGCCGCGAACCGCGCCAACGCCTCCTCGTCCGAGAACGCGCAGATCCACCGCACTCCGTTGAAATCCGCCGTCCACAGACTCCCGTACTCGTCGAACGGCACCACCACGGCAGTACGCCGGAACTCCCCCAGCAAACGCGCAAACTCCCGCCGCGCCGCCGCCACCTCGTCAGCCTGCTTCGGATCCGGCGGCACGCTCCGCGTCTCAGCCGGCGAGGCCGCCAGAACCTGCTCCGGTCTCGGCAGCGCTGCAGAACCCGAAGCATCCGCCAATTCGTCCAGCCTCGAAACCCGTTGACGCTTCGGTATCTCGTCCCCGTCGTCAGTCACGTGAACATGCTGCCATGTGATCATTTTCCACTCCAGGACAGGACGCGTACGAACGATCACGGCCGCCACGAGAACCGTCGGCTGACGGCCTGCACGGTGAACGACCTGTTCTTCCCCGGCGCCTGCCAAGCCGTCCACATCGTCCGCCGCCGAACCAGTCGCCAGACCGGGCAGATCAGCCTCAAGACCGTCTACGCCGTCACCAGCCTCACCGCGAACAGGCAAGCCCAGCCCAACTCACCCTGCTGATCCGGCAACACCGGAGCGTGGAGGCACTGCATCACGTGAGAGATGTGCCCCTCACCGAGGACGCCTCCCGACTACGGACGAGGAACGCTCCCCGCGTGAGGGTCACCTGCAGAAGCCTCGCAATCGGCGCCCTCCGCCTGACCGGCATCCGAACATCGTCGCCGGCCTCCGCCAGACACCCCGGAACGACACCAGGCCTCTCGCCCTCCTCGAACTCACGTGATCAAGAGGACGAGGCCGGTCTACACCAAAGCCCTGGGCTCGCCGCGCGGCACGGCCGCAGCAGTGGCCAGCACGACCCATGCGGCCTTGATGCCGCTGTCCGTGACATGGAACCCCCACTGCCCCCGGGTCAACTCGTTCACGATGTGCAGGCCCCGTCCGCGCTCGGAGAGCGGCCCAGGCGCATCTCGTACGGGCCGCACGCGTGCTCGTGCGCGTTCGCCACGAGCTCCGAGACTGCCAGAGCTCCATCGCTGATGACGTCCCGGGAGAGACCCAGGTCTTTGAGAACACTACGCAGAACCGCGCGGGCTTCGCCGGTCGGGTTGATGGTGTGGTCGGTCCAGCGGTACACGAGGCCGAGAGCGGCGAACGGTGCGCTGATCATAGGGCGGCGGACCTCCTTGGGTGACGTCGGTGGCCGTCTCCCGGAGCTGCGACGTGGTCGCGGAAGTGCATCGGGTACGCACCGAAAGGCGTGCGGCCGCAGGACGCGCCCTGGCTTCGGGCGCGCGGCCCCGGGAGCATCGTGGCTCAAGCATCAGCCACAAGGCCGGTCGCGAGTCACGCACTCAACGATGGCCGCCGGTTCCCCTGGCGCTCATGGGCGTTTATGAGCGCAGGTGCAGACGAGCAACAAGGCGCACCAGCGAGACCGCCGCCCCTCCGCCCGCCTTCGCTTCCGCCCGTCTGGTCACGCTCGGCCACGAACCGGCAGGCAGCCTCCAGCCCTTCGAGGCCGAGCAACCGGCTGCGCGGCCGGGCGAGCGCTCCGTGCCGACGGCGACAACTGTGCGCACCGGCGACCGAGCCAGGAGGCGTCAAGGCCGAGGTACTCAGCCGTCGCCGCGAGGCGCTGTCCGGCCTGCTCGGCCGCCGTGGCCAAGTGGTGGCTGACATGCCGCTGCGACGAGGTCGAGCGGACGAAGGCGGTGCGGCGCGGCAGACAGGCGCGTACGTAGCGGGGCTCGCCGTCGGCGTCGACGGCGGCCCAGTCGCCGGTGCAGATGACCCGCAGGGGGTCGTGCGGAGTGACGAACGCGGTGTCGGCGCGGACGACACCGTCCGGGGTGACGACATCGCACTGGCCCCGGTCCACCCGGACGACCCGGCCGGGGACCAGTCCCCGGTCGGCGTACGGGGTGAACTCCGCCTGCCACGCCGCGTCCCAGCCGTAGACGGCGAGCGGGTGCGAGGAGGACGAGGAGGATGCCTGAAGTGAGGTGTGGGACAAGGGGGGAGACCCTTCGCGAGGGTGGCCCCGGCCCGCGCGTGCGGCGCGGAGGAGAGAGGTAGGTCAGCCGGAGACCACGGAAGCGGAACTGGTGGGCTTCTGGATGCGGGCAGTGCCCGTCGCCTCGACAGCCATCGGTCACACCTCCTGTGTCTCGTTCGCCCGGTGCCGGCTGGTCGTTCGGCCGCCCGGGATCGCGCTGAGCGTAGAACGACGGCCCTGTCGGGCGCCACGCATTTACCGCGCGGATCCGTCGTCGGCGACCGGGGCCGGGTAAGGAGCGTGCATACGGCAATCGACGCAGCCGGAGCCCCGCTTCTCGACGTATTCCGACGCGTCGTTCTCTCCGACGATTCTCATCACTTCCTCCGCCGATCGCAGCAGTCGGCAGCCCGGACGACCGGCGCGAGCCGGACGGTCACGCCGGGGGCGCAGCACCGGCGCAGCGTGGACCGCCTGCGGAGTCACACATTCCGATCGAGGGGAACGGGTGAGACAACGGCCAGATCGTTATGACAACCATTCCCATGTAGTGGCATGCTCGTCCTCCGTACGCCGCCCCGCCACACTCGGCCCAGCACGCAGTCACGCAGCTCAGTCCCTTCGAGAAGACCACCAGTCCCTTCGAGAGGACCAGGACCAGACCCGTATGAGCGATCCGCTGTATCTCGCACCACGCCTGGAGTCCCGGCTGGCGGCACTGCTGGATTCCCCCGACTCCCCCGCCTTCCTGCACCCGTTGGTCGCCGCACTGGGCTCACCCCTGAACATCGTCCTGCCGGACCAGATCGCCGAGAACGTGCGGCGGTTCCAGGACGTGTACGCACGGCACCGGCTCACCGGACAGATCTCCTTCGCCCACAAGGCGAACCGGTCGAGCGCGCTGGTCCGCCGGCTCGCCGCCACCGGCGCGGGCGTCGACGTCGCCTCGCTCGGCGAGTTGCAGCACGCGCTCGGCAGCGGCTTCACCCCCGACCGGATCGTGGCGACCGGTCCGAAGGACCCCCGGTTCCTGTGGCTCGCCGCCCGCAGCGGTGTCACGGTCGGCGTCGACTCACCGGGCGAACTCACCGCGCTGGCCGCGCTCGTGGAGCGCTTCGGGCTGCCGCGCGCCCGGATCATGCCACGCCTGTCGGAGTTCACGGCGCCCGGTACGACGGTCCTCGCGCGGCGCAGCCGCTTCGGTACGCCGGTGCCCGAGGTCGCCGCCCTGCTCGACCTCGCCGAGAAGCACCGCGACAGCGTCGAGTTGACCGGTGTCTCCTACCACCTGGACACCGTCGCCCTGGCCGAGAAGGCCGTCGCCCTCGAAGGGTGCCTGAAGGTGCTGGACGAGTGCCGCCGCCGGGGGCTGCGGCCCAGGGCCGTCGACATCGGCGGCGGGTTCGGCGTGGACTACCTCGCCGACGGCTCCCAGTGGGAGCGCTACACCAGCGAGCTCACCCAGGCCCTGCTCGGCAGGCGGCCCCCGCTCACCTGGCGGGACCACGGTTACGGCCTGCGCGGCGAGAACGGCACCCTGCGCGGCTCCCTCGGCGTCTACCCCGGGCACCGCCCGGTCGCCGGCCCGCGCTACCTGGACGAACTCCTCACCCAGCCGGCCCCGTCGCTGGGCCGCCCGCTGGCCACCCTGCTCCTGGAGAACCTGTACGACCTGCACACCGAGCCGGGCCGCGCGCTGGCCGACCAGTGCGGGGCCACCCTGGCCGAGGTGCTGGAGGTGCGGCGCTCGGCCGACGGCGACCTGCTGGTCCGGCTGGCGGCGAACGCCCGGGACGTGGGCCTGGAGGACCACGGGCTGCTGGTCGACCCCGTCCTCGTACCGCGCCCGGAGCACGGGAAGGAGAACGGCGGGGAACCGGCGCCGGGCGGGGAGCGCGGGCCCGCCGGTGTGTACCTCCTCGGCAACCTCTGTCTGGAGGCCGACCTCATCAGCCGCCGCAAGGTGTTCCTGCCGTCGACGCCGCGCCCCGGCGATCTGCTCGCGTTCGCCAACACCGCCGGCTACTTCATGGACTTCACGGCCGATCACGCCCTGTACCAGCCCGTCGCCCGCAAGGTCGCCGTCTACGAGGACGACGGCGGCGGCCGGCGCTGGTGCCTGGACGAGGAGTACTGGCCCCATCTCACCGGGGGGGACGCCCTATGAGGTACGACCACATCACCGACGCCATCGGCGACACGCCGCTCGTCCGCATCGACCCCGAGGTGCACGGGCTGGCCCACATCGACCTGTACGCGAAGCTGGAGATGCTCAACCCGTTCGGCTCCGTCAAGGACCGGGCCGCCTGGCATATGGCGCGGCCCCAGCTGGACGCGGCCCGGCGCGAGGGCCGTACCGTGGTCGAGCTCTCCAGCGGCAACACCGCCAAGGCGCTCGCCGTGATCGCCGGCATGCACGGACTGCCGTTCAAGAGCGTCACCAACCGGATGAAGGTCCCGGAGATCAAGGACCTGCTGCTGCTGCTCGGCGCCGAGATCGAGGAACTGCCGGGGCAGGCCGAGTGCCTGGACCCGACGGACACCGAGGACCCGCTCACCCGGATCCACCGGATGCTCTCCGCCGACGACGGCGAGTACCTGCACACCGACCAGTACTACAACCCGGGCAACGCCGAGGCGCACGCCTCCGGCACCGGCCCCGAGATCGTCAAGGACCTCGGCGGCGCCGCCCCGGACTGGTTCATCGCCTGCGTCGGCACCGCCGGGTCGTCCAGTGGCACCGCCCGCGCCCTGCGCGCCCATGACCCGGACACCGGGGTCGTCGGGCTCGTCGCCGGCAAGTCGGACTTCGTCCCTGGTATCCGGAACATCGACGAGGTCCACGAGGTCGGCCTGTTCGACCCGGACACCTACGACACGCTCGCCTCGGTGACCTCCGACGAGGCCATCGACGGCATGCTCACGCTGGCCCGCCGCTGCGGCATCCTCGCCGGACCCACGGGCGGGGCCGCCTACTTCGGAGCGGTACGCCATCTGCGCGCCGTCGACGCCGGGCTGACGGAGCGGCAGACGGCCGTGTTCATCGTCTGCGACCGTATCGAGAGCTATATGAGCTACGTGCGGCAGCGCCGCCCCGAACTGCTGCGCCGGCCGCCCCGCCCCAACTCGCCCGCCACGGTGACGCCGGCCGAGCTGGAGGCCGTGCACGTCATCGGCGTCGAGGAGGCGCGGGCCTGGATCGCGACGGAGCGGCCCGTCGTGGTGGACCTGCGCGGCGCGTTCGCGTTCGCGGCCCTGCACATCGAGGGCTCGGTCAACATCGTGGACGAGCTCTTCGCCGAACTCCTCCACGGCGGCGTGCCGTTCGGCCGTTCGCAGCCCGTTCTGCTGGTCTGCCCGGTGGGCGAGCAGTCCGTGGCGTACGCGGCGCTGCTGACCAGGATGGGGCATCGCGACGTACGCAGCCTGGCCGGCGGCATCATCGCCTGGCGGGACGCCGGCGCTCCGATGGTGAGGGACTGACATGCGGATCTCCCCGTCTCCGTCCCCGTCCCCGTCCTCCTCCCCCGCTCCGCCGCCCCGGCGCCAGCCGCCCGGGCCGTCCGCCGCGCTGCGCGAGTGGCAGCGGCCGCTGCGCGAGCAGTTCCCCATCGTCACCGGGCATCCGGGGCTCGCGTACCTGGACAGCGCGGCGACCGCGCAGAAGCCGAAGGCCGTCCTGGACGCCGTGCAGACGTATCTGACCGGCTGCAACGCCAACGCGGGCCGGGGGACGTACACCTGGGCCAACCGCACCACGGCGCTCATCGAGGAGACCCGGGAGCGGGTCAAGGCGTTCCTCGGCGACCCGGAGCCCGACCGGTCGTCCGTGTGGTTCACCAGCGGCACCAGCGACGGGCTGCGGACGGTCGCCCGGGACTGGCTGACGGCCGAGCTCCGCGACGGCGACGAGATCGTCGTGCCGTTCGCCGACCACGAGGCCAACCACCTGCCGTGGCTGGAGGCGCGTGACCTGCTCGCCGCGCGGGGCGTCCGCGTCACCGTGCACGCCATGCCGTACCAGCAGGATTCGCACGACTACGACACGGAGGCGCTGGCGGCGCTGGTGGGCGAGCGCACCCGGTTCGTCGCGGTCACGCACGTCCACCACGTGTACGGCGCCGACATGAACGTCCACCGGGTCCGGCGCGTGGTGGGGCCCGACGTACCGATCTGTCTGGACGCCGCGCAGAGCGTGGGCCACCTGCCGGTGGACGTCGCCGCGCTCGACGTGGACTTCGTGGTGTTCTCCGGCCACAAGGCGCTGGCGCTGCCCGGGACGGGCGTGGTGTGGGCGCGCGGGCTGCGGGGCGGGGAGTTCCGGCCGGGCGGCTGGCAGGGCACGCCCAACACGACCGGGATCGTCAGCCTGCGGGCCGCCATCGACTGGCTGGAGGCGGCGGGCCCCGCGCGGATAGAGGAGTGGACGGTCGGCCTGGGTGCCCGGCTCACGGACGGGCTCAGCCGGCTGGACGCGTACGAGGTGCTGGGCTGCGGGCTCAGTCTGACGGCGGAGTCGACGGTGCAGCGCAGACAGGGCCTGGTGACGTTCCGGCACCGCGCGATCAACGCGAACGACCTCGGGTTCATCCTCGCGTCCCACGGGCTGCTCGTGCGCGCCGACGGGCTGTGCCAGGCGCGGGCCGGTGAGACCGACAGTTCGGTGCGGGTGAGCCTGCACGTCTACAACACGCCCGAGGAGGTCGACCGGCTCCTCGGTGTGCTGGCCGGCCTGGACCGGGCATGAGGAAAGGAAGCAGAGGACGACCATGGCACGACGGTTGACGGCCGAGCGGGCGGGCGAGTGGATCCGCAGGTGGGAGCTGCAGCAGCAGCGGTACGCGTGCGACCGCGAGGCCCGCTTCACGGTCATCGCCGACGTGGTCGAGACGGCGACGGCGGCGCTTCCCCGGCCGCTGATCGCCGACCTCGGCTGCGGGCCCGGCTCGCTGGCGGCCCGGCTGGCCGAGCGCCTGCCGCAGGCGGAGCTGGTGGCCGTGGACACGGATCCGCTGCTGCTGGCGCTCGGCCGGGCGCACCACGGCGGTCACGTCCGGTTCGCGGACGCCACGATCGGCGCGCCCGGCTGGCTGGACTCGCTCGCCCTCGGCCGCCCGCTGGACGCGGTGGTGTCCGCGACGGCCCTGCACTACCTGCCGGAGCCCGCGCTGCTGTCGGTGTACGAGCAGGTGCGGGCGGTGCTGCGGCCGGGTGGCGTCCTCGTCAACGGCGACCATCTGTTCCAGGAGGATCCGGCGGTCGCCGCGCTCGCCGGGGAGGTCGCCCGGCGGCACGCCGAGCGCCACGGGACGCACCAGCACGAGGACTGGCCGAGCTGGTGGTCGGCGGTGGCCGACGCGCCGGAGCTGTCGGCGCCCCTGTCGGAGCGGGCCAGGCGGGGCTCACCGGCGGGCGGCGACAACGGGCTGACGCTCCACCGCCATGTGGAGCTGCTGCGCAAGGCCGGGTTCACGGCGGCGGGCCCGGTCTGGCAGTACGGGCACAGCTGCGTACTGGTGGCGGTGACGGTGTAGGGGTGACGGTGCGGGGCCGGGAGGTGCCGGGATGGCGGTGCGGGCCGGCCGTGTTCACAGGGCCTTGGGCTCCGGGAGCCGCGTCCCCTCGATGATCTCCTCATGGCCGGGGGGCGGTGCCGGGCGGCGCCGGGGCCTGCGGGCCAGGACGTCGCGCAGACCGTGCGCGGCGGGCTGCACCCAGCGGGCGCTGAACGAGCCGAGAATGACCAGGATCAGCACGTACGCCGTGGCGAAGGGGCCGATGCGGGGCTCGGCACCGACCGCGAGGCCCGCGATGACGATGGAGAACTCGCCCCGGGCGACCAGCGCGCCGCCCGCGCGCAGGCGGCCGCGCGGGCCGATGCCGGAGCGGCGTGCCGCGTACCAGCCGGTGAGGATCTTCGTGACGGCGGTGGCGAGGGCGAGGAGCAGCGCGGGCAGCAGGACCGGCGGGATCGCGCCCGGCGCGGTGGACAGTCCGAAGAAGAGGAAGAACACCGCGGCGAACAGGTCCCGCAGGGGGCTGAGGAGTCTGCGGGCGCCCTCGGCGACCTCCCCCGACAGAGCGATACCGACGAGGAACGCGCCGACGGCCGCCGAGACCTGGAGCCGCTGGGCGAGCCCGGCGACCAGGACGGTGAGTCCGAGGACGACCAGGAGCAGCATCTCGGGGTTCTCCGACGACACGGCGCGGCTGATGTGCCGTCCGTGGCGCAGGGCGACGTACAGGATGACGCCGACGGTGCCGAGGGAGATGAGGAGGGTGATGCTGCCGCCGGCGAGTCCGGCTCCGGCGAGCAGCACGGTCAGCAGCGGCAGGTAGACCGCCATGGCCAGGTCCTCGATGACGAGGACGCCGAGCACCACGGGGGTTTCGCGGTTGCCGAGCCGGCGCAGGTCGGTGAGGACCTTGGCGATGACACCGGACGAGGAGATCCAGGTGACACCGGCCAGGGCGACGGCGGCGACCGGGCCCCAGCCGAGCAGCAGCGCGGCGGCCGCGCCGGGCAGCGCGTTGAGCAGGAAGTCGACTCCGCCCGACGGATATTGGGTGCGCAGGCTGGTGACGAGTTCGGTGGCGCTGTACTCCAGGCCGAGCATGAGCAGCAGCAGGATGACGCCGATCTCGGCGCCGACCGCGACGAAGTCCTCGCTGGCGTCGAGGGGGAGGATGCCGCCGTCGCCGAACGCCAGTCCGGTGAGGAGGTAGAGCGGGATCGGGGAGAGACCGATGCGCTCGGCGAACCGGCCGATCAGGCCGAGGGCGAGGATGACCGCCCCGAGTTCGATGAGGAGCGCGGTGGTGTCGTGCATGGTCATTCTCCGCCGACGATCGCGGCGAGGTTGTCGACGCCCTCGCGGGTGCCGACCACGACGAGGGTGTCGCCGATGGCCAGCCGGAAGTCGGGGCCGGGCGAGGGGTGGGCGCTGGTGCGCCGGAGCACGGCGACGATGGACGCGCCGGTGCGGGTGCGGGCCCTGGTGTCGCCGAGCAGCCGGCCGCCGTAGGGCGACCGGCTGGTGACGGGGATGTGCTCGGTGATCAGGTCGAGGCCGTCGGTGTTGAGGACTTCGAGTGGCGACGGGTCGATCAGATGGGCCAGCGCGGTGGCTTCCTCGGGGCTGAGGGGCACCGACGCCTGGCAGGTGTCGGGGTCGTCGGCCTCGTAGAAGCCGAGGAACCGGCGGCCGTCGTGGTGGACGACGACGGAGAGGTGGTGGCCGTCCTCGGTGGTGACGTCGTACTGCGTACCGACGCCGGGCAGCGGGGTGCGACGCGTACCCATGATCGCCCCCTCCGGGTATGCGGCGCCCGGGCGCCGTGACGCGCGCGGGCGACGAAAGGGATCTTCTTCACGTTATCAATACGATCCCATCATCGCCCGGTATGACGCGTTACGCCGCTTACGTTCCCGTCGGGGCGGTCATGCCGCCTTCAGGGCCGCCGCTCCGAAGGAGACGTCGAAGCGGTCGCACCAAATGCTGACGCTGGTGTACCTGTTCAGGTCGAGATCGGCGGGCAGGACGTAGTTCTGGTCGCCCTTGTTGCCCTTGAGCTTGCCGAGGCTGACATACGCGCCGTCGTCGAAGACGTGCCAGCCGTCCTTGCCCTCGATGACCGGCGCGTCGGTGAGCCAGACACGCAGATCGGGGCCGTTGCTCGTGTCGAGGTTCTCCAGGCGCAGCACGCGCGAGCCGTCGGCCAGCCGCACGATGCGCACGTCCCCGGTGGTGGTGTGCTCATGGCTGATCAGCGTGCCGCTGGAGACGGTCGCGGGACCGGCCGGCGCGGAGGGCGCCTGGGACGGCGTGGCCGACGGGTCGGCCGCGGGGTTCCCGGGGTCGCCCGTCGGGGCGGCGGCCGGGGGCGCCGAAGCCCCGGGCAGCGCCTCGCTGACCGTCTCGTTCGTCACCAGCTTCCACGGCTGGAACCAGTACAGCCCCAGTCCGGCCGCCACCACCGCGACGACCACCGCCGCGATCACCACCGGCCTGGTCACCAGACGTCGTACACCGGCCATGGCCGCCTCCTCGATCTCCGTCGCCTATGCCGTTTCTCGTTCTCTCCGGCTCCTGTCCTTATTGAACGCGGCGCGCGGCCCGCCGACTGCGCCGATCCGGTGACGAAAGTCTTACGTCCGATTCGTACAAGACCGGCCTGCGGCCGCGTTCGTACGGTGCGGGCATGACTTCCGCACCACGACTCGACGCCATCGGCCTCGTCGTCTCCGACATGGCCGCCTCCCTCGCCTTCTACCGCCGTCTCGGCGTGGACGTCCCTGACGGGGCCGAGAACGCCCCGCACGTCGAGGCAGCGCTGCCGGGCGGGACGCGCCTCCTGTGGGACACGGAGGAGGTCATCCGTTCCTTCGACCCCGGCTGGACGCGCCCCTCCGGCGGCGACCGGCTGGGGCTCGCGTTCCGCTGCGCGAGCCCCGCCGAGGTCGACGCGGTGTACGAGGCCCTGGTCGCCGCCGGTCACCGCGGGCATCTGGAGCCGTGGGACGCGGTCTGGGGGCAGCGCTACGCGATCGTGCTGGACCCGGACGGCTGCGGCGTCTCGCTGTTCGCCGACGCGGGCGGCACCGACGCGGGTGACGCGGGCGGCACCGACGCCGTGTAGGCGCGGAGAGTCGTACCGGCCAGGGCCCGCGTCTCGCGCGCCAGATGCGCCTGGTCGGTACAGCCGGCCGCGAGCGCGGCGTCCGCGTACGGCACCCCCTGGCGTACGAGCGCCAGCGCGCGCTGGAGGCGCAGCACCCGGGCCAGGGTCTTGGGCCCGTACCCGAAGGCGTCCATCGACCGCCGGTGCAGTTGCCGGGCGCCGAGCCCGACGGCCCCGGCCGTCTCGGCGACCGTACGGCCCGCGTTCAGCCCCGCGACAACGGTGCGGAGCAGCGGGTCGGCGAAGCCCCGCGCCGAGCGGGCCAGCCGCAGCGCGGCCTCCTCCAGGGCGGCGGCCGGGTCTGCGGCGGCGCCCACCCGGTCGGCGAGCCGCCGCACGCCATCGGCGGGCCACAGGTCGGCCAGGTCGACGCGCCGGTCGCGCAGCTCGTGGGCGGGGACACCGAGCAGCGCGGGGGCGTCCCCGGGGGCGAAGCGCACCCCGGCGTAGGGGGCGCGGGTGTCGGGGAGGTGGGCGTGCGTGTCGGGCCCGGCGACCAGCAGCCGGCCGTCCGTCCACAGCAGATCCATGCACCCGTCGGGCAGGACGGGGCTGACGGACACCGCGTCCGCGGTGCCGGTCGTCGTCCAGACGAAGGCGCCGTCGAGCCGCGCGGGGCGTTCCTCGTACACGCGTCGAGCCTAGACGTTCGGCGTGGCCCGTACCGCCGGGGCCGTGCGGGCAGCCGAGGCCGTGCGGGCAGCCGTGGCCGCCGGGGTCACGAGGGTCAGGCGCCCTTCTGGCCCCGTTCCTGGCGGTCGCCGTTCCGCTCCCGCTGCAGGCGGGACTTCACGTCGTCGGGCGGCAGGAACCGTGACCAGCGTTCCGGGAACTCGGACGGCATGTCGGGGTCGTCGTCGTCCAGTTCCTCCACCGCCGCCTTGGCGCGGGCGACCAGCGCCGCCGCCTCGGCCGTACGGGCGCGCTCGTTCTCGGCGCGGGCGGCGGCCGTGGCCACCGACGGCCAGACGCGGTCGATGGCGGCGTTGACGGCGGCGCCGACGAGCACCGCGAAGGCGGAGATGCCGATCCACAGCAGCACCGCGATCGGCGCCGCGAGCGAACCGTAGATCGTCGGGCCCTCGACCGTGCTGGTCAGATAGATACGGAGCAGGAAGCTGCCCAGCACCCACATGCCGAGCGCGACGAGCGCCCCCGGGACGTCCTCGATCCACGGCGAGCGCACCGGGACGGACACGTGGTACAGCGTCGTCAGGAACGCGATGGACAGCAGGATGACGACGGGCCAGTACAGGATCGAGACGAGCTCCGTGCCCCACGGGATCAGCTCGACCACCCGGTCCGGGCCGACGACGGCGAGCGGCAGGACGACCGCGCCGATCAGCAGGGCCACGATGTACAGCAGGAAGGCGAGCAGCCGGGTGGCGACGATGCCCCGGTGCCCGTCCAGGCCGTACATGACGGTGATCGTGTCGATGAAGACGTTCACCGCCCGGGAGCCCGACCACAGCGCGATCGCGAAACCGATGGAGATGAGGTCGGGTCGGCCGCCCTGGGTGACGTCCTCCAGCAGGGGTTTGGCGATCTGGTTGACGCCCCGGTCGGACAGGACGGTGCCGACCGCCCCGAGGATGTTCTTCTCGATGGAGGCGACGGTCGTGGTGCTGGTCCAGTCGTCGATGTAGCCGAGGAGACCGAGCAGGCCGAGCATCAGCGGGGGCAGGGACAGCAGGGTGAAGAAGGCCGCTTCGGCGGCGAGACCGAGGATCCGGTACTCGATGCACGAGTTGACGGTGTCCTTCAGAAGCAGCCAGGCCATCTTCCGCTTCGACACGTTGCGGTAGAGGACCCGGGCCCGGTGGAGCCGGCCCCCGGGCCCGGGCTGCGACTCGGGTGTTTCATTTGCTGCCTGCACCTCCTTACCGTATCCGCATGGCAGCCACCACCCACACCGTGACCAATCAGCCTCCGCCCCTGGTGGGGTACGACGTCTTCACCGCCGACCGGGCCCTGTCCGAGGCCGTGGAACGTCATGTCCCGACGGACGTACGGGACGAGGCCCGGCAGGAGCTCTCGGCGCTCGGCACGACGGCCGGCTCCGCACAGGCGCAGGAGTGGGGGGTGCTCGCCAACGAGAACCCGCCCAAGCTGCGCACCCACGACCGGTACGGCAACCGGATCGACGAGGTCGAGTTCCATCCGGCGTGGCACCGGCTCCTCGGCCACGCGGTGACCTCGGGCCTCACCGACGCCTGGGGCAGGCCGTCCGGCCATGTGCGGCGCGCGGCCGGGTTCCTGGTCTGGACGCAGGCCGAGGCGGGGCACGGCTGCCCGCTGTCGATGACGCACGCGGCGGTGCCCGCGCTGCGCACCGACCCGGCGCTCGCCGCCGAGTGGGAGCCGAAGCTCACCTCGCCGGTGTACGAGGGCGAGGAGCTGCGCCCGGCCGCCGACAAGGGCGGTGTGCTCTTCGGGATGGCCATGACGGAGAAGCAGGGCGGCAGCGACGTACGGGCCAACACGACGACGGCGACACCGCTGGCCGCGCCCGGGGAGTACGTCCTGACGGGGCACAAGTGGTTCTGCTCGGCGCCCATGTCGGACGGTTTCCTGGTGCTGGCTCAGGCCCCGGCGGGGCTGACGTGCTTCCTGGTGCCGCGCGTCCTGGAGGACGGCACCCGGAACGTGTTCCGGATCCAGCGGCTGAAGGACAAGCTGGGCAACCGTTCGAACGCCTCCAGCGAGGTCGAGTTCGACGGGACGTGGGCGCGCCGCGTCGGTGAGGAGGGGCGCGGGGTGCGCACCATCATCGAGATGGTCGCGGCGACCCGCCTGGACTGCGTCATCGGGTCGGCGGCGCTGATGCGGCAGGGCGTCGCCCAGGCGGTGCACCACGCCGCGTACCGCAGCGCGTTCGGCGGGGTGCTGATCGAGAAGCCGCTGATGCGCAACGTGCTGGCCGATCTGGCGCTGGAGTCGGAGGCCGCGACGACGCTGGCGCTGCGGCTGGCGGCCGCGTACGACGCCGACACCGATGAGGAGCGGGCGTTCCTGCGGCTGGCGGTGCCCGCGGCCAAGTACTGGGTGACCAAGCGGTGCACCCCGGTGGCGGTGGAGGCCCTGGAGTGCCTGGGCGGCAACGGCTACGTCGAGGAGTCGGGGATGCCGCGGCTGCTGCGGGAGTCGCCGCTGAACTCGATCTGGGAGGGCTCGGGCAATGTGCAGGCGCTTGACCTGCTACGGGCGCTGCGGAGGGAGCCCGAGGCGCTGAACGCCTTCCTGAAGGAGGTGGGCGAGGCGCGGGGCGCCGACCACCGGCTGGACGGGGCGATCAAGGCGCTGCTCACCGAACTGGCGGATCTGGACGGCATCGAGGCGCGGGCCCGCAGGCTGGTCGAGCGGATGGCGCTCGTCCTGCAGGGGTCGCTGCTGGTGCGGTGGGCGCCGCCGTGGGTGGCGGACGCGTTCTGCGCGTCCCGGCTGGGCGGGGATTCGGGCCTGGCGTTCGGGACGCTGCCGCACACCCTGGACCTGGCGGCGGTGGTCGAACGGGCGCGGGCCGTGCACTGACGGCCCACGCCCGGGCAGAGCGGACGGGGTGGTGCTGCGCCGACACGGCACCAACCCGTCTGCGGTACCGAAGAGGCCGGTACGACCCCACTGTCGTACGGGCGGACCGCCGTTCGCGAGGGTTGCAAGGGGTTGCAGCGGTCACGGCGGTGTGGGAGATATCAGCCCGCGCCACGGGGCCGGCGGGGCAGGATGGAATGACGGATACCGGCCACCGTGCGCCGAACGCCTGTGGGGAGGTGCCCGTGCGGAACACCACGGTCGACATGACACGGCTCGCCGCCATGGACGCGCGCGAGGCGACGAGGCTGCTCAAGAACGTGCGGGACGCGGCGCTGCGGGGCGACCGGGCGCCGCTGGCGCCGCGCGCCGACATCGGCGAGTCCTGGCAGCGGATGCTCCGCAAGGGCGTCGATCCGGACAGGGACCGCCGTTCGGGTCTGCTGTCGCTCGGAGAGCTGGAGCGGCGCCGGGGCACCTCGCCGCTGGCGGAGCTGCTGCCGGTGCTGCGGGAAGGGCTGATGCCGGGCGGCGGCGGGGCCGGGGGCGTCGACCCGGTGCCGCACATCATGGTCGTGGCGGACGCCGAGGGACGTGTGCTGTGGCGGGAGGGCCATCCGTCGGTGCTGCGGAAGGCGGACGGGCACGGGTTCGAACCGGGCGCCGACTGGCGGGAGTCGACAGTCGGCACGAACGGTGTCGGCACCCCGCTGGTGACCCGACGGGCGACACAGGTGCACTCGGCCGAGCACTTCGTGGCGACGCACCACTCGTGGACGTGCGCGGGCGCGCCGATCAC
Organism: Streptomyces sp. NPDC047886; assembly: GCF_043204435.1. Taxonomy (NCBI): domain Bacteria; kingdom Bacillati; phylum Actinomycetota; class Actinomycetes; order Kitasatosporales; family Streptomycetaceae; genus Streptomyces; species Streptomyces sp. NPDC047886. The sequence continues at coordinate 333,638 of NZ_JBIDCF010000005.1, forward strand.
CGACCCTCGAGACGGGCGGCTCATCGGCGTCGTGGACGTGAGCGGCCCGGTCGCGACGATGCATCCGGCGACGCTGCTGCTGGTCAGGTCGGTGGCCCGGCTGGCCGAGGCGGAGCTGCGGCACCGGCACCACGTGGCGCTGGCGCGGCTGCGCGCGGTGGCCGCGCCGCTGCTGTACCGGCTGGACGGGCGGGCGCTGGTGGTGGACACCGACGGGTGGACGGCGGCCGTCACCGGGATGGCGCCGCTGGACCGGCTGCCGCTGCCCGGGGCGTTCGGGCCGGGCCGGGTGTGGCTGCCGTCGCTGGGCATGTGCGGGGTGGAGCCGCTGCCGGGCGGCTGGCTGCTGCGGCCCGACGACGGCGCGCGGGCCCCGGACCCGGCGGCGGAGGTGAGCAGGGTGGTCCTGGACGTCGGCCGGGCGCGCCGCTGGTCGGTGGAGGTGTCGGGTCAGGCGGGCCGCTGGACGCAGGAGCTGAGCCCGCGCCACGCCGAGCTCCTCTATCTCCTGGCGGTGCACCGGAACGGGCGGACCGCGGCGGAGCTGGCGGGCGACGTCTTCGGGGACCGCGGCCGCACGGTGACGGTACGGGCGGAGATGTCGCGGATCCGGCGCACCCTCGCGGGGGTGCTGGCGCACCGGCCGTACCGGTTCCGGGACGAGGTGGAGGTGGAGCTGATCCACCCGGCGGACCCGGGCGAGCTGCTCCCCCACTCGACGGCCCCCGCCGTCCTGGCGGCACGCTCCGGCACGCCGGGCGGCTGAGCGGCGGTGAAGGACGGCCCGGGGCGCGAAGGGCGGACGGCGCGCGCGGCCGGCACGCGAAGGCCGGACGGTGGCGTTCGCGGCGTGGCGGCGGACCGGAGCGGTGGACCGCGCCCGGGGTGGGCGGACCGGAGCGGCGGACCAGGCCGGTGGACCGGAGCGGCGGACCAGGCCGGTGGACCGGAGCGGCGCACCGGAGCGGCGGACCAGGCCGGTGGACCGGGCGGTCGAACGGTGCGGTGCACCGTGCCCGGGGGCGGCGGGCGGTCTCGCGCCGCGCCGCCCCCGGGGTGGTCACACGCCGGGGATCTGCCGGGCCTGGAACGCGGCACGGACCTCGGCGGCCGCGCCCTCGCCGTACATCTTCCGGGCCGTGGCGATCGTGGTGAGCGCCGCGTCCCGGAAGCCGGTGTCCGGCGCGAAGCCGAACTGGGCGTTGACGATGATCCGGTCCGCGGTGCGGGCGCCGAGCGCGTGGCGGATGTCGAGGAGGGCGCGGGACCAGATCTGGCCGTCCCGGTGTACCTGGCCCACCTTGTCCGCGTACGTCTTGTCGGTGTCGATCCGGCGCAGACAGTGCGGGGTCGTCCCGGTGTACGAGACGGCGTCCCAGTCCGCGACACAGGCGAGGTCGGCCCTGCGCTCCCAGCCGTACCGGGCGATCGCGTGCTCGCCGACCGTCACGGCGAGGTAGTCGCCGAACGCCTCGCCGATGGCCCCGGCTTCCACGGAGGTGCCGAAGCCGGGCACCTGGGCGTGGTGGACGGCGTGCCCGTACTCGTGGAGGACGACCTCGGCGTCCTCGGCGTCGTCGACCCCGCCCTTGCCGAACCGGATCTCGGCCTTCTTGTCGGTGAAGTACGAGTTGTCGGCGCCCCACTGGTTGATACGGACGGGCTGCGGGCGGTCGTTGGCGCCGGGCAGCTCGCTGCCGAACCCGAGGCCCTGCAGGTACTCCTGCGCCTCGTTGACCCAGAAGTAGGCCATGACCTGCTCGAACCGGTCGTCGTGGCGGTCGTAGCCGGCGACGTCGGCGACCTTCGCCGACGCGCCGGTGTCGGACCGTACGACGACCCAGCGCCCGGAGAGCGAACCGCTGCCGTCGAGGCCCCGCAAGGGGGCGGTGGCGTAGGCGGAGGCCGGGACCGAGTCATCGCCCTTGCCGTCCTTGCCGTCGACCAGGCTCTGGTCGCCCGTGGACTGGACGGGATTGACCATGAAGATCCGGGCCTGCGGCTCGGACGAGGCCGTCGCGGTACCTGCCGGACCGGCGAGGGCGGCGGTGGCGGCGGTGGCGGTGGCCAGCGCGAGCAGGCCGCGGGATATGCGGCGGGCCATGGACATCCTCCTGTGTATGGGATGCGGACAGGGCGCGGGGGGTGGCTGAGCGCTGCGTGATCTTCCCGTACCGCCCCTGCTTTGGCCATAGCCCCGGCGGCGTGGTTCTCTGGCGCACATGAGCATCTCTGTGACGACCTGGTCCCTGGAGCAGACCTCGCCGGACGACCTCCGGCCGGCCGCGGAGCCGGGCGGCGACGTCCGGATCGAGCGCGCGGAGGTGCCGTCGCCGGAGTTCAGCCGGTTCCTCTACAGCGCGGTGGGCGGGGACATCCGCTGGACGGACCGGCTCGGCCTGTCGTACGGGCAGTGGCGGGAGATCCTGGAGCGCCCCGGGGTGGAGACCTGGGTGGCGTACGAGAAGGGGACGCCGGCCGGGTACGTGGAGCTGGACCCGCAGGACGACGGGACCGTGGAGATCATCTACTTCGGGCTGATCCCGGCGTTCCGGGGGCGCCGGATCGGCGGGCACCTGCTGTCGTACGGCACGGCCCGCGCCTGGGATCTGGCGGAGCGGTGGCCCGGGCGGGCGCCGACGAAGCGGGTGTGGCTGCACACCTGCTCGCTGGACGGGCCGCACGCGATGGACAACTACCTGCGGCGGGGCTTCCGCCTGTTCGACACGAAGGTCACGGAGGAGCCGGACTCGCCGGCGCCCGGTCCGTGGCCCGGCGCGCACGGCTGACACACCTGCGGACGGCCATCCGCGTGACCTGCCCCACACTGGTCCGCGATGTGGGACAGGTCTGTCCACATCTCGGACAAAGGTGGACTGAGTCCAAACTCCCATGCCAGGCTTCCGTCATGTCTCGAGCTGGAATTGCCTTGGTGAGTCGGCGGCACGTCGACCTCGGCCGCATGTCCAGCGCCATCTGTCCGGTGAGCTGAGAGACCCAGCAGCGCCGAGATCCCGACCTTCTGAATCCACCGCGCACCGCTGCGCAGGACCCTGTCCTGGCGCGCGCGTGTGCAGGTCAGAGCCGCCCTCCTGCAGTCCCGAAGGACGTATAGCCATGGCCTCCACCCCGGAAAAGCCCGCCCCCGCCGCACCCCGCCGCAAGGCCGGGCGTCACCGTGGCGAGGGTCAGTGGGCCGTGGGCCACTTCACGCCCCTCAACGGCAACGAGCAGTTCAAGAAGGACGACGACGGTCTCAATGTGCGGACACGCATTGAGACGATCTACTCCAAGGCCGGATTCGACTCGATCGACCCCAACGACCTGCGCGGCCGGATGCGCTGGTGGGGCCTGTACACCCAGCGCAAGCCCGGGATCGACGGCGGCAAGACCGCGATCCTGGAGCCGGAGGAGCTGGACGACGAGTACTTCATGCTGCGCGTCCGGATCGACGGCGGACGGCTGACCACGCGCCAGCTGCGGGTCATCGGCGAGATCTCCCAGGAGTTCGCGCGCGGCACCGCCGACATCACCGACCGGCAGAACGTGCAGTACCACTGGATCCGGATCGAGGACGTTCCCGAGATCTGGAACCGGCTGGAGGCGGTCGGCCTGTCGACCACCGAGGCGTGCGGCGACACCCCGCGCGTCATCATCGGCTCGCCGGTCGCCGGTATCGCCGAGGACGAGATCATCGACGGCACGCCCGCCATCGAGGAGATCCACCGCCGCATCATCGGCAACAAGGACTTCTCGAACCTGCCCCGCAAGTTCAAGTCGGCCGTCTCCGGCTCGCCGCTGCTCGACGTGGCACACGAGATCAACGACATCGCGTTCGTCGGTGTCGAGCACCCCGAGCACGGCCCCGGCTTCGACGTCTGGGTCGGCGGCGGTCTCTCCACCAACCCGAAGATCGGTGTCCGGCTCGGCGCGTGGGTGCCGCTGGACGAGGTGCCCGACGTCTACACCGGCGTCATCTCCATCTTCCGCGACTACGGCTACCGCCGGCTGCGCACCCGCGCCCGGCTGAAGTTCCTCGTCGCCGACTGGGGCGCCGAGAAGTTCCGCCGGGTCCTGGAGGACGAGTACCTGAAGCGCCCGCTGGTCGACGGTCCCGCCCCCGCGCAGCCCGTCCAGCAGTGGCGCGACCACGTCGGCGTCCACCGGCAGCAGGACGGCCGCTACTACGTGGGGTTCGCCCCGCGCGTCGGCCGGGTCGACGGCGCCACGCTGACGAAGATCGCCGAGGTCGCCGAGGCGCACGGCTCCGGCCGCGTCCGCACGACCGTCGAACAGAAGATGATCGTCCTCGACGTCGAGGAGGCGCAGGTCGAGTCGCTCGTCGCCGCACTGGAGGCGATGGACCTGCGGGTCAAGCCGTCCCCGTTCCGGCGGGGCACGATGGCCTGCACCGGCATCGAGTTCTGCAAGCTGGCGATCGTCGAGACCAAGGCCCGCGGCTCCTCCCTCATCGACGAGCTGGAGCGCCGCATCCCGGACTTCGACGAGCCGATCACCATCAACATCAACGGCTGCCCCAACGCCTGCGCCCGCATCCAGGTCGCGGACATCGGTCTCAAGGGCCAGCTGGTCCTGGACGACGACGGCCGGCAGGTCGAGGGCTTCCAGGTGCACCTGGGCGGCGCGCTCGGCCTGGAGGCCGGTTTCGGCCGCAAGGTCCGCGGTCTGAAGGTGACCTCCGCCGAGCTCCCCGACTACGTCGAGCGGGTCCTGAAGCGCTTCCAGGCGGAGCGCGAGGACGGCGAGCGCTTCGCGACCTGGGCCGCCCGAGCCTCCGAGGAGGCCCTGTCGTGAGTGTCGGCGAACGGCAGCGAGAGGAGGGGCCGTGAGCGAGCGAGCCGCCCCGTTCCACTGCCCGTACTGCGGCGACGAGGACCTGCGCCCGAGCGAGCGGGGCCACGGCGCCTGGGAGTGCGCGGCCTGCAATCGAGCCTTCCAGCTGAAGTTCCTGGGCCTGCTGGCCCGGGGGCTCCAGCGCCACGACGACGGAGGGGACCGGACGTGACCGTGACGGAGACCGACGAGGATCTCAAGGCGCTCGCCGAGCAGGCGGGCCGCGAACTGGAGGACGCCTCGGCGCTCGACATCCTCAAGTGGGCCGCCGACACCTTCGGCGAGCGCTTCTGCGTCACCTCCTCCATGGAGGACGCGGTCGTCGCGCACCTCGCCTCGCGGGTCCTCCCCGGCGTGGACGTGGTGTTCCTGGACACCGGCTACCACTTCGAGGAGACCATCGGCACCCGTGACGCGGTCGAGGCCGTGATGGACGTCAACGTCATCACGCTGACGCCCCGCCAGACCGTGGCCGAGCAGGACGCCGAGTACGGTCCGAGGCTGCACGACCGGGACCCCGACCTGTGCTGCGCGCTGCGCAAGGTCAAGCCGCTGGAGGAGGGCCTGACCCGCTACCGCGCCTGGGCGACGGGGCTGCGCCGCGACGAGTCCCCGACCCGGGCGGACACCCCGGTCGTCGGCTGGGACGCCAGGCGCCGCAAGGTGAAGGTGTCGCCCATCGCCCGCTGGACGCAGGACGACGTGGACGCGTACGTCACCGAGCACGGCGTGCTCACCAACCCGCTGCTGATGGACGGCTACGCCTCCGTCGGCTGCGCGCCCTGCACGCGCCGCGTGCTGGAGGGCGAGGACGCGCGGGCCGGCCGCTGGGCGGGCCGGGCCAAGACGGAGTGCGGGCTGCACGGATGACGACGACCGAAACCCGGGAACACCGGACCGCTCAGGAACACCAGACCCCTCGGGAGAACCACGTGACTGGGGCCACCATCTGGCTCACCGGTCTGCCGAGCGCAGGCAAGACCACCATCGCCCACGAGCTCGCGGGCCGGCTGCGCGACGAGGGCCACCGCGTCGAGGTGCTCGACGGCGACGAGATCCGCGAGTTCCTCTCGGCGGGCCTCGGCTTCAGCCGCGAGGACCGGCACACCAACGTGCAGCGGATCGGCTTCGTCGCCGAGCTGCTCGCGTCGAACGGCGTCCAGGTGCTGGTGCCCGTCATCGCCCCGTACGCGGACAGCCGGGAGGCGGTCCGCAAGCGCCACCAGCAGCAGGGCACCGCCTACGTCGAGGTGCACGTCGCCACTCCGGTCGAGGTGTGCTCGGTACGCGATGTGAAGGGGCTCTACGCGAAGCAGGCCGCCGGTGAGATCAGCGGGCTGACGGGCGTCGACGACCCGTACGAGGAGCCGGAGAACCCGGACTTGAGGATCGAGTCCCAGAACCAGACCGTGCGGGAGTCCGCGGAAGCGGTCCACGCGCTGCTGACCGAAAGGGGTCTCCTGTGACCACCGCAGCCACCGTCCACGAGGGACACGAGGAGACGGACAGCCCGTTCGCGCTGTCGCACCTGGACTCCCTGGAGTCCGAGGCCGTGCACATCTTCCGCGAGGTCGCGGGCGAGTTCGAGCGGCCGGTGATCCTCTTCTCCGGCGGCAAGGACTCCATCGTCATGCTGCACCTGGCCCTGAAGGCGTTCGCGCCCGCCGCGGTCCCCTTCTCGCTGCTGCACGTCGACACCGGGCACAACTTCCCCGAGGTCATCGAGTACCGCGACCGGACCGTCGCGCGGCACAACCTGCGGCTGCACGTGGCGTCCGTCCAGGAGTACATCGACGCGGGCAAGCTGCGCGAGCGCCCCGACGGCACCCGCAACCCGCTGCAGACCGTGCCGCTCACCGAGGCCATCCAGCAGCACCGCTTCGACGCCGTGTTCGGCGGCGGGCGGCGCGACGAGGAGAAGGCCCGCGCCAAGGAGCGGGTGTTCTCCCTCCGGGACGAGTTCTCGCAGTGGGACCCGCGCCGCCAGCGCCCCGAGCTGTGGCAGCTCTACAACGGCCGGCACGCGCCCGGAGAGCACGTCCGGGTGTTCCCGCTGTCCAACTGGACCGAGCTGGACGTGTGGCAGTACATCGCCCGCGAGGGCATCGAGCTGCCCGAGATCTACTTCGCGCACGAGCGCGACGTGTTCAGCCGGAGCGGCATGTGGCTGACCGCCGGCGAGTGGGGCGGCCCCAAGGACGGCGAGCCCGTCGAGCGCCGGCTCATCCGCTACCGCACGGTCGGCGACATGTCCTGCACCGGCGCCGTCGACTCCGACGCCACCACGCTCGACGCCGTGATCGCCGAGATCGCCGCGTCCCGGCTCACCGAGCGGGGCGCCACCCGCGCCGACGACAAGCTGTCCGAGGCCGCGATGGAAGACCGCAAGCGCGAAGGGTACTTCTAGACATGACCAGCACCACCGCCGCCGAGCAGCTCTCGGCCACCACCCTGCTGCGCTTCGCCACCGCCGGCTCCGTCGACGACGGCAAGTCCACCCTGGTGGGCCGGCTGCTGCACGACTCCAAGTCGGTCCTCGCCGACCAGCTGGAGGCCGTCGAGCACGCCTCGCGCTCCCGGGGCCAGGAGGGGCCGGACCTCGCGCTGCTCACGGACGGGCTGCGGGCCGAGCGCGAGCAGGGCATCACCATCGACGTGGCGTACCGTTACTTCGCCACGCCCCGGCGCCGGTTCATCCTCGCCGACACGCCCGGCCACGTGCAGTACACCCGCAACATGGTCACCGGCGCGTCGACGGCCGAGCTGACCGTGATCCTGGTGGACGCGCGCAACGGCGTGGTCGAGCAGACCCGCCGGCACGCCGCGCTCGCCGCGCTGCTGCGCGTCCCGCACGTGGTGCTCGCCGTCAACAAGATGGACCTCGTCGCCTACGCCGAGCCGGTCTTCGCGGCGATCGCCGAGGAGTTCACGACGTACGCCACCGAGCTCGGCGTGCCCGAGGTGACCGCGATCCCGATCTCGGCGCTCGCCGGTGACAACGTCGTGGAACCGTCCGCGCACATGGACTGGTACGGCGGCCCGACGGTGCTGGAGCACCTGGAGACGGTCCCGGTCAGCCACGACCTGACGGGCTGCCACGCGCGCCTGCCCGTCCAGTACGTGATCCGGCCGCAGACCGCCGACCACCCGGACTACCGGGGCTACGCGGGCCAGATCGCCGCCGGCACGTTCCGGGTCGGCGAGGAGGTGACCGTGCTGCCCTCGGGCCGTACGTCGCGGATCTCCGGCATCGACCTGCTCGGCGAGCCGGTGGACATCGCCTGGACCCCGCAGTCCGTCACCCTCCTGCTGGAGGACGACATCGACATCTCGCGGGGCGATCTGATCGTGCCGAGCGGGGACGCCCCGGCGACCACGCAGGACATCGAGGCGACCGTCTGCCATGTCGCCGACCAGCCGCTCACCGTGGGCCAGCGCGTCCTGCTCAAGCACACCACGCGTACGGTCAAGGCGATCGTCAAGGAGATCCCGTCCCGGCTGACCCTGGACGACCTGTCCCAGCACCCCGAGCCCGGCCGGCTCGTCGCCAACGACATCGGCACGGTCAAGGTCCGCACGGCGGAGCCGCTGGCGCTCGACTCCTACGCCGACTCCCGCCGCACCGGGTCGTTCCTGCTCATCGACCCCGCCGACGGCACGACGCTCGCGGCCGGCATGGCGGGCGAGTCCTTCGCCACCAACAAGGCCACCGTCACGGTCGACGACGACGGCTGGGACTTCTGATGGCGGACATCTACCGCACGTTCGCGAAAGAAGGCGGCCGCGTCGGCAGCGGCGCCCTCGGCGCGGGCACCGGAGGAGTCGCGCGATGTGCCCGATGAGCCGCGGCCCGGCCCCGCACCACCCCGCACCACACCCCGACGCCGACCGCCCGGCCTCGCCCCGCAGCTGAACAGGGGGCGCAGGCACCGGGCCCCCCGAGAGGAAACGCCTCCCGTGCCTGCCACGTCCCGTACGACCACGCTGCGCCGCGCCCTCGCCGCCGCCGTCGCCCTGCCGCTGCTCGTCGGAGCGCTCTCGGCCTGCGGTTACGGCTCCCAGGCGCCCAAGGGGGACGGCAGGGCGGTCGCGAAGGGCGAGAAGCTGTCGGCCGACTCCGTACGGCTCGGCTACTTCCCCAACCTGACCCACGCCACGGCGCTCGTCGGCGACCAGGAGGGCTTCTTCCAGCGGGAGCTCGGCGGCACCCAGCTCAAGGTGTCCACGTTCAACGCGGGCCCGTCCGCGATCGAGGCGCTCAACGCGGGCTCCGTCGACATCGCGTACATCGGTCCGTCGCCCGCGGTCAACGGCTACACCAGGTCGGGCGGCGAGAACCTGCGGATCGTCGCGGGTGCGGCGTCCGGCGGCGTCAAGCTCGTCGTCGACCCCGACAAGATCAGGACTCTGGCGGACGTCAAGGGCAAGCGGATCGCGACCCCCCAGCACGGCAACACGCAGGACGTCGCGTTCCTCGAATGGATCGCCGACCAGGGCTGGCAGGTCGACGCGCAGAGCGGCAAGGGCGACGTCTCCGTGGTCCGCACGGAGAACAAGATCGCCCCTGACGCCTTCAGGTCCGGCTCCATCGACGGGGCCTGGGTCCCCGAGCCGACCGCGTCCAAGCTGGTCAGCGAGGGCGCGAAGGTGCTGCTCGACGAGGCGTCGCTATGGCCGGACAACAAGTTCGTCATCACCAACGTCATCGTGTCGCAGACGTTCCTCAGGGAGCACCCGGACGTCGTGGAGGCGGTGCTGCGCGGCTCCGTGAAGACCAACGCCTGGATCAACGCCCACCCCGCCAAGGCGAAGGCGTCGGCGAACACCAGGCTGGCGCGGCTGACCGGCAAGGCCCTGCCCGCCGAGGTCATCGACCCGGCGTGGCCGTCGATCCGGTTCCTGGACGACCCGCTCGCCGCCACGCTCCGCGCCCAGGCCGACCACGCCGTCAAGGCCGGGCTGCTCGAACGGCCCGACCTGACCGGGATCTACGACCTGCGACCGCTCAACAGGGTCCTCCAGGCCGCGGGCAGGCCCGCCGCCGCCGACGCCGGCCTCGGCGTCCAGTAACCCGTACGAGACCGAACCCCAGGAGGTGACGACCATGGCCACGACGCTCACGACACCGACGGCCGAGGACCGTACGGCGGTGGACCACGCCGCCCGTATCGAGCATGTCTCGAAGTCCTTCGCCGGGCCCGCAGGGCAGCAGCTCGTCCTGGACGACATCAGCCTCGATGTCGCCCCCGGCGAGTTCGTCACCCTCCTGGGTGCCTCCGGTTGCGGCAAGTCCACGCTGCTCAACCTGGTGGCGGGGCTGGACAGGCCGACCGCCGGATCCATCACCACCGACGGTCGCCCGGCGCTGATGTTCCAGGAGCACGCGCTGTTCCCGTGGCTGACCGCGGGCAAGAACATCGAACTGGCGCTGCGGCTGCGCGGGGTGCCGAAGAACGAGCGGCGCGGCGAGGCCGAGCGGCTCCTGGAACTGGTGCGGCTGGGCGGCGCCTACCGCAAGCGGGTCCACGAGCTGTCCGGCGGTATGCGCCAGCGGGTCGCCCTGGCCCGGGCGCTGGCCCAGGACAGCCGGCTGCTGCTGATGGACGAGCCGTTCGCCGCGCTCGACGCGATCACCCGCGACGTGCTGCACGGCGAGCTGACCCGGATCTGGAGCGAGACGAACGTCTCGGTGCTGTTCGTCACCCACAACGTGCGCGAGGCGGTGCGGCTCGCACAGCGCGTGGTGCTGCTGTCGTCACGGCCGGGCCGTATCGCCCGCGAGTGGGCGGTCGGCATTCCGCAGCCGCGCCGTATCGAGGACGCCGCCGTGGCGGAGCTGTCCCTCGAGATCACCGAAGAACTGCGTGGGGAGATCCGCCGTCATGGCCAGCACTGATACGACGACGACCGCGAAGGCCGACGACCTCGCCGGTCTGGAGGCGGGCCTCGACGCTCTGGACGCGGTCGAGGTGCGCCGGACCCCGGTCCGCGAGGTGCTGGTCAAGAAGGTCCTGCCGCCCCTGGTGGCGGTGGCCCTGGTGCTGGCGCTCTGGCAGGTGCTGGTGTGGGCCGAGGTCACCGACGCGTACAAGCTGCCCGCGCCGTCCGCGGTGTGGGACAGCCTGTCCGAGATGTGGTTGCAGGGGACGCTGTTCGGCGTCATGTGGACGAGCGTGTCGCGGGCCCTGCTGGGCTTCGCCCTGGCCCTCGCGATCGGTACGCCGCTGGGACTGCTGGTCGCCCGGGTGCGGTTCGTCCGGTCGGCGATCGGCCCGATCCTGTCCGGGCTCCAGTCCCTGCCGTCGGTCGCGTGGGTGCCGCCGGCGGTGCTCTGGCTGGGCCTGAACGACTCGATGATGTTCGCGGTGATCCTGCTCGGCGCCGTGCCGTCGATCGCGAACGGACTGGTCTCGGGCGTCGACCAGGTGCCGCCGCTGTTCCTGCGGGCCGGCCGCACGCTCGGCGCGACCGGTCTGCGGGGCGCCTGGCACATCGTCATGCCGGCGGCGCTGCCGGGCTACCTGGCAGGTCTCAAGCAGGGCTGGGCGTTCTCGTGGCGGTCGCTGATGGCCGCCGAGATCATCGCCTCGTCGCCCGATCTGGGTCTGGGGCTCGGCCAGCTGCTGGAGAACGGCCGCAACAACGCGGACATGCCGGGGATCTTCCTCGCCATCCTGCTCATCCTGATCGTCGGTATCGCCATCGACCTGCTGATCTTCAGCCCGCTGGAGCGGTCGGTACTGCGCCGCCGCGGCCTGCTGGGCCGGAACTGAGGCACCCGTGACCGCTCCCGTCCTGCTCGTCGTCGCCCACGGCAGCCGCGATCCCCGGCACGCCGCGACCGTGCACGCCCTGGTGCGCGCGGCGGCCGCGCTGCGCCCGGGTGTACGGGTCGAGACGGCGTTCCTCGACTTCAACGTCCCATCGGTGCCGGGCGTCCTGGACGCCCTCGCGGCGGAGGGCGTACGCGACGTGATCGCCCTGCCGCTGCTGCTGACCCGGGCGTTCCACGCCAAGGCGGATATCCCGGCCGTGCTGCGCCAGGCCCCTCCCGGCCTGCGCGTCCGGCAGGCGGAGGTACTCGGCCCGTCGCCGCTGCTGCTGCGGGCGCTGGAGCGGCGACTGTACGAGGCGGGCCTGACCCCCGCCGACATGGGCTCGACCGGGGTCGTCCTGGCCTCGGCGGGCTCCACCGACCCGGAGGCGAACGCGGTGATCGCTACCGCACCTTCCCGGGGGACAACCCCCGAACCCCCGGCCGGAACACCCGAATGGCGGCACGCCGTCGAAAGAATGAAGCGCTCGACCGGGGTCGTCCTGGCCTCGGCGGGCTCCACCGACCCGGAGGCGAACGCGGTGATCGCTGAAACGGCGCGGGAGCTGCGGCGTGCCGGTTGGTGCGCCGTGCGGCCCGCGTTCGCCTCCGCATCTCTTCCCCGTACCGAGGACGCGGTGCGGGCGCTGCGGGCCGACGGCGTCCGGCGGGTGGCGGTCGCCCCGTACGTGATCGCGCCGGGCCGCCTCCCGGACCGGATCGCGGCGGGCGCCGCCGACGCCGATGTGCTCGCCGATGTGCTGGGCCCGGCCCCGGAGCTGGCCCGGCTGCTGCTGGCGCGGTACGACGAGGCGCGGACGCCCCGGACGGCGGCCCTGGCGGCGGTCTAGCGCTGCCGGCCCACCGGGTGCGGGGCCGCGGGGACGCGTTCCAGGACACCGCCCGCGAACACGTCGTACAGGGGCAGCGTCTCCAGGTGGACGTAGCCGATGTGGCAGTCGCAGGCCGCCAGCGGACAGGGGCGCGGGGCCAGGGCGGCGCGGTAGGAGCCGTCGTAGAGGTTGCCGAGCTCGGCGGGGACGAAGTGGCAGCGGCGTACCGTGCCGTCGCCGTCCACCGAGACGACCGACTCGCCCGTGCGGCACGGCAGTCCGCCCGAGCGGTGCGGATGGCGGCTGTACGGGAACAGCGGGTCGAGCGCGGTCCAGGTCTCGGCCTCGTCGTCCGTGTAGGTGTGTCCTTCGGCGGCGTTCACCCAGAGGTAGACGTGCGCGGGCAGGGCGGCGCGCAGCCTCCTGGCGTGCGCCAGGTGTGCGGGCAGGCCGACGACGCCGACGCTGAAGCGGATGCCCCGGTCGGCGAGGTCCCGCGCCTTCGTCAGGAACCGGTCGTACGGGGTCTGGCCCGGGTGGTAGGTGCACCAGAGGGCGACGGTGCCGGGGTCCGCGTCCGCGAGCCAGTCGGTGCGGCAGCTCAGGTTGGTCTGGATGGCGACCCGTGCGATGTGCGGCCGGTGCGACAGCTCCACCAGGGCCTGCCGGTACCAGGAGCGGACGAGTCCCTCGCCCCAGGGGGTGAACAGGACCGAGAGCCGGTCCCCGGTCCGGGCCCCGGCCCAGCCGGTGAAACGGGCGAGCGCGGCCCGGTCGGCGCGCAGCTGCTCCGGGGTGTCGCGGCGCTTGGCGAACGGGCAGTAGGGGCAGTCGTAGTCGCAGGAGGCGAGCGGCCCGCGGTAGAGGATCGTCAGGTCCACGGCGGGCGCCTACTTGAGCTCGTACGCGGCCATCGCGGCCCGTACGGCGGGTGAGAAGAGCTCCGGGCCGAGCGCGTCCGAGTGCGCGAGGCCCTCCGGTGACAGCCGGACCAGCCCGTCGGCCCCGGCGTCCTCGTCCAGCCAGCCGCGCGCCGCGAAGGCGGCGAGCTCGGCGGGGAAGTCGTCGTGCGGGTCGGCGCCGAACCGGTCGCGGTAGTCGGCGACCGGCATGCCCCGGGCCTGGAGCAGGGACTGCAGGAGGTGCCGGCGGCGCGCCTCGCCCCCGTCGCCGTATGGGCCGTCGACGTACCGGCCGTGCACGGCGCGGGTGAAGTCGTCGGTGGCCGTGTAGTCGTCGATGATCGTGCGTATCTCCCGCATGTCGACGGCGTAGTCGAAGGAGTAGTGGAGCGTGGAGGTGTAGGAGCGGGCGCCGCAGCCGAGACCGATCATGCCGTCGGTCTGGCAGGCGTGGTCGTCCGGGCCCTGGGCGGGGGCGTCGGCGCGGCGGAACATCCGCAGGGAGACCTGCTCGTAGCCGTGGGCGACGAGGTGGTCGCGGCCCTGGCGGTAGAGGCCCAGGCGCTGTTCGTCCCAGTCGCGGTCGGTGAGGGCGGTGCGCCGGGCGAGCCCGGTGAGCGGGCGGACGTACAGGGGGTAGAGGTACATCTCCTCGGGCCGCCAGGCGAGCGCCGCGTCGAGCGAGGTGCGCCAGCTGTCGGGGGTCTGCCCGTCGATGCCGTAGATGAGGTCGATGTTGAGCACGGGGATACGGGCGTCCCGGACGCGGGCCAGGGCGGCTTCGACGTCGGCGCGGCGCTGCGGGCGGACGGCGGCCCTGGCCTCCTCGTCGATGAAGCTCTGGACGCCGAGGCTGAGCCGGGTCGCGCCGCGCTCGGCGAGGACGGCGAGCCGGTCGGCCGTGGCGGTGGCCGGTGACGCCTCGACGGAGAGCGGGATGGCGCGGAGGTCGGCGCCCATGCGCTTCTCGGCGATGTCGCAGAGCCGCTCCAGCTCGCCGGCGTCCAGGAACGTCGGGGTGCCGCCGCCGAACGCGGCGTTGGCGAAGCGCACGGGGTCCGTGTCCCCGAGCGCGTCGCGGACGGCGGTGGCCTGCCGGTCGAGTGCGTCGAGGTAGCGGGTGGTGAGCCCGGCGGGGGCGCCGATGCGGGTGAAGAGATTGCAGAAGCCGCAGCGGACCTCGCAGAACGGTATGTGGAGGTAGAGGGAGAGCGCGTCCTTGCGTTCGTCGCGCCACAGGTCGCGCAGGGCGGGCCGGTCGCTCTCGGGGAACGGCCGGTAGGCGGTCTTGTGCGGGTAGGCGTAGACGTAGCTCTGGTACGGACGGGGCGCGGCCGGGCCCGAGGGGCTGGTCGGGGCGGTGGGGCTGGTCGCGGCGGTGGGGCTGGTGGGGGCAGTGGGGCTGGTGGGGCTGGTCATGCGGTGGGCTCCAGGAAGAAGTGGGCGTACGGCACGGTCCACACGGCCTCGTGGCCGAGACGGTGGCCGGTGTAGCCGTCCTCGCCGTAGGTGGTGCCGTGGTCGGAGCAGACGATGGTGAAGCACCGGCGGCGCGCGCTCATGGCGGCGAACAGCCGCCCGATGTGCCGGTCGACGTACTCGAGGGCGGCGGCGTGGGTGGCGCGGCTGTCCCCCGCTTCCCTGGTGGCGCCGGGAAGGTGGAACCAGTTGGGCTGGTGCAGCGCCGACGCGTTGAGGAAGAGGAACAGCCGCTGGTCGACGGGGAGTGCGGCGACGACCTGTTCGGCGCGGGCGACCTGTGCCTCGAACGAGGTGGGCGACGTGACGCCGAACTCAGGCTCCCAGTGGCTCTCCTGGAACAGTCCGGGCAGGACGCCGCCGAGTGCGCCCCGCTTGTTGAAGAAGCCGACGCCTCCGACGCACACGGTGCGGTATCCGGCGGCCGCGAGGCCGGACACCAGGTCGGGCGTGTCGAAGACGAAGGTACGGCCGGCGGTGGTCTCGCTGCCGGCGAAGCGCGCGGCGAACAGCCGGGGGTGCGGGCCCGGGGCGGCGGGCGTGGGCAGGAACCCGGCGAACATGGCCTGATGGGAGGCGTAGGTGAAGCTGCCCGGCGCGTGCCGTCTCTCCCAGGTGCCGCCGGGAAGGTGGCGGGCCAGCCGCGGGATGCGCCCGGCGGCGGCCAGCTCTACGGCCACGTCGTGGCGGAGGGTGTCCAGGGTGACGAGGAGGATGTCGTCGCGGCCGACGACCTCGTTCATGTCGGGGAGCCGGCTGGTCTCAGGCGGTCGCACGGTGGTTCCTCGCGTGGTGGTGCGGTACGGGGTGGTGCTGTTCGTCGTGGTGCGGTGCGTCGTGGTGCGGTGCGTCGTGACGCTGTACGGCGGCGACTTGGGCCGCGTAGGTGTCCAGACCTTCGGCGCCGCTGCCGGGCAGGCCGGTGAGACCTGGCAGGAGATCGCCGAAGGCGTTGACCTCGGCGACGGCGAACCGCCGCCACCCGACGGCCGGGAGGAGATCGACGCCGACGCAGAGCGTGCCGGGGAAGCAGGCCGCCGCGCGTTCGCAGATCTCCAGGGCGCCGGTCCAGTACGGGCCGGCCGCCTCGATCGCGGCGGACAGGTCACCGCGCCGCCCGCCGAGGTGCAGGTTGGTCATGGGGTGACGGCTGGTGCGGACCACGGCGTGGGTGGCCCGGCCGCCGGTCACGACGACGCGCAGGTCGGCCGCCCTGCCGTCGCCGAGGGACGCCTTGGGCCACCAGCGCTCGACGTGCAGCCCGTCGGGTGCGAGCGCGTCGACCAGCGCGGCGGCCTCCCGCTCGCTGGTGACGCGGCGCACCCGCAGGGAGTTGTACAGGCGGCCGTCCGACGACTCGACCGAGGTGGTGACCCGGATCCGGCCCCGGGCCGACTCGACGGCCAGCACTCCCGACGCCGAGGAGCCGTGGGCGGGTTTCACGAAGACGCGCGGCATGCCGTGCTCGCTCATCAGCGCCCGTACGTCGTCCCAGCCCCGCACCGGTGTGCGGCCCCCGGACGTCGGTGAGGCCGGGACGGGCACCCCGGCCCCGTCGAGGACCGCGTGGCAGCGCCGCTTGTCGAAGAGGACGGCCAGCTCGTCGGGGTCGTCCAGCCGGACGCCTCCGGTCAGCGTCCGCAGGGCGCCGGTGAACCGCGCGTACCAGCGGGCGCCGCCCTCGACCCGCGTGGGGTCGTCCACGCCCCGCAGCGCCCGGTCGACCTCGGCGTTCTCACCGGGTGAGTCGAGCCGTACGGTCTCGTACGGCTCGAACACCGCGCCGCCGTCCCGCAGCACGTCCACCCAGGCCACGAGGCGCGGCGCGGGCAGCCCGGCGTCCCGCACGGCCCGGGTGAACAGTCGGACGCGGCGGTTCTCCGGGTTGCCGACGACGGCGAACCGCGGCGGCCCCGCCGAGGTGCCGGCGCACCGCGCCGGCACCTCGGGGGCGCGGGCGGGCCGGGGGCCGGCGGCGGCCACTACTCCCCCACGGCGACGTAGCGCCACACCCGGCCGCTGCCCGTGTCCTCGTGCTCCTCGGCGTCGTCCTGGTCGAGTTCGAGGCTCACTCCGGCCGGTTCCAGGATGTCGCGGAAGCGTGCCTTCAACGGTGCGCTGAGGTAGTTGTGGTGGAGGTCGAGCTTCTTCAGATGTGTGAGCGGCTGGCCGCCGAGCAGCGCGGTCGCGCCCTCGTCGGTGAGGACGCCCATGGACAGGTCGAGCGTCTCCAGCCGGGCGACGACGGGCGCCGCGGCCATGGCCGTGGCGATCTCGTCCTGGATCTCGCTGTTGCGCAGGGCGAGTCGGCGCAGGGCGGGCAGGCGCGTCCCGGCGAAGAAGGGTGCCAGGTCGCCGATCTCGCAGTCGCCGCCGTAGTCGGACGTGCCGAGCCACAGGTCGAGCCGCTCCAGGGCGGGCAGGTCGCTCGCCGCGATGCCGCGCACCGCCTCGGCCGGCATGCCACCGGTCTCGACGGTGAGCGAGCGGAGGCGGCTGTGCCGGACGGTGGGGAACACGAGGTCGGTGCCGCCGCGCACCCCGAACTCCTCCAGTTCCGGGAACCCTTCCAGCAGCCTGCCGACGTTCCCCTGGATGATCCAGGAGATCTCGCACTCGTCGTACTCCATGTCGCCCAGGAACAGGGCACGCAGGGCGGGCAGTCGCCCACGGGCGCCGATGAGCGCCTCCAGCACCGGGTCCGGGCCGTTCTCGTACGGGTCGCTCCAGGCGCCGACGACGATCGCCCGCACGCGGGTGGTGTCGACGGTGGCGCCGAACCGTGCGAAGGCCTGCTCCCAGCTCTCCTCGCTGTCGTACGACTCGACGGAGATCCGCCAGGCGACGGAGTCCGGGGCCGGGAAGGAGGCGTCGCCGCCCTCGGCCTTGGACTTGTCCTTGGCCTTGGCCTTGTCGAGGTCTTCCGCGCGCGGGAAGTCGAAGACGGGCAGACCGTACAACTCCCGCAGATGACTCGCACTGCTCATGCCTGCCTGCTCCTCGCTGTCGAAGGCCGATGTGCTGCAAGTTCTACCAAGCGGCACTGACAACGACCGTGGCCGGGCAGCCCTCGGCGAGGGCCGGTTGTCAGACCCCGCGCCTACGGTCGGATGCGAGTCGGACGTGCGGGCGCCGACCGTGCGCACCGGGCGTTCGGGGCGGCTCACGGCGTCTCGGGGAAGGGGACAGGTATGTACCGGCAGGGAGATGTGCTGATCGTGCCGATCGCGGAGTCGGCGGTGCCGCCGGGCGCCGCCGACGGGCCGCAGGAGCCGCGCGACGCCCGGGGCAGGCTGGTGCTGGCGCTGGGCGAGGTCACCGGGCACGCTCACGCCGTCGTCGGTCCGGGCCTGTTGGTCCGGCATTCGGGGCCGTTCGGGCCGATGTTGCTGCACCTGCCGGACGGGGGTCGGGTGGTGCACGAGGAGCACGCGGCGATCCCGCTGCCGAAGGGCTGGTACCAAGTGGTGCGCCAGCGGGAGTACGTGCCGGGTTCCGTGCGGATCGTGGCGGACTGAGCGGGATGAGGACCGGAAGCGAGGGGGAGACGATGACGGACGTCGAACGGTGGAGGGCGGCCGCCACGGCCACCGGGCCCGCGGACCGGGCGGCCGCGGAGGCGGGGGTGCGGCGGGCGTACCGCGCGGCGGGGCTCAGGGAGCCGGAGCGCATCCGGTGGGCCGGCTCGCCGTGCGAGGCGCTCGCAGACGTTCGGGCTGGCCCCGGAGGTGTACGAGCCGCTGCGCCAGACGTGACGCCCGGGGCGCGGGGAGTACGGGGAGCACGGGGGTGGCCTGCGGTGGCCGTGTCCGGGCGGAACCCGGGGCCGGTCGGCCCGGTCGGTGTCACGCTCCCTCGCGGGTCAGCTCCACCAGCTTGAGGACGGTGTTCCAGTTGCGGGATGTGGCGACCAGCCCCTTCACCACGGCGGGCCGGGCGAGCGCTTCGGCCAGCCTGGAGCGGCCGAGGCCATCGGGCGCGTACAGGTACAGGGCACGGTCGCCGAGCCGGAACTCCTCGGGGAGGTGGGCGTCCCGGTCGATCGCGGCGAACCGCTCGGCGGTGACGGGCCGGGAGAAGTAGGTGACGTGCAGTTGCCTGGCCTCCAGCTCGGCGGCCGGGAAGGGGCAGTGCTCCGCGACGGCGCGCAGATACGCGCCGTCGCGGACGATGCAGCCGACGGGGAAGCCGAAGTGCCGCTCCACCGCCTGTTCCAGCGCGGTGGCGAGGGTGTTCTCGTCCTCTCCGGACGCGCTGGTGAAGACGGCGTTGCCGGACTGCAGGTAGGTCTGTACGTCGCTGTGCCCCAGTCCGGTGAGGACGGCGCGCAGCTCGGCCATGGGGACCTTCTTGGAGCCTCCCACGTTGATCCCGCGCAACAGGGCGGCGTATCGGGTCGTCATGGTCACACACCTTAGGACGGCCTTCGGGTCACGGAATCTCCGCCTCGATCAGGTCGGCGGCGCGCCCGGTGCCGCCCTCGCCGGCCATGCGGGCCTGGATGTCGGCGAGTCGCCGGGCCACGTCCGGGTCGTCGGCCAGCTCCAGGACCGCCGCCCGCAGGGTCTCCGGCGTGGCGTCGGCCATCGGGAGGTGGCGGGCCACGCCGAGGGCGGCCAGCATGTCGGCGTTGCCGAACTGGTCGGTCATCTGGGGCACGGCGACCATGGGGGTGGCGGTGGCGAGGCCTTCCTGGCTGCCGCCGGCGCCCGCGTGGGTGATGAAGGCGTCGGCCTGGCGGAGGATCGCCAACTGGGGCACCCAGGGGTGGGCCTCGATGTTGCCGGGGAGTTCGCCGAGTTCGGCCGGGTCGACGTACCGGCCGATCTGGAGGACGACGTGCCACCCGGGCAGGTCGCCGAACGCCTCGACGCAGGCGCGGTAGAAGGCGGGCTGTTTGGTGACCACCGAGCCGAAGGAGACGAGCAGCACCCGCTCGGCGCCGGCCGGCCGCCGCCACTCGCCCTGCTCGCTCCGGTCGCCCTGGCAGGCGCCGACGAAGGTGTGCACGGACTCGTCGACGCGGTCCGCGTTCGGCTGGAGCGCCCGCGGGATGAGGACGATGCTGCGGCGCGGTCGCCCGACGAACGGGTCGGGGTGCGTGGCGACGCCGTTCTCGGCGAGCCAGGCCGCGAAGCGGTCGTAGTAGGCACGGCCGCGCTCCGACGCCCTGAGCCGCGCGGTCATCGGCTCGCCGACCTCCTCCTCGTAGCCGTCCCAGGCGACGAGGTTCGGCGACAGGGAGACGGCGGGCACGCCCCAGCGGTGGGCGAGGACCCGGGCCGGGTAGGAGGTGATGTCGTGCAGGACGAGGTCGGGCTCGTCCCCGGCGAACGCCTCGGCGAGCTGGGGCAGGGCCTGGATCGCGTCGTCGAGGAACGGCTCCAGGTTGTCGATGAGTTCGGTGCCCCAGGCGTCCGGGTCGTCGTCCGTCGGAAGTGTGGAGGTGTAGATCACGGGTCGCGCTCCGGTCGCCGCGACCTGCTCCGCGAAGGAGGCGGGGATCGCGTAGCTGACGCGGTGTCCTCGGGCGACGAGTTCCCGGATGACTTCCAGGCTCGGGTTCACGTGCCCGTGGGCGGCGATGGAGAACATGGCGATATGGGCACGGCGTGGTGTCGGCATGCCCCGACCCTAAACGAGACGAGACGTCTCGTGCAACTTCAGAGAGCGCGCGCCCCGGATGCGAGACTGTGGCCGGTACGTGGGCGAGCGGAGTGACGGGAGAGGCGATGGACGAGGCGCGGGCGCGGACGGTCCTGGCCGCCGCCGGACTGCCGGGTCACGGAGGGCGCGACGCACACGCCGGGCGCGACGGACACGGACGCGGCGGGCATGGTGGACACGGCGGGCATGGCGGACACGGCGGCGCCGAGCTGCTGGCGCTGGGCGAGAACGCGGTCTTCGGCGTCGGCGGCCTCGTGGTGAAGGTGGGCCGGGACGCCGAACTCCTGGAGCGGGCCGAACGCGAGGTGGCCGTCGCCTCCTGGCTCGCCGACGAGGGAGTCCCCGCGGTACGGGCCGCGGAGCCGAAGGCCCGCCTGGTGGACGGTCATCCGGTGACCGTGTGGCACCGGCTGCCCGACGCCGTGCGGCCGGCGGAACCCCGGGACCTGGCGCCGCTGCTGCGCCGGGTCCACGCGCTGCCCGCACCGCCCTTCGGGCTGCCCGGGCGGGATCTGCTCGGCGGTGTCGAACGGTGGCTCCGGCTCGCTGGCGACGCGGTCGACCCGGCGGACGCCGCGTACCTGCGGGAGCGGCGCGACGGGTTCGCCGCGGCCGCCTCGGCGCTCGTCCCGCACCTTCCGCCGGGGCCGGTCCACGGCGACGCGCTCCCCCGCAACGTCCATGTGGGGCCGGACGGACCGGTGCTGGTCGACCTGGAGACGTTCGCGTCCGACCTGCGCGAGCACGACCTCGTGGTCCTGGCCCTGTCCCGGGACCGCTACGGCCTCGACCCCTCGGCGTACGACGCGTTCACCGCCGCCTACGGCTGGGACGTACGGGACTGGGACGGATGCGCGGTGCTGCGCGGCGCCCGCGAGACGGCGAGCTGCGCCTGGGTGGCCCAGCACGCCCCCTCGAACCCGAAGGCGCTGGCCGAGTTCCGCCGCCGGGTGGCCTCACTGCGGGACGGCGACCCGCGAGTCCGCTGGTACCCGTTCTGACACGACGAGCCGAGACGGGACACTCCGGAGCCGAACGTGTCCCGGGCCGGACGCTCCGGGGCAGGACGTTCCCGGGGCAGGACGTTCCGGTCCGGTTCCTTGGAACACGGTTGCCGTGACCGGACGTTGTGGCCATGGCGGCCCGGCCGGATCCGCCCGCGCCGGGCTCGATTCCCGTCCGTGATCGGAGTGTTGTGATGCGTGTGGAACTCGACCAGGTGACGCTCGATGTCACGGACAGCGGGACGGGACCCGCGGTGCTGCTGGTGCACGGCTTCCCCGACACGCGCGCCTGCTGGCGCCGCCAGGTGTCCGCGCTGAACGCCGCCGGATACCGGACGATCGCCCCCGACCTGCGCGGCTTCGGCGGATCGAGCAGGCCGGATGGCACCGCGGCGTACAACCCCGCGCACTCCGTGTCCGATCTGCTGCAGCTGCTCGACCGGCTGGAGGTGGAGCGTGTCCATCTGGTGGGCCACGACTGGGGTTCCGGCATCGTGCAGCAGCTCGCGATGGCGGCGCCCGACCGCGCGGCGAGCCTCACCCTGCTGTCCGTCGGCCATCTGGGCGCGATGCGCGACGCGGGCTGGGAGCAGCGCCGGTGGTCCTGGTACATGCTGCTGTTCCAGCACGAGGGCCTGGCCGAGGAGTGGCTGTCCCGGGACGGCTTCGCCCGGGCGAGGGAGTTCCTCGCCGAGCACCCGGACGCCGACGAGGTCATCGCCCGGCTGGCCGACCCGGCCGCGCTGACGGCCGCGCTCGCCATCTAGCGCGCGGGGCTGCCGCCCGAGGTGATGTTCGGCCCCGAGCTGCCGATCCCGCCGCTGCCCGGCCCGGTGCTGGGGCTGTGGAGCTCCGGCGACCGCTTCCTCACCGAGCCTTCGATGGCGGGCACGGGCAAGTACGTCTCGGGCTCGTGGCGGTACGAACGGATCGAGGGCGCGGGCCACTGGCTCCAGCTGGACGCGCCGGAACGGGTGAACGCGCTCCTGCTCGACTTCCTGGCCGAGCACACGCCCGACCGACCGTGACGGGCGTGCTCAGCCCGCCGTGACCGGCGCCGGGCCCGTCTCCCGGGCGGGCTCCAGGGAGCGCAGCGGCCAGGCCGGGTCTATCACGGCGTCGGGTGTGCCCTTGCGGCGCAGGAAGCTCTGGAAGTCGGCGGCCCACCGCGCGTACCACTCGACCTGCCGGGCGTGCAGCTCCCGCGGGGTCAGCTCGGCCACCGAGGCGTGCCGTCCGGCTATCGCCCGGGCCACCATGACCGCCGCCAGCGCGTCGGCGGCCGCGTCGTGCGCGTCGGCCAGCAGCACGCCGTACTCGGCGCAGACCGCTTCCAGGTTCCGCTTGCCGCGCCGGTACCGGTCGACGGCCCGGTCGATGGTGTACGGGTCGACGACCGGGCCGATCGGCGCACCGCCCAGCCGGTCGCTCAGCGACGGCAGCCCGTACCGCCGCAGTTCGGCGCTGAGCAGCGTCAGGTCGAACGCGGCGTTGTACGCGACGACCGGGACGCCGCGCGCCCAGTGGCCGGTCAGGGCGTCCGCGACCTCGTCGGCGACCTCCCGGGCCGGCCGTCCATCGGCCGCGGCCCGCTCACTGCTGATGCCGTGGATCGCCGAGGCCTGCTCGGGAATGCGGACACCGGGGTCGGCGAGCCACTCCCGGCGCCGTACGGCGGTGCCGTCGCCGACCTCGACGACCGCCGCCGTCACGATCCTCGCTTCGAGCGGTTCCGTCCCGGTCGTCTCCAGGTCGAAGCCGACCAGTGTCTCCCCGTGCCAGCTCATGCGGTCCTCCTTCATGGCGCCGCGGCGCCCTCCCCCCGCGGGCCTCCCCCTGTGGGCCGGCCTCCCCCGTGGTCGCTCCACAGTGCCACGCGGCACTGACAACGCCGGGCGGCCGGGTCAGGAGACGGGGCGGGAGTCGCTCCACACCGACTCGAACTCCTCGCGGTACGTCTCGAAGAGTCCGTGCTCGGTCTCCGCGCCGGAGGTGACGACGGACCGCCGTCCGCCGCGCAGTACCAGGACGGGCGCTTCCATGCCGCGGGCGCTGCGCAGATAGGACTGGACGATGCCGACGCCGTCCGGTCCGTCCCCGTCGACCAGGTACGCGGTGAAGCGGGGCGTCTCGTCGAAGACCTGGATCTCGAAGGCGCCCGGGTCGCGCAGCTTGGAGCGGACCCGGCGCATGTGGAGGATGTTCATCTCCACGGAGCGGCTCAGTTCGCCCTTCTTGATGCCCAGCTCCCGTTCGCGCCGTTTCACGGCGCTGCTGGCGGGGTTGAGGAACAGCAGCCGTATCCGGCAGCCGGACTCGGCGAGCCGGACGAGCCGCCGTCCTGAGAAGTTCTGTACGAGCAGGTTCAGGCCTATGCCGATGGCGTCGACGCGCCGGGCGCCGCCGAAGAGGTCCTCGGCGGGCAGCTGCCGCTGGAGCCTGACCCGGTCGGGGTGGACGGAGACGACGTCCGCGTACCGGTCGCCGACGAGGTCCTCGACCGCGTCGACGGGCAGCCGGTGCGCGGACGGGACCCCGGAGCCGCTGCCGAGGATCTCCAGGAGCCGGGCCGACGCCCGTTCCGACTGGTCGAGCACCGTGCGGGACAGCGCCCGGTTGCGGGAGACCACGTTCCGGGTGACCTCCAGCTCGTCGAGGGCGAGCTCGACCTCGCGGCGCTCGTCGAAGTAGGGCTCGAAGCAGGGCCAGTGCTGCACCATCAGCTCGCGGAGCTGGGGCAGGGTGAGGAAACTGAGCACGTTGTCGTCGGCGGGGTCCAGGAGGTAGCCCTTGCGCCGGGAGACCTCCCGTACGGCGACGGCGCGCTGCACCCACTCCTGTCCGGCGGGGCCGGCGGCGGCCACCACCCAGTCGTCGCCGTGCATGGGTTCGTAGATGGGCCTGAGCACGGCGGCCACCACGGCACGCAGCCGCTGTTCGACCAGATTCAGCCAGATATAGGCGCGTCCCGCGCGCTGGGCGCGGGTGCGCACCTCGCTCCAGGCCTCGGCGCCCCAGTCGAGTTCCGCACCGATCTCCATCGGCCGGGCGAGTGACACCGCGCCGGGCGGGACATCAGCGGGGTCAGGGGAGTCCCCCTCGTGACCTGAGTCACCTGGGGGCAGCTCCAGACCTCCCGAGCTCACCCGCGCACCGCCTTCTGGTTCCTGGACGCCCGTCTCCAACGATCAAGGAAGGGTACTCCGGGAGCGGGATGCGGTGCAGCCGGATGCACAGGCTCCTTTCCCAACGACCTTGATTGCGGCGGCCGTTTGACGGGAGGTCGCCGTCCGGAGTGAGCGGATTCATAATGGTTGGGCGCGTGCGGGGCCCGAACCGGGTCCCGGGGAGCCGGGGCCGCCCCGCGCGGAGCGGACACGGGAGCGCCGGGGGACGGCCGGGAACGCGAGGTTGACCCGGGCAACCGGACGCCACCCGATGCGCTGATCGTATGAACGGCTCCCCCGAACCCGGGGCCGCACGGGCGGGATCCGGGACGGCCGTACGACTATTTCCGGCCAAGTCGCCCATCTCGCCGTCACGGCTCATGGGGCGGGCCGCCGCCGGCCCACCGCACCTCACCGGTTTCCCGGTCACCCGGTAGCACGGGTGGAAGTCCTAGGACGCGGCCCGACTTTCGGGGAGTATCTGGCTCAAGTGACCCCCAGCAGCCGGATCAGAAGTGGAAGAGTCTTATCTATGCAGGTCTGGCCGGGACAGGCGTATCCCCTCGGCGCCACCTACGACGGCGCCGGTACCAACTTCGCGGTCTTCTCGGAGGCCGCCGACCGAATCGAGCTGTGTCTGCTCCATGACGACGGCTCGGAGACCGCGGTGGAGCTCCGCGAGACCGACGCGTTCGTCCGGCACGCGTACCTGCCCGGTGTGATGCCGGGGCAGCGGTACGGGTTCCGGGTCCACGGACCGTACGCGCCGGAGCGCGGGCTGCGCTGCAACTCCGCGAAGCTGCTCCTCGACCCGTACGCGCGGGCGGTCGCCGGCGCCGTCGACTGGGGCGAGGCGGTGTACGGCTACCACTTCGGCAGGCCGGACTCCCGCAACGACCTCGACTCGGCGCCGCACACCATGACGTCGGTGGTCGTCAACCCGTACTTCGACTGGGGCGACGACCGGCCGCCGCGCACCGACTACCACCGGACGGTGATCTACGAAGCCCATGTGAAGGGCCTGACGATGCTCCATCCGGCCCTGCCGGACGAGCTGCGCGGCACCTACGCCGGGCTGGCCCACCCGGCCGTCATCGAGCACCTGACGGAGCTGGGGGTCACCGCGCTCGAACTGATGCCGGTGCACCAGTTCGTCAACGACCACCGGCTGGTCGACGCCGGTCTCGCCAACTACTGGGGCTACAACACCATCGGCTTCTTCGCCCCGCACAACGCGTACGCGTCGTGGGGCGACCGGGGACAGCAGGTGCTGGAGTTCAAGTCCGCGGTCCGCGCGCTGCACAAGGCGGGCATCGAGGTGATCCTCGACGTGGTGTACAACCACACGGCTGAGGGCAACCACCTGGGCCCGACGCTCTCCTTCCGGGGCCTGGACAACCCGTCGTACTACCGGCTCGTCGAGGACAGCCCCCGGTACTACATGGACACCACCGGGACCGGGAACTCGCTGCTGATGCGGTCCCCGCACGTGCTGCAGCTGATCATGGACTCGCTGCGGTACTGGGTGACGGAGATGCACGTCGACGGGTTCCGCTTCGACCTGGCGGCGACCCTGGCGCGGCAGTTCCACGAGGTGGACCGGCTGTCGTCCTTCTTCGACCTGGTGCAGCAGGACCCGGTGGTCAGCCAGGTGAAGCTGATCGCGGAGCCGTGGGACGTCGGCGAGGGCGGCTACCAGGTCGGGAACTTCCCGCCGCTGTGGACCGAGTGGAACGGCATGTACCGGGACACCGTCCGCGACCTGTGGCGGGGCGAGCCGCGCACACTCGCGGAGTTCGCGTCCCGGCTGACCGGCTCGTCCGACCTGTACCAGGACGACGGGCGGCGGCCGCTGGCCTCGGTCAACTTCGTCACCTGCCACGACGGCTTCACGCTGCGCGATCTCGTCTCGTACAACGAGAAGCACAACGACGCCAACGGGGAGGGCAACCGGGACGGCGAGAGCCACAACAGGTCGTGGAACTGCGGGGTGGAGGGCGAGACCGACGACGAGGACGTCCGGGAACTGCGGCTGCGCCAGATGCGCAACTTCATCGCCACGCTGATGCTGTCGCAGGGCGTGCCGATGCTCAGCCACGGCGACGAGTTCGGGCGCACGCAGCACGGCAACAACAACGCGTACTGCCAGGACAGCGAGATCGCGTGGGTGGCGTGGCCGGAGCCGGACGCCGCCGAGGCCAGGTCGCTGCTGGAGTTCACCCGGTCGATGGTGTGGCTGCGCCGCGACCACCCCGTGTTCCGGCGGCGCCGGTTCTTCCACGGGCGGCCGGTGGAAGGCACCCACGACGAGCTGTCGGACATCGCCTGGTTCACGCCCGAGGGCGAGGAGATGACCGCGCGGGACTGGCAGGCCGCCCACGCCAAGGCGATGTCGGTGTTCCTGAACGGCCACGCCATCTCGGAGCCCGGGCCCCGTGGCGAGCGGATCTCGGACGACTCGTTCCTGCTGATGTTCAACGCCGGGGCGGAGGACCTCGACTTCGTGGTGCCGGTCAACCACGGACGCCAGTGGCAGGTCGTCGTGGACACCGGCCTCCCCGAGGGCGTGCCGCCAGGCCAGGGCGACAAGGTGGCGGCCGGCGAGCGGCTCACGCTCCTCGGCCGGAGCCTGACGGTACTACGCCGTCCGGCGTAACGGCGGGCGCGGACGCACGGCCGCCCACCGGGTCACCCGTGGTGCGGCGCGCCCGGGTGACCCGGCGCCCGTCCGGGCCGTTGACCTGGCGTCCGTCGGGCCCGGTACCCCGGCCCGGTGGCGTGGTTCCCGGCCGGGCGCGTACGTCCACCGGACGAGGTGATCGGACCAGCTGATGAGAGACACGCCCCGAAGCCGGGTACGTACGTTCGCATGACGCCCAACTCCACGTACCGGCTCCAGCTCCAGCCGGACTTCCCGTTCTCCGCCGCCGGGGAGGCGGTCCCCTACCTCGCCGGGCTCGGGGTGTCGCATCTGCATCTGTCGCCGGTGCTGGAGTCGGTCCCGGGGTCGACACACGGCTACGACGTGACCGATCACCGCCGGATCCGGGCGGAGCTGGGCGGTGAGGAGGGCCTGCGGGAACTGGCCCGTACGGCCCGTCGGCACGGCCTCGGTCTGGTCGTCGACCTGGTGCCCAACCACATGGCGGCGGCGCTGCCGCACAACCGCCCGCTGTGGGAGGTGCTGCGCGACGGCCCCGGCTCGCGGTTCGCCCGCTGGTTCGACATCGACTGGGCGGCGGGCGACGGCAAGGTCATGCTGCCGGTGCTGGGCGGCCGCGTCGGTGACGTGCTGGACGACCTCCGGGTGGCCGACGGGCGGCTGCGGCTCGGCGCGCAGGAGTTCCCGCTGCGCGAGGGCACGGAGGGGCTGCCGCTGCCCGAGCTGCTCGACGCCCAGTGGTACCGGCCGGCCTGGTGGCGGCTGGCCCGCACGGAGCTCAACTACCGCCGGTTCTTCACCATCTCGGACCTGATCGGGGTACGGGTGGAGGACCCCGAGGTGTTCGCCGCCACCCATGCCAAGATCCTGGAGCTGGTACGGGACGGGGTGATCGAGGGCCTGCGGATCGACCACCCGGACGGGCTCGCCGACCCGGAGGCGTACCTGCGTCTGCTCGACCGCGAGACCGGCGGGACGTGCTGGACGGTCGTGGAGAAGATCCTCACCGGTGACGAGCGGCTGCCGGCCGCGTGGCCCGTCGCCGGCACCACCGGCTACGACGCGCTGCACCGGATCGACGGACTGTTCGTCGACGGGGCGGGCGCCGCCGAACTGGCCGAGCGGTACCGGCGGTTCGCCGCCCCGGCCGGCGACCGGGGCGGCCACTGGGAGGCGACGGCGCGCCGGGCCGCGTACAAGGTGGTGACGCACGAGCTGGCCGCCGAGGTGGCGTTCCTGACCCGGACGGCCGGGCGGATCTGCGCCTCCGACGCGTCGCTGCGGGACCACGCGCCGTGGGCGCTGCGCGCCGCCGTGCGGGAGCTGCTGATCCGGGTGCCGGTCTACCGCCCGTACCGGATCGGCGCGGACGACGTCCTGACCGTCGACGCGGCGCTGCGGGCGAAGGGCACGTTCGCCGTGCCGGAGGAGGCGGTCGCGGTCGACGTCGTCCGGGACCTGGCGCTGGGGCGGCTCGGGGACGGGCCCGACCACACGGCGTTCCGGGTCCGGTTCGCGCAGACGGCGTCGGCGCTGCGGGCGAAGTCGGTGGAGGACACGGCGTACTACCGGTACACGCCGCTGCTGTCGGCGAACGAGGTGGGGGGCGATCCCGGCCGGCCGGCCGTGTCCCCCGAGGAGTTCCACACGTACTGCGCGCGGCTCGCGCGGGACTGGCCGACGACCGGCACGGTCCTGTCGACCCACGACACCAAGCGGAGCGCCGACGTCCGGGCCCGGATCGCGGTGCTGTCCGAGTGCCCGCAGCGGTGGCAGAAGCTGCTGGAGGAGGTGACGCGGGTCCCGGCCCCGGACGCGCAGCTCGCGTGGACGGCGTGGCAGACGGCGCTGGGGCTGGCCGTCCCGGACGCGGACCGGCTGGGCGGGGCGCTGCTGAAGGCGGCACGCGAGGCGGGGCTGCACACGAGCTGGACGGAGCAGAACGCGGGGTACGAGCGGGCGGTCGAGGAGTTCGTGGCGGCGGGACCCGCCGGGCCGCCGCTGTACACGGTGGCGCTGCTGGCCCGTGAGCTGGACCCGCACGTGCGGGCCAACGTGCTGGGCGCGGCGCTGCTCCACCTCACCATGCCGGGGGTGCCCGACCTGTACCAGGGCACCGAGAGCACCTACCTCGCGCTGGTCGACCCGGACAACCGGCGGCCGTTCCGGCCGGCCGCGCCCGACGAGAAGACGGCCGTGACCCGGGCGGCGCTGGCTCTGCGGCGGCGGTTCCCGGACGTGTTCGGCGCGTCGGGGACGTACGCGCCGGTCAGGGCGGCCGGTCCGGCGGCCGGGCACTGTGTGGCGTTCTGCCGGTCGGGGCGGGTCGTCACGGCGGTGACCCGGCTCTCGCTGCGGCTCGCGGAGACCGGGGGCTGGGGCGACACGTCGCTGACGCTGCCTGAGGGGCGGTGGGCGGACGCCCTGGACACCCCGGACGCCCGGGGAGCGGCGGACACCCCGGCCCCCGGCGCTCCGGACGCGGCGGACGCCTCGGATGCCCCGGGCGGGGCGCACGCGGTGGGCAGGGGGGGCGCGGCGCGGACGTTCGTGGGCGGTGAACCGGTGCCCGTGGCGGAGCTGTTCGCCGACCGGCCGGTGGCACTCCTGGTCCGCGCGGAGTGAGCGCGGACGAGGCCCGGCGTCCCGCGCGGGTTCAGTGCGAGGCGAGCCGGAAGCTCATCTGGCCGAACGAGACCATGTCGCCGTCCTGGACGACGACCGTGCCGGTCACGCGCCGGCCGTTGACCGTGGTGCCGTTGGTCGAGCCGAGGTCCTTCAGCAGCCAGACACCGCTCTGGAGGGTGAGTTCGGCGTGCAGCCGGGAGACGGTCTCGTGGCTGAGCCGGAGCCCGTTCACCGGGTCGCGTCCTATGCGCAGCGGATGCGGTCCCGGTGCGGGCAGCAGCAGTTTCGGCAGCCGCTCCGCCTGCCAGGCCCTGCCCAGCCGTACGGTGAACGCGGACATCCGCTCGACCACGCCGAACAGCCGCTTCGACCAGCGGCCGTCGGTGTGCAGGTCGGCGGTGAGCGCGGCCAGTTCGTCGGCCCGGCGGGCCACGAGGGCGAGCTCCATGCGCCGCAGGAACGTGTCGTGCGACAGCTTCCCCTGCGCGGCGCCCTCCCTGAGCAGTTCCAGCGCACGGTCCCGCTCGGTGTCGGAGAGCCGGGCGGGCTGTGTGGAGGACTCGAAAGCGGACGTCACAGAGCTGATTGTCGGCCGGACGGGCCCGAAGTGTCCAGACGGGGGGCCGACAGGGCCCGTTCGGCGAAGTGCCGTGCTTACCGTTCTCGATCTTGCCAGGATGGGGCGGGACCGAGGAGTGGCCGACGACGAGGGGATCGCCAGTGCTGTTCGAGGTGTGGGCGCCGCACGCGGCCGAGCGGGCCGACCTTCTGCTGGAGGGTGCGACGCACCCGCTGGAGCGTGATCCGGAGCGGGACGGCTGGTGGCTGACGACGGTCACGCCCGGGAACGGCACCACCACCGGTGGAGGCGGTACGCCCGGCGGCGGATCCGGCGACGGCGGGCCGGGCGGAGGTGGTGGGCCGGGCGCGGTACCGGACGGGGCGCGGTACGGCTTCTCGCTCGACGGCGGGCCCGTGCTGCCGGATCCGCGTTCACGCCGTCAGCCCGACGGCCCGGACGGGCTGAGCGCGGTCGTGGACCACTCCGCGTACGAGTGGCGGCACGAACCGCCCGCGCGGGGCCTGCGCGACGCGGTGCTGTACGAGCTGCACGTCGGCACGTTCACCCGTGAGGGCACCCTCGACGCGGCGGCCGGCCGCCTGGACCACCTGGCCGCGCTCGGTGTCACACATGTGGAGCTGATGCCGCTCTGCCCGTTCCCCGGTACGCACGGCTGGGGGTACGAGGGCGTGTCGCTGTGGGCGGTGCACGAACCGTACGGCGGCCCCGAGGCGCTGAAGCGTTTCGTCGACACCGCGCACGGTCTCGGGCTCGGTGTCGTCCTCGACGTGGTCCACAACCATCTGGGCCCGTCGGGCAACTACCTCCCGGAGTTCGGTCCGTACTTCACCGAGACGCACCACACGCCGTGGGGCGCGGCCGTGAACCTGGACGCGCCGGGGTCGGACGAGGTCCGCGCGTATCTGCTGGGCAGCGCGCTCGCGTGGCTGCGGGACTACCGGATCGACGGGCTGCGGCTCGACGCGGTGCACGCCCTCGCCGACACCCGGGCGCTGACGTTCCTGGAGGAGCTGTCGGCGGCGGTGGACGAGCTCTCGGCCGAGCAGCGCCGGCAGCACTTCCTGATCGCCGAGTCGGACCTCGCCGACCCCCGGACGACGACCCCGCGCGACCAGGGCGGCCTGGGGCTGCACGCCCAGTGGAACGACGACTTCCACCACGCCCTGCACACCGCCCTGACCGGTGAGTCGCAGGGCTACTACGCGGACTTCGCACGGGACCCGCTGGCCGCCCTGGCCAAGACGCTCGGCCATGTCTTCTTCCACGACGGCACGTACTCGGCGTTCCGGGGCCGTACGCACGGCCGGCCCGTGGACCGGGTGAACACGCCCGCGCACCGCTTCCTCGGCTACGCCCAGACCCATGACCAGATCGGCAACCGGGCGCAGGGCGACCGGCTCGCGGCGTCCCTCTCCCCCGGTCTGCTGGCCTGCGCGGCGGCGCTGGTCCTGACGGGCCCGTCCACACCGATGCTGTTCATGGGCGAGGAGTGGGGGGCGCGTACGCCGTGGCAGTTCTTCACCGACCACACCGACCCGGGACTGGCGGACGCGGTACGGCGGGGGCGGCGGCGCGAGTTCGCCGCGCACGGCTGGTCGGAGGACGAGATCCCCGATCCGCAGGACCCGGCGACGCGCGACCGGTCGTGCCTGGACTGGACGGAGCCCGACCGGGAGCCGCACGCCCGGCTGCTGGCCTGGCACCGCGAGCTGATCGCCCTGCGGGCGGCGCACCCCGACCTGACCGATCCGGATCTGATGGCGGTGCGGGTGGTGTACGACCAGGAGGCCCGCTGGCTGGCGTTCCGGCGCGGGGACGTCCGGGTCGTGGTGAACCTGGCCAAGGAGCCGGTACGGATCGGGCTGGGGCGCGACCGCTTCCGGGTGGTGGCGGCCTGGGAACCGGTCGAGTCGCCCGGCGCCGACGGGGAGCTGGTGCTGCCGCCGGAGTCGTGCGTGGTGCTCGCCGACGCGTGACCCGGCGTCAGTTCGAGGTGCCGGTGCCCGTGCCGCGCAGGTGGCGGGCCGGCGCGGTCCGGCACACGGCGGCGGCGTGCTGCCCCCTCCCGCGCGAACACGTGGCGGGTGGGCCGGTCCGGTCGGTCGAGGTGGGGCGCGCTCGGTCAGGGGACGGGGACGACGAGGTCGGCGCGGTCGCGGGTGGCGGCCACGAGGCGGGCGTTGGCCTCGTCCGACTCCCGCACCCACCGCTCGGCCGCCGCAGGCTCCTTGCCGAAGCGGACATGGCGGTCGATCAGGCGCCGTACGCGGCGGCCCTCGTCCGCCTCCAGGAACCAGACCTCGTCGATGAGGGCCCGGACCGGCGCCCAGGCGGCGTCGTCGTGCAGCAGGTAGTTGCCCTCGGTGACGACGAGCGGGATGCCGGGGGGTACCGGGATGCTGCCCGCCACCGGTTGCTCGATGGCGCGGTCGAAGGCGGGCGCGTAGACGGTGACGTCCGGATCGGCGGCGCGCAGCCGGGCGAGGAGCGCCGCGTACCCGGCGGCGTCGAACGTGTCGGGGGCGCCCTTGCGGTCGGCGCGGCCGAGGCGGTCCAGCTCCTCGCGCGCGAGGTGGAACCCGTCCATGGGGACGAGGACGGCGAGCCCGTCGAGCCGGTCGACCAGCCGGGCCGCCAGGGTGGACTTGCCCGCGCCGGGGGCTCCCGCCAGGCCGAGGACGCGGCGGGTACCGGGGACGGCGAGCCGGCGGGCCCGGGCGGCGAGCAGGTCGAGCTGCTGCGACTCCATGGACGGCATTGTCCCAGGCGGCCGCGTGTAGCCTCACCGTCATGCCGCACATCGCTCTGGTGACCCTGGTCGTCCACGACTACGACGAGGCGATCGCCTTCTACACCGACGCCCTCCGTTTCGCTCTGGTGGAGGACACCGATCGCGGGGACGGCTCGCGCTGGGTCGTGGTCCGGCCGCGCGGCGCGGCCGACGGTACGGGGCTGCTGCTGGCCAGGGCGAAGGACCGGGCGCAGGGGGCGAGTGTCGGGGCCCAGACCGGCGGGCGGGTCGGTTTCTTCCTGCACACCGAGGACTTCGCCGCCGACCACGCGCACATGGCGGCGGCCGGGGTGCGTTTCCTGGAGGAGCCGCGGCACGAGCCGTACGGCACGGTGGCCGTCTTCGAGGACCTGTACGGCAACCGCTGGGATCTGCTGGAGCCGGCGGACGCCCGAACGCCCCGATGAGGGAGGCGGAGGGCGGGACGGACAGGCGGGCGGAGCGCGCCTGGTTCAGCCGCCCGCTGCTGGTCTTCCTGCTGGGTTCGCTGCTGCTGTCCGTGCTGTCGCACGCCTTCGACGGCGGTGTCCGGCTGGCGCTGACGGCGGTCGGCGGGGCGCTGGAACTGACCGGTGCCACCTGGGGGGTCGTCAGCTGGGTGGCCGTCAGGCGGGCGCGGCGCCAGGGGGCGACGGCGGACGAATCGGGCGCGTCTCCCCCGGTCTGAGCGCGAGGGTTGTCCCATCGCTCAATCAGTGGCTACCGGGCGGTAGCAATATGGCCGCCCCCCGTCCACCATATGACGCGAACATGACGATTCACTCGGTGGCCGAGCCGTGCCACCGCACCCCCTGCCCGTGCACCCCGACGGAGGAGTGAATTCCATGCATGGACGCACCCGCACACGACGGTGGACCGTCACCCTGGCCACGACGGCCGCCCTCGCGCTCGCCTGGCCCGCCGGGGCCGGCGCCGCCACCCCCGCCGCCCCCGTGGAGCGGCCCGCGCTCGCCACGGCGTCCGCGACCACCGGCATCGCCCAGCTCCGGGGCGTCGACTACGCGACCTGGCAGCGCGATGTGGCCCAGGTCGTCGCCGCCGCCCGCCCCTCCATCGAACGGCGGATCTCCGACGGATCGGGCGAGAGGCTCGCGCTGGTCCTGGACATCGACAACACGTCCCTGGAGACGGACTTCCACCCCTTCTGGACGTACCCGACCCCGGCCGTACGCCCGGTCCTGGACCTGGCGCGCTACGCGCACGCGCGCGGCGTCGACGTCTTCTTCGTCACCGCCCGCCCCGGCATACTGCACGCGCCCACCGCGTACAACCTCAAGGCCGTGGGCTACCCCGTGACCGGTCTGTACGTCCGCGACCTGCCGGACCTGTTCGAAGAGGTGGCCGCCTACAAGACCGCCAAGCGCGCCGAGATCGAGGCGAAGGGCTACACCATCATCGCCAACATCGGGAACCGGCCCACCGACATGACGGGAGGTCACGCGGAGCGCACGGTCAAGCTGCCGGACTACGACGGCGCCCTGTCCTGAGCTGTCAGGTACGGAAGCCGCGGGCGCCGTCGCACGGGACGGCGGCGCCGCCCGGAACCGATTCCGGGCGGCGCTCGTCAGGGGGCCGGACCCGCCGGCCGGGCGGCTCAGCCCTCGTCCGGGACCAGCCGCAGGGAGATCGAGTTGATGCAGTACCGCTGGTCCGTCGGGGTGGGGTAGCCCTCCCCCTCGAAGACGTGCCCCAGGTGGGAGCCGCACCGGGCGCACCGGACCTCCGTGCGCGCCATGCCGAAGGAGCGGTCCTCCAGGAGCTCGACGGCGTCCGAGTCGCGCGGGTCGTAGAAGCTCGGCCAGCCGCAGTGCGACGCGAACTTGGTCGTGGAGGTGAACAGCTCGGCGCCGCACGCGCGGCAGGAGTAGACGCCCTTCGTCTCGGTGTCCGTGTACTCACCGGTGAAGGGGCGCTCCGTGCCGGCCTCGCGCAGCACGTGGTACTCCTCGGGCGTCAGCTCCGCGCGCCACTGCTCGTCCGGCTTCTCGACGTCGTACGCCATGGGTGGCTCAGCTCCCTCGGTTCGACAGGCGGGCCAGGATCCGCGGGCCGATGTCGGTGACGTCGCCCGCGCCCATCGTGAGAACGAGATCGCCGGGGCGTGCCATTCCCGCGATCACGTCCGGGACGGTCGCCTTGTCGTGGACCTCGGTGGCGTCGGCGCCTGCCGCGACGGCCGCGTCCAGGATGAGCGCGCTGGTGACGCCCGGGATCGGGTCCTCGCGGGCCGGGTAGATGTCCAGGACCACCGACCGGTCCGCGAGCGCGAGCGCCCGGCCCATCTCGGCGCCGAGCTCCCGGGTGCGGGAGAACAGGTGCGGCTGGAAGACCACCAGGAGGCGGCGGTCGGTTCCGGCGGCGGCCCGCATGGCCTCCAGGTCGGCGGTCATCTCGGTGGGGTGGTGGGCGTACGAGTCGATGACCTGGACGCCCGCGGCCTCGCCCTTGAGCTGGAGGCGGCGGCCCACGCCGGTGTAGGCGGTCAGGGCCTCGGCCAGCGCGGCCGGGTCGATGCCGACGCGGGCGCCGGCGGCGAGCGCGGCGGCCGCGTTGTGGGCGTAGTGGCGGCCGGGGACGGAGACCGTGAACGTGTGCGCGACGCCGTCGAGGACGACGGTCACCTCGCTGGTCATGCCCCGCGCGGTGATCTCCCGGATCCACACGTCCGAGGTCTCGGACTCGCCGACGGTCACGATGTCCAGGTCCGGCTGCCCGGCGACGATGCCGGCCAGCGTGCGGGCGCCCGCGTGCTCGCCGACGACCAGCGTGCCACCCGGGCGGATCTTGGCGACGAACGCCTCGAACGAGGCGTAGATCTCCTCCATCGACGCGTAGTTGGCGTGGTGGTCCAGCTCGACGTTGAGGACGATCGCGACCTCGGGGTCGTAGGCGTGGAAGCTGCGGTCGCTCTCGTCCGCCTCGGCGACGAAGATCTCGCCGGTGCCGTGCAGCGCGTTGGTGCCCGGACCCGCGAGGTCGCCGCCGATGGCGTACGACGGATCGAGGCCCAGCTCCGTGAGGGCGACGGCCAGCATCGACGTGGTCGTGGTCTTGCCGTGCGTACCGGCGACGGCGACGGCGCGCAGGTCCTTCATGCACGCGGCCAGCGCGTCGGAGCGGTGGACGACCGGGATGCCGAGCTCGGCGGCGCGGGCGAGCTCCGGGTTGTCGGCGCGGATGGCGCTGGAGACGACGACGCAGCTGGCGTCGTCGGCGAGGTGGTGGGCGGCGTGGCCGATGTGGACGGTCGCGCCGAGCGCCCGCAGGGACGCGGCGGTCTCGGACTCGCGCGCGTCACTGCCGGCGACCTTGGCCCCGCGCTGGGCGAGGATCCTGGCGATGCCCGACATTCCGGCGCCGCCGATGCCGATGAAGTGCGGCCGCTCCATGGCAGCAGGGATGGCGGGTGCCATGCGTGATCTCTCCCCGGGATGTGGCGTACGTGAGGGGGCCAGCCTATGCGGTCCGGTCGGGCTCGCCGTGCGCGAACAGCTTCAGCACCGGTACGCCCACCTTGTGCCGCGCGCGGGAGGCCCAGTCCCGGTGGAAGAACTCCTCCACGTAGTGCGGGGCGGTCAGCACGATGACCTCGTTCGCCTCCGACTCCTCCACGACGGCCTTGAGCTTGTCCAGGGGGTGGTCCTCGATCACCTGGCCCACCGCCTCGCAGCCGGCGTCGCGCAGCGCCTGGAGCGAGCGTTCGAGCCCTTCCTCGGCGGGACGCCGCGCGGCCTTCCCCGCCGGTTCCTCGCCCTCGCGGGCGGCTTCCCTCAGTTCGCCGATGGCGACGTCGTCGATGGCGCGCAGCAGGACGTCGGCCTGGTCGCCACGGGGCTGCATCAGCACGATGAACGAGACGTCTTCGTCCCCGTGCAGGGTGGTGACGAATTCCACGTCCACGGACGACAGGGGCTTCTCGATCATCAAAACGCTTGTGAACACCTCAGGAGCCCTTCTGCGGAAACCATCCTTCCCCGTGCCCGCACGGGGTCTGCGAGGTAAGTGTGCCCACCGGAAGCTAACCGGAACGGTAAATTCCGCTCGATTGGGCCGCCCGGCCGCCCACCGGGGCCGCCCGGCACCCGCCAGGGCGGCCCCGCCTGCCGTCAGGGGCGCCGGTACCGGGTGAAGAGGAACCCCTCCTCCTCCAGTACGGACGCCAGTGCGAACCGCGCCGGGACCGCCAGGGACGGCCCGCCCGCGATGCGCTGGGCGCCCCCGGCCGTGAGCAGCGGCGACACGGTGAGGCACAGCTCGTCCAGCACCCCCGCCGCCACGAACTGCCCGAGGAGCCTCGGCCCGCCCTCGGTGAGCTGGCGCGTCAGCCCGCGCCCGGCCAGCGCCCGCACCGCACGCCCGGGATCCACACCGGGCCCGTCGCCCGCGACGATCACCTCGGCGCCCGCCCGTTCGGCCGCGCGCACCCGGTCGGGCGGCGCGGCCGCGCCCGTCAGCACGAGCGTCGGCACCAGCGGCGCGCTGAACAGCGGAAGCGTGAAGTCCAGGTTCAGCGAGGCACTGACCACGGCGATCGCGGGCGCGGGCCCCTGCCCCGCGGCGGCCCGCCGCCCGGCGAACGCCTCACGCGCGCGGGCCGGGCGGTACTGCTCCAGACGGACCGTCTCGGCACCCACGACGATCACGTCGGCCAGCGCCCGCAGCGTGCCGAAGATCCGCATGTCGGCGGCGGACGAGATGGGCTCGGACCGCCCGTCGTGCTGGGCGGCCCCGTCCAGGGACGACACCATGTTGGCGCGCAGCCAGGCGCCGTCCGGGGGGTAGGCGTACGCGTCGGCCAGCTCGTCGAGCGTCCACTCGTGGTCCCGGGCCCGGCGCGCGCGTGCCCCGCCGCCCGGGGCATCCTGGTCGGCGCGGGCGGCTCCGGCGGGGTCCCGTACGTCCGAAGCGCCCGGAGAATCCGGAACGGATGGTGTCTGGTCGGTCACAGGGAACAGGCGTCGCATGCCGTGCAGTCTGACACGGCCCTTACAGTGGGAAACGTGTCGACCAGTGCCCTGACCGAAGCGGTCCCGATGTCCTTGTGCGCCCGCGAGCCGCACGTTCCCGCCGACCGCCTGGTCGCCGAGATGGTGCCTCCGCCGCGCTTCGACTCGGTGCGCTTCGACACGTACATCCCGGATCCGAACCAGCCGAGCCAGACCCGGGCCGTCGAGGTCCTGAGCTCCTTCGCGGCCGGGCTCGGCGGGGCGCACGCGAGCGGCGCCGGCCGGCGGCGCTGGTTCGCCCGGAAGCCGGCCGCGCCGACGGGCCCGCGCGGGGTGTACCTGGACGGCGGATACGGCGTGGGCAAGACCCACCTGCTGGCGTCCCTGTGGCACGCCACGCCCGCCGAGCCCGCCCTGAAGGCGTTCGGCACGTTCGTGGAGCTGACCAACCTGGTCGGCGCTCTGGGCTTCCAGCAGACCGTGGCGACGCTGGGCGGGCACCGGCTGCTGTGCATCGACGAGTTCGAGCTGGACGACCCGGGCGACACCGTGCTCGTCTCCACCCTGCTCGGCAAGCTGGTCGACGCGGGCGTGGCCCTGGCGGCGACGTCGAACACGCTGCCGGGCAAGCTGGGTGAGGGCCGGTTCGCCGCCGCCGACTTCCTGCGCGAGATCCAGGGCCTGTCTGCGCACTTCCGGCCGCTGCGCATCGACGGCGACGACTACCGCCACCGGGGGCTGCCCGAGGCGCCGGCGCCGTACTCCGACGAACAGGTGACGAAGGCCGCGTACGGGACGCCGGGCGCGTCGCTGGACGACTTCCCCGAGCTCCTCGACCACCTGTCCCGGGTCCACCCGAGCCGCTACGGGGCGCTGACCGACGGCGTCGAGGCCGTGTGCCTCACCGGTGTGACGGCCGTGCCCGACCAGTCGACCGCGCTGCGGCTCGTGGTGCTGGCCGACCGGCTGTACGACCGGGAGATACCCGTCCTCGCCTCCGGGCTGCCCTTCGACCGGCTGTTCAGCGACGAGATGCTGAACGGCGGGTACCGGAAGAAGTACTTCCGGGCGATCTCGCGGCTCACCGCGCTGGCACGGGACGCGAAGGCACTGGTGGCCCAGTAGGTTGGGGTGCCGTAACCCCTTGTGAGGCGTTCCACCATCCGAAGGGATCCGGCATGGCAACCAAGCGACACGCGCACACCGTCTGGGAAGGCAACCTGACCGAGGGCAGGGGAACCGTGTCCCTCGACTACTCGGGCCTCGGTTCCTACGAGGTCTCCTGGCCGGCCAGGGCCGAGGAGGCGAGCGGGAAGACCAGCCCCGAGGAGCTGATCGCGGCCGCGCACTCCAGCTGCTTCTCGATGGCCTTCTCGGGGGCGCTCGCCAAGAACGGCGGCGTGCCGACCCGGCTGAACACCAGGGCCGAGGTCACCTTCGTGCCCGGCACCGGCATCACCAACGTCCACCTGACGGTGGAGGGTGAGGTCCCGGGCATGGACGAGGCCACGTTCGTCAAGATCGCCGAGGACGCCAAGGCGAACTGTCCGGTGAGCAAGGCGCTCGCCGGTACCGAGATCACGCTCAGCGCGTCGCTCGCCTAGAGCCGCGCGCCACGCGCGCGCCGCACCCGCCGCGAGGTCCGGCCGCCGTCCCGCACCGGGGCGGTGGCCGTCCCGTTCCCGGGCGCGCCCGGTCAGAGGCGGCCGGTGGCCTCACCGTGCAG
Source organism: Streptomyces sp. NPDC047886 (assembly GCF_043204435.1). Taxonomy (NCBI): domain Bacteria; kingdom Bacillati; phylum Actinomycetota; class Actinomycetes; order Kitasatosporales; family Streptomycetaceae; genus Streptomyces; species Streptomyces sp. NPDC047886. The sequence continues at coordinate 373,694 of NZ_JBIDCF010000005.1, forward strand.
CAGTGCCCCGCCGAGCGGGGTGATGGTGTGCTGGACCTTGTTGAAGGTGCGCAGGGTGGTGATGAGGCCGGCCGCGCGCAGTATCGAGGTGTGCTGACTGGCGGCGGCCGACGAGATGCCGACCCGCTCGCCCACCTCCGTCGTGGTGAGGCTGCTGGTGAGGATCTCCAGCACGGCGGCGCGGGTGCGGCCGACGAGCGCGTCGAGCGCGTTGTCGGTGCCCTCCCTCGACTCCCACAGCGACTCGGCCCACTCGGGCCTGACCGGGATCGGGTAGATCAGCGACACCGTTCCGCCCGGCCCCTGGCCGTCGGTGGTGAGCACGGGTGGACGACCGGCCAGGAACAGGGACGGCACCAGGGCGAGCCCGGTGGCCTCCAGCTTCATGTCCTCGCCGGTCCCCGGTATCTCCAGGACCGGCGGGTTCCATCTGATCGCCGGGTGCAGCGTCGTCAGCAGCTTGCCGACGCCCTCGCTCAGCATGATCCGGCCGCGGGCGACCCGGTCCGCGTCCAGCCGTTTCGCGATGGCCTTCCAGTACGGGGCGACCGCCACCCGACGGAACTCCTCCAGGTCCCGCACCACTTGGGGTGGCACGGCGGCCGGTCCCCCGGCCGGGTCGCGGCGGGACGTCCGCCGCAGGACCTGGTCCATGTCGGGGAACGGCCGGACGACCTGGGCGAGTTTCACCAGGGACCGTACGTCCCCCATGCCGCCGACCTTCTTGCGCCAGCTCCGGAACGCGGAGCCACCCCCTCCCGCACTCAGCATGTCCAACGCGAAAAGGGTTTCCCGCACCTGACTCGAATCGACGCTGACATGAATTCTTGACAGACTCTCGGATGTCACATACAAGCTACGCATATTCCCCCGCAGGATCCGTGCGCATGTAGAGCCGGTTCTGTTCCGGCCGGCAACGAACACTTCCACCCATGAAACAAGCCCGTGAAACGCGTGACTGCCTTCAACACCTTCCGACAGCTCTCGCCACTGGGCCACTGGTTTTCATCATGCGCGGCCTCCCGGGTGTTGTGGAAGTGGGGTCCACACGTCTTCGAGGGTTCAGCTGACTGCACCACCGGCGGGTGGCCGGGCTGTAGGTACCGGGCCGTCAGGCGCCCCCTACGGCCCGTGGGCCGGCCTCCACCGCCCTCGGCCCGCGCAGGTCGGGCAGGTACGCGGCGCGGCCGCGCTCATAACGGGAGATCAGCTCCGCGTGGCGCAGCGTGGCCGAGATCGCGTCATGGCCCGCGAGCAGGAGCCGCCGCGCTCGGGCGTTCACGGTGAAGTCCCACCTCTCCGCCCCGAGCGTGACGACGCACCGCTCCAGATCCACCGTGAGCCGCACGCCGGGGTCCGATTCCACCGCGGCCGCCAGCCGCTCCACGACGGGCAGCGGCTGATCGACCGGCAGGAGTCCGTTATTGAGTGCATTACGCTGGAAAATATCACCGAACCCGGCGGCGATCACCACCGCGAACCCGCCATCCTTGAGCGCCCATACAGCATGCTCGCGAGAGCTTCCGATACCGAAGTTCCGGCCCGCCACGAGCACCGTGGCACCGGCGTTCTCCGGCCGGTCCAGCACAAAGCCCGGCTCTTTTCGCCAGTTGGCGAAAAGAGCGTCCTCGTACCCTGATTTCGTCACCCGCTTGCAGAATTCGGCCGGGACGATCTGGTCCGTGTCGATGTTGTCCCGGCGCAGGGCGACGGCCCGGCCGGTGTGCTGCTGGAAGGGCTGCATGAACTCTCCTGGGGTCCGGACCGGAAGCTCGGGGGTCGGGGATCGGGGTCAGAGGTCGGCGGGCGCCGCCAGCCGGCCCGCGACGGCGGTCGCCGCCGCCACGGACGGCGACACGAGGTGCGTACGCGCTCCGGCGCCCTGCCGGCCCTCGTAGTTCCGGTTCGACGTCGAGGCGCAGCGCTCGGCGCCCGACAGCCGGTCGGTGTTCATGCCGAGGCACATCGAGCAGCCGGGCAGCCGCCACTCGCCGCCGGCCGCGGTGAACACCGCGTCCAGGCCCTCCTCCTCGGCCTGCCGCCGGACCTGCGCCGAGCCGGGCACGACGATCAGCCGGGTGGTGCGGGCGACCCTGCGGTGGCGCAGCACTCCGGCGGCGGCCCGCAGGTCCTCCAGCCGGCCGTTGGTGCACGAGCCGAGGAAGACGACATCGATGGGGATGTCACGGACGCGCGTGCCGGGCACGAGGTCCATGTACTCCAGCGCGCGCCGCGCCGCCGCACGGGCCTGGGGGTCGGTGAGCGCGCCCGGGTCGGGCACGACACCGTCGACCGGGACGACCTGGCCGGGGTTGGTGCCCCAGGTGACCAGCGGGGTCAGCCCGGAGACGTCGACGGCGACCGTACGGTCGAAGGGGGCGCCGGGATCGGTGCGCAGGGTCCGCCAGTGGGCGAGCGCCTCGTCCCACAGGGCGCCCTCCGGGGCGTGGGGCAGGCCCTTCAGATACGCGAACGTCGTCTCGTCCGGAGCGATGAGACCGGCCCGCGCCCCGGCCTCGATGCTCATGTTGCACAGGGTCATCCGGGCCTCCATGGAGAGCCCCCGGATGATCTCACCCCGGTATTCGATCATGTGGCCGCTGCCGCCGTTGGTACCGATCTCGGCGATCAGCGCCAGGATGAGGTCCTTCGCGCCGACGCCGGGCGGGAGCGTACCGGTGAACTCCACGGCCATGGTGCCCGGCCGGTCGATGGTCAGGCACTGCGTGGCCATCACGTGCTCGACGTCGCTGGTGCCGATGCCGAACGCCAGGGCGCCGAAGGCGCCGTGCGTCGAGGTGTGGCTGTCGCCGCAGACGACGGTCATCCCCGGCTGGACCAGGCCCAGTTGGGGCCCGACGACATGGACGATGCCCTGCCGGTCGTCGCCCATCCGGTACAGCTCGACGCCGTGCTCCTCGCAGTTGGCACGGAGCGTGTCGATCTGGGTCCGGCTGACCGGGTCGGTGATCTCCCGGGTGTCGGTCGGGACGTTGTGGTCCTCCAGCGCGAGGGTCAGCCCGGGCCGGCGGAGCGTGCGGCCGGCCAGCCTCAGCCCGTCGAACGCCTGGGGGGACGTGGCCTCGTGCGTGAGGTGCAGATCGACGTAGAGCAGGTCGGGCTCACCGGGTTCCCGGTGCACGACATGGTTCTCCCACAGCTTTTCCGCGAGCGTTCGGGGGATGGTCATCACGTTCCCTCGGTCGTAGGCACGTGCCCTGCGTCGTCGGCACGGGAAGCACAACGCAGCCGAGCGTCGCACCGGGGTCCGGCCGGGGCCAGATGATTAAGCGGAGGTCGAATCTCCCCCCTTCCCGACTCCAGCTGTCTGCAGGGCCGGGGGTACAGCCGTCCCCACCACGGTTCGGGCGCTGGCGACACTGCGCCGGGCACCTCCCCCGCCGGACGATGGACAAGGCCCGGCAACCGGGTCTCAACCGGGCTTTGTCCATGGGGAAGGGATGTATCGGGATCATGCGGGGGAAACGTGGTGTACGTCGCAGGCGGATGGTCTCCGCCGTGGCGCTCACCGTCGCCGCGGTACTCGGCACCGGGGGCTGGCCGGCCGGCAGCGGCCAGTGGATCGCACCCGACACGCCGCCCGGGATCGAGTCCTGGCAAGCCGAACGCGCCCGGGGCGAACGGCTCGACGGCCGGCCCACGGGACCGCTCCTCCCCGACCCGCGCACCGCGTCGCCCGCCGATCTCGCCCGGTTCTTCGGCGCCATCGGCGACGACCGGCTCCGGGCGCTCCTCGACCGCCACCCGCTGACCGTGGGCAATCTGGACGGCGCTCCCGTCCCCGTGCGGTACGCGGCCAACCGGCGCGCCCTGGCGGCCGAGCGCGACCGCCAGCTGGACCGGGCCGCCGACACCGCGCTGCCCGAGCGCGACCGGCGGCGGGCCCGGGAACTGGCCGGCCGGTACGGCGAACTGCTGAGGCCAGGGCGGCAGATCCTCGCCTTCGACCCGCGAGGGCGCGGACAGGTCGCGGAGGTGTACGGCGACCTGACGACGGCCGAGCACACCGCCGTGGTCGTACCGGGATCCGACATCGACCTGATGAACTTCGACCGGGCCCGCGACCCGTACGGCACACCGTCCGGGATGGCCGGGTCCCTCCGCGCCGAACTGGCGGCGGCCTCCCCCGGCGCCCGTACGGCGGTGGTCGCCTGGGCCGGGTACACCACCCCGGTCGGCATCGGCCCCGACGCGGCCACGGCGAGGATGGCGGAGGCCGGCGCCAAGCGGCTGACCCGGTTCCTCGCCGGGCTCACGGCGGCCGGCGTCCCCGCCCCCACCGTCCTGTGCCACAGCTACGGCTCCGTCGTCTGCGGGCTGGCCTCCCCCCGCACCCCGGCCGGCTCCATCGCCTCGCTCGTCCTCGCCGGAAGCCCCGGCACTCGCGCCGACACCTCCCGGGACCTGCGCACCACCGCCGACGTCTGGGCGGCACGCGCCGACGACGACTGGATCGGATACGTCTCCGGGATCGCGTTCCTCGGCCTCGGCCACGGCACCGACCCGGCCGACCCCGCCTTCGGCGCCCGCCGCGTCCCCACCGAGCGGGTCACCGGCCACACCGGGTACTTCGCGCCCGGCACCGACGCGCTGCGCGCCTTCGCCGACATCACGCTCGGACGCCTCCCCGGCCCGCGCTGACCCGCCCGCGCCCCCCGCTCCGTCTTCCGTCCGCCTCCTCCGTCCGCCTCTTTCGTCCGCCTCTTTCGGCCGCCTCTTTCGGCCGCCTCTTTCGACCTTTCGACTCTTCTGCACCTTTCGCTTGTTTCGCTTCTTTCGCTTCTTCTGCCTCTTCGAGTCACCGAGGAACCCGCCATGGCCACCGCGCCGCTCTCCCCTGTCCGCACCCGGCTGCGCCGCACCGTGCACGACATCGACGCCAGGACCCCCGCGCACCGCGACCGCGGCATCGACGGACTGCGGGCGCTCGCCCTGCTCGCCGTACCGACCGGGCACTGGCTCGTCGGCGGGTTCACGCTCGACGCGGACGGCGCCCTGCGCAACGCGAGCCCGCTGTCCTGGCTCGGCCAGCTCGCTCCGGCGAGCTGGCTCCTCCAGATGCTCGGCATCTTCTTCCTCGTGGGCGGCTACGCCTCCGCGCAGTCGTTACGGCGGGCCACCGCCGACGGGCGCCCGCCCGGCGTGTGGCTGCGGTCCCGGCTGCTGCGCCTGGGCCGCCCCGCCCTCGCCGTCACGGCGATCTGGGCCGCGCTGATCCCGCTCCTCCTGGCCGTGGGCGTGCCCGCCACGACGGTGCGCACCGGGGCGACGCTCGTCATCCAGCCGCTGTGGTTCCTCGGCGTGTACGCCGTGATCACCGCGCTCACCCCGTTCTGTACGCGTGCGTCGCGGCGGCTCGGGGTGTGGGCGGCCGCACCGCTGCTCGCGTCCGTCGCCGTGGTGGACCTCCTGCGGTACGGCCCGTACGCCGACGCCATGCCGGGCTGGCTGAGCCTGCTGAACCTGCTGCCCGGCTGGATGTTCGCGTACCAGATCGGGGTCTCCTGGAACGAGCGCCGGGTGAGCGCGCGGGCCGCGTGGACGCTGCTGCTGGGTGGCGTGGCGCTGTTCGCGCTGCTGCTGACGGTGTTCGGGTACCCGGCGAGCATGGTCGGGGTACCGGGCGAGGCCCGCACCAACTCGCACCCGCCGTCCCTGCTGGTGCCGGCGCTGGCCGCCGCGCAGAGCGGCGCCGCGATCCTCCTGCGCGGCCGGATCGCCCGACTGCTGCGCCGGCCCGCGCTGTGGGCGCCCGTCGTGCTGATCAACCTGTCGGCGCTGACCATCCTGTGCTGGCACCAGACGGCCATGCTCGCGGTCGCCGTCCCGGGCTCCCTCTTCGGTGAGGTGGCGGGGCTGACGGGCGCCCCGGACAGCTTCGGCTGGATCGCGGCGCGGCTCGCCTGGCTGCCGCTGTTCGCGCTGGCGTTCGCCGTGATCGCGTCCTGGACGCGGCGGTTCGAGGGGCCGTGGCCCGGCTCGGGCCGGCTGCGCGGTGCCGTCGCCGCCGTACTGGCCTCGGTGTTCGCCGCGTTCGCGCTCGGCCTCATGTCCTGAGCCCCGACGGCTGCGACCCGGACGGGACGGCGGGCCGGAGTCAGCGGGCCGGGGTTGGCGGGCCGGTTCAGCGGACCGGTTCAGTGGGGGCCGGGGTCAGCGGCGGGCCCGCAGCATCTCGGCGGTACGAAAGGCCAGTTCGAGGGACTGGGTGTGGTTGAGGCGGGGGTCGCAGGCGGTCTCGTAGCGCCGGTGCAGATCGCCGACCCGGACGTTCCCGCCGCCGCCGACGCACTCCGTGACGTCGTCGCCCGTCAACTCCACGTGCAGACCGCCCGCGTGGGTGCCGAGCTCTGCGTGCACCGCGAAGAACCCCTCGACCTCCCGCACCACGTCCTCGAAATCGCGCGTCTTGTGGCCGCTCGGCGCCTCGAAGGTGTTGCCGTGCATGGGGTCGCAGACCCAGGCGACCGGGACGCCGTTGGCGGTGACCTTCTCCACGAGGGCGGGCAGCCGGTCCCGGACGAGACCGGCGCCCATACGGACCACGAACGTCAAACGGCCCGGCTCACCCAGCGGGTTGAGACGCTCCGCGTAGGCGAGCGCCTCGTCCGCCGTCGTCGTGGGGCCGAGCTTGACCGCCACCGGGTTGCGGACGCGCGAGAAGAACTCGATGTGGGCGCCGTCCAGGGCCCGGGTGCGCTCACCGATCCACAGCAGATGGCCGCTGGTGGCATACGGCAGACCGGTGCGGCCGTCGGCCCGGGTCAGGGCCTCCTCGTACTCCAGCAGGAGGCCCTCGTGGCTCGCGAAGAACTCGACGGCCCGCAGCGCCGACGTACCGGCACCGCAGGCGCTCATGAACCGCAGCGCGCGCGAGATCTCCTCGGCGAGCGCCTCGTAGCGGCGGCCGGCGGGCGAGTCGGCGACGAAGCCCCGGTTCCAGGTGTGGGCCTGTTCGAGATCGGCGGCGCCGCCCGTGGCGAAGGCCCGCACCAGGTTCAGGGTCGCGGCCGACGACTCGTACAGGCGCCACAGCCGCCCGGGGTCGGGGCGGCGCGCCTCGGGCGTGAAGTCCAGGCCGTTGACGGCGTCACCCCGGTAGGCGGGCAGGGTGACGCCGTCACGGGTCTCCGTGGGGCGTGAGCGCGGCTTGGCGTACTGCCCGGCGACCCGGCCCACCTTGACGACGGGCACGGCGGCGGCGTGGGTGAGCACCACGGCCATCTGGAGCAGCGTCCTCAGCTTGGCGTCGATGGCGGCGCCGGTCGTCCCGGCGAACGTCTCGGCGCAGTCACCGCCCTGGAGGAGGAACGCCTCACCGCGCGCGACGGCGCCGAGTCGGCGGGTGAGCCGGTCGCACTCCTCCGCAAGGACGAGGCCGGGCGCCGCCCGGAGGGCGGTGACGACCTCGCGCAGCCGCTCCCGGTCGGGCCACTCGGGCTGCTGGGCGGCGGCCAGCTCCCGCCAGGACGACACGTCCCCGGAAGGCGGGGCACTCGAAAACAGCGGCTGATTCATCGCGGCCCTTCGGAATCGTCGAACGGAAACGGGTGAGCGGCGGATGCCGGTTCCCCGGCGGAATACGCCGCCGGCCGGAACCCGGGAACGGGAACACGAGAACCGGAACGCAGGGGAACACGGGAAGAGGGAGAAGCGGATCGCCGCCCGGACACAGGGATTGCAACGCGCCCCGGGAAATCGGGTCAAGGATTCGCCGAGTGGTCCGTACAACGGTGTGCCGATTGGTCTGGTAGTGGTTCCACGCGCGGTGTTTCGCTTGCGGGAATCGCTCACCGTCCCGGTCGGGAACGGTGAGCACGGCCGAGCTGACAAGGATTGCCATGGCTGCCACACCGCACGCCGTGCGCGTCACCTCCACGGAGCTGCCGCCGCACCGGCCCCTCGATCTGTACACCGCCCTGCTCGCCGAGTGGGGCGAAGGAGAGGTGTTCCTCTTCGAGTCCCTGGCCGGTCCCGCCGATGACCGGCGTGCGTCCGCCGTCGTCGGACACGGCCGGCTCGCGGAGATCCGGGTCTTCGCCGACCGTGTCGAGCTCGACGCGGCAGAGCCGCTGCTGCGGGAACTGGTCGCGGTCGCGGACGCCACCGGGATGCGCGGCGCCGCCGCCCCCGACGACCGTGTCGTGGTGCGCCGCTTCCGGGAGCCGGAGCGGATCTGGGACCTGCTGCGGGGCGCGCAGGCGCTGTTCGCCGTCGACAGCGAGGTGCCCGGGGACGCCTACGCCTTCGGGTTCCTGACGACCCTCGCGTACGAGGCGGCCTGGCACATGGACGAACTGCCCGCCCGCGACGCCTCGCGCGCCAGCGGCCCGGACATCACGTTCACGCTGTTCCGCGACACCGTCTGGTACGGCGATGACGGTACGGCGCCCCGCCGTCTGGCCGCCGAAGCGCCCGGCCTGTTCCCCGCCCCGGCCGGACCGTCCGCCGGCGACCTGGCCGTTCGGTCGGCCTCGGCCGTCGCCTGGGCCGGCGACCCCGCCGCAGCCCCGGACGGCGGGGAGGCGTGCCCGGCGGCGCCGGTGCCGCGCTCCGTACGCGACAGCGTCTCCCGGGAGACGTTCCTGAGCTGGGCCGAACGCTGCCTGGAACACATCCGCGTCGGTGACGTCTACCAGATCCAGATCGGTCACCGGGTCGACGTCGACACCGACTTGACACCCGTCGACGTGTACCGGCGGCTCCGCTTCCGCAACCCGTCGCCGTACATGTACCTGGCGCCGAGAGCGGGCGGCACGCTCATCGGGGCCAGCCCCGAGCTGTTCTTCCGCACGGTCGGCGACGCGATCGAGATGCGGCCGATCGCCGGTACGACCCGCCGGGCCGGCACCGACGAGGAGAACCAGCGGCGGATCAAGGAGATGCTGAACAGCACCAAGGAGCAGGCCGAACACGTGATGCTGGTCGACCTGTGCCGCAACGACATCGGCCGGGTCAGCAGGCCCCGCACGCTGTCCGTCGACGATCTGATGACGGTGGAGGCGTACTCGCACGTGTTCCACATCGTGTCGACGGTGACCGGGCGGCTGGAGCCCGGCGCGGACGTGTGGCGGTCCCTGTGCGCCACGTTCCCGGCCGGCACGATGACCGGCGCGCCGAAGCTGCGCGCCATGGAGATCGTCGACGGGTTGGAGACCGAGCCGCGCGGCGCGTACGCGGGCGCGGTCGGGCTGGTCGACGTACGGGGCGGCTGGAGCGAACTCGCCCTGTGCATCAGGACCGTGGTGCACGACGGGCGCACGTTCTCCACGCAGAGCTCGGCGGGCATGGTCGCCGAGTCGACGCCGGAGGCCGAATGGAACGAGACGCTGGCGAAGATGGGCGCCGCCTACTGGGCGCTGACCGGTGAGGAGCTGTCATGACGAAGGTGCTGCTGGTGGACGCGTACGACAGCTTCGTCCACATCATCGACCAGTATCTGCGGGGACTCGGCGTCAGCACCGACGTGGTGCGCTCCGGTGCGTACACGCCGGCCGAGCTGGCCGCACGCGGCCCCGACGCGGTGGTGCTGGGCCCGGGACCCGGCCACCCGGCGGCGAGCGGACACGTGGAGCTGGTACGCGAGTTCGCCGGGCGGGTGCCGCTGCTCGGCGTGTGCCTGGGGCACCAGGCGATCGCGCTGGCCTTCGGCGGCCGGGTGGAGGTCGCCGACCACCTGATGCACGGCCGGACCAGCACCGTACGGCACGACGGCGAGGGCGTCTTCCACGGGCTCGGCACGAGCACGGTGGCCACCCGCTACCACTCGCTGATCGTGGCACGGCCGCTGCCCGGCGTGCTGGTGGAGACGGCCACGGCGATGGACGACGGCTATGTGATGGGCGTGCGCCACCGCGACCTCCCGGTCGAGGGCGTGCAGTTCCATCCGGAGAGCATCACCACCGAAGGCGGGGAGCGGCTGTTCCACAACTTCCTCGCGGCGGGCGCGATGGGCCCGGCGGGCGGAGTCGGCGGTGCGGGCGGGGCTGGCATGGCAGATGTGGTCGGTATGGCGGGCAGGGAAGGTGTGGTGGGTATGGCGGGTGGGGCAGGTATGGCGGGTGGGGCGGCCGGGGCCGGTGTGGCGGGCGGGTGGTCATGACGCCGTGGTCATGACGGCTGCGGCGGTGACGGTTGCGGCGGCGGTGGTGGCGGTGGCGACCGTCGTGGTGGACGCCGCCGCGTACCTCGGCGCGTACACCGCGCCCAGCGCCCGCACCGCCTCGGCGATCCCGGTACGGGGCACGCCCGTGTACCCGACGACCAGGGCGGGCGCGGCCAGCTCGGGCCGGGCGTGGTGGCGCCGGCCTCCACGGACCAGCACCGACCTGCGCAGCGCCCCCGCCACGAGCTCGGCCTCGTCGACATGGCGGGGCAGCCGCACATAGGCGTGCAGCCCGGCCGCCCGGCCGATGAGCCGGGCGCCCGGCAGATACCGGCGCACCGCCTGCTCCAGGGCCGTACGGCGAACCCGGTGGCGCGCCCGCTGCCGGCGCAGATGCCGGTCGAACTGCCCCGAGCGCAGCAGCTCGGCGAAGGCCAGCTGGGTGAGGACGTCCGAGCCCAGGTCGTGGTGCGAGCGGACGCGCTCCAGCGCGGGCAGCAGCCGGGGCGGCAGCGCGAGCCAGCCCGACCGCAGGCCCGGCGCCAGCGACTTGCTGGCCGTGCCGCCGTAGACCACGTGCTCGGGGGCGAGCCGCTGCAACGCGGGCGGCCGGGCGCCGTGTTCGAGCCACAGGTCCCCGTCGTAGTCGTCCTCGATGATCCAGGCGTCGGTATCGGCGGCCCAGCGGACGAGGGCCTCGCGGCGCGCGTCGGAGAGCGTGACCCCGGTGGGAAACTGGTGCGCGGGGGTCACCAGGACGGCCCGTGCGCCGCTGCGGGTCAGCGCGTCGACGTCGATGCCCTGATCGTCCACGGAGACCGGTACGGTCCCCAGCCCCGCCTCCTCGATGAACCTGCGCTGCTGCGGGTGGCACGGGTCCTCCACGGCGACCGTCCGTACGCCGAGCTCCGGCAGGACGGTGCACAGCAGCCCCAGGGCCTGCGCGAAGCCCGACACCACCATCACCCGTCCCGGTGCGGTGCGCACGCCCCGCGCCCGGCCCAGGTACCGGGCGAGTTCCTCCCGCAGCGCCGCGGTGCCCGACAGCGGCGGGTAGTCGAGGTCGTCCGGGTCGGCGGCGTGCACCGCCCGCTGGTAAGCGGCCAGCCACTCGCGGTGCGGGAACCCGGAGAAGTGCGAGCCGCCGGTGCGCAGGTCCCAGCGGACACGCGGGGCCGGCCCGTCGTCCAGCAGCGTCGGCACGGCCGGCGAACCCGCCGTGACGTGCGGGGCGACGCGGGTGCCCGAGCCGCGCAGCGCCTCCAGCCAGCCCTCGGCGATGAGCCGCCCGTACGCCTCCACGACCACGCTCCGCGAGACGCCGAGGTCCTCGGCGAGCTGACGGCTCGACGGCAGGCGGGTGCCGGGCCGCAGCACGCCCTCGGCTATCTCCGCGCGCAAAGTCTCCTGGATCTGCGCGGTGAGCGGTGCTCCGGATTCTCGGGACACGTCCATGAGCGCGTGCCAGGCCATTGTTTCGCTCTCCTCGAAAAGACGGCTCGGGAAGTGGCGGAATGGGGGTTGGGGTGGGGGGGTGGGGGGTTGGGGTGGGGGGTTGGGGTGGGGTGGGGATGTGGCGGGGTTTTCTCGCGGTCGCGGATCGGTGGGAGCAAGTGGACCGGTCGCCTGCCTGTCGATTGGTCTGGCGGCGAATTCCGTAAGCCCAGCAGACTTGCCGCACACCGGAGAAGGGAGAGGGCTCATGACGGATCGGAAAACGACGGCGGTGCGTTCCTGGCCGGATCTGCTGACGGCGCTGCTCGCCCGGGAGCACCTCTCGCCGGACGACACGGCCTGGGCGATGGACCAGGTGATGCGTGGCCGTACGACGCCCGCTCAGCTCGCCGGGCTGCTGATGGCGCTCCGTGCCAAGGGCGAGACGGTGGACGAGGTCGAAGGTCTCGTCCGGTCCATGTACGGGCACGCGGTCACGCTGGACGTGCCCGGTCCCACGCTGGACATCGTCGGCACCGGCGGTGACCGCTCGGGCAGCGTGAACATCTCCACGATGTCCGCGATCGTGGCGGCCGGGGCGGGGGCGCGGGTCGTCAAGCACGGCAACCGGTCGGCGTCGTCGGCGTCCGGCTCCGCGGACGTCCTGGAGCGGCTGGGCGTCGTCTTCGACCTGGCCCCCGGAGCCGTGGGCCAGCTGGCGGCCGAGGTAGGCATCACGTTCTGCTTCGCGCCCCTGTTCCACCCGTCGATGCGGCACGCCGGGCCGACCCGCCGGGAGCTGGGCGTACCCACGGTGTTCAACACCCTGGGCCCGCTGACGAACCCGGCGCGTCCCACCGCGCAGGCGGTGGGCGTCGCCGACGCCCGGTGGGCGCCGCTCGTGGCCGGAGTGCTGGCCCGGCGCGGCGTCGACGCGCTGGTGTTCCGCGGCGACGACGGCCTCGACGAGCTGACGGTCACCACAACCTCCAGGGTCTGGTCGGTGGTCGGGGGCGAGGTGCGCGAAGAGGTCTTCGACCCGAGGGAGATCGGTGTCCCGCTCGCTCCCCCCGAGGCGCTGCGCGGCGGCGACGCGGAGCACAACGCGGGCGTCGCCCGCGCGCTGCTGGCCGGCGAGCCCGGCCCGGTGCGTGACGTGGTGCTGCTGTCGGCGGCGGCCGGTCTCGCCGCGCTGGAGCCCTCCCACGGGCCGGTGGCGGGGCGGCTGGCCGCCGGTGTCGAACGGGCCGCCGAGGCGATCGACTCGGGTACCGCGGCGGCGGTGCTGGAACGCTGGTCGGCGCTCTCCACGAAGCTCGCCGAGCCCCGCTGACGGGCGCCGGGCGGGGGGGCAGGCGTGGCCGGGGCTCTGGCCGCGCCTGTGCCGTTCCCGGTCCGGGTCCCGGGCTCGGTCTCGGTCCAGTTCCCGGTCTCGGTCTCGGTCCAGTTCCCGGTCTCGGTCTCGGACTCGGACTCGGTTTCGGTCTCGGCTCGGTTTCGGTTTCGGTCTCGGCTCGGGCTCGGTTTCGGGCTCGGTTTCGGGCTCGGTTTCGGGCTTGGTTTCGGGCTTGGTCTCGGGCTCGGGCTCGGGCTCGGGCTCGGTCGGTTGAACGTGGGTGCCTGCGTGGGGTCGGGGGTCTTCCGTCGGGTTTCCCCCGGTGGGGGGTCGGGGCCGTTACGGGCTCACCTCCTCGGGGTCGGCGGCCTCGGGCCCTGGTCTTGGGCGCCGTTCCGAAGCCGCCAACCCCTGCGGGGGCGACCCTCCACGGCCCCTTTCCCCATGAAGTGCGGCCCCCGGGGTGCGGGATCGCCGTGCCCCGGGGGCCGGTCAGGTGGCTCGGCGGAGCGCCGTGAGCGCGGCGGCCGGTCCCGCGGGGGACGTGACAAGGGCCTCGCCGACCAGGACCGCGTCGGCGCCGTGGGCGGCTACGGCGGCCACGTCCTCGGGGCCCCGGATGCCGGACTCGGCGACGCGTACGACGTCGGCGGGGATGTACGGGGCCAGGCGGGCGAACGTGCCCCGGTCGACGTCCAGCGTGCGCAGGTCACGGGCGTTGACACCGATCAGGCCCGCGCCGGCCGCGAGCGCCCGTTCCGTCTCGGTCTCGTCGTGCACCTCCACGAGGGTGGTGAGTCCCAGCTCGGCCGAGAGGGCCAGCAGTTCGCGGAGTTCGCCCTGGTGCAGCGCGGCCACGATCAGCAGCGCCAGGTCGGCGCCGTGGGCGCGGGTCTCCCACAGCTGGTAGGGCGTGACGACGAAGTCCTTGCGCAGCACCGGCACGCGGACGGCGGCGCGCACCGTGTCGAGGTCGGCGAGGGATCCCCGGAACCGGGACTCCTCCGTCAGGACGCTGACGGCGGCGGCACCCGACCGCTCGTAGGCGCGGGCCAGTTCCGCCGGGTCGGCGATCTCGGCGAGCGCGCCCTTGGAGGGGCTCGCCCGCTTGACCTCCGCGATGACCTGGACGCCGCCGGGGCGGCGCAGCACGGTGCGGGCGTCCAGGGCGGGCGGGGCGTCGGCGACCCGGTCGCGCAGGGCGCTCTCGGGGACGCGGCGCCGGCGCTCGGCGAGCGCGGCGCGCACCGTGTCGGTGATCCGGTCCAGCACCGTGCCGGTCATACCGGCATCGAGGGCACGACGGTCAGCTGGGCGGCGCGCGTCTCGGCGGCGCGCAGGGCACGGCGTACCGCCTCCGCCCGGTCGCGGTGGAGGCCCACGCCCCAGAAGGGCCGGTTGCGCACGACGTATTCGAGGAACGCCACGACGCCGTCGGGGCGTCCGCCGCGGGGTGTGACGGTCACCTGCCGTACCGCTCCGGCGCCGGTCGCGAGGATCTCGGCGTAGCCGCGCCACGCCGCGTCCCCCGCGGTGGCGTCGGGGGCCTCGGGTCCCGGGGAGGCGGGGCGTGCGGCGCCGGACAGGCCGGGGCGTACGTACTTCTCCTCGAAGGTGTGCCACAGCCGTGTGGCGGACACCTCGCCTCCGCTGTTCTCGCAGACCTGCTGCATGACGGCGGCGAAGTCGATCTGGAGCCGCCGCGGCAGGTCGACGCCGTACTCGGTGCGCAGGAGGTGCGCGATGCCGCCCTTGCCGGACTGGGTGTTGATCCGGATGAGCGCCTGGTAGTCGCGGCCGATGTCCTGCGGGTCGATGGGCAGGTAGGGCACGTCCCACGCCTCTTCCGGGTCGCGGCGGGCGCGCAGGCCCTTGGCGATGGCGTCCTGGTGCGTACCGGCGAAGGACGTGTAGACGAAGTCGCCGGCCCAGGGGTGGCGCGCGGGTACGGGCAGGTGGTTGCACTCCTCGACGACGCGGCGGACGCGGTCGATGTCGCTGAGGTCCAGCATCGGGTCGACGCCCTGCGAGAACAGGTTCATCGCGAGGGTGACGAGGCAGACGTTGCCGGTGCGCTCGCCGTTGCCGAAGAGGGTGCCCTCGACGCGCTGTGCGCCCGCGAGGAGCGCCAGTTCGGCTGCGGCGACACCGCTGCCCCGGTCGTTGTGGGGGTGGACGGAGAGCAGGACGCGGTCGCGGTGGAGGAGGTTGCGGCTGACGTGCTCGATCCGGTCCGCGAACTCGGCGGGCGGGAACACCTCGACGGTGGCGGGCAGGTTGACGCGCAGGGTGTGCGCGGCGCGCGGCGCCCAGTGGTCGAGGACGGCGTTGCAGATCTCGAGGGCGTAGTCGGGTTCGGTCTGGGTGTACGACTCGGGCGCGTACTGGAGGTACAGGTCGGTGCCGGGGAGCGTGTCCTGGAGGCGCAGCGCCTGCCGCGCTCCGTCCAGGGCGAGTTCGAGGGTCTGTCTTCGGTCGGTGCGCAGCACCAGCCGGCGCTGCACCTCGGAGGTCGGGTTGAAGACCTGGATGATCGCGCGGCGGGCGCCGCGCAGGCACCGCACGGTCCGCTCGATGAAGTCCTGGCGGATCGGGGCCATCACCTGGATGACGACGTCGTCGGGAATGGCGTCGGTCTCGATGAGATGGCGCACGAAGTCGTAGTCGTCGCGGGAGGCGGTGGGGTAGCCGACCTCGATCTCCTTGAAGCCCATGCCGACGAGGAGGTCGAACATGCGGCGTTTGCGTTCGACGTTCATGGGCTCGATGAGCGCCTGGTTGCCGTCGCGGAGGTCGACGCTGGCCCAGAGCGGTGCGTGGGTGGCCCGGCGGTCGGGCCAGGTGCGGTCGCGGAGCCCGATGGGTTCGTACGGCCGGTACTTGGCGACGGGCAGGGCGCTGGGCCGCTGGACGCCGATGTCCAGGGTGTGGCCGTGCGGTGCCGTGTGCACTGTGCTGTCCTCCATGGGGAGGCCTCCCGTTGGACGGTGGACGGTGGAAGCGCCGCGCCGCCGGGGCACGGAGGGGGGCGGCGGCCGCGGCGCTTCGGCTTCGGGGTGGGGTGGGGGCGGTCCCCGGGGGTGTCAGGCGGCGGGGTTCTCGCGGAGTTCGAGCGTGCAGCACTTGACGCTGCCGCCGCCCTTGAGCAGCTCGGACAGGTCCATGCCGATCGGCTGGAAGCCGCGGGCCCTGAGCTGCTCCGCGAGGCCGGTCGCCGCTTCGGGCAGCACCACGTGCAGGCCGTCGCTGACCGCGTTCAGTCCGAACACGGCGGCGTCGGCGGCGCTCGCGAGCACGGCGTCCGGGAAGAGCCGCTCCAGCACGGCGCGGCTGCCCGGCGAGAACGCCTCCGGGTTGTACATGACCTCGTCGGTGTCGAGGACCGCGAGGGCGGTGTCGAGGTGGTAGTAGCGCGGGTCGGTGAGCTCCAGGCCGATGACGGGGCGGCCGAAGAACTCCTGTGCCTCGGCGTGGCCTTCGGGGCTGCTGCGGAAGCCGCGCCCGGCGAGCACGTAGGTGCCGGTGACGAGGAAGTCGCCCTCGCCCTCGTTGATGTGCCGGGGGTCGTGCAGCTCGGTGAAGCCGTGGGCGCGGAACCACTCCAGATAGGCGGGGCCCTCGGGGACGCGCTCGGCGTTGCGGAACCGGGCGCCGAGGACCCTGCCGTCCACGACGGTCGCCCCGTTGGCCGCGTAGACCATGTCCGGCAGGCCGGGTACCGGGTCGATCAGCTCGACCTCGTGGCCGAGTTCCCCGTACAGGGAGCGGAGCCGCTCCCACTGGGCGACGGCGAGGTCCGTGTCGACCGGCTTGGACGGGTCCATCCAGGGGTTGATGGCGTAGGTGACCTCGAAGTGGCCGGGCCGGCACATGAGGTAGCGGCGCCGGCGCTGGACGCGCCGGGTGGGCGCGGCCGATGCCGAGGTGGCCGGACGTGCGTTCATGACACTCCCGTCGGTGGTGGGTGGGGTGGGACGCGGCGGAGGTCCGGCGGATCGCGCCGGCCTCCGCCGCGGGTCGGTCGGGCCGGCCGGTCAGTCGGTCGGCCAGGACGCGAAGCGGCGCAGTCCGTAGAGCAGGGGCGGCCGGTCGTCGGCGGGTTCGCTGATCCGGTAGACCTCGCCGAACACCATCCGCTGTCCCCCGATCCGTACGGTCTGGGTGACGCGGCAGTCGGCGACGGCGCGGGCGTCCCGCGTCAGATGCGGGCCTCCCGCGTCGT
The DNA here is from genome assembly GCF_043204435.1 of Streptomyces sp. NPDC047886. Lineage (NCBI taxonomy): Bacteria > Bacillati > Actinomycetota > Actinomycetes > Kitasatosporales > Streptomycetaceae > Streptomyces > Streptomyces sp. NPDC047886. Next base: position 390,812 of record NZ_JBIDCF010000005.1, read on the forward strand.
CGGGGGTGTGCCAGGTGACCAGGTCGAAGCGGTTCGGGGCGCCCGACGCGAACAGTGCGGCCGTGTCCCGGGCGGCGGCGTGCAGCAGGTTCACGGTGAACCGGCCGCTGTGCATGGCGGCGGCCAGGGTGGGGCTCTCCAGGCGCATGCCGACCAGCAGGGTGGGCGGTTCCACGGACGCGCTGCACAGCGCCGAGCAGGTCATGCCCCACGGCTTGTCGTCGCCGTCGGCCGCGGTGATGACGGCGACCCCGCTCGGGAATCCGGCCATGAGGGAGCGGAAGCTGTCGGGGGTGCCGGGTCGGGAGATCGAGGTGACGAGTTCCAAGGGGGCTCACCGCTCCGCTGGTTGAAGGGTCGGCTCCGCGTCGCTGGGGACGGGGCGGGCGCGCCGGTCGACGGCCCACAGCAGGGGTCCGCTGAGGCCGGTGGTGACCAGCGCCATGATCACGAGTGCCAGGTACAGGCCGGGGCTGAGGATGCCCGCGCTGTAGCCGGTCTGGAGGACGACGATCTCGGTGAGGCCGCGGGTGTTCATCAGGACGGCCAGCCGCAGGGCGGTGTGGTGGCTCTGTGCTCCCGCGCGGGCACCGAGGTAGCCGCCCACGAGCTTGGAGAAGACGGCCAGGACGATGCCGAGCACGATGGCCCGCCAGGAGAACACCGCGTCCGGCCCGGTGGCCAGCGTCGTTCCGGTGACCGTGAACAGCACGGGCAGCGCCAGCCGGCCCGCCGCGCCGAGCGTGTGCGCGGCCCGGGTGAAGGGGCCCTTCTCGCCGTCGGCGGGCAGGGCGAGCCCGACGAGGACGGCGCCGAACACGTCGGTGAGCCCCAGGCTGCCGGTGGCCGACGCCGCACCGTACGCGGCGAGCGCGACCAGCGGGACGAGCAGCCGGGGACGGTCGGCGGCGAACCGCCGGACGGCTCCCGCGCCGGCGAGCCCGCGCAGGGCGGACACGGCGAGCAGACCGCCCGTGAGGACGGCGCCGGCCCGCCCGTACCCGGAGTCGCCGGTGGCGAGCCCGACCGCGACGGCGAGCAGCACCCAGGTCACGGCGTCGATGGTGACGGCGCAGGCCATGGCGAGCCGCCCGGTGCCGGTGTCCTGGAGGCCGCGGTCCTTGAGGATGCCGGCGAGCACCGGGACGGCCGTCACGGCGAGCGAGACGGCGAGCATCAGCACCAGCGCGGGCACCGGGGCGTCACCGCGCAGGCCCGGCCCGCCGTACTCCAGGACCCAGAGGGCCAGGGCGGTCCCCATGGCCATGGGCAGCAGGGCGGACCCGGCGGACACCCAGGCCACCGCCCGGCCGGAGAGCCGGGAGGCGCCGCCCCGGATCTCGTGGGCGGCCCCGACGAGGAAGAGCGCCAGGCCGAGGTGGCCGAGGCCGCTCAGCAGCCCCACGCCCGCGGACCCGGGCCCCGATGTCGCCCCGGCGCCGCCCCAGCCGACCCGGCCCGCGAGGACGGCCCCGAGCACGAGGCAGAGCGCGATCTCGCCCACCACGTCGGGCTGTCCGAGCCGGCGCGCCGCCCAGCGGCCCAGGAGGGCGGTGGGGACGACCGCCGTGAGGACCAGGGCCGGCACGATGACGGTGTGGGCGTCCACGTGTCTCCTCGCGGGTATGACGGGTGGTCGGCGGTCGTCAGTGCATCTGGGACAGGTACTCGTACTGGCTGGGGAGCCGCTTCACGAGTTCCTGGGACTGGTCCCGCAGGAGCTGGAACTCCTTGGCGGCGCGGGTGTCGTCCATGTGCGCCAGTGCCGGCGCGGGCTTGAGCGGCAGACCGCCGAGGCCGAGCAGCATGGAGAGGTACGAGTACGCCTCGAAGCCGTGGTACTGGGGGTAGATCGACTCGGTGGTCGGCAGCTTCGACTGCCATGCCTCCAGGCGCTCGGCGAGCCCGTCGGGGATCGCCCGGGTCTTGGCGTCGCGCCAGTAGGCGTTGTCGGCGCGGGCCGCGGCCTTGTAGTGCAGGACGAGGAATTCCCGTACGCCGTCCATCGCATGGGCGAGGGCCGTGTTGTAGGACTTCCGCAGATTCGGGTCCCAGTCCGCGTTCGGGAAATGCTTGACGAGCTGCTCGATGCCCTGCTGGATGAAGAAGATTCCGGTGGATTCCAGCGGCTCGACGAATCCGCTGGAAAGGCCGATCGCGACACAGTTGTTGACCCAGGCGTTACGGCTGCGGCCCACCCGCATACGGATGTGGTTGGCCTCCAGATCGGCGGCCTCAGGACCGACGAATTCCCTCAGGGTGCGCTCGGCGTCCTCGGGGGTGGTGTAGTCGCTCGCGTAGACGTAGCCGGTGCCGATCCGGCCGTACAGCGGGATCGTCCAGATCCAGCCGGCGTCCTGGGCGGTGGCGGTGGTGCAGGGGCGCAGGCCCCGCTTCTCCATGTCGACGGGCACGCGCAGGGCGACCGCGCTGTCGTTGGGGAGGGTGTCCTGGTACGAGATGAACGGCTCCTCCAGCGCCTGGTTCAGCAGCAGCCCGCGGAAGCCGGTGCAGTCGATGAACAGGTCGCCGGTGATGTCGCCGTGCTCCCGGGTCCGCAGGTGGCTGATCCAGCCCCGGTCGTCGCGCACGACGTCGAGCACGTCGTCCTCGATGTGGCGGGCGCCGCGCACCGTGGCGTACTCGGTGAGGTAGTCGGCGAGCAGCGACGCGTCGAACTGGTAGGCGTACGGGAACTGGGTGTCCTGCTCGGCGAGCGTGGTGCGCTCCAGCTGGTTCGTGGAGCGCTCCACGAAGTCCTGCTCGAAGAGGGTGCCGTCGAGGTAGCGGGGCGAGCGCTCGTTGTCGCAGATCGCCGCCATCAGGAAGACGTCCTTGTCGAACCGGTCGGCGCTGTTCTCGCCGGAGCGGTTGGCCAGCCACCAGTCGGTGAGCGGGAACCCGTCGACCACGCGGAGCCGCTCGAACGGGTGGTAGAAGTAGTGGCCCTTCTTCCGCCAGTTCTCGAAGCGGATGCCCAGCTTGTACGTGGCGTTGCACTTGGGCATCCACTCGTGCTCGGGCAGTCCGAGGTAGTCGAAGAAGTGCCGGACGGTGCTGAAGGTGGCCTCACCGACGCCGATCGTCTTGATCCGCTTCGATTCGACGACGGTGACGGAGACGCTCTCCCCGAGAGCGGCCCGCAAATAGGCGGCGGTCATCCATCCCGATGTACCGCCACCGACGATCACTACATTTGAAAGCACGGAAATTCCTCCGCTACGAGTGGCTTCGGGCGAGCGTTCGATACCGGACAGCATTCACCGGCACCGACCTCGCTGACAGGCTTTTAAGTGGTGTTGAAAACACGCACTACAGGGGTGCGGCGCCGCCGGTTTTTCGTTTTGGCGCCGGGTACTTCGGGCGGCTTCGTCACACCGAAATCGGGACGATCTTGGGATTCGCCAGGAGCCGGTAGTCCTCGGAGGCCAGCGCCACCGAGAGGTCGAGGCGTGCCGCGTTGAAGTACAGCGTCGGCAGGTCGAACAGCGCGGGGTCGGCGAGCACGCTCAGGTCGTCCCGGAAGGAGAACGGGATGATGCTGCCGCTGACACAGCCGCTCAGCGTCTCGGCGAGTTCGCGGCGGGTCAGCCTGGCCCGGCGCCCGCCGCATTCGCCGGCCACCCGTTCCAGGTCGACGCGGCGGTCCCCCGGGACGACCACCAGGACGTGCCGCTCGGCGGGGATGCCGCCCACCACGGTCACGATCATGCACTTGGCCGCGGCGGACAGCGCGTGGCCGCGCAGTTCGCTGGCGCGTGCGGTACGGCCCTCCGGGGCGTGCGCCAGCAGGTCGTAGCGGGCGCCGCCGGTCCGCAGGAGGCCGAGCAGCCGGGCCGTGGTGTCGTCCTGCGGCGTCTCGGCCCGTGGCGTCTCGGCCCGCGGCGGTCCTGTCGGGGGCTGCCGGACGCTCATGCTCCTGCCGTCCGCGGGGCGGGGCTGACGGGCCGCATCCACGCGTGCCGGTCGGCCAGCCGGCCGCGCTGGACACCGTCGAGCACCGAGGACAGCCGGGTGGTGACCTCGCCGGTGGTGCCGTCGCCGATCGTCCACTCGCCGTCGGCGCTCGCGACCTGGTTGACCGGGCTGATCCGCGCCGCGGTGCCGCAGGCGAACACCTCGGTGATCTCGCCGGAGGCGCAGCCGTCGCGCCAGTCGGCGACGCTCACCGGGGCCTCGTCGGCGGGCACGCCGAGGTCGGGGGCGAGCCGCAGGATCGCGTCACGGGTGACACCGGCGAGGAGGCTGCCGCTCAGGGGCGGGGTGACGATCCGGGCGTCGCCGCCCGAGCCGTACACGAAGAAGAGGTTCATGCCGCCCATCTCCTCGACCCAGGTGCGTTCCACCGGGTCGAGCCAGACGACCTGGTCGCAGCCCTTCGCGCGGGCCTCCTCCTGGGCCAGCAGGCTCCCCGCGTAGTTGCCGGCGCACTTGGCGGCCCCGGTGCCGCCGGCGGCGGCACGGGTGTACTCGTCGGTGATCCAGACCCGGACGGGGCGCTGGTCGCGGCCGAAGTAGCCCTCGGTGACGAACGCCATGAGCAGGAAGCGGTACTCGCGGGCGGGCCGCAGCGCCAGGGTGCGTTCCGTGGCGAACAGCACGGGCCGCAGGTACAGGCTGGTGTCGGGGTCGTCCGGGATCCACGCGTGGTCCTGGGCGACGAGGGCGTCCACGGCGGCGAGGAACAGTTCCTCGGGCATCTCCGGCATCATCAGCCGGCGGGCGGACGAGCGCAGCCGGCGGGCGTGCGCGTCGGGCCGGAAGACGGAGATTCCGCCGGTGTGGGTGCGGAACGCCTTCAAGCCCTCGAAGACGACCTGCCCGTAGTGCAGGCCGACGGTCGCGGGGTCGAGCAGCATGGGCCCGTAGGGCTGGAGTTCGCCGTCGTGCCAGCCGAGCTCCTCGCTCCATTTGACGGAGACCATGTGCTCGGTGAAGGCGGTGCCGAACGCCGGTGCGGCGGTGCGGCGGGCCCGTTCCTCGGAGGAGACGGGGTGGGCGACGGGTTTGGAGACGATCAGTGGTGCGGTTCCGGTGTGCACGACGGCCTCCTGTGGCGTGTCGTGGGGGCTGGGTCAGACCAGCGGGGCGAAGAAGTAGGTGTCCCGCCGGGTGAAGCGCTGCTCGTCGTCGAGCACGAAGAAGTCGGCGAACTCCAGGGACACCTCGCGGCCGTCCTTGAGGACGCCCTCGAAGACGCCGTTGACGGCGACGCGGCCGGACTCGGCGACCGCCGAGGTGACGGTGTGCGCGCCGCGCGCGATGACGCGTTCGCCGTTGTAGAAGGCGCTGAGGCCCTCGTGCCCGCGCATCGGCGGGTAGCCGGGGCGGCGGTAGACGGCGTCCTCGGCGAACAGGGCGATGAGCCCCGGCACGTCGTCCGCGTCGACCCGCCGGTAGTACTCGCGTACCTTCGCGACGCCCGCCTCGACCGCCGCCGTGTCCTGGGTCGTGGTGCTCACGCGTCGTCACCTCCGAGGCCGGCCATGGCGACCAGGGTCTGCCGCTCGCCGGTGTAGGGGCGGCGTCCGTGCGAGACGAGGATGTTCTTGACGACGAGGAAGTCGCCGCGCACCCACGGGAAGGCGTGGACGCACTCCTCGAAGGCGTCGTTGATCTGCTTCATCTCCTCGTCGGTGATGGGGGTGCCGTCACCGAAGTAGGCGCCGCGCGGCATGTCCTCCTCGTCGAACATCTCGGTGAGGGCCGCGCGGGCGGCGGGCGGCAGGCTGGAGCTGTGGAACAGGTGCGCCTGGTTGAACCAGGACTCGCGGCCGCTGACCGGGTCGGTGACGACGGCGGGCCGGCGGTGCCGGGTGCGCAGTCCGTCGTCGTCGGTCCAGGTGTACTCGATGCCGTTGGCGTCGCAGTACCGTTCGACGTCCGCGCGGTCCTCGGTCTGGTACGACTCCTGCCAGGTCAGGCCCATGCCCTCGCGGTAGCAGCGGGTGTACAGGACGCCCTTGTCGCGGAAGCGGGCCACGAGGTCGGCGGGCAGCCGGTCGAGGACGGAGCGGCTGTCGGCGAGCGGGGTCTCCCCACCGGTCTCGGCGGCGATGACGCTCGCGAAGAACAGCAGGCGCGGGTAGTTGCGCGAGTAGGCGCTCTCGTTGTGCTGGACGATGGTCTGGTTCGCCGGGTACTCGGTGGAGGTGTAGACGTTGCCGTCGACCTGGCTGCGGGGCGTGGACCGCTCGGTGTAGGTGAGGAGTTCACCGCCGATGCGGCCCGCGACCTCGTTGAGGAGGGCGGCGTTGTCCACGACGCCGCGCACGAGCAGCGCGCCGTGGGTGTCCAGGGACTCCATGAGGGCGTCGCGGTGGTCTTCGGCCCACTGGGCGAAGTCGGTGATGCGGGTCGCGGCGGCGTCGGCGGCCTCGTAGACGACCACCTTGGTGTGGTCGGTGCCGTCGAGGCGTCCGGTGAAACCGCCGAGCGCCCTGAGCCGCTCGGGCAGTACCTCGGTCAGGACCTCGGTCATGTGCGGGTTCCTCCGTGGTGTCGGGTGGTGGTGCGGGTCGCCGGTGTCTCCGGCGTTTCGGGTGCCGCGGGTGCTTCCGGGGTTCCGGTGCTTCGGTGCTCGGGGGCTTCCGGGGTTCCGGTGCTTCGGTGCTCGGGGGCTTCCGGGCGCTTCCGGGTGCGGGCACGCCGGTCGGCGGGGGCGGGTGGTCAGGCGCCCATGGCCTCGATGAGGCTCTTGGGGCGCATGTCGGTCCAGCTGTTCTCCACGAACGTGAGGCACTCCTGGCGCGGCCTCGGGCCGAAGGCGGTCTCCCAGCCCGGGGGGACGTCGGCGAACGCGGGCCAGAGGGAGTGCTGGCCCTCCTGGTTGACCAGGACCAGGTAGCTGGACTCGTCGTTCTCGAACGGGTTGGACATGCCGGTTCCTCTTCTCTCGTCGTACGGGTCGTGGCCCGGGTTCAGGTCCGGGTTCAGGCGATGAGCGCGCGCAGCTCGCTCAGGAGGTCGTCGGCGAGGCCGGCGACGGTCCGCTCGTCGTGGACGGCGTGGGAGTAGCGGATGGAGAGGCTGCAGCGGCCGTCGCCGACGGCGGCGGTGATGTCGAGGAGGTGGGTCCGCTCGCCCCGGTCGCTCTGCTGGGCGGTCGCCGCGCCGACGGCCGTGAACGGCCCGCCGCCCTGGGCGGTTCCGGCGTCGCCGCCGTCGCCCGTGCCGTCGAAGCGGCCCAGGTAGTTGAAGATCACTTCGGGTGCGGCGGCGGTGGCGAGGGCGGGGTGGCCGGCGAAGTGCCTGAGCGCGCCGAAGCCGATGCCGCGCCCGGGTACGGCCCGCAGGAGCCGGCCGACGGCCTTGGCGCGCTGCCGGGGCGCGGCGTCGGCGGGAACGGTCAGATGGACCGGGTGGACGGTGGTGAACCAGCCGACGGTACGGGACAGGTCGACGCCGTCGACGAGCTCGTCCCGGCCGTGCGCCTCCAGGTCGATGGTGACGCCGGCACCGCCCGTACGCCGGGCCAGGCTCGCCGTCACCGCCGTGAGCAGGAGGTCCTCCGTGCGGACGCGGTGGGCGGCCGGGGCGGTGCGCAGCAGCGCGTCCGTCTCCGTCTCGTCCAGCTCGACCGTGTACTCGGCCTCGGACGCCACGGTGTTCGCGCCGTCCGCCCGGTCGCGGGGCAGCGGCGCCGATGCCGTGGCCACCGTCCGCTCCCAGTAGGGGAGTTCGGCGTCGAAACCGCCCCGCGCGGTGTGCTCGGCGAGGCGGGCCACCCAGGTGGTGTAGGGCGTTCCGACGGGCTCCGGCCGGATGGCGGCACCGCTGACCGCCTGCCCGTAGGCGGACGCGATGTCGGCCAGCAGGATCCGCAGCGACACCGCGTCGGTCACCAGGTGGTGGACGGCGAGGAGCAGCCGGGAGGTGTGCGCGGTGCCGCCGTCGAAGAGTACGCACCGGGCGACGGGTCCCCCGGCCAGGTCCAGGCTCGTCTGGGCGGCGGTGACCAGCCGGTCGACGGCCGCGTCCACGTCGGTCGCGGGCAGTCCCGAGAGGTCCTCCCGGACGACCGGGACGGCGTCGGGGCCGGCGTCGGCCGCCGCCTGGGTCCAGCTTCCGTCGCCGGTCCGGGCGAACCGCAGCCGCAGCGCCTCGTGATGGGCGGTCACGGCCGCGACGGCCCGTTCCAGCGCGTCGAGGTCGGTGGCGTCCGACAGTTCCAGCAGGACGGACATGTTGTAGTGGTCGGGGGCGGCGCGATGGGTGTCGAGGAACCACCGCTGTACGGGCATCAGCGGCACCGGCCCGGTGGCGGTGGCGGCTTCGGCGGCCGGAGCCCCGGTGGCCGGGGCCCTGTCGGCCGGGGCCCCGTCGGCCGTCTTCGCCGCGTCGGCCAGGGCCGCCAGGGCCCGGACCGTGCCGTCACGGAACACCTCCTTGGAGGTGATGGGCACACCGGCGCGGCGCAGCCCGGCCACCAGCTGGATGCTGAGGATCGAGTCGCCGCCCAGCCGGAAGAAGTTGTCGTCCACGCCGACGGACGCCAGGCCGAGCAGTTCGGCGAAGACGCCCGCGACGAGCCGTTCCGTGTCGGTGGCCGGTGCGGTGGCGCCCTCGTCGGCGGCGGCCGCGTCGGGGGCCTCCGGCGTGGGCAGCGCCGCCCGGTCGACCTTGCCGTTGCCGGTGAGCGGCAGCCGGTCCAGGACGACCAGGGCGGACGGCACCATGTACTGCGGCAGGGTCCGCTCCGCGTGGGCCCGCAGGTCGTCGGCGTCCAGGGCGGGGCCTTCGGGGCGCGGTGCGGCGTAGCCGACGAGCCGGAGGCCGCCGCCGGGCCCCTCGGAGGCGATGACGCAGACCTGGCCGACACCGGGCGCGGCGGCCAGCGCGGCCTCCACCTCGCCGAGTTCGACGCGGTGGGAGCGGATCTTCACCTGGTCGTCGGTGCGGCCCAGGTATTCCAGGTGCCCGTCCGCCGTCCACCGCACCAGGTCGCCGGTGCGGTACATCCGGGTGCCGGGTGCGCCGTGGGGGTCGGCGACGAACCGTTCGGCGGTGAGCTCCGGGCGGCCGAGGTAGCCGCGGGCGAGCTGGTCGCCGGCCACGTACAGCTCGCCGGGGACGCCCACCGGGACGGGGCGGAGCAGCCCGTCGAGCACGTGGGCGCGCATGGTGGAGGTGGGGGTGCCGATGGGGACGGCGCCGGCCGGGTCGGGCGCGCCGGGGCGCAGGGTGTGGACGACGCAGCCGACGGTGGCCTCGGTGGGGCCGTACTCGTTGACGACGCTCGCGCCAGCGTGCCGCGCCCGCCATGGGGCGAGCGCCTCGCCGATGAGCTGTTCGCCGCCGACGACCAGGTCTCCTTCGGCGAGGATCTCGTCGGGCAGGTCCTCCAGCAGCGCCACATGGCTGGGGGTGGCCTTGACGAAGGTCGGTGCGGGCAGTCCGGCGTCCCGCCACAGGGCGGGGTCCAGCTCGTCGAGGGCGCCGACGTACACGGCGCCGCCGACCGCGAGCGGGGCGAACAGGGTGGTGACAGTCAGGTCGAACGAGATGGAGGAGTGCAGGACGGCGCCGCCGCGCAGGCCCGGGTAGGCGCTCTCGCACCACTGGAGGTACGTGGTGAGCCCGTGGTGGGGGACGACGACGCCCTTGGGGCGGCCGGTGGAGCCCGAGGTGTAGATGACGTAGGCGGCGTTGTCCGGGCGCAGCGGCGCGCGCCGGTCCCGGTCGGTGACCGGGTCGGCGGGGAGCGCGGCGAGGGCGGTGCGGGTGGTGTCGTCGTCCAGGACGAGGTGTCCGGTGCCTTCGGGGAGCCGTACGAGGAGTCCCGCGGCGCGCCGGGTGACGATCTGCGCGGGGCGGGCGTCGGCGAGCAGGGCGGCGACGCGTTCGGCGGGCAGCGACGGGTCGACGGGGAGGTGGGCGGCGCCCGCCTTGTGCACCGCGTACAGGGTGACCAGCAGGTCGGTGGAGCGGGGCAGGGACACGGCGACGACGTCGTCGGGGCCGACGCCGAGGGCGATCAGGCGGCGGGCGAGCCGGTTCGCGCGGGCGTCGAGCTGGGCGTAGGTGAGGGTCTCGCGGTGGGAGACGACGGCGGGGGCGTCGGGGGTGCGGGCCGCCTGCCGTTCGAACAGCTCGGCGGCGGTGAGGTCCGGCACCTGCCGCGCCTCGCCCGTGCCGAGGGCGGCGAGGGTCTCGCGTTCGGGGGCCGTGAGCATGCTGAGTCCGGCCATGGGCCGGTCGGTGCCGCCGGCCGCCGCGAGCTGTTCGGCGAAGGCCCCGAGGTGGTCGGTGAGCCGGGCGATGGTCCGCTCGTCGAACAGGTCGGTGCTGTACTCGACGGAGCCGCGCAGGGTGCCCGCGTCCTCCTGGAAGTTGAAGGTCAGGTCGAAGAGGGAGAAGTCCCGGGACAGGGGCTGTTCGGAGAGTTCCAGGCCGTGCAGCAGCATCGGTTCGGCGGGGGTGTTCTGGAAGGCGATGAGGGCCTGGACGAGCGGCGGGCGGCTCAGGTCGCGTTCGGTGACGACCGCGTCGACGACCCGGTCGAAGGGCACCTCGCCGTGGGCGAACGCCTCGAGTACGGTCTCGCGCACGCTCTCCAGGAACTCGCCGAACGACCGCCGCTCGTCCACGTCGTCGCGCAGGACGAGGGTGTTGACGAAGAACCCGATGAGGTCCTCGACCTCGCCCCGGTCGCGGCCGGAGCTGAGGGTGCCGACGGCGATGTCGCGCTGCCCGGTCCAGCGGGACAGGACCAGTTGGCTGAGGGCGGTGACGGCCATGAAGAGGGACGCGCCGTGTTCCCTGGCGGCGTCGGCGAGCGCCTTGGTGGCCTTCGGCGACAGCCGGAAGTCGTACAGGGCTCCGGCGTAGCCGCGCACCGGCGGGCGTGGCCGGTCGGTGGGCAGTTCCAGGACGGGCGGTGCCGCGAGCTTGCGCTTCCAGAAGTCGAGCTGCGCGTCGAGGCGTTCGCCGGCCAGGTGCTCGCGCTGCCAGGCGGCGTAGTCCGCGTACTGCACGGGCAGCGCGGGCAGGGCGCAGAACTCCAGGACGGCGGCGGCGTCCCGGGAGCCGCTCTCCAGGGCCGCGCTGTACAGGGCGCCGAGTTCGCGGGCGACGACGCCCATGGACCAGCCGTCGGTGACGATGTGGTGCATGGTGACGGCGAGGGCGTGCTCGTCGTCGGCGGCGCGGACGAGCAGGGCGCGCAGCAGCGGTCCTCGGGCGAGGTCGAACGGTACGGCGATCTCGGCGCGCAGGACGTCGCGGAGCTCCTGTTCGCGGGCGGCGGGGCCGGTCTCGGTGAGGACGGCGAGGGGCACGGGGACGTCGTACGGTTCGCCGACGATCTGGACGGCGTCGCCGCCGGTGCCGGTCGCGAAGGTGGTGCGCAGGACCTCGTGGCGGTGGACGAGCGCGGTGAGCGCGGTGGACAGGGCGCCGGTGTCGAGGGGGCCGCGCAGGCGCAGGACGCCGCCGGCGTTGTAGGCGGCGTTTCCGGACTCGAACTCGTCCAGGAACCAGAGCCGGGCCTGGGCGAACGACAGCGGGAGTTGCCGGTCGCGGTCGGTGGGGCGGATGCGTGCGGTGTGGCGGGCGGCGCGGCCTTCGGCGACGCGTTCGGCGAGTCCGGCGATCGTGGGCCGGTCGAAGAGGGCGCGGGCGGACAGTTCGATGCCGAACGTCTTCCGTACCCGTGAGATGACCTGGATGCTGAGGATGGAGTTGCCGCCGAGCTCGAAGAAGTTGTCGAGGACGCCGACGCCTTCCAGGTCCAGTACCTGGGTCCAGATCCCGGCGAGGGTCTCCTCGACGGTGTTGCGGGGCGCGACGCGGGCGGTGGCGGAGGCGAACAGCTCGGGGTCGGGTGCGGGCAGGGCCTTGCGGTCGACCTTGCGGCTGCTGGTCATGGGCAGGGCGTCGAGGGCGACGACGACGGTGGGCACCATGTAGTCCGGCAGGGTGCGGGCCAGCAGTTGCCGCAGTTCGACGGTGGTGGGCGGCTGCGCGCCGGGGGTGGGGACGACGTAGCCGACGAGCTGCTTGCCGCCCGCGCGGCCCTCGCGGGCGGCGACGACGGCCTGGGCGACGTCCGGGTGTGCGGCGAGCGCGGTCTCGATCTCGCCGAGTTCGATCCGGAAGCCGCGCACCTTGACCTGGTCGTCGGTGCGGCCCAGGTACTCGATGGTGCCGTCGGGGGTCCAGCGCACCAGGTCGCCGGTGCGGTACATCCGCGAGCCGGGCTCGCCGTAGGGGTCGGCGACGAACCGTTCGGCGGTCAGGCCGGGCCTGCGGAGGTAGCCGCGGGCGAGTTGCGGCCCTGACAGGTGGAGTTCACCGGCGACGCCGACCGGGACGGGGCGCAGCAGCCGGTCGAGGACGCGGACGCCGGTGTTGTGCACGGGGTGGCCGACGACGGGCGTGGGGCTCTCGGCGAGCTTGCACCAGAGGGTGTCGACGGTGGCCTCGGTGGGGCCGTAGAAGTTGTAGACGGTGGTGCCGGGGGTGTCGCGGAGCTGCTGCCACAGAGTCTCGCCGACGGCCTCGCCGCCCAGCATGAGCACGGCGGGGCGGTGCTCGGGGCGGGTGAGGAGCCCGGCCGCGAGTACCTGTTCGGCGTAGGTGGGGGTGAGGTCGAGGAGGTCGATCCGCTCCTTGGCCGCATAGGCGACGATGGCCTCGGGGTCGCGGCGCGTCTCGTCGTCGATGACGTGCAGTTCATGGCCGGCGACCATCCACAGCAGGCCCTCCCACGAGGTGTCGAAGGAGAACACGGCGGTCAGCGCGGCACGGAAGCGGCGGCCGCCCGCGGCGCGCTCCTCGGGGCGGATGAACTCGGCCTCGTGGTTGCGGTACAGGTTGAGCAGTCCCGCGTGGTCGGTGAGGACGCCCTTGGGGCGGCCGGTGGACCCGGACGTGTAGATCAGGTGCGCCGGGTTGGCGGGGCGCAGCGGTGCGGTCCTGTCGGTGTCGGTGGGCGCGGTGGCGGGGCACAGGTCGAGGGCGTCGCGGGTGGCGGGGGCGGTGACGTCGAGGTACGGCAGGGTGTCGGGGACGCCGAGCCGTCCGGCGGTGTCCGCGCCGGCCACCAGGATCAGCGCGGGCGCGGAGTCGTCCAGCATGTAGGCGACGCGGTCGCGCGGCAGGTCGGGGTCGACGGGCACGTAGGCGGCGCCCGCCTTGAGGACGGCGAGGATGCCGACGACCATGTCCTCGGTACGGGGCAGGGCGAGCGCGACGAGGTCCTCGGGGCCGATCCGGCGGCCGGCGAGGTGGTGGGCGAGCCGGTTGGCGCGCTCCTCCAGCTGCCGGAACGTCAGCGCGGTGGCGCCGCACACGAGGGCGGTGGCGTCGGGGGTGCGGGCGGCCTGCTCCTCGTACACGGCGGGCAGGGTGAGGCCGGCGGGCAGCGGGCGGGCGGCGCCGCCCCAGCCGGTGAGGAGGGTGCGTTCCTCGTCGGCGCCGAGCATGGAGACGGTGGCGAGCGGCCGGTCCGGGTCGGCGGTGAGCCGTTCGGCGAGGGTCCGCAGATGGCCGCAGAGCCGCTCGACGGTGGTCGCGTCGAACAGGTCGGGGTTGTACTGGACGGCGCCGAGGAGTCCGCCGTCGCGCTCCCAGAAGTCGAAGTCGATGTCGAACAGGGACTGTTCGCGGGCGAAGATGTACTCGTCGGTGGTCAGGTCGCCGAGGCGGATCGGTTCGGCGGGGGTGTTCTGGAGGGACACCATGGCCTGGACGAGCGGCGGCCGGCTCAGGTCGCGTTCGGTGACCAGGGCGTCCACGATCCGTTCGAAGGGCACCTCGGCGTGGGCGAACGCCTCGAGGACGGTTTCGCGGACGGTGTCCAGGAACTCGCCGAAGGTGCGCCGCTCGTCCACGTCGGAGCGCAGGACGAGGGTGTTGACGAAGAAGCCGACCATCGGCTCGGTCTCGGCGCGGTCGCGTCCGGAGACGGAGGTGCCGACGGCCACGTCGCGCTGTCCCGCGTAGCGGGAGAGGACGAGCTGGCTGAGCGCGGTGACCGCCATGAAGAGGGTCGCGCCGTGGTCCCGGGCCAGTTCGGTGAGGTGCCGGGTGGTCTGCGCGTCGAGAGTGAACAGGTGCTGGGCGCCCGTGGTGGTGCGGACGGCGGGCCGGGGCCGGTCGGTGGGCAGCTCCAGCGGGGCGACCCCGTCGAGCCTGTCGGTCCAGTAGGCGAGCTGGCGGGCGGCTTCGTCGCCGGCGAGCCGTTCGCGCTGCCAGACGGCGAAGTCGGCGTACTGGAGGGGCAGCGGCGCGAGCCCGGCCCGTTCCAGCAGCGTCGCGGCGTCGCGCGGGGTTCCGTCGCCGGTGGCGGCCGCGTACAGGGCGCTCAGCTCGCGGCCGATGACGCCGGTCGACCAGCCGTCCGTGACGATGTGATGGATCGTCAGGGCGAGGATGTGGTCACGCTCGTCCAGCCGGACCAGCAGGGCCCGCAGGAGGGGTCCGGTGCGCAGGTCGAAGGGGCGCGCCACCTCGGCCCGCAGCAGGCTCCTGGTGATCTCGTCCCGGTCGGGTTCCGGTGCGGCCGGGACGACGGCCACCGGCAGCGGCACCGTGAAGGGGTCGCCGATGTGCTGGACGGCGACGCCGTCGACCGCGTCGAACGTGGTGCGCAGCGACTCGTGCCGGGCGACGAGCGCGGTGAGCGCCGCGGACAGGGCGGCGACGTCCAGGCCGCCCCTGATCCGCAGCGAGCTGCAGGCGTTGTACTCGGCGCTGCCCGGCTCGAACTCGTCCAGGAACCACAGCCGTTGCTGCGCGAACGACAGCGGCAGGTCCCGGTCACGGCCCGCCGGGCCGATGCGGTCGGGCCGCCCCTGGGCGTCGCCGCCGGCCAGACGGGAGCGCATCCTGTCCCGGACGTGCTCGGGCAGGGACTGGATCCAGCTCTCGCGTGATGCCGCCGCGTCCATGCGTGTGTCTCCTCTACGGGTACTACGTGGTGTCTTGGGGGTGGGCGCCGCCGCCCGGGGCGGTGCGCGCCCCGGGGGCGGGTCCGGCGGACCCGGCCGGGGCCGCCCGAGGCGGGGATCCTGGGCGGGGCCCGAGGGGGGATCCTGGGCGGGCCCCGGGACCCGGGCCCGGGTCACTCCAGCTCGGACAGGACCTGCGCCTCGACCGCGGCGGCGAGGTCGGCCACCGTCGGGTTGTCGAAGAGGGTCCGCGCCGGCAGGTCCACGGCGAACACCTCACGGACACGGGAGATGACCTGGATGCTGAGGATCGAGTCGCCGCCCAGGTCGAAGAAGTTGTCCTCGACGCCGACCTTGTCCACGCCCAGCACATCGGCCCAGATTCCGGCGACCAGCTCCTCGCCGGGGCCGCGCGGCGCCACGTACGCGTCCAGGCCGGGCCCCGCCGCCTCCTCGGGCGAGGGCAGCGCCCGCCGGTCGACCTTCCCGTTCGGGTTGAGCGGGAAAGCGTCCAGCACGATCACGGCCGAGGGGACCATGTACGCGGGCAGCGACCGGGCGGTGAACTCCTTCAGCGCGTCCGGGTCGAGCAGCTCGGCGTCCGCCTCCGGGACGGCATAGGCCACCAGCCGCTTGGTGCCGGGGTGGTCCTCGCGGGCCAGCACCAGCACCTGGGCGACGCCCGGGTACGCGGCCGCCGCCGCCTCGATCTCCCCCAGCTCGATGCGCAGGCCCCGGATCTTCACCTGGAAGTCCGTACGGGAGACGAAGTCGAGGTTGCCGTCGGGGAGCCAGCGCACCAGGTCGCCCGAGCGGTACATCCGGGTGCCCGGCTCGCCGAACGGGTCGGCGACGAACCGCTCCGAAGTGATCGCCGGCCGGTTGACGTAGCCCCGGCCCATGCCGTCGCCGGACAGGTACAGCTCACCGGCGACACCGGGCGGCACGGGGCGCAGCTCCGGGTCGAGGACGTAGACGCGGGTCCCGGCGACGGGGGTGCCGATGGGCATCGGTCCGCTGCCGGAGTAGTTGCCGTTGACGATGAACAGCGAGGTGAACACGGTGTTCTCGGTCGGCCCGTACCCGTTGATCATGCGGACGCCGGGGAGGCTCTCCACGACCTTCAGGCAGTGCGCGGGGGAGAGCGTGTCACCGCCCGACATGATGAGCCGCAGTCCGGAGAGGACCTGGACGTCGCTGTCGACGATCTCGTGGAAGAGCCCGGCGGTGATCCAGACGACGGTGACGCCCCGGGAGTGCAGGAACGTCCCGAGCTCGGCCGCCGACATCGTGCGCGACGGGCTGACCGCGAGCGCCGCCCCGTTGAGGAGCGCGCTCCAGATCTCCAGCGTCCCGGCGTCGAAGGACACGGTGGCGAGCTGCCCGACGACGTCCCGCTCCGTCATGGCGAGCTTCGGGTCGCGGGCGATGCGCAGCACGCCCCGGTGCGGCAGGACCGCGCCCTTGGGCCGGCCGGTGGAACCGGACGTGTAGATGACGTGCGCCAGGTTGTCCGGGTGCACGGCCACGTCGGGCGCGTGCTCCGGCAGCCCGGCGAGCGCGGACCGCTCCGCCGGGTCGTCCAGGACGAGCAGCCGTACGGGGGCGTCGGGCCCGGCGCCGACCGCGTCCTCGGGCAGGGCGGCCGCGCACGCGGTGTCGGTGACCACCAGCCCCGCGCCCGAGTCGGTGACCATGAACGCGAGCCGGTCGGCCGGGTACTCCGGGTCGAGCGGCACGTACGCGCCACCCGCCTTGAGGACGGCCAGCAGGGCCGTGAACAGTTCGGCGCCGCGGCCCAGGCACACCCCGACGCGGGTGTCGGGGCCCACGCCGAGGGCGGTGAGCCGGTGGGCGAGCCGGTTGGCGCGGGCGTCGAGTTCGCCGTAGGTGACGAGCTCGTCGCCCACGACCAGCGCGGTGTTGCCGGGGGCGCGGGCCACCTGCTCGGCGAACACGCCGGTGAGGGTGGCGCCTTCGTCGCCGGGCGCGCCCCGGCCCCACTCCTCCAGGACCCGGTGCCGCACGTCGGCGGCCATGGGCTCCAGCCGGGCCAGGGTGCGGCTCTCGCCGTCCGGTTCGGTGACGAGGGCGCGCGCGTGGTGCAGGAGGTCGTCGCGCAGGGCCTCCACGGTGGTCCGGTCGAAAACCTCAGGGTCGTGCAGCAGGATCAGCGTCAGCGTGTCGGTGCCCCCGGTGTACGCGGCCAGGTTCAGCGGGTAGTTGGTGGCCTCGACGGCGCTGATGTCGCTGATCCGCAGCCCCTTGCCGGCGGCCGCCTCGGTGTCGACCGGGTAGTTGGCGAACACGATGAGGCTGTCGAACAGGGCCTGTTCCGTGCCGAGTTCACTGAGGGCCTGGACGCGGGTGAGGGGCAGGTGGTCGTGGCGGCGGGCCTCGACCTGTTCGGCCTGGAGCCGCTGCAGCCAGTCCACGACGTCCATGCCGGGTTCCATGCGGACGCGTACGGGCAGGGAGTTGATGAACAGGCCGATCATGTCGTCGGCGCCGGGCAGGTCGGTCGGCCGGCCGGATGTGGTCGCGCCGAACACGACGTCCCGCTGTCCGGTCCGCCCCGCGACGAGCAGCGCCCACAGGCCCTGCACGACCGCGTTCACGGTCAGCCGGTGCCGCCGCGCGAACGCGTGGAGCCGGGCGGACAGGTCGGCGGGGAGCCCCACGTCGACCCGCTCCGACGAGCGGCCCTGCCCGGAGCGGGCGGCGGGCCGGTCGTACGGCAGGGCGACGGGCGTGTCGAACCCGGCGAGTGCGGTGCGCCAGAACTCCTCCGCCTCCGGGACGCTCCGGTCGCGGCTCCAGCGGGCCTGGTCGGCGAGGCGCCTGCCGCCGCTGACCGCCGGGAGCGGGGCGCCCGCCGCGCGCGCGGTGTAGTCGTCGAGGACGAGGGAGAGGACGCGGGCCAGGCTCCAGCCGTCGAGGAGGAGGTGGTGGAAGGTGAACAGCACCCGCACCCGCTCGTCGCCGAGCCGGACCAGCGCCAGCCGCGCCAGCGGCACCGCCCGCAGATCCAGACCCCTCGCCCGGTCGTCGGCCACATACGCGTCCCAGCGCGCCGCCCGCTCCTCATCCGACAGGCCCCGCCAGTCCAGGATCTCCACCGGCAGACCCACCTCCCGGCGCACCACCTGCACCGGCTCCGCGACGCCCTCCCACACCACGCCCACACGCAACGCCTGCACCTCGTCCACCACCCGCTGCCACGAGGCGGCGAGGTCGGTGACGTCCGCGACGCCGTCGACCACGAACATCATCTGTTCGAAGTAGGCGGGTGATCCCTGTTCCATGAGGGCGTGGAAGAGCATGCCGGACTGCATGGGCATCAGCGGCAGGATGTCCTCGACGTTCCGCCCGTCACCGGCGACCCGGTCCACCCCGGCCTGATCCAGACCGGACAGCGGGAAGTCCGAAGGCGTGCAGCCACCCGCGCCCGGCTCCTCGCAGTGCGCCACGAACTCCTCCAGCGCCGCCACGAACCGCGCCGCAAGACCCTCCACCACACCATCGGCCAGCACCCCCGCCGACCAGCCCCACTCCACCAGCAGCCGGCCGTCCACCACCCGCCCCACCACGTCCAGCACATACGGACGCGGATCCAGCGGACTGGTGTCGCCGTCCTGGAGGAAGTCGGCTCCGCGCAGCAGCGCGCCGCCGGAGCTGTCGGGTGCCGAGGTCGCGCTGTCGAACTGGCCGAGGTAGTTGAAGGACACCTGCGGCTGTACGGGGTCGGTGACCGTGGACGCGGCGTCCGCCAGCCAGCGCAGGGCGCCGTGGCCGATGCCCCGGTTCGGGACCGTACGCAGCCGCTCCTTCGCCGACCTCACCACATCGGCCCAGGCGTTCCCGGGCCCGGCCTCCAGTTCGACGGGGAACACCGACGTGAACCAGCCCACCGTCCGCGACAGGTCGACACCGCCCGGCAGCACCTCCTCACGCCCGTGCCCCTCCACGTCCACCACGACCCGCTCGGCGCCGGTCCACTCCCCCAGCACCCGGCCGAGCACCCCGAGCAACACCTCGTTGACCCGCGTCCGATAGACCGCCGGCACCCGCTGCAGCAGCGACCGCGTCACGTCCACCGACAGCTCGGCGGAGACGACCCGCAGCGGGCCGGGCTCGACGGAGGCGTCGACGCCCGGGAGGGCGACGGCGGCCCCGGCACCGATCCGGTTCCAGTACTCCCGTTCACCGTCGAAGCCGCCGGCCTCCACATGGGAACGCAGCCGCGCCGCCCAAGTGCGGAACGTCGTGGTCTTCGGCCCGAGGTCCACCGGCTCGCCCGCGACGAGCTGTCCGTAGGCGACGCCGAGGTCCTCCAGCAGCACCCGCCACGACACGGCGTCGACCACGAGGTGGTGGGCGACCGCGACCAGTTCGCGGGAGCCGGGCCCGAAGTCGAGGACGAGGAACCTGACCAGCGGCCCTTCGGTCAGGTCCAGACCGCTCTGGGTCGCGGCGACGACACGGTCCGCCTCGGCGCGCGCCGCCTTCGCGGGCAGACGGCTCAGATCCGTACGGTGCAGGACCTCGCCCGCCTGCTCCACGACGTCCTGGGTCCAGCCGTCCTCGTGCCGCGCGAAGCGCGTGCGCAGCGCCTCGTGGTGGTCCACCACGGCGGCGACGGCGCCCGCCAGCGCGTCCAGGTCGGCGCCGGGGTCGAGGGCGGCGGCCATCGACATGGTGAAGTGGTGCGGCGCGCGCGGGTGGGTGCGGAAGAACCACTCCTGCACCGGGGTGAGCCCCACGGGCCCCTCGACCGGCGCGGCGGTGTCGTGCTCGCCGCCCGCCGTTCGGGCGCCTGCCGTCTCCAGGGCCTCCAGGCGCTCGGCGAGCGCCCGTACGGTCTGGCAGTCGAAGACGTCCGACGGGGAGAGGGAGAGCCCGGCGGCGCGGGCGCGGGAGACGACCTGGATGCTGAGGATCGAGTCGCCGCCCAGGTCGAAGAAGTTGTCCTCGACGCCGACCTCGTCCACGCCCAGGACGTCCGCCCAGATGGCGGCCAGCCGCTCTTCGAGCGGGGTGCTCGCGGCGACGCGCGCCCGTTCCGTGCCGTACACGTCGGGGGCGGGCAGCGCCTTGCGGTCGACCTTGCCGTTCGGTGTCAGCGGCAGCGCGTCGAGGACCGTGAAGACCGAGGGGACCATGTAGTCCGGCAGCGCGGCGGACAGGAACGCGCGCAGCGCGGCCGGGTCCACGGCGTCCGCGTCCAGCCCCGCGGCCGGTGACACGTAGCCGACGAGGCGCCCGGAGCCGGGGCCGTCGGTGCGCAGCACCACCGCGACCTGTCCGGCCTGGGGGTGCGCCGCCAGGGCGGTCTCGACCTCGCCGGTCTCCACGCGGTGGCCGCGCACCTTGACCTGGGCGTCGGCGCGGCCCGCGAAGTGCAGCCGGCCGTCGGTGTCCCAGCGGACCAGGTCGCCGGAGCGGTACATGCGGGCGCCGGGCGCGCCGAACGGGTCGGCGACGAACCGCTCGGCGGTCAGCCCCGGACGGCCCGCGTAGCCCTGCGCCACCCCGTCGCCGCCGATGTACAGCTCGCCGACGACGCCGGGCGCCACCGGGCGGAGCCAGTCGTCGAGGACGTAGGTGCGGACGTTGGCGTAGGGGCGGCCGATGGGCGGGGCGCCCGGGTCGGCGGCGTCGAGCGGGTCGCTGAACGTGGTGGCGATGGTGGCCTCGGTCGGCCCGTAGCCGTTGATCATCCGCCGTCCCGTGGACCAGCGGGCGACGAGGTCGGCGCTGACGGCTTCCGCGCCGACCAGCAGGACGCGCAGGTCGGGCAGTTCGGCGCGCGGCAGGGCGGCGAGGAGCGCGGGGACGATCAGGGCCTGGGTCACCCGTTCGCGTTCCAGCAGGTCGAGGAGGTCCTCGGCGGCGATGCCGCCGGCCGGGGCGAGGACGAGGGTGGCGCCGTGGGCGAGTGCCCAGAGCAGTTCGAAGACGGAGGCGTCGAAGCTCGGGGACGAGCTCTGCAGGACGCGGTCGCCCTCCCGGACACCGAACGTGTCGGCGATCCCGGCGACGAGGGAGCTGAAGCCGTGGTGCGGGACCTCGACGCCCTTGGGGGTGCCGGTGGAACCGGACGTGTAGATGACGTACGCGGGGTGGCGGGGGTCGGGGTCGATGCCGGGCAGGGTGTCGGGCAGCCCGTCCAGCGTGTCGCCGAGCTCGTCCAGGTGGATGACGTCATGGGTGCCGGTGGCGGGCAGCCGCTCGGCGTGCGTCCGCTCGGTGAGCAGGAGCGCGATCCGGGAGTCGGCCACCATGTGGGCGATGCGGTCGGCCGGGTAGGCGGGGTCGACCGGCACGTACACGGCGCCGGACTGGAGGACGGCCTGCGTCGCGACGAGCCAGGGGATCCCGCGTTCCAGGGCGACACCGACGCGGTCGCCGGGGCGTATGCCGCTGCCGATCAGATGGTGTGCCAGCCGGGCCGCCCGCGCGTACAGCTCGGCGTACGTGAGGGTGGTGTCCCCGGCGACGACGGCCGGCAGGCCGGGGGTGCGGGCGAGCTGCGCCCGGAAGATCCCGCCGAGGGTGAGGCGGTCCAGGTCGCGGTCGGCGCGCCCCCACTCCTCCAGGACCCGGTGCCGGTCCGCGGGCTCGGTCGGGGCGAGCGCGGCGAGGGTGCGGCCCGCGGCGGTGACGACGGCGCGGGTGTGGTGGGCGAGGTCGTCGGCGAGCGCCTCGACGGTGGCCCGGTCGAAGATGGCGGGGTCGTAGACGAGGACGTGGGTGAGCTGTTCCCCGCCGTACGTCATCAGGTTGAGGGGGTAGTTGGTGGCCTCGACGGCGCTGATGTCGCTGATCCGCAGGCCCTTGCCGGCGGCCGCGTCGGTGTCCACGGGGTAGTTCTCGAAGACGGTGAGCGTGTCGAACAGCGGCTGGTCGCCGGGGAGTTCACTGAGGGCCTGGACGCGGGTGAGGGGCAGGTGGTCGTGGCGGCGGGCCTCGACCTGTTCGGCCTGGAGCCGCTGCAGCCAGTCCACGACGTCCATGCCGGGTTCCATGCGGACGCGTACGGGCAGGGAGTTGATGAACAGGCCGATCATGTCGTCGGCGCCGGGCAGGTCGGTCGGCCGGCCGGATGTGGTCGCGCCGAACACGACGTCCCGCTGTCCGGTCCGCCCCGCGACGAGCAGCGCCCACAGGCCCTGCACGACCGCGTTCACGGTCAGCCGGTGCCGCCGCGCGAACGCGTACAGCTGGCCGGTCAGTTCGGGGGTGAGCCGCAGGGTGAGCCGCTCGGTGGAGCGGGCCCGCCCGGAGCGGGCGGCGGGCCGGTCGTACGGCAGGGCGACGGGCGTGTCGAACCCGGCGAGCGTGGACCGCCAGAACTCCTCGGCGGCCGGTACGTCGCGCTCCCTGAACCAGCGGGCCTGGGCGGCCAGTCCACGGCCGCCCTCACGGACGGCCGGCGGGGTGGCGCCGTCCGTGGTGTGCGCGGCGTAGTCGTCGACGACGAGGGAGAGGACGCGGGCCAGGCTCCAGCCGTCGAGGAGGAGGTGGTGGAAGGTGAACAGCACCCGCACCCGCTCGTCGCCGAGCCGGACCAGCGCCAGCCGCGCCAGCGGCACCGCCCGCAGATCCAGACCCCTCGCCCGGTCGTCGGCCACATACGCGTCCCAGCGCGCCGCCCGCTCCTCATCCGACAGGCCCCGCCAGTCCAGGATCTCCACCGGCAGACCCACCTCCCGGCGCACCACCTGCACCGGCTCCGCGACGCCCTCCCACACCACGCCCACACGCAACGCCTGCACCTCGTCCACCACCCGCTGCCACGAGGCGGCGAACGCGTCCGGGTCGGTGACGCCGTCCACGACGTACATCAGCTGCTCGGTGTACGCGGGTGATCCGGGCTCGGCGAGGGCGTGGAAGAGCATGCCGGACTGCATCGGCATCAGCGGCAGGATGTCCTCGACGTTCCGCCCGTCACCGGCGACCCGGTCCACCCCGGCCTGATCCAGACCGGACAGCGGGAAGTCCGAAGGCGTGCAGCCACCCGCGCCCGGCTCCTCGCAGTGCGCCACGAACTCCTCCAGCGCCGCCACGAACCGCGCCGCAAGACCCTCCACCACACCATCGGCCAGCACCCCCGCCGACCAGCCCCACTCCACCAGCAGCCGGCCGTCCACCACCCGCCCCACCACGTCCAGCACATACGGACGCGGATCCAGCGGACTGTGTTCGCCCGAGGGGCCGGGCAGCACGGAGTCGAGCAGCGGGCTGTCGGCGGTCATACCGTCGAACTGGCCGAGGTAGTTGAAGGAGACCTGCGGGCGCGCGAGCCGCCCCAGGTCGCCCGCGGCGGAGTCGGGGTCGCCGAGCCAGCGCAGGGCGCCGTGGCCGATGCCCCGGTTCGGGACCGTACGCAGCCGCTCCTTCGCCGCCTTCACGACGTCGGCCCAGGACCGGCCGGTGCCCGACGCGAGTGCGACGGGGTACACGGAGGTGAACCAGCCCACGGTGCGGGACAGGTCGACACCGCCCGGCAGCACCTCCTCACGCCCGTGCCCCTCCACGTCCACCAGCACCCGCTCGGCGCCGGTCCACTCCCCCAGCACCCGGCCGAGCACCCCGAGCAACACCTCGTTGACCCGCGTCCGGTACACCACGGGCACCCGCTGCAGCAGCGACCGCGTCACGTCCACCGACAGCTCGGCGGTGGCCACGCGGACGTCTCCGGGCGTGGCCGGGGCGCCGGTGACGGGGAGTTCGGCGGTGGCCTCGGCGCCGACCCCGGTCCAGTACTCCAGTTCGTCGTCGAAGCCGCCGGCCTCCACGTGGTCGCGCAGGCGCGCCGCCCACTCCTGGTACGAGGTGGTCTTGGGCCCGAGGTCCACCGGGTCGCCCGCGACGAGCTGTCCGTAGGCGACGCCGAGGTCCTCCAGCAGCACCCGCCACGACACGCCGTCGACCACGAGGTGGTGGGCGACCACGACGAGTTCCGCCGGGGCGTCGGGGAGCGTGAACATCGCGAAGCGGATCAGGGGGCCGTCGGACAGGTCGAAGCCGGTCTGGTAGCCGGTCACGGTGTCGTCCACGGCCGCCCGAGCGGCCGCGCCGCCGAGCCCGGACAGGTCGTGGTGGTCGAGGGTGACGGCCGTGTCGTCGGCCGCGTTGTGCTGCCGCCATCCGGCACCGGTCCGGGTGAAGCGCATCCGCAGGGCGTCGTGGTGCGCCGCGACGGCGGTCACCGCGCCCGCGAGGGCCGCCGGGTCCGTGCCGGGGCGGAGGGCGAACCGGAGTGCCTGGTTGAAGTGGTGCGGGGCTTTCCGGTGCGTGCGGAAGAACCAGCGCTGAATGGGCGTGAGTACCACGGGGCCCTCCACGGGGGGCTGGTCGGGTCCGTCGTCGTGACCGTGACGGTCGCCGTCGGCGTGGGCGGCGTGGGCGTCCTGGAGTGCGGCGGCGAGGCCGGCGACCGTCTGCCGTACGAAGATGTCCTGCGAGGTGAGCGTGATCCCGGCCCTGCGGGCGCGGGAGACGACCTGGATGCTGAGGATCGAGTCGCCGCCCAGGTCGAAGAAGTTGTCGTCGGGGCCGACATGGGCGACGCCGAGGACGTCCGCCCAGATGGCGGCGAGCTCGGCCGCGAGCGAGGTGGGCGCGGCGGGAACCGCGGGGGCGCCGTCGGCGGGCGCGGTGCCGGACGCGGTGCCGGTGTCCTGTCCCGTCCCGGCGCTGGTGCTCCGTTCGCCGGGCGCGGGCAGGGCCTTGCGGTCGACCTTGCCGTTCGGTGTCAGCGGCAGCGCGTCGAGGACCGTGAACAGCGCGGGCACCATGTGGCTCGGCAGGGCGGCGGACAGGAACGCCCGCAGCGCGGTGGCGTCCGGCGCGGTGGCATCGTCCGGGGCCGCGCCGTCCGGGGCGGTGGCGCTGTCCGGGGCGGTGTCCGCGCGGCGCGGCACGACGTAGGCGACGAGCTGCTTGCGGCCGCCCCGGCCCGGGCGGGCCACGACGACGGCGCGGGCCACACCCGGGTGCGCCGAAAGGGCCGTCTCGATCTCGCCGGGTTCGACGCGGAAGCCCCGGATCTTGACCTGGTCGTCGCCGCGCCCGTGGAACTCCAGCAGGCCGTCGGCGCGCACCCGCACCAGGTCGCCGGAGCGGTACATGCGGGCGCCGGGCGCGCCGAACGGGTCGGCGACGAACCGCTCGGCGGTCAGCCCCGGACGGCCCGCGTAGCCCTGCGCCACACCGTCGCCGCCGATGTACAACTCGCCGACGACGCCCCGCGCCACCGGGCGGAGGCGGCCGTCGAGGACGTACAGCCGGGTGTCGGCGATGGCGCGTCCGATGGGCACGCCGTCACCGGTGAGGTGCTCGGCGCGGACGGGTCCCGCGGCGGCGAAGGTGGTGGTCTCGGTGGGGCCGTAGCCGTTGACGAGGGTGAGGCCGGGCAGCCGTTCCAGGACGGTCCGGCAGTGGGTGACGGAGAGCGCGTCGCCGCCGGCGATGAGGTACCGCAGTCCGGCGAGTACGCCCGGGTCGGTGTCCACGACCTCGTGGAACAGCCCGGCGGTCAGCCACAGGGCGGTGACGCCGTGGGAGGTGAGGAAGGCGCCCAGGTCGGGTGTGTCGAGGACACCGGGCGGTGCGACGGCGAGGGTGGCGCCGTTGAGGAGGGCGCCCCAGATCTCGAAGGTCGCGGCGTCGAAGGAGACGGAGGCGAGCTGGGCGACGACATCGCCCTCGGTGAGCCGGATGTACGGCGTCTCGCGGACGACGCGGTCGATGGCCCGGTGCGGGGTCAGGGTGCCCTTGGGGGTGCCGGTGGACCCGGAGGTGTAGATGACGTAGGCGACGCTGTCGGGGGTGAGGGGCGAGGCGACCCGGCCGGGGTCCTGGGCGTCGATCAGGGCGCGGTCGGTGTCGACGAGGAGGGCCGGGACGTCGGGGGCGTCCGGTGCGAGGGCGCTGTCGGTGACGAGCAGCGTCATGCCGGAGTCCTCGGCCATGAACGCGCGCCGCGCGGCCGGGTACGCGGGGTCGAGCGGCACGTAGGCGGCGCCCGCCTTGAGGATGCCGAGCAGGGCGACGATCAGTTCGGGGCCGCGCTCCAGGCAGACGCCCACCCGGTCGCCGGGGCGGGTGCCCCGGGCGCGGAGCCGGTTGGCGAGACGATTCGCCCTGGCGTCGAGTTCCGCGTAGCCGATCCGGGTGTCTCCGTGCAGCAGCGCGACGGCGTCGGGCGTGCGGTCCACCCGCGCCTCGAACAGCTCGGGGAGCGTGGCGGGGGCGATCCCGCGCGCGGAGGCGTCCCACTCCTCGCGCAGCAGCCGTGCCTCAGCGCCGGTCAGCATGTCCGTGGCGGCCACGGGCCGGCCGGGCGCCGCCGTGAGCCGGTCCAGGAGGGTGCCGAGGTGACCGGCGAACCGCTCGATCGTGGCCGGTTCGAACAGGTCGGTGCTGTACTCGACGGAACCGGTCAGGCCGCCGCCGTCGGCGGGCCAGAACTCCAGGGTGAGGTCGAACAGGGCCGCCTCGCGGGGCAGCACGGCCTGCGACACCTCGACGCCCGGGAACTCGGGCAGCGCGGCGGGGGCGTTCTGGAGGACCAGGACCGCCTGGACGAGCGGTGGGCGGCCGGGGTCGCGGTCGGGCAGTACGGCGTCCACGATCCGGTCGAACGGCACGTGCCGGTGGGTGAGCGCCTCGCGGAGGGTGTCGCGCGTCCGGTCGGTGAGGTCCTCGAACGTGAGGTCCTCGTCGATGTCGGCGCGCAGGGCGAGGGTGTCGACGAAGAACCCGACGAGCCCGTCGAGTTCGGCGCGCTCCCGGCCCGCGTCGACCGTGCCGAGAACCAGGTCGCGCTGCCCGGACCAGCGGGACAGCAGCAGCTGCACGGCGGCGGCGAGCGGGGCGAAGAGCGTGGCCCTGCGGTCGTGGCCGAGCGCGGTGAGCCGGCGCACGGTGTCCGCGTCCACGGTGAACAGGTGCCGGGCGCCCGCCGACGTGCGGACAGGCGGGCGGGGCCGGTCGGTGGGCAGCTCCAGCGGCTGAGTCCCGGCGAGGCGGCGGGTCCAGTACGCCAGGTGCTCGTCGGCGGCCGGGCCTTCGGCGCGCTCGCGCTGCCAGGCCGCGACGTCGGTGTACTGGAGCGGCAGGTCGGGCAGTCCGGCGGCGGAGGCCAGGTCGGCGGCGGCGACCGGGTGCGCGGTCGCGTCGGCGTCCGCCGTGAGCGCGGCGGTGTACAGCTCGCCCAGCTCGCGGGCCATGACGTCCATCGACCAGGCGTCGGCGGCAATGTGATGTGCCGTCAGGACGAGCAGGTGCTCCTGCGGGGCGGTGCGGACGAGCAGGGCCCGCAGCACGGGTCCGGTCCGCAGGTCGAACGGCGCGGACACCTCGGCGCGCAGCGTCTCGTCCAGGCGCCGGGCGCGCTCGGCGGCGGGCAGGCCGGACAGCTCCGTCACGGGTAGGGGTACGGGGTCGGCGCCGGGCTCCGCGACGACCTGGAACACCGTGCCGTCCACCTCCGTGAAGGTGGTGCGCAGCGGCTCGTGCCGGGCGACCAGCGCGGTCAGCGCGGCGGTCAGCGCGCCGGTGTCCAGGGCGCCGGTGAGCCGCAGGCCGGTGGCGCAGTTGTACGCGGCTCCCCCGGGCTCGTACGTGTCGAGGAACCACAGCCGCCGCTGCGCGGACGACGCCTCGACGGAGGCGCCGCGCGGTACGGGGACGGGCCCGGCGGCGCGGCCGGTGAGGGCGGCGTCGGCGAGGTGTTCGGCGAGCCGGGCGGCGTAGGCGGTGACGGTGCGGTGGTCGTGCAGCCAGCCGGGCTCGGGGGCCGCGCCGGTCGCGCGCTGCACGGCGAACGCCATGCGGAGTCCGGCGATGGAGTCGCCGCCCGCCGCGAAGAAGTCGTCCTCGGCCCCGACACGGTCCACGCCGAGGACGTCGGCCCAGATCCCGGCGAGGGTGGACTCCAGTTCGGTACGGGGGGCGACGTACGCGGCGGGGCCGGTGGGGGCGGGCTCGGGCAGCGCCTTGCGGTCGACCTTGCCGTTCGGGGTGAGCGGCAGCCGGTCCATGGCGACGAACGCGGCGGGCACCATGTGGGCGGGCAGCCGGCCGGACAGGTAGCCGCGCAGTTCGGTGTCGTCCGGGGCGGCGCCGGTCCCGGCGGCGGTGTAGTGGGCGACGAGCCGGGGGGCGGCGGCACCGCCGGACATCACGGAGACGACGGCCTGGAGCACCCGTTCGTGCTCGATGAGCGCGATCTCGATCTCGCCGAGCTCGACCCGCAGGCCCCGGATCTTCACCTGCTGGTCGGACCGGCCAACGAACTCGTACGCCCCGTCGCCGAGCTGACGCACCAGGTCGCCGGTCCGGTACATCCGGGAGCCGCGCGGCCCGTACGGGTCGGCGACGAACCGTTCCGCGGTCAGCCCGGCCCGGTTGACATAGCCGCGGGCCAGGCCGTCACCGGCGATGCACAGTTCACCGACCGCGCCCTCGGGGACGGGGCGCAGCCGCTCGTCCAGCACCATGACCCGTACGCCGTCGACGGCGCGCCCGATGCCGGGGGAACTCTCGGCGTGCGTGGGCAGCGGGTCGCTGAGGGTCGCGGTGACGGTGGCCTCGGTGGGGCCGTACGCGTTGAACATGTGCCGCCCGCGCGCCCAGCGGGCGACCACCTCGGGCGGGCACGGCTCGCCGCCGGTGGCGAGAGCGCGCAGCCGGGGCAGCTCGACCGGCGGGATCGTGGCCAGCACGGACGGCGGGATCATGGCATGGGTGACGGAGGCGTCGGCGAGCAGCCCGGCCATGGCCTCGCCGACGGCCTGGGCGGGCGCGGCGGGCAGGACGAGTGTGGCGCCCGCGTACCAGGTCTGGACGACGTCGGCGATGGCGACGTCGAAGTTGGGCGAGGCGAACTGCAGGACCCGGCTGTGCTCGTCGATGCCGAACGCCGTGGCGTGGGCGGCGCCGAGGCCGTGGATGCCCCGGTGGGTGACGGCGACGCCCTTCGGGGTGCCCGTGGAACCGGAGGTGAACAGCACGTACGCGGTGTTGTCGAGGTGCACGCCGACCCGCGGCGCCGGGTCGTCGGCCGGTTCGGGGTGGCCGGGCGCCGGGGCGCCGTCAGCCTGCCACGGGGAGTCGAGGAGCAGCGTGTCGGCTGCGGCGGGGGCCCGGGAGCCGAGGGCGCTCTCGGTGACGACGAGTCCGATGCCGGCGTCGGCGACCATGAACGCCAGCCGGTCGGCGGGGTAGTCGGGGTCGAGGGGTACGTAGCAGCCGCCCGCCTTGAGCACCGCGAGCAGCGCGACGATCAGCTCGGGTCCCCGGCGGACGCAGACGCCGACCCGGCTCTCGGGCGCGACACCGCGGGTGACGAGGCGGTGGGCGAGGCGGTCGGCGAGGCGGTCGACCTCGCCGTAGGTGAGCCGCCGGTCCCCGCACTCGATGGCCGGGTGGTCCGGTCGGCGCGCCGCCTGGGCCTCGAACAGTCCGTGCATGGTGATGCCGCGTGCCGTCCGTCGGTCGAGCGGGAAGGAGCTGCTGTCAGAATTCATGCCGAGACCCCATAGAGCGCCGAGAATGTGTGCGGCCTTTCGTCAGCGGAATTCCGTCTGCCGTATGACGAGATCCGTATGCCGAGAGCCGTATGACGTGTGCGGTATGACGTGTGCCGAGAGCCGTATGACGTGGGCCGAGAGCCGTGTGCGGGACGCCGGGTGCGGGAGGTGTGCCGAGCGCGGACGGTGAAGAGGGAGATCTCCGCGCGTCGCCCGCCGTGTTTCGCCGTGCGGGGCGTTTTCGTCAGGGCGTCACGGTGCGTTCCCTCGTGTCGCGCATGAGCGTGCGTCCGCTGTACTGGAGGGCCGCGATCCCGCCCGTGACCGGGTCGCGCAGGAACCGGCCCTGTACGTGGGCACCGGGCGTTCCCGGCGCGCCGGTGAAGACCCGGCCCGCGCGGGGGACGGCCGGTTCCCTGGCGCCTCCGGGCAGGGCGAGGACGAGCCGCCCGTCGCCGTCCAGGGCTACCGTGACGGCGAGTTCGCCGTTGCGGTAGGTGCCCGCGCAGTCCTGGAAGGCGTCGGCGGGGACGGCCGCCGGGGCGTCGGGCCGGTGGACGCCGACGCCGACCTCCGGGGCGCCGACGAGCGCGTCCCACAGGTCCTGGCCGCCGGCCGAGTTGGTGGTGAGCGCGACGACGACACCGCGCTCCGGGTGGATCCGCAGATGGCAGGTCGTGCCGTCCAGGCCGCCGTCGTGGCCGAGCCACCGGTCGGTCGCGGGTCCGTAGTGGCCGAGGCCCAGGCCCCACGCCGCCGCCAGCCCGAACGGCTCGGCGCCCGGCACCGGCCGGGCCAGCTCGCGCAGCACGTCCGGGTCGACGAGCCCGTCCGGCAGGCCGTCGCCGGGCTCGGCCAGCAGCGGCCGGGCGGCCCGCACGAGGTCGGCCGCACTGCCCGCGAGGCCCCCGGCGGGCGCCGAGCCCGGATCGGTGGCGCACGGGACCCGGTGCACGACCCGGTCGCCGCCGGGCGCCGTGCCGATCCGGTGGCCGGGCGCGGCGGTGACCGTCCGCGCGCCCCCTGCCCCGCCCGGCAGGAGGCCGACGCGGGTGCCGAGCGGGCGCAGCAGATAGTCCTGGACGGCCTGCCACCAGGGCAGTCCGGTGGCGGTCTCGACGGCGCGACCCGCCAGCGCGTAGCCGGTGTTGGCGTACGAGAAGGAGCCGGGCTCCGGCCAGGGCGCCCCCGCACGGTCCTGGCCGGCCGCCAGGAATCCGGCGGTCCAGCGGGCGAGCGAGGGCGCGTCCGGGTCGTCGTGGTCGGACGGGAGCCCGGCGGTGTGGCTCAGCAGGCCGCGCAGTGTGGCCTGCTGGACCTGGCCGCCGACGGCGGCGAGTTCCGGGATCCACTCCCGTACCGGGGCGTCGAGTGCGAGGTCCCCGTCGGCCACCAGCTGGGCGACGGACAGGGCCGTGAGCGTCTTGGTCACGGATCCGTACGCGAACACGGAATCGGTGGTGACCGGGGAGCCGGTGCCGTATTCCTCTTCACCGTGTTCCCAGGTTTTCAGGGTGCCGTGGCGGAGGACGGCGAGCTGGCAGCCGACGACACCGGATTCCGCCGCGAGTCGCGCCAGGCGTGTACCGGACATCGTCAGCCCCTCCCCGTTCTCCGGGACTTTCCCGAAGCCCTCCGTCGGCGGCTTTTCCGCTGCCGCCTCAGGAATTCTTCAACAGGGGGGATGTGCCGGACAGGGGTTTAAGCGCTGTTGTAAATACGCAGCCCAGAGGCATGATCGCGGCCGGTCACCGTTCCCGGCCGGGCAGCACCGCGGTCGCGATCAGCAGCAGCAGCACGCCTCCGGCCGCGTTCCACAGGCCGCGCTCCAGATCGGTGAACCCGAAGGAGACGGGCGCCACATGGACGGCCTGCTGCACCACCCACAGCACGCCTGTCGCCAGGGCGACGAGTCCGGCGAGCGCGAGCAGCACCTTGGAGCGCGCGATGAGAGCGAGCACGCCGATCGCCGCCGCCGCCGCGAGGGGCAGCAGCATGGACGTCCACAGCGGGCCCGCCGCACCGGCGGCCGCGGCGTCGTCCAGGCCGGTGAACAGGTCCTGGGCGGGGACGGACCTCGGGTCGCGGTTCTCGTACCAGGGCTGGAAGGCGCTCAGGACGAGCGCCGCCGCTCCCGCGAGCCCCAGCAGGCTCGCCACCGTCGTACGGGCCATGGTGGTGGCCTCCTTCCGGGTCACAGGTCAGGGATCACAGATCAGGGGTCGGAGATCAGGGGTCACAGGTCAGGGGTCCACAGGTCAGCGGTCACGGGTCACAGGTCACAGGTCAGCGATCAGGTCAGCGATCAGGTCAGCGATCAGGTCAGCGGTCAGCGGTGGTCGGGCCGGGCACCCGGGTCAGGTCACGGGGCCCGGCGCCGGGTCACCGGCCGAGACCGGCCGGGCGTCTTCTGCTGAGCGCCGCACGGGCGGGCAGCAGACAGCCCGCCAGCGTGGTCACGACCACCGTGACGACGATCGCCCCCGCCTCCAGCGGCGGGATGTAGGGCAGCGAGCCGGTCAGCGAGAGGCTGAAGGCGGTCAGTGGGATCGCCGCCGCGAGACCGCCGACGGTCAGGCCCGTGAGGACGACCAGCGCCGCCTCCGTCCGCAGCATGCGGCGCACCTGGCCGCGGCCCGCGCCCACCAGCCGCAGCAGGATGAGCTCTTGGCGGCGGCCGATCATGATGAGGACGAGCGTGCTGAGCACGGCGATGACGGTGAACGCGCCGATCACGCTGACGGCGACCACGGTGATCACCTGGCCGACGCCCCGGTCCTCGGCCCGCAGGTGCTCGGTGGCGGGCCGTTCGGTCACCGTCACGTCCAGCAGGGAGCCGGCGAGTTCGCGCTCCAGGGCGGCACGGACCGCCGCCGCGCCCGCCCCGGGCTCCAGCGAGACGAGGACGCGGCTGCCGAGCGGGGCCGCCATGTGCGGGGCCAGTTCGTCGGCCGCGAAGAGGAAGTCGCCGAGCGCCAGGGACCGTTCGTACACGGCGGCCACCTTCAGCGGGACGGCGGCGCCGTCGCCGTACCGGACGGTGACGTCGGAGCCGACGGACACGCCGAGGGAGCGCGCCCGGTCCTCGCCGATGGCGACGGTGCCCCGGCCCAGGTCCTTCAGGGTGCCGGCGGTGACGGCCGGGTCGAGCGTGGCGGGCAGCGCGGACGGGTCGACGCCCATGACGGGCAGCCGGTCGAGCTTGGGCTCCCCGGTCTCGCGCCGGGCCAGCACGACGGTGCTGTGCAGCACCTCGGTGGCCTCCTGGACGCCGGGCACGCGCCGCACCGTGCTCACCGTCTCCCGGGGGATGCCGGGCCCGTCGGTGGTGACGGCCAGCGACGCGCGCAGCGCCTGAACGGCCTGCTTTCCGCCCTGCCGGTCGAGGGTCGCCCCGGCCGACAGCTGGACGCCGACGAACGCCACCACGAGCACGATCGGGGTGATGGCCGCGCCCAGGCGCCGGGAGTTGGCCTGCGACGCGGCGACGGCGAGGTAGCCGCCGGGGCCGAGGCGGCGGGCGGGCGTGCCGAGGATCCGCATGGCCGCCCTGGCGATCCACGGGCCGAGCAGCGCACAGGCGATGACGAGGGCCATGGCGGCGGTTCCGGCGGCCATCGCGGCGAGTTCGCCGTACTGGAGGGCGGCCGTACCGGCGGAGCTGAGCCCGGCGAACAGCACGACGAGCCCGGTGATGGTGCGGCCGCGCCCCGGCTGCTCGGGCTCGGTCAGCGCCTCGCCCATGGCCTGAGCGGGGCGCACCTTGGCGATCCGTCCGCAGGCGATCGCCGCCGACACCCGGGCGACCAGCAGGGTCACCGCCGCGGTGAGGACGGGGGTGGCCATCATCCAGTACGGGGTGGGCAGTTCGAGGCCGATCGGGACGGCGTCGCGGGCCCGCAGCAGATGGATCAGCAGCAGGAACACCGGTACGGCGGCGACCGCGCCGAGGAACGCGGCGGTCACGGCGACGACCCGGACCTCGCGGCCCACGGTGAGCCGCAGTTGGCGCGGGGTGGCGCCGACGGCGCGCAGCAGCGCCATCTCGCGGGACCGCTGGTGGACGGCCTGCGTGACGGTGCCCGCGACGACCAGGACGGCGATCATCAGGACGGTCGCGCAGACCGTGGCGAGCAGCATGAGCAGGGCGGTGCGGCTGGGGGCCGACTCGACGAACTCGGGTTCGCCGCGGCCGTTCCCGGTCAGGACGCGCAGCGCGGCGGAGTCCTCCGCGTACCGGCTGCCGGCGGAGGCGTCGCGGGCGGGTGTGCCGCTGTCGAGGGCCTGGCGCAGGGCCGGGTACAGCTCGTGGACGGAGACGCCGGGGTCGGCGACGACCCCGACGGCGTCGGTGTCGTCGGGGTGTCCCGCGAGCTGCCGGGCGTGGGCGTCGGTGAAGAACACGGCGCCCTGGTGGGCGAGTCCCGTGCGGTCGCCCTTGCCCCGGGGCGCGGCGATGCCGGACACCTCGTAGGTGACGGGGTCGCCGTACGCCTGGAGGCGGACGCGGTCGCCGACTCCGGCGCCCGCGCGGGCGGCGAGGTCGCCGTCGAGGACGATCTGCCCGGCGGTGGCGGGCGCGCGGCCCTCGCGGAGGGTGAACGGGGCGAGGGCGGCGACCTGCCAGCCGTGCCCGTAGACGGGCGCGGGCCCGGAGTCGCTCGTCCGGCCGGGCACCGCCGTGCCGGGCCCGCCGTCCTCGGGGAGTGTCGCGAGGGCCAGCGGGACGGTGTCGTCGGCGACGGCGGCGCGTACGCCGGGTACGGCCTCGATCCGGGGCAGTACCGAGCGCGGCACCCGGACCCGTTCGGTGAGGGAGGCGTTCACGGTCGTCGGGGCGTCGCCCCACGGCTTGGCGGTGTAGCGGGTGGTCTGGTCGCCGGCCACGACGGCGGTCGTCGCGGCGTACCGCTCGACGCGGGCGTGGCCGACGAACGCGGAGAGCGTCGCGAGGGCGAAGCTGCCCAGCAGCATCGAGGTCAGGACGAGCGCGGCGAACACGGCCGCCCATGCCTTGCGGTGCATCCGCATCGAGCGCCGGGCGAGGAAGCGGGTCGCGCGGGCGGTGCCCGCGGGGCCGGCGGCGGGGCGGCGCCCTTCGCGGTGCGGCGCGGCGGAGGCCCGGGAGGTGGCGGTGGCGGTGTCGGTGGTCATGCGGTCGGCTCCCCTCACCGTTCGCCGAGCCGGGCGAGTGCCTGTGCGACGGCCTCCGGCTCGGGGCGGTCGATACGGTCGACGATCCGGCCGGCCTCGATGAACACGGCCTCGTCGGTCCAGGACGCGGCGACGGGGTCGTGGGTGACCATGACCACGGTGTGGCCCTGGCGGTCCACGGCGTCGCGGAGCAGCGCGAGGACGTCGCGGGCGGTGATCGGGTCGAGGGCGCCGGTGGGTTCGTCGGCGAAGATCACGGCCGGGTCGGTGACCAGGGCGCGGGCGATGGCCACGCGCTGCTGCTGGCCGCCGGAGAGCCGGAGCGGCGAGTCG
This sequence comes from Streptomyces sp. NPDC047886, assembly GCF_043204435.1. NCBI lineage: Bacteria > Bacillati > Actinomycetota > Actinomycetes > Kitasatosporales > Streptomycetaceae > Streptomyces > Streptomyces sp. NPDC047886. The sequence continues at coordinate 425,736 of NZ_JBIDCF010000005.1, forward strand.
TCGGCGCGGTCCGCGAGGCCGACGGCCGCGAGGACGTCCAGGGCACGGTCCCGTACGGCGGGGTCGTCGGGCCGCTCGCCGCTCAGCAGCAGCGGCAGCGCCGTGTTCTCGCGGACGCTCAGCGACGGTACGAGGTTGAGCGCCTGGAACACGAAGCCGACGCGGTCCCGGCGCAGCCGGGTGAGGGCGGCCTCGCTCAGCCGTGACAGGTCGGTGTCGCCGATCCGTACCGTGCCGGAGGTCGGCTGGTCGAGGCCGGCCGAGCACTGCAGGAACGTCGTCTTGCCGGACCCTGAGCGGCCCATCACGGCGAGGAAGCGGCCGCGTTCCAAGGTGAGGCTCACGTCGTCCAGCGCGTTGACCTGCTTGCCGCCCCGCCGGTAGCGGCGGGTGACCGACTCCAGGGTCAGCGCGGCGGCCGGGGCGGCGGTCTCCGGGTGCGGTGCCGTCGTCGTGCCGGCCGCCGCCGAGCCGCGTTTCGCCGTGCGAAGCCTGACCATGCTGTGCCCTCCGGGCCCGTCGCGGGCCTGTCCGACCGGTGCTCCCGGTCTCTCGTCACCACCGGTCCCGGCGTCCGGGACCAGGCGGTTTCCACCTGTCGACCACGCTAGGGAGCGCGGCGGCGCGGCACGAGGGGGCGCGCACCCGAACCGGGGTTCAGCCAGCTCCACCATGGTCCGAGGTGACCGGTACACCGCGCGTGGGCACGGTGATCCGTATGCTCGACGGTGCGCCCGGACACACACCCCGCGCCGTCGCCGGACGGACCGTACGCCGGGACGGACGGTACGCCGGGACGGACCGTACGCCGGGACGGACCGCGCGCCCCACGACAGGGAGTCACGATGCACGATCTCGCGTTACAGATCCGGCGTTCCTGGCTCGCCGGTCTCCATCTCTACATCGGCCTGCTGGTCGCCTGGGTGTGTTTCGTGGGCCTCTTCGCCTTCCTGGCGGGCCTGTTCTTCACCGTGTCGGTGATCGGGGCGCCCGCCTGGCCGGAGATCGTGCGGCTGCTGCGCCGGCTGGCCGGGTACGAGCGCGTGCGGGCCGGTGCGCGGCTCGGCAGCCCGGTCCCCGAGCAGTATCTGCCGCTGGACGGTTCGCCGACGGACCGGCTGCGGCTGGCGCTGACCGACCCCGGGACGTGGCGGGACGCCCGCTGGCTGCCGGTGGCGACGGTCTCGTACATCGTGTTCGCGGTGCTGACGGTGGTGCTGTGGCTGTTCGGGATGGTGGTGGACGGGGTGCGGATGGGTGTCGGGGGCGCCCTGGACCGGCGCCGCGAGGAGCACCACGGCACTCCGCCGAGGACGCGGGCGCCGCTGGTGCTGCACGGCATCGAGAAGCTGGCCGACGTGCAGGCGGCCTGGACGGCGGCGCTGCTGCGGCCGTCCCCTTCGAGCCGGCTGACCGAGCGGATCGCCGAGCTGTCCGAGAGCCGGGCCGGCGCGGTGGAGGCGCACAGCGCCGAACTCCGGCGCATCGAACGGGACCTGCACGACGGGGTGCAGGCGCAGCTGGTGGCGCTGTCGCTGCGCATCGGGCTGGCGAAGCAGCTGGTGCGCAAGGACCCGGACGCGGCGCTGACCCGGCTGGACGAGGCGCAGTCGGGGCTGGAGAACGCGCTCGCCGAGCTGCGGCACGTGGTACGGACGGTGCACCCGCCGGTGCTGACGGACCGCGGCCTGGCGGGCGCCGTACGGGCGTTGGCCGCGTCGTCGGAGATCCCGGTGGAGATGCACCTGAGTCCGGTGGAGAACGGGCACCGGCTGCCGGCCGCCGCTGAGGCCGCCGCGTACTTCGTGGTCGCCGAGGCCCTGACCAACATCCGCAAGCACAGCGGCGCCTCGCGGGCGTCGGTACGCTTCACGCGGGGTGGTGGGCTGCTCGTGGTCACGGTCGTCGACGACGGTCACGGCGGTGCCGACGAGCGCGGCGGCAGCGGTCTGCTGGGTATCCGCAGACGGGTCGCCGCGTTGGACGGAACAGCGAGCCTGACCAGCCCTGTGGGTGGGCCGACCAAGCTGAAAGTGGAGCTGCCGTGCGGATCGTGATCGCGGAGGACAACACCCTGCTACGGGAGGGGATGGTCCTGCTGCTGACCAGTAACGGCCATGAGGTGGTGGCCTCGTGCGCGGCGGGGCCCGAAGTGCTGCCCGCGCTGCGCGAGCACCGCCCCGACGCCGCCGTGCTGGACGTGCGGCTGCCGCCGACGTTCCGGGACGAGGGGCTGCGCGCGGCGGTGGCGGCCCGGCGGGAGTTCCCGGACCTGCCGATCCTCGTCCTGTCGCAGTACGTGGAACAGGCCTACGCGGCCGAGCTGCTGGCGGGCGGTGCGCGCGGCATCGGCTATCTGCTGAAGGACCGGGTCGGGCGCGTGGAGCAGTTCCTGGAGGCGCTGGAGCGGATCACGTCCGGCGGTACGGCGCTCGACCCGGAGGTCGTGACGCAGATCCTCAGCCAGAAGACGGCCGCCCGGCCGCTGGAGGGGCTGACGCCGCGCGAGACCGAGGTGCTGGAGATGATGGCGCAGGGCCTCGCGAACGGCGCCATCGCGGAGCGCCTGGTCATCACCGAGCGTGCGGTGAGCAAGCACATCAGGGGCGTCTTCGACAAGCTGGGACTGCCCCCGGAGGGCGGCAGCGTCCACCGCCGGGTCCTGGCGGTGCTGGCGTTCCTGAGCAGCAGCACGCCGGAACCCTCGTAGGAGCGGCGCCCCTCGTGGGAGCGTCCGGCGTCGGGCGGCCGTGCGGCGGGCGGCCCGTGGCGGGCGGCCCGTGGCGGCGCCGCCGGCCGGGCGGCCCTGGCCCGGGGACGCCGGGCGGCCCTGGCCCGGGGGATCCGGTGCGGGGCTGTCCTGCGCGGGGCTGTCCGGAACGGAAATGACCCGGGTGCCCGGTGAGCTCTCGCTCCCGGACACCCGGGTCGTGGGATGTCGCGCGACGTCGACGGGGGATGACCAGTCACGCGGATCCCGGTCCTGTGGGAACGGCGTCAGAGGTAGTCGCCGGCCGACGTGCAGGTCTTGCGCAGCTCTTCGAGGCGCTTGTTCTGGTCGGCGACGTACGCGGAAACCGATGCCGGGCTGCGGTCGGCGGGCGACGTGGCGCGCAGTTCCTTCGCCGCGTCCCGGGCCGCGTCGGCGAGCTTGTCGTCGCCCGCCTTGTCGGCGAGTTCGTCCAGCTTGTCGGCGCGCGCCTTGACGTCCTTCTGCGCGGCGTCCGCGTCCTTGGCGTTCGGGTCGAACAGCGCCAGGTCCAGGATCTCCAGGCAGGTGTCACCGCGGTCGAGCACCTTCTGCGGCGTGTCCTCGCAGGAGACAAGGCCGATGCCGGCGGGGACGACCAGCAGGGCCGCGACAACCGCCCTGACGGCCGTCTGCCGCTTGCCGCGCAGGAAGCCCCTGCGGTCCTCGCTCGTCTTCATGGTGTTCCGTCTCCTCGGAAACTCGAAAGGTCGGGATGTGGGATGTCGGGGTGCCGGATCGCCGGGGCGGTGGTCAGTCCTCGGCGTTGCCGGCCCGCTGCCAGCGCACGACGGCCCAGACGACGGCGATCGCGTCGAGGGCGAAACCGCTGATCATCACCGCGGTGTGGGTGCCGCCGGTGACCGCGTGGGAGACCACCGACGTCAGCATGGCGCCCACGAAGAAGACGAACAGCGGGGGAATGATCCAGCCGCTACCGGCCTTGCGGGTGGTGCGTGCCATGGCTGCCTCCAGTCGTACCTGTCTCGTCGCACGGTCACGGCCGCGCTGTTACGACATCCATGCTGTCGGCCGGGGAGGCGCGCGTCAGTACACCGCGTACCCGAACAGGGGTGGAGCCTGCACCACCGCCGGGTGTTCAGCGCGGTGTGCGGGAGGCCCCTTTCCCCATTGCCACCAGGGCAGTTACACCCAGCCTTAAAGACCTGCCGGAAACGACGGGGCGGTGACAGCATCGTCGGGCGTCGGACCACAGGAGGGTGCAGCGAAGGTGGACACGAAGGTGGACACGTCGACCGAGCCGGTGCCCCTGCGCCGCAACCGGAATTACCACCTGTTATGGAGCAGTCAGGCACTGTCGGAACTCGGTGCCCAGATATCGCTGTTCGCGTTGCCGCTGCTGATTCTGCTGTTGACGGATTCGGCGGTGCAAGCCGGTGCCGCGAGTGCCGTCAGTGCCGTGACGCGGCTCGTGGTCCTCATTCCGGCGGGCGCTCTGATCGACCGCTGGAACCGGAAAACGGTGATGCTCGTCTGCGAACTGGCGCGTGTTCCGGTGATGGTGGCGCTGGCCCTGGCCGTACTCCAGGACGGTACGACGTTCGCGCACATTCTCGCCGTCGCGGTGGTCGACGGCGCGGCGGCCGCGATGTTCGCGCCAGCCGAGGACGCGGCGCTGCCGCAGGTGGTGGCGAAGAGCGATCTGTCCACGGCCGTTTCGGTGAGTGCCGCGCGCAGTTACCTCGCCACTCTGGTCGGTCCGGGCATCGGCGGTTTCCTGTTCAGCGCGCACAAGGCGCTGCCGTTCCTGGTCAACGCCGTCACGTACGTGGTGTCGTTCGTGATGATCCTCTTCCTGCGGCTGAGGGCGGCCGCCGCGGCGCCCGCCGCCGGTGAGCGGTCCCTGCTGCGGGAGATCCGCGAGGGGGCCGCCTGGATCGGCGGCCGGCCGGTGATCCGGGCGAGTCTGCTGGTCGCCGTCGTCGTGAGCGTCTGCTTCAACGCGCTGTACCTGATCGTGCTGACGGCCGCGCAGCGGTCCGGCGTACCGGCGACCGAGATCGGCGCCATCGGTGTGATGGTGGGGATCGGCGGTCTCGTCGGGGCGATGACGGCGCCGCGCGTGCACCGGCTGCTGACGCCGCGCGCGTCGATCGTGCTGCTCGGCTGGGTGGGCACGGCCCTCACCCCGCTGCTGCTCCTGGGCACGAGCGGCTATCTGTACGGCGGTGTCCTGGCGCTCGTCGCGCTGTGCGCGCCGGTCGTGCAGACCGCCGTCGTCGCGTACCAGATGTCGACCACCCCCGACCGGCTGCGCGGCCGGGTCAGCGCCGCGATGGGGCTGGCCGGGGGGGTCGCGGGCGCGGCGGGGCCGCTGCTGGGCGGGGTGCTGATGGACACGGGCGGTACGCGGGTCGCGGTCCTGACGTGTACGGGTGTGCTGCTGGCCGCGGCGGTGGCGGCGGGGTTCAGCCCGGCGCTGCGGGCCTTCACCTCCGTGGACGGCGCCCCGGCCGACACCCCGGCCGACCGGGCCGCCGACGCCCCGCCCGAGCCCCGCTCGGGCGCGGGCTCCGAGCCCGGCTCCGCCTCCGCATCCCAGCCCGGTTCCGAACCCGGCTCCGGCACCCCCTCCCAGCCCGGCTCCGGCCCCGGCTCCGGCTCGCAGGAGGAGCCCCCGAAGCGCCCCGTACCCACTCCGGAAAGGTGACCCCGGTGAACCGGTCCTCCTCGTCCCGCCCCACCACCTCCCGCCCCACCACCTCCCGTCCCGCCGCCGCCCGCGCGGCCGGCGGCTCCCGTGGCGGGCGCACGGCGCCACGTGCCGCGGTGGCCAGACCGGCCAGGCCGGGGGCGGCGGTACGGCTGTTCTGCTTCCCGTACGCGGGCGGCGGCTCCAGCGTCTTCCGCTCCTGGAGCGGCCTGCTGGACGAGAGCGTCGAGGTGTGCCCCGTGCTGCTGCCGGGCCGCGAGGAGCGGTTCGGCGAGCCGCCCCGTACCGACATGGACGTCCTGGTGCCGCAGCTGGCCGAGAGCCTGGCCGGCTGGCTGGACAAGCCGTTCGCGTTCTTCGGGCACAGCATGGGCGGCCAGATCGCGTTCGCCCTGGCCCGTCATCTGTGCGCGCACGGCCCGGCCCGGCCGGAGCGTGTCTTCGTCTCCGGGTGCGTGCCCTTCCGGGGGCCGGTCGAGCGGCACACGCTGCCCGACGAGGCGTTCCTGACGGAGATACGGAACATGAACGGCGCGCCGCCCGCGTTCCTGGACAACCCGGAGCTCGTGGAGCTGCTGCTGCCGACGCTGCGGGCGGACTTCACGCTCTCCGAGACCTGTGCGTTCCCCCCGGACGCGACGCTGCCGGTGCCGCTGACGGCCTTCGCCGGGACCGAGGACCCGGAGGCCCGGCTGGACCAGGTGAAGGAGTGGTCGCGGCACGCCGGCGGCCCGTTCGACGCCTACGAGCTGGCGGGCGACCACTTCTTCCTGCACGATGCCGCGCCGCTGCTCGGCATCGTGGGGCGGCTGCTCACGGCCGGGCGTGAGCGGCGGCCCGCTCCAGGCACGCGCTGATCTCGCGGGGTCCGGCGTCGGCGATCAGGTCGACGACCGCTCCCCCGTGGAGGATCACGACGGCATCGGCGCGGGCGGCCGCCGCCGGTGCCGTCGTCGCCATGACCGCCGCCACACCGTGCCGGTCCACCGCCTGCCGCAGGACCGCGCCGTCCGCCTCCGACGCGTCGTCCGCGAGCAGGACCCGGGCGTGGCGGTCGAGGGCGGCCGTGAGGTCGGCCGTGTCCACGGGCGTCCCGAGCCAGGCCACGGTGTCGCCCTCGCTGCCGGGGCGGCGCGTGGCCTCCCCGTGGCGGACGACCGTTCCTGTCGTCGGCCGGGTCGCGCCGGAAACCACTTTCAGCAGGGTGGTCTTTCCCTGCTTCGGCCCGCCCATTACCGCGAGGAACTTCCCCTTCCGCACCGCGAGGCTGATATTGCGCAACGCATATACCGCAGAAGAAGAGGAGTCCGTGTCATAGGTCTTCGAGATGTCCTCGAGGGCGAGGATTTCGGACGCGTGACCGACCGGATCCGACGGCACGTGGCTCATTACTGCACTCCCCTGTCGCGGAAATACTCCCCCGTCTGACGCCCCTTACTGGCGTGAACGATCGGCAGATTACCGAGGGCCAGGAACAGTGAACAGAGGAGTGAGCAAGTGGATTACAGGTACAGCTGACTCTCCCCCGGCCGTGGAGCGAGCCCCCTGCGACGGGTTCCGGGAACTCCGCCGAATCAATGAACGCGGGAACGGGTGGAACGAGGGACCGATAGGTTCGCACATTCATTCGCCGATGGATATGCGCGACACGCGAATTGGCGGGACCGAAGGGCGCGGACGGGTGGCACACGGGCCGAGGACGGCGGGCACACGGGCGGAGGACGGCGGGCACACGGGGCTCGGACAGGCCTCGGACGGCTGACGGACGGGCCTCGGACAGAGCTCAGACGGCCGCGCACGGGCCTCGGACGACACGAGGGCCGGGCGGTGGCGACAGCCACCACACCCATCGGCCTGTCAACAGGGACAACACGGTTCGCACAGTTCACCCGCGCCCAGCCTGCGTGATACACACGTCCGAGTCACGTCACATCTCCTGTCCGCCAGCAGGGAGTTGCCCATGTCCGCAACACGACGTCAGATTCTCGCCCGCACCGGTGCGTCGGTCGCCGGGATCGCCTTCACCGGAGCACTCTCCGAACTCTTCGCCGGTACCGCGACCGCGGGTGACCGGTCGGGTCACGGCCATTCCGGCACCTACGGCTACGGCCCGCTCGTCCCCGACCCGGCCGGGCTCCTCGATCTGCCCCACGGCTTCCGCTACCGGGTCCTCTCGCGCGAGGGCGACCCGCTCCGCTCCGGCGAGGGCACGGTGCCCGGCAACCACGACGGCATGGGCGCCTTCGCCGGGCGCCGGGGCCGTGTGCACCTGGTCCGCAACCACGAGAACGGGCGGGGCGCCGCCCTCGGCGTCCCCGCGGTCCCCGGCCTCACGTACGACCCGGCCGCCCGGGGCGGCTGCACCACCCTCACCCTGAACGGCGGCGGGGACATGCTCGGCGAGCGGGTGTCCCTCGCGGGTACCGCCGCGAACTGCGCGGGCGGGCACACGCCCTGGGGCACCTGGCTGAGCTGCGAGGAGAGCGAGGACCGGGCGGGCACCCACGGCTACACCAAGGACCACGGGTTCGTCTTCGAGGTCGACCCGGCCGACCCGCACCGCACCGGGGCCGTACCGCTCACCGCGATGGGGCGTTTCCAGCACGAGGCGATCGCCGTCGATCCGCGCCGGGGCATCGTGTACGAGACGGAGGACGCCTTCGAGCGCCCGTTCGGCCTCTTCTACCGCTTCCTGCCGCACAGGCCGCTCGGCGGCACCGGCTCCCTCCGCGCGGGCGGCGCCCTGGAGGCCATGCGCGTCCCGGGCGTGCCGGACCTGTCGGCCGTCCAGGAGACGGGCACGGCCTTCGACGGCGTCGAGTGGGTGCCCGTACCGGACAGCCAGGCGCGCCAGACGCCCATCCGGCTCCAGGACTTCGGCCCGCAGGGCGTCACGCACGCGCAGAAGCTGGAGGGCTGCTACTGGGGCGGCCGCTCGGTCTACTTCGTCTCCAGCTACGCGCGGGCCGCGCAGGGCTCGGCCGCCGACCACTTCGGGCAGGTGTGGCGGTACGAGCCGGACCGGTGCCGGCTCACGCTGGTCGTCGTCTTCGGCCCCGGCACGGACGTGCGGCTGCCGGGAGAGTCGCCCGACAACATCTGTCTGACGCCCGGCGGCGGCCTGATGGTGTGCGAGGACGGTGACGGCGCCCAGCACGTGTACGGGCTGACGCGGCGCGGCGAGGTCTACGCGATGGCCCGCAACGCCAAGTCCATCGGGACGCCGTCCGAACCGGTGTGGGGCGAGTTCACGGGCGTCACCTTCTCGCCCGACGGCGGGACGATGTACGTGAACTGCTACCGGCCCGGGACGACGTTCGCGGTGACCGGCCCCTGGCGTTGACGGCCGACGCCCGTCCCACGCCTCGCGGGCGGCACGGATCCGGAGCACGATCGAGACAGCGCCCCCGGTGCGCCGGGGGCGGCCGGGGAACGGGCGGCCGGGGAAGAAGGGGCGGCCGCGAAGGACGGACGGGAAGGGCGGACGGTGTCGGAGAAGCAGCGGCGGCCGGAGCCGCCGGCACACGGGGAGCTGGGGGAGCTGCTGCGCGTCCCCGGCGGCGAGCGCCCCGACCTGTCCGCGTACCCCACCGACGGCAGGCCGGCGGGCCCGCGCACCAAGGAGGACGGCCGGGCGGAGGCCGGCGCCACCGGTGTGCTGCTCGCCGGTCTCCAGGACCGGCTGTACGCGGCGAGCACGGCGGGCGACCGGCGCCGCCTGCTGCTGATCCTGCAGGGCATGGACACCAGCGGCAAGGGCGGCACGGTGAAGCACGTGGTGGGCGTGTTCAACCCGTCGGGGTGCCGGGTGAAGGCGTTCAAGGCGCCCACGCCCGAGGAACGGCGGCACCCCTTCCTGTGGCGGATCGCCAAGGCGCTGCCGCAGCCGGGCGAGATCGGCATCTTCGACCGCTCGCACTACGAGGACGTGCTCGTCGCCCGGGTGCGCGGGCTGGCGCCGCGCTCCGAGATCGAGGGCCGGTACGAGGAGATCAACCGGTTCGAGCGGTCGCTCGCCGACGACGGCGTGACGCTCGTCAAGGTGTTCCTCCACCTGGGCCGGGACGAGCAGCGCCGACGGCTGCTCCAGCGGCTGGACAACCCGGACAAGCACTGGAAGTTCAGTCCGGCCGACCTGGACGAGCGGGCGCTGTGGCCCGCGTACCAGGAGGCGTACGAGATCGCGCTGGAGCGGTGCTCGACGGCCGTGGCGCCGTGGTACGTCGTGCCCGCCGACCGCAAGTGGTACCGCGACTGGGCCGTCGGCGCGCTGCTCCTGGAACGGCTCACGGAGCTCGACCCGCACTACCCGCCGGCCGACTTCGACGTGGCCGCCTGCCGTCGGAGGCTGCTGGCGGATCCATGACGGCCACCGCCGTACCGGCGACGGACACCGCCGTACGCGTGCCCTGGCCGGGCACCGCTCCAATGATCGGTTAATTTCACCGGGTGACCATTTTTGTACGAAAGCTGCTGACGCCTGTCCTCCTGAGCGCTGTCCTCGTGGGCTGCGGTGACAGCGGCGGCGGAGACGCCATGGACGTGGCACCGCCGCGCGGCAGCGCGGCCGCGACTCCCCCGGCCTCCGGGCACCCCTCCTCCACCGCCCCGACCGCCGGGGCGCCCGGCGCCCGGAAGCCGCCGACGATGGCACCGGGCCCCGGCGGGCTCACCCCGGTGTTCGAGCGGGCGGCCGACACGGCGGACAAGGTCGTCGCGCTCACCTTCGACGCCGACATGACGGCCGACCAGGGGCCCAGGGCGGCCCGTGGTGAACGGTTCGACAACCCGGAGCTGATCGCCACGCTGCGCCGCCTCCAGGTCGACGCCACGATCTTCATGACGGGCCGCTGGGCCGAGGAGTACCCGGACCAGGCCAGGTCGATCGGCACCGACGCCCGTTTCGAGATCGCCAACCACTCGTACAGCCACCACGCCTTCAAGGCCCCCTGTTACGGGCTGCCGGTGCTCAAGGGGGCGGACATGGCGGCCGACGTGCGCCGGGCGTTCGACGCGTTCCGCGCCGCCGGCGCCCGCAACGTCGTGCCGTACTTCCGCTTCCCCGGCGGCTGCTACGACGAGCCCGCGCTGCGCGCCCTCGCGCCGTCGGGCGTGACGGCCGTCCAGTGGGACGTGGTCAGCGGTGACGCCTTCGCCACCGACGCGGACGCGGTGGCACGCCAGGTGATCTCCGGCGTACGGCCCGGGTCCCTGGTCGTGCTGCACTGCACGCGCAGCGCGGCGCCCGTCACGGAGGAGGCCGTCCGGACGATCGTGCCCGAGCTCCGGGCGCGCGGCTACCGCTTCGTCAAGGTCTCCGACCTGATGGCCCGCTGACCGGCCGCCCGGCGTTCAGGGCACCAGGCCGCCCTGCGTCGCCGTCACCCGGCGCTCCCGCCACCCGGCGTCCGGTGTGCACATCACCCGGGCGCTCACCTCACCCGGCGCCCCGGTCGCCTCAGCACCGGGCGCCCGCGCGTCAGCTCTGCACCTCGCGCACCCAGGCGGAGAGACCGGCCACGAACCCGGCCCGCTGCTCGGGCGACAGCCCGTCCAGGGCGCGCAGCAGCGGTTCGGTCCTGCGGACGACGAAGGTCTCCAGGGACGGGCGGTAGTCCTCCGCCAGCGACACGAGGACCCGGCGGCGGTTGGCCGGGTCCTCGGCGCGCAGCACGATCCCGGCCCGGCTGAGGCCGCCGACCAGCTCGCTGGCGGTGGGCAGCGAGACCCGCAGCCGTCGCGCGATCTCACCCACGGGCAGCGGCGGTCCGGCGAGCAGCTGGGACAGCACGGCGCCATGACGGGGTGTCAGCCCATGCGCCTCCATCGTGTCCCGCAGCGGCGCGGGCATGAGCTCACGGACCACGGACGCCCGGAAGAACGGCTCCAGCAGGGGCACCAGCACCAGGATGTCGGCCAGATCCGGTGCGGACGGCAGGGGCGGCTTCCCGGAGGCGTGCGTGCGCGGCATACTGCGAGTGTAGATGGTTTGGATTCCCAAACTGTTTGGACAACTGAAAGGTGCTGGCGCATGCCGTCCACCGGCTACAGCGATGCCCTCAACGACGCCCTGGAGCGGATGGAGGACCTCGGATACGAACGCGGCCAGGGGGTCGACCTGGCCAACCACGGCCCCATGGGAGCCGAGGCACTGGCCTTACTCGGACAGGAGGACCAGGTCGCGGACTGGGTACGGCGCTACCGGCGCGCCATGGAGCACCATGAGCCGCCCGCCGCGCGCTTCGCCCTGGACGCCGCCGACGCCTCGTCCTGGCGCCCGGCGCTCGGCGCGTTCCACCGGGCCGGGGACTGGGAGAACCTGTTCGTCCGCGAACTCGCCGAGGCACACTGGCGCGACGTCCTGGTCCGCTGGTGGCCACGGCTGCTGCCGGGTCTGTTCGCCGGGCTGACCCATGGCCTCATCCGCACCGCGCACGCCGTACGCGGCCTGTACGCGGTGGAGAAGCCGACCCGCCTCCAGCTGGACGAGCTGGCTCGCGGCCTGGCGTACTGGGCCGCCCGCTGGACCGAACTGCCCGGCGTCCCCGCGCTGCGCGGCCCGCACGACCTGGGCACCGCGATCGCCGCCCTGCCCCGGGTTCCGGAGGAGGGCGGCCTCGGGCCCGCCACCGTCCGCGCCCGCCTCGACGGGCTGGCCGGCCTTCCCGGCTACGAGGAGTCGCTGGAGTGGCTGGCCCCGGAGCAGGCGTCCCGGCTGCTGAGCGAGATGACCCTGCGCTTCGCCGACGTGTACCTCGGCCACCCGGAGGTGTTCCCGGTGCCGCTGATCCACGGGGTGACCGCGCCGGCGGCCGTACGGCTCGTGCTCCCCCACCTGCCGTACGAGCTGCACGAGCCGACGCTCGCCCGGCTGTGGCAGGTGCAGGCGGCGTTCCTGCTGGCCTTCACGACCGACCGGCGCGACGAGGACACGACGGCGTGGCGTCCGGAGGTCGCCGCAGCGCCGCCGCTGGACGAGCTGGGGGCGCGGGCCGCCGAGCACGGCGACGAGCACGTCGTCAAGTTCACGGAGGCGTGCCTGCGGGAGTACGCGCTGCGTCCCGACCCCCGCTACCCCGCCGCCGCGTTCGCCGCGCAGCGGCGCATCACCCGGCTCGACGCGGGCGGCGCCGTCGGCGCCCTCCGCCCGGTCACCCCGTAGCCCCTCATCCGCCGCCGGACACTTCCCTACCCGGAGCAGGCCGTGCGCTCGGCCTCCCGCCATTCGCACACGGGGCACAGGGTGATGCCCTTGGTGGCGGCCGGGTACTCGGTCGGCTCCTGGCACAGGACGCAGTCCGCGTACGGCGGCCCGGCGGCAGCCTCGGCGGGCCGCCGCTCCGGGGGCTCGCGGTACGCGCGCTCGGTGGGCTCGTCCATACGTACGACTCTACGCTCCACACGATGGTTAGGCTCATGGCCATGAGCGGAGATCATCATGACGAGCCGGTCTTCGTCCGCTCCAACTGGGGGACGAATCGCTATGTCTACAACACGAGGAATCCGGTCGGCCTCGCGCTGACCGTCGGGGCGCTGCTGTTCGCCGGCGGCGGCATGTACACCCTGCACGACAGCTCCCGGTGGAGCGAGGGGGAACTGCGGGACGCCGTGCACGCCGCCGCGCGCTCGCTGGAGGCGGAACCGAGGGTGACGTACCTCCACTACGGCTACGACGACATGATCGAGGAGGCGATCGAGGCGGCCGGCGAGGGCCCGTCGAACGGATGGGGCCTGAGCGTCTCCCGGGACCGGTGGGCGGAGGAGGCCGGACCCGACCGGTTCGACATCACCACGAGCGACACCAAGGCCGCGTACTGCATGACGGTCGCGCCGCCCGAGCCCGATCACCTGGCCACCTACCCGAGCACCGCCCCCGGCGCGCCGCGCACGCCCGTCGACCTGACGGTGGAGGTGGCGGAGGGCTCCTGCTGACCGGCGTCCCCGCGGAGCGGATCCCGGCCGCGGCCTCGATCCGCTCCGTACGGGTTCAGTTCTGGGCCGCCTTCTGGGGGGTGAGTTCGCTCGGCCTGACGACGACGAAGCCCTCGCCCCGCAGCATCAGCTGCACGGCCTCGCCCGAGCCGCCGCGCAGCATGGAGCCGATCGACTGCGAGCGGTGCAGCGAGGTGTCGAGGTGGGCACTCCAGCCGACGACCGCGTCGGTGTCGACGTACACCGGCTGCTGCGGGCTCACCGGGATGACGAGCGGGTCGCCGTCGCAGACCAGCGCCAGCTTTCCGTACCCCGTGAAGACGCTGTTGAAGAGGCCGCCCCCGGCCATGCCGGCCCCTTTCACCGTCCTGATCTCGTACGCCAGGGTGGAGTCGAAGCACAGGACGTTGCGGCCGTTGACGGTGAGGGCGTCACCGTGCTCGATGTCGACGAGGAAGCAGTTCTGCGCCTCGTGCGCGAACCACGCCTCCCCCTGGCCGCGCACGGCCATGAGCGGCAGCCCCTCGCCGGTGACGGCGCGCTTGAGCATGCCGCCTATCCCCTGGCCCTTGCGTTCGAACTGGAGGTCGCCGCGGAAGGCGATCATGGACCCCTGCCGGGCGAGCATCTCGCCGTTGACCGCGTACTTGACCGATTTCGAGTTCTGCAGCGTCATGCCCGGTGCGGTGGCCTGCTGCGCCAGGTACTGGGACGCGAAAAGATCGCTCTTCATGCCGGGCATCGTCGCCCGGAACGACCCGTTCTGCCAACAACGCCCCGGAACGGTGCCGGTGGCGGCTGGCAGACTGGCCCGGTGACCAGCGCTGACACCGACACCCGCGACACCGCACCGCAGTTCGTCCTGCCCCTGGTGGTACGGATCGAGAGGACCGGCCCGCCGACGCGCACCGACGCGCTGGAGACGGCGGCCCGCGCGGTGGTGACGATGCTCTCCGACGACCGGTCGCTCGGGGACGGCGAGTGGGCCCAGGCCGTCCGCGACTGGCAGGACGCCCGCATCCGCAAGGTCGTGCGGCGGGCGCGCGGCGCCGAGTGGCGGCGGGCCGAGGGGCTTCCGGGCATCACGGTCACCGGCGGCACGGCGGAGGTACGGGTGTTCCCACCCGTCCCCCTGGACGGCTGGCCGAAGGAGCTGGCCAGGCTCCAGGTGTCCGGTACGGAGCTGGAGGAGGCGGCCGGGCCGCTGCCGGAGCCCGCCCCGCAGCAGGCGCTGCTATGGCTCAACCCGGAGCTGCGCATGTCGACCGGCAAGGAGATGGCGCAGGTCGGCCATGGTGCGCAGCTGCTGTGGTGGGCGATGACCGACGCGGACCGCGCCTCCTGGCGGGAGGCCGGTTTCCCGCTCGCGGTGCGCACGGCGGACCCCGGCCGCTGGGCTGGACTGTCCGCCGGCGGGCTGCCGATGGTGCGGGACGCGGGCTTCACCGAGATCGCGCCGGGTTCCTGCACGGTGGTGTCCGACTTCCCCGTTCGGGGCGACTGAACGGTCCCTCGGCGGTATACGTACCTCCCAATACTGCCAAGTAGGTTGAACCACCGGCCGTCGGCCGGTTGATTCGGCCGTGCACACATCCGGCTCGGGAGGCACATTTGCTGCGGCGCATCAACGGCACGGCACTCATCATCGCGGCCCTGGTCGCCACGGTCGGGGCGCTCGCGTTCCCGGTCTGGTCGTACGCGGACCGCTCGGGTACCGGACAGGCCAATCTCAACGCGTCGTCCGTGGCGACCCAGTGGGGGCCGCTGTCGGCGACCGACCGCGACTTCCTGGTGAAGGTGCGACTGGCCGGCCTCTGGGAGCTCCCGGCCGGTCAGCAGGCCATCGAGCGGGCCCCCAGCCAGGCGATCAAGGACGCCGGGGACCACCTCGTGGTCGGCCACTCCGACCTCGACCAGCGGGCCCGTGACGTGGCGGCCAAGCTGGGCGTGGAACTGCCCAACCAGCCGACGGAGCAGCAGCAGGGCTGGCTGCGGGAGCTGTCGGCGGCGAACGGCGAGGAGTACGAGCGGAAGTTCGCCAACATCCTGCGCAACGCGCACGGCAAGGTCTTCGGGCTGGTGGCCGAGGTCCGGCACACCACGCGCAACACGCTGATCCGCCAGCTGGCGAGCGACGCCAACCAGACGGTGCTCGACCACATCACCATGCTGGAGGCGACCGGTCTGGTCGACTTCGACGCGATAGCCAACGAGGCGGCCGGCCGGGCGACGGCGAGCCCGTCGGGTCCGCCCGCGCCCAACGGCAACCTGCCGCCGGCCCCGGCGCCCGCGGTGCCGACGGGGGCGGGCCAGAACTTCACGTCGCTGCCGTCGACACAGCCGGGCCCGCCCACCGCGATCAACACCAACCGCCCCTGACGCGCCGAGGGGCCGGGGCGGCCCGGCCCCGATCGGCCTTCGGCGCGGCGGGCCGAACCTCAAATCAAGCTCTGAACCCGGCCGTCGGCGGATTCGACACCCGCTGACGGGGCCATGACCCCTGCGACGCGACCTGCGGCGCGAGGAGGGGGCCATGGCGGAACGGACGACGGGGCTGGGGGTCGGCATCGGCTGGCGCCCCGAGATCGCGGACACGGTGGAGGCCCTGCCGGGCGTGGACTGGGTGGAGGTCGTCGCGGAGAACATCTGCGCCGGCCATCTGCCCGACTCGCTGCTCCGGCTGCGCGAGCGCGGCGTCACGGTGGTTCCGCACGGTGTGTCGCTGGGTCTGGGCGGCGCCGCCCGCCCGGACCCGGCACGGCTCGCGGCGCTGGCGGAGAAGGCGACGGCGCTGGGCGCGCCGCTGGTCACCGAGCACATCGCGTTCGTCCGGGCGGGCGGCCCGCTCACCGCGTCACCGGCGCTGGAGGCGGGCCACCTGCTGCCGGTGCCGCGCACCAGGGAGGCGCTGGACGTGCTGTGCGAGAACGTGACGATCGCGCAGGAGGCGCTGCCGGTGCCGCTCGCCCTGGAGAACATCGCGGCGCTGTTCGCCTGGCCCGACGAGGAACTGACGGAGGGGCGGTTCCTCGCGGAGCTGGTGGAGCGCACCGGTGTGCGGCTGCTGATCGACGTCGCCAATCTGCACACCAACCGGGTCAACCGGGGCGACGACGCGTCGAAGGCGCTGGCGGAACTGCCCGTCGAGGCCGTCGCGTACGTCCATGTCGCGGGCGGGGTGGAACGCGACGGGGTCTGGCACGACACGCACGCCCACCCGGTGCCGCGCCCCGTCCTGGACCTGCTGGGCGAGCTGGCGTCCCGGGCGGCGCCGCCTGGCGTCCTGCTGGAGCGGGACGACGACTTCCCGCCGGCCGCCGAGCTGGGCGCGGAACTGGCGGCGATCCGCGCCA
Organism: Streptomyces sp. NPDC047886; assembly: GCF_043204435.1. Classification (NCBI taxonomy): domain Bacteria; kingdom Bacillati; phylum Actinomycetota; class Actinomycetes; order Kitasatosporales; family Streptomycetaceae; genus Streptomyces; species Streptomyces sp. NPDC047886. Next base: position 442,444 of record NZ_JBIDCF010000005.1, read on the forward strand.
CGGTCGCCGGGACGGCCGCCCCCGCCCCGGTCGAGGCCCCGGCGGTGCTCGCGGGGCCCGTGCGGCAGGAACGGCCCGTGCCTGAGGCGTCCCGGGAGCGGCTGGGGATCGCGCAAGCCGCGCTGCTGTCGGCGCTCGTCGCGGGAACGCCCGCGCCGGAGGGGTTCGACCACGGGCGGCTGAGGGTGCAGGGCCGGGCGCTGCTCGCCAAGCGGGCCGGGGTGGTCGCCAAGGTGGCGCCTGAGCTGCCGGGCATCCTGGGCGACGGCTGGCGGGAGGCGTTCTTCGGGTACGCCAGGACCCGGCCGATGGGGGGCGGTTACCGCCGGGACGCGCTGGACTTCGCGGGGCATCTGCTGGCGGCGGGGCGCCTGGAGGACGCCGCGGCCAGGCGGCGGCTCGCCCAGTGGCACGAGGAGCGGGCGACCGCCCGCCCGCCCACGAGGGCCGGGCGCCTGGTGCGGGCGGCCCGCGCCGCGCTCACCGCGCGACGGTGACGCCGGGCATCGCGCGACGGTGGCGCCGGGCATCGCGCGCCCGGCGCCGGATGACGCCGGTGCGGCGCGCGAGAACGCGCGCCGCACCCGGAGCCGGACCCGGTGTCGCTGGACCGCCGGACGGGATCGCCGTCCGGCGTCTGATCTTCCGGGTCGAGGGGTGACGGCCTCCACCGGCGCCGCCAGCTGGCGCCGCCACCAGGCATGGCCCAGGCCACCGCCGTGCCCAGGGGTTTCCGGCACATCGTGCCGGACACGCCCTACGCCAGGCCGGCCACCAGGTCGGCGACCGACTTGCGGCGGCCCGTGTAGAAGGGGACCTCCTCGCGGACGTGCATCCGCGCCTCGCTGCCGCGCAGGTGACGCATCAGGTCCACGATGCGGTAGAGCTCGTCCGCCTCGAAGGCGAGCAGCCACTCGTAGTCGCCGAGCGAGAAGGAGGCGACCGTGTTGGCGCGGACGTCCGGGAAGCCCCGGGCCATCTTGCCGTGGTCGGCGAGCATCCGGCGGCGGTCCTCGTCGGGCAGCAGGTACCAGTCGTAGGAGCGCACGAACGGGTACACGCTGACGTAGTCGCGCGGTGTCTCGTCGGCCAGGAACGCCGGGATGTGCGACTTGTTGAACTCGGCGGGGCGGTGCAGCGCCATGTTCGACCAGACCGGCTCCAGCGCGCGTCCCAGCCTGGTACGGCGGAAGAGGTTGTAGGCCTCCTGGAGCTCGTCCGAGGTCTCGGCGTGCCACCAGATCATGAGGTCGGCGTCGGCGCGCAGCCCGGACAGGTCGTACGTGCCACGCACGGTGATGTCCTTGGCGGCGAGCTGGTCGAACAGCTCCTGGACCTCTTCGGCGTAGCCGGCGCGGTCCTCGGGCAGCAGGTCGCGCAGCTTGAAGACGGACCACAGGGTGTAGCGGATGACCTCGTTGAGGTCCTTCGCCTTCTTACCGGCGTTCGGGATCTTTTCGGGCGCACTCATAGGGCTATTCTCGCTCGTCACTCAGGGTGCCCTGCGCCAGGGTCGGGGTGGTGAGGATCTCGTCGGCGGCGCGCCGGCCGCTCGCCACGCACGCGGGGATGCCGACCCCGTCGTACACGGCGCCGCAGACCCGCAGCGCGGGCAGCTTGGCGACGGCGTCGCGGATGCGGGCGACCCGGGCGAGGTGGCCGACCGGGTACTGGGGCAGGCCGCCGATCCACCGGGTCACCTCGGTCGCGACGGGCCGTGCGGTCAGCCCGGTGGCCGTCGCGAGGTCGGTGAGGGAGACGGACACGAGGTCGTCGTCCTCGCGCTGGAGGTGCTCCTCCTCGCCGTACCGGCCGACGGAGGTGCGCAGGACGAACAGGTCGGGTGCGCCGTCGGTGACCCACCGCCACTTCTGCGACGAGAACGTGGACGCCTTGATCGTGCGGCCGTCCACGGGCGGGACGAGGAAGCCGGACCCCGCCGGGAGCGCCGCTTCGGCGTCGGCGCGCCGGAACGCCAGCGTGACCAGCGCCATCGACGCGTACTCGACCTCGGTGAGTTCGGCGGCGGCGGCCGGCGACTCGGCGGCGAGGAGCGCCGACGACGACCACGCGGGCGTCGCGAGGATCACTCCGTCGGCGTGGATCAGCCGGTCGGCCGTGCGGACGTCCCAGCCGCCCGCCCGGCCGCCGCCGCGCCCGGGACGGCGGGTCAGGGCGTGGACGCGGGTGTCGAGGAGGATCTCGCCGCCGAGCGCGGCGATCGCGTCGGCGACGGCCTGCGGAAGCCGGCCGACACCGCCCTCGATCCCCATGAACGCCGGACCGGTCTGCGCCCCGGCGGCCTCCTGGACGGCCCGTACGGCCTCGCTCAGCGTGCCGTGCGCGCGGGCCTCGTCGAACAGCTTCGGTACGGCGGCGCGCATCGAGATCCGGTAGGCGTCACCCGCGTACACCCCGCCGAGGAGGGGTTCCACGAGCCGGTCGACGACCTCGCGGCCCATCCGCGCCGCGACGTAGGCGCCGATCGCGATGTCGTCGCCGAGGTCGGCGGGCGGCAGTTCCCGGTCCTGGCCGACGCGGCGCAGGCCCTCGTCGGACAGGAGGCCGCCGAGTACCCGGGCGTCGCCCGGCACGCCCATCACATGCCCCTTGGGCATGGGGCGGAGGGCGTCCCTGGTCCATACGGACGCGGTGGTGGTGGCCGGGGGTGTGAGCCGGTCGCCGAGCCCGACGGCACGGGCGAGGTCGACCGCCTCGGGCCGGCGGGCGAGCATCGACTCGGCGCCGAGGTCGACGGGGGCGCCCGCGATCTCGCCCGCGTGGAGTTTGCCGCCGAGCCGGCCGGTGGCCTCGAGCAGGGTCACGCGCCGGCCAGCCGTCAGCAGCCGGTGGGCGGCGGCGAGCCCGGAGATGCCGCCGCCGATGACGACGACATGGCCCGCAGGCCCCGTAGGTGTGTCCGCGTTCATGACTCCACTGTCTCAAACCCGTTTCGAGTCCCGACCGTGACCGGTTCGTGAACGCCGGGGGGAAACCGGTTCGCCCGCCCCGTACGTCGAACCGGCACCACGCTCCACCGTCATCATCACCACAGGCTCACTGGGGGGACCGGAACCTTGCGACAGACACCAGACTCACGGCGGATACGACCGCTGCGGCGTTCGCGGCGGACAGGTGCCGTCGTCCTGCTCGCCGCCGCGCTGGCACTGGCCGGGTGCGGCGCCTCCGACGAGCGGGCCGACGCCGGGGCGAAGGGCGCCTCCGCCGCCGACGCGGCCTCCCGGCCGGACGAGTCCGCCGCCCTGGACGGGAACTTCGAGGCGGACGGCAAGACCGGGACGGGCGGCTCCCCCGCGCAGCGGAAGCCCGCCGTGCCGCAGCAGCACATCATCCGTACCGCCGAACTGTCCGTGGAGGTGCCGGACGCGGCCAGGGCGCTGGCCAGGGCGCGGACCGTGGTGCGGGACGCGGGCGGGCACGTCGCCAACGAGTCCACTGAGCGGGTGGACGACGACCATGTGACGTCGCAGGTCGTGCTGCGCGTGCCGCAGGCCGCGTACGAGTCGGTCCTCAAGGATCTCGCGGGCTCCGGCAAGCTGCTGGCGCGGTCCGCCGACGCGAAGGACGTCACCGACCAGGTGGTGGACGTCGAGAGCAGGATCGCCACGCAGCGGGCGAGCGTCGAGCGGGTGCGCAAGCTGATGGACCAGGCGACGAAGCTGAGCGACGTGGTCACCCTGGAAGGGCAGTTGAGCAGCCGTCAGGCGGATCTGGAGTCGCTGCTGGCGCAGCAGGCGGCGCTGAAGGACCGTACGACGCTGGCCACGATCACCCTGCATCTGACCGAGCCGGAGGCGGGGACGGCCGAGGGCGACGACAGGCCCGGTTTCCTGGAGGCGCTGGGCGGCGGCTGGAGCGCGCTGGTCACGGTGGCGACCTGGGCGGTGATCGTCCTGGCGGCGGCCGCGCCGTGGCTGGCCGTGCTGCTCGTGGCGTACGCGCTGTGGCGGTGGCTGATCCGGCCGAGGCTGCGCGGGCGCGCGGAGCCGGTGGCGGTGGCCGCCCCGACGGCCGACGCGGCCGATCCGGCCGATCCGGAGCCGTCCACCCCGTCCACCCCATCGACCGAGACCGCCGAGAGCACCAAGGCCGCCGAGACCGCCGAGACCGCCGAGCGGGACTGAACGGACGGACAGGACCGGCCGGACCGACGGCCCCGGCCGGTCCACGGGAGTGACGGCGCCGAACGGCCTTCTGCCCGTAGCGTGTTCCGCATGGGACAGCAGGCACAGGAACGGCTGGTGGTCGTCGGTGGCGACGCGGCGGGCATGTCCGCCGCGTCGCAGGCCCGGCGGCTGAAGGGTCCGCGGGAGCTGGAGATCGTCGCGTTCGAGCGCGGCCACTTCACGTCCTTCTCGGCGTGCGGCATTCCGTACTGGGTGGGCGGTGACGTCGCCGAACGGGACCAACTCGTCGCGCGGACGCCCGAGGAGCACCGGGCGCGCGACATCGACCTGCGGATGCGGACCGAGGTGACCGGACTCGACCTGCCCGGACAGCGCGTACGCGCCCGGGAGCTGGAGTCGGGCAGGGAGTACTGGACGGGGTTCGACAAGCTGGTCCTGGCGACCGGCGCCCGGCCCCTGCGCCCCCCGCTGCCCGGCATCGACGCTCCGGGCGTGCACGGCGTGCAGACCCTGGACGACGGGCAGGCGCTGCTGGACACCCTGCAGGGGACGCCCGGCCGGCACGCGGTGGTCGTGGGCGCCGGCTACATCGGCGTGGAGATGGCCGAGGCGCTGCTCAACCGGGGCTACGAGGTCACCGTCCTGAACCGGGGCGAGCAGCCGATGGCCACCCTGGACCCGGACATGGGCCGGCTGGTGCACGAGGCCATGGACGGACTCGGCATCACCACGGTCGGCCGCGCCGAGGTCACCGAGATCCGCACGGGCGGTGCGGGTTCCTCCCCGCCCGAGCGGGGCCGGGAGCCCGGGGGAGGCCGCGTACGGGCGGTGGTGACCCGGGACGGCACGGAGTACCCGGCGGACGTCGTCGTGCTGGGCATGGGCGTCGTGCCCGAGACGGCACTGGCGCGGGCGGCGGGGCTGCCGCTCGGCGCGTACGGCGGGCTGCTCACCGATCTGTCGATGCGGGTGCGCGGCCAGGAGAACGTGTGGGCCGGCGGCGACTGCGTGGAGGTGCTGGACCTGGTGTCCGGCCGTGAGCGGCACATCGCGCTCGGCACGCACGCCAACAAGCACGGCCAGGTCATCGGGGCCAACGTGGGCGGCGGGTACGGCACGTTCCCGGGCGTCGTCGGTACGGCGGTGAGCAAGGTGTGCTCGCTGGAGATCGCCCGCACGGGCCTGCGCGAACGGGACGCGCGGGCGGTGGGGCTGCGGTACGTGACGGTGACGGTCGAGTCGACCAGCCGCGCGGGCTACTACCCGGGGGCGGCGCCGATGACGGTGAAGATGCTCGCCGAGCGGCGCACGGGCCGGCTCCTCGGGGTGCAGATCGTGGGCCGGGAGGGCGCGGCGAAACGGGTCGACATCGCCGCGGTGGCGCTGACGGCGGGCATGACCGTGGAGCAGCTCACGGCGCTGGACCTGGGGTACGCGCCGCCGTTCTCACCGGTCTGGGACCCGGTGCAGATCGCGGCCAGGAAGGCGGTCGCGGCGGTACGGCGGGCGGGCTCCGACTGAGGGCCGCGCCCGCCGCCCGCGCGGTTCCTCAGCGGGCCGTCCGGGTGTGGACGTACTCGACGAGGCGGGTCAGGGCGTCCGGGTCGGTGCTGGGCAGGACGCCGTGGCCGAGGTTGAAGACATGGCCCTCCAGCCCGGCGGCGGCGTCCAGCACCCGGCGGGTCTGGGTCTCGACGGCCTCGCGGGGGGCGAAGAGCACGGCGGGGTCCAGGTTGCCCTGGAGCGCCTTGCCGGGGCCGACGCGGCGGGCCGCCTCGTCGAGCGGGACGCGCCAGTCGGCACCGACCACGTCGGCGCCCGCCTCGCCCATGAGTCCGAGCAGCTCGCCCGTACCGACGCCGAAGTGGATGCGCGGCACGCCGTAGGAGGCGACCGCGTCGAAGACCTTCGCGGACGCGGGCATGACGGCCCGGCGGTAGTCGGCGGGAGCGAGGGCGCCGACCCACGAGTCGAAGAGCTGGACGGCGGAGGCGCCGGCCTCGATCTGGACCTTGAGGAACGCGGCCGTGATGTCGGCGAGCCGGTCCAGCAGGTCGGCCCACAGCTCGGGGTCGCCGTACATCAGGGCCTTGGTGTGCTCGTGGTTGCGGGACGGGCCGCCCTCCACGAGGTAGCTCGCGAGGGTGAAGGGCGCGCCCGCGAACCCGATGAGCGGCGTCGCGCCGAGCTCGCCGGTGAGCATGCCGATGGCCTCGGTGACGTACGTGACGTCGTCGGGCGTCAGGTCGCGCAGCCGCTCCAGGTCCTCGCGGCGGCGGATGGGCTCGGCGACGACGGGGCCGACGCCGGGCTTGATGTCGAGGTCGACGCCGATGGCCTTGAGGGGGACGACGATGTCGCTGAAGAAGATCGCGGCGTCCACCTTGTGGCGGCGCACCGGCTGCAGCGTGATCTCGGTGACCAGCTCGGGCCGCATGCACGATTCGAGCATCGGGATGCCCTCGCGGACCTTCAGGTACTCGGGGAGCGAGCGCCCGGCCTGCCGCATGAACCAGACCGGCGTGTGCGGCACCGGTTCGCGCCTGCACGCCTTGAGGAACGCGGAGTCGTACGTCTGTGTCTGCTGGGCCAGGGGCCGGTCGTTGGCACTCACGCCCAGAATCTTCGCACGTGCGGGCAACCGGCTCGCGCGGCGAGGGGTGTCCCTCCCTGCGCGAAGCCCTCCTTCCGCCTACTCTTCCCCGCATGGCTGCGGCTCAGGGACAGTTCTCCGATCACACCGACGGCACCGAAGGCACGAACAGCGGGGAGGGAAGTCCCGTCCCACCCCCGTTCCGGCTGGCGGTCGACGCGCTCAGGGCGGCGCGCCCCCGGCCGGAGGTCGAGGTGGAGCCGACGCGGCCGCCGCAGCGGCTCGCGCCGTACGCGTACGCGGTCGAGGCGGCCGTCGTGGCGGACGACGAGGACCTTGCGGACGGCCGTCTGGTACTGCTGCACGACCCGGCGGGCCACGACGCGTGGCAGGGCACGTTCCGGCTGGTGACCCTGGTGCGGGCGGAGCTGGAGCCGGAGATGGCGGCGGATCCGCTGCTGCCGGAGGTGTGCTGGTCGTGGCTGACGGGGGCGCTGGAGGCGCGCGGCCTGACGTACGGGGAGCCGAGCGGAACCGTCACGCGGGCCGGGTCGCACTACTTCGGGGGGCTGGCGGAGCGCCGTCCCGCGACCCAGATCGAGATCCGCGCGTCCTGGACGCCGCAGGAGGGCCGGGGCGGGGTGCCGGACACCGCGGCGCATCTGGCGGCGTGGTGCGATCTGCTGTGCCAGGTGGCGGGGCTACCCCCGTCGGGGCCGGCTTCACTGGAGGGTGGGGCGGGCGGGGCGGGCGTGGTGTCGCTCCCGCAACGCAGGGGGCCGCAGCACCGTTGAGCATCCCGAGCGCCCGCGCGTCCGCTCCGCACCTGCCCGCACCCCTCGCTCCGCTCCGCGCCTGCCCGCACCCCTCGCTCCGCTCCGCGCCTGCCCGCACCCCTCGCGTCCGCTCCGGACTCGTCCATCCCTCTCCCGTACGCCCGTACTCGCCCGCGTCCCTCATGCCACCCCGTACTCGCCCGTGCCTCTCACGCGCGTCCGTACGACTCGGGCGACCGGGGTCGCGGCCGGGTGCCAGGTGCGCGTGGGGTGCGCGTGACAGGGGTGAGCGCGCGCTCGGCGTGTTCACGGGCGCTCGTAGGATGATCGATCACGCGTCCGAATTGCCCCAATTGTTACTCACCAAATCGTGATCTTCCTCTAAAGGCGGACGGGATAGCTGCCGAAGAGGTCTGTGACCCTTCAAGCACGGTTCGCCCCGGCTTCTTCCCCGAGCCGGCTGTGTCCCGCACCTTCCCAGGAGGCCTGGTGTCCGTTCTCCTCGAGCAGCCCGCAAGCCTGGTCGCCTACCGCCCGAACAAGCCGACGGCCATGGTCGTCGTGGCCGACCCGCGCGTCCGCTCCACCGTGACCCGCCACCTGTGGGCGCTCGGAGTACGTGACGTCATCGAGGCGTCGTCCATCGCGGAGGCTCGTCCCCGAATCGGCAACCCGCGCGACATCTGCGTTGCCGACGTCCACCTGCCCGACGGTTCCGGGCTGACCCTGCTGTCCGAGACCCGAGCCGCGGGCTGGCCCAACGGCCTCGCCCTGTCCGCGGCCGACGACATCGGCGCCGTGCGCAACGCCCTCGCGGGCGGCGTCAAGGGCTATGTCGTCACCGGCACGCGCACCAACATCGGCCACCCGACCCGTCCCGGCGCCGCCCCCATCGGCGCCGCGGCGGCCCGACTGCACCGGCGTCCCCCCGGTGCGCCGAGCCACCCGGGCGGCTACCGCGAGCTCTCCGGCCGTGAGGTCGAGGTGCTCCGGCTCGTCGCCGAGGGCCAGTCCAACAAGGCCATCGGCGTGTCGATGGGCCTGTCGGCGCTGACCGTGAAGAGCCACCTCGCCCGCATCGCCCGCAAGCTGGGCACCGGCGACCGGGCCGGCATGGTGGCCGTCGCCCTGCGCACCGGCATCATCCACTGACGTCCACGAAGGCTCGGGGCCCGGGGGCGGGGCGGTGGCCGGGCGGGGGCCGGCCCGGGCCCACGCCCCAAGGCGGCTGGACCCCCCCCCCCCCGCCCCCCCCGCCACCCCAACGCCGAC
>NZ_JBIDCF010000005.1:451242-566996 GCF_043204435.1 Streptomyces sp. NPDC047886
GGCCCGGGGCCGGGCGGGGGGGCGGGCCCCCCGCCCCCCGCCAACACCCCCGCCCCCCCCCGCCGGGGGGCGCCCCTCCCCCGGCCGGGCCGGCCGCGGCCCCCCTTCCGTTCACAGATACCCTTGTCAGGTGACCGACGCCCAAGAGACCGCAGCAGAGACAACACTGCGAACCACCGGGGGCGGCCCCCCGGACGACGGCGTCGCAGGCGTCGGCGCCGACGGGGCGCCGATCCCCTTGCTGGAGCCCCGCGAGGGCATCCCGCCCGTGGTGGCCGACGAGGCCGCCCTCGCCGACGTGATCGCCGCTTTCGCGGCCGCGAGCGGCCCGGTCGCCGTGGACGCCGAGCGGGCGTCCGGCTACCGCTACGGGCAGCGGGCCTACCTGGTCCAGCTGCGCCGGGAAGGCGCGGGCACCGCCCTGATCGACCCGGTGGGCTGCCCGGACCTGACGGGGCTCGGGCGGGCGCTCGACGGCGCCGAGTGGATCCTGCACGCCGCGACCCAGGACCTGCCGTGCCTGCGTGAGATAGGCATGGTCCCGAACGGCCTGTTCGACACCGAGCTGGCGGGGCGGCTCGCCGGCTTCCCGCGCGTGGGGCTCGGCGCGATGGTCGAGTCCGTGCTCGGATACGTACTGGAGAAGGGCCACTCCGCGGTGGACTGGTCCACCCGCCCGCTGCCCGAGCCCTGGCTGCGGTACGCCGCGCTGGACGTCGAGCTCCTCGTCGACCTGCGTGACGCGCTGGAGAAGGAGCTCGACCGGCAGGGCAAGCTGGAGTGGGCGCGCCAGGAGTTCGACGCGATCTCCACCGCCCCGCCGCCGCCCCCGCGCAAGGACCCCTGGCGCCGCACGTCCGGCATGCACAAGGTGCGCCGGCGCCGCCAGATGGCCGTCGTACGGGAGCTGTGGACCGCCCGCGACCGGATCGCGCAGCGGCGCGACGTGTCGCCCGGCAAGGTCCTCAGCGACGCCGCGATCGTGGAGGCCGCGCTCGCGCTGCCGAACGACGCGAACGCGCTGTCCGCGCTGGCCGGGTTCGGGCAGCGGATGGGCAGGCGGCAGCTGGAGCAGTGGCAGGCTGCGGTCGACCGGGCCAAGGCCCTGCCGGACCCGGCGCTCCCCCAGCCCGGCCAGCCGGTGACGGGTCCCCCGCCGCCGCGCGCCTGGGCGGACAAGGACCCGGCGGCCGCGGCCAGGCTGTCGGCCGCCCGTGCGGGGGTCTCGGCGCTCGCCGAGACGCTGAACCTGCCGCAGGAGAACCTGATCACGCCGGACACGGTCCGGCGCGTGTGCTGGGAGCCGCCTGCGGACCTCACGCCCGACGCGGTCGCGGACGCGCTCGCCGGGTACGGGGCGCGGCGCTGGCAGATCGAGCTGGTCACGCCGGTGCTGGTGAAGGCGCTGCGGGCGAAGGACTGAGCCGCCGGACACCGGTTCCGTGAGACGACGAAGGGGTGCTCCCGCACGGACGGGGGCACCCTTTCGCGTGCACGGGTTCGTCCGCTCAGGGGTGTGACCTTCAACGCTCCGGGCGGGGGGACTGTGCAGCATGGTTACCCGTAAGTAGCATGGGGGCAGCAAGCGCGCGCTTAGCCGCGTGCCGCAGCAGTGCCATCCCGCACCCTGGAGGAGAGCCATCGTGCCTCGTACCGTCAGGGACGTCGTCTTCGTCGACGGCGTCCGCACCCCGTTCGGCAAGGCGGGCCCGAAGGGCATCTACCACGAGACCCGCGCCGACGATCTCGTCGTGAAGGCCATCCGGGAGCTGCTGCGCCGCAACCCGGGCCTCGACCCCGCCACGATCGACGAGGTCGCCATCGCCGCCACGACCCAGATCGGCGACCAGGGGCTGACCCTGGGCCGCACGGCCGGCATCCTCGCCGGTCTGCCGCAGTCCGTCCCGGGTTACTCCATCGACCGTATGTGCGCGGGCGCGCTGACGGCCGTGACGGCCACCGCGGGCTCCATCGCGTTCGGTCAGTACGACGCCGTGATCGCCGGTGGCGTCGAGCACATGGGCCGCCACCCGATGGGCGAGGGCGTCGACCCGAACCCGCGGTTCGTGTCGGAGAAGCTGGTCGACGAGTCCGCGCTGTTCATGGGCATGACCGCCGAGAACCTGCACGACCGCTACCCGCACATCACCAAGCTGCGCGCCGACGAGTACGCGGTGCGCTCGCAGGAGAAGGCCGCCAAGGCGTACGCCGACGGCAAGATCCAGCAGGACCTGGTGCCGATCTCGGTCCGCCGCACCAGCCCTGAGGCCGGCGAGACCGGCTGGGGCCTGGTCACCGCCGACGAGCCGATGCGCCCGGGCACGACCCTGGAGAACCTGGCCGGCCTCAAGACGCCGTTCCGCGTCCACGGCCGCGTCACGGCCGGCAACGCCGCGGGCCTCAACGACGGCGCCACCGCGTCGATCATCGCGTCCGAGGACTTCGCCCGCGAGAACGGCCTCCCGGTCAAGATGCGCCTCGTCTCGTACGCCTTCGCGGGCGTCGAGCCCGAGGTCATGGGCTACGGCCCGATCCCGGCGACCGAGAAGGCCCTCGCCAAGGCGGGCCTGGCCATCGGCGACATCGGCCTGTTCGAGGTCAACGAGGCGTTCGCCGTGCAGGTCCTGGCGTTCCTGGACCACTACGGCATCGCCGACGACGACGCGCGCGTCAACCAGTACGGCGGCGCCATCGCCTTCGGTCACCCGCTGGCCTCCTCCGGCGTCCGGCTGATGACCCAGCTGGCCCGTCAGTTCGAGGAGCAGCCGGAGGTCCGCTACGGCCTCACCACCATGTGCGTCGGCTTCGGCATGGGCGCCACGGTCATCTGGGAGAACCCGAACCACAAGGACGCCGGAGGCAGCAAGTGAGTTCCACCGCTGAGCTTTTGAAGGGCGCCGCCGAGCTGTTCCCTGACGAGGTCGTCACGCAGGCGCACGTACGCCACCTCGACCTGCCGTTCGGCGCCGGCCGGTTCGCGCTGATCACGCTGGACAACGGCTTCGACCACACCAAGCCGACCACCTTCGGCCCGCAGTCGCTCGCCAACCTGAACACGGCGATCGACCAGGTCGAGAAGGAGGCCGCCGAGGGCTCCATCGTCGGTGTCGGCCTCACCGGCAAGCCGTTCATCTTCGCGGTCGGCGCCGACCTCAAGGGTGTCGAGCTGCTGAAGCGCCACGAGGACGCGCTCGCCATCGGCAAGGGCGGCCACGACGTCTTCAAGCGGCTCGCCGCGCTGGCCGTCCCCTCGTTCGCGTACTACAACGGCGCGGCGATGGGCGGCGGTGTCGAGGCCGGTCTGCACTGCACGTACCGCACGGTGTCGAAGGCCCTGCCCGCCTTCTCGCTGCCCGAGGTCTTCCTCGGTCTGGTGCCGGGCTGGGGCGGCTGCACGATCCTGCCGAACCTGATCGGCGCCGACCGCGCGGTCTCGGTCATCATCGAGAACTCGCTCAACCAGAACAAGCAGCTCAAGGGCGCGCAGGTCTTCGAGCTCGGCATCGCCGACGCGATCTTCGAGGGCGCCGACTTCCTGGAGCAGTCGCTGCTCTGGACGGCGAACGTCCTCAAGGGCGACATCGCCGTCGAGCGTCCCGAGGTGGACCGCGGCGAGGCGTGGGACGCCGCCGTGGCCCGCGGCCGGTTCATCGCCGACGGCAAGGTGCACGGCGCCGCCCCGGCCGCGTACCGCGCGCTGGACATCATCGAGGCCGCCAAGGACGGCGACCTCCAGAAGGGCTTCGACGCGGAGGACACCGCGCTCGCCGACCTGATCATGGGTGGCGAGCTGCGCTCCGGCATCTACGCCTTCAACCTGGTGCAGAAGCGCGCCAAGCGCCCGGCCGGTGCCCCGGACAAGAGCCTGGCCCGCCCGGTCACCAAGGTCGGCGTCGTCGGCGCCGGGCTGATGGCCTCGCAGCTGGCGCTGCTGTTCCTGCGCCGCCTCGAGGTCCCGGTCGTCCTCACGGACATCGACCAGGAGCGCGTCGACAAGGGTGTGGGCTACGTCCACGCCGAGATCGACAAGCTGCTCGGCAAGGGCCGGATCAACCAGGACAAGGCCAACCGTCTCAAGGCGCTGGTCACCGGCGTCCTGGACAAGGCCGAGGGCTTCGCCGACGCGGACTTCGTCATCGAGGCCGTGTTCGAGGAGATGTCGGTCAAGCAGAAGGTGTTCGCCGAGGTCGAGGCCGTCGCCCCGGCCCACGCGATCCTCGCGACCAACACCTCGTCGCTGTCGGTCTCCGAGATGGCGTCCAAGCTGCGGCACCCGGAGCGGGTCGTCGGCTTCCACTTCTTCAACCCGGTCGCGATCCTCCCGCTGCTGGAGATCGTCCGCGGCGAGAAGACCGACGACGCGTCGCTGGCGACCGCGTTCGGCGTCGCGAAGAAGCTGAAGAAGACGGCCGTCCTGACGAAGGACGCCCCGGCGTTCGTCGTGAACCGCATCCTGACCCGCTTCATGGGCGAGATCCAGAACGTCATCGACGAGGGCACCCCGGTCGAGACCGCGGAGAAGGCCATCGAGCCGCTCGGTCTGCCGATGTCGCCGCTGGTCCTGCTGGAGCTGGTCGGCCCCGCGATCGGTCTGCACGTCTCGGAGACGCTGAACCGGGCGTTCCCGGACCGCTTCACGGTCTCCCCGAACCTCGCCGCCGTCGTCAAGGCGGGCAAGCGCGGCTTCTACGTCTACGACTCGGGGAAGCCCGAGCTGGACCCGGAGGTCGCCGCGCTGCTGAAGCAGGGCGATGTCGTCCTGACCGAGGAGCAGGTCCGCGACCGTGTCCTGGACGCGGTGGCGCAGGAGATCGGCCTCATGCTGGACGAGGGCGTCGTCGCCGAGGCGCAGGACATCGACCTGTGCCTGATCACCGGTGCGGGCTGGCCGTTCCACCTGGGCGGCATCACGCCGTACCTGGACCGCCAGGGCGTGTCGGAGCGCGTGAACGGCAAGCGGTTCCTGGAGCCGGGCGTCGCGAGCGTCCCGGCGTAACCGCCGTTCGTACAGACGGCGACGGGCCGTACGGGAGCTGCCTTCCCGTACGGCCCGTCCGCGTGTGCGCCGCACTGTGCGCGGCGCCCGGTCAGTCCTCGGCGGCGAGGGCGTCGAGGAGCTGCTGCCCGTACTTGGCGAGCTTGTTCTCACCGACGCCGCTGACGCCGCCGAGCTCGGCGAGCGACGCCGGCGGGGCCGTGGCGATCTCGCGGAGCGTCGCGTCGTGGAAGATGACGTACGCCGGGACGCCCTGCTCCTTCGCGGCCGCCGCCCGCCAGGCCCGCAGCCGCTCGAAGACCGGTACGGCCTGCTCGGGCAGGTCCACGGGCGCGGACTTCCGCTTCCCCGGCGACCCGCCCTTGGCGGCCGCGCGGGCGGGCCTGTCCGGCTCGGTGCGCAGCGGCACCTGGCGGCGGCCCCCCAGGACGTCAGCGGCGTCCTCGGTGAGCACCAGGGTGTTGTACTCGCCCCGCACGGCCAGCAGCCGCTGGGCGAGCAGCTGGCGGACGACCCCGCGCCACTGGGCCTCGGTCAGGTCCGTGCCGATCCCGAAGACGCTCAGCGCGTCGTGATCGAACTTGATGACCTTGGCGGTCCTGCGGCCGAGGAGGATGTCGACGATCTGCCCGACGCCGAAGGACTGGTTCCGCTCCCGCTTGAGCCGTACGACGGTCGACAGGACCTTCTGGGCGGCGACCGTGCCGTCCCAGGACGTGGGCGGGGTCAGGCAGGTGTCGCAGTTGCCGCAGGCGGTGCTGGGCTGGCCGAAGTAGGCGAGCAGCTGCACCCGGCGGCACTCGACGGTCTCGCACAGGGCGAGCATGGCGTCGAGGTGGGCGGCGAGGCGGCGGCGGTGCTGCTCGTCGCCCTCGCTCGTGTCGATCATGCGGCGCTGCTGCACGACGTCGTTGAGGCCGTACGCCAGCCACGCCGTGGACGGCAGGCCGTCACGGCCTGCCCTGCCGGTCTCCTGGTAGTAGCCCTCGACGGACTTCGGCAGGTCGAGGTGGGCGACGAACCGCACGTCGGGCTTGTCGATGCCCATGCCGAAGGCGATGGTGGCGACGACGACGAGTCCGTCCTCCCGCAGGAAGCGCGACTGGTTCTCGGCGCGGGTACGGGCGTCGAGACCCGCGTGGTACGGGACGGCGTCGACGCCGTTCTCCACCAGGAACGCGGCGGTCTTCTCGACGGACGCCCGGGACAGGCAGTACACGATGCCCGCGTCGCCCGGGTGCTCGTCGCGCAGCAGGGCGAGGAGCTGCTTCTTCGGCTCGTTCTTGGGGGCGATGCGGTACTGGATGTTGGGCCGGTCGAAGCTCGCCACGAAGTGCCGGGCGTCGTCCAGCCTCAGCCGGCCGGCGATCTCCGTGTGCGTGGCGCGGGTCGCGGTCGCCGTGAGCGCGATCCTCGGCACGTCGGGCCAGCGCTCGTGCAGCTGGGACAGCTGGAGGTAGTCCGGCCGGAAGTCGTGCCCCCACTGAGCGACACAGTGGGCCTCGTCGATGGCGAAGAGCGAGATCTTGCCGCGCTCCAGGAGCCGGATCGTGGACTCGACGCGCAGCCGTTCCGGCGCCAGGTAGAGGAGGTCGAGTTCCCCCGCCGCGAACTCGGCCTCGACCAGGCGCCGTTCGTCCAGGTCCTGGGTGGAGTTGAGGAACCCGGCCCGCACCCCCAGGGCCCGCAGGGCGTCGACTTGGTCCTGCATGAGCGCGATGAGCGGGGAGATGACGACCCCGACGCCGGGCCGGACGAGGGCGGGGATCTGGTAGCAGAGCGACTTGCCGCCACCGGTCGGCATGAGGACCAGCGCGTCTCCGCCGCCTATGACGTGCTCGATGATCTCCCGCTGCTGCCCGCGGAACGAGTCGTAGCCGAAGACCCGGCCGAGCACGTCCAGCGCCGCGTCCGCCGTGGGGACATCTCCAGGGGAAGTCATCCGCCGATTCTACGAGCCCCCGGTGACAACCCCCGAAATCCAGCCGCAGCCCGCCCCGGTCGCCCGCCGTACCGCCCCGGCACCCGCCGCTGCCCCGCCCCGGCCGCCCGCCCGTGGGGCGGCCCCCGGGCGCGGTACGTGACGGCGGACCCGGCGCGCGGTCAGACGCGGGTCCAGGCCCCCAGGGCGAGGCCGTCCTCGTCCTTCTGCCGGGCGATCCGCAGGGTTCCGTCGGTGCCGACGGCCGCGAGGACGATACGGCCACGGCCGTCCAGGGCGAGCGCGGGCACGCCCGCGCACACGTCGCCGGTCGCGGACCAGACCGCGCCGGCCGGCTCGTCCTCCGTGGGGTACGCCGCGAGGGAGGGACGGCCCGAGGCGTCCCGCTGCGCCATCAGGGTGCAGTCGACGCCGTCCACCGGCGTGCGCAGCAGCGCCACCGGGCCGGTGCCGTGCTCGCCACCGAGGCGCTGCGGCGTACCGCCCACGCGCCAGGCCAGCACGGCGCCGCTGTCGGCGTCGCGCCAGAAGTGGGTGAGGCGGCCCTCTCCGGTGACCAGGGCCGACAGGCTGCCGTTGGCGGCGGCGAAGTCGAGCTTGCCGGTGCGGGGGAAGCCGCCGCCCGGCTTCTCCTGCGCCCAGCGGACGAGCACGCCGTGGTTGTGCCCGAGCACGGAGATCAGCCCGGCGTCGTCGGCCGCCGCGTGGATCGTGCCGGTGATGCCCTTGCCGGTGAACTCGGCCCAGCGGGCGTTCCAGCCGCCGTCGCGCGCCTGGCTGCGCAGCGACACGCCGCCCGCCGCGTTGCGGTGGAAGACCCGCAGGCCGCCGGCGGAGTCGATGGCCGCGACGGGCGGGCCGACGGGCAGCGGGCGGGCGCCCTCGTCGGGGGCGACGGGTGAGACGCCGAGCGGATGCCAGTCCCGCAGGGGGCGGCCCGACTGGTACTGGATGGCGTAGACGACGCTCTCGTCGAGGCGGCCGCCCGGCCCGGTCCTGCGCCGCAGCCCCGTCAGGTACACATAGCCCTCGCGGCTCTGCGTGATCGACAGGTACGGCACCATGTCCGGCGCGGGCAGCAGCTCGGGGCCGTGCCAGTGCGGGCCGCCGGGCCGGACCTCGGTCCAGCGCAGGACGCCCCCGGCGGTCGGGGCGTACGCGGTGAGCCGGCCGTCCTTGCCCCGCAGCAGCCAGTTCGTGGTGGGGTGCTCCGGCCGGACCTCCACGGCGGCCACGCTCTCGGGCCGGGAGGAGGGGACGGACGGTCCCGCCTTCTCGCTTTCTCGCCCCCGCGATCTACGCGCCGACCACACGGCCATGGTCTGCCGACCACCTTCCCAGACACCTTGGATCCCGCTGGATCCGGCGACAATAGTACGGGGGCGGATCGGGCGGCAAAGCCGGGGATCATGGCCGTCACCAGCGGGCGACGACAAGGACGATAAGCATGTTCGCGCAGGTTGAGCCGCTGTTGATCGTGGATGGGGCAAATGTGGTCGGTTCCGTTCCGGACGGCTGGTGGCGGGATCGCCGGGGCGCCGCCGAGCGGCTGCGGGACCGGCTCGCCCGACAGGTGGACGGGGCGCGGGAGGGCGGCGCGGCCGTGGCCGGGCTGCCGCCGGGACCGGTGGATGTGGTGCTCGTGGTCGAGGGGCGGGCGCGGGGCGTGGAGCCGGTGCCCGGCGTCCGGGTGGTCTCCGCCCCCGGCAGCGGTGACGACGCGATCGTGGACCTGGCCGAGGCGGCGCAGGCGGCGGGCCGGCCGTGCGTGGTGGTGACGGCCGACCGGGAGCTGCGCCGCAGGGTCGCGGCGCACGGCGCCGAGTGCGCGGGCCCGCGCGCGGTCCACGCATGAGGCGCGCGGTCCACCCCTGACGCGTACGGGCGCACGGGGGCGTACCGGGGGCGTGCCGACCCGACGTACCGGGCGTAACCGCGCGAGGGCCGGCGGCCACCCGTGAGGGTGTCCGCCGGCCCTCGGGGGCGCGGGGTCCGGTGGGGGTCAGTCGCGGGCGGACTCCACCGTCGCGCTCGCGTCCTCCGCCGCGTCCTCGTCCTCGTACCGGCCGTCCAGCTTCGACACGAGGCCGGTGACCTGGCGCGCGATGTCCGGGGCGGTGAGGCCGATCTCGGCCATGACCTCCTTGCGCGACGCGTGGTCGAGGAACTTCGGCGGGATGCCGAAGTCGCGCAGGGGGATGTCGACGCCCGCGTCGCGCAGGGCCTGGGCGACGGCCGAGCCGACGCCGCCGACGCGGCCGTTGTCCTCGACGGTGACGACGACGCGGTGCTTCTCGGCCAGCGGGGCCATGGCATCGTCCACGGGCTTGACCCAGCGCGGGTCGACGACCGTGGTGGAGATGCCCTGCTTGTCGAGGAGGTCGGCGATCTCCAGGCACATCGGGGCGAGCGCGCCGACGGAGACCAGCAGCACGTCGGGGCGGACGATGTCGTCGGCCGGCTTGCGCAGCACGTCCATGCCGCCGACGCGTTCCAGGGCCTCGACGGCGGGGCCGACGGCACCCTTGGAGTAGCGCACGACGGTCGGCGCGTCCTTGACGTCGACGGCCTCGCGGAGCTGGGCGCGTACCTGGTCCGCGTCGCGCGGGGCGGCGATCCGCAGGCCCGGCACGACCTGGAGGATCGACATGTCCCACATGCCGTTGTGGGACGCGCCGTCGGTGCCGGTGATCCCGGCGCGGTCGAGGACGAAGGTGACGCCGCAGTCGTGCAGCGCGACGTCCATCAGGACCTGGTCGAAGGCACGGTTCAGGAACGTCGCGTACACGGCGACGACCGGGTGGAGGCCGCCGGTGGCGAGGCCCGCCGCGGAGACGGCGGCGTGCTGCTCGGCGATGCCCACGTCGTACACGCGGTCCGGGAAGCGCTTGGCGAACTTGTCGAGGCCGACGGGCTGGAGCATGGCCGCGGTGATCGCGACGATGTCCTCGCGCTCCTTGCCCAGCTCGACCATCTCGTCGGCGAAGACGCCGGTCCAGTCGGCGCCGGACGAGGCGATGGGCAGACCGGTGTCGGGGTGGATCTTGCCGACGGCGTGGAAGCGGTCGGCCTCGTCCTGCAGGGCGGGCTGGTAGCCGCGGCCCTTCTCGGTGAGGCAGTGCACGATGACCGGGCCGCCGAACCGCTTGGCGCGCTGGAGCGCGGACTCGACCGCCTCGATGTCATGGCCGTCGATCGGGCCGACGTACTTCAGGCCGAGGTCCTCGAACATGCCCTGGGGGGCGATGAAGTCCTTCAGGCCCTTCTTGGCGCCGTGCAGCGTTTCGTACAGCGGCTTCCCCACGACCGGCGTGCGGTCGAGGATGTCCTTGGTACGGGCGAGGAAGCGCTCGTAGCCGTCGGTCGTGCGCAGGGTGGCCAGGTGGTTGGCGAGGCCGCCGATGGTGGGCGCGTAGGAGCGCTCGTTGTCGTTGACGACGATGACCAGCGGGCGGTCCTTGGCGTCGGCGATGTTGTTCAGCGCCTCCCAGGCCATGCCGCCGGTCAGCGCGCCGTCACCGATGACGGCGACCACGTGGTCGTCCCTGCCGAGGACCTCGTTGGCCTTGGCGAGGCCGTCCGCCCAGCCGAGGACCGTGGAGGCGTGGGAGTTCTCGATGACGTCGTGCTCGGACTCGGCGCGGGCCGGATAGCCGGACAGCCCGCCCTTCATCTTGAGCTTCGAGAAGTCCTGCCGGCCGGTGAGCAGCTTGTGGACGTACGACTGGTGGCCCGTGTCCCAGAGGATCTTGTCCCGCGGGGACTCGAAGACCCGGTGCAGGGCGATGGTCAGCTCGACCACGCCGAGGTTGGGGCCGAGGTGTCCACCCGTCTTGGCGACGGCGTCCACGAGGAAAGTCCGGATCTCCGCTGCCAGCTGGTCCAGCTGCTCCGGGGAGAGCCGGTCGAGATCGCGTGGGCCCGTGATACGGGTCAGCAATGCCACCCGTGCCTCCTTGCGTATTGAGCTGGTCGTGTTGAGCCGGTCGAGCTGCCGATTCCGCCGAGTCTAATGTTCCGTCCCGGACGGCCGACATCGGGCGTGGGCCGGTAGATCACACTGATGGCCGATATACCGGTACGTCATCAGACCGAGACGCACCGATGCCCGGCACCGGTTGAGGGTGCCGGGCGATAAGGGGTGTGAGGTGCGCTACGCGCGCCCCGCGTCCTTCTGGGTGCGCCGGGAGATCGAGTCGATGACCACGGCGGCCAGCAGCACCGCGCCGGTGATCATGTACTGGATCTCGCTGGCCATGCCGAGCATGTTCAGGCCCTGCTGGATCGACTGGATGACGATCATGCCGAGCAGCGCGGACCAGACCTTGCCACGCCCGCCGAAGAGGCTGGTGCCGCCGATCACGGCCGCAGCGATGACCAGCATCAGCGTGTTGCCGCCGCCCAGGCTCTTGGTGGCGCCGCCGGAGAGGCTCGCGACGAAGAGGCCGCCGAAGGCGGCGAGCAGGCCGGAGAGGCCGAACACGGTGATGCGGACGCGGTCGACGTTGATACCGGCGCGCCGGGCGGCCTCGGCGTTGCCGCCGACCGCGAACACCTGACGGCCGAACGTGGTGCGGCGGGCGACGAAGTCGGCGACGACCAGGACGGCGATGAACAGGACCAGGGCCAGCGGCAGGCCGCGGGCGCCGGCGGGCTCGTTCAGCACGTACGCGACGACGAAGCACAGGACGGCGACGACGCCGGTGCGCAGCAGGACCTCGCTCATCGGGCGCGAGGGCAGGCCGGCGGCCTTGCGGCGCCTGCTGTCCAGCAGCAGCGATCCGGCGTACGCGAGGACGGCGAACAGGGCGAGGCCGTAGGCGGCCGCCTTGTCCTCGAAGTAGAAGCCGGTGAGGTTCTCGACGATGCTGCCGGTCGGCGTGTTGATGGAGCCTTCCTTGCCCATCAGCCAGATCTGCAGACCGCTCCAGCCGAGGAAGCCGGCCAGGGTGACGACGAAGGCGGGCACACCGACCTTCGCGAAGAAGAAGCCGTGCAGCAGACCGAGGGCGAGTCCGGCGAACAGGGCGATCGGCACGGAGAGCGCGTCCCCGACGCCGTTGGTCACGCTGAGGACCGCCCAGACGGCGGCGCCGACGCCCGCGACCGAGCCGACGGAGAGGTCGATCTCGCCGAGGAGCAGCACGAAGACGATGCCGACGGCCATGATGCCGAGGCCGGAGCTGTAGACGGCGATGTTGGCGACGGAGCTGGCCGACAGGAAGTTGCTGTTCTGCGACTGGAAGACGACCGCGATGAGGATGAGGCCGATGAACACGGGCAGCGAGCCCAGCTCGCCGCCGCGCACCTTGCGGGTGAACTCGGTCCAGTAGCCCTTGAGGCCCTCCTCGCGGACGAGGAGGCGGGGGTCGACGGCCGGTACGGGCGCCGCCGACGACTGGTCCGTGGCGTCCGCCGGGGCGGTGCCGGGGCGCTGGGGGGTCTTGGCGAGGTCGCTCACTTCGCGTCCTCCTTCGTGGCCGTGCGTGCCTGCCGGCGGGTCACGGCGTTGTCCGTGGCGCCGGTGATCGCCGCGATGATCTCTTCGTGCGAGGTGCCCTGGACGTCGAAGACACCGTTGTTGCGGCCCAGGCGGAGGATCGCGGCGCGGTCCGCGACGGCGCGCACGTCGGCCATGTTGTGCGTGATGAGGATGACGCCGTGGCCGTTCTCGCGCAGCCGCTCCACCAGGTCGAGGACCTGGGCGGTCTGCTCGACGCCGAGGGCGGCGGTCGGCTCGTCCAGGATGACGACCTTGGGGTTGCCGATCAGGGCGCGGGCGATGGCCACGACCTGGCGCTGACCGCCGGAGAGCGAGGCGACCGGGATGCGGACGCTCGGGATGCGGATGGAGAGGGTGTCGAGGAGCTCCTTGGCGCGCTTCTCCATCGCGATCTCGTCGAGGACGGAGACGTGGCGGAGTTCGCTGCCGAGGAACAGGTTGGCGACGACATCGAGGTTGTCGCAGAGCGCCAGGTCCTGGTAGACGGTGGCGATGCCGAGGTCCTGGGCGTCGTTGGGCCGTCCGATGCGGACCTCCCTGCCCTCCCACTCGATGGCGCCTTCGTCGATCGGGTGGACACCCGAGATGGTCTTGACGAGCGTGGACTTACCGGCGCCGTTGTCGCCGAGCAGCGCGACGACCTCACCGGCGTGGATCTCCAGGTCTACGTCGGTGAGCGCCTGGACGGCGCCGAACCGCTTGGAGACTCCGCGCAACGCCAGCACGGGCGTAGCGGACACGTGAATCAGCTCCTTCGCCGCCTGTTCCGGCGGGGATGGTGGTGCCCGGGGGCACGAGGTGCGAGGGAGTCCGGCGCCCGCCCGCGCCGCGGGGCGTGTGAGCGGGCGGGCACCGGACCGGTGCAGGGGGCCCGCCGGCGGGGCGGGCCTCTCCTGTGGGGGTGTCGCGGCCGGCCTACTTGATGCCGGCGGCCTCGCAGGCGGCCTTGTACTCGGCCGTGCAGATGTCGGCGGCCTTGTAGACCTTGTCCGCGATGATCGTGTCGGCGATGTTGTCCTTGGTCACGATCTGCGCGTCGTACAGCTTGGCGGGCGTGCCCTTGTACTCACCGGTGAGGGAGTCGACCTTGGTCGGGGCCAGGTCGTCGATGGCCTTGCCCTGGAGGAGGCGGACGGCGATCTCGGCGGTGGTCTCGGCCTCCGGCTTGATCTGCTTGTAGATCGTGAAGGCCTGCTCGCCCTTCAGGATGCGCTGGAGACCGGCCAGCTCGGCGTCCTGGCCGCCGACCGGGACCTTGACGCCCTGCTTGTTGAGGGCGGTGATGATGCCGCCGGCCATGCCGTCGTTGGCGGAGTAGACGCCCTGGAAACCGTCCTTGCCGAGCGAGTCGATGGCGGCGCCCATCTTCTTGTTGGCCTCGTCGGGCGACCAGTCCGGGATGTCCTGCTCGTAGACGATCTTCTTGACCTGGCTGTCGAGAACGCTGTGCGCGCCCTTCTTGAACAGCGGGGCGTTCGGGTCGGTCGGCGAGCCGTTGATCATGACGACGTTGCTCTGCGCGGCCTTGTCACCGAGCGCCTTGACGAGGCCCTCGCCCTGCAGGCGGCCGATCTTCTCGTTGTCGTACGACACGTACGCGGAGATCGGGCCCTCGGCGAGCCGGTCGTAGGCGACGACCTTGACGCCCTTCTTGGCGGCCTGCTCGACCCAGGACTTGGTGGCCTTGTAGTCGACCGAGTCGAGGATGATGACCTTGACGCCCTGCGTGACCAGCGCGTCGAACTGCTTCTTCTGCGTCTCGGTGTCCTGCGCGGCGTTGTTGTACTTGACCTCGCAGTCGCCGCACAGTTCCTTGATCTTCGCCTCGATGATGGGGCGGTCGAACGTCTCGTAGCGGGTCGTCTTGTTCTCCGGCAGCAGCAGACCGATGGTCTTGCTGTCGCCGCCACCGCCGCCGGCGTCGCCGTCGCCCGCCTTGCCACAGGCGGCGAGGGACACGGCCATGGACACCGCGGCCGTACCTATGACGACGCGTCGCGTCATTGCGTTCATGTGGGTTGCCTCCCTGACGAGGCCGCGACGTTGCGGCCGAGGTGGCTGGAAGTCAACTCGGCCGCCACGCCATCGTCAAGGAGTAAATTCTTAACGAGATGACAACGGTGCCATCCGTTATCTAAGTGAACGCAGGCGTGGTGGCCGCGGGCGCGGCGGGCACGGCGTTCTCCAACAGGGTCGAATCACCCATCTCGCTCAGCACGAGAGCGAGCGCGCCCAGCACCTCGGCCCGGCCGCCGAGGGCCCCAGGGGCCACGGAGAGCTGCCGCGCGGCGCTGGGGATGGCGTACCGCGAGACGGACTCGCGGATGGGCGCCAGGACCAGTTCCCCGGCCTCCGCGAGGTCGCCGCCGAGCACGACCCGGCTGGGATTGAGCAGGTTGCACAGGTTGGCCACGCCGCTGCCGATGTGCCGCCCGACATCGGCGACCACCCGCCGGCAGCCCGGGTCGCCCTCCCGCGCGAGCTGCACGACCCGCTCCATGGTGAGGTCGGGGCCGTGCCCGGGACGGAGGAGCGGCAGGACGTAGCGGGCTGCCGTGAAGGTCTCCAGGCAGCCGCGGTTGCCGCAGCGGCACACCGGGCCCGACTCGTCCAGGGTGATGTGCCCGATCTCCCCCGCCGTACCGCCGGGCCCCCGGTAGATCTGCCCGTCGATGACGAGCCCGGCGCCCACACCGCTGGCCACCTTGATGTACGCGAGGTCCCTGACGCCGCGACCGGCGCCCCAGACCAGCTCGCCGAGCGCGCCGAGGTTGGCGTCGTTGTCCACGTACACGGGGACGCCGAGGCGGCCGGACAGCTCCTGGCTCGGATTGATGCCGGTCCAGCCCGGCAGGATCGAGGTCGACCCGAGTGTGCCGGACGAGACGTCGATGGGGCCCGGTACGCCGAGACCGACGCCGATCACCTTGTCCTGACCGATCCCGGTCGTCTCGATCAGCCGCTTGACCAGCCGTTCCGCCCGGTCGAAGCCCTCCGCCGACGAGGCGTCCACATCGAGCGGCTCGGACTCCTCGGCGAGCACCTGATGGGCCAGGTTTCCCACCGCGACCCGGAGGTGGGTGTGCCCGAAGTCGACGCCGATCACGATGCCGGCGTCCCCGCTGAGCGACACGCTGCGGGCCCGCCGGCCACCCGCCGACGTGGGCGTGACCTCGACGGTGCCACCGTCCTTCAGCTCCCGCACGATGTTGGAGACCGTGGCCGCGGAGAGGCCGGTGGCCCTGGCGATCTCCGCCTGGGTGAGGGAACCGGCCATACGCACCGCGCGTACGACCCGCTCGAGATTGGCCCGATGCAGAGATGTCTGCGACCCCGGAGTCTCCATCGACTCTCTCACTCCTGCCGTTTTCTCCAACATGTGAACTCTAAGCTGAGCGTTTAGGGTTGGCCCCCGTCAAGACCTTGAGCGTCACGAAGCTCCGATGAGCACATAAGGTCCGGAAATATCCGAATTATGCGGAATGCAGTAAATAAAACCGCCCGCCGGCGCGGACTCGCACCGACGAGCGGTTCACTCCTCATACCCACCCTCGGGAGGCGAACCCCCCGACCGCGAAGTCCCGGAAGCGGACCGTCCCCGCGAGGGGAAGCGGTGCCCGGTACGTCACGCGGGAGGGCTCGCGGCCTTCGCGCAGGGGCTCCGGCGGCCCGCTACTTCAGCGCCCCCGCCGTGAGACCGGACTGGACCTGGCGCTGGAAGATCGCGTAGACGATGAGCACGGGCAGCATCGCGATCATCATGCCCGCCATCAGGGCGCCCCAGTCGTTCTCGTAGCCGTTCTGCAGGGCGATCATCGCCAGGCCCTGCGTCAGGACGTACTTCTCCTCCTGCTGGTTGAGGACCATGGGCAGCAGGTACTGGTTCCACTGGCCCAGGAAGTTGAAGATCCCGATGCTGATCAGACCGGGCTTCGCCATCGGCACCATGACCTGGAAGAACGTCCGCGTGTGGGACGCGCCGTCGATCATGGCCGCCTCCGCCACCGAGGTCGGCAGCGTACGGAAGAACGCCGTCATGAAGAAGACGGTGAACGGCAGCGAGTAGGCGATGTAGACCAGGATGAGCCCGTGGTAGGTCGCCAGGAGCGTACTGCCGGGGAAGTCCCGCAGGACGAAGAAGAGCGGGATGACCAGCATGAAGACCGGGAAGGACATGCCTGCGACGAACAGGTAGTAGATGAACCTGTTCCCCGGGAAGGTGAACCGCGCCAGTACGTACGCCGCCATCGAGCCGAGCACCATCGTGCCGACGACCGAACCGCCCACCACGATGGCGGTGTTCAGGAAGTACTGGCCCATGTTCGCTTCGTTCCACGCGTTGGCCCAGTTCTCCCAGTGCAGGACGGTCGGCAGCCCCCACGGGTCGCTCAGGATGCCGTTGCTGTCCTTGAAGGCGCTCCACAGCACCCACAGCAGCGGCACGCCGACCATCAGCGCCCAGGCGATGAGGATGCCGTGGGAGAAGACGTTGAGCACACCGCCCTCGGAGGTACGGCCCGTCGTCGGTCCGAGCCTCCCGCTGACGGTGGAGGCGGCGCGGCCGGTGCGGTCGGCGGGGCCGGTGCGATCGGCGCGGTCGGTACGGCCGGCGGGGCCTGCCGGGGCGGTCGCCGGCTCGGCCTGCGCCGCCTGCGCCGTCTTCGTCGCCTTCGCCGTCACCGCGAACGCCTCGGCGGCTTCCGCCCTCCCGGTCGCCCCGGTCGCCTCCGCCGCTTCCCTCGACTCGGCCGCTTCCGTCGCGCCGGTCGGTTCGGTCTCTTCCGTCGTCATCCGGCGTACCCCTAGTACTCGATCCGCTCGCGGCGCCCGAGGCGCATCGCGAGCACTGCGAACGTCATCGTCACCACGAGCATCGCGACGCCCATGGCCGCGGCGTAGCCGAACTGGGTGTCCCGGAACGCCGTCAGGTACAGCCTCAGCGGCATGACGTCCGTGGCGCCGTCCGGGCCGCCCATGTTGACCGACATGATCTGGACCAGCGCGAAGGCGTCCAGGGCGATGATGCCCATGTACACCCAGCCGGTCTGGACGGTGTCCCACAGCAGCGGGAGGGTGATCTTGAAGAAGGTGTGGAAGCGGCTGGCGCCGTCGAGCAGGGCCGCCTCGTAGATGTCCCGGGGGATGGACGCCATGGCCGCCGAGAAGAGCACCACGTAGAAGCCGACGTGCCCCCAGACCATGACCGCGCTGATGCACCAGAGGGCGAGGCTCTTCTCGCCCAGCCAGGCGTTCTGCAGACCGTCCAGGCCGATCGCGCCGAGCAGTGAGTTGAGCATGCCGTCGTCCGGGTCGGGGTTGTAGATGTTGAACCAGATGACGGCGATGATCGTGATGGAGATGACCTGAGGGAAGAAGAAGACGAACTTGTAGAACTTCGAGCCGGCGACCCCGGCGACCGCCTCGTTCTTCCTGCGGCGGCCGCCCACGTTGAGCATGAAGGCGAAGAAGATCCCGAGCCCGAGCGTGACCACCGGGACCAGCGCCAGCATGTACACGTTGTGGCGGAGCGCGTTCCAGAAGTCGTCGTTGTCCCAGAGCCTGGTGAAGTTGTCCAGGCCCACGAACTCCGCCGTGCCGACCAGGCCGGACCAGTCCGTCATGGAGATCTGGAACGCCTGGACGAAGGGCGAGATCACGAACACGCCGTAGATGAGCAGAGGCAGGGCCAGGAAGCCCACGATGAATCGGTACTTGCCGTGCTGCATGGTGCTTCCCGGCCCTTCCCCTCTTCTGTCCGCCGGACGGATCGGCTGGAATCCCCAGGCGATGGGCGACCGGCGGTAGGCGGTGCGCTGGCGACGTGTCAGGCGGTGCGCTTGAACTTGGTGACGGAATCGTCCTTGGCCACCTTGTCGGCCTCCGCCTGGGTCTTCTTGATCCAGTCGGCGGCCTTCAGCTCACCTGCGAGCAGGTGACCGGTCAGGCCGCCGATCTTCTCGTCGGTGAGGGCGGGGTACCACTCCTGCAGCTGAAGGCTGATCAGGTTGTCCCCGGCCGCCTTGAAGACCTCGCTGGCGGAGGAGAGGCCGGGCGACAGGGTCATGCCCTCGGTGGCGTCCATGACGCAGGTCAGGGACTTCACCTTCGTTGCGAAGTTCTGCGCGTGCTTCTTGGAGAGCATGATGCGGAGCAGTTCCATGCCGCCCGCGGGGTTCTTGCCCTTGCTGGCGACGATGTACGGCTCGCTCGGCTCGGCGCGCAGCGTGCCGTGCGGCATCGCGTCGCCGGTGCCGTCGAAGAGCGCGCCGACCGCCATGCCGAAGTCGGCCGGTGTGGTCGGCGCCGCCTCGTTCTCCACCCAGGAGCCGTTGGGGATGAAGACGGCCTTGCCCTTGTTCCAGGCGGTCTGGGACTGGATGTGGGTCAGGCCCTGGCTGCCCTCCAGGAAGTACTTCTTCGCGGCGAGCTCCTCGTAGTGCTCGACGACCTCCTTGACCGCGTCGTTCGACGTCCAGGCGTTCGGCTCCAGGTTGTCGATCGCGATCCACTTCTCCATGCCGCCGATCTTGGCGATCTGCGCGAACAGGTTGAAGTGCACGTAGTACGGATACTTGCCCGCGTACGTCCAGGGGGCGATGCCCGCCTTCTTGATCTCGCCGCAGAGCGTGACCATCTCGGTCAGGGTCCTGGGGTACGCCCAGCCCCTGGAGTCCAGCAGCTTCCGCGAGTACCAGGTGCCGTAGATGGTGAAGGCGTAGTAGAGCACGTCGAACGTGTCGCCGTGCCTGCCCTTCTCGATGGTGCTCGGGTGGATGGTGTCCCGGACCTTCTTGGCCGGATCGTCCATGGAGGCGGCGTCGAGGAGGGCGGCCAGGTCCTGGAGCTGGCCCTGGGTGGAGAGCTTGTTCATGTCCAGGTGGTCGGCGCCGGAGTTGTCGATGACGTCGGGCGGGTTGCCGCCGGCGAAGCGCGGGGTGAGCTTGGGGCCGACCTGCTGGGTGCCGGTGTGCTTGACCTCGGCGCCGTAGGCCGCCCTGAAGTCGGCCTCCGCGTCCTTCGCGTACTGGTCGCCCAGCCCTCCCTTGAAGATGAAGGCCTCCAGCGGGGCGCCGTGCTTCACGCCCAGGGGGTTCTTCTCGGTCTTCTCGCCGCCGGGCGCCTTGGTCTCCTTCTCGTTGCCGCCCCCGCCGCCGGTGGCGCAGGCGGACAGGAAGCCCATGGTCGGGACGGTGATCGCGGCGAGCGCGGCGGACCGCTTGATCAGACTGCGGCGGCCGAGGCCCTCACTGTCACTGTTGTTGCGGGCGGAGGTGGATCCCATGCTCAAGTCCTCGCCTTCTCCAGGACTCAGGCGGTGTGCCGGTCGCCCGTACTGACTCGCCTGAGGCGAAGGGCCCCGCCACCGCGGTCTACTGCAAGCTGGGTCGTGCAGGGGGTCAGGGGGTCAGGGTCACGGCCGTCGTGAACGGCCGGGTGGACGCCGACAGGTATAGTCCACTTCACGTCAACTGGGCAAGATCGAGAACATGTTTCGCGGATACTCTTTCCCGAGTTGAGACCTGCGGGAAAACCACGCTCACGGCCATGCACGCAGATACCTTCGCAGGCCGGGCATTCGGCGGCGGTCACACTCGCCGGAAAGGCTGAATCCCGCCTTTCGACACGGTCAACACCCTTGACACAACCTGTCACTTGGCTCCCTACTGAGCCTGCCCCCTTGAACTGACAACGTTGTCCAGGTGTGTGTGGAGGCAGATCCGGGATGCGACGCAGACCCTTGTCCACGGCCGCCCTCGTGGCGGCCGCCGCCCTGCTCGTGACGGCCCTGCCGTCGGCCGCGCTCGCCCTTCCCGGGCGTCCCGGGACCGCGCCCGGCGACCGGCCCGCCGCTCAAGAGGCTTCTGCCGACCGGGAGTTCAGCACCTCGTTCGAGGCGGACGAGCCCGCTCCCGCGTGGCGCGACACCGTCGACACCGCCCCCGACGGCACCCCTCGGGCAGCCGGTGTCGACGGCGGCTTCGCCGCCGGGATACCGGGCAACGTGACCGACAGGGTCGCCCAGGTGGCCGCCAGCGGCGAGAACGCCGCCGCGGGCGAGACCAAGGAGAACCTGGTCGACCTCCAGCCGAGCACCAAGTGGCTCACGTTCACCCCCACCGCCTGGCTCGAATTCCGGCTCGACGAACCCGCCAAGGTCGTCACCTATGCCCTGACCTCGGCCAACGACCACGCCGAACGCGACCCGAAGAACTGGACGCTCAGAGGATCGGCGGACGGAACGGAGTGGCGGACACTGGACACCCGCGAGGGCCAGCATTTCGACACACGCTTTCAGACGCGGACGTACGACATCGGCAATGCGGCGGAGTACACGCATTACCGGCTGGAGATCACCGAGAACAACGGAGCCGTAGGCATCACCCAGCTCGCCGACGTCCAGTTCTCGAACGGGGACACCTCCACACCCGTCCCGCCGACCATGCGGACCCACGTCCACCGGGGGCCCGGCGGCTCCCCCACCGCCAAGGCCAACGCCGGGTTCACCGGAACGCGGGCGCTGCGGTACGCGGGCGCCCACCGGCCGGACGGCCGGGCCTACTCGTACAACAGGGTCCTCGACGTCCACACCGCCGTCCGCCGCGACACCGAGTTGTCGTACCGGATCTTCCCGTCCCTGCCCGAGACGGACCTCACCTACCCCGCGACCCATGTGGCCGTGGACCTCGCCTTCACCGACGGCACCTACCTGAGCGAGCTGGGCGCCGTCGACCGCCACGGCGGGGCGCTCACCCCCCGGGGCCAGGCCGCCGCCAAGCGGCTCTACGTCAACCAGTGGAACCAGGTCACAGCGGGCATCGGCACGGTCGCCGCGGGCAAGACCGTGGACCGGATCCTCGTCGCCTACGACTCGCCCGCCGGACCCGCCGTGTTCCAGGGCTGGATCGACGACATCGCGCTGCGCCCCGCCGCGCCCGAACCGCTGTCCGCCCGCCCGTCGGACCATGTGTCGACGGTGCGCGGCACCCACTCCAGCGGCTCCTTCTCACGCGGCAACACCTTCCCGGCGACGGCCGTACCGCACGGCTTCAACTTCTGGACGCCGGTGACCAACGCCGCGTCGAAGAGCTGGCTGTACGAGTACGCGCGCGGCAACAACGCCGACAACCTGCCCACGGTGCAGGCCTTCGCCGCCAGCCATGAGCCGAGCCCGTGGATGGGCGACCGGCAGACCTTCCAGCTGATGCCGTCGGCGGCCGACGGCACCCCGCCCACCGGGCGCGTGGCCCGCGCCCTGCCCTTCCGCCACGAGAACGAGACGGCGAAGCCGCACTACTACGGCGTCCGGTTCGACAACGGCGTACGCGCCGAGATCGCCCCGGCCGACCACGCGGCCGTGATGCGCTTCGGCTTCCCCGGCGGTGACGCCTCCGTCGTCTTCGACAACGTGACGGAGGAGGGCGGCCTGACCCTCGATCCGGCCGGCAGCTCGTTCACCGGCTACTCGGACGTGAAGAGCGGTCTGTCCACCGGTGCCACGCGGATGTTCGTGTACGGCGTCTTCGACGCGCCGGTCACCGACTCGGCGTCGGCGGGCGTCAAGGGCCATCTGCGTTTCGCCGCGGGCCCCGACCGGAGCGTCACCCTGCGCATGGCGACCTCGCTGATCAGCGTGGAGCAGGCCCGCCGGAACCTGGCCGCCGAGATCCCCCCGCACCTGTCCTTCGACGGGGTCAGGGCGCGGGCGCAGGCCGCCTGGGACCAGGTGCTCGGACGCGTCCGCGTGGAGGGCGCGACCCGGGACCAGCTGACCACCCTCTATTCCGGCCTGTACCGGCTGTACCTGTACCCCAACGCCGGTCACGAGAAGGTCGACGGACGGTACCGGTACGCGAGCCCGTTCTCGCCGCAGACCGGCCCGGACACCCCCACCCACACCGGTGCGAAGATCGTCGACGGCAGGGTGTACGTCAACAACGGCTTCTGGGACACCTACCGGACGACGTGGCCCGCGTACTCCCTCCTCACCCCCCGGAAGGCCGGCGAGCTGGTCGACGGGTTCGTGCAGCAGTACAAGGACGGCGGCTGGATCTCCCGCTGGTCGTCGCCCGGGTACGCCGACCTGATGACCGGTACGTCGTCGGACGTCGCGTTCGCCGACGCGTACGTCAAGGGCGTCGACTTCGACGCGGAGGCGGCGTACGAGGCCGCGCTGAAGAACGCGACGGTGGTGCCGCCGAGCCGGGGCGTGGGCCGCAAGGGCATGGAGACGTCGCCGTTCACCGGCTACGCGTCGACCCGGACCCACGAGGGCCTGTCCTGGTCCCTGGAGGGCTACCTCAACGACTACGGCCTGGCACGCATGGCGGACGCGCTGCACGCGAAGACCGGCAAGGCCCGCTACCGGGAGGAGTCCGCGTACTTCCTCAACCGGGCCCGGAGATACGTGAGCCTCTTCGACGCGAAGGCGGGCTTCTTCCAGGGCCGCGACGACAACGGCGACTGGCGGGTGCCGAGCGCGTCGTACGACCCGCGGGTCTGGGGACACGACTACACGGAGACGAACGGCTGGGGCTACGCCTTCACCGCCCCGCAGGACAGCCGGGGCCTCGCCAACCTGTACGGGGGAAGGGCGGCCCTCGGGAAGAAGCTGGACACGTACTTCTCGACGCCCGAGACGGCGTCGCCGGAGTTCGTCGGCTCCTACGGGTCCGTCATCCATGAGATGACGGAGGCCCGGGACGTGCGGATGGGCATGTACGGGCACTCCAACCAGGTCGCCCACCACGTCACGTACATGTACAACGCGGCCGGGCAGCCGTGGAAGACGCAGGAGAAGGTACGCGAGGTCCTGTCGAGGCTGTACGTCGGCAGCGAGATCGGCCAGGGCTACCACGGCGACGAGGACAACGGCGAGCAGTCCGCCTGGTACCTGTTCTCCGCGCTGGGGTTCTACCCGCTGGTGATGGGCAGCGGCGAGTACGCCATCGGCTCGCCGCTCTTCACCCGGGCGACCGTACGGATGGACAACGGCCGCACGCTGGTGGTGACGGCGCCCGGGAACAGCGCCCGGAACGTCTACGTGCGGAGCGTCCGGGTGAACGGCCGGGCGTGGACGTCGACGGCGCTGCCGCACGACCTGCTGGCGCGCGGCGGAACGCTGGAGTTCACGATGGGCCCGAGGCCCTCCACCTGGGGCACGGGACCGGACGCCGCGCCGGTGTCGATCACCACGGACGACGAGGTCCCGTCGCCGCGCCGGGACGTCCTGTCCCGGGCGGGCGCGCTGTTCGACGACACCTCCGCGACGGCCGCCGCGCTGGGCACCGGCCCGGTGGACCTGCCGGTGCCGCCGTCCTCGCCCCGGGCGGTGCAGTACACGCTGACGTCGTCCGCGAAGGACACGGCCCCGGACGGCTGGGTCCTGCAGGGCTCCACGGACGGCGTGACCTGGCAGGAGCTGGACCGGCGGGCAGGCGAGTCCTTCGCCTGGGACCGCCAGACGCGGGTGTTCGCCATCGCCCGGCCGGGGTCGTACGCGAAGTACCGGCTGGTGCCGACGGCTGCCGGCGGCGGGAGCGGTGGGAGCGGCGGTGGGAGCGGTGGGAGCGCGCTCGCGGAGGTGGAACTGCTCGCGTAGCACCGACGGAGCGTGTCCGGGGCGCGTCCCCTCGATTCGGCGCGCCCCGGGTGCCGGGGGCGCGTCCCGTCGATTCGGCGCGCCCCGGGTCCGGCGTGGTGGCATGGACAGGGGCGTGGGGCCAGGCGTGGCCGGGGCCGGGGGCCGCGCCTAGGCTGGAGGAAGGGACGCGGTGGGCACCGCCTCTCCGCTCCCCCGGTCGGCATCGGCCGAACGTACCGGACGCAGGTCCATAGGTCTCCCCCTCCCTGTCGGCGGCCCGCTCGGCCCCTCGTGCCGACGGTCCACCGCGCCTGGACTGGACAAGGAGGAACGGGCGATGACCGAACAGCCCACGATCCCCCGCTGGCAGCTGACCGGCGGCTGGTTCGACACCTGCAAGTGCTCCATCCCCTGCCCCTGCACGTTCGCGCAGGACCCCTCCGATGGCGACTGCGAAGGCGTGCTGGTGTGGCACATCCGCGAGGGCCGCTACGGAGACGTACGGCTCGACGGCCTCAACGTCCTGATGCTCGGCTCCTTCACGGGAAACCCGTGGGAGCGCAGGCACACCGACCCCCTTGCGGCGGTGTTCCTCGACGAGCGGGCCGACGAAGCCCAGCGGGACGCCCTCGGCACGATCTTCGGCGGAGCCGCGGGCGGCTGGCCCCAGCAGTTCGGCGAGATGTTCGGCGCGGAGATTCGCGGGATGGACGTCGCGCCCATCCATGTCGAGATCGCCGCCGACCTCGGCTCGTGGAGCGCCGAGATCCCCGGCCGGGTCACCGCACGCGCCGAGGCCCTCGCGGGCCCCACCACCCCGGAGGGAGCCCGGGTCCAGGTCCACAACGCGCCCGGCGCCGAGGTCGGTCCGGGACAGGTCGCCACCTGGGGCCGCGCCACCCGGGACCGTGCCGACGCCTTCGACTTCACCTGGGACCGCAGCGGCAGGTCCAGCAAGTACTTCCCGTTCGACTGGTCCGGCCCGGACTGAGCCGCGAGCGAGCGGCACCGGGCAGCTGAACGGCACCGAGCAGCGAGCGGGCGCGGGACCCGGCAGCGAGCACCCGGCGGCTCGATCATCCGGCGGATCCGGCCGCCGCCGGACGTCACGGTGGCACCGCGCCCGGTCTTCCCCATCCCCGACGGTCAACGACCGTCGCTCCCACCGGCCCGGCCCGGCGCCCCGGCCCCCATGGCGTCCTCCGCCACCTCACCGACGCCACCGCGCCGCTCTGCCCGTCTGAACCCCATCCGGAAAAACGCCTGGCACCTGGAGCCGCCGGAACGCACCCTGATCGCCATGGACGACTCCCCGTACAGGATTCGCGCGGCCCACACCGACGCGACGGTCACCGTCTACCAGGCGTACGCGCCGCACATCGGCCTGGCCGCCGCGCGGGACGGCCGCTTTCCGGCGGCGTGGCGGCGCGACCGGATGACCTGGATCAAGCCGTCGTTCCTGTGGATGATGTACCGCTCCGGCTGGGGCACGAAGGACGGCCAGGAGACCGTGCTCGCCGTCGAGATCAGCCGGGAGGGCTTCGAGTGGGCGCTGCGCCACGCGTGCCTGGCCCACTACGAGCGCGAGTTGCACGGTGACCCGGCCAGGTGGAGACGGGAGCTGAAACGCGCGCCCGCCCGGGTCCAGTGGGATCCCGAACGGGACGTCCGGCTGCGGCCGCTGCCGTACCGGTCCCTGCAGCTGGGTCTGGCCGGTGAGGCCGCACGCCGGTACGCGGACGAGTGGACTCGGCGCATCACCGACGTCACGCCGCTGGCGCACCGGGTGCGTGCCCTCGTACGGGACGGCGAAGCCGAGGCCGCCCGTGCGCTGCTGCCGGTCGAAGAGCCCTACCCGGAGGCGGGCGGAGTGCTCGACGCGGTGCGGCGGGCGTGAAGCGGAGGGGAGGGGAGGGCGGGCGTGGCGGCTCCCTGGCACGCCCGCCCTCCGGTCAGCCGAGCGTGCAGCGCGGGG
The DNA here is from genome assembly GCF_043204435.1 of Streptomyces sp. NPDC047886. NCBI lineage: Bacteria > Bacillati > Actinomycetota > Actinomycetes > Kitasatosporales > Streptomycetaceae > Streptomyces > Streptomyces sp. NPDC047886. The sequence goes on from NZ_JBIDCF010000005.1 coordinate 477,240, forward strand.
CCGTCGTGGTGTCCGGGCCGGGGCCCGAGGCGACGTACCCGAACGTGGCGCTGGCGCCCGGGGCGAGTGAGCCGTTCCAGTCGGCGTGGTGGACCATCACGGCCTGCCCGTGGGCCATCAGCCTGCCGTTCCAGAGACTGTCGATGGTCTGGCCGTCCGGGAGGGTCCAGTCGACCATCCAGCCGAGCATCGGCACCGTCCCGGTGTTGGTGACGGTGACCTGTGCCTGGTAGCCGCCCGACCAGGAGGAGGTCACCGCGCGGGTCGCGGTGCACTGGCCGGGCGGGGGCTCGGTGGGCGGGGTGCCCGGATCCTTGACGCCGGTCACCTCGCCGTTTCCGCCGTCGAAGACGATGTCGGAGCAGGAGTAGAAGGTCTCCCGGCTGTCCGAGCGCTCCCACACCATGTAGATGATGTGGCGGCCCGACTTGTTCGCCGGGAGGTCCCCCGCCCAGGAGTAGTTGCCCTCCACCGTGCCCGGCGAGCCGTTCAGCTGCGGGTGGTCCACCGTCAGGAACGGCTGGTCCTCGATGTCGTCCCAGGTGAGGGTGCGGGTCGGGTCGAAGCCGTCCTTGGTGATGTAGACCCGGAACCAACCGGGGTGGGCGGCCCAGGCGTTGTAGGAGAAGTCGATCCGGGCGCCGGCGGTGAGATGGGTGAGCGGCCAGTCCGCACGGGCCGCGTCGAAGCCCGTGAAGGTGGTGTTGCCGCCGCTGCACAGCTCGCCGTCGGGCACGAACCCGCGGGTGCGGCCCGCGCCGTCGGAGCGGAGGACCGAGAACCAGTTGTAGAACGGGGTCGTGCCGCCGGCCTGCGCGGCGGCCCGGCAGGCGGGGTTGACGGGCTTGATCTCGCCGGTGTCCGTCAGCCCGTCGCGCCAGCACAGGAACGTGCGGCTGCCCGGCTTCATGGGCGTGCCGTGGGCCTCGGCGTCGCCGCCGCCGGTGGCCACGATCAGCCCGAGGAGGACGGGGAGTACGGCCAGCAGGACGAGCAGTACTCGTGGGCGAGGCTCCGTGGTGACTCGTGACGGGTGCGTCGTGGTGACCTGTAATCGGTGCGTCATGGTGGGGTGTCGTCCCTTCATCGAGCGGCTCTTCGACAGGGGGATGGTGGGGGTGTGCCAGATGCGGAAGGTTCGAGGGGGCGGTGGGAGATGTGGGGCATGTGGAGCGTTGCACCGATGGATGGGAGCGCTCCCACTCACCGGTGCACTTCGGAAGCTAGCGCGTACATGACAGGTCGTAAACCCTCTCGCGGCACCGGAAACGCCGGAGGGCCGCACCCCGTTCGCGGCCGGACCGTCCGGCACCTGAGTGAGCGTCATGGACTCGACCTCTCGGGTGGCCACCGCGTCGAACACCCCCACCACTCCCAGGAGCGGTACGAGAACCCCGAACACCGCGGCCAGCGCCAGCGCCAGCCCCAGAGCGTCAACTCGGTGAACCCGAGTGAGTGCACCCGGGGAAGATCGTCGCTGCTGCCGGCGCTCGGTGACGTGCCCTCGACGCGACTCCCGCGCCTCGTGCCGGGTAAAGGCCGCGCGTTCTTGCACGATCCTCCCGTCGGCACCCGCCTTCCGCCGGATGCGTGTTCCGCTGGGGACGCGCCCCCGGCTCCCCGGGGCAGCACCCCGTCGCAGATATGAAGGAGACCAAGAAGTTGAGTGATCAGGTGCAACGGCGTCCGCTGCCGCACGACTTCCACCCGCAGGTACCCGAGCTGACGTTGAGCAGCACGGACGTGAGTGACGGCGGCACCCTCCCGGACGCCCAGGTGTACGCGAAGGGCAACTCCTCGCCGCAGATCGGCTGGTCTGCCGGACCGGAGGGTACCGGCAGCTACGCGGTCACGTGCTACGACCCGGACGCGCCGACCGGCAGCGGGTTCTGGCACTGGACGGTCTTCGACATCCCGGCGGACGTCACCGAGTTGCCTGCGGGAGCCGGAACCGGGGGCTTCGAAGGTCTGCCCGCCGGTGCCGTGCAGGTGCGGAACGACTACGGCAGCAGGGGCTTCGGCGGGGCCGCGCCTCCGGAAGGGGACGGCCCGCACCGGTACGTGTTCACGGTGTACGCCGTCGACAGGGAAAAGCTGGGTCCGGACGCGGACGCGACGCCGGCCCTGGTGGGATTCCATCTGCGGTTCCACGCCATCGCCCGCGGCCAGCTGACGGCCCTCTACGAGGAACAGGGCACCACGGGGTCGTAGTCGGACGCCGGGCTGCACGCCCGCGTCCCCTGCCGCCGGCCCGGCCGGGGGACTCGCCCGTTGTTCGCGCGTTCTTGCACGATCCTGCCCCCAGCCGGGGGATCCTGCCGGGTCTCGTGGTGAGATGGGGGCATGTCCCTCGCCGAGCTCCGCGACCTGCTGGGCCGCCATGCGCGGCCCGATCTGAAGACGGCCATCGACGGCGTCCGGATCTGCCGGGCCGAGCCGGGCGCCGAGCCGGAGTACGCGATGTCCGGCGTGGTGCTCGCGGTGATCGCCCAGGGGGCCAAACGGCTTGCGCTCGGAGACAGGGTGTACGAGTACGGCGTCGGTCAGTACCTGGTCGCCTCGGCCGACCTGCCCGTGGTCGGACGCATCGCCCAGGGACCCGAACTCGGTTTCGGCATGACGCTGGAGCCCGCCGTCATCGCGGAGCTGATGCTGCGGGCCGGGCCGGGCGACCTGCCGCCTTCGACCCGGTCGACCCGGCCCGGGATCACGGTCAGCGACGCACCGGCAGAGCTGATCGACGCGATCGTGCGGCTGCTGCGCCTGCTGGATCGGCCCCGCGACCGCCGGGTGCTGGTCCCCCTGGCCAAACGGGAGATCCTTTGGCGGCTGATGACAGGAGAGCAGGGCGAAGCCGTCCGGCAGCTCGGCCTGGCGGACAGCGGTCTGACCCACATCACCCGGGCCGTGGGCTGGATCCGCGACAACTACGCCGAGGCCTTCCGCGTCGAAGACCTGGCCCGGTCCTGCGGCATGAGCGTCTCCGCGTTCCACCGGAACTTCCAGTCGGTCACGGCGATGAGCCCGATCCAGTTCCAGAAGCAGATCCGGCTGCAGGCGGCGCGCCTGATGCTGGCCCGCCGCCCGTACGACGTGACCGGCGTCGCCTCCAGCGTGGGATACGACAGCCCCTCGCAGTTCAGCCGCGAGTACAAACGGCAGTTCGGCGCGCCGCCTCGGGCGGACGCAGCACGCATGCGCACCCGTACCGATCACGCCGCGGCCGCGCAGGCCTGATCGGGCCGGTACCGCTGCCCGGTCGGGACCGGCCCGTGAAGCCTGTGGTCAGAGGGGGCGGAGACCATGAGACCCCGTTTCAAGGGAGTTCAAGTGGTCTCGCATCTCTCATCGCCACACGCTCGCAAGGACAGAAGTACTCCGCACCTGGTACCAGGTGCGGAGTACTTCGTCGTCGTAGGTCGCGCAGCTCCGCTCCGGGAACAGATCGCCTGCGATCACGCTCGCAGGCGCGTCTTCCACCCCGTCACGCGCGAGCGCCCTGCCCCCGCGCGCGAGATGCAGGGGCAGGGCGCTCGTTCACGTCAGGTCAAGAACCGACAAGTTGACGCAGCACGTACTGCATGATGCCGCCGTTGCGGTAGTAGTCGGCCTCACCCGGGGTGTCGATGCGGACGACCGCGTCGAACTCCACGCCCGTGTCGGTGGTGACCTTGACCGTGCGCGGCGTACGGCCCTCGTTCAGCTCGGTCACACCGGCGAAGGAGAAGGTCTCCTCGCCGGTCAGGCCCAGGGACTGCGCCGAGGCGCCCTCCGGGAACTGGAGCGGCAGCACGCCCATGCCGATGAGGTTCGAGCGGTGGATGCGCTCGTACGACTCGGCGATGACGGCCTTGACGCCGAGCAGCGCGGTGCCCTTGGCCGCCCAGTCGCGGGACGAGCCGGAGCCGTACTCCTTGCCGGCCAGGACGACCAGCGGGATGCCCCGCTCGATGTAGTTGCGGGAGGCGTCGTAGATGAAGGAGACCGGTCCGCCGTCCCGCGTGAAGTCACGCGTGTAGCCGCCCTCGGTGCCCGGCGCGATCTGGTTGCGCAGGCGGATGTTGGCGAACGTACCGCGGATCATGACCTCGTGGTTGCCGCGGCGCGAGCCGTAGCTGTTGAAGTCGCGGCGCTCGACACCGTGCTCCGTGAGGTACTGGCCGGCCGGGGTGTCGGCCTTGATGGCGCCGGCCGGGGAGATGTGGTCGGTGGTGACCGAGTCGCCCAGCTTGGCCAGGACACGGGCACCGGCGATGTCCTCGACCGGGGCCGGCTCCATCGTCATGCCCTCGAAGTACGGGGGCTTGCGGACGTACGTCGACTCGGTGTCCCACTCGAAGGTGTTGCCGGTCGGGATGGGCAGCGCCTGCCACTGGGCGTCGCCCGCGAAGACGTCCTGGTAGGACTTGGAGAACATGTCCTCGCCGATGGCGTTGGCGACGACGTCGTTGACCTCGGCCTCCGTCGGCCAGACGTCCTTCAGGTACACCGGGTTGCCCTCGGTGTCGGTGCCCAGCGCGTCCCTGGTGATGTCCACCTTCATGGAGCCCGCCAGGGCGTACGCGACGACCAGCGGCGGGGAGGCCAGGTAGTTCATCTTGACGTCGGGGTTGATCCGGCCCTCGAAGTTGCGGTTGCCGGAGAGCACGGACGTCACGGCGAGGTCGTGGTCGTTGACGGCCTTGGAAACCTCCTCCGGCAGCGGGCCGGAGTTGCCGATGCAGGTGGTGCAGCCGTAGCCGACCAGGTTGAAGCCCACCTTGTCGAGGTACGGGGTGAGGCCCGACTTGTCGAAGTAGTCGGTGACGACCTTGGAACCCGGGGCGAGCGTGGTCTTGACCCACGGCTTGCGGGTCAGGCCCTTCTCGACCGCCTTCTTGGCCACCAGCGCGGCGGCGACCATGACGTACGGGTTCGAGGTGTTGGTGCAGGAGGTGATCGCGGCGACCGTGACGGCGCCGTGGTCGATCTCGTACGTCGAACCGTCGGGGGCCGTGACGGTGACCGGCTTCGACGGGGCGCCGTTCGGCGTGTTCGCCGGGGCGTCGGAGGCGGGGAACGACTCCTTGCCCGCCTCGTCCACGTCGTCGACGTAGTTGCGCACGTCCTGCGCGAACTGCTCGGCGGCGTTCGCGAGGACGATACGGTCCTGCGGGCGCTTCGGGCCGGCGATCGACGGGACGACCGTGGAGAGGTCGAGCTCCAGCTTCTCGGAGAAGTCCGGCTCGGCGGCCGGGTCCAGCCAGAGGCCCTGCTCCTTGGCGTACGCCTCGACCAGGGCGACCTGCTGCTCGCTGCGGCCGGTGAGCTTCAGGTACTTCAGGGTCTCGCCGTCGATCGGGAAGATCGCGGCGGTGGAGCCGAACTCCGGCGACATGTTGCCGATGGTGGCGCGGTTGGCGAGGGAGGTCGCGGCCACGCCCTCACCGTAGAACTCCACGAACTTGCCGACGACGCCGTGCTTGCGCAGCATCTCGGTGATGGTGAGCACCAGGTCGGTGGCGGTGGTGCCGGTGGGCAGCTCGCCGGTCAGCTTGAAGCCGACGACGCGCGGGATGAGCATGGAGACCGGCTGGCCCAGCATCGCGGCCTCGGCCTCGATGCCGCCGACGCCCCAGCCCAGCACACCGAGGCCGTTGACCATGGTGGTGTGCGAGTCGGTGCCGACGAGGGTGTCGGGGTACGCCTGGCCGCCCCGGACCATGACGGTACGGGCCAGGTGCTCGATGTTGACCTGGTGGACGATGCCGGTGCCGGGCGGGACGACCTTGAACTCGTCGAAGGCGGTCTGGCCCCAGCGCAGGAACTGGTAGCGCTCCTTGTTGCGGCCGTACTCCAGCTCGACGTTCTGGCCGAAGGCGTCCTTCGTGCCGAACTTGTCGGCGATGACGGAGTGGTCGATGACCAGCTCGGCGGGGGCCAGCGGGTTGATCTTCGCAGGGTCGCCGCCGAGCTCCTTCACGGCCTCGCGCATGGTCGCGAGGTCCACGACACACGGCACACCGGTGAAGTCCTGCATGATCACGCGGGCCGGCGTGAACTGGATCTCCTGGCTGGGCTGCGCCTGCGAGTCCCAGCCGCCGAGGGCCCGGATGTGGTCGGCGGTGATGTTCGCGCCGTCCTCGGTGCGGAGCAGGTTCTCCAGGAGGACCTTGAGGCTGTAAGGGAGGCGCGCGGAGCCCTCCACCTTGTCCAGCCTGAAGATCTCGTACGACTCGTCGCCCACGCGCAGCGTGCTGCGGGCGTCGAAGCTGTTCGCCGACACGACAGTCTCCTTCATCAATGTGCGCGTTCTACCGCATCCTGCCGCCACGACATTTCGCCGATCCGCTAAGGTAAGGCTTAGTTAGGTGACCCTTACCAGCTGGCGGCCGCGGTGCGTCTTCGGCGGATATCTCGATGTCGAGATAACTCTAGTACATCACCGCTGCCCGGTCATGCCCGGCCGCGCCTGTCACGGAACCGGCGGGCCGGACCGGAGGCCGGACCGGCGGTCAGACCGTCGGCAGTCGCACCACCGGCGGCCGCACCGCCCGCAGACGCCCTGTCGGCGGTCGCCCCATCGGCGGTCACACTGTCGGCATGGACGGGAACGCCTACGCCGAGGCCCGGGAGACCGACTCACCGAGGCGCCGACAGGGGTGGCCCGACTCGACGGACGGTTCGAGGTGAAGGCCGACCGGTGGGGCGACGTCATCGGCGAGACCGACTCCGCCGAGGAGGCCGTCGCACTGATCGTGGCCCATCTCCCGGAGCGCCTCGACGCGGCCGGAACCGGGACGGACGGGCCCACCGGCCCGCACCGCGCCGCACATCACCCGTAATGCTCCAAATGCTCGGTTTGACCTGTTTCGCCGCGCTCCATCTCGTTTGCCGATTGACGGTACGTCTGTTCACGTTCGGCGGCGTTCGGGTGGCGGAGGCGCGGCAGATCGGCGAGCATCGAGTCGCACCGCGCCCAACTCCCGCCAGACCGGGGCCATCACCCCGACGGCCCACCCTGGATGCGGGGTTCATCTCATATCTGAGATAGCCTGCCGCCATGGCAGACGACTACCTCGTACGCATCGGCAGGCTCATCCGTGACGCCCGGCAGCATCGTGGATGGACACAAGCGCAGCTCGCCGAGGCGCTGGCCACCAGTCAGAGTGCCGTCAACCGCATCGAGCGCGGCAACCAGAACATCAGCCTTGAGATGATCGCCCGCATCGGGGAGGCCCTCGACAGCGAGATCGTGTCCCTCGGCTACGCCGGACCGATGCATCTGCGGGTCGTCGGCGGACGGCGGCTGTCCGGTTCCATCGACGTCAAGACCAGCAAGAACGCGTGCGTGGCCCTGCTGTGCGCCACCCTCCTCAACAAGGGCCGCACGGTCCTGCGCCGGGTCGCCCGGATCGAGGAGGTCTACCGCCTGCTGGAGGTACTCAACTCCATCGGCGTCCGCACCCGCTGGATCAACGACGGCATGGACCTGGAGATCGTCCCGCCGGCGGAGCTGAACATGGAGGCCATCGACGCGGACGCCGCCCGGCGCACCCGGTCGATCATCATGTTCCTCGGACCGCTGGTGCACCGCCTGCGGGCCTTCAAGCTGCCGTACGCGGGCGGCTGCGACCTCGGCACCCGCACCATCGAGCCGCACATGATCGCCCTGCGCAGGTTCGGCCTGGACATCACCGCCACCGAGGGCCTGTACCACGCCGAGGTCGACCCGGACGTCTCGCCGGACCGCCCGATCGTGCTGACCGAGCGCGGCGACACCGTGACCGAGAACGCGCTGCTCGCCGCCGCCCGCCACAACGGTGTCACCGTCATCCGCAACGCCTCCTCCAACTACATGGTCCAGGACCTGTGCTTCTTCCTGGAGGCGCTGGGCGTACGGGTGGACGGCGTCGGCACGACGACCCTGACCGTGCACGGCGTGCCCCACATCGACGTGGACGTCGACTACTCCCCCTCCGAGGACCCGGTAGAGGCGATGAGCCTCCTGGCGGCCGCCGTCGTCACCGAGTCGGAGCTGACGATCCGCCGGGTGCCGATCGAGTTCCTGGAGATCGAGCTCGCCGTACTGGAGGAGATGGGCCTCGACCACGACAGGTCGGCCGAGTACACCGCGGACAACGGCCGCACCCGGCTCACCGACCTCACCGTGCGGCCCTCCAAGCTGGAGGCGCCCATCGACAAGATCCACCCGATGCCGTTCCCCGGCCTGAACATCGACAACGTGCCGTTCTTCGCGGCGATCGCCGCCGCCGCCCAGGGCCAGACCCTCATCCACGACTGGGTCTACGACAACCGGGCGATCTACCTCACGGACCTGAACCGGCTCGGCGGCCGCCTCCAGCTGCTCGACCCGCACCGCGTCCTGGTCGAGGGCCCGACCCGCTGGCGCGCGGCCGAGATGATGTGCCCGCCCGCCCTGCGCCCCGCCGTGGTCGTCCTCCTCGCGATGATGGCCGCCGAGGGCACGTCGGTGCTGCGCAACGTCTACGTCATCAACCGCGGCTACGAGGACCTGGCGGAGCGCCTGAACTCGGTGGGCGCACAGATCGAGATCTTCCGGGACATCTGATAGGCGAACGCCGCCGCACCCTGTCGGAACTGCTCTATGGCGGACCAGGACGGGGGGCGGCGGCGCCCGTGTGACCTCTCTGGGACTTCACGCCTGAGCCGGCCTGTGGGCCGATGTCCGGGACCGACGGCGCCTGGGCCGAGGTTCGGTCCCGGGCACCTGGTCGACGTCCGAGAGGGGTCGGGCGACCGGTTGCGTGGCGGGTGAGGAGGTCACCGGCCGTCTCCGAGGGCCTGGTGGACGCGCTGGGCCTGCCGCCACGCCTGGAACCCGGGCAGGGCCGCGATGTCGGTGAAGTCGCCGAAGGACGGGTCGCGGGTGAGGACCTGGTCGACGACCCGGTAGGCGTCGTCGGTGCGGCCGAGGGCGAGCAGGACGCGGACCTGGGTGTCCCGGATGAAGTCGTACTCCGGGGCGTAGGCGACCGTCAGGGCCTGTTCCACAGCGGCCAGGGCGCGCTCCGGTTCGCCGCTGTGCAGCAGGTGCCAGGCGAGGGCGTTGCCGGTGCGGCGCCTCACCTCCTCCTGGAAGGCGCCCTCGTCGGTGAAGTGCCAGATGGTGTCGGGTATCAGGGAGAGGGCCTGTTCCGCGTAGTGGAGGAACGTGGCCGTCAGGGCGGGGCGCTCGGGGTCCGGTACGCCATCGGCGAGGTGGCCGAGGGCGTCGACCAGGCCGTAGTGGGCGTAGAGCTGGTCGTAGTCGGAGTAGCGGGCGCCGACGACGCAGAGCGCGATGGCTTCCTCGAAGGCGGCCGCGGCTCCCTGGCGGTCCTGCGCGTGAAGCCTGGCCGCCCCGTCCTTGACCAGCGCGTGCACCGACTGCCAGTTCGGGTCCCGGACGTCCTCCTTGCCGCCGGTGTCGCGGAGGTCGATGCGGACGGCCGGAAAGGTGCCGCGCAGTCGCTCCAGGGTCGACTGGTCGAGCCGGGAGTACCGCAGGCCCACGAAAGCCAGGTGACGCAGGGCGAAGAACGGCTCGGGGAGGGTGGTGAGTTCGTTGAACGACAGGTCGATGTGCCGCAGGTTCGGGGTGCGGGCGAACGCGTCGTCCGGAAGCGCGCGGAAGGGCTCGCGCACCTTGGCGCCCTCGAAGACCTCCTTCCCCCAGCGGTCGATCTCCAGGTGTTCCAGCGTGGTGATGTCCCAGATGCCGGAGAGCAGGTCGCGGTGGGGTGGACGCTGGTCGGTGGACGGGGTCTGGCCGCTGAGGCGCAGTACGCGCAGGCGGGGCAGCCGGGCCAGTTCGGGCAGGCGGGACACTCGGGCGGACAGGCAGTCGTCGAGGTTGAGCTCCTCCAACTCCCGCAGACTCAGCAGTTCGTCCGGGACCGAGGTCAGCCGGGTGCCGGACAGGTCCAGGGAGCACAGCCCGGCCAGCCGGGTGACGACCTCGGGGAGGTCGACCGGGGTGTCGGAGACGTAGCGCCCCTGGCGGAAGCGGGACAGGTCCAGTTCGCGCAGTGAGCGCAGCCGCACGACCGCCGCCGGGAGAGGGCAGGTGAGGTGCGAGGCGCGCAGTACCTCCAGCCGGCCGAGGTCGCCCAGGGAGTCCGGCAACCCCGTGCGGGTGGTGAAGTCGTTGTCGGAGATGTCCAGGACTCGCAGGTTCTCCAAGGCGCCGATGGATGGGGGCAGTTCGGTCAGTCCGGTGCCCGAGACGTCGAGTTCTTCGAGGGCGGTGAGCTCGCCGACGCGCGGGTCGAGACGGCCGAGGTCACCGTTGTCCGCGAGGGACAGAACGCGCAGCCGGGGGAACGCGAGCAGCTGCTCCGGGAAGTGCCTCAGCCGCCTTGCCGACAGGTCGAGTTCGGTGACCTCCCGCGCCCGGTGCAGCAGTGCGTCCAGCTCCTCAAGGGCGGCCAGGTGGCTCGGGCGCACGCCCGCTCGCACCACCTGCCGCCCCTCGCGCAGGGCCTGCTCGATCCTCCGTGCGTCCGCCTCGCCGTGGCCGTCGAGGAGTTCGGGCAGCAGGAGGGCGGGCAACTCGTCGTCGCCGAAGTCGATCGGGCAGTTGCTGCGGTGGCGGTCGGCGACGAGCAGGGCCTGCGGCTGCTCGGCGAGAACGAGTTCGAAGTAGAGCATGCTGATCACGAGTTGGGCGCGGGTGCTGCCGCACACCGTGAGGATGCCGCCGTCGTCGCCGTACGAGCAGCAGACGCCGCCCGTCACCTCCAGGTCCCCGCGCACCACCACGCTGGGACAGCCCGCCAGGATCACGTTGCGGGCCCGCAGGCTGCCCGTCACGACAAGGAAGTTGCCGCCGCTGTGGTCCCACCAGTCCAAGTCGCCGTCGACGGTGAGGTCACCGTCCACGATGGTGTTGTACGGCACCCAGTCGTCGTCGCCCTCCGGCGCCAGGTGCCCGACGGCATGCAGTCCGCCCTCGTACAGGCGGATCTCCTGATCGTCCGCGAAGTCGGCGTACGGGTACCACACATCGTCGGAGATCCGGAAGCGCTTCTCGGCCTCCTCGACGGTGATGACGCGGTAGCCCGGGGGCGAGTGCACCATGTGTGTCTGCTCCATTGGTCGGGGGCGGGTCGCTCAGGAGGCTCGGGGGGCCGCGTCGGAGCGGAAGACCGGCAGACCCTCGCTCAGCCGGGCGTGAAGCAGGCAGTGGTCGAACATCTCCTCGTCCTCGTCCTCGTCCTCGTCCGCGGCGAAGACCTCGTCCACGAGGAGTTCACGCAGCTGCTCCTGGACGCCGTCGCCGTACCCCTGCTGGTACTCGAACACGTCGAAGTAGAGGTCGGCTCGCACGCTCGCGATCGTCTCGTGCTCGTCCTCGATGACCAGGCGGGCGCGGATCGTGCCCGCCTGGAGGGTGTGGTCGTTGTAGTAGCCGTGGACGACCTCGGCCTCGATGTCGCCACCGACGTACATCTCGCCGTCGGTGAACACACCGCGGGCCGCCACCCCGCCACCGATCGCCACCACCGAGTCCGGGCCGCTGTCGGCCAGCACACCGTCGACCGTCAGCGAACCGGTGACCACGAAGGGCGCCACCACGCGCAGGGCGCCCTTCACCACCAGATCACCGTGGTGGAAGAACGGCGCGTCCAGCTGCTGATCACCGGTCAGGGTGCGTGCCGTGCCGGTGTCGCCGAGGGCGGCGGCGCAGAGCCGGGGCACCGACGGCAGCAGGTCGGGGTCGCAGGTGTGGCCCAGTTCGGAGGCCAGGTCCTGGTAGCTGTCGAAGTCCGGCGCGACCAGCCGAGCGAGACTGCCGCTGTCGGCGGGGACCCCGGCAGCCTCGCACGCCGCGGCCTGCTCGGCCCGCATCACCGCGGCGGCCCGGCGGATCGCGTCCATGTCGATCGGCAGCGGCCCGCCCTCGACCACGGTCAGACTCACATGTGCCGGGGCATCCGCCGCCTGCAACAGGGACACGATCTCGTGCCGTGCCTGCCGCTGCCGGGCGCTGTGCTCCGGCAGACGCATCGCGATACCCAACGGGGTCTGGCCGAGGCGGTTGACGGCGGCGGTGTCGGCACCGCGCTCCAGCAGGAGCCGCACCAGCGCAGGCCGCTGGGACCGTACGGTCACGTGCAGCGGAGTGTCGCCGTGAGCGTCGACCTCGTCGATCGGTGCGCCGTGGTCGAGCAGGAACGCGTACACCGGCACGGCCGCGGTGCTGTGGTGAGCCAGAGATCCCCCGGTGGTGAGGCCGCTCGGGCCGTCCAGTCGGGCACCGTGCTCCACGAGCAGCGCCAGCACCTGCAACGAGCGTTCCACGCGCGCCGCCGGATCGGAGTCGTTCGAGGCCACGGCCCACCCGGCGGGGGCGGCACCGCGGTTGTCGACGGCGTGCACATCCGCACCGCACTCCAGCAGCGCCCGTATCACCTCGAGGGACGGCAGCGGGTCGTCCGCGCCGTACGCGGCCTTCACCGCCCGGTGCAGCGGGGTGGCCCCGCTCGCGTCACGCGCCGAGACATCCGCGCCGTCGGCGGTCAGGGAGCGGACCAGTGCGGCACGCTCGGTGGGATCACTACCATGAACAGCTGCGACGGCAGCAAAAAGGGATTCACTCATGACTTCGCTCATCTGAGGACTGAAGGGCGGCCCGCTGGCACCTGCCTCGGCGATCCGGTCGCCGGACCTTAGCAACGTAGAACGAGTGACCCGGCCCGCCGGCCATGAGCAGGCAGGATCCGGTGGCTTCCGTGGCTGATTCCGTAGTTCTACTGATGGATCTGTTCCTGCCCGGAGTCGAGGAGTGTCGGCGGGGCTCAGCGGTGTCAGGTAGGGCTCTGGCGTATGTGGTGTCAGTGGGGCGTGCGACGATCCGGAACATGATCGTCTCGCTTGACGCCCTGCTGCCCACCGCCGGACCGCACACCTCCACCACCTACGCCGACTGGGTCGCCGCCCACGACCCCGACGCCGCCGGGACCGCGCGCGATCTGATCGACGAGATGCGCGCCGAACTCAACCGGTCCTGGACCAAGCCGGGCCGGTTCGTGGACGCGATGGCGGCGCGGGCGCGGCGGCTGCCGCCCGCGCACCTGCCGTGGTTCTGGGACACCGTGGGGCATCGGCTGATCGGATACGGGAGCCGGCCGGGCGGGCGGGCCTACGCGGCGGCGCGGGCGGCCGAGGCCGAGCACGGGCTGCCGGTGGACTCCGGCTACCGCCGCGCCAACGCGCTGCTGTTCGCGGCGGGCGGCGCCATGCCGGCCAAGGAGTTCCGGGCGCATCAGCGGTTCCTCGCCGAGACGCTGGAGCCGGAGGCGGCCCACGCGGCCCTGGACGTGTTCCTGACCGCGTGGGCCGGTTCACCGGCGGACCTGCCCGCGGATCTGGTGCGTGGCATACGGGCCTCCGCCAAGGCGGCCGGGCACGGGGACGAAGAGGTCGCGCGGCTGGTGGGCGCGATCCTGTCGGTCACCCGGAAGAAGTCCGTGCCGGACGCGCTGCTGGCCGCCGCCGGCCCGGTCCTGGCGGCCCATCCGCCGGTGGACGCGGTCGCCGCCGGGCTGGTGGAGATCTTCCCGGACGGGGCTACCGACGGCGGGGAGTGGCTGCGGACGCTGATCGGCTGCGGTGCGGCGGAGGCGATGGAGGCCGGGCGGGTGGTGCCGCAGGGCGGGCTGCGGCAGTGGGTCGGCACCTTCGTCCACATGTACCAGTACACGGCGCGGTCCGGCGGCGGAGTCGGGCGGCAGCCGCTGCCGGAGGAGTTCCTCGACCTGGTGGGCCGGTTGGGGCCACGGCTCAGGGCGGCGGGCGCCCCGGTGACGCTGCACACCACCCGGCACTACTACCAGGGCTTCGACGCGGACGTGCTGGACGCCTGTCTGGCGGCGGGGGTCACCGTTGTCGACCCGGGCCCGGAGATCGGGATGCGCTTCTGGGGCGAGCGGTCCCGCCGGGACCTCGCCGCGCTGGCCGCCGACCCGGTGTTCGGCCCCCGGCTGGAGGGCACCGTCCACGCGGACCTGATGCCGAGTCGCTTCCCGGCGGGTCGGCGCCGCCCCGGGTCGGCGGTGACCCTGCTGCCCGGCAACGAGGGCATCGCCCACGAGGTGGCGGGGCGCGTCGGCAAGTTCCTCGACACGGTCGCGGGCGGCGGCATGGCGGGCGCCGAGGAGGCCGTGGCCGAACTGGAGACGCTGCTGGACCGGCCGACGGTGGCGGCGCTCGGCGGGATCGCCGACGCCCTGGCCGGGGCGAGCGCGGCGGGGGCGCTGCGGCGCTCACTGGCGGCCGGTCTGCCGGAGGAACTGGCCTGGCCCGCCCTGGAGTCGGTGTACGCCCGGTTCGCGGCGGACGCCGATGCCGGAGGGAGGGGGGACGGTGTCGCCGGAGGGGCGGGCGACGGTGTTGCCGGAGGGGCGGACGCCGAGGCCGGAGGGGTGGCGGGCGGCGAGAGCGGAGGGGTGCAGCTCGCCTATGCCGGAGGGGCGGGGGGCGGCGAGACCGGAGGGGCGGGGGACGGTGTTGCCGGAGGGGCGGACGCCGAGGCCGCACGGGCGGCGGACGGCGAGGCCGTACGGGCGACGGGCGGCGTTGCCGGTCGGATGGGCGACGGTGTTGCCGGGGTGACCTGCACCTGGCCGGTGCTGACCGTGTTCGGGCGCGACCGGGCGGTCGCCGTCGCGCCGGACGGGGTGCGGGGCTCCTGCCGGTACACGGTGCCGGAGGACGCGACCATGTTCGCCGTCCATTACGTGGGCGGCTCCTTCCTGGTGAGCTGGACCCTCGCGGCGAACCCGTACCACTGCGACACCGCCGTCTGGGCCGACCGTCCCGAGGAGCCGTTCACGCCGGACGAGGTGGGGGGTCTCGTGCCGTTCGGCGGCAGCCTGGACGGCGCCTACGGCTTCCAGTTCGAGACCGCCGACGCGGGCGGGCGGCACGGCGGGCGGCGGGTGCTGCGTCCTGGCGGTACGGAGGGCATCGACGGGGACGAGTTGCAGCTCGGCGACGGCTCCCGGATCTGGACCAACACCGTCTACGGGGACCGGCCGTGGGAGGTCGTGGACCCGGTCACCGGGGAACCCCGGGGCGCGACGCCGCTGCCGGACTTCCCGGGCCGGGCCGCGAGCTCCGATCCGGCCGCTGCGCCGTCGGAGGCGGGGATGGCCCTGGCGGTGGAGGCCCTGCAGCTGGCGCCGCTCCCCGCCGGACTGGCCGGATCGCCGCTGGGCAGCCGGGACGGGCTGGTCGGTACGCGGGTGCTGTTCCGCACCCGGCACCGGGACCACGCGCCCGACCACTTCCTGGTGGAGAGCGTGGACGGGCGCACGGCCCGGTTCGACATCGACCGGCCGGGGCAGGAGCCCTGGGGGCTGTGGGCGCCGCCGGAGGGCGCGGCGCAGGACGTGGTACTCGCCGAGGCGCAGACCCGGACGGGGGTGCGCGCGTACGCCGCCGACGGCGTCCTGCTGTGGGAGCTCGACGGCCACCCCTCACCCCGGCATCGGCGGGTGAAGCCGGCCAGGCCAGTCACCGTGTCGGGGGGTGTGGCCCTGCCGCCCGCGTTCTGGTACCTGCTGCGGACCAGGGACGCGGCCGGGTCCCGGGCCCTGCGGG
The DNA here is from genome assembly GCF_043204435.1 of Streptomyces sp. NPDC047886. NCBI lineage: Bacteria > Bacillati > Actinomycetota > Actinomycetes > Kitasatosporales > Streptomycetaceae > Streptomyces > Streptomyces sp. NPDC047886. Next base: position 492,849 of record NZ_JBIDCF010000005.1, read on the forward strand.
CCGTGGGGCGGCCCGCGGCCGAGACGCTGCTGGCGGCCGCCTTCGACGGCGCGGATGCCCTGCGTACGGCTGTGGCCCGGGAGTTGCCGCAGGTCACCGATCCGGTGCTGGTGGAGGCGGTCGTGGCCGTGGCGGAGCGGGCCGCGCGGGTGGAGGAGCGTCGGCGTGCCCTGCACCGGCGCGTCGCCCTGTTCGCCGAGGCTCCGCAGGCCCTGCCGCGCCGGTCCGCGCCCGACAGCGAGTTGGTGCCCGCCCTGTTCGGGCTGGTGTCGGACGGGGAGCCCGATCCGTGGCGGCGGACCCCGCCCGTGGCCCTGCCGGCGACGCTGAGCGCGCTGGCCGCCGACGGCGCCTGCCTGGCCGGGACGATGGCGGAGGAGGTCCGGCGGCTCTCCCCGCCGGCGCCGCCGCACGACTGGTCGCAGCTGCTGGGCACGGTCGACGCGGCGGCGTGGCGGGCGGCGGTGGCACCGACCCCGGACGCGGCGCGGACCGCTCTGCTGGCCCTCCTGGACACCTGGGCCGACCAGCCGTTCGCGCGTGCGGGCGGCCGGTGGTGGGTGGGCCGCGTGTCGGACGCCGGGATCCTGGACGGATTGCGGGCGGGTGGGACCGCCGTGGCGTCCGCCCCGGTGCGGACCGGGGAGTCGGCGTGCTGGTTCGTGGCGCCCGCCACCGGTGATCCCGGCGGCGACCCGGTACCGGCGGCGGTCCCCGAGGCGCGGTGCGTGCGGGTGGAGCGGGACGACGCCGCCCGGCTCCGGGTCCTGGTGGCCGCGGTCGACGCGCACGGGCCGGTCCCGGTGCCGGAGTCGGCGGCCGCGCGCTTCGCCGAACTGACGGGCGTGCGAAGGGCGGTGGCCCGTCTCGTGGTGGCCGGTCTGGTCGGCAGGCCCGGCCAGGACGAGGACCGCGCCCTGGTGCGCAAGGCCCCCTACCGGGCGAGCCCGATGACGGCCGAGTCGTACGAGCGGCTGCGCGCCCGGCTTGGGCCCGCCGGTCGGCGGGCCGTGCTGGCCGCCGCCCTGCCCGAGGACCCGGCCGAGCTGTGGCGGCCCGGCGGAGTCGACGCGGCCGTGGAACGGATGGCCGGGGTGTGGCGGGAGCTGATCGGGACCCTGCCCGCCGTCGACGACGAGGCGGCCGACGCCCTGGAGGCCGACCTGGGTCTCTCGGAGGTGTGGGCTCGGCGGCTGCGGGGCGGCTACGAGGCCGCCGACGACGGAACGGTTCCCGCGGCCGGCTGGGAGCTGGCGGCGACCCCGTACGGCATCGGCGCGGAGGTCAGGGCGGTGCCGCCGGAGGGGCTCGAACCGCCCTACGGCACTCCGGCGGGTCTCCCGCTGGGGCTGGTCGCCGGCGCGCTGGTGTGGGCGTGGACGGACCGGCCCGTCGGCGATCCGGCCGTGGCCGGCGCGATGGCGCTGTACGAGCGGCTGCGGGCCGAACTGGACCGTGCGGAGCTGCTGCTGGCGCTGCCCGGCGGGCGGGTCGGTGACACGTCGGCGCGGATCGCGGAGCGGTTCGGGCCCGCGCGGCTGCCGGTCGCGGAGGACCGCCGCAAGGAGGCGGGACCGGTGCCGCTGGTCGCGTACGACTCCGGACCGCTGGTGGTGTGCGCGCCCGGCGGTGCCTCCTTCCTGCGGCCGGCGGCGGTCGCCGACCCGGAGGTGTGGCGGCGGGTCCGCGAGGTCACCGACCTCGCCGAAGAGCTGGACCGCGTGGCGCCGCTGCTGGCCGGTGGCGGTCTCGACCGGATGATGCGCCGGGCCCGTTCGGGAGCGGTGCCGGCCGGCGCGTACGAGGCGGATCCGCGCCGGTCCTGCCCGGAGCTGGTCACGCGCGCGGCGGCGGACCTCGGCGTGGGTGCGGACGCCGCGACGCTGTACCTGCAGGTGGCGACGCTCGCCACGCCCACCGACCGGAACGTGCGGCGGTGGAACGGCTGGTCGGCCAAGCGGCACGCTCAGGTGCGGGCGGAACTCCTGGCCACCGGCGCGGTGGTGGAGGCCAGGCGGGCGCGGGCGGGCCGTACGGTGTTCCTGCCCGGCGAGTGGACCGAGCTGAAGGCGCCCCATCTGCCGCTGGAGACGGTCAAGTTGGCGACCCACCTGGTGCGGCCGCTGTGGCGGAACGAGATCCGCGCCCCGTTCGGCCGGGTGCTGCCGACGGCGCCGCTCCACGAGATGTTCACGGAGGCCTGGGAGCGGCTGTCCGGCGGGCGCGGGCGGTGAGGCGGCCCGGTGGAGGCGGCCGGACGCCGTCGGCCGATGGCGTCGCGCGGGTCATTCGACGGTGACGACCACCGAGTGCCGGCCGCTCGCCCCGTCGGGGACGGTCTTGGTGCGCCGTTCGGTCTGTACCCGGCCGGTGCGGTCGGTGGCGCGGACGGTCAGGGTGTGGTTGCCCGGGGTGGCCTTCCAGGGGAAGGACCACTGGCGCCAGGTGTCGCGGGTGTCCTCGGCCGCGAGGTCGGCGGGGCGCCACGGGCCGTCGTCGACGCGGATCTCGACCTTGTCGATGCCGCGGTGCTGGGCCCAGGCGACACCGGCGACCATGACCGTGCCGGCCCGGGGCCGGGCGAAGGGCTTGGGCGTGTCGATGCGCGACTGGGTCTTGACGGGCGCCTCACGGGCCCATGAGCGCTTGACCCAGTACGGGTCGTACGCGGCGAACGTGGTCAGTTCGATGTCCTGGATCCACTTGCAGGCGGAGACGTACCCGTACAGGCCGGGGACGACCATGCGTACGGGGAAGCCGTGGTCGAAGGGGAGCGGCTCGCCGTTCATACCGACCGCGAGCATGGCGTCCCGTCCGTCCATGACGTCCTCGACCGGCGTGCCGAGCGTCATCCCGTCCACGGACCGCGCCACCAGCTGGTCGGCCCGGCCACCGCGTGACGGAGGCTTCACACCGGCCTCCTTCAGCAGGTCGGCGAGGCGTGTGCCGATCCAGCGGGCATTGCCCACGTACGGTCCTCCCACCTCGTTGGACACGCACGTCAAGGTGATGTTCCGCTCGATCAGTTCGCGGTCCAGCAGGTCCTGGAAGGTCAGTGTGAGCGGGCGCGCGAGTCCGAGGCCGTGGATCCGCAGCCGCCAGGTCGTGGCGTCCACCTTGGGCACGACGAGCGCGGTGTCGACCCGGTAGAAGTCCTTGTTCGGGGTGATGAACGGCGCGATGCCGGGGACCCGCAGCCGCGCGGCCGCCGGGGTGGCCGGGGCGGGAGAGGCGGGTGGGGGAAGCGAGACGGCGGCGCGGGAGGCGGCGGCGTCCTTGCCGCGCCCGGCGCCCAGCGCACGGCCGAGCACCGCCGCGCCGGCCGAGGCCGCGGCGGCGGCCGACGCGGCGACGAGGAAGCCGCGCCGGTCCCAGCCGATGTCCCGGTCACCCTCGCGGTCCCCGCCGGCGCCCGGTGGCGAGCCCCGGTGTGCCGTGAGTCGTCCGATGAGCAGCCACAGCAGGAAGGCGGCCGCGAGCGCCCCGAGCACGGAGGGCGCCGCGTCGGTCGGCCCGGCGGAATCGGGGCGGCTCAGCGCGGCCGCCGCCCCCACCGCGCCGAAGAGCAGTACGGCCGCGGAGCCCGTCCGCCGGTACCGCGCCGCCAGCAGGCCGATGAGGGCCGCGAACAGGGCCAGGGTCGCGACGATCCCGAGCTGGAGTACCAGCTTGTCGTTGGTGCCGAAGGTGCGGATCGCCCAGTCCTTCACCGGCGCCGGCGTGCGGTCGATCGCCGCGCCGCCCACCGCCGTGACGGGGCCCGCCTGCGGACGGACCAGGGCGGCCACCAGTTCCGCCACGGCCAGGGCGGCGCAGCCCGCCAGCAGACCGCTCAGCGCGGCGAGCGCGCGTCGTGCCGTTCTCGTCCCGAAGATTCTCACGCCCCTCATTCGGAACCCGGCGCCCCGCGGATGGGGTCCGGAGGGGAACCGGTCGCGCACCCGGCCCGGCGGCCCGCGCCGGTCACTGTCGACGGTACGCCGAACGGCCCCTCCCCGTCGTCAGCGTGACGAGGAGGGGCCGTTCCGTCTCGGGCCCGGACCGGCCCGCGGGACCGCGCCCGCCGGCTTCAGCCCACTACGGCCCCCAGGATCAGGAACCCGGCGACGGTCGCGAACAGTACGCCCATGAGGGGTGCCACGAACCGCAGGTACTGGTCGTAGCGGACCTTCGCGAGGGCGAGGCCGCCCATGACGACCGCCGAGGTCGGGGTGATCAGGTTCACCCAGCCCGACGCGGACTGGTAGGCGGTGACCACGAGGTCGCGCTTGACCCCGGCGAAGTCGGCGAGCGGTGCCAGGATCGGCATCGCGAGCGCCGCGTGTCCGGACGAGGACGGGACGAAGAAGGCCAGCGGCAGGTTCACCAGGAACATCATCACCGCGAAGATCCCCGAGGAGGTGCCGGACACGGCGTTCTCCAGGCTGTTGAGGATCGTGTCGGTGACGGCCGCGTTGTTCATGATGACCGTGACGCCGCGGGCCAGCATGATGATCATCGCCGCGCCGATGAAGTCGCCGGCGCCCGCCACGATCCCTTCGGCGGTGCCCTTCTCGCCGAGCCCGGCGACCAGGCCCACCACGACGGCGGCGACGATGAACAGGGCCGCCAGTTCGGGGAAGTACCAGCCGAGGGTCGGCAGGAAGGTGACGCCCAGGTCGGACCAGGGGATCACGGCGAAGATCATGAAGAGGAACGTCGCCCCGAAGAGCCACAGCACCACCTTCTGGCGGCTGGTCAGCGGTTCGCTGACGGAGCCCTCCGCCCGCAGCTCGTCGTCCTCCGCGATGGCCGGGACCAGGGAGCGGCCCGGCTCGGAGCGGACCCGGTTCGCGTAGCGGACCAGGTACACCGCGGCCACGGCGGTGAGCACGGCCCACATCAGCAGCCGCAGCACGATGCCGTCACCGGTACCGATGCCCGCGCTGTCGGATGCGACGCCGGTGGCGAACGGGTTGACCGTGGAGGCGAGGGTGCCCACGCCCGCGCCGACCATGATGACGGCGGCGCCGGTCATCCGGTCGTAGCCCAGCTTCAGGACCAGCGGGATCATCAGCGCGTAGAACCCGAGGGTCTCCTCCGCCATGCCGTACGTCGTACCGCCCAGCGAGAACAGCGCCATCAGGACGACCAGGAGCAGCGTCCGGCGCTTCTCCAGCCGGTGGGCGAGGCGTGCCACACCGGAGGTGAGGGCGCCCGTCCGCAGGGTGACGGTGATGAACGCGCCGACCGCGAGGACGAAGAGGAAGACGCCCGCCGCGCCGGCGAACGAGCCGTCGGCGCCCGGTGTGGTCAGGCCCGTCTCGCCGTCCGTGACGCCGTACAGACCGTTCACCGGTGAGAGGAACAGGTCCTTGAGCCGGTCTCCGAAGCCGGTGGCCAGCTCGGTCGCCTGGTACGTGTCGGGGATCGGCGCGCCGTCCTCGGTCAGCTTGTACCGGCCGGAGGGGATGACGAACGTCAGCGCCCAGACGATGAGGGTGACCGCGACGAGGACGGTGAAGGCGGAGGGGAAGCGGAGCTTTCTCTTCGCCGGGGCCGTTTCGGGTGGTGGTGGGGCGGCGGGGGTGTCGGGCAGAGTGGTCATGTCAGGTCCTCGGGGTGTCGATCCACTGGCCGCTGGGGGTGATGACGGTGCCCGCGGTGCCCTCCAGGAGTGCCTGGGCATCGGTGAGGGCGCCGATGGCGGCGATACCGCCGGTGAGTTCCACGAACCGGCACGCCGCCTCGACCTTGGGTCCCATCGATCCGGCCGGGAAGTTCTCCTCGCGCATCCTGACCGGGGTCGTACGGGTGATGGGCTTCGCCTGCGCGGTGCCGAAACCGCTGATCACCTGCGGTACGTCGGTGAGCAGCAGCAGCGCGTCGGCGTCGAGCGCCTCGGCGAGGAGGGACGCGGTCAGGTCCTTGTCCACGACGGCGTCCACACCGGTCAGCCGGCCGACCTCGTCGCGTACGACGGGGACTCCGCCGCCGCCCGCGCAGACCGCCACCGCGCCCGAGTCGAGCAGGAGGCGGATCAGCCGGGTCTCCACGACGCGCTGCGGGCGGGGCGAGGGGACGACGCGGCGCCAGTGCGTTCCGTCCTCCTTGACGGTCCAGCCGCGCTCGGCCGCTATCTGCTCGGCCTCCTCCCGGCCGTAGACCGGTCCGACGAACTTGGTGGGATCGGTGAACGCCGGGTCGGCGGCCGAGACGAGCGTCTGGTTGAGCAGGGCGCACACCTGGCGCTCCGGCAGGGCGTTCTGGAGTGCCTGGAGCAGCCAGTAGCCGATCATGCCCTGGGTTTCCGCGCCCAGGACGTCGAACGGGTACGGGCTGGTCAGGGACTGGTCGGCGGCGTTCTGCAGAGCCAGCAGCCCCACCTGGGGGCCGTTGCCGTGGGTGACGACCACCTCGTGCTGCCGGGTGAGCGGCGCGAGGGCGGCGACGGCCGCTCGTACGTTGGCCTGCTGGACGGCGGCGTCCGGGCGGTCTCCCCGCTGGAGCAGGGCATTGCCGCCGAGGGCGACGACGACACGCATGACGTGTTCCTTCTTTCCGTGCGGGTCGGTGATCAGTCGCCGAGGGTGGCGACGAGGACGGCCTTGATGGTGTGGAGGCGGTTCTCCGCCTGGTCGAAGACGACCGAGTGCGGGGACTCGAAGACGTCGTCGGTCACCTCCAGCGCGGTCATGCCGGTCCGCTTCAGGATGTCGGCGCCGACCGTGGTCTCGCTGTCGTGGAAGGCCGGCAGGCAGTGCAGGAACTTCACGCGCGGGTTCCCGGTCGCCTTCACCGTGTCCATGGACACCTGGTACGGGCGGAGGAGCTCGATCCGCTCGTCCCAGACCTCCTTGGGCTCGCCCATGGAGACCCAGACGTCCGTGTAGAGGAAGTCCACGCCGTCGACGCCTTCGGCGACGTCCTCGGTGAGGGTGATGCGGGCTCCGGTCGTCGCCGCGAGCGCCTCGGCCTCGGCGACGATCTCCGGGGCGTTGCGCAGGCTCGCCGGGCCGACCATGCGGACGTCCATGCCGAGCATCGCGGCGGTGATGAGAAGGGAGTTGCCCACGTTGTTGCGGGCGTCGCCGAGGTAGGCGAACGAGACCTGGTGCAGCGGCTTGTCGGTGTTCTCCCACATGGTGAGCACGTCGGCGAGCGACTGCGTGGGGTGCCACTCGTCGGTCAGGCCGTTCCACACCGGGACTCCGGAGTAGGCGGCGAGGTCCTCGACGATGGTCTGCGAGCTGCCCCGGTACTCGATGCCGTCGTAGAAACGGCCGAGGACCCTGGCGGTGTCCTTGATGGACTCCTTGTGCCCGATCTGGCTGCCGGACGGCTCCAGATACGTGACGTGGGCGCCCTGCTGGTGTGCGGCGACCTCGAAGGCGCAGCGGGTGCGGGTGGAGGTCTTCTCGAAGATGAGGGCGATGTTCTTGCCCTGGAGGCGCTGCTGTTCGGTGCCGGCGTAGCGGGCGGCCTTGAGCCGGGCGGACAGGTCCAGCAGGAAGCGGAACTCGGCCGGGGTGAGGTCCAGTTCCCTCAGCAGGGAGCGGTGGCGCAGGTTGACGGCCATGATGAAGCCTTTCTCGTTCTCAGGTCCGGGGTGGGGCGGGCGCGGGCCGCCGCTCGGTGGCGGCGCACGGGCGGCTGTCGCTCGGGCGGCGAACGCCCTGACGGTGGTCGCCCTGACGGTGGTCGCTCGGGCGGCGAACGCCCTGACGGTGGTCGCCCTGACGGTGGTCGCTCGGGCGGCGGTCCGCGGTGGCGGACGCGCTCAGGCGGCGGTCCGCTCGATGGGGCAGCTCATACAGCGCGGCCCGCCCCGGCCCCGGCCCAGCTCGCTGCCGCGGATGGTGACGACCTCGATGCCGTGGCGGCGGAGGAAGGTGTTGGTGGTGACGTTCCGCTCGTAGGCGAAGACGACGCCCGGTTCGATCGCGAGGACGTTGCAGCCGTCGTCCCACTGCTCGCGCTCGGCCGCGTGCACGTCCTGCGTGGGCGTCAGCACGGTGATGGAGTCCAGGCCGAGCGCGTCGGCGATCGCCTGGTGCATGTACTCCGGCGCGTGGTCGGTGATCCGCAGCCCCCGGCCCTCGGGGCCGGGCTCGATCGTGCAGGACGGCAGCATGCCGAGGCCCGCGTACTTGGTGAAGGTGTCACCGCTGACCATCGTCATCACGGTGTCGAGGTGCATGAAGCTGCGCGCCTTCGGCAGGTCGATCGCGACGACCCGGCGTGCCGAGCCGGCGGAGAACATCCGCAGGGCGAGCGCCTCGACGGCCTGCGGCGTGGTGCGCTCGCTCATGCCGATGAGGACCGCGCCGTTGCCGATGACCAGGACGTCGCCGCCCTCGATGGTGGAGGGGTAGGCCGACTGTCCGTCGGTCCACTGGCGGAACTCCTGCTTCTCGAACAGCGGGTGGTGCTGGTAGATCGCCTCGAAGTGGACGGTCTCGCGGCGCCTGGCCACCTTCTTCATCGGGTTGACGCTCACGCCGTCGTAGATCCAGCACGAGGTGTCGCGGGTGAAGAGGTGGTTCGGCAGCGGCGCCACGACGAAGTCGTCGGGGGCCATGGAGTGCAGGCGCACACTGGGGATCGGGCCGGTGCGCTCCAGCAGTTCGCGCTGGGTGATGCCACCCACGAGGAAGGACGTCAGCTCGGCGGACTCCAGCGAGTCGAAGAAGCCCCGGATGCGGTCGGTGGCCAGATGGCCGTACTCGCGCTCGTCGAAGACGCGGTCGTGGATGAGCGTGCGCGCCGCGGGGCGTTCGAGCGCCTCGGTGAGCAGATCCGCGAACAGGTGGACGCGGACGCCGCGTTCGCGCAGCGCGTCGGCGAAGGCGTCGTGCTCTTCGCGGGCTCGCTTGACCCACAGCACGTCGTCGAAGAGCAGCGCGTCCTTGTTGCTGGGCGTCAGCCGCTTGAGTTCGAGGTCGGGCCTGTGCAGGATGACCTGCTTCAGTCGCCCGGTCTCGGAATCGACATGGAAGGACATGGTTCTCCTCAGGGTGGGGCGGGGAGGGGTACCGCCGCCGAACCGGCCGTCCCGGGCGCGACGGAGGAAGCCGGTTCCGGCTCCGTTGCCGCACCGAGGCGAATCGGTGAAATCACCTGAACCCTGTCATCCGGGTCGTACCGCGAGAGCATGCGGAAAGTCCTCGGCCGCCGGCCGGGCGGTACCGCCTCCGGTGGCCCGCTCCGGCCGGAGGCAGCGGGCCGTTCAGCCCTGGCGCGGACGCCGCCAGGACCGGGGGCCCGGGGGCGGGGCCCCTTCGGCCCTGGTACGGGTGTCCCGTCCGGCGCGAAGGTGAGCGTGCGCCGGCGTATGCCGGTTCGGCACCTGCCCCCGAGCCGTCCTGGAGGATTCCCATGTCACGTACCGTCATCGTCGGAGTGGACGGCGCGGCCGAGTCGCTGGCCGCGGCGGACTGGGCGGCACGCGAGGCCCTGCTGCGCGGACTGCCCCTGAAACTGCTGCACGTCTGGCAGTCGTGGACGCCGGCGTACACGCAGGCGCCGCTGCTCGGCTCGGTGCCGGCGCAGTACACGACGGAGGGCGGCGACGCGGGGCGGATCACGGCGGACAGGACGCGGTACTGGGCGGAGCGAATTCCCCGCGAGACGTGCGAGCGGCTCCGTGAGCGGCACCCGGGTCTCGACGTGTCCTTCGAGCAGGCCGACGGACGCCCGATCGCGGTGCTGGACGCCGCGTCGCTGCGGGCGGACGTCCTGGTGCTGGGTTCACGCGGGCTCAGCGCCCTGACCGGCTTCCTCATGGGGTCGGTGTCCATGTCCGTGATCGCCCACGCGGAACGCCCGGTCGTGCTCGTACGGGCCGGAACACGCGCCGAGGACGCGTTCCGCCCGGCGCCGGGCGGTGGCGCGCCGCAGGAGGGCGCCTACCGCGACGTCGTGCTCGGCCTCGATCTCGCGGGGCCGTGCGACGAGCTCATCGCGTACGCCTTCGAGGCCGCGGCGGCACGCGGGGCGGCACTGCGGGTGCTCCACGGCTGGAGCCTGCCGCCCGTGTTCGGCTACGACCCGGCGGGCATCGACCCGGGCCACAGCACGGAGCTGGAGGTCCTGCGGGCGCGGGCCCTGAGCGACGCCCTGAACCCGTGGCGCGACAAGTACCCGGACGTCGAGGTGATCGCCCAGTGCGTGGTGGGGCGCGCCGCCGACCATCTGGTCGAGGCCGCGAACGACGCGTCGCTCGTGGTGGTCGGCCGCCGGATCCGCCGCTCCCCGGTCGGTGCCCACATCGGCCCGGTCACGCACGCGGCGCTGCACCACGCGACCACGCCGGTCGCGGTGGTCCCGCACCACTGAGACCGCCGTCGCAGGCGGGCGGTCGCGGCGGTCCCGGCGGTCACGGCGGTCACGGCGGTCGGCCGGTGCGGTCGGCCGGTGGCCGTCACTCCGGTTCGGTGTCCGACGGGTTGGCCCACAGCGAGCGGACATGGCCGAGGTGACGCCTCATGCAGGCCTCGGCGGCCGCCGCGTCCCCGGACAGCATCAGGTCGAGCAGCTCGTGGTGCTCCTGGGCCGAGGAGACCAGCAGCCCCCGCTCGTCCAGGGCCGTCAGGCCGTACAGCCGCGAGCGCTTGCGCAGCTCGCCGACCGTCTCGACGAGCCGGTCGTTGCCGTGCAGGGCCAGCAGGGACAGGTGGAAGCGGCGGTCGGCGTCCAGGTAGCCGATGAGGTCGTGGTCGCGTGCGGTGACCACGATCTCCTCCGCGATCGGGCGCAGCTCCTCCAGCTGTTCGGGCGTGGCCGAGCGGGTGACCCGGCCGACGGTCGGCACCTCGATCAGCGCCCGCAGCTCCGTGTACTGGTCGAGGTCCCGTTCGCTGACCTCCGTGACGCGGAAGCCCTTGTTCCGTACGGGCTCCACCAGTCCTTCGCGGGCCAGGTCGAGCATGGCCTCCCGTACGGGGGTGGCGGAGATGCCGAAGTCCGCGGCGAGCGCGGGCGCGGAGTACACCTGCCCGGGGTGGAGTTCACCGGAGATCAGCGCGGCACGCAGCGCGTGGGCGACCTGGTCGCGCAGGCGCTCCTGGGCGGTGATCAGATTGTGCTGCTTCAGATGGCCACCCATGGCCTACCTCCGGTTGTGCGGACCACGTGACGGCACGGCACGCGGTGACGGAACTGCGCGAGAGGAACCGCGCGAGCACCTCAGAGTAGGAAACCCGCGGGGAAGGGGTCGGACGGGTCCAGGAAGTACTGCGCGGTTCCGGTGATCCAGGCACGGCCCGTCACGGTGGGTACGACGGCGGGCAGCCCGCAGACGGTCGTCTCGCCGACGAGGCGGCCCGTGAACCGCGTGCCGATGAACGACTCGTTGACGAAGTCCCGGTCGAGCGGCAGTTCACCGCGCGCGTGGAGCTGCGCCATCCGCGCGGACGTACCGGTTCCGCAGGGGGAACGGTCGAACCAGCCGGGGTGGATCGCCATGGCGTGCCGGGAGTGCGCGGCGTCGGAGCCGGGTGCGGCGAGGTAGACGTGCTTCACCCCGCCGATCTCCGGGTTCTCGGGGTGCACCGGGCGGTCCGCGGCGTTGACGGCGTCCATGATCGCGAGTCCGGCGGCCAGCAGGTCGTCCTTGCGCGCCCGGTCGAAGGGCAGTCCGAGCGTGTCGAGCCGTACGAAGGCGTAGAAGTTGCCGCCGTAGGCGAGGTCGTAGGTGACCGTGCCGAGGCCCGGCACCTCGACCTCGCGGTCGAGCGCCGCGCAGAACGCCGGGACGTTGGTGAGGGTCACGGAGGTCGCCTCGCCGTCGTCGACCCGGACGTCGACCGACACCAGCCCGGCCGGGGTGTCCAGCCGGACGGTCGTGACGGGCTCCGTGACCGGCACCATGCCGGTCTCCACGAGGACCGTCGCCACGCCGATGGTGCCGTGGCCGCACATGGGCAGCAGCCCGGAGACCTCGATGTACAGCACGCCGTAGTCGGCGTCGGGTCTCGTGGGCGGCTGCAGGACGGCTCCGCTCATGGCGGCGTGGCCGCGCGGCTCGTACATCAGCAGGGTGCGGATGTGGTCCAGTTCCGCGATGAAGTGCCGGCGGCGCTCGGCCATGGTGGCGCCGGGAACGGTGCCGACCCCGCCGGTGATGACGCGGGTGGGCATGCCCTCGGTGTGCGAGTCGACAGCGTGGTAGACGTGCCGGGTCCGCATGACGGTCCCCCTTCGGTCGGGCGGGGTCGGTGGGTGGATGGGGTGGGGTGGGGTGGGTGGGCTGCGTGGCTCGGGTCGGTGCGGTGGGGGCTGTGGGCGTCCGTCAGTCGAGGCCCTCTGCCAGGGCCTTCTCCGTGGCCGCGCGTACCGCGGCTGCGTGTGCCTCCGCGAGCGGCGAGCGCGGTGGGCGGGTGGGGCCGCCGGGGCGGCCCGCGATGTCCATGGACAGTTTGATGGCCTGGACGAACTCGGGCTTGGAGTCCCAGCGCAGCAGCGGGTGCAGGGCGCGGTAGAGCGGGAGGGCGAGGTCCAGGTCCTGGCCGACGGCGGCGCGGTACAGGGCGGCGCAGGCGCCGGGGAGGGCGTTGGGGTAGCCGGCGATCCAGCCGACCGCCCCGGCGACGGCGAGTTCCAGGAGGACGTCGTCGGCGCCGATCAGCAGGTCGAGCTCCGGGGCCAGTTCGGCGATCTCGTAGGCGCGGCGGACGTCCCCGCTGAACTCCTTCACGGCGACGACGCTGCCGTCGGCGTGGAGCCGGGCGAGCAGGTCGGGCGTGAGGTCGGTCCGGGTGTCATAGGGGTTGTTGTACGCCACGACGGGGAGGCCCGCCTTGGCCACCTCGGCGAAGTGCGCCCGTACGGCCGGCTCGTCGGCGCGGTAGGCGTTGGGCGGCAGCAGCAGGACCGACCCGGCGCCCGCTTCGGCGGCCTGGTCGGCCCAGCGGCGGGACTCGGCGCTGCCGTAGGCCGAGACGCCCGCCATCACGCGGGATCCGTCGCCCGCGGCCTCGACGGCGACGCGGACGACGCGGGCGCGTTCGTCGTCGGTGAGGGTCTGGTACTCGCCGAGCGAGCCGTTGGGGACCACGCCGTCGCAGCCGTCGGCGATGAGCCGCTCGACGTGCCCGGCGAAGGCGTCGTAGTCGACGGAGAGGTCGTCCCGGAGGGGAAGCGCGGTGGCGACCATGATGCCGTGCCAGGGGCGCGGGCGGGTGTCTGCGGCGGTCATGCTGGGCTCCTTGGGTCGGGTTGTCGTTCGTGTGGTGGGCGGGGTCCGGCCGTCGGCGGGCTAGCCGCCGTCAGAGGTCGGCGAGGTGGCCGAGGGGTACGGGGCAGGAGAGCGGGCGTCGGTCGGGGGCCGGGTCCTCACCCGCGAGGCAGGCCACCGCCTGGCCGCACACGCGGCCCTGGCACCAGCCCATTCCGGCGCGGGTGAGGAGTTTGACGGTGCGGGCGTCGCGGGCGCCGAGTTCGGTGACGGCCTCGCGGACACGGCCGGCGGTGACCTCCTCGCAGCGGCACACCTCGGTGGTGTCGTCGAGCCAGTCGGTCCAGCCGGGTCCCGGTCGGTGGGCGGCGGCCATGGCGTCGGCGAAGGCGCGCAGGCGGGTGCGGCGGCGGGCGAGGGCGGTGGGGCGGTACGGGGTGCCGCGCAGGGTGTGGGCGATGGCCGTGGCGGCGATCACTCCCTCGGTGAGGGCGAGTTCGGCGCCGCCGACGCCGCCGGTCTCGCCGGCCGCCCAGACGCCGGGGACGGAGGTGGCCTGGTCGGGGTCGAGGGCCAGGGCGGGGGTGCCGTCGGGTGTGCGGCGGGTGGCGCAGCCGAGGCCGGTGGCCAGTTCGAGCTGGGGTACGAGGCCGTGGCCGACGGCGAGGGCGTCGCACGGGACGCGGCGGGCGGTGCCGGGCAGGGGGCGCCAGTCGCGGTCGAGGCGCCGCACGGTGACCGCTTCGACGCGGGTGGTGCCGTGGGCGGCCGTGACGGCGTGCCGGGTGAGGAGCCGGGTGGAGTGGCGGAGGAGTCCGCCGCCGTGGAGGGCTCCTTCGGCGAGTTTGCCGGGGTTGCGGAGGAGGGCGGGCAGTTCGCGGGCGTACGCGGTGTAGTCGGCGGCCTCCACGACGGCGGGTACGCGGGCGCCGGCGGCGGCGAGCGAACCGGCGACGGCCAGCAGCAGGGGGCCGCTGCCCGCGACGACGACGCGCCGGCCGGGGAGGACGAGGCCGGACTTCAGCATCGCCTGGGCGCCGCCGGCGCCGACCACGCCGGGGAGGGTCCAGCCGGGGAAGGGGAGTTGCCGTTCGTACGCGCCGGTGGCGAGGAGGACGGTCCTGGCGTGGACGGTGGCGGGTGTCTCGTCCGGGCCTGCGACCGCGTGCAGGCGCCAGTGGTCGGCGTCCCGTACGACCGTCCAGACGTGGTGGGCCGGGAGGTGCGTGACGCGGGGGGTGTCCAGGCGGCGCAGCAGGGTGGCGAACCGGCGCCAGCCGTGGTGCAGCGCCTCGGGGCGGGCGGCGCGGAGGCCGGGCGCGGGGTGGCGGTAGAACTGGCCGCCGGGCCGCTCCCCCGCGTCCAGCAGGGTGACCCGCAGGCCGAGGCCGGCGGCGGTGACGGCGGCGGCGAGCCCGGCGGGGCCCGCCCCGACGATGGCGAGGTCGGCCGGTTCACTGGTCATGGCCGGTGCCCTCCTGGGTCGTGACGGTGTCGCCGGGGCGTACGGGGACGAGGCAGGCCCGCTGGTTGGGGCGGCCGTTGACGGTGGCGAGGCAGTCGTGGCAGACGCCGATGCCGCAGAACGCGCCGCGCGGGGCGCCGCCGCCGCGGGTGGTGCGCCAGGACAGGATTCCGGCGGCCCACAGGGCGGCGGCCAGGGTCTGGCCCGGCAGCGCGGTGAGCGTGCGCCCGTCGAAGGTGAAGGTGTACGGGGTGGCGGGCTCGGCCCGTACGAGTGAGGCGGGGGTGCGGTGCTTCACTGGGGTGCTCCCGGTGCGGAGAAGCGGGCGGGGTCGAACGGGGCCGGGTCCAGGGGCGGGTGGTCGCCGCGCAGGGCGGCCGTGATGAGGAGGCCCGTCGCGGGGGCGAGGCCGATGCCCGCGCCCTCGTGGCCGCACGCGTGGTGCAGGCCGGGCACGCGCGGGTCGGGTCCGATCGCCGGGAGGTGGTCCGGGAGGTACGGGCGGAAGCCGTGGTACGCGCGGATCGCGCGGGCGCCGGCCAGGACGGGGAACAGGGCGGTGGCCTGGCGCGCCAGGCGGCGCAGGGCCTCGGTCGACAGGGTGCGGTCGAAGCCGACGCGTTCCCTGGTGGCGCCGATGAGGACCGGTCCTGCGGGGGTGCCCTCCACGACGGCGGAGGACTGGAGGTCGGCGGAGCCGCTGGCGACATCGGCGATGTAGTCGGCGGCGTACACCTTGTGGCGGATGAGGCCGGGCGGGAGGGGTTCGGTGACGAGGACGAAGCCCCGGCGTGGCAGCACCGGGAGGTCCGTGCCGGCGAGGGCGGCGAACCGGCCGCCCCAGGTTCCGGTGGCGTTGACGACGGCGGGGGCGTGGAGGTCGCCGTGTGCGGTGCGGACGCCCCGGACGGCGCCGCGCGGGTCGGTGAGGAGCGCCGTCACCTCTTCGCCGAGCCGTACGTCGGCGCCCAGGTCGCGGGCGGCGCGCAGGACCGCGGCGGCCGCGCGGGCGGGCTGGACCTGGGCGTCCTGCGGGTAGTGGAAGGCGCCGGCCGTGCCGGGGGCGAGGTGGGGTTCGAGGGTGTGGACGGCGTCGGGCGGGACCTCCCGTGCCTCGACTCCGGCGTCGCGCTGGCCCTTGGCGAAGGTCCGCAGCGCGGTGAGGGCGGTCTCGTCGGGTGCGATGACGAGACCGCCCTTGAGCTCGTACTCGGTCTCCGCCTCCGGTGGGAGGGCGGCGGCGAGTTCGCGCCACAGTCGTGTGGACAGCAGGGCGAGGTCGAGCTCGGGTCCCGCCTCCTTGTCGGAGACGAGCAGATTGCCTTCACCGGCGCCGGTGGTGCCGCCGGCGACGGGGCCCCGGTCGACGACGGTGACGGCGAGGCCGGAGCGGCTCGCGTAGTAGGCGCAGGCCGCTCCGACGATTCCGGCGCCGACGATGACGGCGTCGGAGGCGGAGGACGCTGTGGTGCGGTGTCTCATGGGCACGTCAGTAATATTTCACATACTACTGGCGCCTCACAAGGGCTGTTCAGCGCCGCAGCGGACCTTCACAGCTGTACGAGGACGTACCCGCCGTGCGGTCGGCCCAGATCTCCACCTCGCCGAACGAGCAGTTCATGTCGGCGAGGTTCGGGGACGCGGGCGCGGACCGGTCGAGCAGGAAGTAGTCGACGGTCTCGGACATGTCCCGGAAGACGCGGTCGCTGTTCCCGGCGTCGGCCAGGCGGGCCGTGACGCGGCCCGTGCAGAGGAACCGGGGCATGCCCCTGTCGCCGTTGGCGGTGCAGCGCGGGTCGGACCCGGTCGCGCCGGCGAAGGCGGCACGCACCGCGTCGGCCGCGGTCTCCCGCAGTCCGCTGTCCGGCGTGTACACGGTGTTCGGTACGAAGAGGTCGTTCACCCGGGCGATCTGCCGGTCGAGGAAGGCGTCGTACCCCCGCTGGAGCGACGCGTCCCGGCTCAGCCGGCCGCGCCAGGCGTCGAAGGCCGCGGGGTCGTTGGCCCGCAGGTGCCGGTACATCTCGCGCAGCAGGGAGGGGCGCTCGGTCCACAGGTACTCGAAGAAGGTGCCCGCGTAGCTGTAGAACCGGAAGCCGTCGCCCGCGTACGTGGCGTGCAGGAGCTGGTCGACGGTCATGCGCGGACCGCCGTTCGCGGTGTCCGAGATGATGCTCTGGACGAGCGATTTGCGGACGGCGACGCCGTCGTCGCGGGTGGCGCCGTCGAAGAACTCCGCGGTGCCCTCGTCCATGGCCGTCGTGCGGTCGTTCTGGTACCAGGGGCCTTCGCCGAAGTAGCCGGGGACGGCCCACCGGCCGTTGAGGTAGTGCACGTACTCGTGGCGGAACAGTTCCTCCAGCGTCAGCCGCGAGTCCTGCGGGACGCGCCGCTGGTACGTGTAGAAGGTGGCGCCGCGCTCGATGTAGATGCCGCCGTTGTTGGTGTCCATGCCGGTGAGCAGCGGGTGGTAGTTCTCGTAGTCGGCGCGCGAGGCGTACAGCACGATGTTCAGGCTGCTGTTGGTGTCACCGGTGAGCGGTGCCTCGCTGCCGATGACGCGGTGGAACTGCGCCTTGACCTGCTTGCTCGCGTAGTAGAGCTGGTCGACGGTGGCGCGGTCGAGGCCCGTGCGGACCTTCATGGTGCCGTTGTCGTACGTGTAGGTGTGGGGGAAGATCAGCCGTTCGATGTCGTCCTTGCAGACGCCGTACGGCTTGCACGCGGCGTAGTAGTCGAGCCAGGAGGCGATCTTGGCCCAGGGGGCGCTGCCCCGGCCCCAGTTGGCGGTCACCGGGTCCAGGAGGGCGCCGAGGTCGGTGACGACGGCGTTGCGCAGGGAGCCGATCTCGCCGAAACGGGCGTACTCGGAGAGCGCGTCGCGGACGACCCACTCGTTGGGCGTGCCCTTGAGGTGGGTGTGGAACGCGAACTTCCGGAAGGCCGCGCGGTAGGCGTCGTTGCGGGCGACGAGGGTGCGGAACGACGTGTCGTTGTTGCCGGAGTAGAGGCCGAGGTAGTTGACCGAGAGCCCGGCGAGTACGGCGCCGCCCCAGGAGCTGTCCGCGTACGTCTCCGGGTGGTACTGGTCCATGGTGGCCAGCACCTTGCGGATCAGGTCCAGCTGGGAGTGGCGCAGACCGGGCGCGCTGCCCGCGTAGAGCGCCTCGCGGAGGGTCTCGGCGTTCGTCCGGGTGACGTCGAAGGTGCGC
Source organism: Streptomyces sp. NPDC047886 (assembly GCF_043204435.1). Taxonomy (NCBI): domain Bacteria; kingdom Bacillati; phylum Actinomycetota; class Actinomycetes; order Kitasatosporales; family Streptomycetaceae; genus Streptomyces; species Streptomyces sp. NPDC047886. The sequence goes on from NZ_JBIDCF010000005.1 coordinate 510,682, forward strand.
GCCGCGGTGCCGAAGTAGTAGATGGCGCGGCGCATGGCCTCGGTGGTCGGGGCGTCGGTGACGTCGATCTCGTCGCGTGAGAAGTCGTGGTACGCCACGGCGTGGAGATAGGTGAACATCTCCAGCAGGTGGCTGCCGTTGCGGCCGTCGTGCCGTGCGGCGAGGGCGGATATCCGCTGGGACACGGCCTGGACGTGGGCGTCGGACATGACCGGCGCGAGTCGGCGGTCCCAGGTCCAGATGAGGTTCCCCAGACAGCCGTCGGCGGTGACCGCCGGGTCGGCGAGGAAGTCGGCGAACCGCTCGGGACCGAGGCCGGTGACGCCGTCGAGGGTGCAGGGGGCGGTCGTGGCGGCCGTCGCCGCCGCGGTGCGGCGCGCGGCCGGGGCGTTCGACGGCTGCCGGCCCGGGACACGGGCGCTCGCGGGGCGGTCGCCGGGGCCGTCGGCGGTGGGCGGGGTGGGGGCGGGCGCCTTGCCGAGGCGCAGCACCTCGTCGTGCGGGTCGTGCCCGTCGGCGCCCTGGGCACCGTGCGCTCCCTGGGCGCCGTGCGCTCCCTGGGCGGCGGCCGCCGGGACGGCCGCCGCCTGGGTGTTCGGCTGAGCGGTGAGGGAGGCGGCCGGCCCGCCCGACGTGCCGAGCAGCACGGTGGTGACGGCGGCGGCGAGGAGTGCGGTACGCACGGATCTGCGCCCTGACGGGGCGGACAGGCGTGTCTTCGGGAACACCTTTGCGGCTCCTGTGGGGTGTGGGAGGTGATGGGGGGTGCGTTCGCGCCCCCTCTTCGGGCGCGAACGTCCTTGCCGCAGCGGCGAGTCGCCCACCAGCTTGAGGCGTGCATGCCACTGCAATGTGAGCTGTAACATAGTAATGTGAAATTGCACTGACAACCCCTCTGCTACGACGAATCCCGGGAGCCTCGATGGCCGACAGCCCCCACCGCCTCCGCACCGGCAGCCACGACCTGTCCGTCTCCACGGAGTTGGCCCGCTTCATGGGCCGCGACTGGGCACCCTCACCCCTGCCCCACGACGCCCGGGTGGCCGCCCGCGCCGTCACCCCCGCCCGCCGCGCCCGGCTGTCCGCCCGGTTCCCCGGAGAACGGCTCGTCGTCCCCGCCGGTGAGCTGAAGGTCCGCTCCAACGACTGCGACCACCGCTTCCGCCCGTACAGCGCCTACGCCTGGCTCACCGGGCTCACCGGCGAGGACCAGCCCGGCCACGTCCTCGTCCTGGAACCGTCGGGGCCCCACGACCACGAGGCCGTGCTGTACGTGCGCCCCCGCTCGCCCCGCACCGGCGACACCGAGCGCGCCAAAGACGCCTTCTACCGGGACCGCCGCTACGGCGAGTTCTGGGTCGGGCGCCGCCCCGACCTGGACGAGACCGAGCGCCTCACCGGCATCCGCTGCGCCCACGTCGACGAACTCGGCGGGACGCTCCCGCCCGGCCGTGAGCCCTCCTCCGACCCGGAGCTGGCCGCCGCCCTCTCGGAGCTGCGGCTGGTCAAGGACTCCTGGGAGGTCGAGCAGCTCCAGCTCGCCGTCGACCACACCACCGCCGGGTTCGAGGACGTCGTACGGGCCCTGCCCCGCGCCCTCGCCCACCCGCGCGGCGAACGCTGGATCGAGGGCGTCTTCGGACTCCGCGCCCGCGCCGAGGGCAACGGCACCGGCTACGAGACCATCGCCGCGTCCGGCGCCCACGCCTGCGTCCTGCACTGGATACGCAACGACGGCCCCCTCGACCCGGCCGAACTCCTCCTGTTCGACGCGGGCGTGGAGACCGACACGCTGTACACCGCCGACATCACCCGCACCCTGCCGCTCTCGGGCCGCTTCTCCCCCGTCCAGCGCGAGGTGTACGAACTCGTCCTGGCCGCCCAGGAGGCCGGCATCGCCGCGCTCCGCCCCGGCGCCCGCTTCCGCGACTTCCACCACGCCTGTATGCGCGTCATCGCGGAGGGCCTGGCCGAATGGGGCGTCCTGAAGGACCCGGAGGGCGACCTGCACCGCCGCTACACGCTGTGCGGCAGCGGCCATATGCTCGGCATCGACGTCCACGACTGCGCCCAGGCCCGCGCGGAGACTTACCCGGACGGCGTACTGGAGGAAGGCCAGGTCCTCACCGTCGAACCCGGCCTGTACCTCCAGCCCGACGACCTCACCCTCCCCGCCGAACTGCGCGGCATCGGCGTACGCGTCGAGGACGACCTCGTCATCACGCCGGAAGGCGCCCGCCTGATGTCGGGTGCCCTGCCGCGCACGGTCGCCGGCATCGAGGCGTGGATGGACTCCCTGATGGAGCGCTGAGGCCACCCGGGTCGGCTCGGCCAGGCGCCCCGGCGGGGGCGTCGGTTCCGGCGGGGCCGTGCGGTTGCGGCGGGGGTGTCGGGTGAGGCGGGGGTGTCGGTCGCGGCTCGGGGGTCACCCGGGGGCGGGGCCCTCGTCCAGCACGGCGACGCCGTCCAGTTCCACCATCGCCCGCTCGTCCCAGAGGCGTACGACGCCGACGACCGCCATCGCCGGATAGTCGCGGCCCGCCAGCCGCCGCCACACCCGGCCGAGTTCGGCGGCGTGGTCCCGGTACGCGCCGACGTCCGTGGCGTAGACGGTGACGCGGGCCAGGTCCGCCGGGGTGCCGCCGGCGGCCCGCAGCGCGGCCAGGAGGTTGCCGAGCGCCCGCTCGAACTGGGCCGGGAGGGTGTCGCCGACCACCTTTCCCTCCTGGTCCAGGGCGGTCTGCCCGGCCAGGAAGACCAGCCGGGAGCCGATGGCCGTGACGGCGTGCGTGAAGCCGGTCGGCGGGGACAGCTCGGCGGGGTTGATCCGTTCGAGGCTCATGCGGTCGCCTCCTGAGCGCGGTAGAGGTCCTTGGCGATGATCGCGCGCTGCACCTCGGTCGCGCCCTCGTAGATGCGGGGCGCCCTGACCTCCCGGTAGAGGTGCTCCAGCAGATGGCCCCGCTGCAGGGCGCGGGCGCCGTGCAGCTGGACGGCCGCGTCGACCACGTACTGGGCCGTCTCGGTGGCCAGGAGCTTGGCCATGGCGGCCCGCCTGGGCACATCGGGCGCGCCCGCGTCGTAGGCGGCCGCGGCCGCGTACACCAGCAGGCGGGCGGCCTCGGTGCGGGTCGCCATCTCGGCGACCTGGTGGGCCACCGTCTGGAGGTCCTTCAGCACGCCCCCGAACGCGGTGCGCCGCGCCGTGTGGTCGAGCGTCGCGTCCAGGGCGGCCTGGGCCATGCCGACGGCGAACGCGCCGACGCTCGGGCGGAACAGGTTCAAGGTGTGCACGGCGACCCGGAAGCCGCGGCCCGGTTCGCCGAGGATGTCGTCCCGGGTGACGGGGACGCCGTCGAAGACGAGGCTGCCGACGGGGTGCGGCGACAGCATCTCCAGCGTGCCGCCGGTCAGACCGGGGCGGTCGGCGGGGACGAGGAAGGCGGTGATGCCGCTCGCCCCCGCGCCGTTCCCGGCACCCTGGGCCGCCCCGCCGCTTCCGGGGCCCCGTCCCGCCCCGCCGTTCCCGGCGCCTTGGGCCGTACGGGCGAAGACGGTGTAGACGTCGGCCTCGGGAGCGTTGGAGATCCAGCGCTTCTCACCCGAGAGGCGGTATCCGTCGCCGTCGGGTTCCGCGCGCAGGGCGAGGGCGGCGGCGTCCGAGCCCGCGCCCGGCTCGCTGAGCGCGAACGCGGCGACCGCGCGGCCCGCCGTCACCTCGGGCAGGACCCTGGCCCTTTGGGCCTCCGTGCCGAACGCGGCGACCGGGTGGGCGCCGAGGCCCTGGAGGGCGAGGGCCGTCTCGGCCTCCGTGCACACCTGGGCGAGGGACTCCCGCATCAGGCACAGGTCGAGCGCACCGGACTCGAACAGCCGCCCGATGAGCCCGTACTCGCCGAGCGCGGCGACCAGCGGACGGTTGATCCGGCCCGGTTCGCCCTTCTCGGCGATCGGGCGCAGGCGTTCGGCGGCGAGGTCGCGCAACTCCTCGCACCAGGCGGTCTGTACTGGATCGAGCGAGAATACGGGCATTCGGGCCCCCACCTCTCCAGCGCATCTATCGCGCACCGTTGACTGTCGTCACCTTCACGATACGCTCGTCGGGCGACCCCACGACGACAAGGGGGCGAACCATGGAGCTGACTCCCTCCGCTCACCTCGACACCTTCTCCCGCGACCGGCTGCCGCCGCGCGAGCAGTGGCCGGAGCTCCTCTTCGACCTGCCGGAGCTGCGCTACCCGGACCGGCTCAACTGCGGGGCCGAGCTGCTGGACCGCACGGCCGAACGTTTCGGGCCGGACCGGCCCGCCTTCCGGGACGGCGCCGGGACCGTCTGGTCGTACGGCGAACTGCGCGAGCGCGTCGACCGCATCGCCCACGCCCTCACCTCCGACCTGGGCGTCGTGCCCGGCAACCGGGTGCTGCTGCGCGGCCCCACCACCCCCTGGCTCGCCGCCTGCTGGCTGGCCGTCATGAAGGCGGGCGCCGTGGCCGTGACCGTGCTCGCCCAGCAGCGGGCGCGGGAGCTGGCCGTCATGTGCGAGATGGCCGAGGTCACGCACGCCCTGTGCGACGTCCGCACGGTCGACGAGCTGGCGAAGGCCGAGGTCCCCTGGCTGCGCGTCACGGCGTACGGCGGTGACGCGCCCGACGACCTGCTGCGGCTCGCCGCCCGCCGGCCCGGGGCGTACGAGGCGGTGCGGACCGCCGCCGACGACGTCGCGCTGATCGCGTTCACCTCCGGCACCACGGGCCGCCCCAAGGGCTGCATGCACTTCCACCGGGACGTCCTCGCCATCGCGGACACCTTCTCGGCCCACGTGCTGCGGCCCCGGCCGGACGACCTGTTCGCGGGGTCCCCTCCGCTCGGCTTCACCTTCGGCCTCGGCGGGCTCGTCGTGTTCCCGCTGCGTGCCGGTGCCTCGGCGCTGCTCCTGGAACAGGCCGGGCCGCGGCAGCTGCTCCCGGCGATCGCCGAGCACCGGGTGTCGGTGCTGTTCACGGCACCCACCGCCTACCGGGTGATGCTGGACGAGCTCGACGGGCATGACACCGGCTCGCTGCGGCTGTGCGTGTCGGCGGGCGAGCACCTCCCGGCGGCGACCTGGCACGCCTGGTACGAGCGGACGGGGCTGCGGCTGGTCAACGGCATCGGCGCGACCGAGCTGCTGCACATCTTCGTCTCGGCGGCCGGGGACGCCATCCGGCCGGGGACGACGGGCGTCCCCGTTCCCGGGTGGCACGCGCGCGTGGTGGACGATTCCGGGCGGCCCGTGCCGGACGGGGCGGAAGGGCTGCTGGCCGTGCGCGGGCCGGTCGGCTGCCGCTATCTGGCGGGCGACCGGCAGCGGGAGTACGTCCGGGACGGCTGGAACATCACCGGGGACACCTATGTGCGCGAACCGGACGGCTACCTGCGCTATGTCGCCCGCGCCGACGACATGATCATCTCGGCCGGGTACAACATCGCGGGCCCCCAGGTCGAGGAGGCGCTGCTCGCCCACCCCGACGTGCTGGAGGCGGCCGTGGTGGGCCGGCCCGACGAGCTGCGCGGGCAGGTCGTGGTCGCCTACGCGGTCCTGCGGGACGGGGTGCCACGCGATGACGGCACGGTGGAGGCCCTGCGCGCCTTCGTACGGTCGCGGCTGGTGCCGTACAAGTGCCCGCGCGAGATCGTGTTCCTCGACGCGCTCCCCCGTACCGCCACGGGCAAGCTGCAGCGGTTCAGGCTGCGCGCCTAGAGTGATCACGTGGCCGAGCAGCACACTCCGCGTTCCCTGATCGTCTCCCTGTACGGCGCGTACGGGCGGACGCCCGACAACGCCCCGCTGCCGGTGGCCGGACTGATCCGGCTGCTGGGAGTCCTGGGCGTCGACGCGCCGTCCGTGCGGTCCTCGGTGTCCCGGCTGAAACGGCGCGGCCTGCTGGAGCCGCGCCGCACGGCCGACGGCGCCGCCGGATACGCCCTGTCCGATGACGCCCGGCAACTGCTGGACGACGGTGACCGCCGGATCTACGCGCCCCGGGAGCCCCGCCTGTCCGACGGCTGGGTCCTCGCCGTGTTCTCCGTCCCCGAGGCGGAGCGGCACAAGCGGCACCTGCTGCGCTCCCGGCTGGCCCGGCTGGGCTTCGGCACGGCCGCGCCCGGCGTCTGGATCGCCCCGGCGGCGCTGTACGAGGAGACCCGGCACACCCTGCGCCGCCTCCACCTCGACCCGTACGTGGACCTGTTCCGGGGCGAGCACCTGGGTTTCCCGGCGACGGCCGATGCGGTGGCCCGCTGGTGGGACCTGGCGGCGATCGCCAAACAGCACGAGGAGTTCCTCGACCGGCACGAGCCGGTGCTCCGTGCCTGGTCGGCCCCGGGCCGCACGGGGTCGCCGGAGGAGGCGTACCGCGACTACCTGCCGGCCCTGGACTCGTGGCGGCGCCTCCCCTACGCCGACCCGGGCCTGCCGCGCGAACTCCTCCCTGACGGCTGGCCGGGCGGCAGGGCGGCCGCCGTCTTCGGCGAACTGCACGCCCGTCTGCGGGACACGGGCGCGGAGTTCGTCAGGGAGGCGTGCTGACGTCCGGGGCCGGCGCGGTGAGCGTGAGGCGGGGTTTGGGGGCGTCGGTGCGGCCTGTGGGGGGTGTGCGGCTGCCGGCCAGGTAGGGGGCCGGCCAGGGGGCGGCGGGGCCGGTGTAGGACTGCTCGGCGGCGGCGTGCAGGGTCCAGTGCGGGTCGTAGAGGTGGGGGCGGGCGAGGGCGCAGAGGTCGGCGCGGCCCGCGAGGAGGAGCGAGTTGACGTCGTCCCAGGACGAGATGGCGCCGACGGCGATCACGGGGACTCCGAGGGTGTTGCGGATGCGGTCGGCGTACGGGGTCTGGTAGGAGCGGCCGTACTCGGGGCGTTCGTCGGGGACGACCTGGCCGGTGGAGACGTCGATGGCGTCGGCGCCGTGCGCGGTGAAGGCGCGGGCGATCTCCACGGCGTCGTCGGCGGTGGTGCCGCCGGGCGCCCAGTCGGTCGCGGAGACGCGCACGGTCATGGGGCGGTCGGCGGGCCAGACGTCCCGTACGGCGTCGAAGACCTCCAGCGGGTAGCGGAGGCGCGCGTCGAGGGAACCGCCGTAGGCGTCCGTCCGTTGGTTGGTCAGAGGGGACAGGAAACCGGACAGCAGGTAGCCGTGGGCGCAGTGCAGTTCGAGCAGGTCGAATCCGGCGTGGGCGGCGCGCCGGGCGGCGGTGGCGAACTGCTCGCGGATCTCGGTGAGTCCGGCGCGGTCCAGGGCGTGGGGTGTCTGGTTGACGCCGGGGCGGTACGGGAGGGGGGAGGCGGCGACGAGCGGCCAGTTGCCGCTGTCGAGGGGCTGGTCGATGCCCTCCCACATGAGCCGGGTGGAGCCCTTGCGGCCGGAGTGGCCGAGCTGGACGCCGATGGCCGTGGTGGGTGACCGGGTGTGGGTGAAGTCGGTGATACGGCGCCAGGCGGCCTCCTGCTCGGCGGTGTAGAGGCCGGCGCAGCCGGGGGTGATGCGGCCTTCCGGGCTGACGCAGACCATCTCGGTCATGACGAGTCCGGCGCCGCCGAGGACGCGGGCTCCGAGGTGGACGAGGTGGAAGTCGCCGGGTACGCCGTCCACGGCCGAGTACATGTCCATGGGTGAGACGACGACGCGGTTGCGCAGGGTGAGTCCGCGCAGCCGGAAGGGGGTGAACATCGGGGGTGTGCCGGGCGGGCAGCCGAAGTCCCGTTCGACGGCGTCGGTGAAGAGCGGGTCGCGCAGCCGCAGGTTGCCGTGGGTGACGCGGCGGCTGCGGGTGAGGAGGTTGAACGCGAACCGGCGGGGCGGCTGGTCGAGGTGTCCGGCGAGGTCTTCGAACCAGCGGAGGCTGGCGGCGGCGGCACGCTGGGTGGACTCGACCACGGGGCGGCGTTCGGCCTCGTAGGCGGTGAGGGCGCGGCCGAGGTCGGGCTGTTCCTCGACGCAGGCGGCGAGCGCGAGGGCGTCCTCGACGGCGAGCTTGGTGCCGGAGCCGATGGAGAAGTGGGCGGTGTGGGCGGCGTCGCCGAGGAGGACGGTGTTGCCGTGGGACCAGCGTTCGTTGACGACGGTGCGGAACGCGGTCCAGGCGGAGGCGTTGGAGCGCAGCGGCCGGCCGCGCAGCGCCTCGGAGAAGATCTTGGCGCAGCGTGCGATGGACTCGTCGGTGCCGAGTTCGTCGAACCCGGCGGTGCGCCACACCTCTTCGCGCATCTCGACGATGACGGTGGAGGCGTCGGGCGAGAACGGATAGCCGTGGAGTTGCATCACGCCGTGCTCGGTCTCGGCGATGTCGAAGCGGAACGCGTCGAAGGGGAAGTCGGCGGCGAGCCAGATGTAGCGGCAGCGGTGGGTGGTGATGTGCGGCCGGAAGACGTCGGCGTGGGCCTCGCGGGTCCGGCTGTGCACGCCGTCGGCGGCGATGACGAGGTCGTGGGTGGCGGCGAGTTCGGCGGCGGGCGGCGCCTCGGTGCGGAAGCGGAGGTGTACGCCGAGGCCGGCGCAGCGGGCGTGCAGGATCCGCAGCAGGTCCCGGCGGCCGAGGGCGGCGAAGCCGTGGCCGCCGGAGGTGAGGAGGCGGCCCCGGTGGACGATGTCGATGTCGTCCCAGCGGACGAACGCCTCGCCGAGCGCCTGGTACACCTCGGGGTCGGCGTGCTCGATGCCGCCGAGGGTCTCGTCGGAGAGGACGACGCCGAAACCGAACGTGTCGTCGGGGGCGTTGCGCTCCCAGACGGTGATGTCACGGTCGGGGCCGAGCCGTTTGAGCAGGGCCGCGGCGTAGAGGCCGCCGGGGCCGCCGCCGATGACCGCCACCCTCATGGTCATCGCCCCCGCCACTTGGGGGGCCGCTTCTCGGTGAACGCGGCGTGGAACTCGGCGTAGTCCTCGCCGTTCATCAGCAGGGCCTGCGTGGCGGCGTCGAGTTCGACGGCGGCGGCGAGCGGCATGTCGAGTTCGGCGGTGAGCAGGGCCTTGGTCTGCGCGTACGCGAGGGCGGGGCCTTCGGCGAGCCGGCGGGCGAGTTCGGCGGCGCGCTCGCCGGCGCGGCCCTCATCGGTGAGTTCGCTGATCAGGCCGATGCGTTCGGCCTCGGTCGCGCGGACGGGTTCGCCGAGCATGAGCAGGCGGGTGGCGTGGCCGAGGCCGACGACGCGGGGCAGGAGGTAGGCCGCTCCCATGTCGCCGCCGGAGAGTCCGACCCTGGTGAAGAGGAACGCGAAACGCGCGGAGGGGTCGGCGATCCGGAAGTCGGCGGCGAGGGCGAGGACGGCCCCGGCCCCGGCGGCGACCCCGTGGACGGCGGCGATCACGGGGAAGGGGCATTCGCGCAGCGCCCGTACGACCTGGCCGGTCATCCGGTTGAAGTCGAGGAGCTGGGCGGTGTCCATGGCGAGGGTGGCGCCGATGATGTCGTCCACGTCGCCGCCGGAGCAGAAGCCCCGGCCTTCGCCGCCGAGGACGAGGGCGCGGACGGCGCGCTCCCGGGAGAGTTCGGCGAGGAGGTCGCGCAGATCGGCGTAGGCGCCGAAGGTGAGGGCGTTGAGCTTGGCGGGGCGGTCGAGGGTGACGGTGGCGACACCTCCGTCGAGGGTGAGGCGCAGATGCCGCCACTGTTCGGTGCGGGGCGCGGAACTCGTGAACGGGCTCATGGAGTGCGGCCTCCCTGAAGCGTGCGGGCTCACCGGGGCATGAGGGCTGCTGATGCCTGCACCTCGAAGTTATCACCGATACGTGACTGCCGTCATGAGTACGCGATAGCCGGGGGCGGGCGCCCGTCGGGGAACGCCGAAGCCCCCGACCGCGCGGAAGCGCGGGCGGGGGCTGCCACCGGTCCGTGCGCTCGGCGGCTCAGCGGCTCAGCGGCTCAGCGTACGGTCACCGGCGCGCGGGGCGCGGCACGGCGGTCCGGTTCACCCTTCCCGCGCGGGGTCCACCGGATCCGCCGGGCCGGCCGTGGCCCGCGCGGCGAGGCCGCTGTCGTCGGCCGTGGCGGCGCCGGCCAGACGCGAGTGGCGGCGCCCGTAGAGCGCGTACACCAGCGCGCCGACGGCGAGGAAGACGGCGAACTGGAGCCAGGTCTCCCAGCCGGTGCCCCAGATGAGGTAGAGGCAGAAGAGCACGCCGAGGGCGGGGCTCAGCGGATACAGCGGCACCCGGAAGCCGGACTCGGTGCCGGGGTGACGGCGGCGCAGCGCCACCACCGCGATGTTGACGACGGCCATGACGGCGAGGGTGCCGATGGTCGTCAGGTTCATCACCACGTCGAGCGGGACGACGGCGGCCGGGACCGCGAACACGGCGGCGACGATCCAGGTGTTGGCGACCGGCGTCGACGTCTTCGGCGAGACCCGCTCGAACACGCGCGGGATGAGCCCGTCCCGGGACATCGACATCAGGACACGGGTCTGGCCGTACATCACCGCGAGGACGACCGAGGCGATGGCGACGACCGCGCCGAAGGCGACGACACCGCCGCCGAGCGCCGAGCCGGTGACCCGGTCCACGATCAGGGAGAGCGCGGCGGGCTGCCCCGCGACGTCGTCGGCGGACATCGCGCCGATGGCGGCGACCGCCACCAGGCAGTAGAGCAGTGTGACGACACCGATGCAGATCAGGATGGCGAGCGGGATGTTCCGGCGCGGGTTCTCGACCTCCTCGCCCGCCGTGGTGATGGCGTCGAAGCCGATGTACGAGAAGAAGGCGAGCGAGGCGCCGGAGGTGACTCCCATCAGACCGTGCGTGGCGAACGGCGACAGGTTCTCCGAGTCGAACGCGGTCAGGGCGATCGCGCAGAACAGGACCAGGATGCCGATCTTCACGACGGCCATCACGGCGGTGGCGCGGGCGCTCTCGCGGACGCCGCGCACGAGCAGCAGCGCGGCGAGGACGATCACGACGACGGCCGGGATGTTGACGACGCCGCCGTCGCCGGGCGGATTGGCCAGCGCGGTCGGCAGCTGCCAGCCGGTGAGGCTGTCGAGCAGTTCGTTGAGGTACTGGCCCCAGCCGACGGCGACGGCCGAGACGGAGATGCCGTACTCCAGCAGCAGGCACCAGCCGACCAGGAACGCGACGCGCTCGCCGAGCGTGGCGTAGGCGAAGGAGTAGGAGCTGCCGGACACCGGGATGGCGCTGCCGAGCTCGGCGAAGGAGAAGGCGGTGAAGACGCAGGTGATGGCCGCCAGGACGAACGAGACGACGACGGCGGGTCCCGCCTCGGCGACGCTGTCCGACAGTCCGACGAAGATGCCGGTGCCGACGATGGCGCCGACACCGAAGCACACGAGCTGGAAGAGGCCCATCGTGCGCTTGAGGCCGTGCCCCTCCAGGTCCGCGCCGGAGTCGGCGACCAGCTGGGCGGGGGTTTTGATGCGCGGTCCGCTGGGACGCATGGGTGGTTCACTTTCCGGGGTGAGCGGTGCCGTGCGGGTCGCGCACAGACGGACGGGGTCCGGGCGCGTGTGAGCCCGAACCCCGCGAAATCGCCTCCGATGCTAACGCCCCGGTCACATATTCACCCAATCGGATGTATTCCTATGCCGCCGGGGCGGAGGGGGCCACCGGGCCCGCGAGGGTCGCGACCAGGACCGCCTTGATGGTGTGCATCCGGTTCTCCGCCTCGTCGAAGACCACGGAGTGCTCGGACTCGAAGACCTCGTCCGAGACCTCGAGCTCCGTCAGCCCGTGCCGCTCGTGGACCTCCCGGGCGACGGCGGTGCCCAGGTCGTGGAAGGCGGGCAGGCAGTGCAGGAACCTGACGTGGTCGTTCCCGGTGGCGCGCAAAACGTCCATGGTCACGGCGTACGGGGCGAGGGCGGCGATCCGCTCGTCCCACACGTCCTGCGGCTCGCCCATGGAGACCCACACGTCGGTGGCCACGAAGTCGGCACCCCGGACACCCTCGGCGATGTCCTCGGTGACCGTGAGGCGGGCGCCGCTCACCAGGGCGGCCTCCTGGGCGCGGGCGAGCACGTGGTCGGCCGGCCAGTACGCCTTCGGCGCCACGATCCGTACGTCCATGCCCAGCAGGGCGCCGGTGACGAGGTAGGAGTTGCCCATGTTGTAGCGGGCGTCGCCGAGGTACGCGAACGCGATCCGCTCCAGCGGCTTGTCGCTGTGCTCGGTCATCGTGAGCACGTCGGCGAGCATCTGGGTGGGGTGCCAGTCGTCGGTGAGCCCGTTGTAGACGGGCACCCCCGCGTACGCGGCGAGCTCCTCGACCGTGTCCTGCCCGGCCCCTCGGAACTCGATCGCGTCGAACATCCGGCCGAGCACCCGGGCCGTGTCCTTCGCCGACTCCTTCTTGCCGATGTGGGAGCCGGACGGGTCGATATACGTGGTGGAGGCGCCCTGGTCGGCGGCCGCCACCTCGAACGCGCAGCGCGTCCGCGTGGACGACTTCTCGAAGATCAGCGCGATGTTGCGGCCGCGCAGCCGCTGGACCTCGGCACCCGCCTTCTTGGCCGCCTTGAGCTCGGCGGCCAGCTCCAGCAGGCCGCGGAACTCGTCGGCGGAGAAGTCCAGCTCCTTGAGGAAGTGGCGGCCGGTGAGGTCGGTGGCCATGGGCGCTCCTGTGTTTCACGGACGGGACCGTGGAAGTGTATACGAGGCTCTACATTTCTATACGGCCGGTTCCTGTGGCGTGAACCATCCCCTGAGCGGAGGCCCGGTCGGCGGCGAGGCGAGGCAACGGCGGGGCGGCGGTCCGGTCGGCGGCGAGCGCGGGGCCACGGCGGGGCGGCCCGGTCGGCGGCGCCATCCGTCAGTCGGCGTCCCGCTCGACGGGGCAGCTCATACAGCGCGGCCCGCCCCGGCCCCGGCCCAGCTCGCTGCCGGGGATCTCGATCACCTCGATGCCCTGCTTGCGCAGATGCGTGTTCGTGGTCACGTTGCGCTCGTACGCGACGACGACGCCCGGCTCCACCGCCAGCACGTTGCAGCCGTCGTCCCACTGCTCCCGCTCGGCCGCGTGCACGTCCTGCGTCGGCGTCAGCACCCGGATCCCCGGCAGCCGCAGGGCCGCCGCGATCGCGCGGTGCATGTCCTGCGGCGGATGGTCGGTGACCCGCAGCGTCCGCCCCCGGTCACCCGGCTCGATGGTGTACGAGCGGAGCATCCCCAGACCCGCGTACTGGGTGAACGTGTCCGGCGCGACCATCGTCATCACCGTGTCCAGATGCATCAGCGCCCGGCTCTTCGGCATGTCCAGCGCCACGATCGTGTGCGCCGAGCCCGCCGCGAACATGCCGCGTGCCAGCATCTCCACCGCCTGCGGTGTCGTCCGCTCGCTCATCCCGATCAGCACCGCGCCATGGCCGATCACCAGGACGTCACCGCCCTCGATGGTGGACGGATAGTCGTCCTGCCCCTCCGACCAGTGGTGGAAGGACCCCGCCTCCGGTCCGGTGAACAGCGGATGGTGCTTGTAGATCGCCTCGAAGTGGACGATCTCCCGCTGCCGCGCCGGCCATTTCATGGCGTTGATGGACACCCCGTCGTAGATCCAGGCCGAGGTGTCCCGCGTGAAGAGGTGGTTGGGCAGCGGCGGCAGGAGGAAGTCGTCCAGGTCCATCGTGTGGAAGCGGACCGAGACCGGCTCCGCGTGCCCGTCCAGGAACTCCCGCTTGGTCATCCCGCCGACCAGCGCCTCGACCAGGGCAGACGTCTCCATGCCGTCGAAGACCTCACGGAGGTGGTCCGTGGCGAGCGGCCCGTACTCCTTCTCGTGGAAGACCCGGTCCAGGACCAGCTTCCGCGCCCTGGGCAGGTCCAGCGACTCACGCAGCAGATCACCGAAGAGATGCACCGCCACGCCCCGGTCGCGCAGGACGTCCGCGAACCCGTCGTGTTCCTGCCGCGCCCGCCGCACCCACAGCACGTCGTCGAAGAGCAGCGCGTCCTTGTTGCTGGGTGTCAGCCGCTTCAGCTCCAGATCGGGCCGGTGCAGGATGACGCGGCGGAGCCGCCCGGTCTCGGAGTCGACATGGAATCCCATTCCCCCATCCTGACCGAGCGGGCCGTCCCGTACACGTCGATCCCGGCCGGTAAATCCCCTGGCCGGGCCGTACGGCGGCGGAGGATACTCACACACGTGTTCTTGACGATCTCCATGACCGGCACCGCCGAACGACCCGCGACCGACCTCGGGTACCTGCTGCACAAGCACCCCGACAAGGCGCAGCGGTTCTCCACCTCCCACGGCACGGCCCACGTCCTCTACCCCGAGGCGACGGCCGAGCGCTGCACCGCGGCGCTGCTGCTGGAGGTGGATCCGGTGGCGCTCGTACGGCGTGGCGGCGGCCGCGCCGGCGGCAAGGACAAGAACCGGGGCCCCGACCTCGCCCTCGCGCAATATGTCAACGACCGGCCGTACGCGGCGTCCTCCCTGTTCGCCGTCGCCCTCGGCAGCGTCTTCTCCAGCGCGCTCAAGGGCCGGTGCGACGCCCGCCCCGAACTCGCCGCACGGCCGCTGCCGCTGCGCGTCGAGGTGCCCGCGCTGCCCGCCAGGGGCGGTGCGGGGCTGGTGCGCGACCTGTTCGAGCCGCTGGGCTGGACGGTGACCGCCGAGCCTGTCCCCCTGGACGACACGTTCCCGGAATGGGGCGACTCCCGTTACGTACGGCTCCTGCTGGAGGGCGAACAGCGACTCGCGGACGCGCTGCGGCACCTGTACGTGCTGCTGCCGGTCCTGGACGACGCCAAGCACTACTGGGTGTCGCCGGACGAGGTCGACAAGCTGCTCCGCGTCGGTGACGGCTGGCTGCCCGACCACCCGCAGCAGAAGCTGATCACCAGCCGCTATCTGTCCCGCCGCTGGTCGCTGACGCGCGAGGCCATGGAGCGGATGGAGCTGGCACGCCTCGCGGCGGCCGACGACAGCGAGGTCGAGGAGATCGACAACGCGGTCGACGAGGCCAGCGACACCGACGACAAGCCCGTACCGCTCGCGGTACACCGACGTGAGGCGATCATCGAGGCGCTGCGCGCCGCCGGGGCGAGCCGCGTCGTCGACCTGGGCTGCGGACAGGGCCAGTTGGTACGGGAACTGCTCAAGGACCCCCGGTTCACCGGCATCACCGGCGTCGACGTGTCGATGCGGGCCCTGTCCCTCGCCGCGCGGCGGCTGCGGCTCGACCGCATGGGCGAGCGCCAGGCGGAGCGGGTCACCCTGTTCCAGAGCTCGCTGACGTACACGGACAAACGGCTCAAGGGGTACGACGCCGCCGTGCTCAGCGAGGTCGTCGAACACCTCGACCCGCCGCGGCTGCCGGCCCTGGAGTACGCCGTGTTCGGCGCGGCCAGGCCGGCGACCGTGCTCGTGACAACGCCGAACGTCGAGTACAACGTGCGCTGGGAGAGCCTTCCGGCCGGACACGTACGCCATGGCGACCACCGTTTCGAGTGGACGCGCGAGGAGTTCCGGACCTGGGCCCGGACCGTGGCCGATCGGCACGGGTACGGGGTCGCGTTCGTCCCCGTCGGACCCGAGGACCCCGAGGTCGGGCCGCCCACCCAGATGGCGGTGTTCGCCCTCGCCACGACAGCCGAGGCCGATGCCCCCACCGCATCAGCGGACGCCACCGCCGAGGCCGCCGACCCCCCAGAACCCGCCGAACCCGCCGAGTCCGCTACCGCCGCCGTGAAGGAGGAGAAGGCCGCATGACCGCCGCAGCGACGACACCCGTCGCCACCGCACCCACCCGCAGGCTGCCCGTCACCGACCTGTCCCTCGTCGTCCTCATCGGCGCGACGGGCTCCGGCAAGTCCACGTTCGCGCGGAAGCACTTCAAACCCACCGAGATCATCTCCTCGGACTTCTGCCGCGGCCTCGTCGCCGACGACGAGAACGACCAGAGCGCCAGTCGCGACGCCTTCGACGTCCTGCACTACATCGCGGGCAAGCGGCTCGCCGCCGGACGGCTGACCGTCGTGGACGCGACGAGCGTGCAGCAGGAGAGCCGCCGCCAGCTGGTCCGGCTGGCCCGTGAGCACGATGTGCTGCCCATCGCGATCGTCCTCGACATACCGGAGCGGGTGTGCGCCGAACGCAACGCCGCCCGCCCCGACCGGGCCGGCCTCCCCCGCCATGTCATCCAGCGCCACCAGCGCGAACTGCGCCGCTCCCTGCGCGGGCTGGAACGCGAGGGCTTCCGCAAGGTGCACGTCCTGCGCGGCCCGGCGGAGGTCGAGGCGGCCGAGATCGTCCTGGAACCCCGCTTCAACGACCTGCGGCACCTCACCGGACCGTTCGACATCATCGGCGACGTCCACGGCTGCCGCTCCGAGCTGGAGACCCTGCTCACCAGACTGGGCTACGAGGACGGCCGGCACCCCGACGGCCGAACAGCCGTGTTCGTCGGCGACCTGGTCGACCGGGGGCCGGACAGCCCCGGCGTGCTGCGCCGCGTCATGGGCATGGTGGCCTCCGGCGACGCCCTGTGCGTACCGGGCAACCACGAGAACAAGCTCGGACGCTGGCTCGCCGGCCGGAACGTGCGGCACACCCACGGGCTCGCCGAGACGATCGAACAGCTGGAGCGGGAGGACGCCGAGGACCCGGCGTTCCGCGAGCGGGTACGGGAGTTCATCGACGGACTCGTCAGCCACTACGTCCTGGACGGCGGCGACCTCGTCGTCTGCCACGCCGGCCTGCCCGAGAAGTACCACGGCCGCACGTCCGGCCGGGTCCGCTCACACGCCCTGTACGGCGACACCACCGGCGAGACCGACGAGTTCGGCCTGCCGGTGCGCTACCCGTGGGCGGAGGACTACCGGGGGCGGGCGGCCGTCGTCTACGGCCACACCCCGGTGCCCAGCGCCACCTGGCTCAACAACACCATCTGCCTGGACACGGGTGTGGTGTTCGGCGGCCGGATGACCGCGCTGCGCTGGCCGGAACGCGAACTCGTCGACGTACCGGCCGAGCGGGTCTGGTACGAACCGGTCAAGCCGCTCGTCACCGAGGCCCCCGGCGGACACCAGGGCCGGCCGCTCGACCTGGCCGATGTACAGGGCAAACGGGTCGTGGAGACCCGGCACCTGGGCAACGTGGGCGTGCGCGAGGAGAACGCCGCCGCCGCGCTCGAGGTGATGAGCCGGTTCGCCGTCGACCCGCGTCTCGTGCCGTACCTGCCGCCGACCATGGCCCCGACGGCCACGTCACGGCTGGACGGGTACCTGGAGCACCCGGCCGAGGCGTTCGCCGCGTACGCCGCCGACGGGGTCGCCCGGGTGGTCTGCGAGGAGAAGCACATGGGGTCGCGCGCGGTCGCCCTGGTCTGCCGGGACGCGGACGCGGCACGGGAACGGTTCGGGGTGGAGTCCGGGCCGACGGGCTCCCTCTACACCCGTACCGGGCGGCCGTTCTTCGGCGACGACGCCGTCACCGAGCAGATCCTCGGGCGGCTGCGGGCCGCCGTGTCGGCGGCCGGGCTGTGGGAGCGGCTGGACACCGACTGGCTGCTCATCGACGCGGAGCTGATGCCGTGGTCGCTGAAGGCGTCGGGGCTGCTGCGCAGCCAGTACGCCGCCGTGAGCGCCGCCGCGTCAGCCGCGTTCCCCGGTGCGATCGCCGCGCTCGAAGCCGCCGCCGCGCGCGGCGTGGGGGTGGCCGGGCTGCTGGAACGGCAGCGTGAACGGGCCGCCGACGCCGCCGCGTTCACCGACGCCTACCGCCGCTACTGCTGGACGACGGATGGTCTGGACGGGGTACGGCTGGCCCCGTTCCAGTTGCTCGCCACCCGGGGCCGCAGCCTGGCCGGGCTCCCGCACGACGAGCAGCTGGCGCTGATCGACCGCCTGGTGGAGCACGACACGACCGGTCTGCTGCACACGACCCGGCGGCTGTACGTCGACACCGGCGACGAGGCGTCGGTACGGCAGGGTGTCGACTGGTGGCTGGAGCTGACCGGCCGGGGTGGCGAGGGCATGGTGGTCAAGCCGCTGCAGGCGCTCGCCAGGGACGGGAAGGGCCGACTGGTGCAGCCCGGCATCAAGTGCCGGGGCCGCGAGTACCTGCGGATCGTCTACGGTCCGGAGTACACGCGCCCGGAGAACCTGGAGCGGCTGCGCGGCCGGTTCCTCGGCCACAAGCGCTCGCTGGCGATCCGGGAGTACGGCCTGGGGCTGGAGGCCCTCGACCGGCTGGCCGACGGCGAGCCGCTGTGGCGCGTCCACGAGGCGGTCTTCGCCGTCCTGGCCCTGGAGTCGGAGCCGGTGGACCCCCGCCTCTGAACCCGGCGGGGGCCCTGCCCGGGTCAGTCCAGTTGGGACTGGACCTGGGAGGAGATCAGCTCCAGGTGTTCCAGGTCGTCGAGGTCCAGCATCTGGAGGTAGATCCTTGACGAGCCCAGCGCGGCGTACCGGCCGATCTTGTCGACGACTTCGGCGGGGGAGCCCGCGAGGCCGTTCCTCTTCAGTTCGTCCACGTCCCGTCCGATGGCGTCGGCGCGGCGCGCCACCTCCGTGTCGTTCTTGCCCACGCAGACCACCAGCGCGTTGGAGTACACGAGGTCGTCCGCCGGGCGTCCGGCCTCCACCGCGGCGGCGCGGACGCGGCCGAACTGCCGCTCGGTCTCCTCCAGTGAGACGAACGCGATGTTGAACTCGTCGGCGTACCGCGCGGCCAGGCGGGGTGTGCGTGTGGGGCCGTGGCCGCCGATGAGCAGCGGCAGCTTGTCCTGGGCGGGTTTGGGGAGTGCGGGTGAGTCGGTCAGGGAGTAGTACTCCCCGTCGTACGAGAAGGTCTCACCGACGGGGGTTCCCCACAGGCCGGTGATGATCTCCAGCTGCTCCTCCAGCCGGGCGAACCTGTTCTTCGGGAACGGGATTCCGTACGCCCGGTGCTCCTGCTCGTACCAGCCGGTGCCGAGGCCGAGTTCGATCCGGCCGCCCGACATCCGGTCGACCTGCGCCGCCTGGATGGCGAGGATGCCGGGGAGGCGGAACGTCGCGGCCGTCATGAGCGTGCCGAGCCGGATGCGGCTGGTCTCCCGGGCCAGACCCGCGAGGGTGATCCATGCGTCGGTGGGGCCGGGCAGCCCGTCGGCGGAGCCCATGTGGAGGAAGTGGTCCGAGCGGAAGAAGCCGTCGAACCCGAGGTCCTCGGTGGCCTTGGCGGCCTTGAGCAGCGTCGTGTATTCGGCGCCCTGTTGGGGCTCGGTGAAGATGCGAAGGTCCATAGGTGCATCCTGCACCTTCGAACGCCGTCAACGTCGATGTGACGGGCCGTGACCGGCGGACCGCACCCGTCGTTGGCTCGGCGGTGCCGGACCGCCCGGCCCGCGCGCCGGCGGGAACCAGCCGGTGCGTCGCTCTCTCTTGTCGCCCTTCCCCGGTGGAAGGGCCTGGGCCGAGGAGGCCGCGATGTCCCAGGAAGCCGTGCCCGAACAGGCAGTGTCCGCACAGGACGTGCCACAGCAGGAGGGCGCCGGCGCCCCCAAGGGGCTGCTCCAGCAGATGGAGGAACTGATGGCGGCGCTGAACGCCGATCTGTCGCAGCTCGACGCCGATCTTCAGTCCTCGGGCGGCGCCCGTGACGAAGGCGGTGCCGACCGGCGCCCGTGACGGCGTCCGCCGTCGCGCGGTCGTCATGACCCCGCCGCCGAGTCCGCCGGGTCCGCCATCTCCGTTCTGAGGGGTCGGTCGCGGGCCGGTCCGGGAGGTCTCGCCCGGTCCCGTACCGTCAGCCGGCGCAGCATGACCCGGACGCGGTCGCTGGACTCGTCGGCGGCGTCGATCGCCTCGATGCACTGCCAGTAGAGCGCCTCCTCGTCGGTGGCGCAGGCGACGCCGACGAGCGCGATCCCCACTTCCCCCAGCAGGGCGCTCAGCGCGAGCAGCGTGTCGCGCAGTTCGCCGACTTCCGTCAGCTGAGCGGCGCGCGCGCCCGCGCGCTGCGCCGCCTGGTCGAAGCCCGCGCCGCTTCGTGCGCCGGTCTCGGCGAGGACGCGGGCCTCGCCCCTCAGCTCCGGCGGCCCGTGCAGCGCGAGGCGGCTTCCGATCGCCTGTGCCACGGCCTGGGCCTGCCAGGCGGCCATCATGACGTCGAGCGCCGTGCCGCTCCGCGCCAGCTCGCTCCGGCTGATGGTGATGAGCCGTTCCGCATCCATGTACGCCGCCCCCGTTCGTACGACTTTCCGCTCACTGACTCACTACCCACAGTGAAGGCGTACGAGCATAAAAGCCAGGGGAATTCGGAAATCTGTGGACAGGAAGCTCAGTATGAATAACTCGATCACTCCGAAGAGTGACGATCTTTGCGTGCGGCGCGCCCGGGAGGCCGGCCGACGGGGAAGCGGATCTCGTTCCGGTCGATCTTCGCGGAGAGCGCGGTGAGCGGGTCGACCCCGAGGACGCCGCAGAACTGGAGCAGATAGGCGAGGACGTCGGCGACCTCGTCGGCGACCCGGTGGGCGGTATCCGGGTCGTCCATCACCCGGTCCGCCTCCTCCGGCGTCAACCACTGGAAGATCTCCAGGAGTTCGGCGGCCTCGACGCTGAGCGCCGCCGCGAGGTTCTTCGGCGTGTGGTAGGGCTGCCACTCCCGCGATGCGGCGAACTCGGCCAGCCTGCGCTGCAATCCCTGTACATCCAGATCTGTCACGGCCTCAGGTGTACCACCGACACGCCCTCGTGGCCGCGCGCGGCCCCCGCGCCGGTCTCGCCGACCGTGCCGACGAGCCGCAGGTGGCCTTCGGCGCAGATGCCGGCGGCGAGCGCGGTCAGCGCCCGGGCCTGGCGCCCGTCCAGGCCGCGGTCGAATCCGTCGGCGAGCACGGTCAGGGTCTGCATGACGCCGGGCACCTCCGCCGCCTGGTCCACGGCCAGTACGCCGGGGCCGGTGAGCAGTACCAGGGCGAGTGCCAGGTAGCGCAACTCGCCTTCGCCGAGCCGTTCCAGGGGCGTGCGGCGGGTCGCCGCGCCCAGCACGGCCCGTACCGTCCCGTCGGGGAGCCGCTCGGCGTCCAGTTCGACGACGGGGCCCGCGCAGCCGGCCCGCGCCGCGAGGGCGAGTCGGGCGTGGCGCCGGGGGCAGCCGGTGCGGGTGCGGTGGAGTACCTCGGCGAGGTTCGCGCAGCCGCGCCGCAGCCGTCCGTCGCCCGGTGCGACGGGTGCCCGCATGTGCTGCGGCTGCGGGTCGCAGGGGAACACGGACCGCAGGGCGACGACGAGTTGCTCGGCGGCAGCCAGTACGTGCCGCTGCCCCTCGGTCTTCCCCGCCACTCGCAGGGGCAGAAGTGCGGTGCCGAGCCGGTCGTCGGGCAGCGGTGCCCGCGTCACCCTGGCCGCACCGGCCGTGTGCCATTCGGCGTGCACGGTCCGGCGCCCGGGGTCGCGCAGGGCGGTCGTCAGCAGCGTGCGCCCCTCGCCGTCGGTCAGCCGCTCCCCGACGATCCTCAGCTGTGGTTCGGCCTGTACGGCGACGTCGAGGCGGACGGGGCCGTACGGGCCGTCGGCGGTGCAGCCGATCCGGAAGCCGCGCCTGCCTTGCGCGTCGGGGGCCGTGCCGTCCGGTACGCAGCCGAGCGGATCGGGGAAGGCGCGGGTGAGGCGGGCGCCCGCGCCGAGCAGGGCGAGCGCCTCGTACGCCTGGAGCGCGCTGGACTTGCCGCTGCCGCTCGCCCCGGTGAACAGGGTCACCGGGGCGAGTGGGAAGGCCATCCCGCGGTGCGACTTGAAGGCGGACAACCTCAGTTCGGTGACGACCGGCCGCGTGGGGCGGTCGGGGTGCCCCCGGCCGGGGTGGGCCCTCGTTCCGTCGGTGCGGGTCGCGTGCGGGCGGGTGCCGTCGGTGCGGGTCGCGTGCGAGCGGGTTCCTTCTGGGTCGGGCGGGTTCGGGTGCGGCGGGTCGGCACCGTGGCCGCCGGGATCGGCGCCGTGGCCGCCGGGGTGGGCGGCGTGAGCGCCGGGGTGGGCGGGAAGGTGGGCGGGGGGGGGGGGGGGGGGCCGCCCCCCCGGGGGGGGGGCGGGGCGGGGGGGGGGGGGCGGGGGGGGCGCCGGGGCGCCCCCCCCCCCCCCCCCCCGAAGGGGGGCGGGGGGGGGGGGGGGGGGGGGGGGGGGGGGGGGGGGGGGGGGGGGGGGGGGGGGGGGGGGGGGGGGGGGGGGGGGGGCCCCCCCCCCCCGGCGGTGTCCATGGACATGGTCGGACGGTACGAGCGCGGAACGCGCTGAACCGTTCCGCCCGAACAGATTTCCTACGAATGAGGGACGGTCGCCGCGGCGGCCCCCTCCACCTCCGTACCCATCGGCGCCAGGAGGAAGACGTTCCGGTCGACCCGGTGCATCGCGCTGCCGAGCCCGAAGACGACACCGCTGCTGAAGTCCAGGATCCGCTTGGCGACTTCGGTGTCCGCGCTGGTCAGATCCAGCAGCACCGGGATCTGCGCGACGAGGTACTCCGCGACCTCGCGCGCGTCGGCGAAGACCTGGACACGCAGGACGACCATACGGCGCTGCGACTCGGCGGCCTCGTAGTCCTGGGGAACGGTCCGGTGATCCACCCGGGACGGCCACTCGTTGCGCCCCCGCAGCGGTACGACCTGGGCCAGGCCCTCCCACTGTTCGTCGGTGACGTCGTACCTCTCGTACCTACTCATGCGCCCATCCTCCCGCCCCTCACCCGTTCGGCCCAACTCCGACACGGAGAGGCAGCGGGAGAAGTCGGCACCGGGCCGCTCTGACGACCCGTGCACGTCCAGGGTGATCCTTTCGTCCCATTCGGGTAGCCGTTCCCGCATGAAAGCACTGGTGATCAACTGCACACTGAAGCCGTCGCCGCAGCCGTCCAACACGCAGGCACTCGCCGAGGTCGTGGCCCGCCACCTGGAGACGTACGGGGTGGAGGTGGAGTTCGTACGGGCCGTCGACCTGGACATCAAGCCGGGCGTCGTCAGCGAGGCGGCCGGGCCCGGCGACGCCTGGCCGGAGATCCATCGCAGGCTGCTGGAGTCCCGCATCCTGGTGATGGCGTCCCCGACCTGGCTCGGGCGGCCGTCATCGCCGGCCCAACGGGTGCTGGAGCGGATGGACGGGATGCTCTCGGAGACGGACGACGAGGGCCGTCCCGTCGCGTACAACCGGGTCGCGGGCGTCGTCGTCACCGGCAACGAGGACGGCGCCCATCATGTGATCAGCGAGATCTCGGGCGCCCTGGGCGACATCGGCTACACGGTTCCCGGTCAGGCGTGGACGTACTGGCACCTCGGCCCCGGGCCCGGACCCGACTACCTCGACGACGAACGCGGCCACGACTGGTCGCACACGACGGGACGGGCCATGGCCGCCAACCTGTACGGCACGGCGCGGGCGCTCGCGGCGAACCCGCTGGACGCGCCGCCGCGGTGAGTCCGGAGGCCGGACGGCGTCACTCCCCGTACCGGTGGGTCCAGTCCGGTCCGACGCGGGCCCATTCCGCTTCCCAGCGCGCGAAGCGGCGGCGGTCGAACGCCCAGGCCGCCGCGGAGCGTGCCCCGGCGACGACCAGGGCGAACAGGCCGAGCGTCGTCGCGCCGACCGTCCAGCCGGCCACGGCGGCCGACGCGGCCGTGATGGGGCGCGGGCTGAGGTCGCCGGAGTCGTCGAGCCAGACGCGCACCGTGCTGCCCCGGTCGGCGCCGGAGGCGACCGACACGATCGCGGTGTGCTCGGCGCCGTCCTTGTCGGTCCAGGTGACCGGGGCGCGGGACGTCAGCCCTCCCCGGGTGCCGCCGTCGGCGTCCTCGGTGAGCCGCGCGGTGACCTCGTAGCGTTCGGCCGCCTGCTGGGCGGCGGCCCGGGACTCCGAGGCGTGGGTCGCGACGCCGGCGGCCAGCCCGGCGGTCGGCGCGCCGATGACCAGGACGGCCATCAGGACACCGTTGATCAGGTGCTGGGCCCGGTCGTACGGGTCGGCGACGGCGGCGTCGCCCGCCCGCAGGGGAGCGGGGCCCTCGGACGGAGGGGAGTCGCCGTCGCCGGGGGCCCGGCCGGCGGGGTCGCCGGATCCGCCGCCGGACCCGCCGAGGCCGCCGCCAGGGGAGCCGCCGTGAGCGCCGTCGCGGGACGCACCGCGGGTGCCGTCGCGGGATTCGCCCGGGGTGCCGCCGGGGGTTTCGCCGGGGGTCCCGGGGTGTCGCCGACCGTTCCTGGACATGGTCCCGCCTCCGGATGCTCGCGGAGCGTCGCTTCTCTGCCCCACCAGGGTCCGCCATCCGCGCCGTACGAGCACCGGGCCGAAGGTCCCCGGATGCGGCGGTCTCCCGGGCGGCCGACCATGGAGCCATGGCACCCGTCCCACCCGCCACGCCGGCGAAACCACCGGAGGTCTTCGACCGGGACGCCGAGTGGGACGCACTGGTCGGCTTCGCCGCCGATCCCCGGCCGGGACCGGGCCTCGGCATGGTCTCCGGGCGGCTGCGCCAGGGCAAGACGTTCCTGCTGGACGCGCTCACCACGGCCATGGACGGCTTCTCCTTCGGCGCGCAGGAGGCCGTCGAGGCGGATTCGCTGCGGCAGCTCGGTGACCGGCTTGCCGCGTTCACGGCAACGGAGGGGGCCGGGCCGACGCGGAACGGGGTGACACGGGACCGGCCGCCACAGGACTGGGCGGAGGCCGTGGACGCGCTGCTCGCGCTCGGCGAGCACCGACCGGTGCCGGTGGTGATCGACGGCTTCCCGCAGCTGGTGCGGCAGAGCCCGTCCCTGCCGGCCGTGCTGCACGCCGCGTACGGGCGGTTCGCCGAAGCGGGGGCGGGCAGCCGGACCCGGCTCCTGCTGTGCGGCAGCACCCAGCCGATGATGCGGCGGCTGTTCGGCGGCCCCGCCCCGCTGAAGGGGCTCCTCGGCCTCGAACTGATCGTCCGGCCCTTCGACTTCCGGCAGGCTGCCCGGTTCTGGGGCATCGACGACCCGCGGCTCGCCCTGCGCGTGTACGCGGTCGTCGGCGGGACACCCGCGTACCGGGGCGCGTACAGCGGCGGCACCGAGCCGCCGTCGACGCCCGAGGAGTTCGACGCCTGGGTGTGCGGGACGGTCCTGAACGCCCGGACGCCGCTGTTCCAGGAGGCTCGGCTGCTGCTGCACGAGGCGACGGACCGTGAGGACCGCGCGCTCTGCCACTCCGTGCTCACCGCCGTCGCCCTCGGCGCCGCCACACCGGGCGAGGTCGCCGGCCGGCTCCGCACCTCGCTGGCCGATGTGTCGCACGCGCTCGCCCTGCTGCAGGACTGCGCCCTGCTGCGCGCCGACACCGACGCGTTCCGCCCGCACGTGACACGGCTGTACGCCACCGACCCGCTGCTCGCGTTCGAGCACGCGGTCGTACGGCCGCTCAGGCCGCCGCTCGCGCACGGGGACGCCGCCGGTGTCTGGCCGGCGGCACGCGACACCTTCGAGTCCACGGTCGCGCCCGCCCGGTTCGCCGAGGTGTGCCGGGCCTGGGCGCGCGACCACGCCTCCCCCGGCACGTTCGGCGGGACACCGGCGAGGGTCGGCCACGGCTCGCTCCCGTCGGCGGGCGGCGGGCCGGGGCTCGACGCCGAGGTCGTCGTACGGGGCGAGGGCGACGGCGGGCGGCCGGGCGCCGTGCTGTCGGTGGGCAGGGCGCGGTGGGGCGAGGTCATGGACGTGCACCACCTGGAGGTGCCGCGCCGGATGCTGGGCCTGCTGGCGGAGCGCGGCGACGACGTCGGCGGGGCGGTCCCGGCCTGCTACAGCAGCGCGGGGTTCGGCCCGGCGCTGCGGGCGGCGGAGGAGGCGGGCGAGGTGCTCCTCGTGGGCCCGGAGCGGCTGTACCACGGCTCCTGACGGCGGCCCGGACCGGCGGGGTCGAGGGCGGGCGCCGCCGGGGGACGGCTCCTACGATGGGAGACGGACGGAAACAGCGGGGAAAGCGGGGGGATCGGAAACACAGGGGGAGACAGAGCGGCACCGCGAGCCGATCGGGTACCCGGGCGGGAGACCCAACGGCGAGGAGGCCGACATGCGGTTCGTCGATCGTGTGGCCGCCGGGCGACGGTTGGCCGAGGAGATGGCAGGGCTCCCTCTCGGCGACCCCGTGGTGCTGGGGCTGCCGAGGGGCGGGGTGCCGGTGGCGCGTGAGGTGGCCGAGGCACTGGGCGCGCCCCTGGACGTCATCGTCGTGAGGAAGCTGGGTGTGCCGTCGCGGCCCGAGCTCGGGTTCGGCGCGATCGGCGAGGGCGGGGTACGGATCGTCAACGACTCGGTGGTGCGCGCGGCCCGGCTGGGCCGGGACGACCTGGCCCGGGTGGAGGAGTCCGAGCGGGCGGTGCTGGAGCAGCGCCTGGCCCGCTACCGCCGGGACCGGCCCGCCGTGCCGGTGGCCGGCCGGACCGCGGTGATCGTGGACGACGGCATAGCGACCGGCTCCACGGCTCGCGCCGCGTGCGCGGTGGCACGGGCGCAGGGCGCGGCGCGGGTGGTCATGGCCGTACCGGTCGCGCCGCGTGACGCCCTGGACCTGCTGGCCTCCGAGGCGGACGACGTGGTGTGCGTGTCGTCGCCGGACTGGTTCGGGTCGGTCGGCGAGTGGTACGAGGACTTCTCGCAGACCGCTGACGACGAGGTCGCGGAGCTGCTGTCACGGGCGGCCGCGCAGGGCCCCGCCGGTAGCGGGCGGCCGGGTCCGGGGGCCCCTGAGAGGCTGGCCAGTTCGCCGGTCGTCGTGGAGGCCGGGCCCGTCCGGCTGGACGGGGACCTGACGCTTCCGGAGGGCGCGCCGGGCGTCGTGGTGTTCGCGCACGGCAGCGGCAGCGGCCGGCACAGCCCCCGTAACCGATCCGTGGCGGCGGCGCTGAACGGGATGGGTCTGGGCACCCTGCTGTTCGACCTGCTCACGGAGGAGGAGGCGCACGACCGGGAGCTGGTCTTCGACATTCCGCTGCTCTCGGAGCGGCTCGTCGGTGCCACCGGGTGGCTGCGGGCGGCCCGCGCTCCGGCGGTCTGCTACTTCGGTGCCAGTACGGGTGCGGCGGCCGCGCTGACGGCCGCCGCGGAGCCGGGCGCCGCCATCGCGGCGGTCGTCAGCCGCGGCGGCCGCCCGGACCTGGCCGCGGCCCGGCTGGCGGAGGTACGGGCGCCGACGCTGCTGATCGTGGGTGGCGAGGACGCGGGGGTGCTGACCCTGAACCGGCAGGCGGCCGAGCGGATGCGCTGCGAGCGCCAGGTGGAGGTCGTGCCGGGTGCCACGCACCTGTTCGAGGAGCCCGGCGCGCTGGAGCAGGTCTCGGACCTGGCGGGGGCGTGGTTCACGGCCCACCTGCCGCCGCCGGGGACGCCTCCGGCAGGGGTGGGGTGACGGGCATGGCAGGCACGGGGCAGGCCGCGCGGCCGCCGGACGAGGGCCGGCCGACCCTCCCGGCCCGCCCGGACGGGCCGCAGAATGGAGGACCAGGAGTTCCGGCACCGAGCGCCGGGGAGGCCGAGATGACGCGACCGGCTCTGAGGGAGACACCCCGGGTTGCGGGGACGTCCCCGGAGGAGAGGGCCCAGAGGGAAGAGGCCCCGAGGGAAGGGGCGTCGGGGCAGGGTGCGCGGGCCGCCCCGGCCGAGGGTGGTCTGCTGGATCGTACGGTCGGCGAGGTGATGCGTACGGCGGTCGTCTCCGTACCGACGGGTGAGACCGTGCTCATGGCGTGGGAGCTGCTGGAGCGTGCGGCGGCACGGTACCTGCCCGTGGTGCACCCCGACGGGCGGTGTGCCGGGCTGCTGGAGCGCGCGGACGTGGCGGTCGCCTGTGCGGCCCCGGCGGTGCGGCTGTCGAAGCGTTACGTGGGGGATCTGCTGCGCGGACGCCGGTGTGTGATCGTCCATCACGACGATCCGGTACGCAGGGCCGTCGCCGTCATGGACGCCAACGGCTGCGAGGCGCTTCCGGTGCTGGGCGACCGGGGACGGCTGGCCGGGCTGCTGGCGGCCGCCGACATCGTCGCGGCGCTCGCCGGGCGTCCTTTGGGGGCGGGACGGCCGGACGAGACACCGCTCCCCGTGCCGTATCCGCTGGTGCCGGGGCTGCCGCCGCTGCGCGACGACCGGGTGACGCCGGTGCCGTGAGGCCCGTCCTCCTCCGTCGCGCTCCCCCGCCGATACCGCAACGGGAGGGGATTCCACCGGGGAACGCGGGGCGCGACCCCCGCGCCCGCCTGTTTACCGGTGTGCGCGCCGGAAACCCGTCACGGTACGAGACCGTGACGAGAGGTGTGTCATGCCTGGAGAGCAGGAACTTCCGTCGACACTGCGGCGCTCGCCGAAGAGCGCGCAGCGCACGTGGGTGAAGGCCCACGACTCCGCCGTCGAGCAGTACGGCGAGGGCGAGCGGAGCCATCGGGTGGCCTTCAGCGCGCTGAAGCACACGCATGAGAAGGTCGGCGACCACTGGGAGCGCAAGGAGGGCGGCCGCAAGGGGCCGTCGGACCCGCGTGCCGCGCGCCCCCGGCAGCAGGAGGCCCGCAGCGGGGAGGGCGTGGACGAGCGGGCGTCCAAGGAGCATCTGTACGAGATCGCCAAGAAGCTGGGCGTCGAGGGCCGGTCGCGGATGTCGAAGCCCGAGCTCACGGACGCCATCCGCGAGGCCAACGCGGCCAGGACCCGCGAGGCCCGCTCCTGAGGGCGCGGCCCGGCGGGTCCGCCGGATCTCCCGGGGCTGCGGACCGGTCGGCTACACGGTGAACGGGCGCTCGCGGAGGAACGCGGGCGCCGGGCTGCCCGACACGTACAGGTTGGGGCTCTGGGTGGCGGGCATGCGCTGGACGATGGCCCGGTGGAAGGCGTGGTGCCCGCCCCGGAAGCCGCCCTTGTTCCAGACCTTGAGGAGCGTGCCGGTGAAGCGGCCGTTGACGCGTCCGTCGGCGGCGAGCTGGTTGTCCTGGCAGGCCGAGATCAGCAGGGCGTCCGCCGGCCGGTGGCGGGCGCCATCGGCGCGTTCGGCGAAGCCGCGCTGGAGGTCCTGGAAGAAGTCCCTGTCCCGCTGGTAGACGCGGAGCTGGGTGCCGACCGGCATGAGTCGCGCCACCTCTTCGAGCCGGTCCGGGTCGGTGGTGTCGAACTGCTCGCGCATGGCCTCGGGGCTCAGGACGTCCCGTACCTCGATGCCGCTGCCGCTGTGGCAGCAGTCGAGCAGGACGAGGATGCGGACGCCGGGTGCGAACCGCGCCAGTTCGGCGTTCAACTCGTCGTCGAGGAACTGGCGGTCGTAGAGCACCAGGGTCTCGTCGAGGTCGTCGGGCTCGTCGTCCGGGCCGGTCTCGTTCGGCACCTGGCCGCCGTGGCCGGAGTAGGTGAGCAGCAGGACGTCGCCGCTCTCCAGTCGTTTCGCCGCCGCGCGCAGTTCGGCGGTGACGTTGTCGACCGTGCCGTCGCGGGTGAGCAGGACGGTGTCGGCGAAGCCGGCGTCGCGGGCCAGGGACGCCATGTCGCGGGCGTCGTTCTCGCAGGCCAGAAGCTTGCCGTCCCAGCCGTCGTAGCGGTGGGGATCAACCGTGTCGAGTCCGATGTGCAGGGATAGGCCACGCGCCATGAGGTCTCCTCTTGCCTTTCTCGCCCGGCGGCGGAGTTTCGTCGGGATCTGTTCCGTGGTGGACGCGGCCGCCAACCCGGTACGGGAGGCTGCCGCCTGAAAGGACGCGTCCGCGCGGCCGTGGTGAGGCCGCCCGGTGCGGCCGTGGTGAGGCCGGATCCGCGCGGCCGCGGTGAGGCTGAAGGGGTGGCTTCCCGGTGCGGGCCGTGGGCGCGGCACCCCCACGCGGTACCAGTCGGATCATGACTTCATCCGATTTTTCGGAGCGCCGGGAGGACCTCGCTGACCGCGAGGGGTACGACGAGCACTTCCTCGGCCACGCGGTCCCCCTGCCGCTTCCCACCGCACCCGACCTGGAGTCGGTCGTCCTGCCCTACACGCACTTCAGTGTGGTGCTGCGCCCGGACCGGCGGATGGCCTCGGCCACCGCCGTCTGCATCGACGGCGAGAAGCTGGTCGAGAAGGTGCCCCGCAACGACGACTGGCGCTTCGACCCCCGCGTGCCCGAGGAGTGGCAGACCGGCAACGACGTGTACCGGAACAACTCCCTGGACCGGGGCCACCTGGTACGCCGCCTCGACCCGGTGTGGGGCGTGACCTCCACGGCGCTCAGAGCCGACGCCGACACCTTCTACTATACGAACGCCGCCCCGCAGGCCGATGTCTTCAACCAGGGCAAGGAGGTCTGGCAGGGCCTGGAGAACTACCTGCTCGACCACGCCGCGCGGTTCGACCGCAAGCTGACCGCGCTCACCGGGCCCGTCCTGCACGACTCCGACCCGCCCTACCGGGGCGTGCAGGTGCCGCTGCGGTTCTGGAAGGTGGCGGCGTTCGTCCACGACGGCACGCTCGCCGCCACGGCGTACGTCCTCGACCAGAGCCCCGACCTCACCAGGGCCGCCGACCGGGCCCTGGCCGGGGCACAGCGGGGCGCGCCGCCGCCGCTCGGGGCCTTCCGGACCTTCCAGGTGCCGGTCGCGGACATCGCCCAGCTCACCGACCTGGACCTCGGTCCGCTGCCCGGCGTCGATCTGATGCCGGTGCCGCGCGCGCCCGAGGAGCGCTGGCGGCGACTGGAGTCGCCCGACGACACCGTCATGGACGTCTGAGGCGTCCCCCCGCTTTCCCGGGTCCTCCCAGGACTCCGGGTCTGGTTCGCGGCATTCCGACGCAGGAGGCAGGAGCTCCGATGCGAGCACGGATCGTGTACGTACACGGCAACGGCAACAAGGTGCGGCCGGATCTGCTCAGATCGCAGTGGGACCGGGCGCTGTTCGGCCAGGACATGGGCGAGGCGTCGCATATGGCCTACTGGGCGCCGCTCCGCTACGACCGGCCCCTGCCCGACGCGCGCCCCGACCCGCTGGACGGCGCGCCCGAGCCGCTGGAGGAGGGGCTCGCGGGCGCCGACGGTGAGGACCCCGAGCAGTTCGCGTCGCGCACCTGGCAGGAGGCGCGGGCCGACACCGCCGGGGCCGCGGGGCCCGGCGGCATCCCGCCGGAGGCGCCCGGCGAGGCGGGCGCGCCGGAGGCGGCGGTGCTCGACGGGTGGCTGCGGGACATGACGTACCTCGCCGACACCCTGGCGCAGGCCGAGGGGCCGCAGCCGCCGGGGCCGGGGGCTGAGCCGCTGCCGGAGACGCTGCCGCTGCCCCGGTTCGGCCGTACGGCCGTGTTCCGGACGCTGGTGAAGCACACGTTCAAGGACGTCCACGCGTACTTCTTCGGCGGTATGGGCGCGGCGATGCGCCGGGTCGTCGCGGATGTGCTGGACGAGGTCGGGGACGGTCCGCAGGACGGCCCGCTCGTCGTCGTGGGGCACAGTCTGGGGAGCATCATCGCGTACGAGGTGCTGGCCGAACGGGGACGGCGGGCCGATCTGTTCCTGACCGTGGGCTCCCCGCTCGCCATCACC
Organism: Streptomyces sp. NPDC047886; assembly: GCF_043204435.1. NCBI lineage: Bacteria > Bacillati > Actinomycetota > Actinomycetes > Kitasatosporales > Streptomycetaceae > Streptomyces > Streptomyces sp. NPDC047886. The sequence goes on from NZ_JBIDCF010000005.1 coordinate 542,139, forward strand.
GAGGTGCAGGACTGCCTGGTCCGGCGGCCGGCCGTGCCCGACGGCGTCACCGCCTGGCACAACGCGTCGGACCTGCGGGACCTGGTGGCCCTGGACCACACCATGCGCCCCGAGTACGCACCCGTCGAGAAGATCACGGACCATCTGGTGACCAATGACAGCGGAAACCATCACGGCATCTCCGAATACCTGGGCGACCCCCTGGTCCAAGGGCTGGTCCGGCGCGTGTTCAACTGATCTCCGTGAACGGCGGACAACCCGGTCGCGGCCCGTGAAACCGGTCCCGTCGGGGCCCGCGGGGCCGTTCCCGTCGCGGCCGGCGCGGACGGGCGCGGAAGGATTTGCGGGGCTCCCCACCGGGTGCAAACATGACAAACAGGAGTCGGTCTGTCTCCTGCTTCTCCTGGCCGACCGGGCAGGTGCGGTATGCCGTTGACGGACACCCAATGGGACGCGGTCACCCTGTGGACGCAGGAGTACCTGCTGAGCACCACCGACCCCTACACCGCGCTCAAGCAGGCGGCGATCGACCCCGACCTCATCGCCTCGCTGTCGCTGACCCCCGTCAGCGCCCAGAACGCCCACACGCTGGTGAAGGCCTCGCGCAAGGACATACAGCGGCAGATCCAGCTGCTCAACGGGCTGCTGGCGGAAGCCGCGTTCTCCTCGCGGCCGGAGAAGCTCGACGCCGAGCGGTTCCTGGAGCTGCTGAAGGAGGACGAGCGCGCGCACCTGTCCCAGGACATCTTCCGCACGAGCGTGCTCAAGAACGGGGCGGAGGTCTTCATCGACCGCCAGGACCTGCGTGAGACGCTGCGCGGATTCGTGGACGACCCGCACCGACTGGTGCTCGTGGTCGACGGCGAGCCGGACAGCGGCAGGTCGTACACGTACAGCCTCATCCGGCACATCGGCCAGCACCGGGGGTTCCGCCCCACCCGGGTCATGCTGTCGCCGACCTCGACCGCCACCAAGGTCGTCCGGCGACTGGCCGACTTCGTCTCCGATCCGCGGGCCGGCATCGTCCTGCCCCGTCAGCCGGGCCGCGACGACCCGGCCGCCGCGCTGGAGGAGGACGTGACCTGGGTGGTCGAGCGGGCCACCAAGGCCGAGGACAACTTCTGGCTGGTCCTGGACGACTGCGACAAGCTGGACCCCGGTTCCGACGTGTGGGACCTGATCAACCGGCTCGCCCTGGACATCTACAACTCCGCCGGCGAGCGGTCGCCGCGCCTCGTCCTCCTCGGCTTCAGCCAGACGATGCGCCAGCTGCCGTTCGAGGTGCGCGGCAACGTGTGCCGGGACACCGCCCGTGTCGTCGCCGCCGACGACCTGCGCGCCTTCTTCGACCAGTACTTCCGGGAGAACCCGCCCCCCGGCGTGAGCCCGGAGGCACGGGACGAGACGGTCGCCGGGCTCGTGGAGGTGGCCGTGGAGGAGGTGCTCAGCGCGGCCCGACCGGACGACACCGCCCACCCCGCCGCCGGAGCCGCCGCCGGTACGGGAGCCGCCGCGAACGGCGACGGCGAGAGCTACATGCGGCGTATCTGCACCGCGGCGGAGGGAGCGATCCGTGTCTACCGATCGCTCTGACCCCACCGCGCTGCGCGAGCTCTTCCGGACCCGGCTGCGCCAGGAGCTGCACACCGGCTCCGCGCTCCCCCGCGATGTCCCCGCTGTCCGCCGCGGCTACCGGGAGGCGGCCTGCCTGCTGACCTCCTTCGACCCGGCGGAGCTGCGGCTCCCCGGCGAGGAACGGGCCGGCGGGCGGGCGGTCATGGAGCTGATGGACGACTGCACGGCAGTCGGCACGGGGGACCACACCGAGTGGACGCTCATCCCACCGGTCAGGGAGGAGGCGCTGCGTTCCCTGGCCGGTCCCGAGGCGGCCCGCCTGGCGCTGGAGAGCAACCTCGACCAGTTCCCGGACGAGCCGGGCCCCGAACACATCTGCCTGGCCCTGCTCTCCGGCGGCCCCGTGCCGGAACCCGCGCACGTGACCCCCGACCAACTCGCCGACATCCTGCAGGCCGTGCTGTGGCTGTCGCACGTTCCGGGCGTCCAGGGCCTGCCGGACGCCGGGGAACTGCGCCACCGGCTGGAGTTCGCCCGTCTGCTGCAGCCGGTCGAACGGCTGGTGCGGCACCCCCTCGTCGGACGTGACCGCGAACTCGCCGAGCTGGACCGGCGCGTCGACCTGCACGGCACGGGACCGGCGCCGCCGCACGTACTGCTCCACGGCCCCGGTGGCATGGGGAAGAGCACGCTGCTCGCCACGTACCTCCTCTCCGCCGTCCGGGACAACCCCGGCATGCCCTTCGCGTACATCGACTGCGAACGGCCGACGCTGTCCGTCCACGAGCCGGTCACCGTGGTCGCCGAGGTCGCCCGGCAGCTGAGCGTCCAGTACCCGGCGTACCGGGCCGAGTTCGAGGCCCTGGCGGAGGAGTGCCAGCGGACCGCGCTGGACCAGCGCGTCGACTGGGATGAGGTGACGGAGCTGAACCGGCTGGCCACCACCCGGGTGGAGCTCGGCCGGCGGTCGTCGCAGCAGTTCCAGATCATGGCGACCGCGTGCGAGACCGAGCTGTTCCAGCGGGTCGCCCAGGTGCTGCGGCGCGCCGTGGCGCCCGGCGAACCGCCCTTCCTGCTGGTCGCCGACGCCGTGGACGCCGCCCAGTTCCGGGGGTCGCGGTCGCTCGGCCGGCTGTGGGCGATGCTGATGACGCTCCGTGCCGCCTATCCGCGGCTGCGGGTCGTCGCCTCCGGCCGGTCCCATGTGCCGCACCCGGCGGCGCCGATGAGACCGCAGGAGATCGAGCTGACCGACCTCGGCGCCGACGCGTCCGTCGCCGTGCTGGAGGCCGGCGGCGTCCAGGACCCGGAGGTGGCGCGGGCGCTCGCCGACCGGGTCGGCGGCCATCCGCTCAGCCTCCGGCTCGCCGCCCGCGCCGCCGGACTCGCGCACGGCGACACCGCCCTGATGGCCTCGCTGATCGAGAGCCTGCCGCCCCGCCGGGAGGACCAGTTCCGCCGGGTCGACCAGATGCTCGTCCAGGGCACCCTGTACGAGTGGATCCTCCGCCACCTCGCGGACGCCGACGTACGGGGACTGGCCCTCGCCGGACTGGTGCTGCGGCTCATCACCCCGGAGTTGATCCAGGAGGTCATGGCGGAGCCGTGCGGGGTGCCGGTGGACGGCCCGGAGGAGGCGCGGCGGCTCTTCGACGGGCTGGCCCGGCTGGACCTCATGGAGCCGGCGGGACCCGACGCCGTACGCCACCGTGCCGACGTACGGGCCATCATGCTGCGCCTCGCCGACGACGGGCGGGCCGGTCTGACGGCCCGGGTAGAGGAGCGTGCCGTCGCCTACTACGCGGCCCGGGACGGTGTGGAGGCGCGCGCCGAGGAGATCTACCACCGGCTGCGGCGCAACGAGAACCCGCGCGCGGTCGAGGAGCGCTGGCTGCCCGGCGTCGAACGGTTCCTGGCGGGCGCCCAGCGGGAGATGGGCCCCCGCGCGGCGGGGCTGCTCTCCGCGCACCTGGGGGGCGGCGTGCCGGACGCGGTGCTGGCCGAGGCCGACCAGGAGGACTGGGAGCGGATCCGGGCGCGGGAGGTCGACGACCTGCTGGCCCAGGGCTACGCGAACGAGGCGCTGGCCCGGCTCGGCGAGCGCAGGCCCTGGACACCGTGCAGCCCGCTGCACTCGCTGCTCGCCGAGACCCTGAACCGGCTCGGGAGACGGGCCGAAGCCCGTGCGACCGTCGCCGACGCGATCGGGCCCGCGCGGGCCGCCGCATGCGGTGAGCGGCTCCTCGAACTGCTGCTGGCGTCGGCGGACCTGGCGCGGGACGACGGCGACACGGCGCACGCGGAGGAGGCGCTGCGCGAGGCCGAGGACGTGGCGGTCGCCCTCGACCAGGACCTGGAGGCGATGGGCGCGCTGCTCGCCAGGGCGCGGCTGGCCGCGCAGGCGGCGGTGCCCGACCGGGACGCCGACACCCGGCTGGCGCGACGGCTGCGGGGCCTGCCGGACGCCGTGCTCGCCGATCAGCCCGCGTTCGTACGGGCGGTCGCGTCGCAGGTGTACGACCGGGATCCGCAGATGCTGGACCACATTCTGGAGGTGGTCGGGCTGCCGGACGACGACGAGGCACCGGCCGCGCTGGGCGAGGCGCTGCGGCGGGCCGTGCGGAAGCAGCCGGGCCTGCTGTGGCCGCTGATGGAGGCCCTGGGCGAGACGGCCGGAGGCCCGTCGGCGGAGGGCGGCGCGGGCCCGTCGGCGGAGGGCGGCGCGGGCTCGGAGCGCCCGGCAGCCGGGCGGGCGGGTTCGGGCGCGAGGCCCGGCACGGGGGCGGGAACGGGCACGGGTACGGGAGCGGGGGCGGGAACGGCCGGGCGGGCGGGTTCGGGCGCACGGGCCGGGCCCGCGCCATCGGACATCACCGGGATCCTGCGGCTCGCCCGGGACAGGGGCACCCTCGACGAGCTGGCCCGGCGGTTGCTGGGCCTGCCGGACGAGAGCGGCGAGATCGCGGCGGGGGTGGCCGCGGCGCTGCGCGCTGGCAGCGGAGCCACGGCCCCCGGGACGCGTCGGGTGTCCGGGGCGAGCGGTACTGGTGAAAGGAGCGGCCCCGAGGGGCCTGGTCGCCGATGAACGCGTATCTGTCCTCCGAGACCGTGCTCAAGGTACGGGACGCCGCCCTGGAGACCGGACTGGCCGACCCGTCGGTGCGTCCCCTGCTGCTGGACGGCATCATGCCCCGCTACAAGGGAACCCTCCCGCTGCTGGCGGCGCCGGTCCGGCAGGTGCAGTCGGACCTGAACGAGATGAACCGGGTGGAGCGGCTCGTGGACGGCTCGGTGCCGCTGGAGATCTGGCTGCGCAACGCCGTCGCGCAGACCACGGAGGCCGCCGCCCTCGCCGTGTTCCAGCGGGCCCTGGACGATGTGGCGCGGGACGCGGGCGGCGAGCCGGACGTGCTGGCCGGGGGTGCGCCGCCGGAGATCAAGGAGGAGATCGTCCACCGTGACGACACGGTCCCGTTCGCGTTCCTGCGCGGTGGCGACGAGGCGGGCACGGCGGTCGCCCGGTTGAAGGTCCCGCCGTACGAGAACGGGGCGCCGCGCACCCCGAACGGGTTCCCGCACTCCGGCACCGGCTGGCTCGTCACGCCCGAACTGCTGGTCACCAACCACCATGTGGTCAACGCCCGGAACGCCGTGGCCGGTTCGCGGGTCCTGGCCTCGCCGGATGACCTGCTGGAGCAGGCGCGGCAGACCCGGGCCAGGTTCGACTACGAGGTCGAGGAGACGCTGACGGAGGAGGCGGCCGTACGGGAACTGGTCGCGTCGGACCCGGACCTGGACTACGCGGTCCTGCGGCTGGCGGAGCCGTCCGGCCGCCGGGTACTGCGGCTGGCGGGCCGGCCCCTGAAGGTGTCCCCGGGCGACTCCGTGGCGGTCAACATCATCCAGCACCCGGGCGGTGCGGCGAAGCGGGTCGCGCTCCGCAACAACCTGGTCGTCGACGCGGACGAGCGGGACCTGCGCTACTTCACGGACACGCGCGGCGGGTCGTCCGGTTCGCCGGTCCTGGACGACGCCTGGGAGGTGGTGGCGCTGCACCGGGGGACGCGGCGCGTGGAGGACGTGTCCTTCCAGGGCAAGGACACCGCCTTCGTGAACGTCGGCACGCAGATGACGGCGGTGATGCGCCATCTCGCCGAGCACAGCCCCGACGTGTACGCCGAGATCGAGGCGGCACAGCGCGGCTGAACGGACGCGACGTACGGAGAGGAACGACCGCCATGGGATTCCGCAGCAGATCACCGGTGTCGGCCGGCCCGCAGGAGATCTTCACGGATCTGCGGGACGTCGCCGAACGCGTCAGGGAAGGGCTTTCCCGGGAGGTGCCCGAGTCGTCGGAGGAGTTGCCCGCCGACGAGGCTCCGGCGGGCGAGATCGGGGCCTTCGCGCAGCGGGAGCGCGCCCGGGTCCTGGCGGCGGGCGCGCGGGGGCTGGAGAAACTCGCCGAGGGGCGCGCCGACGAGATCGGCGACGACGAGTCGTTCGGGATGGAGGCCATCGTCCTGCTGGAGGGCCGCCCGGCCATCCTCGTGCAGGGTGACGACTTCGCGCCGCAGCAGGGCGACTGGGCGGTGCTCGACGGTCACCGGCCCGCCATTCGCCGGTCGATCGGCCGGGTGGGCAGGGTCGAGGTGTCGGGTCATCTGAGCCTGGACTGGGTCGGTACGGCGTTCCTCGTGGGCGCCGACGTCGTCATGACGAACCGTCATGTGGCGGTGGAGTTCGCCCGGGAGGACGGCAGGCGGTGGTCGTTCCGGCCCGGTATGGGCGCGGGCCTCGACCTGAGACAGGAGTACGGTGCGCTGCCGGGCGCGGCGGGGCCGGCGTTCGATGTGCTGGAGGTGATCGGCGTCCACGACGACGTCGACATGGCGTTGCTGCGGGTGGGTCCGGCGCCCGGCGGTGGCCCGCTGCCGGAGCCGCTGGCGGTCGCGGCGGACGCGCCGGCCGATCTGCCGGGCCGCCCGGTGTACTGCGTGGGCCATCCGGCGTGGGACGGCCGTCGCAACGAACCGGAGTCGATGCGCCGGATCTTCATGGACATCTACAACGTCAAGCGGCTTCAGCCGGGCACCGCGACGGCGCTGGAGGCGGAGCGCGATGTGATGAAGCACGACTGTTCGACGCTGGGCGGCAACAGCGGCTCCCCCGTCTTCGACCTGCTCGACCACCGGGTGCTCGGGCTGCACTTCGGCGGCCGCTACGGGATCGGCAACTACGCGGTGCCGCTGTGGCAGTTGCAGGACGATCCGCTGCTGAGCGGCGCCGGCATCAACTTCGTCTGACCCCTCCGGCCCGGTCGGGCCAGACGCCGGATGCCGGATGCCGGATGCCGGTTGCCGGATGACCGACGCAGAAGGCGCCGGCGCCCTGGACGCCTGGGACGGCTCTGACGACGGAGAAGGACCCGCCGGGCGCGCCCCCGGCGGATCCTTCCGTGTCGTTCGGCCGGTGTCACCCGGCCCGTGTCACTCGGCGGTGACCGGCCCGCCGACACCCGTGCCCGCGCCGACCGCCGTACGCAGCGGACGCGGTTCGAGCACCCGCTCGGCCAGGTGGCCGAAGAGCAGCCCGAAGGCGGCCCAGAGCACGGCCTGGACACCGATCGCGGCCGTCCTGAACTCCCACAGGACCGTGGCCGGGAAGTCCTTCGGCGTCTCGTTCACGGTCGGCAGGAACACCATCGCCGCGGCGACGACCGCGACGAAGGCGACCCCTGCCAGGGTGGACGCGTTCCAGGTGCCCAGCCGGGCGGCGAGCCGCCGGCCGGTGACGACCGCGCCGACGCCGAGGAGCACGGTGAGCGCGATCATCAGGAAGAACAGCGTCGTGCGCTGGTCGAGCGTGCCGGGGTCGCTCGTGGCGGGCGGGTTGGCCGGGTACTTCAGGAACGGCACCAGCGACACGGTGACGAACCCGGCGCCCGCGACCAGCGCGGCCGTGGCCCTGCCGCGTACGCGGCCGATCCGGCCGAGCGCGAAGCAGAACGCCAGCGCGGCGATCCCGCCCAGCGCGACGCCGACGACCACCACTCCGGTCGCGAGGCCGGCCGTGGACTGCTGGAGTCGGCTGAACGGTTCCGCACCGGACTCGTGCCCGTGGCCGTGGGCCTGGGCCTGGGCCGTCTCGTAGGCGATGGCGGCGTCGACGGACGGGATGCCGACGAGGTACGCCACCGCGGCGGCGACGACCCCCGCCGCGGCCCCGGCGAGCATGCCGCGCACCAGCAGGGCGCGCACTGTCGCGGAATTCATGTGGATGTCCCCCCGTCTCAGTGGCAGGGGAAGCCGAGCAGGTGCCGGCCGTCGTGCACCCACTCGTGCACGGCCTCGCCCGCGAACACCGACAGGGAGCCCTGCTCGGTGCCGACGAAGTACAGCAGGACGAGCATCAGGGTGCCGAAGAAGACAGCCCAGGGCAGGATCGCCCGGACCGGCAGGGCGGTGACGACGGGCGACGACGAAGCGGAAAGGGGCGCAGGGGCGATGGCGGATTCAGCCATGGCGAGACCTCCTTGGGAACACGCGTCCCACTTGTTTGGAGCACGCGACGACGGCGGCTGGGTCTGACTCACCGATCCCCGGGCCCCCTCGCGGGGGCTCGCTGTCGGCACACAGTGGCGCGACCGTGCCGGATTTGCACCGGACTTCCATCACACTGTCGTCCTGTCGGCCATGACGGTAGCGCTCCGACGGATTTCCGCCAAGGTGGCGAAAGTCGCATGGCTGTCTGCCGGACACTCCGGCGCACGCGCCCCGGCGCACTTCTCTACGTGAAGGAGCCCGCCGTCCATGACCGTTCGGCTCACCCTGCTGGCCGCCGCCGTCGGCGGCGACGCCCCGCACGAGGTCCGCGTCGGCGACGACCCGCCGCTGGGGGCGGCCGCCCGGCGGCGGGCCGCGTCCGTGGAGCTGCCGCCCGGCGGCCGGTTTCGTACGGCGCCCGAGCGGCGCTGCCGCGACACCGCCGAGGCCCTGGGCCTGGACGCCGCCGTCGACCCGGAGCTGCGCGACATCGACCTGGGCGGCTGGCGCGGCAGGACCCTCGACGAGCTGGCCGCCGCCGACCCCGCCGGGCTCGCCGCGTGGACCGCGGACCCGGCCGCGACCCCGCACGGCGGCGAGTCGGTGGCCGCCCTGTGCGCCCGGGTCGCCGCCTGGCTCGACGGGCTGCCCGAGGACACGGGGCGGCTCCTGGCGGTCACCGGGCCGTCGGTCGTGCGGGCCGCGCTGGTGCACGCCCTCGCCGCGCCGGCCGTGTCGTTCTGGCGGGTGGACGTCCCGCCGCTGTCCCTGGCGACGCTCACCGGCCGGGCCGGCCGGTGGAACCTGCGCCTGTAGGTCAGCTGCCCCGGGCGCTCAGGGGGCAGTCGGTCAGCAGCGCCTCCGGGGTCGCCGACGCGGGACGGGGCACCGTGCGTCCGGCGGGCGGCAGCTGCCCGCGCGCCAGCCAGCCCTCCAAGGCCGTGAACGCCGACCGGTGGCACGGCACGAGCGGCCGGAGCCGGTCGGGGAAGGCGTCCACGAGGGCGTCGGTGTGGGTGCCGTCCTCGATCCGGTAGTAGCGGTGCAGGGCGCCCCGGCCCGCGTCGCGCACCATCCGGGCGTAGACGTCGGAGTCCCGGCCGATCGGCAGCAGCACGTCGAGCGTGCCGTGCAGGGTGATGAGCGGCTTGCCGATCCGGCCGGTCAGGCCGATGCGAGCGACGGCCTCGTGCACCTCGGCGGGCCGCGCCGCGTAGTCGTACGCCGCGTCGGACGGCCCGTCGTAGCCGGGGTCGAGCTCCTCGCGGTAGATGCGCTGGGTCAGCCCCCAGTAGACCTTGTCGTGGTACGGCCACAGGAACTCGGAGCCCTCCGGGTATCCGGCCGCGTGCAGGGCGTCCCGGGCGGGGCCCGCGCCGGGCCCGCCGGCGGCGTACTCGGGGTAGTGGCGCAGTGCGGGCGGCAGGAAGGTGAAGAGGTGGGGCCCGTCGGCGCGCCACAGGGTCCCCTCCCAGTCCACTCCGCCGTCGTACAGCTCGGGGTGGTTCTCCAGCTGCCAGCGGACGAGGTAGCCGCCGTTGGACATGCCGGTCGCGAGGGTGCGGGCCGGCGGCCGGTGGTAGCGCTGGGCGACGACGGCGCGGGCCGCGCGGGTGAGCTGGGTGACGCGGCTGTGCCATTCGGCGATGGCGTCGCCGGGGCGGCGGCCGTCGCGGTGGAAGGCGAGGCCCGTGTTGCCCTTGTCGGTGGCCGCGTAGGCGTACCCGCGCGCGAGTACCCAGTCGGCGATGGCCCGGTCGTTGGCGTACTGCTCCCGGTTGCCGGGAGTGCCGGCGACGACGAGGCCGCCGTTCCAGCGGTCGGGCAGCCGGATCACGAACTGGGCGTCGTGGTTCCAGCCGTGGTTGGTGTTGGTGGTGGAGGTGTCGGGGAAGTAGCCGTCGATCTGGATGCCGGGCACGCCGCTGGGGACGGGCAGGCCCGCGGGGGTGAGGCCGGCCCAGTCGGCCGGGTCGGTGTGGCCGGAGGCGACGGTCCCGGCGGTGGTCAGCTCCTTGAGGCAGGCGGTGCGCTGGTGTGCGGCGCCGGGGACCCGCGGATGGTGCGGCGCGGTGCCGGAGCAGGGGGAGCCGGCGGGGTTCTGTGCCGGCCGGGCCGCCGCCGGGGTCGGGGCGAGGGGCGGCACGGTCAGGGCGAGAACGGCCACGGCCAGGGCGGCGCGACGGCCCGGAGGTGGGGCGGTGGCGCGGCGGGAGCGGAACACGGGGGCCTCCTCGGTTCGTCGGACCGGTGACGCGCCGGAGGCTAGGCGACGGAGGAGACCCGCCGACATGGCGGCGGCCGCCATGGTGACGGCCCTGTCGGGGTCGTCCGCCACCATGGCGGCCCATAGCGTGCCCTGGTGACGGAGAGTCAGGGACAGGAGGTGTCGGCGATGGTGTAGAAGCCGGCCGGTGACTCCTTCAGGGTGTGGGTCACGAAGGTGTTGTACAGACCCATGTTCTGCTGGGAGCCCTTGGCGTAGGTGTAGCCGCCGCTCGTGGTGGCCCGGCCGTCCCGCACGTGCTGGTAGTTGCTGCCGCCCCAGCAGACGGCGGTGGTCCCGCCCGTCGTCGCGGTGACCGGGCCGGAGCGGGCGCCCTCGGTGCCGTCCGGGTCGCGGGCGGCCACGGTGTACGTGTACGGGGTGCCGGGTGTCAGGCCCGTGTCGGTGAACGGCGGCGCGGCGACCGTGCCGACGGGGGTGCCGTCCCGGCGCACGGTGTAGGTGTCGGCGCCGTCGACGGCCGCCCAGCGGAGGGTGACGGCGGTGGCGGTGATCCCGGTGGCGGTGAGGCCCGCCGGAGCCGGGAGCGTGCCGGGCGTACCGCCGTCGCCTGGGGTGTCGATGCCGAAGAACCGTACGATCCAGTGGCTCGAACAGATCGAGTCGAGGAAGTGGGCGGCGCCGGTGGCACCGCACTGCCGGGGTCCGGTGCCGGGGTCGACGGGGGTGCCGTGGCCGATGCCCGGCACCCGGTCGACCTCCACGGCGACGGACCCGTCGGCGGCCTCGTACTCCTCGTGCCGGGTCCCGTCGGGGCCGATGGCGGAGGTCCGGGTCGGGGTCTGGGACAGCCCGTGCAACGCGGTCCACTGGTCGCGCAGTTCGTCGGCGTTGCGGGGGACGACGGTGGTGTCCCGGTCGCCGTGCCAGACGGCGATCCTGGGCCAGGGCCCGGTCCAGGCCGGATGGGCGTCGCGGACACGCCGCGCCCACTGGGCCGGGGTCAGGTCGACGCCGGGGTTCATGCAGGTGAAGGCGGTGGCGGTGTCCCGGGCGCAGTCGTAAGGCAGTCCGGCGACCACGGCCCCCGCGCGGAAGACGTCCGGGTAGGCGGCCAGCATGACGGAGGTCATCGCGCCGCCCGCGGACAGGCCGGTGACATGGACCCGGCGTGCGTCGGCGCCGTAGGCGGAGACGGCGTGCGCGGCCATCTGCCGGATGGACGCGGCCTCGCCCTGGTCCCGCCTGCTGTCCGACGGCTGGAACCAGTTGAAGCACTTGTTGAGGTTGTTGGCGGACGACTGTTCCGCGAGGACGAGCAGGAACCCGTGGCGGTCGGCGAGCTCGGCGAGACCGGAGTTGTCGGCGTACACCTGGGCGTTCTGGGTGCAGCCGTGCAGTGCCACCACGACGGGTGGCGCGGCGGGCAGCGACGCCGGGCGGTACACGTACATGGCGAGGGCGCCGGGGTTGGCGCCGAAGGCGGCGACCCGGGTCAGGGCGACCGCGGCGGATACGGCAGGCGCGGGCGCGGCCGGTACGGCGGGTGCGGCGGGTGCGGCGGGTGCGGCGGATACGGCAGGCGCGGCGGGCGCCGGGCCCGCCAGGGCCAGCAGCGTCACGAGGGCGGACAGGAGGGCGGCCAGGGCACGCCCGGGGAGGGGCGAGCGGAATCCGGGGGGTGGTCGCACGGCGGCTCCTTGATGGGGGTTCCGGAGATCCGGGATCCGGGGTCCGGGTCCTGGGGGTCCGGGTGCCGGGGGATCCGGGTGTCCGGAACCGTACGGCCGGTTCTTCGGCCGCCGGTATGGGAGCGGGCACCACAACCGGGCCGCGCCGAGGCGGTCTTGGGAGGGTTGCGCGCGCGGGGCCACCGGTGCCGCGCCGACGCCCGGACGCACGGCGGTCCCCTCGCCACGCGGGCGAAGGGACCGTGTCTCACGTCCTCGTCCGGTCCTCAGCCGGTCCTCAGCCGCTCGTCAACCGCTCGTCAACCGCGCGGGATCAGAGCGGGCTCGGAGCGGGCTCAGAGCGCGTACTCCTTGATCACCCGCCTCGCCTGCGCGAAGAGCATGCCGACGTTGACCGACTTGCGGCACACCACGACGGCGACGACGTCCTGGCTGTCGTTCATGCGGATGAACAGGTGGGTCAGGTTGTCGCTGTTGACGAGGATCTCCTGGAAGTAGTGCTGATCGTTCTCGACTCCCCGCCGTTCCTTGAACACGTCCTCGATGAGGACGACGGTGCGCCCCTGGAACAGGTCGAGCGTCGCGCCCGCCAGCAGGTCCAGCACCTCCGCCGGGTGGCTGTCGACAGTCTCGTACGACAGGAGCATGCCGGTCGCCATGTCGACGACACCGGCCGCGACACAGTCGGGTGTCTCCGCCCGCAGCGCCTTCACCAGCGCCGTCACCTGGTCCGAGAACCCCTGCGCCATGCGTTTCGTGGCCATGCGGCTCACTTCCCTCCGGAGAGAATGGCCCCGATGCGCCGCAGTGCGGGCTGGGATTCCAGGTGGAGCCGGTCGACGTCGAGGCCCTGGTCGCCGAGCACGACCATCAGCGCGGCGTCCCCCACCGCGTACACCGCGGCGCAGCCGGAGTTGGCGTAGGTCACGGTCCGGCGCAGTGTTCCCCGTCCGGTCGCCGACACCGTACGGCGGGCCACGCCGAGGCCGGCCGCGGCGAGTGCGGCGAGCCCGTTCGGCTCGATGCCGTCCTCCGTGTCGGCCGCGATGAGCAGGCCGTCGACGGCCACGACCGCCGTGTCGGTGATTCCCGGTATCTGATCGCGGAGTCCGCGCATCTCCCCGGCCAACGCCTCATGATCCATTCACGAACCCCTTTGCACTGTGCGATGTCTCCCCGGGAGGTCAGGAGTCCGCGCCCCTGATCCGGATCCCCCGGGTACGGCTCCCCGTACGGAGGAGCCCCTTCCCACTCGTCACGGAGGTCTCCGTGTCGAGAACCTTCGCCGTGAACGCGAGGAACCCGCTGGCCCCGGGGACGCGCCGGGGCAGCCCCGTACCGTGTTCCCCGGTCCGGTCCGGCCCGTGGACGGCCCCGCCGGCGGCGGCCACGCCCGGGGCGGGGAGCCGCCCGCGCGGTACCGGCTCCCTGTCCGCCCAGACCTTCGGCACCCCGGTGTCCGTGCCGTACGCGGTACGTTCGAGCAGCCCTTCACCGAGCATCCGGGACATCTCGACGGTCACGTGGTAGACGCCCCGGCCGATCACGAAGGCGATGTCACGGGCGGTGCGCCTGCCGTTGGCGAGGAAGAGGATCTCCCGCCGGTGCGGGGCCAGCGCCTCGACCGCCGCCCCCTCGACGCCGCGTCCGGCGACGACGCGCTCCCGGTCGGGCAGGACCGCGTGCGGCAGCGCCGCCAGGGCGCCGAGCCTGCGGGCGGCGACGTCCAGGAGCCGGAGCGGGTCCTCGCCGGGGGCGACCGGGACGAGCGGGCCCTGTTCCTGTTCGGCGACGCAGTCCTCCATGTCCCCGGCGACGACGGCGAACACGGCGTCCTGGAGGGCCATCGCGGAGATGACCTGGAGCTCGGCGGCGCCCACGAGCCCGCGTGCCACGAGTTCGGCGCACGACCTGCCGGACACGACGGCCGGAGCGGCGGCCCGAGCCGCGCCCGGCGCGGCGTCCGGGGCGCCGGGAGGGTCCGTGCCGGGTGCCGGGCCGGCAGCGGCGCCGGAGGCCGCGTCGGACACCCGGGAGGGTGCCGGGGCCGGGGCCGGGGCCGGGGGCGGGAGGCGCGCCCAGTCCGCCTCACGGATCCGGCCGGAGCGCAGGAGCAGCGTCTCGACGCCCGGGGCGCCGGGGCTCTCGACCGCCACGACACCGCCGCGCCGGAGGTGGAACGTCCCGCCCGGCCTGCCGCGCACCCGCAGGGCCATGGTGGATCCGGCCACCCGGCACTGGGCGAGCGCGAGGTGGAGCACACCGAGCCCGGCCCGCTGCATGGATTCACGGATGTCCGACAACACTCCCCCCTCGGGCCGGCGTCACTCCGTTCGGGCCCGCACGAATTTCGTACTGGTGCCTGAGACGTCCACGCCGAGAGGGCATGTGTATCAGCCGTGAACCGCCTTTATCCGGCACGTGAATCAATGTGACCGAAGCTGCAATTTCGAGCCGGTTTGGTAGCTGTTGCGAGACGGGAAGGCGACCGCCTACTTACGGTTACTCATACGGCCATGGACCGCGGGGGTCGATTCACCGGTCCCGGAAAACGCGGCGGAAGGCACCCTTCAGCCCCGGGGCAGCGGTTACGGTGTCCGCACAGGAGGCGACGGGGGATACGCGCACTCCCCTCGGCTCCGTGCTGCCCGGACGGCCTCGCTCTCGCGTCGTCCCGGGCTGCGGTGCACCGGCCCCGCGGCACGCGGGTCACCGGTTCGGGGGAGAGGAGAGGCGTACCACCATGCACGACGATCGCCGGTTCTTCGTTCTGCTGGGCACGGACGGCGCGGGCAAGTCGTCCGCCATGGCGGAGATCGCCAGGAGATGGCCGCAGTGGCGGCTGATCTCGACGGACAGCGCGTTCGTCGGGCCCGAGCACGGGCTGATACCCCGATTACGCCACGACGTGCTGCACGAGGTGCTCCCGCGGCTCGGCCGCGGCTATTCCGTGGAGTTCCTGACGAGCCTGCTCCAGACCGCGGTGGTCCACCTCAGGGACCGGCTGGAGGAACAGCCCCCCGACGCCCCCGTCCTGGTGGACTCCTACTACTACAAGATCCTCGCCAAGTGCCGGCTCGCCGGCCTGCGTGATCACCCGATGTACGGCTGGTGGCGTTCCTTCCCGCAGCCGGTCCGGGTCGTCCATCTCGACGTGTCGCCCGAGACGGCGTGGCGGCGCAGCGGCGACGGCGCGTCGCTCAACGCCCTGGAGCACGAGGGCGACCGGCCCGAGTGGTTCGCGTTCGAGAGCTATCAGAAGAGTCTGCGGAAACTGATGCGGGAAGAGGTGCGGCAGGTGCCGGTGACCGTGGTCGAGGAGCAGCCGAGCGCCGTACGGGCCGCCGAGGCGGTCATGGAGGCGATATCCGCATGACCGGACCGGACGACCGCGACACCTGGGCGACGGACGGCCATGGCGAGCGCTACCGCGAGCGGGTCGTGGCCGAGCGCGACGCGCTCCTCGCCGCCTTCACCGACATGCGGGGTCATCAGCGGGAGGTGCTGCGGGACCTGCTGGAGTTCAACGCCGGTACGGAGTTCGGCCGACGGCACGGCTTCGACCGGATCCGGACGATCGACGACTTCCGCGCGGCCGTGCCCGTACAGGACTACGCGGCGCACGCGCCGCTCATCGAGCGGACGGCCGCCGGTGAGCCGAACCTGCTGACGGCGGACATGCCCGTCGTCTACTTCACCAGCAGCGGCACGACCGGGGCGCACAAGAAGATCCCGGTCACCCCCCGGTTCATGCGCACCACCTTCATGCCGTTCTACTACGCCGCGTGGGCGCCGCTGATCGAGCACCACCCGGCCGTGCTGCGCCGCCCCGACGCGGTGCTCAACCTCAAGCACGACCCGCTCGCGGCGCCGCCGACCACGGCGAGCGGCCGCCCGCACGTGGGCGCGAGCCAGGTCGACTTCGGTGCGAAGTTCGGCGAGCCGCTCTCCGCCGAGCTCGGCACCGGGGCGCCCTGGGCGTCGCTGCCCGTGGACGTCGCTGCGGACGATCACCTGGAGAAGGCGTACCTGCGGCTGCGGATGGCCGTGGCCAGCGATGTGCGCTGTCTGATCGGCATCAACCCGGCGATGGTGGCGGCCGTGCCGTACCAGCTGGACCTGTGGTGGCCGAGGATCGTCAAGGAGGTGCGCGACGGGACGGTGGGCGGTGTGCCGTACGGTACGCCCGACCCGGAGCGGGCGGCGGGACTGGAGCGCGTCGCCGACTGGTTCGGCACGGTGCGGCCGGGGCACGTGTGGCCCCGGGTGGAGGCGCTGTTCGCCTGGACGACCGGGGTGGCGTCGCTGTACCTGCCGGGCCTGCGGGAGGAGTTCGGCGCCGGCGTGAGCACGCTGCCGGCGCCGGTGGCCGCCTCCGAGGGTCCGGTGGGCGTCGCGCTGGACCGGCACACGTCCGCCGGGAGCCTCGTGGTGACGGCATCGGTGTACGAGTTCGTGCCCGCCGACGACGAGTTGACCCCGGACGCGGCGACGCTGCTGCCGCACGAGATCGAGCCCGGCCGGGACTACCACGTGGTCTTCAGCCATGTCGGCGGGCTGTACCGCTACGCGGTCGGCGACGTGGTGCGGGTCGTTGACCGGGTCGGCGGGGTGCCGCGCGTCGCGTACGCGGGGCGCGGGAACCGCTCCGACGCGGCCGGTGAACGGCTCCGTGACGCGCAGGTCGTACGGGCGCTCAGCGCCGCGCTGGACGGTACGGGGCTGTCGCTGCGCAACGTCGCCTGCCGGGTGGAGCCCGCCCCGGCGCCCCCGTCCGCCACCGGGACGTCCGCCACCGGGACGTCCGCCGCTGGTACGTCCGCCGCCGGTGCGTCCGCCGCCGGGCAGGTGCCGCACTACCGGTTCGCCGTCGCGCCGCGCGGCGCGTGGGACGCCGCCGAGTCCGCACGCTTCACCGCGCTGCTGGACGAGGCGCTGGCCCGGGAGTCCGCCGGATACGGCGCGGCCAGGTCGGCGGGCCGGCTGGCCGCGCCGTCGCTCCTGGCCCTGGATCCGGCGGCCTTCGACCGCGACTGGCACGCGGCGGTGGCCGCGGGTGTCCGGCCCACCCAGGTCAAGGACCGCCTGTTCCGCCAGGACGAGGCGCTGTGGCGGCGGCTGACCGGCACGACGGCCGGCTGACCTGAGGCCCGGCGGTGGGCCACCGGCCGGCCGGGGCACCGGCGAGGACGCGCGCCCGGCCACCGGCTTCCCCGTACCTTCCGACGAGGAGAAGGACCACCATGACCGACCTGCTCAACCCCGTCGAGCGCACCGCGCTGCTCACGGCCGCGCTGCGGTCCGCCGAGACGATGCGTGACGACCGGCTGTACGAGGACCCGTACGCGGCCAGGCTGGTCGGCGACGTGGGCCCGGCGCTGCTCGCCGAGGTGCGTGCCGCGACGTTCCCGCCGGACCGGCCGCGCACCCTGCCCAGCACGCCCGACTACAACGCGATCCGCACCCGGTTCTTCGACGACCTCCTCCAGGAGGCCGCCCGCGACGCGGGGATGCCCCAGATCGTGCTGGCCCCCGCGGGCATGGACTCCCGCGCGTACCGGCTGTCGTGGCCCGCGCACCTGCGGTACTTCGAGGTGGACCGCCCCGCCGTGCTGGCGTTCAAGGCGGACCGGCTCGCGGGTGCCCGGCCGCGTGTGCGCCACCGTACGGTCGCCGTCGACCTGACCGCCGACGACTGGGAGGCCGAGCTCGTCACGGCCGGCTTCGACCCGTCCCTGCCGTCGACCTGGCTGCTGGAAGGGCTGCTCTACTACATACCCGAAGCGGACACGCACCGGATGCTCGACCGGGTCGCCGCCCTGTGCTCGCCCGGCAGCCGGATCGCGGCCGACATCGTCAACTCCGCGGCGCTCACCCTGCCGGAGATGCGGGGGCTCCTCGACGTGTTCGCCGACTGGGGCTGCCCCTGGCTCTTCGGCAGCGACGAGCCCGAGGAGCTGTTCGCCCGGCACGGCTTCGACGTCCGGGCCGTGCAGCCCGGTGAGCCGGGGGCGGACTTCGGGCGCTGGCCCGACGCGGTCCCGCCGCGCGAGGTGAGGGATGTGCGGCGCGTCTTCTTCGTTGAAGGGCGGCGCACGGAAGGCGGGCGCTGACCGTGCGGGCGGCCGTCGTCGTCGCCGGGGGCAGCCTGTCGGGT
Organism: Streptomyces sp. NPDC047886; assembly: GCF_043204435.1. Taxonomy (NCBI): domain Bacteria; kingdom Bacillati; phylum Actinomycetota; class Actinomycetes; order Kitasatosporales; family Streptomycetaceae; genus Streptomyces; species Streptomyces sp. NPDC047886. Next base: position 560,331 of record NZ_JBIDCF010000005.1, read on the forward strand.
CTGGCCGTGGCGCTGGTGCTCGGTGAGCGCGGCCACCGGGTCACCGTCCTGGAGCGTTCCGCGCCGCCGCCGCAGGGCCCGCCCGCGAAGGCCGCCACCCTGTGGCGGCGCCCGCTGGTCCCGCAGGGCGTCCAGGCGCACGTCCTCACCTCCCTCGGGGTGAAGGTCCTCGGGGAGCGCGCGCCGCGGGTGCTGGAGGCCGCGCTGGAGCAGGGCGCCCGGCTGCTGCGGATCCCGGACGCCGCGCCTCCGTCCCTGCGGCGCTCCCCGGACGCCGTCCGGGACGAGGAGCTCGTCGCGCTGGCCATGCGCCGCACGGCGCTGGAACTCGTCCTGCTGCGAGCCGTCGAGGCGCTGCCCACTGTCCGGATCCGCTACGGCACCGCCGTGCGGGGCCTGCTGCTCGACGCGGCCGGCCGCCGGGTCACCGGTGTCGTCGCGGACGGCGGCGAGCAGCTGGCCGCCGGGACGGTCGTGGACGCCTCGGGCCGGGGGGCGGCCCACCGGTCCTGGCTCACCGGGGCGGGAGTCCCGGTCGCGGCGGACCTGTCCGCCCCGAACCCGCTGCGGGTCTTCAGCCGTTTCCACCGGCTGCGGGACCCGGGCGCCGTCCCCGGGCCGCTCAACCGGGGGCATGCGGCGGGCGGCATCTGGGACCACTACGCGGCCGTGGTGCACCCCGCCGACAACGGGCTGTTCACGCTCTCCGTCGGCGTGCTGCCACGGGACTCCGCGACGACGGTGCTGCGCGGCGGCGGGGCGTTCACGGCCGCGGGCCGGGTGTCGCCGTTCGTGGCGGCGTGGCTGGACGAGGCCGTCGCCGAACCGGTGGCCCCGGTGCGGGCGATGACGGTGCCCCCCAACGTCCTGCGGGGCACGGTCACCGCACGGCAGCGGCCGGTCGGCGGGCTGTACCCGGTCGGCGACGCGGCGTGCGTCACCGACCCGATGTACGGGCGCGGCATGTCCCTCGGGCTGGCGCACGCGTTCCGGCTTGCCGAGCTGATCGACGCGCGGCCCGGCGGGGGCGCTGCGGCGGGCGAGGAGGCCGTCGGGGTCGCCGACACGCTGCTGCGGCCCTGGTACGAGCAGGCCGTCCACGACAGCGGGGCGCGGGCCGTGCTGTGGCACGCGCGTGCGGACCTCCCGATGGCCCCCGCACCCGAAGTGCCTTTCGCGCCCGACGTCCCGGCCGCGCCCGGAGTGCCTCCCGCGCCCGACGTCCCGGCCGCGCCCGGAGTGCCTCCCAGGCCGGGGGCGTCGGCGCCGGTGCCGGCCGGACGGCCGTCCCACGCCGCCGTGGCGGCCGCGCTCGCCACGGACGGGATGGTGTGGCGCGCGGTGCACCGGATGCTGATGGGCCTGGACACGCCTGCCGAGGTGTTCGACGACGAGCCCTTCCGTGAGCGGGTGCGCACCGCGCCCGCCCCGGGGCCGTCGCCGGTGCCGGGGACACCGGTGGCACCGTCACGGGCGGAGCTGCTGCGTGCGCTCGTGGCGGCCGGGGAGGAGGACTGACCGTGCCGCAGCTCCCGCATGACGCTCCCCCCTCCCCCGGCGCGACCACCGCGCCCGCCCGGCAGAGGGTGCTGCTCGCGCCGGTCACCGTGACCCCGTCCAAGCCGCTGACGCCCAGTCACCTCAAGGGGCTGCTGTGGACGGACGTGATGTACCGGGCGACCGCGCACCTGGCCGACGTCACGTACCGCTACAGCCATACGACGTACCATCCCACCGAACAGACCCTCGGGTTCTGGGAGTTCCTCGACCGGGTCAACGGCGACGCCGACTACACGTCCCTGTCCGAGGAGGACATCGGCGAGCTGTACGTCCGCTACCGGGCCGAGGACGGTCCACGGCCCGCCGCCGACGCCCTGCGGCCGTACGCGGAGGCCGCCGAACAGGGCTGGGTCCACCCGGCGGGGGCACGCGTCCTGGCCCTGTGGGCGGGCCACTACGAGCGGCTCGGGATGCACGACCCGGGGCTGCGCGCCTACCAGCCGCCGGGCCTCGGCCTGGACGAGATGATCGACCGGCTGGTGTCGTCGGGCCTCGGCCTGGACCAGCGGGACGTCGGCGGCCCCGTCTACCTCGACGCCACGCGGTACGGGCTGCCGCTGCGCCGGATCGTCTCGCCGTCGGGGCGGCCCAACTACCTGGCCTGCGCGCTGCGCGAACTGCTGCCGCTGGCACCGGACTACGACGAGGTGGTGATGTTGTACGACCGGGAGCTCGACCCCGACTACCAGTTGCTGGAACGGGTCGTGTCGGCGGCCGGTCCGGCCGTCCGCCGGGTGCCGATCGGCCGGGTGCCCATCGAGGGCCGGATCACCTCCGCCCGGCACGGCGGCTGGCACGGCCACACCGTGGGGGCCCTGCTGCGGTCAGCGGGTGACGGTTACGCTCCCCCGGTGCTGCGCCTGGGCATGCGGCTGTACTTCATCGCGACGCTGGGCCCGGGGCAGCGGCAGTCCTTCCGGCACGACCTGCTGCACCAGTGCCTCAGGCGGGCCGAGCGCCTGCTCGCGAGCGCCGACGCCCGGGACGGCACTCCCGCCGGGGTCGTCGCGCGGCACCGCAAGGACCACCTCTACGTGGACCCCTACCGGCTGACCTCCTCCCTGCTCGGCAAGCGGCGCCCCGCGCCCGACCCGGCCCTCCTCTCCACGGTGTACGTATGACGCGCCCCGTCCTCTCACGCCGGATGCTGCTGGACTCCGCGGCGGAGCGGGTGCGCCGGTTCCGCCCCGACCTGTCGGCGCGCGTCGACCTGTCGACCCCGGCGGCGCTCCGGGCGGTCAGGGACACGCTCGCGGACCGCGTGCCGGACGACGGCGCGGAGGAGGCGGTCGTGGTGTGCGTGGTGCGGCGCTTCGCCCTCCCGTCGTGGGTCCGCGAGGTGTGCGCGTTCGCGCTGTCCGTGCCCGAGGCCCGCCGGGACCCGTGGCGCCGCTCGTTCACCCGGACCCTCCACCTGGCGGGGCGCCCGGACAACCTGGCGCGGCGCTTCGCGTTCGACCACGTCGCCGCCGACGGCTCGGTCGGCTGGGCGGGACCGCTGCCGGAGGCGGCGACGGCCGGGCCACGCCGCCTCCTCAAGCCGTTCGAGGGCGGGCACGCGCTGCCGTCCTGGGCACCGACGACGGTCGACGTACCGGAAGGCGGCGTACCGGAAGGCGGGCGGCGGCGGGCTCCCGTCCACCGGGATCTGTACGTCGCCACACACCGCGTCACCGTCGCCGCGACCCTCGTCCATCTGCACCATCTGCTGGCCGAGGCGGTCCTCGACGGGCTGATCGCCCCGGGCGACCGGCTCACGCTGCGCGCCGTGCCCCGGTTGTCGGGCCTGCCGGGCCCGTTCGCGGCGCTGCGCGTCGACGGAGACGTCCACCATCCGCGTGAACTGCAGGCGTACGCCGGACTCACCGAGGAGACATGAGCATGCCCGAACCCGTCCTGCGCTTCGGCGTGCACGGCTCGTACCAGCTCGCCACCGACCTGCTGGCGTCGGTCCGCCGCGACCCGGGGCAGGTGGAGTTCGTCCCGTACGACGTGCGGCGGCCGTTCGACGAGCTGCGCGCCGGGCTGACCGACGTCATGATCGTCAAGTACCCGCTCAGGGAACCGGACATCGCCTTCAGCGCACCGGTCGCGCACGACGGCCGGGCCGTGATCGTCGCCGCCGGGCATCCGCTGGCCCGCCGTGACGAGGTGTCGGTCGAGGAGGTCGCCGCGTACGACGTGTTCGACCGTCCAGGCGACTTTCCCGCGTACGTCTGGGACCGGGTCGTGCCGCCCCTGACACCCGGGGGGCGTCCGCTGCGCCGCGTCCACCCCATGACCACCACCGAGGAGATGGCGGACGTGCTGCGGCGGACGGAGGCCGCGCACCTGTCGTTCCGGTCGCTGGCGGCTGCCGGACTGCCGGGGATCGCCGTCGTCCCCGTGCGCGACCTGCCGCCCGCACCGGTGTCGCTGGCCTGGTCGCGCCACGCGGAACGTCCCGCGCACGTCCGGCGGTTCATCGCGGACGTCACCGCCGTCACCGCCGTCACCGCCGTCACCGCCGTCATCGCCGCCGTCGGCGACACGGCGGCCGGCACCCACAGTGCGACCGGTACGACCGGTACCACCGAGCCCGAACGGAGCACCGCACGATGACCGAGGCGCCCCTCCCCGTCGTCCTGTTGCACGCCCTGCCGTTCGGCTCGGCCATGTGGGACGCCCAGGCCCGGTCCCTGCGCGCCCGTGGGCACCGGGTCGTGGCCCTCGACCAGCGCGGCTTCGGAGCCGCGCCGCTCGGCGATCCGGCACCGCCGCCGTCGCTGGAGGTGGTGGCGGACGACCTGGTCCGCGCCCTGGACGAGCGGGGCATGGACCGGGTGGTCCTGGTGGGCAGTTCCATGGGGGGCTACGCGGCCATGGCGTTCCTGCGCCGCCGGCCCGAGCGCGTCGCGGCGCTCGCGCTGCTGGCGGCACGCGGCACGGCGGACGGCGCCGAGGCGGCGGCGGGCCGGCGCGCGTTCGCCGACGCGATGCTCGACGGCGCCCGGCGCGACGGGATCGTCGCCGCCACGACGCCGCTGCTCGTCGGCGCGACCACCCGGGCGCGGCGGCCCGAGGTCGTCGCCCGGGTCATGGCGGACGCGGCGGCCGCCGACCCGGCGGCGGTGGCCTGGGCCCAGCGCGCCATCGCCGACCGCCCGGACTCCCTGGACGTGCTGCGGGCGGCGGACGTGCCGGCGGTCGTCGTCGCGGGCGGTGAGGACGGGCTCGTCCCGGTGGCGGAGGCGGGCGCGACGGCCGACGCGCTGCCCCGGGGGAAGCTGGTCGTCGTCCCGGACGCGGGACACCTCCAGCCGCTGGAGTGCCCCGGCGAGGTCACCGGCATCCTGACGGATCTGCTGGAGGAGGCGGCATGCTGACCGACGATCACGCCGCGTGGGGCCACACCACGTCGACGGGGCTCGGCTTCACACACGAGGAGATCGTGGACGCCCATTTCGCGGCGTGCGCGCCCGCCTACCGGGCCGCCCTGGAGGGCGTCGGCATCCGCCCCGGCAGCCGAGTGCTCGACGCGGGCTGCGGCAGCGGCGCCTTCCTGCCGTGGCTGGCCGAGCTCGTCGGCCCGGCGGGGCGGGTGTCGGCCGTCGACCTGGCCGAGGAGAACGCGGCGCTGGCCGCCCGGCGGATGCGGGCGGGCCCCGCCGGGACACCGGTCCGGGTGCGGCAGGGCGACCTCCTCGACCTGCCGTACGAGGACGGGGCCTTCGACACCGTCTGGTGCGCCAATGTCACCCAGTACCTGAGCGACGACGAACTGGGCCGCGCCCTTCGGGAGTTGCGCCGGGTGGTGCGCCCGGGCGGCCTGGTCGCCGTCAAGGACCTGGACGCGTCCCTGATCACCGTACGGCCGGGGGATCCGTTCCTGTTCACCGACTTCTTCCGGGCCGCCGGGGCATCGCCCGGGTACGCGCGTCAGCTGCTGCGCGCCCGCGACCTGTACCGGTGGCTGGACGCGGCGGGGCTCGCCGAGGTGCGCCAGCGGACCGTGCTGATCGAGCACCACGCCCCGCTGGAGCCCGCCGCGGGCCGCTTCTACGGGCTCGCGTGCGCACGCGTCGCCCGGCAGGCCGTGGACCTGGGGCTGGGCCCGGATGAGGCGTGGGAGCCGTTCCTCGACCCGGACGCCCCGGACCATCCGCTGCGCGACCGGCACGGCTACATCAGCGAGGGCAACGTCGTGGCCGTGGGCGTCGTACCGGGCTGAGTCACCTCCTGCGGCGTCGTACGACCCCGAACACGGCCGCGCCGACGGCGGCGGCGCCGACCAGCAGGACGCCGCCGCCCACGAGGACGAGCGTGCCGGGACCTTCGCCCCGGCTCCCGTCGGTGTCCGTCCCGTCCGTCCCGGCGGCCGGGGACGCGGCGGCGGACGGGGGCGGCGCGGAGGACGGGGCTCCCCCGGCCGGGGAGGCGGCGGGCGGGGTGGCGGGGCCGGGGTCCGGGGGCGTCGCGGGCGTACGCGACGGGCCACGGGCGGGGTCCGGTGGCGTGCCGGGCGGGGACGAGGCCGGTGTCCCGGGCGAGACGGTGATCTCCTCCTCCGCGCGGCCGAGCGCCGGGTACCCGGTGGCCACGACGACGGTCCAGCGGCCGGGCGGGAGCGCCTCGGCGGTCGTCCAGTCGGCGGCGGTGCCCGGGTCGCGGACCAGCTTCCAGGGGCCGAGGGCCACGGTGCCGTCGCCGTTGACCGCGTTGACGGTGGCGGCGACCCGCCCGTCGACGGGGTCGTCGTCGTTCTCCCAGGTGATGGTGGTCCGCACCTTGCCGAAGGCGTGCCCCGTGATGTCCACGGAGAGGGTGTCGCCGTGAGCGGCGGCGCCGGTCGCGGCGCCCAGCCACACGGCCGGCCCGGCGAGGACGGCGGTGAGGGTGGCGGCGATGGTCGCGGAATGGGCTCTGCGCATGGTCGATGGGCTTTCGTGTGAACGGGCGCGGCGGGGGGGGGGGGGGGGGGGGGGGGGGGGGCCCCCCCCCCCCCCCCCCCCGCGGGGGGGGGGGGGGGGGGGGGGGGGCCCCCCCCGCGCGGGCCCCCCCCCCCACGGGGAGTGCCGCCACGGTGGGTGCCGCCCCCTTCCCCTCCCGGAACCTAGGCTCCGGAAC
>NZ_JBIDCF010000005.1:567004-608210 GCF_043204435.1 Streptomyces sp. NPDC047886
CGGGGGGGGGGGGGGGTGGGGGGGGGGGGGGGGGGGGGGGGGGGGGGGGGGCCCGGGCCCCCCCCCCCCCCGCCGCACTGTGACGGGGTGGCCGGGTCAGGCCGGGTCAGGAGGCCGTCTGGACCGTCCACACCTGGGCCGGGGCTCCAGCGGCGCTCCGCAGCTCGATCAGCCAGGAGCCGTAGTACGGGCGGTTGCTCACGGTGAGGGCGTGGCGGCCGTCGCCGGTGGTGACCATCACGCCGTTGCCGCTGCGGGTGATCCGCCACTGCTGGCCGGTGACGTCGCGGCAGGGCTGCTGCGCCATCCACATGCCGTCGGACGCCGTGCCGCCGGTCTGCAGGCACTTGCCGGAGACGGCGGAGCGGATCCGGCTGTTTCCGTTGCCCGCGTCGTCGAAGTACCACTGCTGCTGGGCGTACCCGTTGCGCTGGGAGCCGACGAGGACGGTGCCGTCGGCGGTCCTGCCGCCCCAGACCTCGGCGGCCGCGCCGGTGGCGCCGTTGGTCAGCAGGTGGCGCGTACGGGGTGCCGGGGTTGTCCCGCCGCCGCCGTTGCCGGGGGTGCGGAAGGAGGCCGCACGGCCCGGTCCGGAGTCCCGGCCCGAGGCGTCGCGCACGGAGACGGCCAGGGTGTAGTCGGTGCCCGGGGTGAGGTTGTAGACGCGGGCGCTGGTCGACTGGACCCAGCCGAACGGCTTGCCGTTCAGGTAGAGCTGGTACCAGGTGGCGCCCGCGACCGCGCGCCAGCTGGCCACGACGGAGTCCGGCGCGAGCTGGCCGACGGTCACGTCGGGTCCGGCGGTGGGCCGGGTCGGCGTGGGCGTCGGTGTGGGCGTCGGTGTGGGGTTCGGGTTCGGGGTGGGGTTCGGGTTCGGGGTGGGGCCGTTGCCCTTCGTGCCCATCAGGAACTGGTTGTTGGCGATGTTCCAGTGCGTGGCGAGGTAGCTGCCGGCCCTGGGGTTGGTGTGGAAGTAGTCGTCGTGGTTGCAGTCGAGCCGGTTCTCGTAGCCCCGGTCCGCGCAGACGGTGCGCATCTTCGGGTAGTACGGGGTGTCCGAGTAGCACATGACGTCCCACTCGTCCGTGCAGTGCGCGCCACGACTGGTGTTGGGGGCGCTGTTGTTCACGGCGCCGAGGTTGTGGCCGAGTTCGTGGGCGGCGGTGTGGCCGCCCCAGCAGCCGGAGTCGGTGCGGCCGTAGGAGGGGCCGAAGTTGCTGAGGTTGTTCTGGCCGGGGCGCTCGTCACCGGCGAAGGTGCCGATGCCGCAGTACACCTGGGTGTCCGCGAAGATCATGTACTTGCGGTCGCGGCGGTCCAGGCCCTTGGCGGCGAGGGCCCGGTTGGTGGCGCTGAACTCGGCCAGCGCGGACGCCGGGAGTTCGATGTTGAGAACGGTGGGCGTGCAGTCGGCAGCCGTCACGTAGCGTATGTGCCGTATGCCGCCGGTGTCCTTGGCGCTCTCGGAGTAGATGAGGTCGGCGTCGGCGGCCCACTTGCGGAAGGACGGCAGGTACTGGGCGTACCGGTCCTTGCCGGGGGCGTGGACGTACACGACCTGGACACGGTTGCCGGTGCTGCCGTCGCCGTCGCACTGCACGGTCTGTCCGGCGGGCCCGTTCGCGGGGGTGGTGGTACGGGACGGGGCTTCGGCGGCGGCGGGCGGGTCGCTCGCCTTGCCGGGGGCCGCGGCGTCCAGGGTGGGCTGCGTGGTGCGGGGCGTCTCACCGCCGGACGGCGTGGCGGCGGACGGCGCGGTGCCGGGCGTCTCGGCCGGCTCGCGCGGCGGTGCGGCGGCCTGGACGGCGGGCGGGGTGTCCTTCTTGATGTCGACGCCCTTCGGCGGGGCGTCGGGGCCGTGGGTGCAGTGGCCGCTCGTGGTGCGGTACACACCGGCGCAGGTGTCGCCCTCGGGGGCGGTGGCGAGGCCCTTGTAGACGAGTCCCCGTTCGGGTTCGTTCTCGGGCATCCGGGTGAGCGGTTCCGGGTCCTTGTCCCGGGCGGGTTCGGCCGCGGGCTCGGGTGCCGCGGCGGGTGAGGCGGCGGCGGGCTGTGCGAGGGCCGACGGACGGTTCCCCGCGTCCGTCTCGCCCGGCTGGGCCGCCTGGTACACGACACCGCCGACGGTCGCCAGGACGGCGACGGCGGCGGTGGCGAGTATGTACCTGCGCGGCTTGCTGTGTTGACGCTTGTTCAATCTCCGGCGTCCGGACAATGCGCACCTCTTCCTTGGTCAGGGGACGGTGCGCGGAAGCCTGCCAGAACAAATGGCCGAAGAATTCCGGCAAACGGGACTGAACAGTCGAGTCCGTTCCGTTACCGGGACTCACCTTCTGATGATCAATCAATCTCCTTTACCTCCAAGGGAGTTACGCGCGTGGACCGCTCATGGTCTAGCCCTTTTTAAGGATGTCGTAATCCGATCGAGATATGCGGGACGCGTATAAGAAAGACCGTCAACACAATGCGTCACTCGACGAATTGCCGCGATCACCGGGGGTTCACCCTCTCAAGCGCCCGCTTGGGCATCCCATAAGTGCCGCTGATCACCGCGCCGGGCCGATGGGCCCGGCGCGCCGTCGTCCACGGCTCCGGGCCGTCAGCCGAGGGTCAGCGCCCTGGCGGCGCTCGCCATGGCGTTCGACGGGGTGAGGTCGGCGAGGGCCACACCGCTGTGGACGCCGGACATGAGCACCCTCGCCACGGCGGTGTTCCCGGGGCGCCAGCCCGGGGCCGTGGCGGCGACCAGGTCCGTGCGCGTACGCCGCGCACCGTCGCACACCTGCGGCTCCTGGACGAGCGTGACCTCGGAGGCCACGCGGCCGGTGGTGTCGGTCAGCCGGACGGCGAAGCGCACCGCCCCCACCTCCGCGCCGCACACGTACGAGTAGGTCACGCTCGCGCGCGACCCGGCGGGATCGGCGACCGCGCGCTCGACCCGTACGGTGCCCGCGCCCGAGGCGGGCGCCGCACTCGTCACCACGGCCAGCAGGGCGGCGGCGAAGGCCACCGGGGCCGGACCAAGCCGACGTCTCATGAAACAGCCCTCCAGAACAGGGAACGAACCAGCCGGAACCTAGCCAATCCCGACGCCCGATTCCCGACGGCGGCCCGGCCCAGGCGCGACACCCCCCGCCCGGCACCCGCCCGGCACCCGTTCGGCGGGCACACCCTCAGCTCGCCGGGAGCCGTGCCGGGTCCTTCTCGGGAAGGATCCGGCGCAGGCCCACCCGGGGGTGACCGGGGCGGCGCCATTCACGCGGGTAGCCGACCGAGACCTCCTCGAAGCGGACTCCGTCGTGCCACGTCGTCCGGGGGATGTGCAGATGGCCGTAGACGACGGCGCGGGCACGGAACCGGCGGTGCCAGTCCGCGGTGCGTTCCGTGCCGCACCACTGGGCGAACTCCGGGTAGTGCAGGATCCGGGTGGGTTCACGGACCAGGGGGTAGTGGTTGACGAGCACCGTGGGCAGGTCGGGGTCGACGGCGGCCAGCCGCCGCTCGGTCGCCTCGACCCTGGCCGCGCACCAGGCGTCCCGGCTCGGATAGGGGTCCGGGTGGAGGAAGAACTCGTCGGAACAGACGATGCCGCTCTCCCGGGCGATGGCGAGGGACTCCTCCTTGGTGGTGGCGCCCGGGGCCAGGAAGCTGTAGTCGTAGAGCACGAACAGGGGCGCCACGGTGACGGGTCCGCCCTCCCCGTCCCACACCGCGTACGGGTCCTCCGGGGTGAGGATCCCGAGGTCGCGGCAGAGCGCCACCAGATGGTCGTAGCGCTCCTGGCCGCGCAGGGCCAGCGGGTCCTGGCGGGGTGTCCACAGCTCGTGGTTGCCGGGCGCCCAGACCACCTGGGCGAAGTGGTCGCGCAGGGTCGTCAGGGCCCAGGCGATGTCCTCGGACCGCTCCCCGACGTCGCCCGCGACGAGCAGCCAGTCGTCGTCGGACGTGGGGCGCAGACCGGCCACGATGGCGCGGTTGTCGGCATGGGCGACATGGAGATCGCTGATGGCCAGCAGCGTGCCCTTGTTCACGCCGCACCGGCCGCTGTTCGGGTCATGAGTGGTCGACTTCCTTCGGTCGCGGGGCTGCTGACGGGTGGTCCGTCCCGTCGTGCCCGGTGGGACCAGCGGAACATCCGGACGCCGGGGGTGTCCAGTGGGCGCGGCACCCGGGCTGTTCCCTCCGGCGGTGTACGGCGGTGCGCGGGCGACGCCGCGCGGTGTGCGGCCGGTGTCAGGCGGTGCGCGGCCGGTGTCAGGCTCGGAGGTAGGCCAGGACGGCGAGGACACGACGGTGGGTGTCGTCCGCCGGCGGCAGGTCCAGCTTGCCGAGGATGTTGCCGATGTGCTTGCCGACGGCGGCCTCGGAGACGACGAGGTCCCGGGCGATCGCGCCGTTGGACCTGCCCTGCGCGACGAGCGCGAGGACTTCCCGCTCCCGGGCCGTGAGCCGTTCGAGCGGGTCGCGGCGGCGGCGCAGGAGGTGGCGGACGATCTCCGGGTCCACGACCGTGCCGCCGTCCGCGATCTCGTGGAGGGCGTCGAGGAAGTCCTCGACCTGGCCGACCCGGTCCTTCAGCAGATAGCCGACGCCCGACCCGCCCCCGGAGTCCAGCAGCTCGCCCACGTAGGCCCGTTGGACGTACTGGCTCAGGACGAGGACGGGCAGCCCGGGGTGGCGCTCCCGGACGGCGACCGCGGCGCGCAGGCCCTCGTCCTGGAAGGCCGGCGGCATCCGGACGTCGGTGACGACGATGTCGGGCGCGTGCTCGGACACGGCGGCCACCAGCGCGTCGGCGTCGCCGACGGCCGCGACGACCTGGTGGCCGAAGCGGGCGAGCAGGCCGATCAGGCCCTCCCTCAGCAGCACGCTGTCCTCGGCCAGTACTACGCGGAACGCTCGCTCCGATCGCACGAAGTCTCCACGGGGATCTCCACGGGCATCTCCACCGGGATCTCCACCCGTACCAGGGTCGGTCCACCCGGCGGGCTGGACAGGGCGATTGTCCCATCCAGCACCGACAGCCGGTCGGCGAGCCCGGCCAGTCCCGTACCGGCGCCGGGGTCCGCGCCGCCCCCGCCGTCGTCGGAGATCTCCAGGACGAGACGGCCGTCCCGGCAGCCCCCGCTGATCACGGCCCGGCCGGCGCCGCTGTGCCGGGCGATGTTCGTGAGCGCCTCGCCGACGACGAAGTACGCGGTGCTCTCCACGGACTTCGGAAGCCGGCCGGCCGGCAGGTCGAGCGCGAGGTCGACGGGGACCGGCGAGCGGTCCGTCGCGTCCTCCACGGCGGCGGCGAGACCGAAGTCCGTCAGCACCTTCGGATGGATGCCCCGGATCAGCTCCCGCAGTTCGTCCAGGGCGCGCAGCGACTCGGCGTGGATCCTGTCGAGTCGCTCGGCGAGCGGGCCCGGCGGCGCGTCCAGCCGGGCCAGGCCCAGCATCATCGTCATGGCGACCAGCCGCTGCTGGGCGCCGTCGTGCAGATCGCGTTCGATGCGACGGCGTTCCGTCTCGAAGGCGTCGGCCAACCGGGCGCGCGAGCGGGTGAGTTCCACGACCCGGCGGTCCAGGGCGGCCTCCCTGGGGGCGATCAGGAACCGGGTGAGTTCCGCGCGGGCCCCGGCCGCCGCCCCGATCCCGTACAGGCACACGGCGAGCAGCAGCAGGCCGAGCAGGGCCACCGCGAGCGCCGCGGGCCAGCCGGTGACCGTCCACTGCTTGAGCACGGGCGTCTCCTGTCCGCCGCCCGGTGCCGCCATCAGAACGGGTACGGACACCAGCCCGAGGGGTACGGAGAGGCCGAGGACGACGGCGAGCGCGTCCAGCGGCCACAGGACCACGGCCAGCAGCAGGCGGTGCGGCGGGCTACGGCGAGGCACCGGTGGCGCGGCTGCGTCAGGTGCCGGGGGTGCGCGTGTCGGCGACGGCCCCGTCCTCCGTGCACGTTCTGGAGGACGGCACCGCCCTGATCAGGTCCGACGCGACGGCCGCCGAGCCTGCGGCGCTCGCCGCGACCGCCCGGCTGCCGATCGTCTCCGGGAGCGTGAGCGATCTCGACGACGGGTCGATCATCGTCAACGACGAGTGGGAGACCCGGGGGGTGGGCCGGACCGTGGACGTGTGGCTGGCCGACGGGACGCGGAGGTCCCTCCGTATCGCGGCGGTGGCGCGCGCGGGCACGGGCGGCGTCGGCGTGTACGTGACACCGCGCAACGCCCCCGGCGCCAGGCCCGATCGGATCGACGTGGCGCTCGCCGGCGGCATGGACGGCGCCGGTCGGGCGGCCGCCGAGGCGGCTCTGCGGGAGGCCGCCGACGCGGTGGGCGGCGGGCTGCTGACCCGGGAGGCGTGGCTGCGGGCCGGCCACCCGAAGAGCGACGGGACGACCCGTACGGGGTTCCTGCCGGTCCTCGGCATCGCCCTCGTCTACACCGGGATCGCGCTCGCGAACACGCTGGTGATGGCGGTCTCGGACCGGTTGCGGGACCTGGCCGTGCTGCGGCTCGCCGGTGCCACGCGGTGGCAGGTGCTGCGGCTGGTGGCGGCCGAGGCACTGCTCGTCGTGGGCGTGGGCGCGGTGCTGGGGGCGCTGGTCGCCGGGGTGAACCTGCTCGGGATGTGGGGCGCGCTGGGGATGCTGGCCGTGTGGAGCCCGGTGGCGGTCCCGTGGGGCGCCGTCGGTGCCGTGACGGCCGCGTGCGCGTGCCTGGCGGTGGTCGCCGCGACGGTGTCGGCGGCCGTGTCCCTGCGGCGTCCGCCGGTCGAGGTGGCAGGGCTGCGCGAATGACCGCGCCGCCCGCTCCACGGCGTTCTACGCTCTTCACATGAGACCGGGGGGCGCCCGCACCGGGCTCACGGGCGCCCGGTGCGGGCGGTCGCGGGGCCCGCCGGTCGGGCCGGCGGGCGGTCGCGGGGCCGCGGGTCAGCGGGCGGCCAGCGCGGTGGCCTGGTCGGCGGCCCGGAAGCCGGACTCGATCGCGCCCTCCACGAACGCGCCGTACCAGCCGCTGGCGATGTCGCCTCCGGCGAAGACGATCCGGCCGTGCGGCTGCTGGATGGCGGGCAGTTGCCGCAGCAGCTGACCGGGGCGGCGCAGCCCCCAACCGCCGCGCGCGTACCGGTCCTTGGTCCACTCCATGGCGCGGTGGTTCACGACCGTGGCCTCGGGCACCAGCTCGCGGACGGCCGCCCGGACGGCCACCGGGTTCGTGACGTCGAGGGCGGGGCCGGTGAAGGCGACGTAGAGCCTGCCGTCGGGCAGCTCCTGCTGGGGCAGCATCAGCAGGATCGGGGCGCCTTCGGGAGCCTGGGCGTACACCGGCTCGGTGGTGCCGCGCAGGTGGAGGAAGAGCTTGGTGGCGTGCGGGACGCCGATGCCCTCGACGGCGGCGTCGGCGTGGACCTTGGGCAGCCCGGGACGGAAGTCGATGTGCCGCCAGGTGTTGACGGGGGTGGCGACCACCACGACGGGCGCCCTGTGCACCTGGCCGCTGCTCACCCGTACGGACACGATGCCGTTGGCCTCGCTGATCCCCGTGACCGGCGACCCGTGGCGGACCACGGCGCCCGACTCGCGGAACATGGCCTGGAGGACGGAGATCATGCCGCCATCGGGCCGCAGGCTCATCGTCGACAGGAACCCGTCGTACGTGCCGCCGGCCAGCTGGAACCACTGGGCGAGGCCGGTCAGGCCGCCGACCGTGTTCCCGCCGGCGAAGACGGAGGTGGCGCCGCTGACCCACTTGTGGTCGACGGCCGGCAGGTCCAGCTGGGCGAGCCGGTCCGCGAGGGACAGCCCGTCCACCTGCTGGAGGAGGTCCTTGCGGTACAGCGGTTCGAGGGGGCGCTCGAAGTAGGCGGCCGAACCCTCGTAGTACCGGTCGAAGAGGGTGCCCAGCCGGCCGAAGGCCGCCGCCGGGTCATGGCTGCGGAATCCGTGGACGTCCGGCATGACGGCCCGGGTCGCGGTCACGTCGTGGGTGGTGGCGATGGAGTACCGGGCCAGTTCGCGGGCGACGAGTTCCTGCCCGGGGCCGAACCAGCCGCCGCCCAGCTCCACACGCTCCCCGGCGAACGAGGAGGTCCATACCCGGCCGCCGATGCGGTCCCTGGCCTCCAGCACCAGGGTGGACAGGCCACGGGCGCTCAGTTCACGGGCGACGGTGCCTCCGGCGTAGCCCGCGCCGACGACGATGGCGTCCCAGGTCCGGTCCACCGAGCCGTCACCGTCCCCGGACCTGGTCACGGAGGGGGCGGCCACGCCCGGGGTCGCCGCGGCGACCGTGGCGACGGTGGCGGCCAGCGCGCCGGCCCCGGCCGCCTTGAGCAGCGACCTGCGGCCCAGGCGCGAGGCGGACGCGGAGCCGGATGGGGACGCGGCGCCGGATACGGAGGGGGACGGGTGCTCGCTGCCGTGCTGACTCACAGGGTTTCCCTTCCTTCGTGCCCTCGTCGAGGGCGGGTCCTACGTGCCTGGGGGCGGGGTGACGGCGGTCGGCGGGGGGGCCGGCCGCTCCGGAGCGTGCCCGGTGCGGCCGGCCCCCGCCTGTCCGCTTCAGCGGAGCCGTCGGCTCACTCCGACGGCTTGCGGTACGCCTTGACGACGGCGGCGTAGCTGTTCTTGGCGTGGCCCTGCGCGATGACCCGCTCCATCAGCGCCTCGGAGTACTTGGGCAGTTCGGCGTCGACGCCGAGCGCCTCGCTCTCGTGGACGAGGTGCTTGAGGGCGCCGAGGTGCGTTTCGAGCGTGGCGTCGTTCGCGGGGAACGCGCCGTCCCCGGCGTCGATCTGGGCGGCGTAGTCGGCGGTGAAGCCCTTGATGGCGTCGAGCCACATGTGCGCCCACGGCAGGAAGTCCTTGGCGCCGACCTTCGCGGTCTCCACGATGGCCACGCCGTGCAGGAAGCTGTTGAGCGTGCCCCACATCAGGCCGAGGAGCGACACGTCGTACAGCGCGGGCATGCCGTGGTCGGTGCCGAGGTACGTGGTGCCGCCGCCCAGCAGGCCCAGGGTCTCCTTGTGGGTCTCGAAGACGTCCTGCGGGCCGGCGTAGAACAGGACGGACGTCTCGGAGCCGATACCCGGAGGCGTGATCATGATCGCGCCGTCGAGGTAGGACGCGCCCCGCTCCTCCGCCCACTTCGCGGTCTCCCGCGCCTGGTCCGACGAGCCGCTGGTCAGGTTCACCAGGACCTTGCCGCGCAGAGCGTCGGCGCCGAGGCCGTCCAGCACGTCGTGCATGACGTCGTACGTCGACACGCACACCACGAGCAGGTCGCTCGCGGCCACGGCGGCGGCGGGGTCGGCGGCGAGGACGGCGCCCTCCGAGACGAGCTGTGCGGCCTTGTCGGCCGACCGGTTCCACACGGTCGTCGCGTGGCCGGCCTTGAGGAACGCGGCGCCCAGCGCCTGCCCCATCAGACCGAGTCCGATCACCGTCACCGGAGTGCGGTTGTCACCCATGGAATGTCCTCCAGAATTACGTGTACTTCAGTACGGGGGTGGTGTGCGGGGGTGTAGGGGGGTGTGTACGGCGGGGTGTGTACGGGGCTCAGAGGAATACGGTCCCGGGGTCCATGCCGAGCAGCACCCTGCCCTGCAGTTCCAGGTTCACGTCGATCTGCGCCAGCGCGTGGAGCGAGAATCCCTGAATGTCGCGGTGGAATCGCTGGAGCGGCACGCTGCGCTGAATGACGGATCCGCCGCTGGCGTTGAAGAGGATTTCCACGGCCTCCTTCGACAACTGGGCGGCGAAAGCGGTCTGGCCGCGTACGATCGCCTTCTCCTCCGGCGTGGGCTGTTCACCGGCGTCGGCGCGTTCCTGGAGCAGCGTGAGCCAGCGGGCCGACAGCGCCTGGGCTGCGTCGATCTTGTTGGCGGCGGTGGCGACCTGGATCTGCGTCAGGGGGTGCTGCTTCTGGTCGGTCCAGTCGGTGTACGTGATGCCACGGCCGGGGAGGCGCTCCAGGAACAGTTCGTACGCGCCGCGCGCGATGCCGATGAAGACGGCGGCGCACTCGGCCATGACGAAGCTGAGCAGCCCGTAGTTGCGGCCGGTGGCACCGGTGTTGGACCGGTCGCCGGTCGCGCTGACCATGACCTCTTCGAAGGTGACCACGTGGTGCGCGGGGACGAAGACGTCCTTGGCCATGGTGGTCGCGCTGCCGGTGGCGGCGCCCGCCGACACGTGCCAGTCGTCCGCGACGGTCATGCTCTCCATGGGGACGATCGCCATGACCTCTTCGTGCGTCCCGTCCGGGCGCTCCAGCATCGCGGCGGTGAAGTTCCACTGGGCGCCGGGGCTGCCGGAGTTGAACCTCCAGGTGCCGTTGAGGATGTAGCCGCCGTCGGTGGGGACCACGGTGCCGGTGGGGGCGAAGGCGCTGGAGATCCGCACCGACGGGTCGGCGAAGATCTCCTCCTGCGCCTTGTCGGGGTAGAGGGTGGCCGTCCAGGTGCTGGTGACCCACACCATGGTGACCCACGCGGTGGCGGGGCAGCCCCGGGCGATCTCCGTGATGACCTCGGCCTGGGCGGCCAGGGGCAGGTCGAGGCCGCCGAACCGGGCGGGCACGGCCATGCGGAACACGCCCGCCTTGTCGAGCAGTTCGATGTTCTCGTCCGGCAGCCAGCGCTGGTCCTCGCCTGCGAGACCGTTGCTGCGGAGGGTGGGAACACCGCTTCTCACCGCGTCCAGTACGGATGCCAGCGCTTCTTCGGTTGCCATTCTGACTCCTCGATAGTGCGGTTCTTGCTGCCTGGCGAGAGGCGCGCGGACACAGCACTCTCAAGGCATCGAAAACACTACTGGGGGCGGAGCGGTTCGCAGTAAGACTCCGTCAACTGCCCGGTCATGGAAGGCAGACACTCATCCGGCCTGCGCAATTACCGTTTCATTACCGTGAAATGGAGGAGAAATTCCCGCCGCGCCGTGTGGCATTATCTGCCGCATGACTCTCTCCTGGCCCGAACTCGTCAAGGCAGCAGCAGCCGACAGCACCGCCGTTCTCGAAAAGGGAGCGGATCAGGACTGGTCCCGGAAGGCGGGCGACCTGGACTGGAGCGTGCGCGAGACCCTCTCGCACATCGCCCTCGGTGTCGTGGGCTACGCCGGTCTGCTGATCGCGCGCCCCACCGACCGCTACATCACCCTGTTCTCCTCGATCGACGGCCACGCGCCGGCGCCCGCAGCCCTGGAGGGGATCCGGATCGCCGGGACGCTGCTGGCCACGACCGTGCGGGACGCCCCGCCGGAGGTGCGTGCCTGGCACCCGTACGGGCACTCCGACGGCCCCGGCTTCGCGGCCATGGGCGTCCTCGAACTGGTCGTGCACGGGCGGGACATCGCCCGGGGGCTGGGGATCGACTGGACGCCGTCGGACGAACTGTGCGCCCCGGTCGTCGAGCGGCTCTTCCCGGACGCCCCGACGGGCCACGGCCCCGCCGAGACGCTGCTGTGGTGCACGGGCCGCGTCGCCCTGCCCGGTCTGCCGCGGCGTACGGGCTGGCGCTGGGACGGCACCGTCCGCTGACCGGGACACCCGGCCGGACAAGGGGCGGCGGGCGGTGCGTACGATCCGTACGCGCCGCCCGCCGCCCCTGTCGTCGTCCCGCTCAGCCGGCCGCGGTGGCCGGGGTGTCCGGTGCGGCGGGGAAGTGGCCTTCCTGGACGAAGAACTCGACGTACCTGTCGAAAAGTTCGCCCGTCAGCGGCGGGCAGTCGATACCGGTGCCGGCGAGCGCGGCGTCCGTCTCGGTGGTGTCGATCGGCGGATAGAACGCGTCCGTGTCGGAGGTCATCATCTCGAAGGCGTGGAGCAGCGGCAGGAGCGCGTTGCCCGGGTCCGACCGTACCGCCGTGTCCCACGCGTCCCGGTCGCTGTCGCGCAGCCGGTAGCCGAGGCCGCGCAGCCGTTCCACGCAGTCGGCCAGGCTCAGGGAGCTGCGGTTGAACAGGTGGAACGTGCCGTCGGCCGTCGCGGGGTCACGGGAGATGCCCAGGATCGCCGCGCTGACGTAGTCGACCGGCAGCAGATGGAACCGGCCGCCCACGCCGGAGGGCACGGCGCCGGACTGGACGAGCCCCTTGAGGGTGAGCCACACGAAGTCGCGGGTCTGGCATGCGCCGTTCACCTGGTCTCCCGAGATGACGTCCACGCGGTACACGGATACCGGCAGCCCGCGCTCCCGGGCGATCCCGATGAGCTGTTCGGCGACCCACTTGCTCTGCAGGTAGCCGCTGGGCAGCGCCTCGGCGGGGCCCGTCGGGTCGGTCGTGCGCAGCGGCTCGCCCGGCGTCGCGGGGCCGTTGAAGACACCGACGGTGGAGACGTAGTGCACGGGGACCGTGCGGTGCCGTGCCGCGAGCCGCAGGATCTCCTCCGTCCCGCCGACGTTGGCCGCCCTCAGCGCCGTGTACGGGTGGAGCCAGTGGACGGTGGCGCCCGCGTGGTGGACGACGTCCACCGTCCGGGAGAGCTCGTCGTACGTCCGCTCGGGCAGGCCGAGGAACGGTTCCGCGAGGTCGCCGGCGAGGACGCGCAACCGGTCGGGGTCGATGTCGTCCCAGACGCGGTACCACTCCAGGCCGGCGCGGAGCCTCTCGTACGCCGCCGTGTCGTCATCGCCCCGCACCAGGCAGTGGATCCGGGCCCGGGTGGTGCGCATGAGGTCGCGCAGCAGGAACGCGCCCAGGAAGCCGCTGGCCCCGGTGAGCAGCACCTCGCGCGGGTCCTCGGCGGTGCGGACGACCTCGGCGGCGGGCCGGATGTCGTCGGCCAGACGGATGTCGGCGGCGAAGTCCGTACCGCGTGTGTCCCCGCCCGCGCCGCCGCCGGTGGTCGGGGCGAGCAGCTCGTCCAGCAGACGGGCGGCGAGGGCGTCCGGTGTCGGGTGGTCGAACACCAGGGTGGCGGGCAGCCGCAGCCCGGTGCGGCCGGAGAGCCGGTTGCGCAGTTCCACCGAGGTCAGCGAGTCCAGGCCGAGCTGCGGGAACGGCTGGTCGGCGGCGACGCCCCGGCTGTCGGCGTGACCGAGCGCCCCGGCGATCTCGTCGAGGACCACGTTCCGCAGCGTCTCGTGCCGCCGCTCCTCGCTCAGCCCGGCCAGCCGCTCCGTCAGCGACGAGGCGCTCTCGGCGGTCTCCCCGAGGGTGACGGCCGGGATCCGCCGGGGCACCAGCGCGGTGAACACGGCGGGCACGCGCGGCTGCTCGCGCAGCGTCGCCAGGTCCAGCGGGGTGGCGACGGCGTCGGGGCGGCCCGCGCCCACGGCACGGTCGAAGAGGGCCGGGCCCTGTTCGGTGGCGACCGGGCGGAAGCCGCCGCGGGCGATGCGCTGGAGATCGGCGTCGCCGAGCCCGCCGGTGAGCCCGGTCGCCTGCGCCCACAGGCCCCACGCGATCGAGGTGGCGGGCAGGCCGTGGGCCGCGCGATGCCGGGCGAGGGCGTCCAGGGCGGCGTTGGCGGCGGCGTAGTTGGACTGGCCGGGGCCGCCGACGAGGGCCGCGACCGATGAGAACAGCACGAAGGCCGAGAGGTCCAGGTGCCGGGTGAGGTCGTGCAGGTGCCAGGCCGCGTCCGCCTTCGGTGCCAGGACGGCCGCGAGCCGTTCCGGGGTCATCGTGGCGACGAGCCCGTCGTCCAGGACGCCGGCGGTGTGCACGACACCGGTCAGCGGGTGCTCGCGCGGGACGCGCTCGATGAGCCGGGCGAGTGCGGCGCGGTCGGACACGTCGCAGGCGGCGATGGTGACGGTGACACCGAGACCGGCGAGCTCGCCGCGCAACTCGGCGGCGCCGGGAGCCTGTTCGCCGCTGCGGCTGGTCAGCAGCAGACGGCGCACCCCGTGCTCGGTGACGAGGTGCCTGGCGAAGAGGGAGCCCAGGGTTCCGGTGCCGCCGGTGATGAGGACGGTGCCGTCGCGCCGCCACACGGGCGGAGCGTCGGCGCGTACGGTACGCGGCGCACGGCCCAGCCGTGGCACGAGGACCCGGTCACCGCGCAGCGCCGCCTGGGGTTCGCCGGACGCGACGAGCGCGCGCAGCACCGCCGGCGCCGCGTCCGCGTCGGTGCCGGTGTCCGGGTCCGCGTCGGAGCCGGTGTCCGTGTCCGGGTCCGTGTCCGTGTCCGTGTCCACGAGGACGATCCGGCCGGGTGCCTCCGACTGCGCCGACCGCAGCAGGCCCCACGCGGCGGCCGCTCCCGGGTCCGTCACGTCCTCCCCCGCCCGCGCGGCCACCGCGCCGGACGTCAGGACGACCAGTGTGGTGTCCGCGCGTTCCTCGTCGGCCAGCCACGGCCGGACGAGCCGCAGCGCACGGGCGGTGGTGTCGTGGATCGCGGCGACGGCGTCACCGGGGTCGGCGGAGCGCAGCCGGGCCACCTCGAAGCGCGGCGCCGTGCCGTACCCGGCGGTGCCGGGCGTGAGCGGGTAGGCCGTCCAGTCGAGGTGGAACAGGGCGTCGTCCCGCCGGGCGGCGGTGGTGCGGGGCCCGTCGGCGGTCCGCACGGGCCGTACGGTCACGGCCGCGACATCGGCGACGGCTCGCCCGGCGGTGTCGGTCATACGCAGGGACACCGTGCCGCCGCTGCCGGGGCTGACGTGGGTGACGTGGGTGACGTCCTCGCCGGAGGTGCCGGAGGTGCCGGGGGTGCCGGGGGTGACGCGGACGCGCAGCGCGTCGGCTCCGGTCGCGTACAGCCGTACACCGCGCCACTCGGCGGTGACGACGGCGGCCGGTCCCGGCACCTGCCCGCGGTCGCTGTCGCTGTCGCCGAGGCCGTCGGCGCCGCCCGCGCTGTCGGCGGCGAGCAGCGTCAGCGGGTGCAGCGCCGCTTCGAGCAGCACCGGGTGCAGTCCGTAGCGGGTGGCGTCGGCGGTCGTGCCCTCGGGCAGGGACAGCTCGGCGAACAGCTCCGGGCCGTGGCGCCAGACCCCGGTGACGGCCCGGAAGGCGGAGCCGTACACGACTCCGGCTTCGGCGAGCCGCTCGTACAGGGTGCCGTGGTCGACGGGCTCCGCCCCGGGGGGCGGCCACTGTTCGCCGACGGTGTCCGGTGACGCCGACGGCGTCGCGCTCAGCAGGCCGTGCGCGTGCCGGGCCCAGGGCGCGTCGGTGTCGTCGGGGCGGGCGTGGACGGTGACGGTGCGCAGCCCGGACGGGTCGGGGGCACCGACCCGGACCTGGACGTGGACGCCGCCCCGCTCGGGCAGCACCAGCGGCTCGTCGGCGGTGAGCCGGTCCAGGACTCCCCACCCGGCCTCGTCACCCGCGCGCAGCGCCAGCTCCGTCAGCACGGTGCCGGGCACGACCGTCGTGCCGGCCTCGGTGCGGTCCGCCAGCCACGCGGCCGTACGACGGGACAGACGGCCGGTGAGCACGGTCTCCTCGCTGCCGCCGAGCCGCAGGGCGGCGCCCAGCAGCGGGTGGCCCGCGGGGGCCAGGCCGAGCCCGGTGGCGTCGGAGGACGCGGTGTCCGCCTCCACCCAGTACCGCTCGTGCTGGAAGGCGTACGTGGGGAGGGGCACGCGGCGTGCGCCGGTGCCCGCGAACCAGGCCGCCCAGTCGGGCCGTACGCCCGTGCAGTGGAGCCTGGCGAGCTCGGTGAGGAGGCCGAGGGTCTCCGGCCGGTCCCGGCGCAGCGGCGCGAAGGTGGTGGCCTGGCCTTCGCGGCCGGCGAGGACGTCCTGGGCGAGGGCGGTGAGGACTCCGTCGGGGCCGATCTCGACGTACGACGTCACGCCCTGCTCGTGGAGGGTGGTGACGGCGTCGGCGTAGCGGACGGCCTGGCGTACCTGGTCGGTCCAGTAGTCGGCGGTCCGCAGGTCCTCGCCCGCCGCGAGCCGCCCCGTCAGCGTCGACACCACCGGAATCTCCGGCTCCCGATACGTCAGGTCCTTCGCGACCGTACGGAACTCCTCCAGCATCCCATCCATGTGCGGCGAGTGGAACGCGTGCGACACCGACAACCGACGCGTACGCACCCCACGCCCCGCCAACAGCCCCGCCACCTCGTCCACCGCCCCCGCGTCACCGGAGATCACCACCGACGACGGCCCGTTCACCGCCGCGACACCCACCCGGCTCTCACGCCCCACCAGCAACGAACGCACCTCAGCCTCCGCCACCTGCACCGCCACCATCGCACCACCCGGCGGCATCGACCCCATCAACCGCGCCCGCGCCGCCACCAGACGACACGCGTCCTCCAACCCCAGCACCCCCGCCACATGCGCGGCCGCCAGCTCACCCACCGAATGCCCCGCCACCAGATCCGGCACCACCCCCCACGACCCGAACAACCGGAACAACGCCACCTCCACCGCGAACAACGCCGGCTGAGTGAACCCCGTGTCATCCAGACCCACACCCGAAGCGATCACCTCCCGCAACGGCCGCTCCAACAGCGGGTCCAGTCGCGCGCAGACGGCGTCGAACGCCTCCGCGTAGGCGGGGAAGGCATCGTAGAGTTCCAGACCCATGCCGACACGCTGGGAACCCTGACCGGTGAACAGGAAGCCGAGACGGCCGGTGGTCCGCTGCCCGGTCACGACGCCGGGTGCCGTCGGCTCCCCGTCGGCCAGTGCCCGCAGGCGGGTGATGAGTTCGTCGCGGTCGGCTCCGGTGACGACCGCCCGATGGTCCAGCGCCGCCCGCGTGACCGCCAGCGAGTACGCCACATCCAGCGGCCGCAACCCCGCGTCCGCCTCCACCCGCTCCAGCAACCGCCGCGCCTGACCCGCCAGCGCCTCCGGCGACCTCGCCGACAACACCCACGGCACCACACCCGACACCGCCGACGACCCCGACAACCCCGACGCCACCGACCCCGACGCCACCGACGCCACCCGCGGCGATGCGTCGAGAGACCCGGACACCTCCTCAAGAGCCTCCCCGGGCGCCTCCTCCACGATCACATGCGCGTTCGTGCCGCTGACCCCGAAGGCGGACACGGCCGCGCGGCGGGGAGCGCCCGACGGTCCGGCCGGCCAGGGCCGCTCGCCGGTGAGGAGTTCCACGGCACCAGACGACCAGTCGACCATCGGCGTCGGCCGGTCCACGTGCAGCGTCTTCGGCAGTACGCCGTGCCGCATCGCCTGCACCATCTTGATCACGCCGCCGACACCGGCGGCCGCGACCGTGTGGCCGATGTTGGACTTCAGCGAACCGAGCCACAGCGGACGGTCCTGGGAGCGCTCGCGCCCGTACGTCGCCAGCAGCGCCTGCGCCTCGATCGGATCACCGAGCCGCGTGCCGGTGCCATGCGCCTCCACCGCGTCCACATCCGCCGCCGACAGACGCGCGTCCGACAGCGCCGCACGGATCACCCGCTCCTGCGAAGGACCGTTCGGCGCCGTCAGACCGTTGCTCGCACCGTCCTGGTTCACCGCACTGCCCCGCACCAGCGCCAGCACCCGGTGCCCGTTGCGGCGGGCGTCCGACAGCCGCTCGACGACGAGGACGCCGACGCCCTCCGACCAGGAGGTGCCGTCGGCGGCGGCCGCGAAGGACTTGATGCGCCCGTCAGGGGCGAGCCCCTTCTGCCGGGAGAAGTCGACGAACCCGCCGGGTGTGGCCGTGACCGTGGCCCCGCCCGCCAGGGCGAGCGACGACTCGCCGCGCCGCAGCGACTGCACGGCGAGGTGCAGGGCCACCAGCGACGACGAGCAGGCCGTGTCGACGGACAGGGCGGGCCCTTCGAGGCCGAGCGTGTAGGCGATCCGGCCGGACGCGACGCTGCTGAGCCTGCCGGTCATCAGATGGCCTTCGAGCTCCGCCGGG
Source organism: Streptomyces sp. NPDC047886 (assembly GCF_043204435.1). Lineage (NCBI taxonomy): Bacteria > Bacillati > Actinomycetota > Actinomycetes > Kitasatosporales > Streptomycetaceae > Streptomyces > Streptomyces sp. NPDC047886. The sequence goes on from NZ_JBIDCF010000005.1 coordinate 584,790, forward strand.
CCCTCCAGGCCCAGGTAGCTCTGTTCCACGACTCCCGCGAAGACGCCCGTCCGCGTGCCGTTGAGCGTGGTCGGGTCGATGCCCGCGTCCTCCAGGGCCTCCCACGCCGCTTCGAGCAGGACGCGCTGCTGCGGGTCCATGGCGCGGGCCTCGCGCGGGGAGATCCCGAAGAAGCCCGCGTCGAACAGGGCGGCCCCGTCGAGGAAGCCGCCTTCCTTCGTGTACGAGGTGCCGGGGGTGTCGGCCTCGGCGTCGGGGTCGTGGAGCCGTTCGAGGTCCCAGCCCCGGTCGTCGGGGAACTCGCTGATGGCGTCGGTGCCTTCGCTCACCAGCCGCCACAGCCCGTCCGGGGAGGTGACACCGCCGGGGAACCGGCAGGCCATGCCGACGATCGCGACCGGCTCCTCCTCGGCGTTCTCCAGTTCGGTGATCCGCTCGCGGGCCTTCTGGAGATCGGCGGTGACCCATTTCAGGTAATCGACCAGCTTCTGCTCTTTGGACGGTTCGGCAGGCATGCGGGATCAGTGTCTCCTCGGGGCGGGCTGGAACAGCGTGGTACGCGGCGGGGCGGAGGCAGGCAGCCGTCAGGCGGTGCCGCGGCCCAGCTGGGTGTCGATGAAGTCGAAGAGGTCGTCAGCCGACGCCTCCGCGAGCCGGTCGGCGAGCTCCTCGTCGGCGGTGGCCGTACCGGACCCGGTGGCCGTACCGGACCCGGCGGGCCCGGCGTCGTACCGCGGACCGTCCGCCGGGACGAGCCCGGCCAGCAGGGCGTGCAGGCGTGCGGAGACGGTGTCACGGGTCGCGTCGTCCGGCGGCGCGGACGTCAGCAGCCGCTCCAGCCGGTCGAGTTCGCCGAGTACGGATCCGGAGACCTCGTCGTCGGGCGCCGGGGCCACCGCCGGGGCGACCCGGCCGTGCAGGTAGGTGGCGAGGGCGGCCGGGGTGGGGTGGTCGAAGACGAGCGTGGCGGGCAGCGGGACGCCCGCCGTGGTGCTCAGCCGGTTGCGGAGCTCGACCGCCGTCAGCGAGTTGAACCCGAGGTCCAGGAACGGCTTGTCGGGGGCCACGGCGGCCGTTCCCGAGTGTCCGAGTACCGCCGCCACCTCGGCGATCACGGTCGTCAGGAGGTGGTGGCCGCGCTGGGCCTCCGGCAGTTCCGCGAGCCGCTCGGTCAGCGTCCTGGCCGCTGCGGGACGGTCCGTGACGCTGCCGTCGCCGCCCGCCGCGTGAGCGGCGCCGTGACCGGTGGGGTCGGCGGAGTCGGCGTGGCCGGTGTGGCCGGTGTGGCCTGTGGAGTCGGGGGCCAGGGGCTGGAGCCAGTGGCGCCGGTTGTGGAAGGCGTAGGTGGGCAGCGGTACGCGCCGGGCGCCGGTCCCGGCGAAGAACGCCGGCCAGTCGACGGGCACGGCGCGCCGGTGGAGCGTGCCGAGTGCGCCGACGAGGGCGGGGACCTCCGCGCTGTCCTTGCGCAGCGCCGGGAAGGCCGCCACGGTGTCGGGCCGCTGGACGGCGGCTGCCGCCAGGGCGCTGAGGACTCCGTCGGGGCCGAGCTCCAGCAGCGTGGTGACGCCCTCCTCCTCCAGGGTGGTGACGGCGTCGGCGTAGCGGACGGCCTGGCGTACCTGGTCGGTCCAGTAGTCGGCGGTCCGCAGGTCCTCGCCCGCCGCGAGCCGCCCCGTCAGCGTCGACACCACCGGAATCTCCGGCTCCCGATACGTCAGGTCCTTCGCGACCGTACGGAACTCCTCCAGCATCCCGTCCATGTGCGGCGAGTGGAACGCGTGCGACACCGACAACCGACGCGTACGCACCCCACGCCCCGCCAACAGCCCCGCCACCTCATTCACCGCCTCCACGTCACCGGAGATCACCACCGACGACGGCCCGTTCACCGCCGCGACACCCACCCGGCTCTCACGCCCCACCAGCAACGAACGCACCTCAGCCTCCGCCACCTGCACCGCCACCATCGCCCCACCCGGCGGCATCGACCCCATCAACCGCGCCCGCGCCGCCACCAGACGACACGCGTCCTCCAACCCCAGCACCCCCGCCACATGCGCGGCCGCCAGCTCACCCACCGAATGCCCCGCCACCAGATCCGGCACCACCCCCCACGACCCGAACAACCGGAACAACGCCACCTCCACCGCGAACAACGCCGGCTGAGTGAACCCCGTGTCATCCAGACCCACACCCGAAGCGATCACCTCCCGCAACGGCCGCTCCGACTCCCGGTCGAGGAAGGAGCACACCGCGTCGAAGGCGTCGGCGTACGCCGGGAACGCCTCGTACAGGGCCATCCCCATGCCGACGCGCTGGGCGCCCTGACCGGTGAACACGAACCCGAGGCGACCGGCGGGCGGCACGGCGGTACCGTGCGGTGCGCCGCCGCCGTCGCCGGTGCCGGCCGCCAGTGTCCGCAGCTGGGCGATGAGTTCGTCGCGGTCGGCCCCGGTGACGACCGCCCGATGGTCCAGCGCCGCCCGCGTGACCGCCAGCGAGTACGCCACATCCAGCGGCCGCAACCCCGCGTCCCCCTCCACCCGCTCCAGCAACCGCCGCGCCTGACCCGCCAGCGCCTCCGACGACCTCGCCGACAACACCCACGGCACCACACCCGACGACACCGGGGACACCGGGGACAGCGACGACCCCGACGCCACCGACGGCTCCCGCGGCGATGCGTCGAGAGCCCCGGACACCTCCTCAAGAGCCTCCCCGGGCGCCTCCTCCACGATCACATGCGCGTTCGTGCCGCCGAAGCCGAAGGAGGAGACGGCGGCGCGCCGGGGGCGGCCCGTCTCGGGCCACGGGGTCTTCTCGGTCAGCAACTCCACCGCCCCGGACGACCAGTCGACCATCGGGGTCGGCTCGCCCACGTGCAGCGTCTTCGGGAGCACGCCGTGCCGCATCGCCTGCACCATCTTGATCACACCGCCGACACCGGCGGCCGCCTGCGCGTGCCCGATGTTCGACTTCAGCGAACCGAGCCACAGCGGCCGGTCGTCGCCGTGCTCGCGTCCGTACGTCGCCAGCAGCGCCTGCGCCTCGATCGGGTCGCCGAGCCGGGTGCCCGTACCGTGCGCCTCCACCGCGTCCACGTCCGCCGCCGACAGCCGCGCGTCCGACAGCGCCGCACGGATGACGCGCTCCTGCGAAGGACCGTTCGGCGCCGTCAGACCGTTGCTCGCACCGTCCTGGTTCACCGCACTGCCCCGCACCAGCGCCAGCACCCGGTGCCCGTTGCGGCGGGCGTCGGACAGCCGCTCGACCAGCAGCAGGCCCACGCCCTCCGACCAGCCGGTACCGCTGGCGTCCGCCGAGAACGACCGGCAGCGGCCGTCCTCGGAGAGGCCGCGCAGCCGGGAGAACTCGACGAACGCGACGGGGGTGGACATGACGGTGACGCCACCGGCGAGCGCGAGGTCGCACTCGCCGTTGCGCAGCGCGTTCGCCGCGAGGTGCAGCGCCACCAGCGACGACGAACACGCCGTGTCCACCGTCACCGCGGGGCCCTCGAACCCGTACGTGTACGACAGCCGTCCGGAGGCGATGCTGCCCGCGCTGCCGCTGAAGAGATAGCCCTCGAAGCCCTCGGGCGGCAGATGGGGGCGCGCCCCGTAGTCGTTGTACATCACCCCGGTGAAGACGCCGGTCCGGGAGCCGCGCAGGGCGGTGGGGTCGACACCGGCGTGCTCGAAGGTCTCCCACGCCGTCTGGAGCAGCAGCCGCTGCTGGGGGTCGGTGGCGAGGGCCTCGCGCGGGGACAGCCCGAAGAACTCCGGGTCGAAGCCGTCCGCGTCGTGCAGGAATCCGCCCTCGCGCCCGTACGAGGTGCCGGGCTTGTCGGGGTCGGGGTCGTACAGCCCCTCCAGGTCCCAGCCACGGTTCACCGGGAACCCGCCGACGGCGTCGGTCTCCTCGTCGACCAGCCGCCACAGGTCGTCCGGCGAGCCGACACCACCCGGGTAGCGGCACGCCATGCCGACGATCGCGATCGGCTCGTGTCGCCTCTCCTCGGTCTCCCGCAGTTGTCTGCGGGCGTCCCGGGCATCCGCGATGGCCTTCTTGAGGTAGTCGCGGAGCTTCTCCTCGCTCGACATGCCGTCCTCAACTCCTGTGTCAGTGCTGCTGGGTGGTCGCTCGATGGCCCCCGCCGGGCGGGCGGGGGCGCGGCCGGTGTGTCAGTCGAGCTCGTCGACCAGGGCGAAGAGCTCCTCGTCGGTGGCGGATGCCAGGTCGTCGTCGGTGCTGCCGCCGGAGGCGCGCGCGTTCACCGCTTCGGCGGCGTCGAGCAGTTCCCGCAGGCGCGCGGTGATCCGGCCGTGTGCGTCCGGGTCAGCGGCCGCCTCTTCGATGGCCGCTTCGAGGCGGGACAGTTCGGTCAGGACGGCGGCCCCTGTCTCGCCCCCCGTCCCAGTCCCGGTCCCGGCGTCGCCGGGTGCGGTGTCGTCGACGGTGAGCCGCCCGAGGACGTAGGCCGCGAGCGCCTCGGGGGTCGGGTGGTCGAAGACGAGGGTCGTGGGCAGCCGCAGTCCGGTCTCGGCGGCCAGCCGGTTGCGGAGTTCGACCGCGGTGAGGGAGTCGAAACCGAGTTCCTGGAGGGCCCGGTCGGCCCCGATCTCGCCCGGGTCGGCGTGGCCCAGGACCGCGGCGACACTCCGCCGGACCAGGTCCGTGACGGCCCGGTCGCGGTCGGCGGGGCGGAGCGCGGCGAGCCGTTCCGCCAGTCCGGGCGCGGTGTCCCGGCCACCGGCCGCGCCGCCGGTCGCGGCCGGCCGGGACGCGGTGCGGACCAGGCCGCGCAGCAGGGCCGGCGGCCGTTCGCCGGAGGCGCGCAGGGCGGCGGTGTCCAGGCGGGTGACCGCGAGTACGGCCTCGCCCGTGGCCGGAGCGGCGTCGAACAGCTCCATGGCGTCGTCGGTGGCGAGGGGGAGCAGTCCGGAGCGGGCCAGCCGACGCAGGTCGGCGTCCTCCAGATGCCCGCTGAGTGCGCTGCTCTCGGCCCACAGGCCCCAGGCCAGGGAGGTGGCGGCGAGGCCGTGGGCGCGGCGGTGGGCGGCGAGCGCGTCCAGGAAGGTGTTGCCCGCCGCGTAGTTGGCCTGCCCGGCGGTGCCGAGGAGGCCGGCGACGGACGAGTAGAGCACGAACGCCGAGAGGTTCAGGTCGCGGGTGAGGTCGTGCAGATGCCAGGCGGCGTCCACCTTGGGCCGCAGCACCGCGTCCAGCCGCTCCGGCGTCAGCGCCTCCACCGTCGCGTCGTCCAGCACACCCGCCGTATGCACCACCCCGGTCAGCGGACGATCGGCGGGAATACCCGCCAACAACCCGGCCAGCGCCGCACGGTCGGCCACATCACACGCCGCGACCGACACCTCCGCACCCCACTCCGCCAAATCCGCGCACAACTCCGCCACACCAGGCGCCTCAGCACCACGACGACTCACCAACAACAGCCGCCGCACACCGCGCCGCACCACCAGATGCCGGGCCAGGACGGCGCCCAGCGCTCCGGTGGCCCCGGTGACCAGTACGGTGCCGCTGCCGTCGCCCCAGTCGCCGCCGTCATCCGGTGCGGCGGTGTCGGCGCGTACGGGGGTACCGGCGGCCCGGTGGTCCGCGCGGGCGAGCCGGGGGACGAGCATCCGGTCGCCGCGCAGGGCGAGTTGCGGCTCGTCGGTGCGCACGGCCCGGACGAGCGGCGTGGTCTCCCCCGCGTCGTCCGCACCGTGCTCGCCGGTACGGTCCGGGTCGAGGTCCACGAGCACGACACGACCCGGGTTCTCGGTCTGCGCGGACCGCAGCAGGCCCCAGACCGGCGCCTGGGCGAGATCGGTCACGTCCTGCCCGGGGGCCGTGGCGACGGCGCCCCGGGTGACGACGACGAGCCGCGATCCGGCGAACCGGTCGTCCGCCAGCCATGCCTGGACGTCCCCGAGTACCCGGTACAGGGTCGACCGGACCGTGTCGGGCACGGCGGCCTTACCCGCCGCCGCCGTGGCGGCGAGCGGGAGCAGGACGACCGGCGGGGCTTCGGCGCCTTCGTCGACGGCGCGTGCCAGCGCGGCCAGGTCGGCGTGGGACGGCAGCCCGGCGACCGGCCCGCCGCCCGCGCTCCCGGCGCCGATGACGGCCCAGCCGTCATGGCCGGAGTCCTCCCGCCGGGACGGCCGCTCCACCCAGTCGACCCGGAGCAGACCGTCCGCCGTGGGCGCACCCGCCGCGCGCAGGGCCTCGGCCGAGAGCGGCCGCAGGGTGAGGGTCTCGATGGTGGCCACGGGCGCCCCGGTGCCGTCGGCGACGGTCACGGTGACCGTCGGCGCGTCGGTGTCCAGGCCGGTCGCGGTTCCGGTGCTGGAGGTGCCGGTGCCGGTGCCGGTGCCGGAGCTGCTGGGGCCGGTGCCGGAGCTGCTGGAGCTGGTGCCGGTGCCGGTGGGCGCGAGCCGGACGCGGAGCGTGTCCGCGCCGGTGGCCCGCAGCGTGGCGCCGGACCAGGCGAACGGCAGCAACGGCCGGCCGCCCTCCGGGTCGGCCACTCCCGGGAGCAGCGGGTGCAGCGCGGCGTCCAGCAGCGCGGGGTGCAGCAGGAAGCGCCCGGCGTCGGCGCGGGTCTCGTCGCCGAGGGCGACCTCCGCGTACCGCTCGCCGCCCGGTCCCGTCCACAGGCGGCGCAGGTTCTGGAACGGGGCGCCGTAGGCGTAGCCCTGCTCGGCGAGCCGCTCGTAGGCGCCGCCGAGATCGGTCTCGGTGGCTCCGGGCGGCGGCCAGGCCGTCAGGTCCGCGTCACCTGAACCGGTGGGCGCGGTCGGCGGGGTGGTCGGCGGGGTCGTCACGAGCCGCCCGTGGGCGTGCAGCGTCCAGGCGGACTCGGCCTCCCCGTCGCCTTCGCCGTCGGGCCTGCCGTGGACGCGGACCGTTCGGCCGCCGTCGTCGTCGGCGGCTCCGACGGAGACCTGGAGGTGGACGCCTCCGTGCGTCGGGAGCACGAGCGGGGCGGTGAGCGTCAGCTCGTCGACCACCGGGGTGCCGGTCTGCTCGCCCGCCCGGAGGGCGAGTTCGAGGAGGCCGGTGGCGGGTACGAGGACGGTGTCCGCGACGGCGTGCCCGGTCAGCCAGGGGTGGGTGTGGCGCGAGAGCCGGCCGGTCATGACGTGTTCGTCGCGGTCCGCGAGGGCCACGGTGGCGCCGAGCAGCGGGTGGTCGGCGGCGGACAGCCCGAAACCGGTGGCGTCGCCGACTCCGGCGGGCGCGTCCAGCCAGTATCGCCGGTGCTGGAAGGCGTAGCCGGGCAGATCGACCCGCCGGGCGCCGGGGAAGAGGGACTCCCAGCGGACCGGCGCGCCCCGCATGGCGTGCTGGGCGAGCGCGGCGGCGAAGGACCGGCCCTCGGGGCGGTCCCGTTGCAGGGCGGGCACGAGCGCGCCGACCACACCCGGCCCACCTGCCGCACCGGGTCCACCGGACGCACCGGACGCACCGGACGCACCGGACGCACCGGACGTAGAGGATCTGCTGGACCCACGGGCCCCATCGGACCCATCGGACCCACCGGCCGCACCGGATCCGCCCGGCTCACCCGGTTCGGCCGGTTCGGCCCGCTCGTCGGGCTCCGCCGTGAGGATGTCCTGGACGAGTGCGGTCAGCACCCCGTCGGGGCCGAGCTCCAGCCACTCGGTGACGCCCAGCCCGGCCAGGTGCCGCACCCCGTCCATGAAGCGGACGGCTTCGCGGATGTGCCGGGCCCAGTAGTCGGGCGAGGCGAGCTGTTCCGGTGTGGCGAGCGTCCCGGTGACGTTGGAGACCACCGGAACGCGCGGGGCGTGGAAGGTGAGGCCCTCGGCGACGGTACGGAACTCGTCCAGGACCTCCGCCATGTGCGGCGAGTGGAAGGCGTGGCTGACGGAGAGCCGCTTGGCCCGGCGGCCCCGCCGCCGCCAGAGCCCGGTGACCTCGTCCACGGCGGCGGCGTCGCCTGAGACGACGGTGGAGCGGGGGCCGTTGACCCCGGCGACGGTGACGGCGTCCCCGTACGCGGCGAGCACGCCCCGTACCTCGGCCTCGTCCGCCTCGATCGCGGCCATCGCCCCGCCCTCGCGGGCGGCCTGCATCAGCCGGCCGCGCTCGGCGACCAGGACGCAGGCGTCCGGCAGGTCGAGGACGCCGGCCAGGTGGGCGGCGGTGACCTCGCCGACGGAGTGGCCCAGGAGGAAGTCCGGGGTGAGGCCGTGGTGTGCGGCGAGCCGGAAGAGGGCCGTCTCGACGGCGAACAGCGCGGCCTGGGTGAACGCCGTCTGGTCGATCAGCGCCGAGTCGGCCGACCCCTCGGGCGCGAACAGCACCCGCTTCAGCGGACGCACCAGCTCGCGGTCCAGGTGGACGCAGACCTCGTCCAGCGCCGCGGCGAACACCGGGGACGTCTCGTACAGTTCGCGTCCCATGCCGAGCCGTTGCGCGCCCTGCCCGGTGAGCAGGAACGCGGTCTTGCCGCGGCGCACCGTGGACGTCGACGCGGCGGGGCGTACGAGGGCGGGCGAGGTCTCGCCGCGGCCGAGCCGTTCGAGTGCGTCGAGGAATCCGGCGCGGTCGTCGGCGACGACGGTCGCGGCGGCCTCGTGGAGGGCGCGCGTGGTCGCCAGCGAGAGGCCGACGTCCGCGAGGTCCAGCTCGGGTCGCGCTGCCACATGGGCACGGAGCCGTTCGGCCTGGGCGCGCAGGGCGCTCTCGCCGCGTGCCGAGAGGAGCCACGGCAGGGCAGTGCGCTCCGCTGTGGCACCGGAGGCGGCTGGGACGCCGGGCCCTGCGGGTGCGGCGGAGTCCGCGGGGCGCGGGGTGTCCTGCGGCGCGGCCGGGCCGGGCGTCCCGTCCTGTTCGATGATGACGTGGGCGTTGGTGCCGCTGATCCCGAAGGAGGAGACGGCGGCGCGCCGGGGGCGGCCCGTCTCGGGCCACGGGGTCTTCTCGGTCAGCAACTCCACCGCGCCGGACGACCAGTCGACCATCGGGGTCGGCTCGCCCACGTGCAGCGTCTTCGGGAGCACGCCATGCCGCATCGCCTGCACCATCTTGATCACACCGCCGACACCGGCGGCCGCCTGCGCGTGCCCGATGTTCGACTTCAGCGACCCCAGCAGCAGCGGACGATCCGGGGTGTGTTCGCGTCCGTACGTCGCCAGCAGCGCCTGCGCCTCGATCGGGTCGCCGAGCCGGGTTCCGGTGCCGTGCGCCTCCACCGCGTCCACGTCGGCGGGCGAGAGTCCCGCCGACGTGAGCGCCTCCCGGATGACGCGCTCCTGCGAAGGACCGTTCGGCGCCGTCAGACCGTTGCTCGCGCCGTCCTGGTTCACCGCACTGCCCTTCAGCACCGCCAGCACCCGGTGCCCGTTGCGGCGGGCGTCGGACAGCCGCTCGACCAGCAGCAGGCCGACACCCTCCGACCAGCCGGTACCGCTCGCGTCCGCCGAGAACGACCGGCAGCGGCCGTCCTCGGAGAGGCCGCGCTGCCGCGAGAACTCGACGAAGACGCCCGGACCGGCCATCACGGTGACGCCGCCCGCGAGCGCGAGGTCGCACTCGCCGTTGCGCAGCGCGTTCGCCGCGAGGTGCAGCGCCACCAGTGACGACGAACACGCCGTGTCCACCGTCACCGCGGGGCCCTCGAACCCGTACGTGTAGGAAAGGCGGCCCGATACGACGCTGGACAGGTTCCCGGCGAGCAGGAAGCCCTCGTACTCGGCGGGGCTGCTCGCCAGCCGCGACACGTAGTCGTCGTACATGGCGCCGGTGAACACACCGGTCCGGGAGCCGCGCAGGGTGGCCGGGTCGATGCCGGCGCTCTCCAGCGTCTCCCAGGCCGTCTCCAGCAGGAGCCGGTGCTGCGGGTCGGTCGCGGTGGCCTCGCGCGGGGAGATGCCGAAGAACTCGCGGTCGAACTGGTCGGCGTCGTGCAGGAATCCGCCGTGGCGGACGTAGGACGTGCCGGTCTTGCCGGGGTCCGGGTCGTACAGGCGCTCCAGGTCCCAGCCGCGGTTCACCGGGAACCCGCTGATCGCGTCCGTCTCCTCGTCGACCAGCCGCCACAGGTCGTCGGGCGAGCCGACACCCCCCGGGTAGCGGCACGCCATGCCCACGATCGCGATCGGGTCGTCGGCGGTGGAACCGCCGGGCGCGCGGGCGGCGCGGTGGGCGGCCCGCTCCTCGGGGTCGGGCGTCGTGCCCGGGAGCAGGGTGAGCAGATGGTCCGCGAGGGCCTGCGGGGACGGGTGGTCGAAGACGGTCGTGGCGGGCAGGCGGATGCCCGTGGCCGTGCTCAGCCGGTTGCGGAGTTCCACGCCCGCCAGCGAGTCGAACCCGGTCTCGTTGAAGGCCCGGCGCGGGTCGAGGGCGGTGGCGTCGGCGTGCCCGAGCACCCCGGCGACCGTGGAGGTCACCAGCCGCAGGACGGCTTCGGCACGCTCCTCGTCGGGGAGTGCCGCCGTACGCCCGGCCCATCCGCCGCCGTCGGACGGCCGGGCCGCCGCGGCACGGCGCGGTCCGGCGAGGCCGCGCAGCAGGGGCGAGTGCGGTGCGTCGCGGTCGCGGTCGCGCAGCGCGGCCAGGTCGAACGCCACGGGGGCGCGCAGCGGCCCGCCGTCGGCGAGCGCGGCGTCGAACAGGGCGAGCCCCTGCTCGGGGGTGAGCGGCCGGACACCGGCGCGGCTCCACCGGGCGAGGTCGCCGTCGCCGAGGGTGGCGCCCATGCCGTGGGTGCTGTCCCACAGGCCCCAGGCCAGGGAGGTGGCGGCGAGGCCGTGGGCGCGGCGGTGGGCGGCGAGCGCGTCCAGGTAGGTGTTCGCGGCGGCGTAGTTGGCCTGTCCGGCGGTGCCGGTGAGTCCGGAGACCGAGGAGAACAGGACGAACATCGACAGGTTCAGGTCGCGGGTGAGGTCGTGCAGGTGCCAGGCGGCGTCCACCTTGGGCCGCAGCACCGCGTCCAGCCGCTCCGGCGTCAGCGCCTCCACCGTCGCGTCGTCCAGCACACCCGCCGTATGCACCACCCCGGTCAGCGGATGCTCCGCCGGAACACCGGCCAGCACCCCAGCCAGTGCCGCACGGTCGGCCACATCACACGCCGCGACCGACACCTTCGCACCCGACTGCGCCAACTCCGCGCACAGCTCCGCCACACCAGGCGCCTCAGCACCACGACGACTCACCAACAACAGCCGCCGCACACCGCGCCGCGCTACCAGATGCCGGGCGAACAGTGCGCCGAGGCCACCGGTTCCACCGGTGACGAGCACGGTTCCCTCGCCGTCCGGTTCCCCGGCCACCGAGGCGGCGGCCGGGTCCGCCACCGGGGCGGCCAGATCCGCCACCGGGGCGGTCGGGCCAGCCGCTCCGGTGGCGTGCGGCGCTCCGGTGGCGGTGCGGGCCGCGCGGACGAGCCGGGGAGCCAGCGGCGTCCCGCCCCGGACCGCGAGCTGCGGCTCCCCGGTGGCCAACGCGTCCCGTACCCGGTCCCGTACGCCGTCCCGCTGCCCGTCCCCGTCCCCGTCGCCGGCCCGGTCCGTTGCGTCGCCACCGGCCTCGTCCGCCAGGTCGACAAGGACCAGCCGGCCGGGGTGCTCGGTCTGGACGGTGCGGACCAGGCCCCACACGGGGGCGGCGGCCAGGTCCGCGACCGTGTCGTCCGGGCCCGCCGCGACAGCGCCACCCGTCGCGACGACGAGGCGGGCCCCGTCGAACCGTTCGTCCGCCAGGAACCGCCGCACCACGTCCAGGACGGCGCCCACCGTCTCGTGCGCCGCGCGCACGGGGTCGCCCGCCGCAGCGGCGAGGCGGCCGGCACGTGCGAGGCGGCCGGCGCGTACGAGGACGGCGTCGGCGCCCTCCGCGTCGGGCAGCGCGCCGGAGGCGGCGTCGGTCTCCACGATCCGGATGTCCGCGCCCGCCGGGGAGTCGGGCACCGGCACCCAGTCGACGCCGTACAGGGCGTCGCGCTGGAAGGCCGTGCCGGCCGTCGGCGTGGCCTCGGGTGCCGCGCGCAGGGTGAGCGACGCCACGGCGGCCACGGGCGCACCGGTGGCATCGGCCACGGCGAGCGCGAAGGTGTCGGGGCCGACCGGGGAGACGCGTACCCGCAGGGCGGTGGCGCCCGTCGCGTACAGGTCGGTGCCCGCCCACGCGAAGGGGAGACGGACGGCGCCGTCGGCGGCCGCGTCGGCGGCGTGCAGCACCAGGGGGTGCAGGACGGCGTCCAGCAGGGCGGGGTGCACGGCGAACCGCGCGGCCGCCGCGTGCTGCTCCTCGGGCAGCCGCACCTCCGCGTACAGGTCGTCACCGGCCCGCCACAGCGCCGTCACGCCCTGGAAGGCGGGGCCGTACGCGTAGCCGAGGGCGGCGAGCCGGTCGTAGACGCCGTCCAGCGGCTCGGCGGACGCCCCGGCGGGCGGCCACTGGCGCAGGTCGGTGGGCGGCGCCGCGGGCGCACCGGCGAGCACGCCGGACGCGTGGCGGATCCACGACGCTCCCGCATCGGCGCGGGCGTGGATCTCGAAGGTGCGGTCACCGCCGTCGGCGGGAGCCGACACCGAGACCTGGATCCGTACGGCGTCCCCGTCCCGGGGCAGGACGAGCGGCGCCTCCAGGGTGAGTTCCTCGACCCGGTCGGCGCCGAAGTGGCCGCCCGCCGTCAGGGCGAGGTCGAGGAAGGCGGTCGCCGGCACGAGGACGTTCCCGGCGACGGCGTGGTCGGCCAGCCACGGGTGGGTGGCGGTGGACAGGCGGCCGGTGAGCACCAGGTCGTCCCGCCCGGCGAGTTCCACGGCCGTGGACAGCAGGGGGTGTTCCGCCGGGTCGAGGCCGAGCGTGCGGGCGTCCCCGGGCGTGCCGGGCGCGAGCCAGTAGTGGGTGCGCTGGAAGGCGTACGTCGGGAGGTCGATCCGGCGGCCGCCGGGGAAGAAGGAGGCGCCGTCGAGCGGGGCGCCGTTGACGTGGGCGGTGGCCAGCGCTCCGGCGAGGTGGCGCGGTTCGGGACGCCCGGCGCGCAGCAGCGGCACGGTGACCGCGTGCTCGCCGCCGACGGCGCCGTCGGCGAGGGGGGCGAGGACGGCGTCGGGGCCGATCTCGACGAAGAGGGTGGCTCCGTGCCGTTCCAGTTCACGGACGGCGTCGAGGAAGAGCACGGCCTCACGGATCTGGCCCGTCCAGTAGTCGGGGGAGGTCAGCTCGGCCGTGGTGGCGAGCCGGCCGGTGACCGTGGACACGAGGGGGACGGCCGGGGCGTGGAAGGTCAGTTCCGCCGCTACGGACCGGAACTCGTCCAGGATCTCGTCCATGTGCGGCGAGTGGAAGGCGTGACTGACCGTGAGGCGGCGCGTGCGGCGGCCGCGCGAGCGCCAGCGCTCCGCGACGGTGTCGGCCGCGTCGGCGTCGCCCGAGACGACCACGGAGGACGGGCCGTTCACGGCGGCCACCGAGAGCCTCCCGTCGAACTCGGCCATGTCGTCGGCGAGTTCACCGGCCTCCGCCTCGATCGCGATCATGGCGCCGCCCGCCCGCGCGGACTCCATCAGCCGGCCACGGGCGGCGACCAACCGGGCGGCGTCCTCCAGCGACAGGACACCGGCGGCATGGGCGGCCGCGAGCTCGCCGATCGAGTGGCCCGCGACCAGGTCGGGAACGAGCCCGTGGTGGGCGGCCAGCCGGAACAGCGCCACCTCGACGGCGAAGAGCGCGGGCTGGGTGTACGCGGTGCGGTGCAGCGACGCCGCGTGGCCGGTGTTCCCGGTGCCGTGGGTGGCGGCGGTCTCCCCGGTGCCGTGAGCGGCGCCGGTGTTCCCGGTGCCGACCGCGTCCTCGGCGGCTCCGGTGCTGCTCGTCCCCTCGGCGGCGTCGGTGCTCTCCGTGTCCTGGGTGCCCTCGTCGGCGAACATCACCTCGCGCAGCGGCCGTTCGAGATGCCGGTCCAGGGCCGCGCACACCTCGTCCAGGGCGCGGGCGAACACGGGGCTCGCGGCGTACAGCTCACGTCCCATACCGGCGCGCTGCGCACCCTGGCCGGTGAAGAGGAAGGCGGTCCGGCCCGCGCCGTCGGCGCTGCCGGTGACCACCTGGGGCGTGTCGGCGCCGTCCGCGAGGGCGTCCAGCCCTGTGAGCAGCTCGTCGGCGGTGGTGGCGACGACCGCCGCCCGGTGCGTCAGGGCGGTACGCGTGGTGGCCAGCGAGAAGCCGATGTCGGCCGGGTCGGCGACCGAGCCCGACTCGGCGCCGGAGCCGGAGCCGGAGCCGGAGCCGGAGCCGGAGCCTGTGCCGGTTCCAGAGGCGGTGCCGGTGGCGCGGGCGAACTCCGCGATGCGGGACGCCTGCGCGCGCAGCGCCGCCGGGTCCTGGGCGGAGAGCGTCCACACCCGGGGGGCGACCGCCTCGGTGCCGGTTTCCTGCTCCGTACCCGTACCCGTACCCGTACCCGTTAACGTCGCCGTACCCGTGACGGCGTCGGCAGGCGTGTCGTCCTGCGGGTCCCGTTCGAGGACCACGTGGGCGTTGGTGCCGCTGATCCCGAAGGACGAGACGGCGGCGCGGCGAGGCCGGCCCGTGTCCGGCCACGCGGTCTGCTCGCCGAGCAGCTCCACCGCGCCCGACGACCAGTCGACGTGCGGCGACGGCTCGTCCATGTGCAGGGTCCTGGGCAGCACGCCGTGCCGCATCGCCTGCACCATCTTGATGACACCGCCCACACCGGCGGCCGCCTGCGCGTGCCCGATGTTCGACTTCAGCGAGCCGAGGAACACCGGGGCCCGCTCGGCGCGGCCCTGGCCGTACGTGGCGAGGATGGCCTCCGCCTCGATGGGGTCGCCGAGCCGGGTGCCGGTGCCGTGCGCCTCGACGGCGTCGACGTCGGCCGGGGTGAGCCCGGCGTCGGCCAGCGCCTGGCGGATGACCCGCTCCTGGGAGGGGCCGTTCGGTGCGGTGAGACCGTTGCTCGCGCCGTCCTGGTTGATCGCGCTGCCCCGGATGACGGCGAGGACGCGGTGGCCGTTCCTGCGGGCGTCGGAGAGCCGTTCGACGACGAGCAGGCCCACGCCCTCGGCCCAGGAGGTGCCGTCGGCGGACGCGGCGAACGACTTGGACCGGCCGTCGGCGGCGAGGCCGCGCTGACGGGAGAACTCCACGAACATGCCGGGCGCCGACATCACCGTCGCGCCACCGGCGATCGCCAGCGACGACTCGCCCGAGCGCAGGGAGCGCACGGCCAGGTGCAGGGCGGTGAGCGAGGACGAGCAGGCCGTGTCGACGGTGACGGCCGGCCCCGTGAGGCCGAGTTGGTAGGCGATGCGGCCCGACATCACACTCGGGGTGGTGCCGGTCAGGACGTACCCCTCGACGCTGTCGGGGGCGTCCTGCATCCGGGGCCCGTAGTCGAGGGTGGTGGCGCCGACGAACACGCCGGTGCGGCTGCCGCGCAGGGCGTCGGCGGTGAGACCGGCCCGCTCGACGGCCTCCCAGGCCGTTTCCAGGAGCAGGCGCTGCTGCGGGTCCATGGCGAGCGCCTCGCGCGGCGAGATGCCGAAGAAGGCGTTGTCGAACATGGCGGCGTCCTGGAGGAATCCGCCTTCTCGGACGGTGCTCCGGCCGCTGCGCGCGGGATCCGCGTCGTACAGGTCGCGGTCCCAGCCCCGGTCGGTGGGGAACCCTCCGATGGCGTCCCGGCCGTCGGCCACGAGCTGCCACAGGTCCTCGGGGGACGCGACGCCGCCCGGGTAGCGGCAGGCCATGCCGACGATGGCGATCGGCTCGTCGGCCCCAGCCCCGGCCCCGGCACGGGGTTGCTGTCCGGTGGCCGGCGGGTCGGCCGGATCGGCGGCGGCGAGCGCGGCGCCGAGGTGGTCGATGAGGGCGGCGGGCGTCGGGTGGTCGAACAGCAGCCCGCTCGGCAGGCGCAGCCCGGTGGCGGCGGCCAGGGCGTCGCGGAGTTCGACCGACATCAGCGAGTCGAAGCCGAGTTCCTTGAAGGTGGTGTGGAGGGCGACCTGCCGTCCCTGGGGATAGTCGAGGACGGCCGCGATGTGGGCGGCGACGAGCGCCGTCGGATCGGCGACGGCCCCGGCGGGACGGGCGGGCGCCGCGCCGCCGTCCTCGGCCGGGGCGGCGGCCGTCGCGGTGGGCGCGGTGGATGCGGTGGGCGCGGTGGTACGGGCGGTGCCGCCGATCCAGTACCTGTCGCGCTGGAAGGCGTACGTGGGGAGGGGGACCCGGCGGGCACCGGTGCCCTCGTAGACGGCGGCCCAGCGGACGTCCGTGCCGTGGACGAAGAGCGTGCCGAGCGCCGCGAGCAGCGTCCGTGCCTCGGGGCGGCCCCGGCGCAGGGCGGCGACCGCGACGACGGCGTCCCTGTCGCGTACCGAGTCGGCGACCATGGCCGAGCAGACACCGTCCGGTCCGAGCTCCAGGAACGCGCCGGCACCCGCCGCCTCCAGCGCACGGGCCGTGTCGGCGAAGCGGACCGGGAGCCGCACCTGTTCGACCCAGTAGTCGACGGACGACCAGGTGCCCTCGGTGACCGGTGCGCCCGTCACGGAGGAGACGGCCGGGATGCGCGGCTCACGCAGGTCCATGTCCGCGACGAGCGCCCGGAAGTCGTCCAGCATCGGCTCCATGAGCGGCGAGTGGAAGGCGTGCGACACC
This sequence comes from Streptomyces sp. NPDC047886, assembly GCF_043204435.1. Lineage (NCBI taxonomy): Bacteria > Bacillati > Actinomycetota > Actinomycetes > Kitasatosporales > Streptomycetaceae > Streptomyces > Streptomyces sp. NPDC047886. The sequence continues at coordinate 601,458 of NZ_JBIDCF010000005.1, forward strand.
GTGAGCCGGGTCGTCCTGCGGCCCTGGCGGCGCAGCTCCCCGGCGACGGCCGTGACCGCTGCCTCGGTCCCGGAGACGACGGTGGCGCGCGGCCCGTTGACGGCGGCGATCGCCACCTGTCCCGGGTGCCCGCCCAGCAGGGGCAGCACCTCGTCCTCGGCCGCCTCGACCGCGACCATCGCTCCCCCGGCGGGGAGTTCCTGCATGAGCCGGCCCCGGGCGGCGACCAGGCGCGCCGCGTCCGCGAGGGACAGGACGCCCGCGACGTGGGCTGCGGCGATCTCTCCCACGGAGTGACCGGCCACCACGTCGGGGGTGACGCCCCACGACTCGACGAGGCGGTACAGCGCCACCTCGACCGCGAACAGCGCCGGCTGCGTGTACGCGGTGGTGTCGAGGCCGTCACCGGAGGCGATCACCTCGCGCAGCGGCCGGTCCAACAGCGGATCGAGCAGGGCGCACACCTCGTCGTACGCGGCGGCGAACGCGGGGTGGGCGGCGTACAGCTCCTCGCCCATGCCGATGCGCTGGGCGCCCTGCCCGGTGAACACGAAGGCCAGACGGCCCGGCTTGACCGTACCGAGCAGGACGTCGGCGGCGGGGATGCCGTCGGCGACGGCACCGAGGACGGCCGGGAGACCACCGGGTCCCGTGCCGGTGCCCGTGCCGGTGCCGGTGCCGGTGCCGGTGCCGGTGACGGTGTCGGTGTCGGTGACGGTGTCGGTGAGGACGACGGCACGGTGCTCGAAGACGGTACGGGTGGTGGCCAGCGACCAGCCGGCGTCCACCGGGGACGGCGCCCCGTCCGCCGCGAGGTGGTCGCGCAGCCGGGCCGCCTGGGCGCGCAGAGCCGCCTCCGTACGGCCGGAGAACACCAGCGGAACGATGGCGGCACCCGCACCCGCACCCGCGACCGCGACCGCACCGGCGGGCGCACCGGCACCGGCGTCGGCGTCGGCGTCGGCGTCGGCGGTGGCGGTGGCGGTGGGGCCCTCGGTGAGCACCACATGGGCGTTGGTGCCGCCCATGCCGAAGGAGGACACGCCCGCCACGAGGGGGCGGTCGGGCGCGGGCCAGTCGGTGAGCTCGCGCTGCACGTGCAAACCGAGTTCCGCCAGCGGGATGCCGGGGTTCGGCGTGGCGTAGTTGAGGCTCGCGGGAAGCCTGCGGTGGGTGAGGGCCAGCAGCGCCTTCAGCAGCCCCACGATGCCGGCGGCGCCCTCCAGGTGGCCGACGTTGGTCTTGGCCGAGCCGACGCGGAGCCGCTCGTCCTCCGCCCGTCCGGCGCCGAGCACGGCGCCCAGGGCGGCGGCCTCGACGGGGTCGCCGACGGGCGTGCCGGTGCCGTGGAGTTCCACGTACTGCACGGCGGCCGGGGCGATGCCGGCCTTCTCGTACGCCTCCCGCAGGACGCGCTCCTGCGCGTCCCGGCCCGGAACCGTCAGACCGGGCGTGGCACCGTCGTTGTTGACGGCGCTGCCCCGGATGACGCCGTAGATCCGGTCGCCGTCGGCCTGGGCGCGGGCCAGCGGCTTGAGCACGACGACCGCGCCGCCCTCACCGCGTACGAAACCGTTGGCGCGGGCGTCGAAGGTGTAGGCGGTTCCGTCCGGTGACAGCCCGCCGAAGCGCTCCTCGGTGACGGCGCTCTCGGCGAGGATGTTCAGATTGACACCGGCGGCGATCGCGAGGTCGGACTCGCCGCCGCGCAGGGACTCGCAGGCCAGGTGCACGGCGACGAGCGACGACGACTGGGCCGAGTCGACGGTCAGGCTGGGGCCCTGGAGTCCCAGGTGGTACGAGACCCGGTTGGCGATCACGCCCCGGTTGACACCGGTCATCGTGTGCTGGGTGATCGCCTCGACACCGTGCTGGTAGAGCAGCGCGGCGTAGTCGTCGCGCAGGGTGCCGACGAACACGGCGGTGCGGCTGCCGCGCAGCGTGCCAGGGACGGTGCCCGCGTCCTCCAGCGCCTCCCAGGCCAGTTCGAGCATGAGGCGCTGCTGCGGGTCCATGGTGACGGCCTCGCGCGGCGAGATGCCGAAGAACGCGGCGTCGAAGGTGTCGACGCGGTCGAGGAAGCCGCCCCGGCGCATCCCGGCCGGGGTGCCGCCGGAGCCGGAGGCGTCGCCGGAGCCGGAGGCCATGGCATCGGCCGTGGCAGGGTCGCCGGACGCCGGCTCCCAACGGCCCTCGGGTACGGCGGTGATGGCGTCCGAGCCGGTGCGCAACAGGTCCCAGAAGGCGGCCGGACCGTCGGCTCCGGGGAGCCGGCAGGAGATGCCGACGACCGCCACGGCCTGCTCGTGCGCACCGGTTCCGACGGTCCCTCGGGTGTGCTGATTAGTCATCGCGCTCGACTGCCCTTTCCAGCTGATTCCGGTCGGACCGGCCGGACCGGCCGGACACCAAAAGCATTTCGGCAAAAACTGCTGGTCGATCGTAGGCAGCCGTTCTCTCCGCTCTCCCAGCGTCCGGCCATGAACCGGTAATTCAGCTCTCCCGGCGGTGAGATCGGCGCATTACCGGTCCATGGCCGGTGCGTTGAAGTCGGCGCAATAGTGTCGGTCATCGATCGCACGATCCCCTAGTCATGGGAAGGCAGGCCGACACTCGCCATGTCTCGTCTTACCGACAACGTGGAAAAGCACACCGCGCTCTATGTGGAGGCTTTCAACGCCGGCGACTTCGAAACGGTGGACAGCTTCTACACCGAGGAAGCGGTCGTCGTATGGGAGCCCGGGATGCCGCTGACCGGCGATGAGCGCCGGCGGTACCAGCGGGAATTCCTCTCCCGGCGGCCGAAAATGACCGCCACGCCCCGGCAGTCGTTCGTCACCGGCGACACCGCCCTGCTGATCGTCGACTGGACGATCGACACGGTGGACGAGGCCGGTGAACCGGAGCACCTGGAGGGCGTCGGGGTCGACGTCCTGCGGCTCGGCGACGACGGCGTGTGGCGCTACGCCGTGGACGACCCGTTCGGCCAGGACTGACCCGGTCCGGCCGGCCCGTCGGCCCGTCGGCCCGTCGGCGCCGACACACCCGCTCACCCGCTCACCCGGGCCCGGACCGGGCCCGCCCGCAGCACGGGACCGGCACCCGCACCCGCACCCGCACCCGCACCCGCACCCGCACCCGCACCCGCAGAGAGCACACCACCTTGAACGGCATGCCCGCTCCGCCCGGCGGACCGGCGCTCAGGACACGAAGGCGCATCACACCATGAGATCCAGCACCGATCGACCATCCCGCCGCTCGCTCCTCAAGGCGGCCGGAGCCGCCGCGCTGACCACGCCGGTGGTCATGGCGGCGGCGCCCACCACGACCGCGGCGGCCGCGACGGCCGGTGCGCTCGACGACGCGGCGGCCGACGTCATCGTCATCGGCGCCGGCTTCGCGGGCGTCACCGCCGCCCGGGAACTGCGCGCGCGGGGCAAGCGCGTGATCGTCCTGGAGGCCCGCGACCGCATCGGCGGCCGTACCTGGACGAGCACCTTCGCCGGGCACACGGTGGAGCGCGGCGGCACCTGGGTGGAGACCACGCAGCCGCACATCGGCGCCGAGCTCAAGCGGTACGGGATGGCCCTGGAGACCGACCAGGACGTCGACCGGCTGCTGCTGCCGACGCCCGCCGGCCCCCGGCAGTTCACCCCGGAGGACGGCTTCGGCCGGCTCGGCGGCATTCTCGAGCGGATGTTCGAGGGCTCGGAGACGTACTTCGCGAGGCCCTTCGAGCCGCTGTACCGGGCCGACCTGCTGCAGAGCCTGGACAAGCTGTCGCTGCGCGACCGGCTGACGCAGCTCTCCCTCACGGCCGAGGAGGAGCTGCTGATCAACGGGCAGACGGCGGTGTACTCGGGCGGTGCGAGCACCCAGGGCGGGTTCACGATGCTCGCGCACTGGTGGGCTCTCGCCGGCGGCACCAACGACCTCTGGAACGAGACCCAGAAGTACCGCATAGCCGCCGGCACACACGGGCTGCTCACCGCGATGCTCAACGAGGCGAAGCCGGTCGTCCGGCTCAACTCGCCCGTCGCGTCCGTCACCGACACCGGCTCCCGGGTGTTCGTCACGCTGAAGAGCGGTGTCCAGTACAGCGCCCAGAGGGTCGTCGTGGCCGTCCCGGTCAACGTCCTTCCGACGATCCGGTTCTCGCCGGCCCTGCCGCCGGCGCTGACGACGGCCGGTTCCCAGGGCATCGCCGTCAAGAACGCCGTCAAGCTGTGGATCCACGCCCGCAGGGGAGCGGGCCGGTTCTACGCGCAGGGCGCCGAGGGCGGCTCCCCGATCTCCATGATGCTGCCCTTCAAGGAGACCGCCGAAGGCATGCTGTACGTCGCCTTCAGCACCGACCCGACGTTCGCCCACACCGACAAGGCAAAGGTCAGGGAAGCGGTGCGGCGGCTCGGCGTGGACCTGGACGTCATCGGCGTCTTCAACCACGACTGGGGCAGGGACCCCTACGCACGCGGTGGCTGGGCGTTCCGCAAGCCGGGCCAGCTCACGTCCCTGTACCCCGATGTGCTGGCGCCGGCCGGCCGGCTCTCGTTCGCCAGCGGTGACATCGCCAACGGCTGGAGCGGCTACATCGACGGCGCCATCGAATCCGGCCTGCGCGCCGCGCAGCAGGCCTCCGGAGAGGCATAGGCCCCGCCTCCGGCCCCGGCGCGGCCGGGGTGGCGCACCGCGCCGTCCCCTCCCCCGGCTGCTCCGGCTCCCCGGCGCCTCCGGCCCCCGGGCTTCCCGGCTCCTCCTCCCCACCATCCGACCCTCAGAAGGGACCAGCAGCCATGTCCTCCACCGTCGCGTTCGACCCGGCACGCCCCGACCTCACCGACGACCCCGAGACCCAGAACGACATCTTCATCCAGGTGTTCAACTCCGGGGACGGCGAACTGTTCAACCGCCTCTACCTGGAGGACTCCATCTCCAACTTCTCGGGCGAGCCCCTCACGGGCGCGGCCCGGCTGGCGTTCTTCAAGGAGTTCCTGGCCGCCAAGCCGACGCTCAAGGCGTCGATCACGCACTCGTACGTCGCGGGTGACGTGGCGCTGATCGGCGTGGAGTACAGCATCGACACCAAGGGCCCCGACGGCGAGCCGATGCGCCTGGAGGGCACCTGCACGGACGTTCTGTGCCGTGGCGCCGACGGGCGCTGGCTGATGTCGATCGACCGTCCGGTGGCCGCCACCGGGCTGGTCGCCCAGTAGGAGCACCGCCGGCGGAACCCCTCTGGAAGCGCGGCGTCCCAGAGGGGTTCTCCGCCGTGTACCGGCCACCGCCGCGCGCGACCACCGGAACACCGCGAACACTGCCGGCACCGCGAACACCGCCGACACCGCCGACACCGCTGACATCGAGGAGTGACGTGACCACACATGAAGAGCAGGCGTCCGCCCTGGAGGCCGTCCTGGACGCCGTGAGGGACGCCGTGCCCACTCTGCGCCGCAACGGCATGGAGGCGGAGGAGAACCGCTGGATCCCGGAGGAGAACATCCGGCTGCTGGAGAAGGCGGGGGTGTTCCGGGCGGCGGTGCCCCGCGCGCACGGCGGCCTGGACCTCGACGCGGCGGCGCAGGCCCGGATCATCTCCGAGGTCGCCCGCGGCTGCCCGTCCACCGGGTGGCTGACGATGGTGTGGCTGACCAGCGCGTGGGCCGCCGGGCTGTATCCGGACCGGGCGCAGGAGGAGGTGTTCGCGGGCGGCAGCAGCCGGGTCTCCATCGTGTTCGCGCCCACCGGGACGCTCCGGCCGGTCGACGGCGGTTACCGGCTCGACGGGACCTGGCGCTTCAACTCCGGGTGCCGGGGCGCGGACTGGGACCTGCTCGCCGCCATGGTCGAGCGTCCCGACGGGACGAGCGAGGAGCTCGTCGCCCTCGTTCCCACCACCGAGCTGTCCATCGCCGACGACTGGCACGTCTCGGCCGGTGCCGCCACGGGCAGTTCGACCACGACGGCCGACGGGGTGTTCGTCCCCGCCCACCGGGTCGTCTCCCTGGAGGAGGCGATGGTCAGCGCCACCGGCGACCGCCACAACGCGGGTGTCACGGGACGCAACTACGGGCTGCTGGGCTACGTCCTGTCGAGTGTCGCCGCGGCGTTCACGGGCATGGCGCGCGGGGCGTACGAGCTGTTCCTCGAGCGGCTCCCCGGGCGGGGCATCACCTACACGGAGTGGACCGAGCAGAGCCTCCACCCGGTGACGCAGCAGCAGGTGGCCACGGCCGCCAACAAGATCGACGCGGCGGAGGCGCTGTCCGGCGGCTGGCTGAGCGTCCTGCAGGGCCGCGCCGACGCGGGCGAGCAGCCGACGGACACGGAGAAGGCGGTCATCCGGGGGCAGACGGCTTACGCGGCGCAGCTGTCGAAGGAGGCCGTCGAGGTCCTCTTCGCCGCGAGCGGCGGTTCCGTGATCCGGCGGGACGTGGACCTGCAGCGTTTCCACCGCGACATCCAGGGGTTCTCGCTGCACGCCCTCGTGCAGCTCAACGCCAATCTGGAGGTGCAGGGCCGGGTGCTGATGGGCATGGAGCCCGGCACGTACTTCCTCTGAGCCGTTCACCCCATGAGCGAAGGCCCGGGCCGTCCCATCGGCCCGGGCCTTCACCCGTGGTGCGCACCGCCCGACCGCACACCGGGCGGTGCGCCGCCGCCCCCGCTCAGGGGGCGGCCGGCGACGGCCTGCCGAAGCGGCCGGTGTCGAACAGCAGCTCGTCCGCGGCGGCGCCCAGCCCCGCGGCGCGCACC
>NZ_JBIDCF010000006.1:0-165288 GCF_043204435.1 Streptomyces sp. NPDC047886
TTGAGGCGTCAGACACCTCGATCAACAGCCCGGGGGCTTCGCTCGTTGCGCTTCACGGACCGTCACCCGATCGGTGGCCACATCGAAGAAGCTCACTGAAGCACACTCCACCGACAACGAGGAGTTATCCACAATGGGCCGCACCAGCCGCACCAGCCGCACCAGCCGCACCACCCGGACCAGCCTCTCTGTCCGCGCCATCGGCACCACCCGCACCAGCCGGAACACCGACCCCGAACTCACCCACAGACTCACCCGGCGCGGCATGCTCGGCGTCGCCGTCGGGGCGGCCGCCGGCGCCGCCGCCGCACTCGTCGGCGCTTCCGCCACCCCCGCCGCGGCCCGTACCATTCCCGACCCCGTCGGGGCCGGCGGCCGAGGGCGCCCCGTCCTGCCGCCCGGCCGCCTCGGCATCCAGCTCTACTCGCTGCGCGACAAGGTCGCCACCCTCGGCTTCGGCCCGGTCTTCGAACAACTCCGGCACCACGGCTACGACGAGGTCGAGTACGCCGGCTACAGCCAGGGCGCCGCAGGCCCCATCAGCCTCGACCAGCTCAGGCGCCTCACCCGCGACCACGGTCTACGCGCCATCGGCAGCCACGTCGGCTACTACTCCACCGACCCCGCCGCCTACACGTTCGCGCAGAACCTCGACCGCGTCCTGGACGACGCGCAAGCCCTCGGCCTGCGGCACATCGGAACCGCGTCCGGTCCCTGGCGCTACGGAGCCACCGTCGACGGCTGGAAGCGCTGCGCCGAGGAGTTCAACCACTACGGTGCCGAGGCCAAGAAGCGGGGGATGCGGTTCTACCAGCACAACCACGCCGAGGAGTTCTCGTTCGCCACCGACCGGCCGGACGTCCGCCTCTACGACGTACTCCTCGCCGAGACCGACCCCGAGCTGGTGTTCCTGGAGATGGACATCTACTGGGCGTACGCCGGACAGCACCGCTTCAGCCGACGGGCCGACGGCACGCAGGCCCCCTTCGACCCCCTCCGCTACGTCCTCGACCAGCCCCACCGCTATCCGCTCTTCCACGTCAAGGACGGCGAACGCGACGACACCGCCCGTGACGGCTACCGCATGGTCGACGTCGGCGACGGCGACATCGACTACCGGCGCTTCATCTCGGCCGTGACCCGCGCGACCCCCGCCGGCCGTCGCGCCCACCACTGGCAGGCCGAGCACGACGACCCCGCCGAGTCCCTCACCTTCGCCCGCAAGGCGAGCGCGCACCTGCACTCCCTACGAGAGCGAGACTGCTGACATCCGTCCCTCACGCCCCCACGGCTCCCGGACCGCCATGGACACGCTCCGCACCCGGGTGGAGACACCCCGTACACCGCCGGGCGCCGTCCGCCTCCCTTGCTCGGGGTCGAGGGCTCCACACCCCCCTGACCACGGGATATGCGGGTGAAGGGCACCTCGAACCCCTGGTAGAGTTATCCATGTCGCCGCGGGGAACACCGCGAGACGGCATACACCTGGTCCGGGTGGCGGAATGGCAGACGCGCTAGCTTGAGGTGCTAGTGCCCTTTATCGGGCGTGGGGGTTCAAGTCCCCCCTCGGACACCACGCATGCACCATCGGAATGCTGGTCGGGAGCGATCTCGACCAGCATTTTGCGTTGTGCGGGCCGATAGGTCATGCGATCCTCACCGCCCCGTGCGACCGCGCGCGCCCGATCCCGGGCGAGATCACGCGCACGTACCCGTGGGCGCCAGCCCGGCCGCCCGCCGACGACTGCCATCTCACGACGCGGAGTGGGCGTTCCTCTGCCCGGCGCGGCGGCGGCCACTGCGCCGGGCAGCCGGTGTGTGTCCGTGCCCACCACCGCTGGATGGCGGTACGCGGCATCTGGCGGCCGTGTCTCCCTTCGCCGTGCCGTATCCGTTGGACGTCAGCTCCTGCGTGGACAGCGGTCTACGCAGGAGCCGTCGTTGTACGGCGCGGGTCAGCGGTGGTGGCGGCCTTCGCGCCAGACAGTGACAACCGAGGGGCGGGGGAGGGTGCCGGGGCCGTCGGGCCAGGTCGAGGCCGGAGTCTCGGCGGTGGCGGTGTCGGTCTCGCCCGGGTGCTGGACGGCGACGAGGACGCGGTCACGGGTGATGATCGGGCCGCAGGTCTCGGCGGCGACCGGGACGGTGAGGAACTGCTTCACGTGGCCGCGGTGCGGGCCCTTGACGGGGACGGCGAAGAGGCCGTCGTGGTAGCCGAGGGCGGCGCCGTCGGTGGCGAGCCACAGGTTGCCGTGCTCGTCGAAGGCGACGTTGTCGGGGCAGGAGATAGGGCTGACCTGGCTCTTGTCGTAGCCCGCGAAGTAGGTGGACGGGTCCTCCGGGTCGCCGCACACCAGCATCAGGCGCCAGGCGAAGCCGTCGGACGCGGCGTCCCCGAAGTGCTCGGCGAGTTCCAGGATGTGGCCGTGCTTGTTGCCCTTGCGGGGGTTGGCCTCGTCGGGGCCGGCCTTGCCGGTGGCGCCGCGGTCCTTGTTGTTGGTGAGGGCGACGTACACGTGCCCGGTGTGCGGGTGGGGTTCGACGTCCTCGGGGCGGTCCATCTTGGTGGCGCCGACCTTGTCCGCGGCGAGGCGGGTGAAGACGTAGACCTCCTCGGCGGTCATGCCGGGGACGTGCGACGTGGAGCCGGTGGCGAGCGGGATCCAGGTGCCGGAGCCGTCGAAGGCGCCGTCGGTCGGGAGCTTGCCGGTGCCGTCGAGTTCCTCGGCCGGGGAGTCGCCGGTGAAGCGGGCCACGTAGAGCGTGCCCTCGTCGAGGAGGCGCATGTTGTGTTCGCGCGCGGCGCGGATGGTGCCCTTCTTGTACGGGTGGGCGGAGACGTACTTGTAGAGGTAGTCGAAGCGTTCGTCGTCGCCCATGTAGAGCGCGACGCGGCCGTCCGCCGTGAGGCGGGGCTCGGCGGCCTCGTGCTTGAAGCGGCCGAGCGCGGTCCGCTTGCGCGGGACGGAGTCCGGGTCGTACGGGTCCACCTCGACGACCCAGCCGTGCCGGTTGGGCTCGTTGGGCTCCTGGGCGATGTCGAAGCGGGGGTCGAAGCGCTCCCAGCGGCGGTGGCTGGCGCCCTTCGGCAGGCCGTAGCGGGCCAGGCGCTGTGCGGAGACGGGGTCGGTGACGGCGGCGGCGTTGGCGAAGTACTGGTTGACGTTCTCCTCGCCGGTCAGGACCGTGCCCCACGGGGTGATGCCGCCGCCGCAGTTGTTCAGGGTGCCCAGCACGGTACGGCCCGTGGGGTCGGCGCTGGTCCTCAGCAGGTCGCTGCCGGCGGCGGGGCCGGTGAGGGCCATGGGCGTGGTGGCGGTGATGCGGCGGTTGAGCGCGTCGCCGGTGACCGGCCACAGGCGGCCGGAGCGGCGGTCCGCGCGGACGACCATGACCGTCAGGCCATGCGCGGCCCAGGCGATCTCCACCTGCTCGCGCGTCGGGTTCGCGGGGTCGTACCCGTAGAACATGATCTCTTCGTTGGTGTACTCGTGGTTGACCACGAGCAGCTGGTGTTCCCGGCGGCGCGGCAGGTCGAGCAGGGCCATGTAGTCGCAGTTGTAGCCGAACTGGAGGGATTGCGCGCGGGCGCTCTGGCGGCGGGCGTCGAAGCGCGGCGCGCCGGACAGGACCGGGTCGCCCCAGCGGATGACGACCTGCTGGGCGAAGCCCTCGGGGACGGTGACCGTGTCGGCGGTGTTGGGCGCGACGGGGGCGAAGTCCAGGCCCCGCGGTGCCCTGCCCCGGGCCGTGGCGGCGGCTGCGGCGGTCACGCCGGACGCGGACGCGGGGGCGGCTCCGGCAGCGGCCGCGGGCCCCGCGAGTGCCATCGTGCCGCCGGCCAGGGCGAGGACGGCGGCGCCCTTGAGGGTGCCTCTGCGGGACATGGCCGCCTGCTGCACGACGTCCCCGAAGTAGGTGTTCAGGGAACGGTTGGGCGCCTCGTGGGAGCAGGCGTTGCCGCAGCGGTACTGGCAGGTGAGGGCGGAACGGGCGGTGTTGTGGAACACCGGGACGGTACGGCCGTCGTCCAGGGGACGGTCGGGCACGGCTCCTCCAGAGCGGGCAGCGGACGGGATGTGGCTGAGAACCGACGCCGTATATAGGCAGGCGTCTATGCGGACGGTAGGCGGCCACCCGTCGCCCTGAGGGGCGGAAGGGTGAACTCCGGTCGAACAGTGGAGGCAGGAGGGCGCCGCCCCATGCGCCCCAACCGCCCCACCAGTGCTGGTTGTTGACTGCATCAAGATGTGCCTATATAGATGGCTGGCTATCATTCACCATTGAGGGGGTATCCGTACACCGTCCGTTCATATAGGCGAGTTTCGATCCAACCGTCCGAGTGGCGCGTACTGCGCACCTCATCCAGACAGCCGGGGAGACCCCGGCAGACACGAGGATCGAGAGTCACGTGAACATCTCCCTTTCGTTGCGCCGGGCCAAGGCTCCCGTGGCCCTGACGGCGGCTGTGATGCTGGCCGCGACCGCGTGCGGCGGTGCCGACGCGGGCTCGAACTCCGACAAGAGCGAGGGCGGCAACGGCAAGGAACTGTCCGGCAAGGTCCTGATCGACGGGTCCAGCACGGTCGCCCCGCTGTCCAGCGCCGCCTCGGAGCTGTACGCGGAGAAGCAGGCCAAGGTCCAGGTCACCGTCGCCACCTCCGGAACCGGTGGCGGCTTCAAGAAGTTCTGCGTCGGCGAGACGGACATCTCCGACGCCTCCCGTCCGATCAAGGACGAGGAGATCAAGACCTGCGAGCAGAACAACATCAAGTACGAGCAGTTCGCCGTCGCCAACGACGCCCTCAGCGTCGTCGTCAACAAGGACAACACCTGGGCGACCTGCCTGACCACCGAGCAGCTGAAGAAGATCTGGGAGCCCGGCTCCAAGGTGAACAGCTGGAAGCAGGTCGACCCGAAGTTCCCGGACGAGCCGCTGAAGCTGTTCGGCCCCGGCACCGACTCCGGCACCTTCGACTACTTCACCGACGAGATCAACGGTGAGGAGGGCGCCTCCCGCACCGACTACAGCGGCAGCGAGGACGACAACGTCATCGTCACCGGCGTCTCCGGCACCAAGGGCGGCCTCGGCTACTTCGGCTTCTCCTACTACGAGGAGAACAAGGACAAGCTGAAGGCCATCGCGATCGACGGCGGCAAGGGCTGTGTGGAGCCGAGCGCCGCGGCCACCCAGGACGGCACCTACGCCCCGCTCGGCCGGCAGCTGTTCATCTACCCGTCGGACGCCGGCCTGAAGAAGCCGCAGGTCCTGGACTTCGTCGAGTTCTACGTCTCGAACCACAAGAAGATCGCCGAGGACGCCCAGTTCATCCCGCTCAACTCCCAGCAGGAGAAGGACCTCCAGGCCGCCCTCGACAAGCTCAAGGCAGCCGCCAAGTGACCAGCTCCACCACCCAGCCCGCCGCAGGGACCGAGACCGGTGCGCGGTCCCTGCGGCGGGCTCGCCCGCGCTACGGCGAAGCCGCGATCAAGGCGCTGCTGCTCGCGGCCGCGCTGGTCTCGGTCGCCACCACCATCGGGATCGTCGTCTCGCTGATCCCGCCTGCGGTGGGCTTCTTCCAGCAGGTCGACCCGGTCGAGTTCTTCACCGGCACCGAGTGGACCCCGCTCTTCGCCGACAAGAAGTTCGGAGTGCTGCCGCTGGTCGCCGCCACCCTCGTCATCACCGGCATCGCGCTGCTGGTCGCCATCCCCGTCGGCCTCGGCGCCGCGATCTACCTGAGCGAGTACGCCAGGCCCGGTGTGCGCAAGGTCCTCAAGCCCAGCCTGGAGGTCCTCGCCGGCATCCCCACGGTCGTCTACGGCTTCTTCGCCATGGCGTTCATCACCCCCCTCCTCCAGGACGTGCTGCCCGAAGCCTGGGCTCCCGAGGTCCGCAACGGCCTCGCCGCCGGCCTGGTGATGGGCGTGATGATCGTGCCGACGATCGCCTCCCTCACCGAGGACGCGCTGTCCGCCGTGCCGCACGCCCTGCGAGACGGGGCGTTCGCACTCGGCTCCGGCAAGCGCACCGTCTCGGTGCGCGTGGTCGTCCCCGCCGCCCTGTCCGGCATCGTCGCGGCCTGCGTCCTCGGCATCTCCCGGGCCGTCGGCGAGACCATGATCGTGCTCATCGCGGCGGGCGCGAAGCCGGAGTTCACGCTCAACCCGCTGGTCGAGATGGAGACCATGACCGCGTTCATCGCCCGGGCCGCGTCCGGTGACGTGCCGGTCGGCTCGATCGCGTACGACACGATCTTCGCGGTCGGCGCGCTGCTCTTCCTCGCGACCTTCCTCATGAACCTGATCAGCATCCGTCTGGTGCGCAAGTACCGGGAGGTGTACGAGTGACCAGCACCCCCACGCAGGCCGCCCAGGCGCCCGCACCCGTCCGCAAGCCGGAGCGCGGACTGCTCGCCGGACCGCGCTTCCGCCCCGGCGAGAGCCTCTTCCGCTGGCTGCTCCTCGGCTGCCTCGCCGTCGGCGTCGTCTTCCTGGTGGCCCTGCTCGCCTACGTCCTCGTCGAGGCGTGGCCCCGCCTGGACCCGCGGCTGTGGGAGAACTTCCCGTCCATCCGCAAACCCGAGCGGGCCGGCGCGCAGTCCGCGATCTTCGGCACCCTCTGGGTCATCGGCTTCACCGCGCTGTTCTGCCTGCCCACCGGCATCATGGCGGCGATCTACCTGGAGGAGTACGCCGACCCCGACCGCTGGTACAACCGGATGATCGAGCTGAACATCCAGAACCTGGCCGCCGTCCCGTCGATCATCTACGGCATCCTCGGACTCGGCCTGCTGGCCCGCCAGTTCGCGCTCGGCACGACCGTACTGACGGCCGCGCTGACGCTGTCGCTGCTGGTGCTGCCGGTCGTCATCATCGCCTCGCGCGAGGCGATCAGGGCCGTACCGCAGTCCATCCGGCACGCGTCCCTGGCGCTCGGCGCCACCCAGTGGCAGACCGTCTGGCGCCAGGTCCTCCCGGCCGCCGTGCCCGGCATGGCGACCGGCTCGATCCTCGCCCTGTCCCGCGCCATCGGCGAGGCCGCGCCCGTCATCATGCTCGGCGCGGTCACCTTCGTGATGTTCAACCCCGAAGGGCTGCAGAGCTCCTACACCGTGCTCCCGGTCCAGATCTACAACTGGATCAGCCAGTCCCGTGAGGAGTTCCACCACCTCGCCGCCGCCGCGATCATCCTGCTCCTCGGGATCCTGCTGCTGATGAACGCGGCCGCCATCTGGCTCCGCAACCGCTACTCCCGCCGCTGGTGACCCATGACGACGCCCACCACCACTCCATCACCACTGGAGACCGCCATGACCGCTTCCCCCTCCGACTCCGCCGGCGGCACGACCACCACCAAGACGGCCGCCAAGGCCCCGGACGTCACCTACCGCGCGGTGCCCGAACGCTCCAGCCCCGTCTTCGAGGTCGGCGGACTGTCCGTCTTCTACGGCGACCACGAGGCCGTACGCGACGTCAACATGACCATCGGCGAGCGCGAGATCACCGCGATGATCGGCCCGTCCGGCTGCGGCAAGTCCACCGTCCTGCGCTGCTTCAACCGCATGAACGACCTCGTCCCCGGCGCCCGCGTCGCCGGCAAGGTCCGCTACCACGACGAGGACCTGTACGGGAAGGACGTCGACCCCATCGAGGTCCGCCGCCGTATCGGCATGGTCTTCCAGAAGCCCAACCCGTTCCCCAAGTCGATCTACGACAACATCGCGTACGGCCCGAGGGTCGCGGGCGTGAAGGGCAACCTGGACGACCTGGTCCAGGAGACCCTCACCCGGGCCGCCCTGTGGGACGAGGTCAAGGACAAGCTGAAGTCCTCCGCGCTGGCCCTGTCAGGCGGCCAGCAGCAGCGGCTGTGCATCGCCCGCACCATCGCGGTCAAGCCCGAGGTCATCCTCATGGACGAGCCCTGCTCGGCCCTCGACCCCATCGCCACGGCGAAGATCGAGGACCTGATGGAGCACCTCGTCCAGCAGTTCACGATCGTCATCGTCACCCACAACATGCAGCAGGCCGCCCGCGTCTCGCACCGCACGGCCTTCTTCACCGCCGACGTCGACGACCAGGGTGTACGCCACGGCCGCCTCGTGGAGTACGACGAGACCGCCCGCATCTTCAGCACCCCCGCCGACCAGCGCACGGAGGACTACATCTCCGGCCGCTTCGGCTGACCGGGACCGCCCCGGCAGACGCAAGGCACCCGTTCACGGCGCAGAGAGAGCAGCAGAGGAGCCCACCCGGTGACCCCCCACCCGACGCAGCACGCCACGGTCGACGAGAAGCCCCCGGACCTGCTGCTGGCCGAACCCGACACGGCCCTGGCCGCAAAGGTCGTCGGCCGCCTCACGGCCGCGGGGGTCACCGTCGTCGCCTGCCATGACGGCGCCGAGGCGCTGCTCCACGCCGGGGTCCTGCACCCCCGGGCCGTCCTGCTCGGCGCCCCGCTGCCCGTCGTCGGCGCCGCCCGGGTCACCGAACTGATCGCCAGGCTCCACCCCGTACCGGTCCTCGTCGGAGCCGGGCCCGACGGGGTGGACGAGGCCACCGCGGCCGTGGCGGCGGGCGCGGTGGCCTTCGTGGCCCGCCCCTACCGCACCGAGGAGATACTCCCGCTCCTGCGCGCGAGCGGGGACCAGGGCGGGGACGCATCGGCCGAGCGCCTCGTCGTCGGGGACATCGAGCTCGACCCGGCCGGCTTCCACGTCCACGTACGCGGCCGCCTGCTCAAGCTGCCGGTACGGGAGTTCATGCTTCTGCGCTACCTCATGGAACGCCCCAACAAGGTCGTCAGCCGGGCTGAGCTGACCCAGGCGCTGTGGGGCGCCGACGCGCTCGACAGCAACACCCTGACGGTCCATGTCCGGCGCGTCCGCAACCGGCTGCGGGACGACCGCAGAAGCTGCTGCACCATCGACGCGATCCGCGGCATGGGCTACCGCCTGGAGTGCTCCCCGGCACGCCAGCCGACCGGCTGAGCCGCCGTCACCCAAGCTCCTCCAGGAGCACCGCGACCCGCGCGTCCAGCGCGGCGCACACCGAGCGGGCGCTCTCCAGGTCCAGACCGGACAGGTCAGGCAGCTCCCAGTCCAGATACCGCCGTCCCGGCAGGACCGCGCACGCGTCCCCGCAGCCCAGTGTGACCACCACGTCGGCCGCCGCGACCACCTCAGCCGTCAGCGGCTTGGGGAACTCGTCCCCGACGTCCAGGACCCGTTCGGCCAGCAGGCGCCGGACCACCGGTGCGATCTCCGCGCCCGGCTCCGGCCCGGCTGTCCGCACGACCACCGCCGCCCCGGCCCGGTGGCGCAGCAGCGCGGCGGCGAGCTGCGAGCGTCCCGCGTTCTCCGTGCACACGAACAGCACCTCTGGCACGACCGCACGTGCCACGCCCGACGCCTTCGCGAGCGCGGCGAGCCGCTGGTCCGCGAACCGTTCGACGAGTACGGGCAGGTGGTTGCCCACGCGGGCGCTCTTGCCCAGCAAGTCGGCGCACTCCTCCACGTACCGGGCGATCGTCGCGTCCGAGAAAGCTCGTCCGTGCCGGGCGGCGAGTCGGCGGGCGATCCGGTCGAGTACGGCGCTCGCGTCACGCAGCGGCGGGACGCGGGACCCGGGCGGGAAGGGTGGCTCCTGCATGGGGACTCCTGGCACGGGAGGGGCCCGAAAGTGAACCCTGAGTGAACAAGTGGCCGGGCAGGCGTTCGAGCCCCGTGGTCGCGGTGGGGCCGCACTTATGGTGATGAGGTGGCTATCTCTACGTATGGCGCCGCCGTTCCGGTGGCGCACGACCCGGAGACCTGTGGTGTCGAGCTGTCCGGTCTCCTCATCGAGCGCGATGAGGCCGAACGGCTGGCCGCCATGCTGAAGGCCATCGCCGACCCCACGCGGCTCCAGCTGTACCGCATGATCGAGCGATCGCCGGCCGGTGAGGCGTGCGTGTGCGACCTGACGACGGCGCTCGGCTTCCGTCAGCCGACCGTGAGTCACCACCTGAAGGTGATGTGCGACGCCGGGTTGCTGGATCGTGAGCGCCGGGGCACCTGGGTCTGGTACTCGGTGAAGCCCGAGGGGCTCCGCCGTATCCGCGGAATCCTCGAACCCGCCGGCTGAATCGGGCCCGGACGGTCCTGGCCGACGAGCCGGGAGCCGACGGTCCTGACCGCGAGCCGGGAGTCGGCGGTCCTGACCGTGAGCCGGGAGCCGGGGCCTGCCGGGCCCGCCGCCCCGGCCCGGCGCGGGTCAGGCGAGGACGTCGGCGAGATCCCGCTCGATCGCGGCCTTCGGCTTGGCGCCCACGATCGTCTTCGTGACCTCGCCGCCCTGGTAGAGGCTCATCGTCGGGATCGACATCACGCCGTACTTCGCAGCGGTCGCCGGGTTCTCGTCGATGTTGAGCTTGACGATCTCGATCTTCTCGCCGTACTCCTCGGCGATCTTCTCCAGGGCAGGGGCGATCTGGCGGCAGGGGCCGCACCAGGCCGCCCAGAAGTCGACGAGGACGGGCTTGTCGCTGTTGAGGACGTCCGCCTCGAAGGAGTCGTCCGTCACGTTCTTCAGTGCCATGGCAGCTGTCTCCCGATGCGATGAGGGTCAGAGGGCGGCGAGGTACCGCTCGGCGTCCAGGGCGGCCTGGCAGCCGGTGCCGGCGGCGGTGATGGCCTGGCGGTAGGTGTGGTCGACGACGTCTCCCGCCGCGAAGACGCCGGGGACGCTGGTACGGGTGGAGGGCGAGTGGACCGCGATGTAGCCGTCGTCGTCCAGGTCGAGCTGGCCCTTGAACAGGTCGGAGCGCGGGTCGTGGCCGATCGCGATGAACAGGCCGGTCACCGGCAGGTCGCGGGTCTCGCCGGTGATGTTGTCGCGGACGGTGACGCCGGACAGCATGCCGCCTTCCTCGTTGATCGCCGTGATCTCGCTGTCGAAGAGGAAGGAGATCTTGTCGTCGGCGAACGCGCGGTTCCGCATGACCTGGGAGGCGCGCAGTGTGGAGCGGCGGTGGACGACGGTGACGGAGCGGGCGAACCGGGTGAGGAACGTGGCCTCCTCCATCGCGGTGTCGCCACCGCCGACGACGACGATGTCGCGGTCGCGGAAGAAGAACCCGTCGCAGGTGGCGCACCAGGACACGCCGCGCCCCGACAGTTCCTCCTCGCCCGGCAGGCCGAGCTTGCGGTAGCCGGAGCCGGTCGCGACGATCGCGGCCTTGGCGCGGTGGACCGTGCCGGCGGTGTCCGTGACCTCCTTGATGTCGCCGGTCAGGTCGACGGAGACGATGTCGTCCTCGATGATCTCGGCGCCGAAGCGTTCGGCCTGGGCCCGCATGTCCTCCATCAGGACCGGCCCGTCGACGCCCTGGGGGAAGCCGGGGAAGTTCTCCACCTCGGTCGTGGTGGTCAGCGAGCCGCCCACGAAGACGGCGCCGCCGAAGACCAGGGGCTTCAGCTGGGCGCGGGCGGTGTAGAGGGCGGCGGTGTAGCCGGCGGGGCCGGAGCCGATGACGATGACGTCGCGTATGCCGTCCGTGCCCGTGCTCACGCCGTGGTCTCCGGGGCCTGCGGGGCGATCTCCTCGATCAGGCCCTCGACGAGCTTCCTGATCTCGTCGCGGATGGGGCGTACGGCCTCGACGCCCTGGCCCGCCGGGTCCTCCAGCTGCCAGTCGAGGTAGCGCTTGCCGGGGAAGACGGGGCAGGTGTCGCCGCAGCCCATGGTGATGCAGACGTCGGACGCCTTGACCGCGTCGATGGTGAGGATCTTCGGGGTCTCGGCGGTGATGTCGATGCCGACCTCGCGCATCGCCTCGACGGCGGCGGGGTTGACCTGGTCGGCGGGCGCGGACCCGGCCGAGCGGACCTCGACGCGGTCCCCGGCCAGGTGGGTCAGCCACGCGGCGGCCATCTGCGAACGGCCGGCGTTGTGGACGCAGACGAACAGGACGGAGGGCTTCTCGGACTCGGACACGGCTGGTCTCTCTTGTCTCACGGGGAAATCAGGCACTACTGAAATCAGCACCCGGTGGTGTCATCCACCACTGATGTGAGAGTATCAGTCCATGATGACGTCAGTCGACACTGAGCTGATCCGGGTTCTGGGTGACCCCCTGCGCCTCCGGATCGTGACCCTGCTCGCCCGCGAGACCCTGTGCACCACCCACCTCGTCGAGGAGACGGGTGCCAAGCAGACCAACCTCTCCAACCACCTGAGAGTGCTGCGCGAGGCCGGCGTCGTGGAGACCGAGCCCTGCGGCCGCTTCACGTACTACAAGCTGCGCCCTGACGTCATCGCCTCCCTTGCCGGCCAGTTCGCCGAGCTGGCCGACTCCGCCCGTACCGCCGCCGAGAACAAGAGGGCCTGTCCGTGACCCCCACCCAAGCGCCCGCGACGACCGAGGAGCCCTCGGTCGTCGCGAAGCTGTCGACGCTCGACCGCTTCCTCGCCGTCTGGATCCTCCTGGCCATGGGCCTCGGGCTGGGTCTCGGCCGGCTGATCCCCGGCCTGAACGACGCGCTCGCCAAGGTCGAGATCGGCGGAATCTCGCTGCCGATCGCCGTCGGTCTGCTGATCATGATGTACCCGGTCCTCGCGAAGGTCCGGTACGACAAGCTCGACGCCGTCACCGGCGACCGCAGGCTGATGATCTCGTCGCTGGTCGTCAACTGGGTGCTCGGCCCGGCCGTGATGTTCGCGCTGGCCTGGATCTTCCTGCCGGACCTGCCGGAGTACCGCACCGGCCTCATCATCGTCGGGCTGGCGCGCTGCATCGCCATGGTGATCATCTGGAACGACCTGGCCTGCGGCGACCGCGAGGCCGCCGCCGTGCTCGTGGCGCTCAACTCCGTCTTCCAGGTCATCGCCTTCGGTGTGCTCGGCTGGTTCTACCTCGACCTGCTGCCCGGCTGGCTCGGCCTGGGCTCGGGCGAGTCGCTGGACATCTCCATGTGGAAGATCGCGCTGAACGTCGTCATCTTCCTCGGCGTGCCGCTCGTCGCCGGCTTCCTGACCCGCCGCATCGGCGAGAAGAAGCTCGGCCGCGAGAGCTACGAGGCGAAGTTCCTGCCGAAGATCGGCCCCTGGGCCCTCTACGGCCTGCTGTTCACGATCGTCATCCTGTTCGCCCTCCAGGGGAAGACGATCACCTCCCAGCCGCTGGACGTGGCCCGCATCGCGGTCCCGCTGCTCGTCTACTTCGCCGTGATGTGGTTCGGGACCTTCGCGCTCGGCAAGGCGATCGGCCTGGCCTACGACAGGACCGCGACCCTCGCCTTCACGGCGGCCGGCAACAACTTCGAGCTCGCCATCGCGGTCGCCATCGCCACCTTCGGGGTCACCTCGGGCCAGGCCCTGTCCGGCGTCGTCGGACCGCTCATCGAGGTGCCGGTGCTGGTGGCACTGGTGTACGTGTCGCTGGCGTGGCGCAGGAAGTTCACCACCGCGTGAAGCCCGACACCGATGTGGTGGTGATCGGCGGCGGCCAGTCCGGGCTCGCCGCCGGCTACCACCTGCGCCGTCTGGGCGTCGAGTTCGTCATCCTCGACGCCCAGACGGCGTCCGGAGGTGCGTGGCAGCACGCCTGGGACTCGCTGCGGCTGTTCTCCCCGGCCGCGTACTCGTCCCTGCCCGGCTGGATGATGCCGCCGCAGGAGGGCGAGCCCTACCCGGACGCGGCGCACGTCGTCACGTACCTGGCCGAGTACGAGCGGCGGTACGGCCTCCCCGTGCACCGTCCCGTACGGGTGGAGGGCGTACACCGCGACGGGCCGTGCCTGCGCGTCGAGACCGACCGGGGCACCTGGCGCGCCCGCGCGGCCGTCAGCGCGACCGGCACGTGGTCGCGGCCCTTCCTGCCCGCCGTTCCGGGGCGAGAGGTCTTCCGCGGGCGCCGGCTCCACACCACGGCGTACCGCACCACGCGCGACTTCGAGGGGCAGCGCGTCGTGGTGGTCGGCGGCGGCAACTCCGGCGCCCAGATCGCCGCCGACCTCGCGGGTCGCGTCGCCGAGCTGACCTGGGCCACCCCGCGCGAGCCGCGCTTCCTGCCCGACGACATCGACGGCCGCGTCCTGTTCGACGTCGCCACCGCCCGGCGCCGCGCCCTGGACGAGGGCCGCACCGACACGGGCGGCGTCGCCTCGCTCGGGGACATCGTGGCCGTACCGCCCGTACGGGAGGCCCGGGACGCGGGTCTGCTGAAGGCCCAGCCGATGTTCGACCGCCTCACACCGACCGGCGTCGCCTGGGCCGACGGCATGACCGCCGACGCGGACGCGATCATCTGGTGCACGGGCTTCCGCCCCGCCCTCTCCCACCTGGCGCCCCTGGGCCTGCGCGACACACAGGGCCGCATCGCCACCGCCGGAACCCGCGCCGTCGGCGAAGCCCGCCTGCACCTGCTCGGCTACGGCGACTGGACAGGCCCCGCGTCCGCCACCCTCATCGGCGTCGGCCGCACGGCGCGGGACGCCGCCCGGGAGATCGCCGCCCTGCTCAGGACAGGGAACTGACCACCTGCCGTACCCTGGCGGCGAGTTCGGCGGGCAGCGGCGCGTAGTGGATGCCGGTGAGGCCGTTCTGCCCCTCCTCGCCGGCGGTGTATGTCAGAAAGGACCTGAGGACGGGCAGGACGTCCGGCCGGTTGCCCCGGTCGCACACGATCTCGTACGTGACGAGGACGATGGGCCAGGCGCCGGGCGCCGGGTTCTCGTAGTCGAACCGGAGCGTCATGTCGTTGCCGTCGCCGGCCACGCTCGCCTGGGCGATGCCGGCCGAGGCCGACTCCGCCGAGACGGTCACCGGCTCGGCAACGCCGCCCGTGTCCAGCCGTACGGTGTGGAGCTTCGCCTTCTTGGCGAAGGACAGCTCGAAGTAGCCGATCCCGCCGTTCGTGCCCCTGACATGCGAGACCAGCCCGTCGGAACCGGCCGCCGCGACACCGCCCTTGGCGCGCCAGGTCTTGTCCTCCCCGTACGGCCAGTGCTTGGGCGCGGCGCCGGCCAGGTACGCGGTGAAGTTCTGCGTCGTACCGGAGCCGTCGGACCTGTGGACGGCACTGATCGGTGTGGGCGGCAGGTCGACCCCCGGATTGAGGCGCCGGATCGCCGGGTCGTTCCACACGGTGATCTCGGAGTTGAAGATCCGGGCCAGTGCGGAGGCGTCCAGCACCAGGTCGTCGACTCCGTCGAGGTGGTAGCCGATCGCGATGGGTCCGCCCACCATGGGCAGATCGATGGCGCGACCGCCCCGGCACACCTCGGCCGACCGTACGACCTCGTCGGGCGTCAGTGCCCCGTCCGTGCCGCCGATCTGGGTGGCACCACGCAGGAACTGAGCGACCCCGGCCCCGGACCCGAGCGGCGCGTACCGCACCTTCACTCCAGGGCAGGCGGCCTGGTACTCCTCCATCCAGTGCGCCATGGCGTTCTGCTGGGCCGTGGAACCGGACGCTGCGAGGTAGCCCTTCTCGGCGCACGCGATCCGAAGGTCCGCCGGGGGAGCGGTCACGGGCTCCGCCCCTTCACCCTCGCCCAGCCCGCACCCCGCAAGCGTCAGCAGCGCGGTCAACGACACCCCCATGCCGAACGGCAAGCCTCTGCCTCCGCGTTGAATCCACATCCGCGCCCCTCCAGTCCCCGCACCTGCCACTTGTATAGATACTCGGCTATATGGCGGGACTGGTGGTGACGTGAGGACGAACATCAGGGGGCGCGGACGGGTCGGCGAGACGTACCGCTCGGGCGTCCCTCAGGCGGGCGCCACCGTGGCCGCGTCGACCCGGCGAGCCGGCACGCTGAAGGCCGCCGACTGCTCCAGCGCCTCGTGCTCCGGCAACTCCGGGAGAGCGTCCTCGTGGCTGTCGGGGTTCCGTATGGCCGCGTAGCAGCCGACCGCGAAGCTCATGGCACCGCGGTGGACGCTGCCGCAGGTGTCACTCCCGTCGTCCGGCATGAGCCGGAGGCGAGGCTGACCAGGCTCATGAGCCGGAGGCGAGGCTGACCAGGCTGGGGCACGTCCATCGAGAATCTCCTGTCAGGTCTTCGAAGTCTGGGTCCGTCGACAGCTTGAACGTCTCGGTACGGTGCGGCTGCAGGCCGAAGGCTCGTCAGATCCGCGACACGGTCGACTGCGACAGACCCATCTCCGTGACCATCGCCCGCGTCGGCTGCCGTCGTTACGTCAGGTGTCCGGCTCGCGCCACATGGCGTGCAGGGCGGGCCCGCCGGGCAGAGGCAGATCCCGGACCGTGTGGAAGCCGTGGCGGGCGTAAAGGGACTCGTTGCGCGTGCTCGTGGCTTCGAGGTAGGCGGGCAGCTTCGCGCGGTCGCACTGCTCCAGCAGCGTGTCGAGGAGTGCCGCGCCGATGCCGTGCCCCTGGTGTTCGGGGCGGGCGCCCATGATGGGCAGGTAGCAATGCGGCTCGTGCGGGTGGTGGTCGTCCAGCAGGGTCAGCAACTCCATGACGGCCGGGGCGCATTCCTCCGTGACGCGTTCGACGTCAGCGGCGAACTCGTCCGCCCTGTCGTCGAACGCCTGCTGCACGTGCGGCGGCATCCACAGGGCGGCGCCCGCGAGGTCAGGTCGGCGGCCCGGCGGACGTCGCCCTCCAGCAGGGCGCTCTCCGCCAGGGCGTGCGCGAGGGCGCCGGTCGCCTCCGCGGTGCCCGTGGCGGCGGCGATACGGGCCAGGACATCCGTGCACGCGCCGAGGTCCTCGCGGAGCCCATGACGGGCGAAGTACGTCGAGGCCCAGCGCAGAGCGGCGACGGAGTAGTGGTGCTCCTCGCGGGCTCGGCAACGGGCGGTGAGTTCCCGCAGCCGTGCGGAGGCACTGACGTCGTCGTGGTCCAGCGCGTCGGTCCTGGCCAGGCCCCATCCGGTGTCGATCTCCAGCCCGAACAGCTCGTGGGCGTCGGCGTCCAGGCCCCGGGTGCGGCAGAAGGACAGCGCGTCGGTCCAGGCGTCCAGTGCGGCCCGGTAGTCGGTGCGCTGTTCGAGCGCGTCGGCGTGCAGGTAGTAGAGGTCGGCGGTCAGCGCGTCCAGACCGCGGCTCAGGGCGAGGTCGAGTGCTCGACCGGTCAGGTCGATTCCGGCCGCTCCGTCGCCGAGCTTGGTCCTGATCAGCCCCTCCATGCCCATGGCGCGTACGCGGAGCTCGGCCGCCCCGTCGAGCGCGGCCGCGTCGATGTCCTGCCACGCCTCCCGTACGAGGCGCATCGCCCCGGTCAGATCACCGGCGGAGTGCAGGTGCGAGGCAGCGGCCAGCCGTTCCGCGGCCGCCTCGGCCCGCCGGCCCGTCCTGGTGAACCCATCGACGGCGACGTACCGGGCGGCGAGCGCGCGCGGCCAGTCGTCCGCCAGCTCGTAGACGCCGGCCAGGCACCGTGCGACCCGAGCCAGGGCGGCGTGGTCGCCCATGGTCCGGTAGGCGCTCGCGACCTCCTCCCAGGCGCGGGCGGCCTCGCCCGTCTCACCACACCGGGCGGCGCACTCGCCCAGCCGGTCCAGCGCACGCAGCCGGGCGGCGGCGTCCGACCCGGCGGGCCACAGGGCGAGGGCGCGCCGGATCGCGTTCAGCGCGTCGCGGTACGCGTGGACCCGGCACGCGGCCTCGGCGGCGGCCAGCAGCAGCGGACAGGCGCGCGTCGGCTCATGGGCCTTCTCCCAGTGCGCCGCCGCGAGAGCGGGCGCCTCAGCGCGTACCTCCATGGCCCGCGCCAGTGTCGCGTGCAGCCGACGGCGCCGCGACCAGGGGGTGGCCGCGTACAGCGCCTCGCCCATCAGGGCATGGCGGAAGGCGGCGTGGCCGGTGCCGCCAGCGCCACCGGCCCGGACCGCGGTTCCGGTTCCGGTTCCCGTTCCGGTTGCAGTTCCCGTTCCCGGTGCAGTTCCTGTTGCGGTTGCGGTTGCGGTGGCTGTTGCGGTTCCGGGAGGCTCCACCAGCACACCGGCGTCGAACAGCTCCTCGACCACCGCCTCCTCCGCGCCGGCGTCGGCCAGGACGTCGAGCCGTACCGCACCGCTCGCGGCGACCAGCTGGGCGACCGCCCCCGCCCGCTCCGACAGCCTCGCCATGCGCTGCAGTACGGCGTCGGTGACCGACTCGGGAACCACCTGCGCGTCCCCTGTCTCGGCGACCGCCGCCGCGAGTTCCTCCAGGTAGAAGGGCAGGCCGTGGGCCCGGCGCACAACGACGTCCACGACACCCTGCGTGACCGTGCCTCCCAGAAGGCGTCGCACCAGCAGACCGCTGTCCTCCGGTCCCAGGGGCCCGAGCCGCACATGCCGTTCCCGTCCTGACGGGGCCCGCCGCAACCTGGACCGCAGGTCGCGCACCGGGTGCCCACGCGGTAGTTCGTCACTGCGAAACGCGCCGATGACCAGGAGGGGCAGCCCCGTCGAAGGCGCCACCCAGTTGTCCAGCACGGCCAGTGTCGCGGCGTCCGCCCACTGCAGGTCGTCGAGGAACACCACCGGTGGGCCGTTGCCGCGCCAGGCGCTCGAACTCGTCCCTCACCACCGCCGGTACGTCACCCGATCCCGCTGCCGCTTCCGCTGCGGATTCCGGCAGGCGACCGCCGAGTGCGGTCCTGAGCGGTCCGTACGGGACCCCCCGATCCGGCCCGCCGCCTCGCAGCACGCTCAGCCGCGGCGGCAGAACGGACTCGACGAGCGTCGTCTTGCCGGCGCCCGCGTCCCCCTCGACGAGCCACAGCCCGCCGTCACCGGCCCGCAGCCGGGCGAGGGCCTCACGCAACCGGTCCTGCTCACGCCCACGACCCAGGAGTTCCCCCGCTTCGGGACTCTCAGCGGGTCGCTTCATTCGACACACCAGACCGCTCGGGACGATCGCTTCATCCCATGCTAGGCGGGCTGTCGACACCGTGCCCGTCGCCCGGACCAGCCGGGTGCCTCCGAGGGGGGAGGGGAGAGGGTCACGGGGGTCACGGGGGCCACGGACCTCGTGAGGCAGAACGACTAGAGACGAGACGCATCGTCTTGCTATGGTGGATTCGTGGCCTTCTTCTTCTCCCTCTGAGTCCGGGCACGGCCGACGCCGCCGTTTCCGCCGCCCGTAGACCCTTCGTACTCCAGGGAAAGTCACATGCGCGCTCGCGCCCATACCGCCGTACCCGCTGCCGTGGCGCAGCTGTCCGTCAAGGACGTCACCAAGTCCTACGGCACCCGCACCGTCCTCGACCACGTCTCCCTCACCGTCCGCCCGGGCGAGAAGGCCGCCGTCATCGGCGAGAACGGCTCCGGCAAGTCCACCCTGCTGCGGCTGCTGGCCGCGGCAGAGGCGCCGGACGCCGGGGAGATCACCGTCGACTTCCCCGGTGGCGTCGGCCACCTCGCACAGACCCTCGACCTCGACCCGGACCGCACCGTGCAGGACGCGGTCGACCTCGCCCTGACCGAACTCCGGGACATGGAGCGCCGGCTGCGTGCGGCGGAGGCGCGCCTCGGCGCCGCGTCACCGGACGAACTCGCCGCGTACGGCGAACTGCTCACCTCGTACGAGGAACGCGGCGGATACGAGGCGGACCACCGCGTCGACACCGCCATGCACGGGCTCCGGCTCGCCGGGATCACCCGCGACCGCGCGCTCGGCTCGCTCTCCGGCGGCGAGCAGTCACGGCTCGCGCTCGCCTGCGTACTGGCGGCCGCCCCCGAACTCCTGCTCCTCGACGAGCCGACGAACCACCTCGACGCGGCGGCCGTGCGCTGGCTGGAGGAGCATCTGCGCGCGCACCGCGGCACCGTCGTCGCGGTCACCCACGACCGCGGCTTCCTGGAGCGCATCGCCACCACGATCCTCGAAGTCGACCGGGACGCGCGCACGGTGCGCCGGTACGGCGACGGCTGGGCCGGCTACCGCACCGCGAAGGCAGCCGCCCGACGGCGCGCCGAGCAGGAACACGCGGACTGGCTCCAGGAGGTGGCCCGTACCGAGGAGCTGCTCGAAGCCGCAGGGAGGCGGCTGGCCACCACCGGCAAGGACCCGGGGCAGGGCTTCGGCAAGCACCGCCGCTCGCACGAGGCGAAGCTCGGAGGGCGGGTACGCGCGGTCCGCGAGCGGCTGGCCCACCTGCGGCGCAACCCGGTGGCGGCGCCGCCCGCACCGCTGCGGTTCACGGCGGCGCTGTCGGTGGCGGGCGACGACCGTCCCGGCGAGCGCCCCGCCCCGAGCGCGCCTCTCCGCCCGGGCACGGGACACCCCGTCGCCGAGCTCGACGGCGTAACGGTCGGCGAGCGCCTCCGACTGGACGGGCGACTGGCCGTCGACCCCGGGCAACGGCTGCTGGTCACGGGCGGGAACGGGGCGGGCAAGACGACGCTGCTCCGCGTCCTGGCGGGCGACCTGGAGCCGGATGCGGGCGCGGTGCGCCGCCCCGCCCGGATCGGGTACCTCCCGCAGGAGCTGCCCGCGCGCTCCACGCGCCTCCCGCTGCTCGCCGCCTTCGCGGCCGGGCGGCCCGGGCTGCCGGAGGAGTTCGCCGAACAGCTGATGACGCTGGGCCTGTTCCGTGAGGAGGACCTGTACGTCCCGGTCGCGGCCCTGTCCGCCGGGCAGCGGCGGCGGCTGCAGATCGCGACCCTGGTGACCCTGCCCGCGGACCTCCTCGTGCTGGACGAGCCGACGAACCACATCGCGCTGGACCTGGTCGAGGACCTGGAGGCGGCGCTCGCGGCGTACCCGGGAGCGGTGGTCGCGGTCTCGCACGACCGCCGCTTCCGTCAGCGGTTCCCGGGGCAGCGTCTGGAACTGCACGGCGGCCGCATCCGCTGACCCCCGCCCCGAGGCCGCGCACCGATCTCGGCTGCCGGGCCCGGCGCGGTGCGCGGTGGTGTTCAGCCGTGCGCGGTGGGCCGGTAGACGAGCTCTTGGATGCGGCCGTCGAACGTCCTGCTCTCGAGCAGCTCAAGGTCGAAGTCGGCCGAGCCCTTGAAGACCGGGTCGGTCCCGGTCCGTCCGCTGATCACAGGGAAGATCGTCACCTGGACGCGGTCGACGAGCCCTGCGGCCATCAGCGCCCGGTTCAACGACAGGCTGCCGTGCGAGCGCAACGGCACCTCGGACTCCTTCTTGAGCCGGGCGACGACATCGACGGCGTCGCCGGCCACGACGGTCACGTCCGGCCAGGTGAGAGGTCCTGCGAGCGTCGTCGACACCACCGTCGTGGGCATGCTGCGCATCCGGGAGTTCACCGGGTCGAGGTCGGCCTCCGGGATCGGGCCGAGCAGCTCCACGAACTGCCGGAAGGTGTTGCTCCCGAGGACCATCCGCTGCTCTTCGCCGATCACGGCCAGGCGGTTGTCGAGGAACTCAGGGCCCTGCTTTCCCCAGTAGCCGCCCCAGTCGCCGTCGGGACCGTAGGAGCCGTAGCCGTCGAGGGTGGAGAAGACGTCCCAGGTGTAGATGGCGGTCATGGTGCTCTCCTCGCGTGCGGTGCGGTGGATGGTGTCGTGAATACAGACGAGGAACCATGGCGAAACTCATCGCACTCGGACACCCGGATCCGGACCGCCTCGCGGTCGAGGTCGCCGTCGCGGTCTCGGTCTCGGTCGCCGAGTGGGCCCCGTGCGGCCATCGGCCTGCTGGATGTCGGCGGTGTCCGTCGGCGCCCACCCGGCGGAGGTGATCAGTCGAGGCAGAACTCGTTGCCCTCGATGTCCTGCATCACGATGCACGAATCATGGTCGTCAGCCAGCAGTCGCACGCGTACCGCGCCCAGCGGGACCAGTCGTGCGCACTCGGCCTCGAGTGCGGCGAGGCGCTCCGCGCCCACGAGCCCGGTGCCGACCCGCACGTCGAGATGGAGCCGGTTCTTGACGACCTTGCCTTCGGGAACGCGCTGGAAGAACAGTCGCGGGCCCACGCCTGAGGGATCCGTGCAGGCGAACCATGAACCCTGCTCCTCAGGCGGCCGGGAGCGATCGAAATCGTCCCACGTGGCGAACCCCTTCGGCGGCGGCGATACGACGTACCCCAGCACCTCGCACCAGAAGCGGGCGAGACGCTCGGGTTCCGCGCAGTCGAAGGTGACTTGGAACTGCTTGATCGATGACATCGGCGCACCATAACAGGGGCCGTGTCACCCGGCTGGGGGATAGCCCGCACGGCCTGACCGGCGGTTTCCGGGCGGCTCACCGCCGGTTCTCTCCGGCGGGCCGTGGACGGAGCGGGGCCGGACCGCTCTCGTGGTGGCGGCCCCCCGCTACCGCCTGGTCTTCCCGGTGCCGTCGCAGGCGGAACAGCTGTACCAGGTGGTGCCGGTGCTGTCCTTGTAGTGGTGACCGCCCCTCCCTCGGCACCGACGGCATTCGCCGGGGCCGAGTGGCCGTAGCCGCTCGATGACGCCGAGGACGATCGCGATGGCGACGACGGCGATCCACCAGTCCGGCGGGCCCGATCCCTGCATGGCGCCATGGTCGACGGCCCCGGCGGCGCGGGGAAGATGCCGGGCGGAGCGCTCGGGAGCGCGGGCGGCGCACGCCCTCGGGTCCCAGGGCGTCGCGCGGCGGCGCATGTCGGCCGGCCGCGCCACGGCTCGTCTCGCCGCTCCGCGCCACGGCTCGCCTCGCCGGAGTCTTACCGGTGCGGCTGTGGGGCGATCAGGGTCCAGAGTGCGGCCGCGCCTTCCAGGAGGGACCTCGAACGCGCTTCGATGCTCGCGTCCCGGGCGGCCAGGGCGGCGATCACGTCGTTCCGGCGGCGTGCGGCGCGGAGTTCCGGCATCAGGGCCTGGAGGGCCGGGATCCGGTAGCCGGCCAGGCGGAGTTGGTGGACGATCCGCGCGTCCCGCACGTCGGCGGGTGTGTAGCGGCGCGCTCCGCTCGCGGGGCCCCGGCCTGGTTTCAGCAGCCCCTCGGCCTCCCAGTGCCGTAGGGCCGAGGGGCGCACGCCGAGCGCGTCGGCCAGTTCGGAGACGCTCATGGCGTCCGAGGGGCGTGTGTCCGCGAGCGGCTCCGCGACGATCGCCCGTGCCGCCTCTCTCGCCTGTTCGAGCCCGCGGCGCTCCTCGGCGAGTCGGGCGTGGGCCGCGTCGACGCGGGCGAACAGGCCCGGCGCCGGGTGTGCGTGCGCGGCGCGCATGATGTTCCGGGCCTCGACCGGACCGGTGCCCGCCGCCAGGGCGCGGTAGGCCAGCGCGGAACGCACATGGGACTCGTCGTAGATCCGGTAGCCGGCGGGTGTGCGGGCGGCCGGGGGCAGTACACCGTCGCGCTCCAGGTTGCGCACCTGCTGGACGGAGCACCCGGCGCGTCGCGCGACATCGACGGTCCGCAGGCGGGGCGAGTTGCGACTTTCCATCGGTCTACCCCGTCTTTTCGGTCCCAGGTCTCCACAAGCACGTCAATGGAACGCTAGAGCACATGAGCATCGACGAGATCATCCAGTTCGTTGAGACCCTCGGCGGGGTGCTGACACGCAGGCCGGGGCCGGGCGACGGTTCGCCCGAGATCGCCTGGGGTGACGTGTTCTTCTTCTACGCGCCGGACGGCACGGTTCGTGACACGGCCCAGCCCTTCGCGACGATCGTGACCAAGGACTACCCCGGCGACGACGCCGCGGGTCTCTCCCGGACCGGCGGCTTCCGCCTGAACGTCAACGCCGGCAGGGAGAGCTTCGTCCGGTGGACGGGCCACGAGCCCCGTAAACCGGGCGCGAGCGGTGTCGCACCGGGCGCGAGCGGTGTCGACCCGAGCACGGCCGACACCGTGATGGCCCACCCCGTCTACGGCGACCTCGGGTGGCTGGCCGTCGTGAACCCGGGCGCGCGGAGCGGGGAAGCGGCCCGTGGCCTCCTCCGTGCGGCGCACGACCTCGCCCGTGCGCGCCACCGGCGCCGCGCCGGTTCACGATCGCGGTGACGCCGAGTGCCGGTCGGGCGGACGCGCTCCCGACCGGCACCGTGCGCCATGGGCCGGGGTGAGCCGCGTCTCACCCCGGCGGGGGCGCTTGTTTGTGCAACGAGTTGCATATGAGGATCGGGGTATGGCGCTCGAACACGCGATCCTCGTGTCCCTGCTGGAGAAGCCGGGCTCCGGCTATGAGCTGGCCCGGCGGTTCGAGCGGTCCATCGGGTACTTCTGGACCGCCACCCATCAGCAGATCTACCGCGTGCTCAAGCGCATGGAGAGCGACGGCTGGGTGGACGTCCGGGAGGTGCCGCAGCAGGGCAGGCCGGACAAGAAGGAGTACTCCGTCGCCGAGCTCGGACGGGCCGCACTCTCGGGGTGGCTGCACGAGCCGATCGAGCCCGAGAGCGTGCGCCACGACCTCGCCGTGAAGATCCGGGGAGCGGCGTTCGACGATCCCGCCGCGCTGATCCGCGAGGTGGAGCGGTACCGGCAGGCGCACACCGAGCGCCTCGCGCACTACCTCGCGGGCGAGGAGCGGGACTTCACCGGACCGCCCGGCGGCGGTGCGGGCGCCGGCTCCGGCGGCCCGCCCGATCCCGGGCGCGAGCTCCAGCACGTCGTGCTCCGGGGCGGCATCGCGTACGAGCGGATGACGCTCGCCTGGCTCGACGACGTCCTCACCACCCTGCGCGGGCTCGGGCCGCCGCGCTGACGGCCCGAGCCGCCACGACCAACCCTCACCACCCTCACCAACGCTCACCACCTTCACCACCCTCACCCTCATGACCCCTCGTCCCAAGCCGGAAAGGCGGACATCCATGGCCGACCCGCTGCTGTTCAACCCGCGCACCTACGACCCCGCGCACTTCGACCCGGAGACCCGCCGACTGCTGCGCGCCACCGTCGACTGGTTCGAGGACCGGGGCAAGCGCCGGCTGATCGAGGACTACCGCTCCCGGGCCTGGCTCGGCGACTTCCTCGCGTTCGCCGCCAAGGAAGGGCTGTTCGCGACCTTCCTCACCCCCGCGTCCGCCGCCGACGGGCAGCAGGACAAGCGGTGGGACACCGCCCGGATCGCCGCCCTCAACGAGATCTTCGGGTTCTACGGGCTCGACTACTGGTACGCCTGGCAGGTCACCATCCTCGGCCTCGGCCCGGTCTGGCAGAGCGACAACGCCGACGCCCGCGCCCGCGCCGCGGAGCTCCTCGACCAGGGCGAGGTGTTCGCCTTCGGCCTGTCGGAGAAGACGCACGGCGCCGACATCTACTCCACCGACATGCTGCTGGAGCCCGACGGCCAGGGCGGTTTCCGGGCCACCGGCTCCAAGTACTACATCGGCAACGGCAACGCCGCAGGTCTCGTCTCCGTCTTCGGCCGCCGCACCGACGTCGAAGGCCCTGACGGCTACGTCTTCTTCGCCGCCGACAGCCGCCACCCGGCGTACCAGCTGGTCAAGAACGTCGTGGACTCGTCCAAGTACGTCAGCGAATTCCGCCTGGAGGACTATCCGGTCGCGCCGGAGGACGTCCTGCACACCGGCCGGGCCGCCTTCGACGCCGCGCTCAACACCGTCAACGTCGGCAAGTTCAACCTGTGTACCGCGTCCATCGGCATCTGCGAGCACGCGATGTACGAGGCGGTGACCCACGCGCACAACCGCGTCCTCTACGGCCGTCCCGTCACCGCGTTCCCGCACGTACGCCGCGAGCTGACGGACGCGTACGTCCGTCTCGTCGGCATGAAGCTGTTCAGCGACCGCGCCGTCGACTACTTCCGTTCCGCCGGCCCCGACGACCGCCGGTACCTGCTCTTCAACCCGATGACCAAGATGAAGGTCACCACGGAGGGCGAGAAGGTCATCGACCTGATGTGGGACGTCATCGCCGCCAAGGGCTTCGAGAAGGACAACTACTTCGCCCAGGCCGCCGTCGAGATCCGCGGCCTGCCGAAGCTGGAGGGCACGGTCCACGTCAACCTCGCGCTGATCCTGAAGTTCATGCGCAACCACCTGCTGGCCCCCGCGGAGTACGAGCCGGTCCCGACCCGTCTGGACGCGGCCGACGACGCGTTCCTCTTCCGCCAGGGCCCGGCCAGGGGCCTGGGCTCCGTACGCTTCCACGACTGGCGCACCGCCTACGACGCGTACGCCCACCTGCCCAACGTCGCCCGCTTCCGCGAGCAGGCCGACGCGCTCTGCGAGTTCGTCACCACCGCGGCCCCCGACGAGGAGCAGAGCCGCGACCTGGACCTCCTCCTCGCCGTGGGGCAGCTGTTCGCGCTCGTCGTGCACGGCCAGCTGATCCTGGAGCAGGCGGGCCTGACCGGGCTGGACGAGGACGTGCTGGACGAGCTCTTCGCCGTCCTCGTACGGGACTTCTCCGCGCACGCCGTCGAGCTGCACGGCAAGGACTCCGCCACCGAGCGGCAGCAGCTGTGGTCGCTGGCCGCCGTCCGGCGCCCGGTCGTCGACGAGGCGCGTTCGGCCCGCGTCTGGCAGCGCGTGGAGGCGCTCTCCGGGGCGTACGAGATGGCGCCGTAAGGCGTACGAGAAGATGGCGCCGTAACGCCACCGTCCCGCCGTCCTCGGCCGCCACCGGCCGGGGGCGGCGGCACGCGCGGCGGTGTCAGGAGGGGTGGTCCCTCCCCGCGCGGGACGGGCTCCGTACCGGTGTTCCGCGCGGCGGCTTCGGCAACTCCCATCGCGCGGACGGGATCCCGCTCGGCCGTCCGCTCACCTCCGGCGGCCGGGGCCCCGGTCACCCTGACGTCTGTCAGGTACCCGCGAGGCGCCCCTCCCGTAGCATCCCGGCGCGGGTGGGGCGGTCCGGCCTCCCCGGCTCGACGATCCGATCAGGGGGAACAGATGCGTGTGATGCGCAGGATCTTCAGCGCGGCGGCGGCGGCGACGCTGACGCTCACGGCGGGACTGGTGCTCACCGGCCCGGCGCCCACGGCCTCGGCGCTCGCGGCCGGCGACCCCGGCGCCTGCGTGGCCAACGGCCGTACGAGCGCGTACGGCCCGCAGTACGTGTGCGGCCTGTGGAAGGGCAACGTGCCCGTGTACAGCTGGCCCTTCGCGGGACAGCCCGTCGTCGGTTACCTGTACGAGGGCGGACGCGCCAACTGGTTCACCGGGCAGTGCCGTTCCTACCACAACGACGGTTCCCCCGCCTACTTCCACGCGAGCGGCTACTACAACAGCTGGTGGGCCTTCACCATGGCCGACAACGGCCGGTGGGGCTGGGTCCCGCTCGTCTACTTCTCGGGCGGCGCGAACGACCAGGCGTCCGCCGTACTGCCCTCCGCCTGCTGACGACCGGCCGCCGTCCGCGCCTCGGACACCGGCTGGTAGCCGGGCCAGCGGTCGCGCAGCTGCCGCCACCGCGCCTGGGCCTGGCAGTGCCCGCCGTAGCCGAGCGCTCCCGCGAGCTGCTCCCACGTCATCCCCAGCGCCCGGGCATGGTCGATGAGCTGCATCTCCCCGTAGTCCGCCTGGTCCCTGACGCCGTCGATCAGCGTCAGGCCCCAGTGGAGGACCGTCGTTCTGGGCGACGGACGCGGGGCGGGGTCCGCGGGGCGGCGGGGTAACGCGCGGGTGGCCAGGACCGGGGCGTCGCGTCCCGCCACGGCCGCCACCCGTTCACCGGCGTCGAGGTAGCCGTCGCCGAGGAAGGCGCCCCCGGGGAACCCGCCCCCGGGGAAACCGCCTTCGGGCTCGGACGCGCGGGCGTGCTGGATGCCCTCCCGCCCCGGCTCGGCCACGGCGGCCACCGGGCCGGGGCGTTCGTGCCCGTCCCGTGGCGGCGCCACCCGGACGGCGGCGGGGACGCCGGACGCCGGTCCGGGATCCCGGGGGCGCAGAATCCGGGCGAAGGCCTCACGCAGCTCGGGGCCCGGCTCCAGTCCCGTCTCGTCCGCCAGCCGCGCGCGGACGTCGTGGTAGACGGACTGGGCCTCGGCGACCCTGCCCTCCTGATGCAGGCAGAGCATCAACAGGCGCGCCAGATGCTCGTTCAGGGGACGTGCGCGCCGCGCGTCGGCCAGCTCCGCGCGGACCCGGTGGCCCTCGCCGAGCCGCAGCAACCGCTGCGCCAGCGCCTCCAGTACGCGCACACGCGTCTCCTCCAGCGCATGGCCCGACTGTTCGCGCAGCGTACGGGAGTCGCAGTCGTCCAGCACCGGGCCGCGCCACTGGTTGAGACAGTGGAACAGGGTCCGTACGGCCTCCCGGTCGGGGGCCGTCTCGCTCTCCTTCAGCCTGGCCCGCAGCCGGTGTACGTCGATCCGGTCCGGGTCCGCCTGGAGCATGTATCCGGGGGCCCGCGTGGTGAGCCGCAGCGTGTCGTCGAACAGCGCGCGCAGACGCGCCACATGGCCCTGGAGCACGGCTCTGGCGCTCGGCGGCGGCGCCTGGTCCCAGATGAGGTCGACCAGGTGGTCGACCGACACCACCCGGTTGACCTCCAGTGCGAGGGCGGCCAGCGTCGCACGCCGCCGCGCCCCGCCGATGTGCGGCGACGTTCCGTCGGGCAGACGTAGTTCCACGGATCCGAGCAACAGGATATGCACGTCGGTATCTCCATCCCCTCGGCGAGCCAGATCATGGTGTGCGAGACAGACGGGGGTCGGTGAGCCCGTCGGTCTTTTCGACGTCGGGTGCGGGGAGATAGTGGTGGCGTCGGCTTGCGGGAATCTTGTGAAGAGCTGACACGGGCGGGCCACACCCGGTCGGCCGCGCGCACCGGGCCCGGGGGGACACCGGGCCGGGTACGGGCACGACGGCACATCGGGCACGCCGGGTACGACGGCACGACGGCACGCCGGGCACGCCGGGCACGCCGGGCACGAAAGGCACGACGGGGACAACGGGGACGACGGGGGATCGCGCGACATGAGAGATGGCACGGCGATACTGCTACTGGGACGGATCGGGATCATGGCCGACGGGGTGTTCGTTTCCGCGGGGCCCCCGAAGCAGAGCACCGCGTTCGCGGTTCTGGCGCTCAACGCGGGCAGGCCCGTCCCGATCGATTCGCTGATCGAACGGGTCTGGGACGGCGAGTCGCCGCCGGCGGGCAGGGGCGCGCTCTACGCGTACGTGTCACGGCTCCGCACACTGCTCGCGCCGCTGCCGGACGTCCGGCTCCGGCGCAGCGACCACGCCGGCTACGTACTGGAGGCGCCACCGGAACGCGTCGACGTGTACCGCATGCGCCGACTGATCAAGGAGGCCCGGCGTGCCGCCTCCGTCGGCGACGACCTCGCGGCCACCGACCTGCTGCGCTCGGCCGTCGGCCTGTGGCGCGCCGACACGGCGTTCGGCGGTGTCGGCAACCGCTGGCTCGACGGCGTACGCGAGTCCCTCGGATGGGAGAGACTCGGGGCCCTCACCGAGCTCTACGGCGCCGAACTGCGGGCCGGGCGCCACGCGGAGGTGCTCGGAGAGCTGTCGTGGCTCGTGACCGCGCACCCCCAGGCCGAGCCCCTCGTGGCGCTGCTGATGCACGCGCTGCGGCGGTGCGGACAGACCGCCGAGGCCCTGGACCTCTTCGAACGGACGCGCCGGCGCCTGGACGAGGAGTACGGCTGCCGTCCGGGCCCCGCGCTCCAGGCCAGCCACCGGGAGCTGCTGCGGCAGGGCACGGAGGCGTACGTCCTGCCGGCCCTGCCCGGGTAGCGGTCGGAAAGCCTCTTCACCCCAGCCGGTCGTCCCCGGCGCCGCCACACTGCCGGGACCCCCTTCCGATACGCCATCGACGGCCGGCGCCGCTTCGATGGCCGGGCGCTGGCACAGCCCGGAACTCTTCTCGTCCGGGGGCGGTCGTCGCCGCCCACGGAGTCGTGGAGGACCGGATGCGGGATGAAGATGAAGAGGCTCTCGTTGTTCCCCAGCTGTTCGTACGGCAGGTGGCGGCCACACCGGAGGCGCCGGCACTGCGCACGGACGACACCCGGCTGACCTACGCCCGACTGGGCTCGGAGGTCGAGCGGCTGGCGCGGGTGCTCGCCGAGCGGGGAGCCGCGCCGGGCGGTGTGGTCGCGGTCGAACTGCCGCGCGGCGCCGACCTGGTCACCGCGCTGCTGGCGGTCCTCACATCGGGCGCCGCCTACCTGCCCCTCGACCCCGCGCTGCCGCCACACCGCCGGAACACGCTGCTGACGGCGGCCGGGGCGCACCTCGTGATCGGTACGGGCCCCGGGCAGATCCCTCCGGACAGCGCACCGAAGGGCACGAGCGGCCAGGAGCCCGGCCGGGACCTGTTCCCGCGTCTCCGGCCGGACGACCAGGCGTACCTCATGCCCACATCGGGGACGACCGGCGAACCCAAGCTGGTGACCGTCACCCACGGCGCGCTCGCCCATCACGCCCGGGTCGTCGGCGCCCGGTTCGGGCTGACCCCGGCCGACCGGGTGCTGCAGTTCGCGGGGCCGGGATTCGACGTGTACGCCGAGGAGGTCTACCCCACCCTGCTGTCCGGCGGAACCGTCGTGGTGCCAGGCGGGCGGATGCCGTCACCGGCCGAACTGGAGGCGTGCGTCGCCGAGGCCGGGGTGACGGTCCTCAACCTGCCGACGCCGTACTGGGACCAGTGGGTGCTGGACCTGGCCGCCGCGCCGCGCCCCCTGCCCGCGTCGCTCCGTCTGCTGGTGATCGGCAGCGACGTGGGCCACACGCACACCCTGGCGTCCTGGTGGCGGCAGAGCGACGTCCCCGTGCTCAACGCCTACGGGCTGACCGAGACCACCATCACCGCCCTCGTACAGGAATGCCCGCCGTCGCGGCTCCCCGAGCGGGCGACCCTTCCCATCGGCGTCCCGCTGCCCGGCGTCACCGCCCACGTACTCGACGACGAGCTGAACCCCGTCCCCGACGGCACCACCGGTGAGCTGTACCTCGGCGGCGCGCTGCTGGCGCGCGGGTACCACGGCATGCCCGCGCTGACCGCCGAGCGGTTCCTGCCCGACCCGTTCGGCGGACGCCCCGGCGCGCGTCTCTACCGCACGGGTGACCTGGTCACGCGTACGGACGACGGGGCGCTCGTCTTCCACGGACGCCGCGACGCCCAGCTGAAGATCCGGGGACAGCGGGTCGAACCGGGCGAGGTGAGCGCCGCGTTGTGCCGGCACCCGGCCGTCCGTCAGGCGTACGTGCGGGCCGTGCGGGACGACGCGGGGGACGCCCGCCTCGTCGGATACGTCGTCGCCGACGACGTGACGGGCGCGGAGCTGCGCACCCATCTGGCTCGGCTGCTGCCCGCCGCCATGGTGCCGGACCGCTATGTGCCGCTGCCCGAGCTGCCGTTGACCCCGGGCGGCAAGGTGGACGTCAAGGCACTGGAGTCGGCGACCCCGCCACCCGGCGCCGGCACCGCCGTCCCGGTGGAGCGGCTGACCGGGATGGAGGCCCTGGTGGCCGGGGTATGGGCCGACGTACTGCGGCGGGGACCGATCGGCCCGGACGACACCTTCTTCGAACTCGGCGGCCACTCCCTGCTGCTGGTCCAGGTGCAGCGCCGCCTCTCGGCCGAACTGGGACGCACCGTCTCGGGTGTCGACCTGTTCGCCCATCCGACCGTCCGCAAGCTCGCGGCGTTCCTCGCCGACGAAACGGCGACCGGCACCGACACCGACACGGCCGCCACCGACACGGACACCGACACGGCCGACGCCGGCACGGACACGGCCGGGGCCGGGGGCGGGGGCGCGGACGAGGACGGCACCGCCGGGCGGGCGGCACGGCGACACAGCACGATCCGGCAGACGGCCCAGCGCCGGACGCGCCGGGCCGGCCGCGCCTCGGACGGCGGTGCGCGATGACCGCGGCCGCGGCGCTGGAGGCCGCGATCGACCCGGACGGACCGTACCTGGCCGTCGTCGGCATGGCCTGCCGGTTCCCCGGCGCCGCCGACGTCGACGAGTTCTGGGACAACCTGCGCAAGGGCCGCGACTGCGTGACCCGCTACCCGGAGAGGGAGTCGGCGACCGGCGGTACCTACGTGCCCGCCCTGGGCGAACTCGCCGGGGCCGACACCTTCGACGCCGCCTTCTTCGGCTACTCGCCGGGTGAGGCCCTCGCCCTCGACCCGCAGCACCGGGTGTTCATGGAGTGCGCGTGGACCGCGCTGGAGGACGCGGGGCACCAGCCGTCCGGCGGACCCGACGTCGTCGGCGTCTACGCGGGCAGCAGCCAGACCGACTACCTCGCCACCCTGCTCGCCCACCCGGAGGCCACCGCCGGGATGGGGGAGTGGCAGCTGAGGCTCGCCACCGGGATCGACATGCTGACGACCCGGGTCGCCCACCGGTTCGGCCTGACGGGTCCCGCCGTCACCGTGCAGACCGCCTGCTCGACCTCCCTGGTCGCCATCCACGTGGCCGCGCAGGCCCTGCTGGCGGGCGAGTGCGACCTGGCGCTCGCCGGCGGGGTCAGCGTCCATGTGCCCCCGAGGCTGGGCGAGTACACCGAGGGCGGAGTGATCTCACCGGACGGCTACTGCCGACCGTTCGACGCGCGTGCCCAGGGCACCGTCGCCGCGAACGGCGTCGGCGTGGTCGTCCTCAAACGACTCGGCGACGCCCTGGCCGACGGCGACCACATCAGGGCCGTGGTGCGCGGCAGCGCCGTCAACAACGACGGTCTGGACAAGGTCGGGTACACCGCGCCCAGCGTGAGCGGGCAGGCGGCGGCGATCAGGGCGGCGCAGCTGGTCGCCGACGTCGACCCCACGACCGTCGGCTATGTCGAGACCCACGGCACGGGCACGCCGCTCGGCGACCCGATCGAGGTCGCCGCGCTGATACGGGCGTTCACCCGGAACCCCGGCGGCGGCCCGGGTGCGGAGCGGGGGCCCGGTGCGCGGGACGGTGCCAGTGCGGAGGACGGCCTCGGCACGGAGGACGGCCCCCATACGGATCACGGGTCCCGTACGGAGGACGGGTCCCGGCGCGGCTGGTGCCGCATCGGATCGGTGAAGAGCAACATCGGGCACGCGGACGCGGCGGCGGGCGTGGCCGGGTTCATCAAGACGGTGCTCGCGGTGCAGCACGGCCTCATCCCGGCGAGCCTGCACCACACCGCCGACAACCCCGGCATCGCGTTCGGCACCGGCCCCTTCGTCGTGAACACCGAGTCGTACGAGTGGAATCCCCGGCGGCACCCGCGCCGGGCCGGCGTCAGCTCCTTCGGCATCGGCGGGACCAACGCCCACATCGTGCTGGAGCAGCCGCCCGCACCGGCGCCGCGCACCCCCGGCCCCGCCGGCACCGGGGACCAGCTGATCCTCGTGTCGGCCAGGAGCGAGGACCGGACCACGGCGTCGGCCCGGCGCGTCGCCGAAAGCCTCGGCCCGCGCACCGACGTTCCGCTCGCCGACGCGGCGTGGACCCTGCAGACCGGCCGGAAGCCCTTCCCGTACCGGCAGTTCGCCATCGCCGGGGACCACGCGACGGCCGCCGACGAGCTCACCGGGCCGACCGCCCGGGTGTACCGAGCGGTCCCCGGCCGGCCGGTCGCGTTCCTCTTCCCCGGACACGGCGGCCAGCACGTCGGCATGGGCGCGGAGCTGTACGCGACCGAGCGCGTCTACCGGGAGCGGATCGACCTGTGCGCCGAACTGCTCAGGCCCCTCATCGGCCTCGACCTCACCACCCTGCTGCGCCCCGCCGACGCCGGGGAACACGCCGCGGCCGAGAGCGCCCTGCGCCGGATGTCCATCGCCCAGCCCGCCGTCTTCGCGGTCGAGTACGCCCTCGCCGGGCTGTGGCGGCACTGGGGCGTCGTCCCGGACGCGGTCGCCGGTCACAGTCTCGGCGCGTACGCGGCCGCCTGCGTCGCCGGAGTCCTGTCGCCGGCCGACGCGCTCCGCCTGGTGGCGGTGCGCGGGCGGCTCCTGGAGGGCCTGCCGGACGGAGCCATGCTGGCCGTCGCCCTGCCCGAGCACCGGGTCACCGGGCTGCTCGACGACGGAGTGGAGATCGCCGCCGTCAACGGGCCCGACCAGATCGTGGCGTCGGGACCCCGCCCGGCGATCGAGCGGCTCCGGCGCACGCTCACGGCGGCGGGTGTCGAGGCCCGCCTCCTCCGCATCCAGGCCGGCGCGCACAGCGCCCTGGTCGAAGACGTCCTGGAGGAGTACGCGCAGGCCGTCTCGCAGGCCCGGCCGCGCCCGCCGCGGGTGCCGTGGATCAGCGATACCACCGGCGCCGAGGTGGCCCCGGCCGATGTCGCCTCCACCGGGTTCTGGACCGGGCACATGCGCCGGGCGGTCAGGTTCGGCGACGCCCTGAACACGCTGCTGGGCACGCCGGGGCGGGTCCTGCTGGAGGTGGGCCCGGGACGTACGCTCACCACCCTCGCCCGCCGTCATCCCGCCAGGACCGACGAGCATGTGCTGCTGCCGAGCCTGCCGCACCCGGCGGACGACACCCCGGCCCGGCGTACCGTCCTGCACGCGGTCGGCAGGCTCTGGGCCGAGGGTGTGGAACCGGACTGGCGGCGGCTGCACGAAGGCCACGCGCCCCGCAAGGCCGCCCTGCCCACGTACCCGTTCGACCGCCGGCGCCACTCGCCCGTGCCGGACACGCAACCGGAACCGGCACCGGCACCGGAGCGCGCCTCGGCGTCGGCATCCGCGTCGGCGGCGGATCCGGCACCGGAGTCGCCGGCCGACGACGACACGCTGGTCCGCCTGCGGGAACTCTTCGCGCGGGCGCTCGGCATGGACGACGTCGGAGCCCGCGACAACTTCTTCGAGATGGGCGGCGATTCACTGATCGCCGTACAGCTGGCCGCCGCCGTCCAGACCTCGCTGCGGGTGCGGCTGTCGGTCAAGCAGGTCTTCACCGCGCCCACGCCGGAACGGCTCGCGCGCCTCGTCGCCGAAGAGCGGCGACGCGATCACGACGGCCGCTGACCGCTCGTCACCCTGCGCGGCGGTGATGCCCGGTCAAGCACCGGTCCCCGGCGAGCCGCCGTCCATCCACCACCCACCGTCCCAACCCACCACTCACCGTCCAACCACACCCAGCGTCCATCCACCACCGTCGACCATCCATCGACCTCAGCGAAGGGAACGATGTGTCCGAGGACACGGGACGGCGGTACGCCGTCGTCCGCAACACGGAGGAGCAGTACGCCGTCTGGCCGGCCGACAGACCGCTGCCGGACGGCTGGGCCCACGAGGGCACCTCGGGAACCCGGGCGCGATGCCTCGACCGGGTCGCCCAGGTCTGGACCGACCAGCGGCCGCTGAGCCTGCGGACCGCCCACGCGCACGGGGGCGGGGAGTGACCGCCACGGCACCGGCGGCCCAAGCGCCGACCCTGTGGCGCCACAAGGGGTTCCGGAGACTGTGGGGCGCCCAGGCGGTGAGCGTGCTCGGCTCCCAGGTGACCGAGCTGGCACTGCCGCTCGCGGCGGTGGCGGTGCTGGGCGCCGGAGCGTTCGAGGTGGGCGTGCTGGTCGCGGTGCAGTACCTGCCGTTCCTGCTGGTCGGCCTGCCCGCCGGGGCCTGGGTCGACCGGCTCCCGCGCCGGCCCGTCATGGTGATCGCGGACGTGGTGCGCTTCGGGGTGCTGCTGGCCCTTCCCGTGCTGGCGCTCACCGGCGTGCTGGAACTGTGGATGCTCTACCCGGTCGCCTTCGTCGTGGGTGTCGCCACCGTCTTCTTCGACATCGCCGCCCAGGCCTACCTCCCCGCCCTGATCGGTGAGGACCGGCTGATCGAAGGCAACACCAAGCTCCAGGTGTCGCAGACGGTCGGCCAGCTGGCGGGTCCGAGCGTCGGCGGGTTCCTCATCCAGCTCCTCACCGCACCCGTCGCCGTGATCGCCAACGCCATCGGGTTCGCCGTGTCCGGCCTGCTGCTGCTCGGCACCAAGGCGCACGATCCGCGCCCCGAGCGCCGCCCGGACGCGCCGGGTCTCGTCGCCGAGGTACGGGAGGGACTGCGCTACGTCTTCGGACACCGCCTGCTGCGCCCCCTCGCCCTCACCGCCGGACTCGGCAACCTCTTCGGCGTGTTCGGCATGGTGCAGGCGGTGCTGGTGCTGTTCGCCGTCCGCGACCTCGGGCTCGAACCGGGCGTTCTCGGTCTCGCCCTCGCGTTCGCCAACGGCGGCGTGCTGCTGGGTGCCACGGTCAACGGCCGTCTGACCAGACGCTGGGGCACGGGGCCCATGCTGGCGGCCTCCTCGCTGCTCCTCGGCGCCTGTCTGCTTCTGCTGCCCCTCGCGACCCGCGCGACCGCCGTCCCGGTCCTGGGCGTCTCCATGGCCCTGGCCGGAGTGTTCGCCGCCATCTTCAACATCAACCAGGTCAGCCTGCGGCAGGCCGTCACACCGGCCGAGCTGCGCGGCCGGATGACCGCGACGATGCGGTTCGTGGTGTGGGGCACCATCCCCGTCGGCACCTTCGCCGGCGGTGCGCTGGCCGAGACCGTCGGCGTACGGCCGATGCTCTGGATCGCCGGTGTGGGCAGTGTCCTCGCCGGGCTGCCGGTCCTCCTGTCCGCCGTCCGCGCGCTGCGGGAGATACCCACATCGCCGGACGCGCGGGAGCCCGCGGACGCCCCGGGGACCCCGGACCAGCGGGGGGCCGCTGACGGGCAGGGGGCCGGCGGTGACTGACACCTCCGCACGGACGGCTTCCCC
This sequence comes from Streptomyces sp. NPDC047886, assembly GCF_043204435.1. Lineage (NCBI taxonomy): Bacteria > Bacillati > Actinomycetota > Actinomycetes > Kitasatosporales > Streptomycetaceae > Streptomyces > Streptomyces sp. NPDC047886. The sequence goes on from NZ_JBIDCF010000006.1 coordinate 36,525, forward strand.
CTGGCTGGTCAACCGGACACCGCGCCCGACGGCCCCGCTGCGCATGTACTGCTTCCCGCACAGCGGCGGCTACATCGGGGAGTTCCTGCGCTGGGACGGCGAACTCCCGGAGGCCGAACTCTGGGGCGTACAGCTCCCGGGCCGGGGCGCCCGGATCGACGAACCGTCCCACACCGCGCTCCCCTCCCTCGTCGCGGAACTGGTCGAGGAGGCGGTCTTCGAGCCCCCGTTCGTCTTCTTCGGGCACAGCCTCGGCGCCCTGCTCGCCTACGAGACGGCCCGCGCCCTGCGCGCTCTGGGCCGTACCGGACCGCGGCGGCTGATCCTGTCCGCCTGTCCAGCACCGCACCTGCCGCGCACGCTGCCGCCGCTGCGCGGGCTGGGGGACCGCGAGCTGTTCGCGGCGATCCAGGGCCACTACGGATCGCTGTCCGCCGAACTCGCCGCCGACGACGAGCTCCTGGCGCTGACGATGTCCTCCCACCGGGCCGACTTCACGGTCGTGGAGACCTACCGGCACCGCCAGGGTCCGCCCCTGGACATCCCGTTCCAGGTCATCGGCGGTACCGACGACCGGATGAGCGCCGACGACCTGGCCCAGTGGCGTATCCACACACAGGCCGCGACCGACGTCCGACTGCTGCCCGGCGGCCACTTCTACCTGCGGGACCGGCGTACGGACACGCTCGACGTCATCCGCAGGGCGATCACCCTCCCCGCCCCGGCAGCCCCCGCGCCCGCCACCATCCCCGCGCCCGCCCCGGCAGCCCCCGCGCCCGCCACCATCCCCGCGCCCGCCCCGGCCCCCGCTCCCGTTCCCGTCCCCCGTACCTTCCCGCACCCATCCGGCAGGGAGAACGACGATGGCAGCTGACCACACCCGAAGGACCGGACCCGGCGGCACCGCGGGGTTCCTGTCCGAACTCCACCAGGGACGACTGCGCTGGGACCTGGTATACCCCTTCCCCGAACAGTCCGAGGCCGACCGGAAGCACGGCGACGCCGTCGTCGCCGACGCGGCCGACTTCCTGCGGGAGCACCTCGACCCGCTCACCGTCGACCGCGAGGGACGGCTTCCTGACGGCTTCCACGAGCGGTGCGCGGAGCGCGGCTGGTTCCGTCTCCAGGACCCGCAGGCCGACGGCGGCCACGGCCTCAGCGCGTACAACGCCTTCCGGCTGATCCAGGCGGTGGCCAGCTGGTCGACGGCGGCCGCCACCTCCATGGCGCTCCATCTGGGGCTCGGCGCCGGCGCGTACCTGCCCGCGCTGCCGGACGGCGAACTCAAGGACGAGCTGACCGCCCTGCTGGCCGAGGGCCTGATCACCGGTGACGCCGACACGGAGCCCACGGGCGCGCTGAACCGCACCCGCAAGACGGTCGCCGTGCCCGCCGACGACGGTTCCGGCTGGTTCATCAGCGGCCGCAAGATCTTCATCGGCAACGGTCCCGTCGCCGGGCTGCTGCGGGTGTCGGCCACGGTCGAGGAGCCCGACGGCGACCGGATCCGGCTGTTCTTCGTCGACACCAGGGACCCCGGGTTCTCCGTGGTCTCCCGGCACGAGTACCTCGGCCTGAAGGGCATGCCCAACGCGGCGCTCGCGTTCGACCGGGTCTTCGTCCCGCACAGCCGCACGTTCCCCGTCGAGGAGTCCGCCGGGGGCGGCGAATGGCGCCTCCAGCCGGTGCTGCACCGCATCAGCGTACGCGGGCGGATGTATCCGGTCTCCGCGCCCGCGCTGGCCACCGGGCGGTTGTGCCTGCACTGGATCCGCGAGTTCGTCCGTCGCCGGACCGTCGCAGGACTGCCGCTGGGCGAGTACGAGGAGATCCAGCGTCTCATCGCGACGAGCCTCGCCGAGGTCTTCGCCATGGAGAGCGTCACCGACTGGTGCCTGCTCGCCCAGGAGACGCGTCCCGGCCTGGACGTCGACCCCGAGGAGACCGCCGCCAAGAACATCAACTCCCTGACGAGCTGGCGCATCGTCGACCGGACGCTGTCCCTGCTCGGCGGCGAGGGGTACGAGACGGCTGCCAGCAAAGCCCGCCGCGGCGCCCAGCCGCTGCCGGTGGAGCGGGCGTTCAGGGACGCCAGGGCCCTGCGCGTGATGGGCGGGGTCGACTTCATGGTCGACCACTGGACCGCGCGGCGCATCCTGGCCGCCCACTACGAGAACCCTGGCACGGACCGGGCGGCGGACCCGCACCGGGTGCTGGACACCGACCCGGAGCCGGGCGGGGACGAGAGGCCGGCCCAGTCCCCGGACACCGGGGACGTGCTGCCGCTCTCGCCGGCCAACCGCCGCCACCGGCAGCGGATCACGGAGGAGACGGCGGCGTTCGCCCGTGTCTGCCGCCGGCTCACCCGGGAGCATCCCGACCCCGAAGAGCTGTACGCCAGGGAACGGACGCTGATCCTGCTCAGCCGGATCTCCGCCGAGCTGTTCACCATGGCCCTCGTCCTCGCCAGGGCCGCCCATCTCGACGGCGGCGGGACCGGCGCCGCCCAGCAGCTCGCCGAGACGTACTGCGCCGACGCCCTCCACCGGGTCGCGGACGCGCGACGACAGCTCGACGCGACGGCCGGGTCGACGCCCGCCCACCCGTACCGCGAGGCCAGCGCCCGCTGGCTGCACGGCGGTGACCTGGACTTCCTGCTCAGGGACACCGTCATCGACGGCCCGGCCACGGCGACGCGTTGAGACCGTGCGGCGCACCCGCCACCGACACCGAAAGGCACGACGGATGTTCGCCCTGTCCCGTTCCCAAGAGATCGTCTGGCTGCACGAGCAGCTGTTCCCCGACAGCCGCGCCTACAACTTCTCCGCCTCGCTCGACCTGCGCGGTCCCCTGGACGAACCCGCGCTGCGGCGGAGCCTGACCGAGGTACTGGCACGCCACGACGGGCTACGGCTCGAACTCGACCCCGACTCCTTCCCGCCGCGCCAGCGGGTGAGCCCCGACTGCGCGCCGCGCTACCGGACCGTCGACCTGAGCGGCGGCGACGACCCCGAGGCGCTGTTCGACCGGCTGTGGCGGCGCCAGCACGACGACCCGTTCGACACCGCGCGGGCACCGATGGTGCGCTGGACCCTGGTCCGGCTGGGTCCCGACCACCACCGGCTGCTGCAGACCGAGCACCACCTGGTCCACGACGGATGGTCGTTCTGCCTGGTGCTGCGCGACCTGTTCACGCTCTACCGGGAGGCGACCCGAGGCATCCCGGCGGACCTGCCGGCCCCGGGCTCGTACGCCGCCCACGTCCGTGCCGAAACCGTCCGCGACGGTGCCGCTCGCGACGGTGCCGCTCGCGACGGTGCCGCCCACCGTGAGGAGGCGCTCGCGTACTGGCGGTCCTCGCTGCGTGACGCGCGCTTCGACCTGCCGCTGCCCGGCCGGGCCGATCCGGACCGCGCGCGCAGGGCACCGGACGGCGCCCAACTGCGGCTGTCCGTGTCGCCCGACCGTGCCGCCCTGCTGCGCACGGTGGCCCGCCGCGACGGTCTCACGCCGTTCAGCGTGCTGTTCACCCTCTTCGCCGAGCTGCTGCGCCGCCTCAGCGGCCGCGGCGACCTGGTGATCGGCAGCGCCGTCGGGAACCGGGCGCCGGGCACCGAGGAGACCGTCGGCATGTTCGTCAACACCATCCCGCTGCGCCTGCGGCTGCGGCCAGGGGACAGCGCGCGGGACGCCGTCGAGGACACCACGGACGTCCTGCTCCGCTCACTGCCCCACCAGCACGTCCCCGTCCAGGACCTCGCCCGGGAGATGGGCGTGCACTCGTCCGGCGGCCTCGACAACCCGCTGTTCCGCGTCATGTTCAGCGCGCACGACGCCCCCCTCCCACGGATCCGGGACCTGGATGTGGAGGTCGCCCTCCACGAGGGGCACAACACCGGGACGTCCCGGTTCGACCTCGACGTGGTCCTCATCCCGGACGCCCGGCGCACCGTCGGCCCGTCGACGGGCGAGGCCGGCATGGTCCTCGTCTGGGACTACGCCGCCGACCTCTGGGACGCCTCGACGATCGACGGCCTGCACACCCGGCTGATGGCCCTCCTCGACGCCTTCCTCGACGCCCCGGACACCCCGCTCGAACGCCTCGTCCCCGAGGCCGACCCGGCCGGTCCGCTCACCCCCCTCACCCCGCACACCCCACTCACCCCGCACACCCCCACCCCCCTCTCCCCGCTCACCGGATCGAACAGAGGACGGTCATGACCCTTCGGGAGCTCACGCTCAGCGTCGCGTACGGCGACGCCACCCCGCCCGCCCCCGCGCGGGGGGCGGGCCCGGTCGAGTGGTTCGCCGACCAGGCCGCCCGGCGGCCGGAGGCACCGGCGGTCGTCCAGGGCGAGGACGTCTGGACCTTCCGCACCCTGGACCTCGCCGCCGAGCGCATGGCGCGGGCGCTGCGCGAACTCGTGGTGCCCGGCGAGATCGTGGGCGTACGGATGGAGCGCTCGGCGCATCTGGTGGCGGTGGTCATCGGCCTGGCCAGAGCGGGAGCGGTGTACCTCCCGCTCGGGGCGCACGCCGGGCGGGGGCGGATCGAAGCGCTCACGGCGGAGGCGGGCGTCCGTCTCGTCGTCACCGACGCGGACCTCGCGCCGCCTGCCGGGTGGGAGCCCGCGCGGCCGGCGCGGCCGCTGCCCGACGCCGTACGCGTCGACCGGCGCCCCACCGGCGACGGCCGTGACGGGGACGGCGCGGACCCCGCCCGGCACCCGGACGCGCGGTACGCGGTGACGACCTCGGGCAGCACCGGCCGGCCCAAGATCGTCCTGGTGGGCGACGAGGCCCTGGGCAACGTCGTGCGCTGGTACTGCGCACGGCACGAACTGGGTCAGGACAGCCGGGTGAGCCTCTTCGTCGGCACCACCTTCGATCCGCACCTCAAGGAGCTGTGGTCCGCCCTGAGTTCCGGGGCCGCCCTGTGCGTCGCCCCCGAGGACACGGCCGGCTCCACGGCGGAACTGTTCCGGTGGTGGCGGGACGCGGGCGTCACCAGCGCGATCCTCCCCACACCGCTCGCGGATCTCGCCTTCGCCGGAGACTGGCCGCGGGGCCTGGCACTACGCCATGTCTCCGTCGGCGGCGACCGGATGCGGGTACGTCCGCAGCCGGACTGCACGGCCACCGTGCACAACATGTACGGGCCGGCCGAGGCCACGGTCGTGACCACCGCCCACCGCGTGTCGCCGGACGGCGAGGGGCCGATCCCCATCGGGAGTCCGGTCGCCGGCGCCGTCGTCCTCGTCACCGACGACGCGGGGCGCGTGCTGCCCCGGGGTCTGCCGGGCGAACTGCGCGTCGGCGGCACCGGCCTGGCCATCGGCTACCTGGACCCCCTGCGCACCGCCGAGCGGTTCGTTCCCGCGCCCGACGAGGCGCCGGGGGTGTCCCGCGTGTACCGGACCGGCGACAAGGCGGTGATGCGCCCCGACGGCACCCTGGAGTTCCTCGGCCGCGTCGACGACCAGGTCAAGGTCAGCGGGGTGCGGGTCGAGCCCGCCGAGGTGGAGAGCGCCCTGGAGGCCCAGCCGGCGGTCCGGCGGGCCGTCGTCGTCCCGGTGCCCGACTCCTTCGGCGGTACGCGGCTCGTCGCGTTCGTCCGTACGGTGCCGGGAGCGGCCGAGGACGCGGGCGCCGTGCTCAGGGCGGCCCACGACCTGCTGCCGCCGCAGGCCGCCCCCGGCGAGGTGCGCTTCGTCGCGGACTTCCCGCTGAACGCCAACGGCAAGACGGACCGGGGGCGTCTCGCCGCCCTCGCGTCCGAGCCGCACCCCGACCCTGCCGATGCCTCCGCCGGCCACGACGCCGCCACCGGAACCGCCGCCCCCGCGCGCCTCGCCGCCGCCCTGCGCGGTGTCCCCGGCGACGAACCGGAACCCGGCCGGCCGTCCCGCGGCTCCGGCTCCGGCTCCGGCACCGAGCGCTTCCTCCTGGACACCTGCCGGAAGCTCCTCGACCGCCCAGGGCTGACGGCCGCCGACAACTTCGTCGCCGCGGGCGGCACGTCCCTCGCCGCCGCCCGGCTGCTCGCCGCGATCGAACAGACCCTCGGTGTCCGCGTCCGGGCCGCCGAGGTGCTGCGCCAGCCCGACCTCAGCTCGCTCGCGGCCCTGCTCGACGGCCGGACCCGCACGCCGTCCGCCCGCTGAGCCGCCCCGCACCCACCCAAGGAGATTCCGATGGACCGCGCCACCCTCACCGCCGCCTACCTCGCCGACGTACGGTCCCGGGGCGCGACCGCGCCCGAACTGCTGGGCCGCCAGGCCGAGTCGAGGCTGGTCACCACACAGTTCGGCAGCGACTTCCTGTCCCGTCCGCTGTTCCTGGGACATGACGAGAAGACCCGCCTCATGGCCGATCTGGAACTGTTCCGCACCGCTCTGCTCAGCCTTCCCCAGCGGCTCTTCGACGGTGACGTGGCCGCCTTCGCCCGTGCCGCCGGGCTGGCCGAGCCGCAGGTCGCCGCCGTGGCGCGCGCCTCCGACGCGTCCGACGCCCCAGGCGCCGCGGTCAGTCGGCTGTCCCGCTTCGACCTGAGCGTCGAGGAGTCCGGCTTCCGGCTCCTTGAGGTGAACATGGGCAGCTCCCTCGGCGGGCTGGCGATCGTGGACATCGCCCGCGCTCAGCTGGAGCACCCGCTGCTCGCCGATTTCGCGGCCCGCCACGGCCTGGGCCACGAGGACACCATCTCGGCGTTCCTCGACACCATGTACGCGGAGACGGGCTTCACGCGGGCCGACGCCCCCGCCGTCGCCGTGATCGACTGGCCGAGCAGCTACCGCGCGCAGATGGCGCCCTTCCTCCACGAGTTCTGCGCGGTGCTGCGGGAGCGCGGAGTGGACGCCACGGCGGGCCACTTCGGTCAGCTCGACGTCGGCGACCGGGACGTCCGGCTCCACGGCCGCAAGGTCGACGTGATCGTGCGGATCTTCATCAGCGAGGACCTCGTGGAGTCGCCGGACGCGGCGGAGCTGATGGCCCCGGTCCTCGACGCGGCGGCCGACGGCCGGGTACGTCTCTTCACACCGCTGGACGCGGAACTGTACGCCAGCAAGGCCGCGCTCGCGATGCTCTCCGACGAGCGGCACCGCTCCCTGTACGACGCCGACGAGCTGGCCGCGCTCGACCGCCTGCTGCCCTGGACGAGGGCGGTGCGCCGGGAGAAGGTCACCCTGGACGACGGCACCCGTGCCGACCTCGTGGACCACGCACTCGCCCACCGCGGCGAGTTCGCGCTCAAGCCGGTCTTCCAGCACGGTGGCGCGGGGGTGCTCCTCGGCTGGGACGACGGTGTGGACGACGCGCGCTGGCGCGGCGCGCTCGAGGCCGCGGTCGACGGACCGTACGTCCTCCAGCGCCGCGTCCGCCCGGTCCAGGAGCTGTTCCCCGACGACTCCGGCGACCTGGTGCCCTGGCGGACCGTCTGGGGAGTGTTCACCTCCGTCCACGGGTTCGCCGGGATCCTCGCCCGCGGGGTCAGGCCGGGATCGGGTACGGACGTGGTCAACGTGGCGAACGGCGCCTCGTCGGGCGTGGGCCTTCACGAACTGGCCCCCGGGGACCGCACCGCCCCCGGCGGCGCACCGGACGGCGAGCGGGTGCGACCGGCACGCTGACCGTCGGCGCTGTCGCGGCTGTCGCCGCTGTCGGCGCTGTCCGCGCCGGGACGCCTCGTGCGCGGCACCGAGCCGCCGAACGCTCGGGCACTCGGCGGCTCGGTGTCCTGGTCGCCCGGGTGGCTACCAGGTGGCGCCCATGGAGGAGCCGTCGGCCGCTCCGCCGCTGGCGATGACCGAGCCGCCGTCCTGCTCCAGGTAGTGGAAGTGCATGGCGCTCCACTCCTTGGCGTGGAAGCTGCCGTGGTCGCAGGCGCAGCCGTCGTCGTTGTTCAGCGCGGCGGCGGGTACGGTTCCGATCGCCATGGCGGCCGTGACGAGGGCCGCGCAGGCAAGGGCCTTCTTGATCATTGTTCCTCCGAGTCACCTGGAGACGCGCCGCCCGGTCCCTCCGGGCGGGTTCGGAGTGAGAGGTTCCCGGTGCTCGGGGTCTCGGAGGCACGCCGGGCGGGAAGCCCACCCTTTCGAGCGGAGCTCACAGCCGGGCGGGTCAGCTCATCTGGCGGCGCACCAATTCATGCAGGTGACCGCCGGGATCGGCGAGGAGGACGGACGGAGGGCCCTGCTCCACGACGCGGCCCGCCGACATGACGATCACCCGGTCGGCGTCCAGAACCGTCGACAGACGGTGGGCGATCACCAGGCGTGTGGCGCTCAGCCGCCGCGTGGACTCGATCACCGTCCGCTGGGTCCGGTTGTCCAGCGCGCTCGTCGCCTCGTCGAGGAAGAGGATCCGGGGGCGCCGGATCAGCGCCTGGGCGATCATCAGACGCTGACGCTGGCCACCGGAGACCGCCCCGCCGCCGGAGACCATCGTGTGCAGGCCCATCGGCATGCGCCGGATGTCCTCCGCGAGCCCGGCCATCTCGACGGCCGCCCACACCTCCTCCTGAGTGAAGGACCCGGCGCCGCGGACGCAGTCCAGGACGGAGCCGGTGAGCGGCTGGGCGTTCTGCAGGACGACCCCGCACTGGCGGCGCACCGCCGCCTGATCCAGCGCGGCCAGGTCCTGACCGTCGTACAGCACACGGCCCGACGCCGGCCGTTCGAAGCCGATGAGGAGGCGCAGCAGGGTCGACTTGCCGCAGCCGCTGGGCCCGACGATCGCCACGAACTCCCCGGCGCGGACCTCGAAGGAGACGTCGTCCAGGATCAGCGGCGTGTCGTCGCCGTAGCGGAACGACACGCCCCGCACCTCGATCGCGCCGGACAGCGGGCCCGGCCTCGTGCCGCCGCCGCGCACCTCCGGCAGCTCCTCCAGGACGGGCTTGAGCTGCTCGTACATCGGCAGCGCGGCGGCGGCCGACACCAGCGCGCCGGTCAGCTGGGTCACCGACGTCAGCAGCATCGTGAGGGAGGCGCTGAACGTCAGGAACGCCGCCGCCGACATCGTGCCGCGCGCCGGGCCCGCCAGCAGCATGAACATGATCAGCGAGCAGAGCGGCAGATGGACCGCGTCGACGACCGTCGTCAGGTTCTTGATCCGGCCCGCCCGCTGGTGCATGTCCCGCGACCGGGCGAACTCCCGCGCCCACGCGGCGTACGCGAAGCTCTCCGCCGCCGCGACCCGCAGCTTCGGCAGCCCCCTGAGGGTCTGGTACGCCTGGTTGTTCAGCTTGTTGGCCAGCGCGACGAGCCGCCGCTGCCAGCGCACCTGCCACAGCCCGAGCGCCAGGAACAGGGCACCGAACACCACCAGCATCGCGATCGCCGCCAGGGCCAGAGGCACGCTGTGGCAGAGCAGCAGGACGACGTTCACGGTGCCGACGGTGCCCGCCTGCACCACCACGGGACCCGTGCCCGACAGCACCCGCCGCACCGCGCTGATCCCCATCGCCGCGCTCGCCAGCTCGCCGGTCGACCGCCCCGTGAAAAACCGCGCCGGCAGCCGGAGCAGCCTGTCCCACACCGCGGGCTGGAGCACGCTCTCCACCCGGCCCTCGATCCGCAGCACCGTCAGGTTCTGCAGCAGCGCGAACGCGGCCGCGACCACGCTCGCCGTCATCACGGCGAGCGCGACCTGGACGATCAAGCTCCGCTCGGCCGCCGGCACGTACACGCCGAGCACCTGCCCCGTGGCCACCGGCACCAGCGCGCCGAGTCCGACCGTCACCAGCCCGGCCAGCGTCAGGTTCCGCAGGTCGCGGCCGCTGCCGCGCAGCCCGAACCGCAGCAGCCGCCACGCCGTCAGCGGCCGGTCCGGGAGCGGCCGGTACAGCATCACGGCCCGGGGCTCCAGCTCCCGCGCGGTCTCCTCGCCGACCCGTAGCCGCAGACCCGACGCCGGGTTCACCGCCTCGTACCGGCCGCGCCGCCACAGCAGCGCCACCGGGGCGCCGGACCGCGCCCAGTGGCCGACCAGCGGCCCGGCGTCGCGGCGCCACCAGCGCCCGTGCAGCCGCACCGCCCGGGTGTGGATCCGCGACACCAGCGCGACGCGTTCGACCGCGTCGGTCCGGTCACCCGCGCCCGTGCCGTCGCCCGTACCGCCGGCGGTCGCGTCGGTGCGCGCGGGTTCCGTGAGGGTGATCCCGGCCGCGTCGGCCACCTGTCGGCACACCGCGAACGCGGCGTCGTCGGAACCGGCCTCCGGGCCGGTTCTGCCGGCCGCCCCGGCCCGTCCCGCACGGCCCCGCCCCGCACGGTCCCGCCCCCCGATGGACGCCAGCAGCGCCTGGTCGGCCCGCTCCCGGACGGCCTCGCCCGCCCTGATGCCCGCGGCCGTGCGGTCCTCGTGCGCGCGCTCCAGCCGGTCGATCCAGCGGTCCACGGCGGACAGCAGCCGGTACTGCTGGTTCACCATGCTCTGCCACAGGCCGCCCTCGACGAGCAGGTCGCCCGCCGCGTCCGCGCTGAACTCGGCGCCGTACCGGACGCTGCCCGGCGGCACCGGCATCCACAGCATGTCGTCGTCGGCGACGGAACCGCCCCCGCCGTCGCTCGCCGACGCGGCCCGGTCGCCGAGCGGCGCCTCGCACAGCACGCCCAGACTGCGCGCCGTGCCGAGCGCGAAGGCGTGCTCCAGCGGCGTCGGCGCCCGGTGGGGATCCGCGTACGGCGGCGCGTACGGATCGGGACCGGGCCAGGGCCCGCCGTACGGATCGGCGGGCGGGGGCTCGTACAGCTCCCGCAGCGCGATCCGGCGCAGCGCGCAGTCCTGGGACGGCCTGCCCAGCAGCGTGTGCCGCGCGCCCGCGACCGGACCGAGCAGCAGACTGCCCGCCTCGAGACGGCCCAGGAAGTGCCAGTGGCCCGCCGCCGACGCGTCCACCGCGAACAGGTCGAGCCCGCCGCCCGTCACGAGCCACAGCACCTGCGGCCCCTCCAGCGGTACGGTCCGCGGTCCCGCGCGGTCGACGGGCGTGCCGAGGCCGCCCAGGGCGTGGATCACCGCGTCGGTCGCGCCCGCGCCTACGAAGGAGGTCGACACGTCAGCGCTCCTCGACCAGCGCGGCGTACGGACCGGCGGCCGCGACCAGCTCCTCGTGCCGGCCGCGCTCCACCACCGAACCGTGGTCGAGGACCACGATCTCGTCGCTGTCCCGGACCGTGCTGAGCCGGTGCGCGATGACGACGCAGGCGCAGCCGCGCCGCCGCAGGTTGTCGATGATGATCTCCTCGGTCCTGGCGTCGAGCGCGCTCGTCACCTCGTCGAGGACGAGGACGCTCGGCCGCCGCACCAGCGCCCTGGCGATCTCCAGCCGCTGCCGCTGCCCGCCCGAGAAGTCGCGGCCGTCCTGTTCGACCCGGCCGTGTATGCCTCCCGGCCGCCGGGCGACGACGTCGTCGTACAGCGCGGCGTCCTTGAGAGCGGCGACGACCGCCTCGTCGGGGATCGACGGGTCCCACAGGGCCACGTTGTCCCGGACCGTCCCCTCGAAGAGGAACACGTCCTGGTCCACGAAGGAGACAGAAGCGGCCAGCGCGCCGCGCGGGATGTCCTCCAGCCGCTGCCCGTCGATCCGGATCGTCCCCTCCCAGGGGGTGTAGAGCCCCGCGATCAGCCGGGACACCGTCGACTTGCCGCTGCCTGACCCGCCGACGAGGGCCACCTGCCGGCCAGGCCCGACGGTCAGCGAGAAGTCCTTCAGCAGCGGCTCGTCCAGCGGGCTGTAGCCGAAGGTGACGCCCTCCAGCTCCACATGGCCCGTGAGCCGGCGGGTGCCGGTGTCACCGGGGCCTCCCCGCCCGCCGCGCCGCGCGTAGAGCGCGTCCGCCGGGAAGTTCTCCACGTCCTTGAGGCGTGCCACGTCGGCCGCGAAGTCCTGGATGCGTCCCGCGATGCCGTTCAGCCGGGTGATGGGCGCGGTGAAGCGGGTCACCAGCGCCTGGAAGGCCACGAGGAGACCGATGGAGACATGGCCGTCGACGGCCCGCAGCCCTCCGATCCAGAGGATCAGCGCGCTGTTGAGCGTCGCGAGGGCGGGTGCCACGACGGCCAGGGCCGCGCTCGGCACGCCCAGCCGCTGCTGCTCCTCCAGGGTGGTGGCGTGCTGACCCGCCCAGCGGCGGAAGAAGCCGTGCTCGCCGCCGGTGGCCTTCATCGTCTCGATCAGCTGGAGCCCGGTGTACGAGGTGGTGGTCAGGCGGGCGCTGTCGGCGCGCAGTTTCCGGGTGTGCGTGGCCCGCAGCCGGATCACGACGCGCATCGCCACCACGTTCAGCAGCGCGATCAGCACACCCACGACGGTGAGCTGGGGGTCGTACGTCCACAGCAGCACCGCGTACAGGACGACGACGACCCCGTCCACGCCCGCGGCGGCCAGGTCGCGGGCCAGGGTCTCGGCGACGGCGTCGTTCGACTGGAGCCGCTGCACGAGGTCGGCGGGGCTGCGCTGGGCGAAGAACGTGACCGGCAGCCGCATCAGGTGCCGCAGGAACCGGGCGCTGCCCAGGGTGGACGCGATGAGGCGCCCGCGCAGCAGGTTGGCCTGCTGGGAGCCGGTGAGGACGGCGGTCAGCGCGACCGTCGCCGCCATCGACGCGAACAGCGGTCCGAGGACGGACGTCTGGTCGCCGATCAGGAACGTGTCGATGTACGTACGGCTCAGCGCGGGCAGCGCCGCGCCGACCGCGACCAGCAGCAGGCTCGCGACCAGTGCGGCCAGCAGGGTTCCGGTCGTCCCGCGCAGCCGCGCCGGCACGGCCCGCATGACCCCGGGCCCGCGGCCGCCCCGGCGGAAGGCGGGGGTGGGTTCGAAGACGAGGGCCACACCGGTGAAGCTCGCGTCGAAGTCCTCGGGGGACACGAACCGGCGGCCCTTGTCCGGGTCGTTGATGTGGACGCCCCGGCGGCCGAACCTGCGGCCCATGCCCTCGTAGACGACGTAGTGGTTGAACTCCCAGAACAGGATGGCGGGGCCCCGCACTCCGGCCAGCGCCCCCGGCTCCATCTGCATGCCCTTGGCCTGGAGGCCGTAACCGCGTGCCGCCTTCAGCAGGTTGCTCGCGCGCGAGCCGTCCCGGGACACCCCGCAGGCGATGCGCAGCTCCTCCAGCGGCACATGGCGGCCGTGGTGGGCGAGCACCATGGCGAGGGCGGCGGCGCCGCACTCCACGGCCTCCATCTGGAGGATCGTGGGGGTGCGCGCGGCCCGTACGCGGCGGACGGCGCGCGTGTTCCGCCGGGATCCCGTGCCGCGCCGGTTCCCGCGCGTCACGGCAGCAGCCAGTCGACCGGGTGCCGCTCAGCCAGGCGGACGGTGCCGGTGGCCAGCGTCATGGAGGGCAGCGGGAACGGGGGGCCGTCCGAGGTGGACCAGGCGTATCCGGTTCTGGTGGCCGTGGACCGTTCGAGCTCCACGAGGACGGCGACGGGCTGTCCCTGCCGGGAGAAGTGCTCGCCGAGCTGGTCGCTGCCGAGGAACACCGCGATCCGCTGCCGGGACTGGGCGGTTCGCGCCACCGCCTTCACGGTGCCGCGCAGCAGGCCGTACTGCTGGGCGGGCACGGACTGGACGGTGAGGTCGACGGGGGCGCCGACGGGGACGGACGAGCCGGCGTCGGCGGGTACGTACAGCACGGCCCGCAGGGGGTGGTCCTCGTCGTCGACGCGCTCCACGGCGGCCAGGTCCGTGCCGGTGGTGACCACGGAGCCGATCGTGGAGACGAGCGCGGTGAGCCGACCGGCGGCGACGGTACGGACGACGGTCTGTCCCCGGGCGGTGCGGACCTCGAAGAGCGGCGCGTCGGCCGGCAGCCGGTGCCCTTCTTCGGCGAGGACGCCGGTGACCTGTCCGGAGACGGGGCTCTGCAGGATGTAGCTGCCCTGGGCGTGGGTGAGGATCCCGGGCGCGGTGAGGGTCGAGGCGACGGTGCCGGTGACCGCCCACACGGCACCGGCGAGCATGGCGAGCATGGTCACGATGAGGACGAGGAGGCCCTGCGGCCGGGCGAAACGGACCGGCAGATCGATTTCCTCGGGCGATTGCAGCTTGGAAAGAGCCTGTTGGCGGAACTGCAACGACACGCTTTCCTCGACTGCTTTTCTCGGAGGACTACGGGAGGGACCGGGAGTACGGGAACCGTCCGGAGTACGGGAACTCTCGGGGGTACGGGAACTCTCCGGAGTACGGGAACTCTCCGGAGTGCGGGACTGCCGGAGTGCGGGAGGTGCGCCGGGCTCGTCGGCACGAGGTGGGGGGATGCCGACGAGCCGTCACCGCGGAGGTGAGACGTCTCAGAGACCGGCGGCGTAGGCCGTGGTGCCCGTGGTGTTGAGGCCGGTCAGCGCGTCGGTGGTGCCGGCCAGGTCGGCCACGGTGCCGGCGACGGGGACGACCGCGTCGACGGCGCCGGCGACGTTGCCGACGAGGCCGCCGAGCAGACCGCCGGAGACGTTGTCGAGGTCGCTGTCGGAGATTTCCTGGGTCTGGATCTGGGGGGCGTTCATGATGTGGGGTTTCCCTTCACACGAATTTCTCGAAATCACTGCGGATGCGAGCCGGAGTACGGCTTCCCGCAGTGCGAAGGATCAAAGCACGCAGGCGCGTTGAACGGCCAATCGAGCGCTCACCGAAGAGGGTGTGCAGCTCCCCGGAATTGCGCCGGTGTGCGGAACCGTCCATAGCGTGGTGGCGGTTTCTTCACGGCGTTTCCTTAACGCTCGCCCGCTGCTCGCGCGCACCGGAGGGGAATCGGACAATCCGTCAGCGGCGGAGGGAGATACCGGTCGACGCGGTGGCGGCCTGCGGGAGGCGATGTGCCGGCTGCGTATTCGCTGTGCAGATCCGCTGAAGGGGTGTGCGACAGGTGCGGCATCGCGCCATAACGGATTTGGCGGTCCGTGGCGGTGAATGGCCCGAATTACCGTGGCGTCGATCGGCTGTGTCGGCGCCGGGCGGTGAGCCCGGTGTGCGGGAGCGGTGTTCACCGGGCACGCCGTGCACACCTTGACAGTCTGACGGTTCGTCAGGAACCTGCTCGCATGGTGACGAAGATGCGCGCCCCCCGGCTCGCCGGTGCCGTCCTGGTCCTCCTGGCCGTGATGGCCGTGATGGCCGCGTCGCCGTCGGCGCTGTCGGTGCCGTCGGCACGGTCGCTGCCGTCCGCGTCGGCGCCGGCGGTACGGCAGCCGTCATCGGACGCCCCGTCCGGATCCCTCTGGTTCGACGAGCCCGCCGCGGCCGTCCTCACCGTCCGGGACGGTCGCTTCGTGGACGGCCTCGGCCGGGAGGCGGTGCTGCGCGGCTACAACGTCTCCGGAGGGACCAAACTCGCGGAGCACGACGGGCTGCCGTTCGCCTCCGTCGCCGACGCCGAGAAGTCGGCGGCCGCCCTGCGCGCCCTCGGCGGCGGCAACACCGTGCGGTTCCTGCTCTCCTGGGCGTACGCCGAACCGGAGCGGGGCCGCGTCGACACCGCGTACCTGGCCGCCGCCACCGCCCAGATGCGGGCGTTCCTGCGGGCCGGCATCCGCGTCTACCCGGACTTCCACCAGGACCTCCACTCGCGGTACCTGTTCCACCGGGACAGCTGGTACACCGGCGACGGAGCGCCCAAGTGGGTGGTCGACGCGGGGGACTACCCGAGGGAGTCGTGCGGCATCTGCCTGTTCTGGGGCCAGAACATCACCCAGAACGAGGCCGTGAAGCGGGCGACGTACGACTTCTGGCACAACCGGGCGGGAGTGCGGGACGCGTTCCTCGACACCGCAGAGGCCACCATGGCGTACCTCGCCGCGCGGCTGACCCCCGCCGAGTTCGCGCGGGTCGCCGGCTTCGATCCGTACAACGAACCCCACGCGGGCCGGTACGACAGCGGGCAGACCGGTCGCACCTGGGAGCGGGACGTGCTGTGGCCGTTCTACGAGGCGTTCCGCGCGCGCATGGACGCGGCCGGGTGGCGCGACAAGCCGGCCTTCGTGGAACCGAACCTCTTCTGGAACGCCAACATCGCCTTCCAGAAGGAGGAGGGCGGCCTGCTCGACGCCGGCGGCGGGCTCGGCCCCCGGTATGTGTTCAACACCCACTTCTACGACCAGAAGGCCATCTCCGGCGTCTTCATGTGGGGGAAGGCCGCCGACGGTCAGTACGCGGGGGACTTCGCCACCGTCCGCGACCGTGCGGCCGGTGCCGGGACGGCGGCCGTCGTCGGCGAGTTCGGCCACCCGCTGAGCGGGACGGTCGCCGACAAGGCGCCGACCGTCCTCAAGGCGATGTACCAGGCGCTGGACTCCCGGCTGCCCGGTGCCCGCTGGTGGTCGCGACCGCAGGCGTCAGGACCCGTCCTGTCGGCGACGCAATGGCAGTGGGACATCCACAACGGGCGCCACCGGGAGCTGATGAACGGCAACCCCGACAAGGTGCTGACCTCGGGCGACGCCTGGAACGACGAGGACCTGTCGGCGGTACGCCTCGACAACGGCGGGAACGCCGTACTGCGCCAGGACGCCCGGCTCCTTGACCGGCTGTACCCCGCCGCGACGGCCGGACGCGCCCTCGCCTTCACGTACGAGGACCGCTCCCGCGACGGGACGACCACACTGACCTGGAACCCGGTCCCACCGTCGCTGCCACGGGTCGCCGAACTCGTCGGGACCGGCCGGTACGGTCTGCTGCTGTGGCGCGGGGACGGTACGGCAGCCCCCACCGACCTGCACCTTCCGGCCTCGTTCGACCCCGCCCGGACCACCGTCGTCTCCGACCTCGGCACGGTCCACGGCCCGCCCCCGTACCCGGCGGGCCTGGACGCGGCCTCCGCGCCGTCCGCCGCCCCGCCGGTCGCCGTCGCGCCCGAACCGGGCGGCACCGGCAGCCGCCGCCTGCTGCTGACCGCGCCGACCGGCGCCCCCGGCACACCGCACGTGGCGCTGGTCACCGAGGGCGCCACCGGCGCGCCGCCCTCCGGCGCGCTGCTCCGGGCCGCGCGGGACGAGTTGACCGCCTGGGCCGCCGCGCACGGCTGAACGGGGCCGGTGGTGGGCTCCCCGCGTGGCCCACCACCCGCACGGGGCTCAGTACCAGGCCGTGGGCGGGGCGATGACGTGGCCGTCGCAGGTGAGCAGCGCCCGCGAGACCCGGCCGTTGAGGTTGTTGCCCATCTTCGTGTAGGCGTAGTTGATGCCGGGGTCCACGGTCTCGGAGACCCAGGCGTCCGCGCGCCAGGCGCCGGAGTTGGACCGCTCCAGCACGGCGGCGCAGTTGGAGCGGGAGTTCTCGATCCTGGCGAACGATCCGCAGCGGTCCGAGTAGAAGTACTTGAGCGCCATCCCCTCGGCGTAGATCGTGTTGCCGATCTGGCGGAATGTGCCCGCGCAGCCGGAGACGGTGGGGTACTGGCCTTCGTAGGCGTAGGCGCCGTAGTTGCCGCCCTGGAAGGACGCGGCCTGGGCGGTGAACGGGGTGAGGGCGACCGCGGTGGCGGCACCGGCCGCGGCGAGCAGGGTCTTGAGGAGTCGGCGAGGCATGAGCCCTCTCTCCAATGTCGTCGGCGTGATGAGGTCGTGCGGGCGGCGGTCCGGCCGTTGCCCGGCCGTCCGTGCCCACACCGACCCTAGGGAACCGAGCCCCGGCCGCGTACCTGACAGATGTCAGGGTCGGAGGCCGGCGACCACCCGCGCGACGCGGGCCCCGGCGGAGGCCCTGTCGACACCGGCACCGGTGAGCGGCGGCCCCTGCCCGCCCTCCACTCCGGCAGGGCGAGCAACCCGGGGGCGGGGGCGACTCCGCGTCGACACCCTGACATTCGTCAGGCACCGCCCCTGCGCCATCCATGGTCCGCTGGTCCCGTCACCGTCACTCGAGGGAAGGAATCGGCATGCGCACCACGCGCATCACGCGTTCGCTCGGCGTCGTCGCCGCGGCCGCCGGACTCCTGTTCAGCACGGCCGGCTCGGCCCAGGCCGCCAGCGCGCCCTACGGGCGCTACGCCTACGAGGGCGTCTACCCCGGATCCACACCCTGCTCCGGACGCTACTACCTGCCCAGCGACGTCCCGGGCGGTGCGACGCGGAGCGTGTCCTACGCGGGCCGCACGGTCACGCTGAAGTACTACTACAACGGCGGTTGCGGCTCGTTCGCCCGGATCGAGAACGCCCCCACCGACTGCGAGGCCTACCTCGACCGCTCCGACGACGGCGGTGCCACCTGGGTGAACGTCTCCGAGCAGGTCGAGTCCGGCCTCAACTACGCCTACACCAAGATGGGCAACAACCTGAACGGCCGCTACTCGCGCGCCGCCCTCGTGTGCGGTCTCGGCAGCACCGGAGTCGTCCTGGCCCGCACCAACTGGTACTGATCCGACCGTCAGCCGTCAGTCCTGAGGCGTCCCGGTCGAGCCGGCCTCCGAGTCGACCGGCTCGTCCGGCTCGTCCGGCCAGACGCCGATGTGGTCCTCCTGGAGCCGCAGCATCACCCGGTCCCGCATGCCCAGCGCCGCCGTGTAGTCGGCCGGCAGCTGGAGGCGGCCGGCGCGGTCCAGCATCGCGTACTCACGGGCCGTGAGGGACTCGTGGCCGGTCTCCGCGTCGACCTCCGTACGGCGCAGGATCTCCGTGGAGGTGCGCCCGTCACGGATCGCCACCGTACGGCGCACCTCACCGGCCACCGCCTGGTCGTGCGTGACGATGACGATCGTCGTGCCGAACTCCTCGTTCGCCCGGCGGAACGCCGCGAAGATCTGCTCGGCCGTCCCCGAGTCCAACTCGCCCGTCGGCTCGTCGGCGAGCAGCACCGACGGGTCGTTGGCGAGCGCCACGGCGATCGCGACCCGCTGCTGCTGGCCGCCCGACATCTGGTGCGGCCGGCGGTCGCGGCAGTCGGCCACCCCCATCGCGCCGAGCAGGGACTCCACCCGCTCGGCCCGCTTCCGCGCCCGGCCGCGCAACTGCATGGGCAGCGCCACGTTCTGCGCGGCGGTCAGGTAGGGCAGCAGATTGCGGGCGGTCTGCTGCCAGACGAAGCCGACGACCTCGCGCCGGTAGCGCAGCCGCTCCTTCGCCCCCATGGCGAGCAGATCGCTGCCCGCCACCTTCGCGGCGCCCGCCGTCGGCACGTCGAGCCCGGCGAGAATGTTCATCAGGGTCGACTTGCCGCTGCCGGACGCCCCGACCAGCGCCATCAACTCGCCCTCCCGCACGAGCAGATCGAGGCCCTGGAGCGCCTGCACCTCGACCCCGTCGGTGGAGAAGACCCGCACGAGCCGGTCGCAGGAGATCAGCGCGTCATGCCCGTACGCCGGCCGGTCACGGCGGGCCGCCGCACGGCGCTCCAGTTCGTCGAGCGTGGTCCCGGTGGCCGCCGGCGCGGCGATCCGCGCCGTGGTGCCCGAGGCGGCGGCCGGTGTGGACGACTCGGTCATCGCGTGTCTCCTGCCCTGAGTTCGGTCGTCGTCGTACGGCGTGTGGTCGTCCATGCCTGCGCGGCGGCCACGCCCACCGCGACCACCACCACGGCGGCCGTGGGCAGGAGCAGACTCCAGGGATCGGCACGCAGCGGTACGGGCCCCGTCGGCCCGAACCGTGCCTGCGCCGACGCCAGGGCGAGCTGCCCCAGATCGACGCCCGGCGCGAGCAGCCGGATCGTCGCCCACCCGACCAGCGCACCGCCCACCGACGCCGTCAGCGCCTGCGGCAGCGACTCCAGGACGAGTAGACGGCGCCCCTGGCGGCGGGTCAGGCCCATGGTGCGCAGCCGGGCCAGCAGCGCGGCCCGCTCGGGCGCGGCCCGCAGCAGCGTCAGCAGCAGCGCGAGGACGGCGTAGCCCGCGCACGCCGTCGCGGCGACGGTGTAGACGCGTTCGGCACCGCGCTGGACAGGGGAGTCCGCGAAGCGCGCCCGTTCGGCCGAGCGCAGCGTCACCGTCGCATCGCCGTCGGCCGTACGGGCCGCCGCCCCGAGCGCCGTCGCCGACAGGGAGGTGCCGTGGACGAGCAGCGCGTTGGGCGTCCGGTCGCCCGGCAGGCCGGACGCGTCCACCATCAGGAAGTCGCCCCGTGTCGCGTCGGCGGGCGTGACCTCCCGTACCAGCACGACCCGCACCGTGAACCCGCCCTCGTCCGGGCCGATCTGGAAGTCCCCGTCACCCAGCCGCTCGGCGACGCCGGGGGAGGCGATCGCGGGCAGCGTCCGCCCCGGTGCCGCCCGCAACGCGTCGGCGGGGAAGGCGCCGAGGCCGGTGCGCCGGGCGAAACGCGCGTACGAGTCGGGGTCGACGGCGAGCAGCGTGACCCCGCCCGTACCGCCGCCGCCCACGTCCAGGTCGTACTCGCCGTGGACGGCCGTGACGTCCGCGACGCCCGGCGACCCGCGCACCGCGTCGATCGCCGTGTCCGGCAGCGGGTCGGCGTCGATCCGGGCGTCGGCGCCGACCGCCGCCAGCGCGGCCCCGTCACGGGCGGCGGAGATCCCCGCGAGCACCGACCCGCCGAACGCGGCCGTCGTCAGGGCGACGAGCAGCGCCAGCAGCGGCGCCGCGGCGGCGGGGGAGCGGCCCGCCCGTGCCAGGGAGAGGAACCCGACCGCGCCCCGCCGCCGCGCGGCCGTCAGCGCCGCCAGCCGCAGCGGCAGCGGCTGCAGCCGTACGAGGAGCAGCGCGGCGATCAGTCCGACGAGCAGCGGAGCGGCGCTGAGCAGCTGGTCGGCATCGCCGCCCGCCGTTCCGCGCCGGCGCAGCGCGACGACCGCCGCCACCGTCAGCACCGCCAGGGCCAGTTCGGCCACCGTGCGGCGGCGTGACGGCCTGGCCCGTACGAGATCCTCGCGCTCGCCGTGCACCCGGGGCCGCCGGTGCGCGTACGCGGCCCGCAGCGGCAGCGCCGCGCACGCCACCACGGCGACCGCGCCGGAGGCGACCAGCGCGGGCAGCGGCCGGCCGTCGGGCACCAGCACGAACGCGAGGGCGCAGCCGAGCGCGGCGGCGGGCAGCACGGGCACGGCGACCTCGGCGAGCAGGCGTCCCGCGATACCGCGCACCGAGGCGCCCCGCGCACGCAGCAGGGACAGCTCGTCGTGCCGGCGCGCGGCGGCCAGCCCGCCGGCCATCACCAGGACGACACCGCCGACACCGCCGACACCGAAGGCGGCGACCGCCACCACCGGGTCGACGGCGGCCAGCGCGCGGTCGAAGTCGGCGATGATGTCGTCCACGCCCGACTCGACGAACAGCTCGGGCGAGATGGCCTCGCTCAGCTCCGCCTGCGCGGGACCGCCTTCGACGGCGGCGACGGCGTCCCGCAGCGCGTCCCGGCCGTCCGGGCCGAGCCCGTCGAGGTCGACGGCGACCCGCCAGTACAGCTCGGTGTCCGGCGACACGGAGGGCAGCACCGGTGCGGCCTCCGGCGCCAGCAGGAGAGCGCCGTGCCAGTACGGGCGCGGCACGGGCGGCTGGGTGAGCAGCCGCGCCGGTGTGCGCAGCACGGGCTCGAACGACCAGTAGCCCAGGTCCGGACGTACGGGTTCCACGATGCCCGTGATCCGGACGGCGAGCTCCGCACCAGAGCCGACGCGCGGCACATGGACCGTCGAACCGACGCGGATGTCCAGTGCGTCGGCCGTGGCCGAGGTGACCACGGCCTCCACGGTGGCGGTCGACGCCGTCACGGATCCCTCGGCGGCCCGGGCGAGACGCCCCGAGCGGAGCTTCGCGTGCTCGCCGACGCCCGCCTGCGTGCTCAGCGTGAACACCGGTGAGCCGCCGTCCAGTTCCGGCAGCCACCCGTCCGTCGCGGGCACCGGGGTGCTGACGCGCACCCCGTACGCGGACTGCCCGGCCTCGGCGCGCAGCGGCGCCGGCAGGGCCGCCAGGACGCGGCGCTGCCGCTCGGCCTGCCAGGCGTGGCCCATCGACGGGTCGCCCCGCTCGTCCGGGAACATCGCGGGCGGGCTGGTCAGTTCGATGCCGCTGCGTTCCGGCGCGGCGCCGCTCACCTCGGCGCGCAGCCCGGCGCCCTCGTACGCGTCCACGGCGCGCGGGAAGGCGGCGGCCAGGAACGAGGTGACCAGCACGAGCAGCGCCAGCGCGACGGCCGGACCCGGCGCGGTGCGCAGCCGGGTACGGACCCAGGGGGCCGCAGCCCGCGCCCTCCGCGCGGATCCGCCGTTCCGCTCCCGCGCGGACTCGCCCACTCCTCCACGCGGCTCCTCGGGTGCCCGCCCGCCGACCTGTCCGCGCACCTCCTCGCGCACCGCGTCCGCCACCCCCTCACTCGCCTTTCGGTTCGCCTCCCCGCTCACCCCGTCACTCGCCTCCCTGAACGCGCGGTGCCGCAGGGGAGCCCTTGCGCAGGGCCAGCGCGGCCACGACGGCGACGGGCGCCGCGGCGACCCCCGCCAGCAGCAGGGCCACCTGCCCGACGGGCAGTTCGACCAGCACGCCCGGGACCGGCCGCGTGGCCTCCCCGGTCAGGACGATCAGCGGGACGACGGTACGGGTGAGCAGCGCGCCGAGCAGCGGCCCGATCACCAGCGCGAGCCCGATGAGCAGCGACTGCTCCACGGCCACCAGCCGGGCGGGCTGCCGCCGGGGCGCGCCCAGCGCCCGGAGCACCGCGAACTCCGCCGAGCGGTCCCGCAGCGCGCCCACCGTGCTCACCGCGAACCCGACGGCCGCCAGCAGCGCCGCGGCGACGGCCACCGCGAGCAGCGCCGACCGCGGCCCCGCGGCCAGCGGGTCGTCGTGCGAAGCGGCGGCGATCTCGTCGCGCACGGTGATCCGCGTCGGGTCCATCTCGGCGCGGTCCCGCAGCGCCGCCGCGACCCGGCCGGCCGCGCCGGTCTCGGTGAACAGCCACCATTCGGTGGGCGGGAGCGCGGCGTCGGGGCGGGCGGCGAGGACCCGGTTCACGGCGCGCAGATCCAGCAGCAGCGCGCCACCGTCCTGAGCGGCGGCCCCCGCGGCGGGCGGCGGGGCGGCGGCGGGGTCGGGTCCGGTCGTGGGGATGTCCCGCAGCACGCCCACGATCCTCACCTTCATGTCGCCGCCGGGCATGGGCACCTGGACGACGGAGCCGGGCCGCGCGCCGCCGGCCGCCAGGAAGGCGTCGGTCGCCAGCGCGGCGGGCGTCGCGGGCGCCGGCCGCCGGGCCACCGCCCGTACGGTGACGGTGCGTTCCACGGGACCGAAGCCGTCCACCACGCCCGTGCCCGTGTGGTACGAGACGTCCAGCGGAGTGCGGGCGGAGGACCGCGCGGCGGTGACCACGGGCCGGGCCTCCGTGCCGGGCACGGTCTCCGGCTCCGAGACCGCCGTCGCCGACCAGACGAGCCCCGGCGCGGTCACCGGCCGGACCTCGCCGTCGGTGCTGGCCGCCCGCATTCCGCCGACGACGAGCCGCTCGGGTGTGACCCGCCGGGCCGCCCCGCGCACGTCGAACTCGACCGCCGTCACCGTCAGAGGGCCCGCCGGGCGCCCGGCCGGCGCGTCGGCGGCGGCGCCGATGTCCAGGGTGAGCGTGCGGGAGGCACCGTCCGGCGGCACGGTGCCGAGCGGCAGCCGGTACGGCACGCCGTAGCGGTCCTCGACGGTGAGGAGCAGGTCGGCACCGGAGCCGCCGCGCGGTGCGGGCCCGGCGGCGGCGTCGTCGGCCGTGCCGGGGGCAGGGGCCCCGCCCGTGCCGGCGCCGCGACGGAGAACGACGTCCACGAGGAGGCGCGTCGTCCCGGCGGGCAGCGGGAGCCCGGCGCGGGCCGCGTCCGGCGGGCGCAGCGCCGCCAGGAGCCGCCCCGGATCGCCGCCCGCCAGGTCGGCCCGTACCGACATCTCCGGCCCGGCGACGCCGGTGTCCAGCGCCAGCAGGGTCGCCCGGCGCCCGCCCGAGAGCCCGAACTCGGCCCGCGCGGCGGGCGCCGCCGCGCGGACCCCCGGCATCCCGTCGTACACACCGCCCTGACCGAACCCGGCGGTCACGGTGCCCTGTACGCGGACGGGGGCGCCCGCCCGGAAGTCCGCCTGGTCGTCCTGCGAGCGGTCCCAGGACGCGCCGTGCCCGATCGCCAGCATGCCCATGGCGACGGCGAGGACGAGCAGCAGCACCGGGCCGGCCGCCCGCACGGGCCGTCGGCTGAGCTGCCATCCGGCGAGCGGCGCCGTCAGCCCCCTGCCCCTGGCCGCCCGCCGCTCGGCCAGCCGCGCGGCGGGCGGCAGCAGCCGCAGAGTGAGGACCGCGCCCGCGAGCAGCGCCAGCGCGGGCGCCACGACGAGCAGCGGATCGACACCGAGCCGTCCCTCACGGTCGCCGCTGAGCGCACCGCTGCCCGCGTCCCGCCGGTCCAGCTGCCAGTACGCGACCCCGGCGACGGCCAGCAGCGCGATGTCGGCGCCCGCCCGCAGCGGGGCGGGCAGCGCACGCGCCCGGCCCCCGGCCGTCCGCGCCGCGGTGAGCGCCGGAGCGGCCACGGCCGCCGCGCAGGCCAGCGCCACGGCCGCGCCGGTGAGCCAGACACCGGCCGTCGGGCCCGCGTCGAGGCGCAGCCCGATCCGCGTCGGCGGGCCGAGCCCGGCCAGCAGCCGGGTGAGCGGCCCGGCCAGCAGCGGCGCGCACAGGGCGGCGGGCAGCGCGAGCAGCAGCGCCTCCAGCGCGGCGAGCGAGGCGACACGGCGCCGGGACGCGCCCCGGGCGAGCAGCAACCGCGTCTCGGCGGCCCGTTGGGTGCTCAGCAGCCGTGCCACGAGCAGCAGGGTGTACAGCGCGAGCAACGCCAGCTGCGACGAGACGATCAGCAGCGTGGCGCGCGACACCAGCAGCGCCCGTTCCAGCCGGTCGAGCACTTCGGGCAGCGACGTCCGCACGGAGACATCGCCCTTCAGCACCGGCTGAGCGGAGACGAACTCCTGGCTCCGCTTCGCCGCGGCGCGCAGCGCGTCGATCCGCTCGGCGCGCAGCCCGCCGAAGTCGGCCGTGGCCAGCCAGCCGGTCTCGCGCCGGGCGATCCGGCCGGCGCCGACGGCCGACGCGTCGGTGACCAGCGGCCCGTACGTCGTGAACGCGTCCTGGTGGACCCCGCGCCCGCCCAGTCTGTCCAGCCGCCAGTACGCGTCGTCGCGGTCGGCCGGGTGGTAGACGCCGGTCACCCGGATCCGTACCGGCGGGCTGCCGCTCATCCGGCCCGTCAGCGTCAGCACCCGTGGCCCCGGGGCCAGGTCCAGCCGCCGCGCGGCGCTCTCGGGCACGGCGACCTCGGTGACGCCTTCGGCCGCCGTGGCGGACCCGGCCGATGGCCACGCGCCGGCCGACAGCCGGACCCGCGAGCGGTCGACGACGGCGAACTCGGTCAGGTCCGGCTCCGCCCCGGGCGCGGCAGGACCCGTCAGCGCACGGGGGAGCGCGTAGGGCCCGGACCGGTCGAACCGCCGCAGCGACACCGGGAGTCCGTCGAACGAGCGCAGCGCGCCGCGCCGCACGGCCGCGGTGGCGGCCTCGCCGTCCACGGCGGTGTTCTGGGACGTGACGAGCAGTGAGGCGGCCGACGCGTCCCCGGCCCGCAGCGCGTGGCGCAGCCCGGCGTCCCCGACGGAGCCCCCGAATCCGGCCAGACCGGCCAGCACGGCGGTGGTCAGCACCACGGCGAGCAGCCCGGCGGTGAGCAGCAGGCGGTGCTCCCGTACCCGGAGGAACAACAGCCCTGCCACCGGTCTCCCCCTCGCCCCGCACCACGCGCCGCTGCTCGAAAGCCCTTTCGGAACGGGAATGCTTGCACAGGGAACGCGTCCAACATCACGTGTCAGCACAGGACTTGACGAGATCGTGACCGGATTCCGGTCACGCAATCCCGGAATGCGCCGTTCCCCCCCTCGCCGGGTGTGTCAGCCGGCGACGGCCGCCACGGGCGCGTGTTCCACGATCAGGCCGTCGTGGAGCTCCAGCACCCGGTCGGCGAGGGCCAGGAGCTGTGCGTCGTGCGTGGCGACCAGCGCCGTCACACCCTCGCCGTGGACGACCGCCCGGAGCAGTTCCATCACCGCGAGGCCCGTGTCCGCGTCCAGCTGGCCGGTCGGCTCGTCGGCGAGCAGCAGAGCGGGCCGGTTGGCGAGCGCGCGGGCGATGGCCACGCGCTGCTGCTGTCCGCCGGAGAGTTCACCGGGCCGCTGCTCGGCGTGGTCGGCGAGGCCCACCAGGCCCAGGAGCAGCCGTACGCGCTCCTCGCGTTCGCGGGGCTCGGCCTTCCGCAGCCGCATCGGCACGCCGATGTTCTCGGCCGCCGAGAGGATCGGGATCAGACCGAACGACTGGAACACGAAGCCGACCCGGTCGCGGCGCAGCGCCAGGAGCCCCTCATCGCCGAGGTCGGCGAGTCCGGTGCCGTCGACGGTGATCCGGCCCCGGTCCGGCGTGTCCAGACCCCCGACCAGATTGAGCAGAGTCGTCTTCCCGGAACCCGAGCGGCCCTTGAGCGCCACGAGTTCGCCGCGCGGCACGTCGAAGGAGACGCCCCGCAGCGCGTGCACGGCGGCCTCTCCGGAGCCGTAGGAGCGGTGCAGGTTCTCCACCCGCACCATGGGAGGCGCCTGGTGGGGCGCGCGGCCGCGGGCGGCGCCGGTGCTGTCGGTCATCAGGGGTCCCCCGTACGGAATCGACGGCCCCCAAGTATGCGCACGCCCGTACGACCGGGCAACGCCCTCGCTGCCGCTGCCGCTGCCGCTGCCGCCGCGTGTGGATCCGCGCGGCCACCGGGGCACGGAGGCCGTCGGCCGCACGGCGCTCGCCGACGACGACCGTGATCCGCCTCGGCCGGAGGGCCGGGCCGGTCGCGGGTACTCCACCGGAGCCGGTGACGAGCACGCGCGCCGGCCGGCCTGCGACGGTCGGCGGCGCGGGGTAGACACGGAACATGCAGACCTTCCTGCCCTACCCGTCCTTCTCCGCGAGCGCCCGGGTGCTCGACGCGCGCCGCCTCGGCAAGCAGCGCGTCGAGGCGCTGCAGGTGCTGCGCGGGCTGACCGTCCCGGGGTACGGGTGGCGCCGGCACCCGGCGGTCCGCATGTGGATCGGGTACGAGGAGGCCCTGGTCCGGTACGGCCTCGACGTATGCGCCGTGTGGACCTCACGCGGGCACCGCGACACCTGCGCCGACTCGCTGCTCGCGGGATTCCGGCTGGCCCGCCCGCCGGACGACGTGCGCACACGGGACGGCGTACGTACCCAGGACGAACTCGCGGCCCTCGGGGAACTCCCGCCGTGGCTCGGCGAACCGGCCTTCCACCGCAGTCACCGGTCGGCTCTCGTACGCAAGGACCCCGGGTACTACAAGGAGCGCTTCCCCGGCGTACGCGGCGACATCGCCTACGTGTGGCCCGCGTCCGACCGGGACCCGGAGGCGCGGCGCCCCGGCGCGACCTGACCGCCGGACGAACGCGTCAGCCGGGGGGTCGCTCCACGCCCGCCGCGCTGTCGGCGCGGCCCCCCGCGCCCAGCAGCCCGGTGGGCGCGAAGTCGGTCTCCCGGGCCAGGCGCGGCAACTCACGGGACGCGACCCAGGTGACCACGGGCGGCAGCGCCGCCCGCACGGCATGGACGGCCCGGAGCCACCCCGGGACGTACACCGCGGTGGAACGCCGCTCGATCTGGGTCACCAGCCGCGCCGCGACCACGTCCGCCGGATAGACACGACGGGCCGCACGGGGCATGTGGCCGCGCAGCTCACGCAGCACCGCGTGCCGGTCGGCGTCGCGCACCATGTCGGTGTCCGTCCAGTTCAGATAGCTGATGCCGACCCCGACCCCCCGGTACGCGAACTCGGCGCGCAAGGCGTGCGCGAGCGCCTCCGCACCGGCCTTGGAGGCGCAGTACGCGCTCATCATCGGCGAGGTGCCGAACGCCGCCAGGGACGCGATCTGCAGCAGGAACCCCCGCGTCTCGAGCAGTCCGGGCAGGAACACGCGGGCCGTGACGGCACTGCCGACGAGGTTCACCTCGACGACCCGCCGCCAGGTGGCGGGGTCCGTCGAAAGGAACGGGCCGCCCTCCGCGACCCCGGCGTTGGCGACGACGGCGAACGCCGGGCCCATCCGCTCACGCATGTCCCGGGCCACCCGCGCCATCGCGTCGTCGTCGGTGACGTCCACCTCCCAGCAGTGGGCCTCCCCGCCCAGCTCTCCGGCGACCCGGGCGAGAGTCGAGCCCTCCCGCCCCAGGAGCGCCAGTCGCGCCCCCCGCCGGGACAGCTCCCGCGACATGGCCGCCCCGAGCCCGCGCGCCGCGCCGGTGACGACCACGACACGGCCCCGCAGAGGACTGTTCCCGTTCGCCATCGCTGCTCCCTCGGACAAGCGCCGACGTGTCCGTTCCGACCACCATAGGCACAGCCCCGCCGGTCCGCTCCTCACGGCCGGACGCGCATCCGGCGGGCGGCGATCGGGTGAAGGAGTGATGAGGGGTACCCGCCGCGGCGGTACGCCGGGAGACGGCGGGACGTGACCGGAGGAGTGATCCCACATGGCGAAGCGCGCGAAGTTCCACAAAGGCGACCACGTGACCTGGAAGAGCCACGGCCGGACCGTCGGGGGCAGCGTCAAGCGGGAGATCTCCGACCGCCGGAAGGCGGCGGGGCGTACCGTCGCGGCCTCGCCCCAGGAACCGCAGTACGAGGTGGAGAGCGACCGGACCGGCCGTTCCGCGGTGCACAGGCCCGAGTCCCTGCGCAGGAAGGGCGGCGGCGCATGACCCGCCCGGACGACAGGGAACGCGACGAGGCCGCGGCGGCCTTCCAGGACGTCGTCAACCTCACGGCGAGCGAGCTGGAACGCTGGCTGGAGACCGACGAGTCGAGGAGCGTCGGCCAGAGGAAGGACGGCGCGGGCGAGAGCACCGGGCACGCCTCGGGCAGGCGTATCGCCGCGCTCCTGCGCACCCGCAAGGGCGATCTGACGGACGACGACATCGCCCACATGCGCAAGGTCGCCGGTTACGTGCACCGGCATCTCGCCCAGCGGCCCGGCGGAGATGTGACCGGCACGGCGTGGCGGTACTCCCTGATGAACTGGGGCCACGACCCGGAGAAGTGAAGGGGACGGCTCCCCGCGGGCACCCGGCGGGGCGCGCTCCCGCGCGAGAGCGGGCACCTGGCAGGAGGGGTTCCCGCGGCAAGGCGATGCACTATCGGTGCGAGTGGAGAACCCGACTCTGAGCGGCGGAACGTGGGAGGTGCCGGGCGCATCGAGGCTTCCGGCGACGCCCCCTCGTCACGCGCGGCGGGCGCCCCGAGTCACCGGCCGGTCCTGACCGGCGGGAGGAGCAGTCGCCATGACCGCACCACGCACTGTCGGCCGCCCCTCCCGGCTCCTGGACGACGAGGTGCCGGACGAGGCGATCGGCACCGGGCTCGCGCGGGGGGACGAACACTGCCTGGCACTCGCCTACCAGCGCTGGGGCGGCCTCGTTCTGGCCCTGGCGACGCGCACGCTCGGTGACGTCAGGGAGGCCGAGGACGTCACCCAGCAGGTGTTCCTCGCCGCGTGGCGGGGCCGCGCCGGATACCGGCCCGAGCGCGGGCCGCTCGCCGGATGGCTGGTGGGGATCACCCGCCGCAAGACGGTGGACGCGCTCGCGGCCCGCACGCGCCGTACGGAGCTCGTCGTCGCGGCGGCCGAAGCCGCCCTCCCGGCCGCCGACCGGGACGCGGCGGAGCCCGACCGTGTCCTGGACCGCCTGGTGCTCACCCGCGAACTGCGCCGGCTGCCCCGCGCGCAGCGCGAAGTGCTGACCCTGGCGTTCCTGGGCGACCTGACACAGACGCAGATCGCCCGGCGGACCGGCATGCCGCTCGGCACGGTGAAGAGTCACGCCCGGCGGGGGCTCCAGCGGCTCCGCGAGTCCCTGCGGACACCCTCGGCCACCGCCTGACGGAGCCGGGCCGGCTCCGCAGGGGCGGCCGTCGCCCGACAGCCCCGGGGCCGCGCCCGCCCGGCGCCACCGGTCGGCCCCCGCCGCCCGCTCCGCGCGTCACCGGCACCCGCGACACCGGGAGCACGCGCGTGGGGCGCGGCGCCGACGGCGGCGGGCCACGGCTACGCCGATCAGGGCTCCCGCGACCGCTCCCACGGCCAGCCAGACCGCGCCCGCCGACGGCGGCGCGAGCACCGGCGGCCGGCGCCGTTCTCCGGCCGCGCGGGTCGCGGCCCCGTCGGGAGCCCGTACCAGTTGTTCGGCGATCCCGGCCCACACGCGGTCCGGCGGAGGCGCGGAAGGGGCTCCCATAACGGCCCGGCGGAGTGTGGCGAGCTCCGCCGCACACGAGGGACACCCCCCGAGGTGGCGCCGCTGTGTGGTCCCGTACCCGGCCGGAGCGCGGATGCCGCGCGCGAGCGCGTAGAGGACCGCCGGGTCGAGATGCTCACTCACCGCGGTTCCTCCGCTCTCCCGCACCGTACGAGGGCTTCGGCGCCGCCCGCCGACGCCTGCGGCCGCCCGCGTTCACCCTTCGGCCGTACCGCGTCCCGAGGATGCGCGCGCGGGGTGGCGGAGCGTGGCCCTCACCCGGATGGCCTACCGGTCGGCGGGTACAGCGCGCCGAGGACGTCCAGGGCCTCGCGGAGCCCCCGGGGACGGTGCATACCCGGCTCCAGCGCGTGGCCCGCCCAGCCGGGGCCGCCGAGCAGCACCACGGGCCGGATCCGGGCCCCCCTGATGCCGAACGAGTGTCCCGCCACGTGCCGGGCCAGGGCGTGACTCGCCGTGGACCTGGCCTGCGACCACAGGACGACGGCGGTCGGGCCCGTGCGCCGCACCGCGGCGTCCAGCGCCTCTGCGGGCACCGCGGCGCCGAACATGCGGGCGGGGACACCCCGTTCGGCGAGACCGGCGGCGAGCGCCTCCAGGGGGAGGGTGTGCTGTTCGGACGGCACGCAGGCCAGCAGGACCGGGGACGAGCCGGCCTCGGACGCCCTCGCCGGGGGGACCCCCTGACGGAGGGCGTTGGAGACGTGCCAGGACAGCAGGTGCTCCACCTCCACGTACCGGTCACCCGACGACTCCCACTTGCGCCCCACCGCGTGGAGGGTCGGCATCATGACCTCCTCCCAGGCGGCGACCAGGCCGTGCTCCGTCACGAGGGCGCGCAGCACGGAGTCCAGGGCGGGGCTGTCGAGCCGGACGGCGGCGCGGGCGAGGCCCCGGCACTCCTGGCGGGCGTGACCGAGCGGAAGGCCGCCGCCGGGTCCCCCGCCGGTTCCCGGACGGCGCGGCAGGAGCCGCCCCGGCGCGTCGGCCACAGCGGGGGCTGGG
This sequence comes from Streptomyces sp. NPDC047886, assembly GCF_043204435.1. Lineage (NCBI taxonomy): Bacteria > Bacillati > Actinomycetota > Actinomycetes > Kitasatosporales > Streptomycetaceae > Streptomyces > Streptomyces sp. NPDC047886. The sequence goes on from NZ_JBIDCF010000006.1 coordinate 67,812, forward strand.
GGCGCGGACGGTCTCGCCAGGGGCCGGTCCGCGCTCGCGCGGGCGGCGCGCGCCGCTTCGGCGGGCGGCACACCGGAGGCGGTGAGCCGGCACATCGCCTCCAGCACGGCGATGTCCCGGGCGGTCCACCGGCGGTGCCGGCCGCCTTCCCGGGCCACGGGACCGATGCCGTAACGCCGGTCCCACGAGCGCAGCGTGGTGGGAGACACCCCCAGCTTCCGCGCCACGGCACCCGTGGTGATCCCGTGCGTCGTCTCGGCCATGCTCTCAGAATACGAGGCAGGAACGATGCGAGACCGGCCGGAGGCGCGGAGGACGGCTGCTTCCGCGCGCGGTCCGCCGGAGCGATGCGCAGGTCGTTCCGCCGAATCGGGCAACCCCACCCATGTTCGAATCACGTCCGAGCGGGCAGGGGTACCCATGGAACACCGATCTTGGAGGTTGTCGTGGCTGGATTCCTGGACCGAGCCAAGGAACAGGCGCAGAGTGCCCTCAACCAGGGCAAGCAGAAGGTGGACGAGGTCCAGGCGCAGCGAGCAGGGGGCGAGCTGTTGAAGAGGCTGGGCGCCGCCTACTACGCGGAGCGGCGGGGGTCGGGCTCGCCGCAGGCGACTCAGGACGCGCTCAACGCCGTCGAGGCCCACGCCACCGCGCACGGGGACGGATTCCTGCGCGGGTAGGCAGGCGGTGGCACCGCGCCCCTCGGTTCGGCGCCCGTGCGGCGCGCGCCGAACCGGTGGCCCCGTCCGCCCGGAGGCCACAGCCGACCCGGTCGACGTCGTACGGCTGCGCGCCCTCGGCTCACCGCGCCGGGAGCAGCGCCGCGTCCACCGGCAGGCCGTCCACGCGGCGGTTGTCGACCACCGCCAGCTCGTACGGGTGGCGGCGTCCCGGCTGCCACTGCCCGCCCGCCAGCCGAACCGTCGCCACGTTGGGCACGGGGCCTGACGTCCAGTCGAGCGGACCGGCGATGGTCTCCAGACGCGTCGCTGCGAGCGCCGCGGCGACCGCAGCCGGGTCCGTCGGCTCGGCCGCCGTCGCCAGGGCGTGCGCGGCCACCTCGAACAGGGCGTACGCCAGGCCGAGCGGCTGCAGCCACTGCTCGCCCGTCGCCCGCTCGTACGCCTCGGCCAGCTCGGCCGCGCGCATACCGTCGAGCGACGAACGGTACGGGTGCCCCGGCGTCCAGTAGACGAGGGTGCCCACGCGCGCCTGCGGCGGTTCCGCGCCCGCCACCGGGACCGGGGGATAGGCCAGCCACCGCGAACAGGTGATCAGCCGGGGCCGTACGCCCCGCCTCGCGGCCTCGGCGCGGAACCGCGCCAGGTCCGGCCCGCTCGCCGCGCTGGTGACGATGTCCACGTCCCCGTCGCCGAACGCCGTGACGTGCCCGCCGAACTCGCCCGCCGGTTCCCGGTAGCCCGCCGGATCCACCAGGCGGTGTCCGCGCGCCCGCGCGGCCGGCAGGAAGCCGTGCTCGGGGTGGCGCGACCACGTGCCCTGCGGGCCGTCGTTCCAGAGGCAGCCCACCGCCCGCCCGCCCACGGCCTCCCACAGGTCGGCGAAGACCTCCGCGATGTCGTCCAGGCCCCAGCAGAAGTGGTACGTCCAGCGGAACGGCTGCCTCGCCGTGGCGCCGCGCCCGAAGTAGTACACCTGCCACGGGAACGTACTGGACACGCAGGGCACACCGGCCCGTTCGCACGCGTCCGCGACGGCGGGCAGCACTTCCGTGCCCGCCAGGGTCAGGACGATGTGCGCCCGTTCCTCCCCGATCAGTTCCCGTACGGCCTGCCGCGCCCCCTCCGCCGTCGAACGGCTGTCGCGGCTCACCAGGCGGACGTCGTAGCGGCGGCCGCCGTTGCCGATCCGCCGGAGCTTCGGCTCCAGGAGGGACGAGACGAACGCCAGGGGAGCGCCCAATCGCGCCAGCCGCCCCGTACGGGCGATCACCACCCCGATGGTCAGGGTCCGTCCGCCGCCGTCGCCGTCGCCGCCGCCCTCGTCACTGCCGCGCAAACCCCTGTCGCCCCCGGGACCGGCCGCGCTCGCCGAACCGGCCGCGTTCCCGGGACCGGCCGCGCCTCCGGGACCGGCCGCGCCCCAGGGACCGGCCGCGTTCCCGGGACCGGTCTCGCCTCCGGGACCGGTCTCGCCGTCGGGAACGGCCTTCCCGCCCGCTGTCGCGCCGTTCTCCGGTTCGTCGTACCGCTGTCGCATGACCCACGCCTTCCTGTCCGGATGCTCCACCCGGACAAACTGCGCGGAGCGTCCTTCGTCACGCCCGATCCAGCGGCTAAAACGATTCAGGTCGCCGGGTCCCGCCGCTGGTCGTCGCATTGACGGCACTCGCCGGCCGCCTCTAGGTTCCGAGGGCACTTGAAAGCTTTCATGGGGCCGCGCGGGGCACCGGAAACGAGGGGGGCGCGGCGTTGGCGCGCAGGGTGGGGATCAAGGACGTGGCGCGGCGGGCCGGTGTCTCCGTGGGTACCGTCTCCAATGTCATCAACCGTCCGGACAGCGTCGCCGAGGCAACCCGGGAGCGCGTCCAGGCGGTCATCGGCGCCCTGGGCTACGTCCGCAGCGAGTCCGCCCGCCACCTGCGCGCCGGGCACAGCCGCATCATCGCGCTGCTCGTGCTCGACATGGCGAACCCGTTCTTCGTGGACCTAGCCACCGGGGCCGAACGGGCCGCCCGCGAGGCGGGTCTCGGGGTGATGCTCTGCAACAGCGCCCAGGATCCGGCGGAGGAGGCCGAGTACCTCGGGCTCTTCGCCGAGCAGCGGGTGCGCGGTGTCCTGGTGACGCCCGCCGACGCCGAAGGGCACACGCTCGGGGAGTTCGGCCGGCACGGCATCCCCTACGTGCTGGTCGACCGCACCGCCTCGGGCGGCGACGCCTGCTCGGTCTCCGTCGACGATGTGGAGGGTGGGGCTCTGGCCGCCCGCCACCTGCTGGAGAGCGGCCGCCGCGACCTGGTGTTCGTCGGTGGTCCCGCCGCGTTGCCGCAGGTCAGGGACCGTCGTACCGGCGCCGTCGGTGCGCTCGCCGAGGCGGGCCTGCCGCCCGACGCGCTGGTGTGCGTGGAGACCGAGCGCCTCGACGTCGCGTCGGGGCGGGACGCGGGCGCCCGCCTGCTCGGTCTGTCCCCGCGCCCCACGGCCGTGTTCTGCGCGAACGACCTGCTCGCGCTCGGGGTGCTCCAGACGCTGTTCGCCGCCGGGGTCTCCGTGCCGGGTGACATCGCGCTGGTCGGCTACGACGACATCGAGTTCGCGGCCGCCGCCGCCGTGCCGCTCACCTCCGTCCGCCAGCCGGCCCGCCGCCTGGGCCGGCTGGCGGCCGAGCTGCTGATCGAGGAGACGGGCGAGGCGGCCGACGCGCACGCGCACCAGCGCATCGTGCTCCGTCCCGAACTGGTCGTACGGGCGTCCAGTCTGCCGCCCCGGCTCCCCTGACCCACCGCCGGCCTCCCTCACGGGAAGGTTCGGTCGGCCTTCCCCCGCGCCCTGACGGTCCGCAAGCCGCGCCTCCCGCACGTCCCCTGACGGCCCGCAAGCCGCGCCTCCCGCCCGGCCCTCGACGGACCGTACGCCCCGGCCTCCCGCCCGCGCCCCGGCCGGCCGCTCGTGGCGACGGATCTCGTCCGAACCGTTGACGTACCCGCCGAGGGTCCCTACGTTGGCCCGGCAAGCGCTTACCTAAAACGATTCAATCCGCGCGGGAGGACGAACTGTGCGTACCCAGGGGAGTGTTGACCGGCGTGGCCTGCTCAAGGTGACGGGCGGCTCCATGGCCGCCCTCGGCCTGACGGCGGCGGGCTGCGGCGGCGGAAGCGGTTCGGACGGCGGAACCGTCACGATCCGGTACGCGTGGTGGGGGTCCGACGACCGTGCCAAGCGCATCAACCAGACGATCGCGCTGTTCGAGAAGAAGCACCCGAAGATCAAGGTCAAGACCGACTTCCAGCCGTACCTGGACTTCTGGAAGAAGTTCAACACCCAGGCGTCGGGCGGGAACCCGCCTGACGTCTTCCAGAACGCGATCGGCTTCCTGCGCAAGTACGACGCGAGGAACGTCCTCCTGGACCTGCGGAGCCAGGCGGACGCAGGCAACCTGCGGCTCGACGGATTCCGCGCCGGTCTGGAGAAGTTCGGCGAGGTCGACGGCAAGCTCCTCGGTGTGCCCGTCGGCTCCAACTCCATGGCGCTCGTGATCGACCAGGCCGTCTTCAGGAAGGCCGGGATCACCCCGCGGCCCGGCTGGACGTGGGACCAGTTCCACGCCGCGCTCGCCAAGATCCGTGACACCCAGGGCCGCGCGGGCGACAGCGGCATGTACGGCGTGATGTACCTGTACGACATGTACCTGCGCCAGCGGGGCAAGGCGTTCTTCACCGCGAAGGGGCTCGGCTTCACCGAGGCCGACCTCACCGAGTGGTGGACCGCGGCCGCCGCCGGCGTCCGGTCCGGCGTCTACGCCGACCCCAAGAAGGTCGCCCAGGTCAAGCCCAAGTCGGCGGTCGCGGCCGAACTCGCCGCGGCCGAGTTCACCTGGGACAACTTCACCATCCGCTACACCTCCGAGGGCAAGAGCGAGTACGGCCTCGCCCCCGTGCCCACCACCGACGGCAAGCGGACCGGGCAGTACCTCGGCTCCCTCATGCTCAGCGCCTCCAAGCGCACCAAGCACCCGAAGGAGGCCGCCCAGTTCATCGACTTCATGGTCCACGATCCCGAGGTCGCCACGATCATGGGCTACGACCGGGGCGTCCCCGCCACCACCGCCCAGTTCGAGGCGTTCAAGCCGACCGACCCGGTCAACCGGCAGATCGCCGCGTACGAGCAGCAGCTCGTCTCGTCCGGCGTGCTGGAGCCGATCACCCCGCACCCGGCAGGCGCCGACGTCGCCGAGGCGGCCTTCCTGCGCATCGCCGAGGCCATGGCGCTCGGCAAGTGGTCCGTCGGCGACGCGGTGCGGCAGTTCTTCTCCGAGGCGCAGACGGCCTTCGCCTCCTGAGGGGAACCACCGTGACACACGTACAGACACCCGCGGCGCGGCCCATGGCCGGTGGGGCCCCGCCGCGACCCGGCCCGGACGGTACCGCCGGCCGCTCCGGGGACCGTTCCGCGGTCCGGCGGCGGGCCCGCCGCGAGAACCTGGCCGGCTATCTCTTCATGTCACCGTGGATCGCCGGATTCCTGCTGCTCACGGCGGGACCGATGGTCGCCTCGCTCTACTTCGCGTTCACCGACTACAACCTCTTCGACACCCCGGAGTGGGTGGGGCTGCGCAACTTCACCGACATGTTCGCCGACCCGCGTTGGCGCAAGTCGGTCGACGTCACGCTCTGGTACGTGATCGTCGGAACCCCGCTCAAGCTCGCCGCAGCCCTCGGTGTGGCGCTGCTCCTCAACCAGAAGCGGCGCGGGCAGGGCTTCTACCGCGCCGCGTTCTACGCCCCGTCGCTGATCGGCGCCAGCGTCTCGATCGCCATCGTGTGGAAGGCGATCTTCTCCGACGACGCCATCGTGGACCGGGCGCAGCGCGCCCTGTTCGGCATGGACGTGGGCGGCTGGACCGGTGACCCGGACTGGATCATCTACAGCCTGGTCGCCCTGACCGTCTGGCAGTTCGGCGCGCCCATGGTGATCTTCCTGGCGGGTCTCAAGCAGGTGCCGCGTGAACTGTACGAGGCGGCCGAGGTGGACGGCGCGGGCCCCTGGCGCCGGTTCTGGAGCATCACCCTGCCGATGATCTCGCCGGTGCTGTTCTTCAACGTCCTGCTGGAGACCATCCACTCGTTCCAGATCTTCGGCTCGGCGTACATCCTCGGCGGCCAGGGCGGTACCTGCGGACCGGCCGACGCCACGCTCGTCTACACCTGCTACCTGTACGTCCAGGGCTTCGAGAACAGCCGGATGGGCTTCGCCTCCGCGATGGCCTGGATGCTGCTGCTCGCGGTCGGCCTGGTGACGGCGGTGCTGTTCTGGTCCCAGCGGCGCTGGGTGCACTACGAGGAGGCCGCCCGATGAGCAGCACACTCGCCCCCGTTCGCGGTGGAGGAACCTCCGGCGGGGGAGGAGCACCCGGCGGTGGAGGAGCACCCGGCGGTGGAGGAACCTCGGGCGGCGGAGGAGCACCCGGCGGGGGAGGAACCTCCGGTGGCCGGGGGACGGCCGGGGGTCGTGGAACCTCCGGCCGGGGTGGGACCGGCGGCCGGCGTGGTGCCGGCTCCCTCGCCTGGCACCTCGGGTCACTCGCCGTCCTCGCGGTGGTGCTGTACCCGGTGGTGTGGGTGCTCGGCGGCTCGTTCAAGCCGAACGACGAGATCGTGGGCAGCCTCGAGCTGTTCCCGACCGATCCGATCACCGACAACTACACCCGGCTCGCCGAGGGCATCGCCGACATCCCCATCTCCACCTTCTTCGGCAACTCGCTCTTCCTCGCGCTCGGTTCGGTGGTGGGCGTGCTGGTCTCCAGCTCGCTGGCGGCCTACGCGTTCGCCCGGATCGGGTTCGCCGGCCGGGGCCTGATGTTCACGCTGATGATCGGCACCCTGCTGCTGCCGTACCACGTGCTGCTGATCCCGCAGTACGTGATGTTCCAGAAGCTGGAGCTGATCAACACCTACACCCCGCTGCTGCTCGGCAAGTACCTGGCCACGGACGCCTTCTTCGTCTTCCTGATGGTGCAGTTCATGCGGAACCTGCCGAAGGAACTGGACGAGGCGGCTCGGCTGGACGGCTGCGGGCATCTGCGGATCTACTGGTCGATCGTGCTGCCGCTGTGCCGGCCGGCTCTGATCACCAGTGCCATCTTCACCTTCATCAACGCCTGGAACGACTTCATGGGGCCGCTGATCTACCTCAACGAGCCCGACAGGTACACCGTCTCGCTCGCCCTGAAGATGTTCGTCGACCAGGACGGTGTGGCCAACTACGGCGGAATGATCGCCATGTCGCTCGTCGCGCTGCTGCCGGTGCTGGTCTTCTTCCTGGCGTTCCAGCGGTATCTGATCGACGGCATGGCCACCTCAGGGCTGAAGGGCTGAGCCGGTATGCCCGTCTCCCCGCGCACGCGAACGCGCACGGCACCCGCCCGGCGCGGTGAGTCGGCCGGGCTCGCCCGCTTCGGGGTGTTCGCCGAGTGCCTGCTCACCGGTGTGTGGATCGCCGTCGCCGCCCTGCCGCTGGTCACCCTGCCCGCCGCGGTCGCCGCGGGGGCCGCGCACCTGCGGCGCCACCTCGCCCATGAGCCGTGCGGCGTCCGGGAGTTCGCCGCCGACGTGCGGGACGCCGCCCGGCGTGGCTGGCTCGTCGGGGCCGCCGGATGGGCGGCTCTGGCCCTGGTGTGGGCCGACCTCGCCGTCGTACGGGCCGGTGGCCTGCCGGGTGGCCGGCTCGTCGGCGCCGTCGGCGTGCTCGCCCTGCTCGGGCTCGTCGTCGCGGGGCTGCGGGCGGCCGTGGCGTGGCGGCCGGGCGCGTCGTGGCGGGTGCTGCTCGGCGCGGCGGCCCGCCGTACCGTGCGCGATCCCGCGGGCTCGCTGCTGCTGGTGTGCGGGTTCGGTGTCGTGGCGGCGTCGGCGTGGCTGGCGCCTCCGCTGGCGGCGCCCGTGCTCGGCGTCGTCACGGCGGCGGCCCTGGCCGTGGAGTCCCGCAGCCCGTACCGGGGCTGACCAGCCACACCCCGCGCCCGCCGAGCACCACGTCCGTGCCGTCCCCTCCCCATCCGTGCCGTCCCCTCCCACGTCGGGTACACATCCCCGCCTGCTCTGTCATGTCCATGTCTATCCCTTCCCTCTCGTCGTCCACCGGAAAGGAACACCCATGCCTCCGATCCCGCGCAGATCGCTCCTCAAGGCCGCAGCGGCCGCCGGAGTCGCCGCCCAGTTCAGCTGGACGCTCGGCCGGGGCACCGCGCAGGCTGCGCCGGGCGCCGCCGCCGCGGCGGGCGACGCGCCCGTCACCGTCGGCTGGCTGGAGTCCGGCGGCCTCGGGGCCGCACCCGGATCGACGTTCGGTGTGCCCTGGCCGAAGGGCGCCGTACCGGCCGGCAAGACGTTCGCGCTGGCGGGCGACGACGGCACCGCCGTCCCCGTGCAGACGTGGGCCACCGCCTACTGGCCCGACGGCTCCCTCAAGTGGACCGCCCACGCGGTCGGACCCGCCGCCGCCCGGAGCGAGCGGTTCACCCTCACCCCCGGGGCCAGCGCCCAGGCGCCCGACCGGGCCGTCACGGTCACCGAGACCGGCCGGCGGATCACCGTCGACACCGGCACCATCAAGGCGGTCGTCTCCAAGGACGGCGAGAAGCTCGTGGAGTCCGTCACCCGGTCCGGTACGAAGATCGCTACCCACGGGCGGCTGGTGCTGCTGCGCCAGAGCGACCTCGACGACGGCGACCAGGGCAACGCCCGGTGGGAGCGGTTCGACGGCGAGATCTCCCGCGCGGTCGTCGAGCAGCGCGGACCCGTGCGGGCCGTCGTCCGCGTCGACGGCAAGCACCGCAAGGGGAGCCGCAGCTGGCTGCCGTTCAGCGTGCGCCTCTACTTCTACGCGGGCGCCGAGTCGTTCCGGATGGTGCACACCATCACGTACGACGGCGACCAGACCGAGGACTTCATCCGGGGCCTCGGCGTCCGCTTCACCGTGCCCATGCGCGACGCCGCGTACGACCGCCACATCCGTATCGCCGGCGAGGACAAGGGCTTCCTCACCGAAGCAGTCCAGGGCATCACCGGTCTGCGCCGCGACCCCGGCGCCGCCGTCCGAACGGCCCAGGTGAAGGGCGAGAAGCTGCCCGACCCGGCGACCTGGGACCAGCGGGTCACCAGCCGCCTCCAGTACATCCCCACGTGGGGCGACTACACCCTCGCGCAGCTCTCCGCCGACGGCTTCACCCTGCGCAAGCGCACCAAGCCGGGCCACGGCTGGATCCCCGCCGGGGGCGGCCGCAGGGCCAACGGCTTCGGCTACGTCGGCGGTGCCGGCGGCGGACTCTCCTTCGGGCTGCGCGACTTCTGGGAGAAGCACCCCGCCCAGCTCGACATCCGGGGCGCGGCGGGCGACGCCGCCGAGGTCACCCTCTGGCTCTGGTCGCCCGAGGCGCCCCCCATGGACCTGCGCTTCTACCACGACGGCATGGGCCAGGACACCCACCCCGAGCAGCTGGAGGGCCTCAACATCACCTACGAGGACCACGAGCCGGGCTTCGGCACCCCGTACGGCATCGCCCGCACCAGCGAGCTGATGTTCTGGGCCAACGCCGCGACCCCGAGCGCCGAGACCCTCGTCGCCCAGGCCGCCGCCGTACGCACCCCGCCGCAGCTCGCCGCCGGGCCCGATCACCTTGCCCGCGCCGGGGTCTTCGGCGGACTGTTCGCCCCCGTCGACCGCTCGACCCCGGCCAAGGCGAAGATCGAGGACCAGCTCGACTTCCTCTTCACGTACTACAAGGACCAGGTCGAGCAGCGCCGCTGGTACGGGTTCTGGGACTACGGCGACATCATGCACACCTACGACGAGGACCGGCACCAGTGGCGGTACGACGTCGGTGGCTACGCCTGGGACAACTCCGAGCTCTCCCCCGACCTGTGGCTCTGGTACGCGTATCTGCGCTCGGGCCGCGCCGACATCTTCCGGTTCGCGGAGGCCATGACCCGGCACACCGGCGAGGTCGACGTCTACCACCTGGGACAGTGGGCCGGGCTCGGCACCCGGCACGGTGTCCAGCACTTCGCCGACAGCGCCAAGCAGCAGCGCATCTCCACCGCCGTCTACCGCCGCCCCTACTACTTCCTCACCGCCGACGAACGGGTCGGCGACCTCATGCACGACCTGGTCGACTCAGACGAGACGTTCCTCGTCCTGGATCCCATCCGCAAGATCCGCACCGAGCCGTACGAACCCGACCGCAACGCCCTGTCGGTCGGCTTCGGCACCGACTGGAGCGGCCTCGCGGCGGCCTGGCTCACCGAATGGGAGCGCGGGGGACCCAAGGCGGCGAAGGCGGAGGCACGGCTGCGCTCCACCATGGAGACCATCGCCGCCCAGCCCAACGGCTTCGTCCAGGGCACCGGCCTGTACGACCTCGACACCGGACGGTTCGCGGTGGCGAGCGAACCGGTCGTCGGCGTCTCGCACCTGTCCGCCATGTTCGGCCTGGTCGAGATGTGCGCCGAACTCATCGACCTCATCGACATGCCGGAGTTCACGGACGCCTGGCTCGACTACTGCCGCTACTTCAACGCGAGCAAGGCGGAACAGGCCGCACGGTACGGCAGGAACTTCGGCACGCTGCTGCTCTTCCAGGGCCACTCGCGCCAGGACGCCTACGCGGCCGCGCGGCTGGACGACGAGAAGCTGGCCGCCAGGGCGTGGCAGAAGTTCTACACCAGCGACGGCTACACCACCGCCATGAAGTGGGAGAAGACCGAGCTGGAGGGCCCGGACGTGCTCGAACCCGGCTACGAGCACCTGTGGATCTCGACCAACACCACGGCCCTGTTCGGTCTCGCGGCCATCCAGAACCTGGCGCTGGTGGGGGACCGGATGCCGGGGTGACCCGGGCGTGCCGCCCCGGCTCCGCGAGGAGGTCGCGGCCGGGGCGGCACGCGGTACGCCGGTCGCCCGACAGGTCCTGGGCCCATGCCGGGACCCGACCGGTAGGTTGAGGCTCGAACAGACGAGCCACCAGGAGAACCCGTGCCATCGCCCGCCCGCCCCCGCGTCCTGTACGTCACCGACCTCACCTACCAGGCCCGGGGGCGCCGCTACTGCGACGAGGACATCCACCTGTCCGCCCGGCTCCGCGAGGAGTTCGACGTGGCCCTCTGCCATCCGCTGGACGCGGCCGCGCTCATGGACGGCTTCGACGCGGTCGTCGTCCGCAACAGCGGGCCGGTCCTCCACTACCAGGACCGCTACGACGACTTCCGGGCCCGCGCCCTCGCCGGCGGCGTCCGCGTGTACAACGAGCTGACCGGCAAGGGCGACATGGCGGGCAAGCAGTACCTCGTGGAGCTGAGCGCGGCCGGGTATCCGGTCATCCCCACGGTCGACCGGCCGGAGGACCTCGACCGCCTGCCGGAGGCCGACGAGTACGTCGTCAAGCCCAAGCTCGGCGCCGACTCCCTCGGGCTCCGCTTCGTCCCGCGCGCCGAGCGGGCCGCCCTCGCCCGCCTCGCCGGCGAGGGCGGCGTCCTCGTCCAGCCGCGCGTCGCCTTCCGGTACGAGGTCTCCTTCTGCTTCGTCGACCGGACCTTCCAGTACGCCCTGTACGCTCCGGACCCCGCTCGGCGATGGGTCCTGGAGCCGTACGAGCCCAGCGCCGCCGACCTCGCCTTCGCCCGGCGCTTCATCGACTGGAACACCGTCGGTCACGGCGTCCAGCGCGTCGACGCCTGCCGCGCACCCGACGGGGAACTGCTCCTCGTCGAGCTGGAGGACCTCAATCCGTACCTCTCCCTCGACCTCCTCGGCGACGACGTGCGGGAATCGTTCGTCGCGGCGTTCACGGCGTCCCTGCGCGGCCTGCTCGACGCGCCCTGAGCCGCTAGAGTGCCCGCTACGTATATGTGTTCGATGTGCGGACCGTGGAGCTAAGGGGAGGGCATGCACACGGAACTGCGGGAGACCGCGACCGAGTTGGCCGAGGTGCTCTGGCGCGAGCACATCGTCTACCGCGAGCGCGGCGGCGGTGTCGTCATTCGCGGCGAACACGTCCAGCGCTGGATCAGCCTGGCCCCGCGCGGAACCCGCGACGAGGTCATCGTCCGCGCGGGCCGCATCCTCGAAGGCGGCACCACGGCGCCCGCCCGCTCCGAGACGGTGGTCAGCCTCGCCGCCGGTACGGCCGAACTGGCCGCCGTCTGCCGTCGGCTGCTCGCCGACGCCGCCGCCGGGGCCGACACCCCGCCGCGCATCCCCCGGCAGGCCGGCCCCGACCCGGAGTCCCGCACCGGCCGCCGCCCGCCGCGCCCCGGGCGCACCGGCGGGCGCCGGAGCAGGCACACGAGCTGGAAGTCCTGGCTGGTCCTCGTCTGCGTACTCGCCGTGGTCGGGGCGTACGCCTACAGCGTGGCCGCCGCGTACCGCTAGGAAGTGCCCGGCGGGCGTCCGCCCGCGCCTGGACGTCCGGCGCCCGGCGGCGCGGCGGTGCTCGCGCGGACGACCAGGCGGGTCGACAGCTCCGTACGGGTGCTCTCCAGCCGCTCGCCCGCCGTCATCCGGACCAGCAGCCGCAGCGCGGTGGCCGCCATCTCCGACAGCGGCCGGCGCACGGTGGTCAGCCCCGGTGCGGCCCAGCGGGCCTCGGGCAGATCGCCGTACCCGACGACGCTCATGTCGTGCGGCACCCGCAGCCCCCGCTCGGCGAGGGCCCCGTACACCTCCCGGGCCATCCGGTCCGAGCAGACGAACACGCCCGTCGGCGGCTCCGCGAGGTCCAGGAGGTCCAGCATCCCGCTCCGCGCGCCGGCCCCCTGGTCGTCGCCGTGCCGCACGTACTCGGGGCGCCGGGCGACTCCGGCGGCCGCGAGCGCCGAACGGTACCCGGCCACCCGGGCGGCGCCGCACGGTCCGCGCCCGTGCCCGGCGATCACGGCGATCCTGGTGTGCCCCAGGGCGAGCAGGTGTTCCGTCGCGGTCGCCCCGCCCCGCCAGTCGGTCGCGCCGACCGACACCGCACCGGGCGGCGGCTCGGGGACCGGGTCGATCACGACGTACGGGATGCGGTGCCGGCCCAGCCAGGTGTACGGGGCCGGGGCCGGCTCCACCAGGTGGAACAGCACGCCCGACGAGCCCCGCGCCGCCAGCCTGGCCGGCCAGCCGGCCTCCGCGCCGCCCCCGGCACGGGCGGGACCCGCCGAGACGACGACCTCCAGGCCCGCGCCGCGCGCCGCGCGTTCCACACCGTGCAGGACGGCGCCCGACCAGGGGCTGTCGAGTGCGTCCACCACGAGGTCGACCAGCGCGGGCCGTCTGCCGGCGCCGTCCCGGGACCGGCGCACATAGCCGAGCCGGTCCAGCACCTCGGTCACCCGGCGCCGGGTCTCGGGGGCGACGTCCTCCCGGCCGTTGACCACCTTCGACGCGGTCGGCACCGACACCCCGGCCTCGCGGGCGATCACCGCCAGAGTGGGCCCGGCCGGGCCCACGGTGCGTGCCATGCGTTCCTCCCGAACTCCGGTGGCCGCCCCGCGCGGCCGGCGGAGCGGCCCAGCGGCACGAGCATTGGTAAGCGCTTCCTACATTAGGTGCCCCCTCAACTCGACGGGAAGACCTGGGGTTTCAAGGCGCCGCCCGGAGCGAAACTTTCGAAATTTCGAACGGCTGTGAGGGGTGTCGCGAACGCCGAGCCGGGTCGTCACACCGAACGGCCGACCGGCTGGAGTCCCGCACGGCGCGTGCGCCTCACGGTGACACCGGTCACTCCTCGGTGTGCGTCACGCCCGGCGGCGCGAACGCGATCCGCGTCCGCGACCCGTCGTCCGCCCACCGCACCTCCACCCCGTCGTCGTCGGCGGACTCCACCGTCGCCATGCCCTCCGACGGGCCGGGGTCCGCCGTGCCCGTCAGCGACGCGAGCGCCACCAGCACGCGGGTACCCGAGCCGGTCCCGAACGCGTCGGCGGTCAGCCGCGGCACCGTGGCCCACCGGGTGAACGCCGTGCCCCGCGGCGCCCGCACCTCGTCCGCCCCGCCCCAGCCGTACAGCCCGGCCAGCTGCGACGTCAGCGGCTCGCCGGGGCCGGTCGCCCATCCCGAGAGCCGTACCCGCGCCCCGCGCGGCAGCCCCACCACCCGGTGGGCGCGCAGCTCGAACCGGCCGCGCGCCACCGTCACGCTCTCCACCCGCAGCCCCGGCACCATCGGCGGCCCCGCCGGGAACACCGGGCGGTGCCAGGACGCCGCCCAGCCCCAGCCGTCACCGTGGCCCGCGCCCAGCGGCCGGACCCGGCACCGCACCGACGCCACGCCGTCCACCTCGACGGACAGATGGTTGTCGGGCGGGTTCGCGGCGGACGTCGGGCCGGTCGCCGTCGAGTAGGCCAGCCGCCCGTAGAGCACGTCGTGCAGGTCCGGCGTCTCGCCCTCGTAGGGGCGGACCCCGTCGCTGCCGTGGTTGTGCAGCCGCGCCACACCGTCCGCACCCGTCGTCTGCACCAGCAGCCCCGGTGCCGGCAGGGCCACCACCCGGTCGGGGCCCTCGACGGGCGCCGCCTCCTCGCGCGCCGTCCACAGCGGATCGTCCGCCGGGGCCAGCAGCGCCACGAACGCCTTCGACGCCCAGTACGGGGACGCCGGGCCGGAGTACGGCTGGAGCGTCGGCTCGTGCGGCCCGTGCCAGCCGGGGGTCAGCAGCCCGTCCCGCGCGTCGACCGCGCCCCGCTCCAGGAAGTACCGCAGGCAGCCGCTCAGCACCCGCCGTGAGACACCGGGCGCCAGCGGCGTGTGCCCGGTCAGCGCGCCCACCCCGACGGCCGCGCCCGCCGCGAACCGGTACACCAGCGACCGCCCGAAGTGCACCGGCGCGCCGTCCCCGCCGAACAGCAGCGAGAACCCCTCCAGATGGGCGCGCAGCCGGGGCCCGTACACGTCCAGGAGGGCCTTGTCGCCGGCGAGACGGGCGTGCAGCACCGGATACAGGTGCAGCGCCCAGCCGTTGTAGTGGTCGAACGCCCGGCCGTCGCCGTCCGCGTACCAGCCGTCGCCCCGGTACCAGCCCTCCAGCAGCTCCAGGCCCCGCTCCACCGCCCGCGCCGTCTCGGCGTCGCCGCGCCCCACCGACTCCAGGAAACCTGCGACGGTCAGCGGGAAGAGGTACCAGTTGTTCGGGGCGGGGGTGTGCCGCAGCGCGCCGCGCAGCCACTCCTCCGCCCGGTCCCTCACCCCGTCGTCGACGCGGTCCCACAACCACGGCCGGGTGAGCCGCAGTCCGAGCGCCACGGACGCGGACTCCACCATCGGCTGGCCCCGCACATGGTGGTCCAGGATCGGCGGCCACGACTCGGCGTCCTCGCGGCCCGGTGTCCGCGTCCCGGCCGCGAGCCCGTCCGCGTACCGGCCGAGCAGCCCGTACGGGTCGGTGCCTTCGGCGCCCGCGACCCGGAACGCCGCGGCCAGGAACGTCCGCGCGTACCCTTCCAGGCCGTCGGAGCGCACCCCGGAGCTCGACGGCCGCCCCGGCAGGTCCAGCAGGGCCCCGCCCGGCGTCGCCCACCGCCAGGCGGCGCGCACCAGCCCGTCCGCCGCGGCCTCCCAGTGGGCGCGGGTCCAGCCGGTGTACGGGCTGAGCGCGCGGTCGTCGGGCGGTATGCGCAGGTGCTCGTTCATGGCGGGAACCCCAGCCTCTCGCGTCGGGTACGGCGGTGGACGAAGCCCCGCCCGCGCGGGGTCGCCGCGAGGCCGAGGCAGCGTCAACCTAGCGCGGCCCGGCGGCACACGGGTGCCCCGCCGAGGGGGACGGGCAGGTCGCGCGAGTGCCCCGCCGAGGGGCGGGCGCGCGGGTGCCCGCGCCGGGAGGCGGGCGGGTCGCGCGGGTGGTCCCGCCCCGAGGCGCGGGGCCCCTGCTGTCCGGTGTGGCCCGCCTGTTGTCCGGCGCGGTCCCGCCCCGGGGCGCGGGGCCGCCTGGCCGCTTCAGGCCCGGAGGCGGGTGGCCACGTGGGCGATCGCGTCCGGGCCGACCCGGCAGCAGCCGCCGATGATCCGCGCGCCGGCGCGCCGCCAGGCCACCGCGCGCTCGGGCGGGAACACCGCCGGGCCGCGCCAGGCGCGCGCCTCGGCGTCCCACGCCTCGCCGCTGTTCGGGTACACGACCACCGGCTTGCCCGTGACCCGGGACGCCACCGCCACGGCCAGGTCCACGTCATCGGGGGCGCAGCAGTTCACCCCGACCGCGACGATCTCGTCGGCGTCGGCCACCGGCCCGAACGCCTCCTCCAGCGGCTGGCCGGCGCGGGTGCGGTCCCCGCTGACGGTGTACGACAGCCAGGCCGGGACGCCCAGTCCGCGCACCGCCCGCAGCAGGGCCCGGGCCTCGTCGGTGTCGGGGACCGTCTCCAGGGCCAGGACGTCCGGCCCGGCCGCGGCGAGCACCTCCAGGCGCGGGCGGTGGAACCGCTCCAGCTCGGCGACGCCCAGCCCGTACCGGCCCCGGTACTCGGACCCGTCGGCGAGCATCGCCCCGTACGGCCCGGCGGACGCGGCCACCCACAGGGGGCGGGCGACGCCTTCCGCGTGGGCGCGCCGGGCGGCCTCCCGGGCCAGTCGCACGCTGAGCGCCAGCAGCTCGGCCGTCCTGCCGTGGCCGATGCCGTGGCGTGCGAATCCCTCGAACGTGGCCTGGTAGCTCGCGGTGATGGCGAGGTCGGCGCCGGCCCTGAAGTAGGCGAGGTGGGCGGCGACGATCGCCTCCGGATCCTCGGCGAGGAGCCGGGCCGACCAGAGGTCGTCGCTCAAGTCCTGTCCCTGGGACTCCAGTTGGTTGGACATCCCGCCGTCGAGGACGAGCGGGGCCGCGGCGGCGCGGGCGAGGGCGTCGATGAAGGACGGTGGGGGACTGCTCATGCCGGTGAAGCTAGCAATTCCGTCACTCACGCCCCGTTGACCTCTCCGTAACGCGCCTTTACGGTTTCGCCGTTCGGTACTGCAGATGCTGTTCGGTATGACGAACGAGAGGCAGAACGTATGAGCCGCGAGCCCCTACCCGACCGCCGTACGCTGCTGCGCGGCGCTCTCGCCGCGGGAGCCCTGGCCGCCGTACCCGCCACCGCGACGGCCGCCACGCCCACGGCCACCGCCGCCGGGGCCCCCGCCCCCGCCCGGGGCGCCGGAACCGCGCCGACACACCCGTACACCAACCCGCTCGTCCGCAACCGCGCCGACCCGCACATCCACCGCCACACGGACGGCCGCTACTACTTCACCGCGACCGCCCCCGAGTACGACCGCGTCATCCTGCGCCGCTCCCGCACCCTGCGCGGCCTCGCGGGCGCCCAGGAGGCGGTCGTCTGGCGCCGGCACAGCAGCGGCGACATGGCGGCCCACATCTGGGCCCCCGAGATCCACCACATCGACGGCCGCTGGTACATCTACTTCGCCGCCGCCCCCGCCCACGATGTGTGGCGCATCCGCATGTGGGTACTGGAGAACCCCTCCCCGGATCCCTTCCAGGGCACCTGGACCGAGAAGGGGCGGATCATCACGGCCTGGGACACCTTCTCGCTGGACGCCACCACCTTCACCCACCGTGGCAGCCGCTACCTGGCCTGGGCGCAGCACGAGCCCGGCATGGACAACAACACGGCTGTCTTCCTGTCCCGGATGGCGAACCCCTGGACCCTGACGGGGCCCCAGGTGCGCCTCACCACACCCGAGTACGACTGGGAGTGCGTCGGGTTCAAGGTGAACGAGGGCGCCGCCGTCCTCCAGCGCAACGGCCGCGTCTTCATGACGTACTCCGCCAGCGCCACCGACCACAACTACTGCCTCGGCCTGCTCACCGCCGACTCCGGCAGCGACCTCATGGACCCGGCATCCTGGACCAAGTCGCCGACCCCCGTCTTCACCAGCGACGACACCACCAGGCAGTACGGCCCCGGCCACAACTCCTTCACCGTCGCCGAGGACGGCCGCACCGACGTCCTCGTCTACCACGCCCGCCAGTACAAGGAGATCTCCGGCGACCCGCTGCACGACCCCAACCGCCACACCCGCCTGCAGACCCTCGGCTGGAACCAGGACGGCACCCCCGACTTCGGCGTCCCCGTCCCCGACCGCACCCGATGAGGAGCCTCCCCATGGCCCGGCCAAGACGCCTCGCCCTGCTCGCGACCGCCTCCGCCACCACCGCCGCCGCTCTGGCGACCGCCCTCCCGGCCGCGCCCGCGCACGCCTCCGGCCCCTACGGGCAGGGCCTCGACCACTGCACCGGCTCGGCCCCCGTCGTCTGCCGCTTCGACGTGGCCCCCGGCACGTACGACGTCGCCGTCACCCTCGGCGGTGACGCCGACGCCGCCACCTCGGTCACCGCCGAGACCCGCCGCACCCTGCTCGCCGAGACGGCCACGGCCGCCGGGGAGCGGCTCACCCGTTCCTTCACCGTCGACGTCCGCACCCCGGAGGGCGAGCCCACCGGACCCGACGGATCGCCCGGCCTCGACCTGACGTTCGCCGGGCCCGCCCCGGCGCTCGCCGCCGTCCGGGTCACACCCGCGCCCAGGACCCGGCAGCTCGTCCTGATCGGCGACTCGACGGTGTGCGACCAGCCCGGCGCCCCGTACAGCGGCTGGGGGCAGCAGCTGCCGCAGTTCCTGCGCCGGGGCGTCGCCGTCGCCAACCACGCCGACTCCGGCGAGTCCACCGTCAGCTACCTGGCGAACCCGGCCCTCTTCGCGACCGTGCGCGAGCGGATCCGCCCCGGCGACCTCGTCCTCGTCCAGCTCGCCCACAACGACAAGCAGACGGACGCCGTCGCCTACCGCGCCAACCTCACCGCCCTGGTGGACGGCGTCCGTGCCGAGGGCGGCCGGCCGGTCCTGGTCACGCCCGTCGTGCGCCGCTGGTTCAACGGCGACGGCACCCTGAACAACGACATCGCGCTGCTCGTCAACGGGCTCGGCGTCGACCACCCGGCGGAGATCCGCTCCCTGGCCGCCGAACTCGGCACCCCCCTGGTGGACCTGACGGCGCTCACCAAGACGCGCGTGGAAGAGCTCGGCCCGCAGGCGTCGAAGGCCCTGTACCTGACGGACGAGAAGCGCGACAACACCCACACCTCGGAGCGCGGCGCGACCGAGTACGCCCGGCTCGTCCTGGCCGAACTCCAGGCGCGGGGACTTCTCGGCCGATGGGCGCGCGGCTGACACCCGCCCTGCCCGGAGCCGACGCCCGCCTTGCCCGGGAGCCGACGGGTGTGCGGTCGGCGCCGCCCCGCCCCGCCCGGGGCGGGGCGGGGCGGCGCCCCGGGCGGTCGGCGCCACACCGCTCGGCACGTCAGACCGCGCAGTTCGCGCCGTTCAGCGTGAACGCGGTGGGTGCCGCGTTCGCGCCGGACCAGGTGCCGTTGAAGCCGAACGTCACGGTGGCGCCCGGCGCGATGGCCGCGTTGTACGAGGCGTCGGCCGCGCTGACCGCCGGTCCTGACTGGGTCACCCTGGCGTTCCACGCCTGCGTCACACGCTGACCGGAGGGCCAGGTCCAGTCCACGCGCCAGCCGTTCACCGGCGTCGCACCGGTGTTCCTGACCGTCACCTGCGCGGTGAAGCCGGTGCTCCACTGGTTCTGCACGCTGTACGCGACCTGGCAGCCGCCCACGGGACCGGGACCGGGGCCGGGCTCGCCGCTCCACCCGAGCGCCTCGGCGATGCCGTAGTACGCCGGCTTCGGCTGGTAGTTCTCGTCATACGGGGTGGCCGCGCCCTCCCCGGGGAAGAAGTCGGGGATCCAGGAGTCGGAGTCGGTGAACCCCCAGACGGTGACGCCCGCGCAGCGCGCCACCGCGAGGCACGCCTCGGTGACGGCCTTGTAGTCGGCCTTCTGCCGGCTGAGCTTCGCGTCGGTCGCCGGGAGCGGCATCCGGATGTCCAGCTCCGTGATCGCCACGTCGACCCCGAGGTCGGCGAAGCGCTGGATGTTGGCGCGGAGCGTGGACGGCACCTGTCCGACGATGAGGTGGGCCTGCAGACCCACGCCGTCGATCGGGACGCCCTGCGCCTTGAGCGACCTGACCAGGTTGTACATCCCGTCGCTCTTCGCGTTGATCCCCTCGACGTTGTAGTCGTTGAGGTACAGCTTAGCCGCCGGGTCGGCGGCGCGGGCCGCGCGGAACGCGTCGGCGATGTACCCGTCCCCGAGGACCCGCTGGAACACCGACTGGCGGCGCGTACCGTCCTCGTTGAACGCCTCGTTGACCACGTCCCAGTGGTCGATGCGGCCCTTGTAGCGGCCTGCCTCGGTGGCGATGTGGTCGTTCACGACCGTGCGCAGCGCGTCGGCCGTCCAGGTGCCGTTCTCCACCCAGCCCGGCAGCTGGCTGTGCCAGACGAGGGTGTGGCCCCGCACCTTCTGGCCGTGCCGCTCGGCGAAGTCCACCACCGCGTCCGCGCCGGACCAGCGGAAGTCGCCCCTGACCGGCTCGACGGAGCCCCACTTCATCTCGTTGCCCGGCGTGATCGAGTCGAACTGCCCGGCGGTGACGGCGGCGTAGGTGCCGGTCAGCTGGGACGCGGTGACGGCGGTCCCGTAGTAGACGCCTTTCGCGGCGGCGAGGTCCCGCAGCACCGGATCGGCCGCGGCGGCCGCCGCCGAGGCCCGCTCCGCGGTGGCGGAGTCCTTCGTGGCCCCGCCGGCGGCGGTGTGACCGGGCGCCGCGGCCCCGACCACCAGAAGGGCCGTGGCCGACATGCCGAACACGGCTCTGCGTAAGCTCTGGAGCTTCATGGACGTCCCTCTCATGATGGCTTCACGTCTGCGCCGGATTTCCGGAAGGCTGCTGCAAAGTTTCGAGAGTGCGCCCGGAACGGTAGAGGCGCGCGGGGCAATCGTCAACGGAGGTGGGGGAATTGAACAAGGACAGGACCGCCAGGGGGAAGGTCACGATCACGGACATCGCCCGGGAGGCCGGCGTATCCGTACCGACCGTCTCCCGGGTCGTCAACGGCAGGTCCGACGTGTCGCCGGCCACCCGGGCCCGCGTGGAGGACCTGCTCAAGGAGCACGGCTACCGCAGGCGACCCGGCGCGCCCGGCGACCGCGCCGCCCTCCTCGACCTGGTCTTCAACGACCTGGACAGCCCCTGGGCCGTCGAGATCATCCGCGGTGTCGAGGAGGTCGCGCACGCCGCCGGAATGGGCACCGTCGTCTCGGCGATCCACGGCCGCAGCGGCGACGCCCGCCAGTGGATGCGCAACCTGCGGGCCCGCGCGTCCGGCGGCGTCATCCTCGTCACCTCCGTCCTGGAACCCGTCCTCCACGAGGAACTGCGGCGCCTCGGCGTACCGCTGGTCGTCATCGACCCGGTCGGCTCGCCCGCCCTGGACGCCCCGACCGTCGGCGCCACCAACTGGGCGGGCGGCATGGCCGCGACGGAGCACCTGCTGCGCCTGGGGCACCGCAGGATCGGGTTCGTCGCCGGGCCGCCCCGGCTGCTGTGCTCACGGGCCAGGCTCGACGGGTACCGGGCGGCGCTCGAGGGCGCCGGGATCGCCGTGGACGAGACGCTGATCGTCCCGGGCGACTTCTACCACGCGTCCGGATTCACCGGCTGCAACACCCTGCTGGACCTGGCGGAGCCCCCCACCGCCCTGTTCGCGGCGAGCGACCAGATGGCGCTGGGCGCGGTCGAGGCGCTGCGCCGGCGGGGTCTGCGGGTCCCGGAGGACATGAGCGTGGTGGGTTTCGACGACCTTCCGGAAGTCCGCTGGTCCGCACCGCCGTTGACCACGGTCCGCCAGCCGCTCGCCGAGATGGGCAAGTCCGCCGTACGGACCGTGCTGCGGCTCACGCGCGGCGAGGAGCCGGACTCGCCGCGCGTGGAACTCGCCACGGAGCTGGTCGTCCGGGCCAGCACGGCCGGGACGACCGGCCGCCGGGGCGCCGCCAGCCCTTCGTCGCGCCGGCCGTGATCCCGCCCACCAACTGGCGCTCCTCGACCGAGTGGAAGGCCAGTGCCGGGACCATCGCCAGCACGAGGTAGGCGCAGACGCGGGCGGTGTCGGCTGCGTACTGGCAGCAGCAGGAACAGCGGAAGGATCGCCACCGCGAACGCGACCAACGCGCCCTGGTTCCGGTCCCGTTGACAGAGTGCTGGGGCAGTCGTAGCTTCCAGGACCGGCTACCGAGAATTTTCTGCACTCTTCCGGAAGGCACGGAGTCGACCCGGCGGTCACCCGGAAATGACCCCGGGAACCAAGGAGTTCCATGGCCCACCCCTGGCAGGACACCACGCTGCCCGCTCCCGTCCGCGCGGCCGGACTGCTGGCCCGGATGACCCTGGAGGAGAAGCTCGCCCAGCTCCACAGCGTGTGGCCCGGCTCCTCGTCCGGCGACGGCGAGGACGTCGCCCCGCTCCAGCACGAGATCTCCGAGGAACTCGACGTGGACGCCCTCCTCCCGTACGGGCTCGGGCAGATCACCCGCCCCTTCGGCACCGCGCCCGTCGAACCCGCCGCGGGCGCCGCCCGGCTGGCCGCCCTGCAGAAGCGGATCGTCGCGGCGAACCGGTTCGGTGTCCCCGCCATCGCCCACGAGGAGTGCCTGACCGGCTTCACCGCCTGGCGGGCCACCGTCTTCCCGACCCCGCTCGCCTGGGGCGCCACCTTCGACCCGGCCCTCATCGAGGAGATGGCCGCGGGCATCGGCGCGGGGCTCGCCGCCGCAGGCGTCCACCAGGGCCTCGCCCCCGTCCTCGACGTGGTCCGCGACCCCCGGTGGGGGCGCACCGAGGAGACCGCAGGCGAGGACCCGTACCTCGTCGCCACCATCGGCACCGCCTATGTGCGCGGTCTGCAGTCGGCGGGGGTCGTCGCCACGCTGAAGCACTTCGCCGGCTACGCGGCCTCACGCGGCGCCCGCAATCACGCGCCCGTCTCCATCGGCCCCAGGGAACTCGCCGAGATCGTCCTGCCGCCGTTCGAGATGGCGGTACGGGACGGCGGCGCCCGCTCGGTGATGGCCGCGTACAACGACCTCGACGGACTGCCCGCCCACGCCCACCAGCCGCTCCTCACCCGGCTCCTGCGCGACGTCTGGGGCTTCGAAGGCACCGTCGTCGCCGACTACTTCGGCGTGTCCTTCCTCGAACTCGCCCACCGCGTCGCCGCGTCCCCCGCCGAGGCCGCCGCCCTCGCACTCGACGCCGGTGTGGACGTGGAACTGCCCGCCGTACGCTGCTACGGTCCGCCCCTGCGCGACGCGGTACGCGACGGGCACGTCCCCGAGGCGCTGGTGGACCGGGCCGCCCTGCGCGTCCTGACCCAGAAGTGCGAACTCGGCCTGCTGGACCCCGGCTGGGCGCCGGCCGCACCACCGGCCGCCCTCGACCTCGACCCGCCGGCGCTGCGCGCCCTCGCCCGCCGGGTCGCCGAGGAGTCCGTGGTCGTCCTCGCCGACGACGCGGGCGTCCTGCCGCTGGACCCCGGGCTCCGGCGGGTCGCCGTGACCGGCCCCCTCGCCGACGACCCGGCCGGCATGCTCGGCTGCTACAGCTTCCCCCGCCACGTCGGCGTCGAGCACCCGGACGTCCCCCTGGGCATCGAGGTGCCCACCCTGCTGGACGCCCTGCGCGCCGAGCTGCCCGGCACCGAGTTCGTCACCGACCCGGCCGGCGCCGACCTGTGCGTCGCCGTACTCGGCGACCGTTCAGGGCTGTTCGGGCGCGGTACGTCCGGTGAGGGCTGCGACGCCCCCGACCTGCGGCTCCCCGACGGGCAGGGCGCCCTCCTGGACGCGCTGGCCGACACGGGCACCCCCGTGGTCCTGGTGCTGCTCACCGGCCGCCCCTACGCCCTGGGCCGCTGGGCCGGCCGGCTCGCCGCCACCGTCCAGGCGTTCTTCCCGGGCCAGGAGGGCGCCCCGGCGGTCGCCGGCGTCCTCGCCGGGCGCGTCGAACCGTCCGGCCGCCTCCCGGTGAGCGTGCCGCGCCACCCGGGCGGCCAGCCCTGGACCTATCTGGCGCCGCCGCTCGGCCACCACGGCGAGGCCAGCTCCCTGGACCCCACGCCGCTGTATCCGTTCGGCCATGGACTGTCGTACACGACGTTCGCCTGGGAGCCCGGCGAGCAGGAGTCGACGGAGCTGGCCACGGACGGCGAGGCCACCGTCCGCCTCACCGTCAGGAACACCGGCGAACGCCCCGGCACCGAGGTCGTCCAGCTCTACCTGGACGCCCCGGCCGGGCGCCACACCCGCCCCGTCGCCCGGCTGGCCGGCTACGCCCGCGTCCCGCTGGACCCCGGCGAGGCCGCCGACGTCCGGTTCGCGTTCCCCGCGGATCTGGCCGCCCACCCGGGCCCGGACGGCGCCCGCGTGGTCGAGCCCGGCCCGATGGAGCTGCGGCTCGCCACCTCCAGCGCCGCCGTCCGCCACACCGTGCCGCTGGCGCTGACCGGGGTGGCCCGCGCGGTCGGCCACGACCGGCGGATGCGCTGCGAGGTCACCGTGCGGCGGCTGCCCTGACGTGCCGGGCGGCGGCGGGTGGGGGGCCGGTCAGAGCCGGGACTCCAGACCGGGCGCCGCCGTCCACGAGGGGGCGATCCCGGTGAGCTGGCAGACCATGAGGTACAGCGGGATGGGCGGCGTGTAGGGCGACGTGGTGCCGGGCCGCTCCATCAGGCGGGGACCCCGGTCCGGCACGTAGGCGCCGGGCGCGTAACAGGCGGGCAGCGGCCAGCGCAGGTCCGCGTCGGAACCGGCCGGGACGAGCCACCACCACCAGTCGGGGTCGGCGAAGACACAGCCGTTCCCGGGCAGCCGGGACAGCAGCCGGAATCCGTGCCGTGCCGGTACGCCGACGGCGTCGCAGCCGAGCGTGGCGGGGAGCAGAGGCGGGGGGCTGAGCTGTACCTCTCCGACGGCCGCCGTACGGCCACGGGTGCCGCGCGACGACAGCAGGCCGGCCATGGACCTCAGCATGCGCCCGCCACGCCGTGGGCCAGCTCGGCCCAGACGACCCGCCCGGCGCCGTACCGGGCGTCGTGCGCGCCCCAGGAGCCCGCGACGGCGTCGACGAGCAGCAGTCCCCGGCCGCACTCCTCGGCGTCGACATGCCGCAGCCGCGGCCCGGCCGGACAGCCCTCGTCGTGCACCGCGATGCGCAACCGCTCGCCGCGGTCGCGCAGTTCGCACACGACACGGCTGCTTCCGGTGTGCACGACGGCGTTGGTGAAGAGCTCGGAGACGACCAGTTCGGCGGTGTCCCGCACGTCCTGCCCGATCCGCCACCGCAGCAGCCGCTCCCCGACGAGGTGTCTCGCCCTGGCGACGGACTCGGCCCTGGCCGGCAGCTCGAAGGCGAAACGGCGGACGTCGGGGGCCTGAACGCCGTGCGCGGCACGACCGTGTGAGGCATGCGGGGTATGTGGGGGCTGTGGGGCGTGGGCGGCGGCGGTGCGGGGCGAGGAACCGGCGGGCTGCGGTCGCGGGGCTATGAGCTGGGGACTGAGCGCATTACCAGGAGCCACGACCGATTCCTAACGTGGGGGAGCGGCGCCGTACGCCGCGTCCTCCCGGGGCAGCGCGCGCGGCAGCCGCGTGAACTGGTTCACCGGAATACTTTCCTCCCGTCATGCACACTTGGCAAGTGGCACTCTGAAAAATGCAGAGTGCTGTGTTCTCTCTGTCCTTCGCATGGCACACTCGTCGAAAACAGCGAGTGGGGAGGTCTTCAGTGAGCGAGCCGCGGTCCGCCCCCACCGTGGGACAGGTCGTCCTGGGCAGACGTCTGCAGGATCTGCGGGAACGAGCGGGACTCAAGCGGGACGAAGCCGCCAGGGTCCTCCGCGTCGCCCCCGCCACGATCCGCAGGATGGAGACCGCAGAGGTCGCGCTGAAGATCCCCTACGTACAACTGCTGCTCAAGGAGTACGGGGTCCCCGCCGACGAGGCGGACGGCTTCGTCCGGCTGGCCGAGGACGCCAACAAGCCCGGCTGGTGGCAGCGCTTCCACGACGTCCTGCCCGGCTGGTTCAGCATGTACGTCAGCCTGGAGGGCGCCGCCAGCCTCATCAGGGCCTACGAACCGCACTTCGTGCCCGGACTCCTCCAGACGGAGGACTACGCCCGTGCCGTGCTGCGCGACGGAGCCGTCGGCCAGGTCGGGAACGACGACATCGAACGCCATGTCGCGCTCCGCATGGAGCGGCAGACCCTGCTCACCCGCCCGGACGCCCCGAGATTCTGGGTGATCATGGACGAGACGGTGCTGCGCCGCCCCGTCGGCGACGGCCCCGCGGTCATGCGCGCCCAGCTCGACCGGCTCATCGAGGCGGCCGCGCTGCCGCACGTCACGCTCCAGATCGCCGAGTTCGCGACGGGGCACCACCCCGGCACGTACGGCCCCTTCGTGCTCTTCCGGTTCGCCATGCCGGAACTCCCGGACATGGTCTACAGCGAGTACCTGACCGGCGCCGTCTATCTCGACGCGCGCCCCGAGGTGGCCTCGCACCTCGAGGTCATGGACCGCATGGCGGCGCAGGCCGCCACCGCACAACGTACGAAGGAGATCCTCCGGGATCTTCGCAAGGAGCTGTGAATGGATCGCATATACAACGGCATGCCTGCCGCCGACCTCGGCGCCGAGGGGTGGCACAAGCCGTGGAGCGGCGGTAACGGCGGCAACTGCGTCGAGGCCATGAAGCTGGCCGACGGCAGAGTCGCGGTGCGCCAGTCCACCGACCCGGACGGCCCCGCCCTGATCTACACGCACGGCGAGATCGCCGCGTTCATCCAAGGCGCCAAGTCCGGACAAGCGGACTTCCTGCTGACCTGAGCTGCCGATGTCAACCACCACACACCCCTGGAGAGTCGGATGACCGGGCAAGAACCCGCCGCCGTACGCATCGACACCAGCAAGCCGCATCCCGCCCGGATGTACGACTGGTTCCTGGGCGGCAAGGACAACTACCCGGTCGACGAGGAGATGGCGAAGCAGCTCCTCACCATCGACGCGCGGGGCCGCGACATGGCCCGGGTCAACCGGGCGTTCATGCACCGGGCCATCCGCTGGCTCGGCGCGGCGGGCGTCCGCCAGTACCTGGACATCGGCACGGGCATCCCCACCGAACCCAACCTGCACCAGATCGCCCAGCAGGTCGCCCCCGAGTCCCGGATCGTCTACTGCGACAACGACCCGATCGTCCTCGCCCACGCCGAGGCGCTGCTGCGCTCCACCCCCGAGGGCGCCACCGAGTACATCCAGGCCGACGCCCGCGACCCCGAGGCCATCCTCGAACGGGCCGGCAAGGTCCTCGACTTCAGCCGCCCGATCGCCCTCTCCCTGCTCGCCCTGCTCCACTTCGTGGACGACGAGGACGGCGCGTACGAACTGCTGGAGCGGCTCGTGGGGCAGCTGCCGTCCGGCAGCTACCTCGTCCTGTCGCACGTCACCGGCGACTTCGACCCCGAGGGCGCCGCCAGGGCACGGGCCATGTACCAGGGACGCGGCCTCACGCTGCGGCCGCGCACCCTGGACGAGTTCGCCCGGTTCTTCACCGGACTCGACCTGGTCGAGCCCGGTGTCGGTCTGACCGCCGACTGGCGTCCGGAGCTGGGCGAGGTCGTCCCCGTCACCGGGGACGACCCGATCCCGGGCTACGCCGGCGTGGCCCGCAAGCCCTGACCCGACCAGGCCCGACCCGACCGAATCCGACCGGACCGGACCGACCGGACTCGGCCTACGACCCCGCCGGGGGCACCAGCGTGACCAGGAAGCTCTGTGCCGCGCCGGTGTTCCCGGCGGCGTCGATCGTCCGGTACTCCACCGTGTGCGTGCCGTACTCCGGTGTGGCGTCGTCCCACGGCACCGCGGGCGGGGTGCCCAGCCTGCCGTACACCAGGCCGTCGATCTCGGTGCCGCCGGGCGAGAACCGGAACGGCGCGTCCGCGTCCGTCGGCCACCCGTAGTACGTGTACCAGCCGTCGCCGTCCACCCGGAACTGGGTGACGACATGGCCGCCCCTGTCGTCCTGGGCCGTCAGCCCCATCGTGAACGCCCCGTCGTAGACGTACTCGACAGGACGGCCGGGACGGTGCGCCGTCCGCAGCGGCTTCGACAGCGTGTACGAGGCCGTGGCGGCGGTCGCGTCGACGGTCCAGCGCAGGACGTGGCCCGTTCCCGCCACGCGGGCCGTCAGCGTGTGCGTGCCCGGCCGTATCGCGAGCGCCGACAGGTCCAGGTCACGGTCGTCGCCCGCGTCGGCGACCGGCTCGCCGTCCAGCTCCCACCGGACGGCGGGCACCCGGTCGGCGGGGTGCGTGGTGTCCGCGTACACCACCGACCACGCGCCCACGGGGGCGTTCGTCGGCGTGTGCCCGGTGAACCCGTCGGCGACCGGCTCGGGCCGGGTCGTGATCCGGGTGTCGACCTTCCAGGCGACCGTACGGGTCAGGGCCGCCGAGCCGCGCACGGCCGGGTCCCGGACGAACGGCGTCGGGTCGGTGACCGTCGCCGTCAGGGTGTGCCTCCCCGGGGCGGGCCACAACCGCCGCAGATCGACCGTGCGGGCCCCGTCGAGCGAGGGCAGCGGCCGTCCGTCGAGCCGCCACGTCACCTCCAGCGCACCGCCGAGCGGGTGCAGGGTCTCCAGCCACACCGTGCGGTCGGCGCCGATCGGCGCGGTGTTCGGCGTGTGCCCCTGCACCAGGTTCACCTTCGCCGAGATCGCCCGCACCATCACCTCACGCCCCACCTGGTCGAAGGCGTACCCGAGCGTCTTCATGATCGAGTGCTTGCTGGGCCGCCACACCCCCTTGGTGGAGTACAGCCCGCCCTCGTACCGGCCGATGACGCCGCCGGACTCGCTCTCCTCGCCGAGCCACCGCCACCACTTGGCCCGCTGGTCGCGCATCTGCCGCTCGGTCAGCACGGTGTGGTGGGCCGACGACGGCTCGCCCGCGCCGTACGTCCCGCCGGGGACGCCCCGCCCGTAGTAGTCGTACTCGTCCTGGAGCCCGCCCAGCGAATGGCCGATCTCGTGCGGGGTGATCAGCGACGACAGCGCGTTGCCGCCGGACGCCGTCGCGTACGTGCCGCCGGCCCCGCCGTACGTCTCGCTGTTGGCGAGCGCGACGATCTGCCGGTTCGCGCTCGTCACCCCGGGCACCAGACCGGCCAGCGCGTCAGCCGCGCCGCTGTCCACGGTCAGCAGCCGCTGCACGCCGCCCGCCTGGCAGCCACCCCAGAAGCCCATGCCGAGCGGGGTGTCCCGGCGCGGCGAGTCGAGGCCCGGGTCGCAGTCGACCCCGGACTCGGGCGACGCCACCTCCACCGCCCACACGTTGATGTACGAGCGGTACGAAGCGAACGGCTCGATGCTCCACAACACGCTGAGGTGCTCGGCCACGTCGGCGCGGAACGCGGGCAGTTCCCCGGCCGTGTACCCGTCACCGAGCAGCACCAGGTTGAACCGCTTGTCGGCCGGGCCCGTGGTCTGCACGGGGACGACGGTGGCCGCGTCCCCCGGCGTGCCGGTCCGCTCCCGGGGCGCGGCGCTCGACGGCGCCGTGCCACTGCCCAGGAGGCCCGTCGTGAGGAGGCAGGCCACACCGAGCAGTGCGGCCGTTCTTCGAAGGCGAGGAAGGCGTGTGCCATCGGAAACCATGGTGCCGGAGCGTACGGGTGGCTCAACCCTCCGTAAAGACGGCAGAGTTCGCCAACCCGCCGGACCACCGCGGGGGCCGACCGCCGCTACCGGTGCGTCAGATAGCCCAGCCGAGGGTGGACCGCCAGGTAGGCGTCCAGCAGCCGCCGCGCCACCGTCACCGAGTCGACCAGGGGGTGCAGCGCGAACGCCTTCACCGCCGTCTCCCGCGACCCGCTCTCGGCGGCGGCCATCACCTCCCGGTCGACCGCCTTGACCGACGCCACCAGACCGACCGCGTGATACGGCAGCGGGTCCGCCGGCAGCGGCCGCGCCCCGTTCCCGTCGACGAGGCACGGCACCTCGATCACCGCGTCCGCGTCCAGCACCGACAGCGTCGAACGGTTCCGGACGTTCAGGATCAGGGTCGCCCCCTCGTCGCGCGCGATGGCCCGCATCAGTGCCAGGGCCACCCGCTCGTAACCGCCCGGCACCAGGTCCTCCGGCGCGCGTTCCCCCGCACCGGCCGCCTCCCGGCTCGCCGCCATGTACGTCGCCTCCCGGTCCGCGAGGGTACGGTGCCAGGCGTCCAGGGCGGAGACCCCTGGACGCACGGCCTCCGTGTAGAACGCGGCCTGCTGGTCGCGCAGATACGCCCCCCGCGTCCGCCCGGCCCGCCGGTACGCCCGCACGGTGTCCCGGGTGAAGTAGTAGTAGTGCAGATACTCGTTGGGCACCGCGCCCAGCGAGCGGAGCCACTCCGCCCCGAACAGCCGGCCCTCCTCGAACGAGCCGAGCGCCTCCTCGTCGGCGAACAGCCGTGGCAGCACGTCCCGGCCGCGCACCCGCAGACCCCGCAGCCAGCCCAGGTGGTTCAGTCCGACGTAGTCGATGCCCGCCACGTCCGGTTCGGCGCCCAGCAGCCCGGCCACCCGCCGGCCGAGCCCCACCGGCGAGTCGCAGATGCCGATCACCCGGTCGCCCAGCACCCGGGACATCGCCTCGGTCACCAGGCCGGCCGGGTTGGTGAAGTTGATGACCCAGGCGTCCGGGGCGAGCGCCGCCACCCGGCGTGCGATCGCCGTGGCCACGGGCAGCGTCCGCAACCCGTACGCGATACCGCCCGCGCCCACCGTCTCCTGGCCGAGCACCCCCTCGTCCAGCGCGACCCGCTCGTCGGCGGCGCGCCCGGCGAGCCCGCCGACCCGGATCGCCGAGAACACGAAGTCCGCGCCGCGCAGCGCCTCGTCCAGGTCGGCCGTGGCCGTCACCACCGGCGCGTCCGGGACCCCGGCGGCCTGCTCGGCCAGCACCCGGCTGATCGCCGTGAGCCGTGCGGTGTCCGGGTCGTGCAGCGTGACCCGGGTGACCCGGCCGGCCGCCCGGTCGGCGACGAGCGCCCGGTACACCAGCGGCACGCGGAACCCGCCACCGCCCAGAATGGTCAGCTTCATGCCCGTACGCTACTGCGTGCCGCGTCGGCCCACGCGCGGCCGTCAGCCCAGGTCGAGGGCGTTGGGCAGCCCGAGCCGGTAGCGGACGCGGTCGTGCCGCTTGAGCTCCTCGATCTCCGGGGCGCGGAACAGCGGCCGTACGGAGCACCGCGCCGCGCCGGAACCCGTACGGTCCAGGAGCGCGTTCACGGCCTGGCGCGCCGCCGCGTTGGCGCCCTCCATCGTCGCCAGGTCGATGTCGACGGACACGTAGTCGCCCGCCAGGAACAGGTTCGGGATCCGGGTCGCGGCCGACGGGCGGTCGTGGAACGTGCCGACCGGGTGGATCAGCAGCTCGTCCTCGTTCGTCGGATGCGGGGTGCCGAGGCCGTCGACGGCCGGGTCCAGGAACCAGGAGTGCAGGGCGGTGTCCTTCAGCGCCGTGTGCCCCGTGTCGTTGAGCGCCGCCTTCAACTGGGCCCACACCTCGCGAGCCACCTGGTCGCGGGTGCACTGCTTCGCCGTCCTCCCGTAGAGGATCCCCGGTCTGTCCCATTCGGAGATGTCCACGGACAGGCAGTCCACGACGGTGCCGTCGCCGTACCGGGCCGCGAAGCCGGCGCCGGGCCAGTGCCCGGCCTGGGCGATCGCCGTGAGCGCCCACGGCGAGTCGACGCAGTTGACGTGGCCGCGTACCAGCGGCGGCCGCTCGGTCAGATAGAACTGAATGCCCGTCATCCAGTCGGTCCGCAGCCGGTCGCACCGCGCGAGCCGCGGATCCGCCGCCCGCAGGGCCGGGCCCCAGGTCCGCCGGGCGTGCTCCACCGGCAGCGCGCAGACATAGTGGTCGGCGACGACCTCGTGGCGTACGCCTTCGGGGTCCTCGACCAGCGCCGCGCCGATCCGCCCGTCCCCGTACGCCAGCTCGCGCAGGGTCCAGCCGATCCTGAACTCCACGCCGAGGGTGCGCAGATGAGCCTCCCAGGGATCGATCCACGCCTCGTTGGTCGGTGCGTTGAGTATCCGGTCGGGCGGCCCGTCGGCGCCCCGGCCGAGCGCGTTGAAGACGAACGCCTCGCCGAGCGTGCCCACCGTGCGGGTGCTGGCCTCCTCGGCCTTGGTCGCCACGATGTTGCGGGTGACCCCGATCGCCAGGATGCGCTGGTAGTCCACGGACATCCGCGCCGCGCGGGTGAACTCCCACCACGGGGTGCGTTCCCACACGTCGTCGCGGCGCTCGTCGCAGCTGGTGAGGAAGACCAGCGCGCGGTTCACGAAGTACGCCGTCTGGTGGAGGGGGAGGTGGGCGGCGGTCTCCAGGAGGGCGGTGAGGGCGCGGCGGATCTCGTCCAGGGTCAGCCGCTCCGGCCGGTGGCCGGGCCACGGGATGGGGAACCGCAAGTCCTCCCGCCCGGTGCGGGCGAACATCATCTCGCGGGGCGCGACCAGGTTGTCGAAGACACCGCGCGCGTTGCCGGGGAAGGGTATGCGCCGCATCGTGTCCGGCAGGTTGTGGTAAATGCCCGGGATGAACCGGAACCCGTGCTCGGCGGGCAGCGGGCGGCGCCCGCCCTTCCCGCTGCCGGGCACGTCCATGCTGCGGGCCTTCCCGCCGAGTGCGCGGCGCTCGTACACCGTGACCCGGAAGCCGCGTTCGGCAAGCTCGTGCGCGGCGGTCAGCCCGGCGACGCCGCCGCCGAGCACGGCGACGGCCGGGGGACCGGCGGAGGGTGTCGCGGACGCCGTGCCGGCGTGCGCGGCGGGCGCCCCGGCGAGTCCCGCGCCGACCGCGCCGGTGACGGCGGCCGCGCCCGCCACGAAGGTGCGTCGCGTCGTGCCCGTACGATGCATGCCCCACCCCTTTACCGCCGGTAACTGCCACGTACGGCGCAGGAGAATAGGGCCGCCCCGCCTGACCCGGAAGCGTCATGCGCCCCCGGCACGCACAATGGCCGGATAGCGCCACCGCGCCGAGCGGGGCCGGTCGGGTCGTGGGCGGGAGGTGGTGGTGGGCCGGTCGGGTCGTGGGCGGGACGGGGCCCCCGGGCACAATGAACGCCATGTCACGACGTGCCACCCCCCGCCGCACCGCCCGCCCCGCACGGACCGGGGCCGCCGCGCCCGCCGTCCACGCCGACACGCCGTGCCCGTGCGGACTGCCCGCCGCGTACGGTGACTGCTGCGGCCGCTTCCACTCCGGGCGGACGACCGCCCCGACCGCCGAGCTGCTGATGCGCTCCCGCTACAGCGCCTTCGTCGTCCGGGACGAGCCGTACCTGCTGCGGACCTGGGCACCGTCGACCCGGCCCCGCACGGTGGACTTCGATCCGGACATGCGCTGGACCGGCCTGGAGATCGAGGACACCACGGACGGCACCCTGTTCCACACCTCCGGTACCGTCACCTTCGTCGCCCGCTACACGCACCGCGGCGAACCGGGCGCCCTGCACGAGCGCAGCCGCTTCGAGAAGTCCTACGGGGTATGGGTCTACGTGGACGGCACGTTCATCGACTAGAGCTTCACCGAGTGGCCCGAGTGGCCCGAGTGGCCCGAGTGGCCCGAGTGGACGGGGAGATCGGGAAGACCGGGTGCACCCGGTGGATCGTGTACCCGCTCACCACGCGGTGGTCCGGCCGTGGCGCAGGACCAGGCCGGGGTTGTAGGCCGCGAGTACCTTGTTCGCCCGCGCGAGCGCCGCCAGCGCGTGCTCCCTGTCGGCCTGGTCCTCCGCGCACATCGGGCCCCGGAAGCGCTGCACCTCACGCGCGGCACACTCGGCGTCGACCTCCGCCTGCAGGATGCCGATCGGCATGCACGACCCGATCAGGGCGGCGACGCGATCGGGGATCGGGACGGGGACGAGACGCGACACGGTCACGGGAGGTCCTTTGCTGCTGCGCTGCTTGTGGCAGTCTTCCGGGCGCTGGGTATCCCCTCCATGGTTGCGCATCCAGAGCCCCGTTTCGGCCCGGGTGTGTATCCATGCTGCAACCGTTGGACGTTTTCCCGGCCCGCGCGGGGTACCCGACGGGTTCGGAGGTGATCGTCATGCCCGAGCCCGGCAGCAAGAAGTACGACGTCCGGCGCGCCAGGCTGCGCAAGAACGCCGAGAACCACGGGATCTCCGACCAGGAGGCCAACGAAGAGGCGAACGCCACACTCCAGCAGGACCCCGAGTGGCGCTCGCGCGGCGCGCGCACCGAGCGCGGCGAAGGCCCCGAGGGCGAGCGCCGGAGCGAGTGACCCTCCGGCGCCGCCCGCGCCCTGGCCCACCCCGTCCGCGCCCCACTCCGTCCCCGCCCCACCCCTTCGTGGGCTCGGGCCTCCTTCGCGCGCGCCGGCCCTACCCGGCGCGCCCGCCGGACAGCACCTCGTCCAGGTCGTACGACACCGGTTCCTCCAGCTGCGCGTAGCCGCAACCCGTCGGTGTGCGGTCCGGGCGCCAACGGCGGAACTGGGCCGTGTGCCGGAAGCGGTCGCCCTCCATGTGGTCGTACGCGACCTCGCACACGCGCTCCGGTCTGAGCGGTACCCAGGACAGGTCCTTCTTCCCCGACCAGCGGCTCGGCGCGCCCGGCAGCCGGGCGCTCTCGTGGGCCGACTCCTCGGCCCAGGCCGCCCACGGGTGGCCCTCCGGTGTGTCCACGCGCAGCGGCTCCAGCTCCTCGATCAGCTCCTCGCGCCGCCGGGCCGAGAACGCGGCGCAGACCCCCACGTGCTGGAGGGCGCCCCGGTCGTCGTACAGGCCGAGCAGCAGCGAACCGACCACGGGGCCGCTCTTGTGGAAGCGGTAGCCGGCCACGACGACATCGGCGGTCCGCTCGTGCTTGATCTTGAACATGAGCCGGGCGTCCGGCCGGTACGGCAGGTCCAGCGGCTTGGCGATCACGCCGTCGAGCCCCGCGCCCTCGTACTGCTCGAACCAGTGGCGCGCCACCTCGGCGTCGGTGGTCGCGGGCGCCAGGTGGACCGGGGAGCCGACCCCGTGGAGGGCGCGCTCCAGGGCCTCGCGGCGCTCGGTCAGCGGTGTGTCCATCAGGGAGTCGTCGCCCAGGGCCAGCACGTCGAAGGCGATGAACCGGGACGGTGTCCGCTCGGACAGGGTCTTCACCCGTGAGGCGGCCGGATGGATGCGCTCGGTGAGCCGGTCGAAGTCCAGCCGACCGTCATGGACGATCACGATCTCGCCGTCGACCACGCACCGCTCGGGCAGCCGCTCCAGGAGCGCGTCGACCAGCTCGGGAAAGTACCGGGTCAGCGGCTTCCCGGTGCGGCTGCCGATCACGAGTTCGGGCCCGTCCCGGTGCACGACGGCCCGGAAGCCGTCCCATTTCGCCTCGTACTGCATACCGGCGGGGATGGTCTTCACGGACTTGGCGAGCATCGGCTTCACGGGGGGCATCACCGGCAGGTCCATGGCTCGATTCTGCCGGATTTCTTGAAATATGCCCCAATATGCGAGCGACCGGTACTGCCCCTACCGTGGCGGCTATGGGAACTGCGGTGGAGCTGGAGGTCGGCGGGCGGACCGTACGCCTGACCAACCCGGACAAGGTCTACTTCCCGGAGCGCGGCTTCACGAAGCTGGACGTCGCCCGCTACCTGCTGGCCGTCGGCGACGGGATCACCCGGGCCCTGCGCGACCGCCCGACGACCCTCGAACGCTTCCCCGACGGCGTGGACGGCGAGTCGTTCTTCCAGAAGCGCGCGCCCAAGAACCTCCCCGACTGGATCCCCACCGCCCACATCGCGTTCCCCAGCGGGCGGACCGCCGACGAGATCCGCCCCACCGAGATCGCCGCCGTCCTGTGGGCCGCCAACCTCGGCACGCTCACCTTCCACCCCTGGCCCGTTCGCGGCGACGACACCGACCACCCCGACGAGCTGCGCATCGACCTGGACCCGCAGCCCGGCACCGACTTCGCCGACGCGGTGCGCGCCGCGCACGAACTGCGGGCGCTGCTCGGCGAGTACGGCCTGCGCGGCTGGCCCAAGACCTCCGGCGGCCGGGGTCTGCACGTCTACGTGCCGATCCAGCCCCGCTGGACCTTCACCGGCGTACGGCGGTGCGCCATCGCGGTCGGCCGCGAGCTGGAGCGGCGCATGCCCGGCCGGGTCACCACCGCCTGGTGGAAGGAGCAGCGCGGCGAACAGATCTTCGTCGACTACAACCAGACGGCCCGCGACCGGACCATCGCCTCCGCGTACTCGATCCGGCCCAAGCCGCACGCCCCGGTCTCCGCGCCCCTGCGCTGGGAGGAGCTGGACGACGTCGACCCGCGCGACTTCGACCTGGCCACCATGCCCGTGCGGTACGCCGACCACGGCGACATCCACGCGGACATAGACGACCACGCCTTCAGCCTGGAGAGCCTGCTGGAGCTGGCCGACCGCGACGAGCACGACCACGGCCTCAGCGACCTGCCGTACCCGCCGGACTACCCGAAGATGCCGGGCGAGCCCAAGCGGGTACAGCCGAGCCGCGCGAAGAAGGGCTAGCCTCGCGGGCCGGCCCCCGGCACGAGCCCGCGGCCGGCCCCGCGCTACAGCTCCCTGATCCGGATGTCCCGGTAGGAGACGACGTCCGACGTGCCGTGCACCTGGAGCCCGATGTAGCCGGTGGCGTACCGCCGGCCGTCCGTGCCCGGGTCGCCGGCGCGCGGCGGGGTGAACTCCTGACCCGCCGTGTTCTCGAACTCGTTGATCAGCACGCCGTTGCGGAAGACCGAGTAGTGCCGGCCCTCCAGCCGGATCTCGTAGTCGTTCCACGTGCCCTTCGGGGTGACGCCCGCGCCGCCCAGCCCCACCCGGTCGAAGCCGTACACCGAGCCCGTCTTGTACAGGTCGCCGTCCGGCCGGTCCAGAATCTCTCGAACCGTCGTCGTCCAGCGCGAACCCGCCGCCGCCCACGTGCCGCCACTTCGCGAACGACTCGGCGGTGCCGTCGAACAGGCTGCGGTAGCCGGACGTCTGCCCCGCCCTGCCGATACCGGACTCCCCGGCCGCCCGGTAGACGGTGCGGTGCTCGCGCGCGTCGACGACGCCCTCGGCCAGCAGCCGGTCGAGGACCGCGTCCACGTGCTTGAGGAACAGGGCGTGCGACGACCAGTCCTTCTCGTCCTCGATGAGTTCGTTGATGGTGCACCGGCTGCCGGTCACGCGGTTGGGCACACCCGTGTCGACCGTGCCGACGACGACCGTGAGCCGCTCGTCGTACTCGGGGCACCTCGGCGGCGGGACCCCGCCGCACTGGGCGGCGTCGAAGGAGACCCGGCCCGGTTCGGAGGTGTTGCCCGCCCTGTCGGTCGCGCGGTGCAGCACGGTGTGGTGGCCGACCCGGTCGACGACGACGGGCGCCGAGTACGCCAGGTAGGGGCCGCCGTCGAGCGAGTACTCGACCTTCTCGACGCCCGAATCGGCGCCGTGGGCCGTGACCTTCACCGTGGCGCTGACGATGTAGGCGTCCCGGTCGGCCCGGACGGCATCAGGAAAGCTTCCAGATCCTCGCGGGGGAGCGCGTCGGGGCGGGCGCGTGGATGTACCACTGCCACGTCCAGAGCCACTCGGACATGGGCATGGCCGGGCTCTTCCTGGTCGCCAAGCCGGACGGCACCGTCCCCGGCCACGAACCGCACCACCCGGCCACCCCGACCGCCTGATCCGGTACGACGACGCCGAAGGCGTGGGCCTCGTCGAGCCCGAAGACCCCGGACCGGGATTGCGCCCCGCCTCCGGACCGGGATTGCGTCCGTCGCCCCGGCCCCGGCCCCGGCCCCGGCCCCTCGCCCCGGCCCCGTCGCCCCGGCCGCGTTCTCCGGTCCCGGATCGGCGTGTGCCGCGTCCCGCGTGTGCCGCGTCCCGGGTGCGGCGTGTCCCCGTGTGCCGCGTCCCGCGTGCGGCGCACGGGGATGCGGAGCAGACTCGGGTACGGACCGCACGGGCACCCCGAAGGAGCACCCATGCTCACCACCCGCTTCGTCACCGGCTCGCCGAACTGGGTCGAGCTCGGCACCCCCGACATCGACGGCGCCCGGACCTTCTACGGCGACCTGTTCGGCTGGACGTTCCGGTCGGCCGGGCCCGAGGCGGGCGGCTACGGCATGTTCCAGCTGGACGGCCGCACCGCCGCCGGAGCCATGGCGGTACAGCCCGGCCAGGGGCCCACCGGCTGGACCGTCTACTTCCAGGCGCCCGACGCCGCCGGCGCGGCGACGGCGGTGCGGGCGGGCGGCGGCACCGTGGTGGTCGAACCGATGGACGTCTTCGACCTGGGCCGTATGGCGCTGTTCACCGACCCCACCGGCGCGGGCTTCGGCGTGTGGCAGCCCGGCACCAACAAGGGCCTGGACGTGGTGAGCGACCCGAACAGCCTGGTCTGGGCCGAGCTGTACACCCCGGACCCGGTCGCCGACCTCGGCTTCTACGACCTGGTCTTCGGCATGGAGGCGCACACCATGCCCCTCCCGGAGGGCGCCGGCACGTACACCATGATCCAGGCCGCGGGCACCGACCAGGAGGCCGCGTTCGGCGGTGTCGTGCCGCTCGGCGACGACCCGGTCGAGGCGGCGGGCGGCCCGTCCTGGGTGCCGTACTTCGAAGTGGCCGACACCGACGCGGCCGCCGCCGACACCGAGCGGCTGGGCGGCTCGGTGCGGATGGCCCCGACCGACATGGCGGGCGTCGGCCGGTACGCGAAGCTCACCGACCCGTTCGGCGCGCGGTTCGCCGTGATCACGAGCGCGCCCGCACCCGCCTGAGGCGGACACGCCCGGGAACGCCTTGCCGATCACGGCTCGGCGGGCCCATCCTTACCGGGACGCCTCGCGACGGCGTCACCGCGAGCGGTCCGCCAGGCCATGACCCCGGGCGTTGACCGCGCATTGAGCGTTCGTTTATGCGGCCGGGGCAGCGTGTTCGGCATGCCGATCAACCGCACTGCCCTGACCGACCACGAACTCTCCTGGCAGGAGACCGCCCTGTGCGCCCAGACCGGGCCGGAACTGTTCTTTCCGGAACCGGGCTCGTCCACGCGTGAGGCGAAGCTGCTCTGCGGCATCTGCGAGGGGCGGGAGGCGTGTCTGGAGTACGCCCTGACCCACGACGAGCGCTTCGGCGTGTGGGGCGGCCTCTCCGAGAAGGAGCGCCTCCGGCTCCGGCGCGGCGCCCGGCGCTGAACCGGACAACCCCGCGCCGGACGCGGCGCCGGTGGCGGGTGATCCCTCCGGGCGGTCAGCTCCGGCCGCGGGCGGTCATCCGGGCCTTGCGCGCCGCGAGCTTCGCGTCGAACTTGGCGGCTTCCGCGTCCAGGCCGTCCATGTAGAGGCCGAGCTCCTCCTGCGCCTTGAGGCCCTCGGGGCCCAGCCCGTCGATCTCCAGCACCTTCAGGAACCGCAGCACCGGCTGGAGCACGTCGTCGTGGTGGATACGCAGGTTGTAGATCTCGCCGATCGCCATCTGCGCCGCCGCCCGCTCGAAGCCGGGCATGCCGTGTCCGGGCATGCGGAAGTTCACGACGACGTCCCTGACCGCCTGCATGGTGAGGTCCGGCGCCAGCTCGAACGCCGCTCCCAGCAGGTTCCGGTAGAAGACCATGTGCAGGTTCTCGTCGGTCGCGATCCGCGCGAGCATCCGGTCGCAGACCGGGTCACCCGACTGGTGGCCGGTGTTCCGGTGCGAGATCCGGGTGGCCAGCTCCTGGAACGCGACGTAGGCGACCGAGTGCAGCATCGAGTGCCGGTTGTCCGACTCGAAGCCCTCGCTCATGTGCGCCATCCGGAACTGCTCCAGCTGGTCCGGGTCCACGGCGCGCGAGGCGAGGAGGTAGTCGCGCATCACGATGCCGTGCCGGCCCTCCTCGGCGGTCCAGCGGTGCACCCAGGTGCCCCACGCGCCGTCCCGCCCGAAGAGGGTGGCGATCTCGTGGTGATAGCTGGGCAGGTTGTCCTCGGTCAGCAGATTGACGACCAGCGCGATCCGGCCGACGTCGCTGACCTTGGACTGTCCCGGCTCCCACGCCTCGCCGTCGTCGAAGAGGCCGGGGAAGTTGCGGCCGTCGGACCACGGCACGTACTCGTGCGGCATCCAGTCCTTGGCGACCTTGAGATGGCGGTTGATCTCCTTTTCGACCACCTCTTCCAGTGCGTACAGCAGCCGGGCGTCCGTCCACGCTGCCGAACTGCCGAGATGGGGAGAGGTAAGGGTCACGGGGGCTCCTGGAAAAACGACGTGTACCTACGGGCTCGTAGGTTACGAGACCGTAGGTTAAAGGCGGCGTCAGTCCGGAGCCAAGCCCGTCCTTGGGGATGACCGGTTACGTTCCGTTATGTGTGGAGGTCGGGCAGGCGGACCGAGAGGCAGGTCACGCGGCCTTCGGGCCGGGCGGGCCGGGCGGGAGTCACTCGATCGCCGTTCCCTACCCGGCCGCGCCCGCGTCGTCATCGTGAGGCCCGCATCGCGTCGTCACCGCGAGGCCCGCGCCCGTCGGCTCACGCGCCCGCCCGCACCGCGTCGTCACCGCGAGGCCCGCGCCCGTCCGGCTCACCCGGACGCCCGCGCCCGTCGGCTCACGCGGCGGCCCGCGCCCGTCGGCTCACTCCCGCCTCGGTGCCGTGCCGGCCAGGACCAGTCGGCGCGTGATCCCGAGGGAGTCCAGGAACGGCGTGTCGTGCGACGCCACGATCAGCGCGCCCTCGTACGCCTCCAGCGCGGCGGTCAGACTCCGTACGCTCGCGAGGTCGAGGTTGTTCGTCGGCTCGTCCAGCATCAGCAGCTGCGGAGCCGGTTCGGCCAGCAGCAGCGCCGCGAGCGTCGCCCGCAGTCGCTCGCCGCCCGACAGCGTCCCGGCCGGCCGGTCTGCGGCGGCGCCACGGAACAGGAACCGCGCGAGGCGTGCTCTGATCCGGTTCGGTGTGGCGAGCGGGGCGAACCGGGCGACGTTCTCCACCACGCTCAGGTCGTCGTCCAGCAGATCGAGCCGCTGCGGCAGGAACCGCGCGGGGACGTGGACCGCCACCTCGCCCGACAGCGGCTCCAGCTCGCCCGCGAGCGTGCGCAGCAGGGTCGTCTTGCCCGACCCGTTGCGCCCGACGAGGGCGATCCGCTCCGGGCCGCGTACCTCGAAGTCGCCGTCGAGCGCGGTGCCGTGACGTGGTCTCAGGTCGCGGGTGAGGAGCACGCCCCGGCCGGGTGGCACCGCGGTGTAGGGCAGCTCGACGCGGATCTCGTCGTCGTCCCGCACCGCGTCCACCGCCTCGTTCAGCCGCCCCCTGGCCTCGTCCAGCCGCTGACTGTGCAGGACGCGCTGCTTGCCGGCCGACACCTGTGCCGTGCGCTTGAGGCCGTTGGCCTCCGCCTTCGACGTCACCTTGTTCTCGGCGCTCTTCTGCCCGTACCGCTTCCGGCGCGCCAGCCTGGTCTGGGTCTCGGTCAGTTCCCGCTTCTGCCGCCGGAAGTCGGCCTCGGCGGCCCGGACCGTGCGCTCGGCCGCCTCCTGCTCGGCGGCGACGGCCCGCTCGTACGCGGAGTAGGGGCCGCCGTACCAGGTCACATCGCCGCCGCGCAGCTCGGCGATCCGGTCGACGCGCTCCAGCAGGTCCCGGTCGTGGCTGACCACGACGAGCGTGCCCGGCCATGACTCGACGGCCGTGTACAGGCGCTCACGCGCGTACGCGTCGAGGTTGTTGGTGGGCTCGTCCAGCAGCAGGATCGCCGGGCGGGCCAGCAGCAGCGCGGCGAGCCGCAGCAGGACGCACTCGCCGCCCGACATCTCACCGACCGTGCGGTCCAGGCCGATGTGGGCGAGCCCCAGCTGGTCGAGCGTGGCGAGGGCGCGTTCCTCGACGTCCCAGTCGTCGCCGACGGTCGTGAAGTGCTCCTCGCTCGCGTCACCCGACTCGATCGCGTGCAGCGCGGCCCGCGCACCGGCGATCCCGAGCGCGGTGTCGACGCGCAGGCCGGTCTCCAGTGTCGCGTTCTGCGGCAGATGACCGACCTCGCCCGCCGCCTGAACGGTGCCGTCGGTGGGGGAGAGGAGCCCGGCCATCAGCTTCAGGAGCGTCGACTTGCCGGAGCCGTTGGTGCCGATCAGTCCGGTCCTGCCGGGTCCGACCGAGAGGTGCAGACGGTCGACGACCTCGGTGCCGTCGGGCCAGGAGAAGGACAGACCGGAACAGGTGAGGGCGGAGGAATGGGTGGACATACGGGTCTCCCGGTTGCGAAGAGAAGAGGAAGGGGCAACGGGTGAGACACCGGGAACGCGGCGACCTGCCGGGGAACGGCACGGGGAGGAGAGGAACGGCTCGTACGCCGAGGTCGCACACGGCACGCACAGCGCGGAGACGGCTGTACGGCGCGGTGTCCCAAGACCTCAGACGAGCAACGTCCTTCTCCGATCCGACGACGACAGGGCCGAGGAAGACGTTAGGGGCGGACGGGCGGGCGCGGCAACGGATTTACGGACGGCCGGCCTCAGCGGGGCTCGGCAGGGTCTCAGCGCGGCCTCAGCAGGTCTCAGCGCGGCCTCAGCAGGCGTCGCGCAGCAGCTCCGCCAGATCGTGGTCCAGGTTCAGGAAGTGGTGTTCGAGGCCGGTGGGGACGAGGTGCTGGCAGCGCCGGAGGAAGCGGCGCACCTCGGTCGTGCGCACGTGCACCATCGCGACGCCCTCGGGCGCGTGGAACTCCACGGCCGTCCGGTCCCGGTCGTAGGGACGGACGCGTACGTCCCCGAACCCGGCCGGCCGGTCCACACCGGCGGCGAGCAGGTCCCGGGAGAACTCCCAGGCCACCTCGACCCCCTCCAGGGTCGCCGGGGCGGGGAAGGCCATGCGGACGGCGAAGGGGTCGTCGCTGTCGTAGCGCAGCGTGGCCGGGACGGTGTCCATGCGGGGCTCGGACGCGACCAGGTGGGCCAGCACAGGCTGCTCGATGACGGTGGACAAGGCCTGCTCCCTCATAGGTCTGCCTTACACCGGGGAGGACGACGAATCGGCGCGGAGAGTGCACTGCGATGCGGTGTGAGGTGCGTCACCGTGCGAGGCGCCCTGGACGGGCCGCCGGGGCTGGGCTACGTTCCCGCGCCATGACCTCCAAGGGGAAGACGAGACGGATGGTTTCGCTGGGGCTGTGCGGGGTGGCACTCGCGGCCGCCCTCGCGGGCCCGGCACAGGCGGCGCCGGGGGACAGGGCCGGGAAGGCGGCTGCGGGGGAGGGTGCGGCCGGAGCGGGCGTGACGCTCGGCTGGCGGCTGACGGACACCGGGACGGACGTACGGTTCCGTGGGCTGGCGGCGGTCAGCAGGACCAGCGCCTGGGTGGCCGGCTCGCGGGGCACGGTGCTGCGTACGGCGGACGGCGGCCGCACCTGGCGGAACGTTTCGCCGCCGGGTGCGGACGAGCTCCAGTTCCGGGACGTGGAGGCGTTCGACGACCGGCGGGCGGTGGTCCTGGCCATCGGCGAGGGCGAGGCGTCCCGGATCTACCGCACCGACGACGGCGGAGCCACCTGGACGGAGTCGTTCCGCAACCCCGACCCCAGGGCGTTCTACGACTGCGTCACCTTCTTCGACAGTCGCCACGGGCTCGCCATGAGCGACCCGGTGGACGGCGCGTTCCGCATCCTGTCGACCGGCGACGGCGGCCGTACGTGGCGGGTGCTGCCGAGCGACGGCATGCCCGCCGCACTGCCCGGCGAGGCCGGGTTCGCGGCGAGCGGACAGTGCCTGGTCAGCGCGGGCCCCAAGGACGTGTGGCTGGCCACCGGGGGAGGTGACGCGGGCGCGCGCGTACTGCACTCCGCCGACCGGGGGCTGACCTGGACCGCCGCGGACTCGTCGCTCCCGGCCGGTGACCCGGCACGCGGCGTGTTCGGCCTCGCCTTCCGCGACCGTGCGCACGGCCTGGCGGTCGGCGGCGACTACCGGTCGGGCGAGCCGTCGCCCCGGGCGGGCGCGGTCACCGCGGACGGCGGCCGCACCTGGCGGCAGGCCCGCACCGCGCCCGCCGCGTACCGGTCGGGCGTGGCGTGGCTGCCGCACAGCCGGTCGGCCGCGCTCGCGGTGGGCCCGACCGGGACCGACCTGACGACGGACGGCGGCCGCACCTGGCGGACGGTCGACACCGGCTCGTACGACACCGTCGACTGCACCCCCGACTTCGGCTGCTGGGCCTCCGGTGAACGGGGACGGGTGGCGCGCCTCCAACCGG
The DNA here is from genome assembly GCF_043204435.1 of Streptomyces sp. NPDC047886. Lineage (NCBI taxonomy): Bacteria > Bacillati > Actinomycetota > Actinomycetes > Kitasatosporales > Streptomycetaceae > Streptomyces > Streptomyces sp. NPDC047886. The sequence continues at coordinate 111,744 of NZ_JBIDCF010000006.1, forward strand.
GTGGCGGCGACGGTCGGTCGTCCTGACCGTCCCCCGACAGCGCGGGCGCGGGCCGCGCCGCCGTTGGACCCGCGTACGGCGGGCGTCCCGCGACGTCCCGGGCGGGCCGCGCCGCCGTGGACCCGCGTACGGCGGCGGGCGCCCTCGCACCGAGCCGCCCCATCGGCCCGCACCCGGCGGGTCGTAAGGTGTCGGACACCATGACGATCACCGAAACGCCCGCCGGCTGGCCGGCCGACGAGACCGAGGCCCTGGCCGTCCAGGACGAACTGCGCGGCCGCGTCGTCCTGGACGAGCCGGGGCCGCCGCCCGGCAACGGCCTGGTCACCGGCGTCGACGTCGCCTACGACGACGAGCGGGACCTCGTCGCCGCGGCCGCCGTCGTCCTGGACGCCCGGACGCTCGACGTGGTCGACGAGGCCACCGCCGTCGGCCGCGTGTCCTTCCCTTACGTCCCCGGCCTGCTGGCCTTCCGCGAGATCCCGACCGTCCTCGCCGCCCTGACCGCCCTCACGCACGAGCCGGGGCTCGTCGTCTGCGACGGCTATGGACGCGCCCACCCGCGCCGCTTCGGGCTCGCCAGCCACCTCGGCGTGCTGACGGGGCTCCCCGTGATCGGCGTCGCCAAGAACCCGTTCACCTTCACCTTCGAGTCGCCCGCCGACCGGCGCGGCGCCGCGACGCCGCTGCTCGCGGACCACGAGGAGGTCGGCCGGGCGCTGCGCACCCGCGAGGCCGTCAAGCCGGTCTTCGTCTCCGTCGGCCACCGCGTCACCCTCGACAACGCCTGCGCCCACACCCTGGCCCTGGCGCCCCGCTACCGGCTGCCGGAGACCACCCGGTACGCCGACGCGCTGTGCCGCCGCGCCCTCAAGGACGCGACGGCCGGCTGACCGACCCGGCGCGGGGCCCGCGCACGCCCGGGGCACGCGGCACGGCGCCCGCGCGCACGGCCTGGCCCGGTGGCGCGGCCTGGCCCGGTGGCCGGTGGCGCGGCCTTGCCCGGTGGCGCGTGACGCGGCCGGGGCCGGTGGCCCGCGCCTCAGCGCGCGTCGGCGACCCGGAAGCGGATCCCGGCCGCGCGCAGCCGCTCCAGCAGCGCGTCGCCCATCGCGACGGCCGTGGTCACCTGGCCCGCCGTCTTCGGCAGCCCCGGGTCGAAGGCGAGGCAGAGCGCCGACTCGGCGAGCATCTTCGCCGTCTCGTCGTACCCCGGGTCGCCGCCCGACACCTCCGTGAACACCCGGCGGCCGCCGCCCTCGCCCACGAAGCGGACCGTGAACCAGCTGCGCGCGCGCCGCTCGGCGTCCGGGCCCCGGCCGGGCTCGTAGCGGTCCATCAGCCACCGCCGGGCCGCCGGGATCTGGGCGAGCGCGACGCCCGCGCCCGCGGCGGCCGCCCCGCCCAGCGCCATCGGCAGCGTCCGCACGGCCGCGTAGTGCCGGTACCGGAAGTCGGGGCCGTACCACGGCAGGGCCGCCGCCGAGCGCGCCACGACCCGGGCGTCCAGCGTCGGCAGCGGCAGGGCCCACGTCCCCGTCTCACGGCTGAACCGGGGCCCGCCCAGCGGCGCCCGCGCCCGCCGCCCGACGAGCCGGGGTTCGTGCAGCCGCCGCTCGTGCGCCGCCCGCAGGGCCTGTCGCCCCCGCCCCATCGCGGTGAGCGCGGAGGCGAACGTACCGCCCGAGAAGAAGGCGTTCGACCGGACGTAGCCGTCGACGCGCAGCGGCACGTCCCGGGGCAGCTGCCGCACCGTGAAGTAGACGCCCAGGTCGTGCGGGACGGAGTCGAAACCGCAGGCGTGCACGAGCCGCGCCCCGGTCTCCCGGGCCCGCGCGTCATGGCGTACGTACATGGAGTCCACGAACTCCGGTTCGCCCGTCAGGTCGACGTAGTCCGTCCCCGCGTCGGCGCACGCGGCGACCAGCGGCTCGCCGTACCAGACGTACGGCCCCACGGTGGTCGCGACCACCCGGGCCGATGCCGCGAGCTCGCGCAGCGCGGCCGGGTCACCGGCGTCCGCCTCCAGCAACGGCAGTTCCGCGCACCGGGGACGGGTGGCGGCGAGCCGGTCGCGCAGCCGCTCCAGCCTCTCCCGGCTGCGGCCAGCGAGCGCCCACCGGCAGCCCTCGGGCGCATGTGCGGCGAGGTATTCGGCGGTGAGCTCCCCGACGAATCCCGTCGCCCCGAAGAGGACGAGGTCATACGCCCGTGTCGTACCGTCCCGCTGGTCCATCCGGTCCTCCGCTGTGCCCCGCGCCGTGCCCGCGCTGCTCCGAGGAGGCAGAGGCTAGCGTGCGCCGCGACGGGTGATCACCCGGGTGTCCCGTTCGGCGGAGACGTGCCGACGGGCGGCCCGAAAGGCTTGTGCCGAGTGGAACGTGTTCTTAACATCATCACTGTCACATCAGTAGTGTCACAGTGGCGGAGGCGCGATGGCAGGGACACCGAGGGCGGGCGCCGGGCCCGGGACGGGCGACGGACCGCTCGCCGGAGTGCGCGTGGTGGAGCTCGCGGGCATCGGGCCGGGCCCGTTCGCGGCCATGCTCCTCGCCGACCTCGGCGCCGACGTCGTGCGCGTCGACCGGCCCGGCGGCGCCGGACTCGGCATCGACCCGGCGTACGACCTCACCAACCGCAACAAGCGCTCCGTGCTCCTCGACCTCAAGGCGCCGGACGGGCCCGCCCGCGTCCTCGACCTCGCCGAACGCGCCGACATCCTCATCGAGGGCTACCGGCCGGGCGTCGCCGAGCGGCTCGGTGTCGGCCCGGACCAGTGCCTCGCCCGCAACCCGAAGCTCGTCTACGGGCGGATGACCGGCTGGGGCCAGGACGGGCCCCTCGCCCAGCGCGCCGGACACGACATCGCCTACATCGCCGTCACCGGCGCCCTCTCCATGATCGGCGAGCCGGACGGGCCGCCGACCGTCCCCGCCAACCTGCTCGGCGACTACGCGGGCGGCGCGCTCTACCTCGTCGTCGGCGTCCTCGCGGCCCTCCACCACGCCCGCGCCGACGGCGGCGCGGGACAGGTCGTCGACGCGGCGATCACCGACGGAACCGCCCACCTCACCACGATGATCCACGGCATGCTGGCCGCCGGCGGCTGGCAGGACCGGCGCGGCGCCAACCTCCTCGACGGCGGCTGCCCCTTCTACGGCACGTACGAGACCGCCGACGGCGGCCATATGGCGGTCGGCGCGCTGGAACAGCGGTTCTACGACGAGTTCGCCCGGCTCCTCGGCATCGAGGAGCAGGCCCGGGCCCGCGCGGACATCACCCGCTGGGGCGACCTGCGCGCCGCCGTGGCCGCCCGGTTCCGCACCCGTACCCGGGCCGAGTGGACAGCCGTGTTCGAGGGCTCCGACGCCTGCGTCGCCCCGGTACTGTCGCTGGCGGAGGCACCGGCGCACCCGCATCTCGCGGCGCGCGGCACCTTCACCGACCACGGCGGCATCACCCAGCCCGCGCCCGCGCCCCGCTTCTCCGCCACACCCGGCTCCGTCCGCCGCCCACCCGCCCTGCCGGGCGCCGACGCCGACGGGGTCGCCCGCGACTGGGACCTCCCGGGACCGCACCGGCCGGACGCCCCCACCGAACCCGCCAGGAGCCCGCAGTGAAGCGACAGATCTTCAGCGCCGAGCACGACGCGTTCCGCGACACCGTCCGCACCTTCCTCGCCAAGGAGGTCCTGCCGCACTACGAGCAGTGGGAGAAGGACGGCATCGTCTCGCGCGACGCCTGGCTCGCCGCCGGCCGGCAGGGCCTCCTCGGCCTCGCCGTCCCCGAGGAGTACGGAGGCGGCGGCACCGCCGACTTCCGCTACAGCGCCGTCCTCGCCGAGGAGTTCACCCGCGCGGGCACCCCCGGCTTCGCCGTCGGCCTGCACAACGACATCATCGGCCCCTACCTCACCTCGCTCGGCACCGAGGAGCAGAAGCGCCGCTGGCTGCCGGGCTTCTGCCGAGGCGAGCTCGTCACGGCCATCGCCATGACGGAACCGGGCGCGGGCTCCGACCTCCAGGGCATCAGGACCACGGCCGAGGACCGGGGAGACCACTGGCTGCTCAACGGGTCCAAGACGTTCATCTCCAACGGGATCCTCGCCGACCTCGTGATCGTCGTCGCGAAGACCACCCCGGAGGGCGGCGCGCACGGGCTCTCCCTGCTGGTCGTGGAGCGCGGCATGCCCGGCTTCGCACGCGGCCGGAACCTCGACAAGATCGGTCAGAAGTCCCAGGACACCGCCGAACTGTTCTTCCACGACGTACGGGTCCCCAAGGACAACCTCCTCGGCGAGCGCGACGGCGCCTTCACGCACCTGATGACCCATCTCGCCCAGGAGCGGATGGCCATCGCCGTCGCCGGTATCGCCGGCGCCGAACACCTGCTGGAGATCACCACCGCGTACGTCAAGGAGCGCGAGGCGTTCGGGCGGCCGCTCGCCAGGCTCCAGCACATCCGCTTCGAGATCGCGGAGATGGCCACCGAGTGCGCCGTCACGCGCGCGTTCCTCGACCGCTGCCTCGTGGACCACGCGAACGGCGAACTCGACGCCGTCCACGCGTCCATGGCCAAGTGGTGGGCCACCGAGCTCCACAAGCGCGTCGCCGACCGCTGCCTCCAGCTGCACGGCGGGTACGGGTACATGGCCGAGTACCCCGTCGCACGGGCGTTCACCGACGGCCGGATCCAGACCATCTACGGCGGCACGACCGAGATCATGAAGGAGATCGTCGGCCGGGCGCTGCTCGGCTGACCGCACCTCTCACCACCCCCGCCCCTCCGCGCGATGCGAAAGGCTTGACCAGTGAGCACCGAAGCGTACGTGTACGAAGCGATCCGCACCCCGCGCGGACGCGGCAAGGCCAACGGCGCCCTGCACGGCACCAAGCCGATCGACCTGGTGGTCGGTCTCATCCATGAGCTGCGCGGCCGCTTCCCCGGCCTCGACCCGGCCGCGATCGACGACATCGTGCTCGGTGTCGTGGGCCCCGTCGGCGACCAGGGCTCCGACATCGCCCGGATCGCGGCCATCGCCGCGGGGCTGCCCGACACCGTCGCGGGAGTCCAGGAGAACCGCTTCTGCGCCTCGGGCCTCGAAGCGGTGAACATGGCCGCCATGAAGGTCCGCTCCGGCTGGGAGGACCTGGTGCTCGCGGGCGGCGTCGAGTCGATGTCCCGCGTTCCGATGGCCTCCGACGGCGGCGCCTGGTTCGCCGACCCGATGACCAACTTCGACACCGGGTTCGTCCCGCAGGGCATCGGCGCCGACCTCATCGCCACCATCGAGGGCTTCAGCCGCCGCGATGTGGACGAGTACGCCGCCCTTTCCCAGGAGCGTGCGGCCGCCGCCTGGAAGGACGGCCGCTTCGACCGTTCCGTCGTCCCCGTCCAGGACCGCAACGGGCTCGTCGTGCTCGACCACGACGAGCACATGCGGCCCGGCACCACCGCCGACTCGCTCGCGGCGCTCAAGCCGTCGTTCGCCGGTATCGGCGAGATGGGCGGCTTCGACGCGGTCGCGCTGCAGAAGTACCACTGGGTCGAGAGGATCGACCACGTCCACCACGCGGGGAACTCCTCCGGCATCGTGGACGGCGCCGCCCTCGTCGCCATCGGCTCCGCGGAGGCCGGCGAGCGGGCCGGGCTGACGCCCCGCGCCCGGATCGTCGCCGCGGCCGTCTCCGGCTCCGAGCCGACCATCATGCTCACCGGACCCGCGCCCGCCACCCGCAAGGCCCTCCGGCGGGCGGGTCTGACCATCGACGACATCGACCTGGTCGAGATCAACGAGGCGTTCGCGGGCGTCGTCCTGCGCTTCGCCAAGGACATGGGCCTCTCCCTGGACAAGGTCAACGTCAACGGCGGGGCCATCGCCATGGGCCACCCGCTCGGCGCGACCGGCGCGATGATCCTGGGCACGCTCGTGGACGAGCTGGAGCGGCAGGACAAGCGCTACGGCCTCGCCACCCTCTGCGTCGGCGGCGGCATGGGCATCGCCACCATCGTCGAACGCCTCTGAGCCGTCCGGCAGCTCAGCTGTCCGGCCGTCCAGCAGCTGAGCCGCCCAGCCGTCCAGCCGTCCCACGCCCTTACGGAGCAACCAGAACATGAGCGAGTCCACCACCATTCGCTGGGAACAGGACGAGACCGGTGTCGTCACCCTCGTCCTGGACGACCCGAACCAGTCCGCCAACACCATGAACCAGGCCTTCAGGGCGTCGATCGCGGCCGTCGCCGACCGCGCCGAGGCCGAGCGTGACTCCATCCGCGGCATCATCGTCACCTCGGCCAAGAAGACCTTCTTCGCCGGCGGCGACCTCAAGGACATGATCAAGGTCGGGCCCGAGGACGCCCAGCGGGTCTTCGACACCTCCACCGACATCAAGCGCTCCCTGCGCCGGATCGAGACCCTCGGCAAGCCGGTCGTCGCCGCCATCAACGGCGCGGCACTCGGCGGCGGTTACGAGATCGCCCTCGCCTGCCACCACCGCATCGCCCTGGACGCTCCCGGGTCCAAGATCGGCCTCCCCGAGGTCACCCTCGGCCTCCTCCCGGCCGGCGGCGGTGTCACCCGCACCGTACGGCTCATGGGCATCGCGGACGCGCTGCTGAAGGTGCTCCTCCAGGGCACCCAGTACGCACCGCGCCGTGCCCTCGACAACGGCCTGGTCCACGAAGTCGCCGCCACCCCCGCCGAGATGCTCGCCAAGGCGCGCGCCTTCATCGACACGCACCCCGAGTCGACGCAGCCCTGGGACGTCAAGGGCTACAAGATCCCCGGCGGCACGCCGTCCAGCCCCCGGTTCGCCGCGAACCTGCCGGCCTTCCCCGCGAACCTGAAGAAGCAGCTCGGCGGCGCCCCCTACCCCGCGCCGCGCAACATCCTGGCGGCCGCCGTCGAGGGCTCGCAGGTCGACTTCGAGACCGCCCTGGTCACCGAGGCCCGCTACTTCACCGAGCTGGTCACAGGCCAGACCGCCAAGAACATGATCCAGGCGTTCTTCTTCGACCTCCAGGCCGTCAACTCGGGCGCCGGCCGCCCGAAGGGCGTCGCGCCGCGCCAGGTCCGCAGGGCCGCGGTCCTCGGCGCGGGCATGATGGGCGCCGGCATCGCCTACGCCTGTGCCAAGGCGGGTATCGAGGTCGTGCTCAAGGACGTCACCGAGGAGGCCGCGGCCAAGGGCAAGGCGTACTCGGAGAAGCTGTGCGCCAAGGCGGTGGACCGGGGCCGTACGACCCGCGAGAAGGCGGACGCGCTGCTGGCCCGTATCCGCCCGACCGCCGACCCGGCCGACCTCGCCGGATGCGACGCGGTCGTCGAGGCGGTCTTCGAGGACACCGCGCTCAAGCACAAGGTGTTCCAGGAGATCCAGGACGTCGTCGCCCCCGACGCCCTGCTCTGCTCCAACACCTCCACCCTCCCGATCACCGCGCTCGCCGAGGGCGTGGAGCGGCAGGCCGACTTCATCGGGCTGCACTTCTTCTCGCCCGTCGACAAGATGCCGCTGGTCGAGATCATCAAGGGGGAGCGGACCGGCGACGAGGCCCTCGCCCGCGCCTTCGACCTCGTCCGGCAGATCGGCAAGACGCCGATCGTCGTCAACGACTCGCGCGGCTTCTTCACCTCGCGCGTCATCGGCCGGTTCATCGACGAGGGCGTCGCCATGGTCGGCGAGGGCATCGAACCGGCGTCGATCGAGCAGGCCGCGGCCCAGGCCGGCTACCCCGCCAAGGTGCTGTCCCTGATGGACGAGCTGACGCTCACCCTGCCCCGCAAGATCCGGCGCGAGACGCGGCGGGCGATCGAGGAAGCGGGCGGCACCTGGCAGGTCCACCCGGCGGAGGCCGTCATCGACCGGATGGTGGACGAGTTCGGGCGTACGGGCCGCAGCGGCGGCGCGGGCTTCTACGACTACGACGAGACCGGCAGGCGTACGGCCCTGTGGCCGGGTCTGCGCGAGCACTTCGGCCGTGCCGACGCGCCCGGCGCCACCCGGACCGTTCCCTCCGGCACCGCTGCCTCCGAGAGCCTTCCCTCCGAGACCGTCCCCTTCGACGACATGAAGGAGCGCATGCTCTTCTCGGAGGCCCTCGACTCGGTGCGCTGCCTGGAGGAGGGCGTCCTGACGTCGGTCGCCGATGCCAACATCGGCTCCATCATGGGCATCGGCTTCCCCGCGTGGACGGGCGGCGTGCTCCAGTACGTCAACGGCTACGAGGGCGGGCTGCCCGGGTTCGTCGCACGGGCGCGCGAACTCGCCGAGCGGTACGGGGAGCGGTTCGAGCCGCCGGCGCTGCTGCTGGAGAAGGCGGAGCGCGGCGAGACGTTCAGGGACTGAACCCCGCGTCGGGTCTCAGGGACGGAGCCCCGTGTCGGGCCCGTCCCCGGGGCCCGGCGCCGGGCCCGGCCGTTCCGGAGCGCGGAAGGCGGCCCGCAGCTCGTCCCGCAGCGACCGCTGGAACGCCGTGACCAGCGCCTGCACCACCAGCGGCTGCATGTGCGCGGACAGCGACTTCATCGCCTTGACGTGCTGCGGGTCCTCCGGGTCGGCCTCCCGTTCCCGGTAGGGGTTCCACACCTCGTCCCGGAACAGCCGGGTCAGCTCGTGGGCCGCCTCGCGCGTGTGCTCCACCAGCACCGCGCGGGAGGCCACGAGCGTCTCGTGCGGGATCGGCACGTCGATCAGCTGGAGGCCGAGCCGCAGCAGCGCGAGGTCGACCCGCAGGACGCCGCCCTCGTCCGTGTCCGTCAGGACGTCCATCGCGGCGAGCAGGTCCAGGTCGGCCTCGGACAGCGCCCGCCCGGCCCGTCGCTCCAGTTCGGCGCGGGTCATCCGCTCCACGGTGTCCGGCGCCCAGGTCGCCACCAGCGCCCGGTGGATCGCCAGATCGTGGGCGTTCACGTCCGGCGGCAGCTGCTCCAGGTACCGCTCGATCGCCGCCAGGGTCATGCCCTGGTGCTGGAGCTCCTCGATGAGCGCCAGCCGCGCCAGGTGGTCGGACCCGTACCGGCCCACCCGTCGGGGGCCGATGACCGGGGGCGGCAGCAGCCCCCGCGTGCTGTAGAAGCGGATGGTGCGCACGGTGACACCCGCCCGGGCGGCGAGCTCGTCGACGGTGAACGCCTGCTGGGTCTCGGTCGCCATGCCGGCCTCGCTTCCACGGTGGTGTCGCACTGCTGCAACAGTATTGCTGTCGCACCACCGCTGTGAGAACGCGGGAGCGGAATGTCAGTGCCGGACCGTACGGTTGTTCGCATGACGGGGATCGTGTACGTACGGGGGGACGCCACCACGCCGCAGGGCGAGGGCTTCAAGATCATCGCGCATGTCTGCAACGACATCGGCGGCTGGGGCAAGGGCTTCGTCCTGGCCCTGTCCCGCCGCTGGCCCGAGCCGGAGGCCGACTACCGGCGCTGGCACCGCGGGCGCGCCGGCAACGACTTCGGCCTGGGCGCCGTGCGGTACGTCCAGGTGGGACCGTACCTGTGGGTCGCCAACATGGTGGGCCAGCGGGGGCTCCGCAAGGGTGGCAAGGGCGTGCCCGTGCGGTACGAGGCCATCGACACGGCCCTCACCGCGCTCGCGGGCAAGGCGGCCGAGCTGGGCGCTTCGGTGCACATGCCCCGCATCGGCTGCGGCCTCTCGGGCGGCAGCTGGTCCCGCGTCGAGCCCCTGATCGCCGACCGGCTCGTGACGCGGGGGATACCGGTCACCGTGTACGACCACGGCGGCTGAAATGCGGTCGCCCGGCCGCAATACGGTTGCCCGGCCGCGCCGCCGGTGCTGAGGTGACCGGATGGATCACGAAGCGCTCCTGGCCCTGTTCGACCGGCGGATGCGCCGGGAGGCCCCGCCCGACGGCCCCGGCGCACGGGTGGAGCGGACGCCCGACGTCGTCAGGCAGGTTGCTCCCGCGCACGGCTGGAACGGCGTGCTGTGGTCGGCGCCCGGCCTCACACCCGAGCGCGCGGACCGCGTGATCGCCGCCGAGATCCGCCGCTTCGCCTCGGCGGGCCTGACCTTCGAATGGAAGCTGTACGCCCACGACCTCCCCGGCGACCTCGGCGAACGGCTCCTGGCCGCCGGGTTCCGCCCCGAGCCGGAGGAGGCGCTGATGGTCGCCGAGACCGCCCGTCTCGCGACGGCCGTCGCACCGCCACCGGGCATCGAGCTGCGCCCGGTCACCGACGCGGCGGGGGTGCGGCTCATGACCCGTGTCCACGACGAGGCGTTCGGTACGGACGGGACCGACCTCGGGCGGTGGCTGACCGACCGGCTGGCCGACGAGCCGGAGACGCTCGCCGCCGTCGTGGCGACGGCCGGCGACCGGCCGGTGAGCGCGGCCCGGCTGGAACTCCCGCCGGACCGCGCGTTCGCCGGACTGTGGGGCGGCGGCACCGTGCCCGAGTGGCGCGGCCGGGGCCTCTACCGCGCCCTGGTGGCCCACCGTGCCCGGATCGCGGCCGAGCGCGGCTACCGCCACCTCCACGTCGACGCCTCCGACGACAGCCGCCCGATCCTGCTGCGCCTCGGCTTCCGGGTGCTGTCCACGACCACCCCGTACGTCTACCGGCCGTGAACGGCCCGTTCACCCGGCCGGCCGGGCCCCTCCTACCGGACGGAGCCGATCACCGGGTAGTGGTCCGACAGGTTCGTGTACGTGTACTGCCTGCCCCAGCTCGACACCGTCCAGGGCGCGCTCTCCTCCTTGACCACCTGGTTCGTCCAGCCGGCCGGACGGGCGTGGCCCGCCCGGTGCAGGACGTAATCCAGGTCCTCGCGCGGGTCGGACGGGTAGCGGTAGGCCGCGATCGAGTTGTCGCGGGTGTCGAACGAGTACGGGTGACCGGTGCGCGCGTCCGCCCCGGCGAGGCCCGCGTCGGCGAGCATCGTCGCGTACTCCGGGGTGCGCGAGTCGACGTTGAGGTCACCCGCCACGACGACCTGCTCGGACGCCGGGATATTCTTGGCGTCCAGGAACGCGTCCAGGGCCTTGAACTGGCGGCTGCGGGTCTGCGCGGCCTCACCCGCCGCACAGCCCGGGTCCGTCGACTGCGCGTGCGTCCCCACGACGTGGACCTTGGAGCCGTTCACGTTCAGCACCGCGTACACGAAGCCCTTGTTGGAGTACCAGTCGGCGCCGCAGGCGTCCTTGTAGACGTACTGCTCCTTGCGGACGATCGGCCACTTGCTCAGCACGGTGACCCCGCCGTCCTCCGGCGTCGTCGACGAGTACGCGCCGCTCGTGGCGTCCCAGCCGGTCTTGCCCCGCCCCATGACGGGCGTCTGGTACGGGTAGCGGTCGGCGGCGTTGCGCATGAGCGCGTCCGACGCGGAGTTGTCGAACGCCTCCTGGAGCACGACCACGTCGTTGCCCTGGAAGAACGGCGCGGCCGGTATCGCCGCCGCCCGGTGGTCCTGTCCCCAGTTCGGGTAGAGGTTCTTGCTGAAGAGGAACACGTTGTACGCCAGCACCTTCAGCCGGGGCGTCTCGGCGGCGGCCGCCGGGGAGGCGCCGGCGGTCAGCGTGACGGCGGCGAGGGCGACGGACACCGCTGCGGACAGAGCGGCGCCCGGGGCACGGCGGAGCAGGGATCGCGACACGGAAACTCCCTACGGAGATGGGGGGTTGGACACGGCGTCGCACATCAAATCAGCCTCGGTTACCACCGGGTAGATGTCGGGTGGAGGAGATCTTGCGCGCCGCGCACCATCGCACCAACTCTTTTTCCGGCAGGGCGCCGTGGGCCTGTCGGCCTTACGGCACCGAAGCTCGGTAGGCTGCGGGCATGCAGCCGACGGCGACTCTCGCGCAGAACGCGGAACTGTTCCCCTTCGACCTGGGGCCCTCAACCCCGTGCCGGTGGACATCCTCATCGGGCTCGTGGCCTTCACCCTGACCTTCCTCATCGTCGGCAAGGTCCTCCTGCCCCGGATCAACCGGACCCTCGCCGAGCGTGAGGAGGCCATCGAGGGCCGCTCCGAACAGGCCGAGGAGCTGCGCGTGCAGGCGGCCCGCGTGCACGCCGAGTACGAGGCCGAGCTCGCCGCCGCCCGGCACGAGGCCGCCCGGATCCGCGCCCGGGCCCACGAGGAGGGCGCCGCGGCCATCGCCGCCGCCGGAGCCCGGCTCGCCGACGACGTCGAGTCCTGGGCGCACCGCCTCGCCGAGCGGATCGTCGGCGAGCCCGTGGCGGACCGCCAGGGCTGATGCGCGCGGCACACGGACGACGGACGAACCCCTGAGCACGACCCGATCAAGCACGACCCGATCAAGCAAGACTCGATGAAGCGTGACTCGATGAAGCGTGACCCGATGAAGCGTGACCCGATGAAGCAAGACGCCATGAGCGTGACCCCATGAGCGGCGACGCACCCGTGAACCCCGCCCCGCCGCCGCCCGGCGGGGTCCTGTGGAGCCTCTCGGGCGATCTGCGCGGTCTGCTCATGCTGCCGTCGGCGCTCGCCCTCCAGGTCGCCCACCCGGCCGTCGGCGCGGGTGTCGACGAGCACTCCGTCTTCCGCACCGACCCGTGGGGGCGCGGCGAACGCTCGCTGCGCTCCGTCCAGCTGTGGGTGTACGGCGGCGACGAGGCCGCCGAGGAGGGCCGCCGCCTCCGTCGCCTGCACCGCACGATCCAGGGCACCGACACCAGGGGCCGCCGCTACCACGCGCTCACCCCGGCCAACTACGCCTGGGTGCACGCCACCGGCTTCCCCGTCCAGCACCACGCCCTGCGCTATCTCGTCCGCCCCATGACGGACGCCCAGGAGCGGCAGCTGTACGCCGAGTGGCTCCAGGTGGGCCGGATACTCGGCATCCACGACCGGGACATGCCGCAGACGATCGAGGACTTCTGGCCGTACTACCGCAAGGTCCTCGCCGACGAGATCGAGCTGACCGCGGTCGTGCGCGAGCTCGTCGCCACCGACATCCCGCTGCCGCCGCCCGACCGAGGCCCCCTGCCCGTCCGGCTCGTCCTCCGCGCACTCTGGCCGGTCCTCTGGCCACGGATCGCCCGGTTCCGGTCGTTCGTCACCGTCGGCTTCATGCCGCCCGACGCCCGCGCGGCCATCGGCCTGGAGTGGACCGACGCCCAGGAGCGGAGGCTGCGCCGCTTGGCCCGGGTCGTACGGGCCGTGGTGCCCGTACTTCCCGAGCGGCTGCGCTATCTGCCGCTGGCCCGCGAGGCCCGCAGGCGGTACCGGCTCAGCCGGCGAGCCCGCCCCGCGCGATGACGTCCGCGTACCAGCGCGCGCTGTCCTTCGGCGTGCGCCGCTGCGACGCGAAGTCCACGTGGACGATCCCGAACCGCTTGCCGTAGCCGTACGCCCACTCGAAGTTGTCGAGCAGCGACCACAGGAAGTACCCGCGTACGTCCACGCCGTCCGCCAGCGCCCGGTGCACGGCCGACAGGTGCTGGTGGAGGTAGGCGACCCGCTCCGGGTCGTGGACGTTCCCTGACGGATCGGCGTAGTCGTCGTAGGCGGCACCGTTCTCGGTGATCACCAGCGGCACCTGCGGCAGTTCGTCCCGCAGCCGGGTCAGCAGCTCGTGCAGGCCGCCCGCGTCCACGGGCCAGTCCATGGCGGTGCGCGGCCCCGGCGCGGGCTCGAACCGTACACGGCCTTCGGCTCCCGGCCACGGCGAAGGCCCCTCGTGGGTGCCGGCGGCGACGACGGTCGGCGAGTAGTAGTTGATCCCCAGCGAGTCGATCGGCGCGGCGGCGGCCTCCAGATCCCCGTCTCGCACGAACGACCAGTCCGTCAGCCCCGCCGTGTCGGCGACCAGGTCGTCCGGCAGCCGCCCGTGGAACACCGGGTCGAGGAAGATCCGGTTGCCCAGCGCGTCGATCCGCCGTGCCGCGTCCCGGTCCGCCTCGGACTTTGTCAGCGCCCGTACGGCGTGCAGGTTCAGGGTCAGCGACACCTCAGCGGCCGTCGGCAGGGCGGCCCGCAGCGCCCGCACGCCCCGGCCGTGCGCCAGGTTGAAGTGGTGGGCCGCCCGCAGGGCCGCGGCCGGGTCGGTACGGCCCGGCGCGTGCACCCCCGAGGCGTATCCGAGGAACGCCGCGCACCACGGCTCGTTCAGCGTCGTCCAGGTGGCGACCCGGTCGCCCAGGGCGCCGGCGACGAGCCCGGCGTAATCGGCGAACCGCTCGGCGGTCTCCCGCTGCGGCCAGCCGCCGGAGTCCTCCAGCTCCTGCGGCAGGTCCCAGTGGTACAGGGTGGCCACCGGCCTGATGCCCGCATCCCGCAGCGCGTCGGCGAGGCGCCGGTAGAAGTCCAGTCCCTTCTGCACGGCCGGCCCCCGGCCGGTGGGCTGCACCCGGGGCCAGGAGACGGAGAACCGGTAGTCGGTGACGCCGAGCTCCTTCATCAGGGCGACGTCCTCGGCCATCCGGTGGTAGTGGTCGGCGGCGATGTCACCGGTGTCACCGTTGCGGACCTTGCCCGGAGTACGGCTGAAGGTGTCCCAGATGGAGGGGGTACGGCCGTCCTCCGCCGCGGCGCCCTCGATCTGGTACGCGGCGGTGGCCGTGCCCCAGCGGAAGCCGGCGGGGAAGAGCAGGTCCGTCGTCACATGGGGACGTGCGTCGACAGCGGTCACAGAAGACTCCCAACAATCGAAGAAAGAACTCAACCCTTGACGGCGCCCTGCATGATGCCGCCGACGATCTGCCGGCCCAGCAGACCGAACACCAGCAGCACGGGGAGCGTGCCGAGCAGGGTGCCGGCCATGATCACCGACTGGTCGTGGACGTAGCCGCCGCCGAGCTGGCGCAGCGCGACCTGGACCGTCGGGTTCTGCGACGACAGCGCGACGATGGGCCAGAAGAAGTCGTTCCACGCGGCCATGAACGTCAGCAGACCGAGCACCGCCATGCCGGGCCGGGCGATGGGCACGACGATCGACCAGAAGATCCGGGCGGTCGACGCGCCGTCCACCCGGGCCGCCTCGATCAGTTCGTCCGGCAGTGACTGGACCAGGAACTGCCGCATGAAGAACACCCCGAACGCGGACACGAGTCCGGGCAGGATCACCGACTGGAGCTGGTTCACCCACTGCAGCTTCGCGATCAGCATGAACAGCGGGATCACACCGAGCTGCGGCGGGATCATCATCGTCCCGATCGTGATCGCGAGGAGCGCGTTCCGGCCGCGGAACCGCAGCTTGGCGAAGGCGAAACCGGCCAGCGTGCAGCAGAGCACCGTACCGACCGTGATGGACCCCGAGACGATCAGCGAGTTCAGCAGCGCCGTCCCGATGTCGGCCTCTTCGAGCACCGCCTCGAAGTTCCGCAGCAGGTTCGGGCCGGGCAGCAGCGACGGCGGCACCTTCGCCAGATCGGCGTTGGACCGGCTGGCGGCGACGATCGTCCAGTAGAACGGGAACGCGGACACCAGCACCGCGACCACCAGGACGGCGTACGCGAGCCTCCCTCCCCGCAGCGTGCGCCCGGCCCGCGACCTCCGCGCCCGCCGGGCGGGGGGCGGCGCCTGGGCGGCGGACGGCTCGGACGGCGGGGCGGCCAGTGCGGTCATCGGCCGGCCTCCTTGCGGGAACGGCGGCGCGCGATCAGGGCGTTGGCCCCGACCAGCACCACGATGAGCAGGAACATCACCCAGGCGATGGCCGCGGCCCGGCCCAGGTGGAAGAAGCCCCAGCCCTGCTCGTACAGATAGAGCCCGAGCGTCTGGTACTGGTGCGAGATGCCGCCCGAAACCGAGCCCTCGAAGAGCAGCGGCTCACCGAACAGCTGGGTGGCGCCGATGGTCGACACGACGACGGTGAACACGATGGTGGGCCGCAGGCCGTGCAGCGTGACGTGCAGGAACTGCCGCCACCTCGACGCCCCGTCCATCTCGGCGGCCTCGTACAGCTCCCGGGGAATGGTCTGCATCCCGGCGAGGTAGATCAGGGCGTTGTAGCCGGTCCAGCGCCAGATCACGATCGTGGACACCGCGATCTGCGACGCGAAGGTCCCGGTCTGCCAGTCCACCGGGCCGATGCCGACGACTCCGAGCACGTAGTTGACCAGCCCGAAGTCCCGCCCGAACAACTGGGCGAAGACCAGGGTGGCGGCGGCCACCGAGGTCGCGTAGGGCAGCAGCATCGCGGTCCGGAAGAACGTCCGTCCGCGCAGCTTGTAGTTGAGCAGATGGGCCAGCCCCAGCGCCATCACCAGCTGCGGCACCGTGGACAGCACCCCGATGGTGAACGTGTTGCGCAGCGAGATCCAGAAGAACTCGTCGGTGAACAGGGCCGCGTAGTTGCCGAGCCCGCGCCACTCCATCTCGCCGGGCGTCTGGAGCTCGACGCGGTACAGGGAGACGAACGCGGTGTAGATCAGCGGGAAGAGCCCGAAGGCGGCGAACAGGGTGAAGAACGGAGCGATGTAGGTGTACGGCGAGACGGTGCGCCAGGCGCGGCGCGCCGCCGACGCCCGCCCGGGCGCGGATACGGCGAGGGTCACGGGACGGCCCTTCGGGAAAGGTCGGAACGGAACGGGGGCCAGGGGGCCGGGGCCGGGCCGGGGTGCCCCGGACCCGGCCCCGGGGGTCAGCCGATGACGTTGTCGACGCCCTTCTTGGCGTTGGCCCAGGCCTTGTCCGGGTCGGTGCCCTTGCGCTCGACCTCGCTGAGCGCGTTCGTGATCTGGTCGGCGACGTTCTTGTCGTGGACCCCCAGGACCTGCACCGGGGCGGCCTTGGCCGCGTCGCCGAAGATCTGCCCGATCGGCGCGTCCGAGAAGTACGGGTCCTTGGCGTCCGCGACCTTGGCGATGGCGCCCGTCGACGACGGGAAGTTGCCCTGCTTCTCGAAGAGCTTCGCCTGCTGCTCGGGCGCCGTGAGCCACTTGATCAGCTCGTAGGCCTCCTTCTTGTGCTTGGCGGCGCGCGGCACGGTCAGGTACGACCCGCCCCAGTTCCCGGCGCCACCGGGCAGCTTGGCGATGTCCCACTTGCCCTTGCCCGCGTCACCGGCCTGGCCCTTGATGTAGCCGAGCATCCACGCGGGGCACGGGATGGTGGCGAACGAGCCGGCGGCGAACGCCTGGTTCCACTGCGGCGACCACTGGTCGAGCTTGGCGCTCAGGCCGGCGCCGGCGGCCTTCGCGGCGGTGTCCCACGCGGTCTTGACGGCCGGGTTGTCCTCGTAGACCAGCTTGCCGGAGGCGTCGTAGTAGCGCTCCTCCTCCTGGCCGATCATGATCGTGTAGAGGCTGCCCACGCTGTCCAGCCACGCGCTCTTGGCGGGTGCCTTCGCCTGGTACTGCTTGCCGAGTTCCAGGTACCCGTCCCAGGTGGCCCACTTCGCGGCGAGTTCCCGCCGGTCGGTGGGCAGTCCGGCCTGCTTGAGCAGATCGGTGCGGTAGCACATGGCCTCGGGGCCGACGTCGGTGCCGAGGCCGAGGACGCGGCCGTCCTTGGTGGTCGCCGCGGACCACTTGGCCTCGGCGAACTGGTCCTTGAGCCCGTCCGCCCCGTACTTCGTGAGGTCCTCGAACTTGTCCGCCTGCTGCTGGGTGACGGACGCGATCCGGCCGACCTCGATGCCCTGGACGTCGGCGAGCCCGCCGCCTCCCGCCAGCCGGGTCTGCAGCGACTTCCAGTAGTCCTGCTCGTCCTCGGTGTCGGTCTGCTTGATGGTGACGCCGGGGTGCAGCTTCTCGTACTCGGCGTAGAGGCCGGCCTCCTTGTAGCCGAACGACCCGAAGAGGTCGACCGTCAGCGTCACCTTGCCTCCGGCGCTGTCGGACGCCCCGTCCGACGCGCCGGATCCACAGGCGGCGAGCAGCGCCCCGGTGAGCACGACCGCACCGATGCGTACGGCGGCTCTTCCGGCGCCCGTTCTGGCGCCCCTTCTGGCGGCTCGGGCGATGGGCATGGGAAGCCTCCCTTGGCTTCGAAGTGCTGAACAACGCCTGAGAACGCTTGAGAGCGCTCTCAAGAATGTGTCTGGAGCGTGCCTCTCCCACCCGCCCCCCGTCAAGACTCGAACGCGTAACGACTGGGCGGTACCCCCGGCTCCGCCCCAACTCTGGTCTCTGTCCTCCGTATTGACAGCGATGTTTCAGGAGTTTTACGTTCCAGGGCATCTGAGAGCGCTCTCGAAAAGCCTCTCCCGCCGCCTTCACCATGAGGTGACCCCCATGAGAACCCCCCGCACAGGCGTCCTCACCATCCCCCTCACCCTGACCCTCGCCACCGTCCTGGCCGCCGTCGGCCTGGCGGGTCCCGCCGCGTCCCCGGCCGCCGCCGCGACCGTCCCGGTCGGCGCGGGCAGCTACTCCGACACCCGCCCACCCGGCACCTCGGGCCCCACCACCAACACCGGAACCCCCGTCACCCCCAAGGTCACCCCGGCCGCCCAGGGCAGGCCGGTGCCCACCAACGACTGGTGGTCCTCGCTCGCCTTCCAGCGCTACGGTGACAACCCCTACTCGACCCCCATGTACGGCCACCCGCTCACCTACCAGGCCACCGCCGCCGGCCTGGACATCGGCTACCCCACCAGCCCCGCCATCGTCGGCGACGGCCGACAGTACGAGTACGCTCACAAGCGTGACCTGACCCTCGGCCTGACCGGGCTCAACTCACCCGACACCAAGGCCGACGCCTGGTCCGACTGGACCGTCACGCCCTACTGGTCCGACGGCGCCCGCACGCTCCGCACCACGATCGGCCACGGCCTGCCCTTCGTATACGCCAAGGGCACCGGCGGCAGCGCCCGCGTCACCACCGCCACCGCGCCGACGGTCTTCGCCGACCAGGGCAACGTCCTCGGCATCACCGTCGCCGGCCACCACTACGCCCTGTTCGCGCCCACCGGCACCGACTGGTCCGTCTCCGGCTCCACGATCACCGCGGGCCTCGGCGGCAAGGACTACTTCTCCCTCGCCGTCCTGCCCTCCACCGGCGCCCTCGCCACGTTCAAGAAGTACGCGTACAGCTTCGTCACCGACTCGCGCGCCACCTGGAGCTCCACGGGCGGCACCGTCCGCGCCACCTACACCCTCACCACCCAGGCCCAGGAGGGCACCGAGACCGGCACCCTCCAGGCGCTCTACCGCCACCAGTGGCTGCACACCACCGACCCGCTCACCCCGTACACATACGTCTCGCCGCGCGGCACCATGAAGGTCCGCGAGGCCCGCGCCTTCACCACGAGCCAGCGCGCCGCCGGTGTCCTGCCCGCGCTCCCCAAGGCGTCCGGCGTCGACACGGCCCGGCTGCGCGGCTACCTGGGCGAGGTCGCCAACGCCGCCGACCCGTTCTCCGGCGCCACCGACACGTACTGGACGGGCAAGGCGCTCGGCCGGCTGGCCCAGCTCGTCCCGATCGCCGAGCAGATCGGCGAGACCGGCACCCGTGACAAGCTCATCGGCCTCATGAAGGGCCGGCTCCAGGACTGGTTCACGGCGGGCGGCGCCAACGAGTTCTCCTACGACCGCACCTGGCGGACCCTGATCGGCTACCCCGCCTCGTACGGCAGCGACACCGAGCTCAACGACCACCACTTCCACTACTCGTACTACGTCTACGCGGCGGCGATCGTCGCCCAGTACGACCCGGCCTGGGCCGCCGACTCCGCCTGGGGCGGCATGGTGAAGACCCTCGTACGGGACTCCGCCAACCCCAGCCGCACCGACTCGGCCTTTCCCTTCCTGCGCGGCTTCGACGTGTACGCGGGCCACAGCTGGGCCTCCGGGCACCAGGGTTTCGCGGCCGGCAACAACCAGGAGTCCTCGTCCGAGTCCACCAACCTCAGCGCCGGACTCGTCCTGTGGGGCGCCGCCACCGGTGACACCGCCCTGCGCGACCTCGGCACCTACCTCCTCACCACCGAGTCGGAGGCGATCGCCCAGTACTGGTTCGACGCCGACCAGCAGGTCTTCCCGGCCTCCTTCGGCCATGACACGGCCGGCATGGTGTGGGGCAGCGGCGTCGCCTACGCGACCTGGTGGACCGCGAACCCCGAGGAGATCCACGGCATCAACGTCCTGCCGGTGACCGGCGGATCGCTCCACCTCGGCGGCCACAAGAGCGCCATCCGCCGCAACATCGCCGAGATGGAACGCGAGAACGGCGGCCCCGCCGTCGAATGGCGCGACATCCTCTGGGAGTTCCAGTCCCTCGCCGACCCGGGCGCCGCCAAGGCGAAGTGGGACGCGTCGGGTGGCGACTACACCCCCGAACAGGGCGAGTCCAAGGCGCACACCTACCACTGGATCACGACCCTCAACACGCTCGGCGCCCCCGACGCGACCGTGACCGGCGACCTGCCGACCTCGGCGGTCTTCACCAAGGGCACGGTACGGACCTACGCCGCGCACAACCACGGCTCCACCGCCCGTACCGTCACCTTCTCCGACGGCGCCAGGCTCACCGTCCCGGCCCGCTCCACCGCGACCGGCACCGGGACCGGCGGCACCGACCCCGACCCGACCGACCCGGGCCCGTCCACCGGCAACACGTTCCAGCTGCGCACCGGTGGCACCCTGACCACCGCCACCGGCGGCACCGCGGGCAGCGACACCATCGCGTCGGCGGGCGGCGCCAACCACGACGGCACCCCGTACCTGCCGCTGGTGTACGAGGTCCGCAACGTGACGGGCACCCTCCGGCCGGGTGCGGCCACCGCGTTCCGCCTCCAGGTCGACGCGGGCACCGCGGTCGCACTCGGCCAGCAGGCCCGGGTCAGCTACGACCTGACCGGTGACGGCACCTTCGACCGCACGGAGACATACCACTACTTCGCGACCGACCCGGTGACCGGCTGGGAGGAGTACAACGAGTCCCGTGGGCTGAAGGCGGCGACCGGCACGCTCGGCGCCCTCAGGAACGGCACCGTGCGCCTGGAGGTCTGGCACGCCATCGGCAACGGCACCGCGAAGCTCCAGACCGGCACGGACCGCTCGGTCCTCGTCATCCCGTACGAGTAGACCCGCGGCCCGTGCGCGGAGAACTCACGCGGACGCCCGGCGGACCAGCTCCGTCGGGGTGATCACCGAGCCCGGGGCGGCACCCGCCGCCCCGGGCTCGCCGTCCTGGTTCAGGGCCCGCATCAGCAGCCGGACCATCAGCCGCCCCATGCCCTCGATGTCCTGGCGGACCGTCGTCAGCGGCGGATCCGCGGCCTCCGCGACCGACGCCATGTCGTCGAAGCCGACCAGCGCGACGTCCTCCGGCACCCGCAGCCCGCGCTCGCGCAGCACGCGCAGCGCACCCGACGCCATCAGGTCGTTGCCCGCGAACACGGCGTCCAGGTCCGGCCGCCGCTCCAGCAGCTCGGCCATGGCCCGTGCGCCGCTCTCCTCGGTGAAGTCGCCCTGGGCCAGCAGCGCCGGGTCGGCGTCCAGCAGGACGTCCCGGTAGCCGTCGAGCCGGTCCATCGACGACGTCTGGTCGCGGGGCCCGGCGATATGGGCGATCCGCCGCCGGCCGAGCCCGACCAGATGCCGTACCGCCTCCCGCGCGCCGCCCCGGTTGTCGCAGTCCACGTACGGGACGGCCAGCTCGCCGCCCGCGCCCGGCCACCCCGGACGCCCGCCGAAGACCGCGGGCACCTGCACCCGGCGGATCACCGACGGCAGCTCGTCGTCGTTGTGCACCGAGAACGCGAGCGCCCCGTCGACATGGCCGCCACCCAGGTAGCGGGCGATCCGGTCGTAGTCGCCCGGACCCTCCACCCACAGCAGCACGAGCTGTGAGTCGTGCGCGGTCAGCTCGCGGCTGATGCCGCGCACCTGCTGCTCGAAGAACGGGTCCGAGAAGACCCGGAACTCCGGCTCGGCGATGATCACCGCCACGGCGCCGTTGCGCCGCGTCACCAGCGTCCGCGCCGCGTGGTTGGGGATGTAGCCGAGGTCCTCGACGGCCCGGCGGACCCGGTCCACCAGCGGCTGGCGGACACCCGCGCCGCCGTTCACGACCCGTGAGGCCGTCGCCCGTGAGACCCCGGCGCGGGCCGCGACGGCTTCCAGGGTGGGACGTGGCCCAGGGGTCGGATCGGACAAAGCGAACTCCTCGGGGCGCTGCGGCAGGGCGTACACCGGTCAGAATATCCGGTCGAGGAGATTCTGAGAGCGCTCTCACTCTGCTGGCCCCCCGCGCCCCCGCCGCCTGCGCCGCCCGCGCGGCCCGCCGTCTTCCCCGTCCGCGTGCTCAGCGGTGACGGTGGCCGCTGTCGTGCACGCCGTCGGTCGCGGCTATCTTCCGCCAGGACCGGGGCGGGGCGGGTGCCGCCACCGCCGGGGCGAGGGACGCGGCCTCGGCCGCGGCCGCGCCGGGCTTCGACGGCTGGTACAACCAGGTGTCGAAGAGCGCGGCCAGCGGCCTGCCCGACACGCGCTCGGCATAGGCGACGAAGTCGCCGACCTCCGCGTTGCCGTGGGCGCGCTCGGCGGGCCAGCCCTTGAGGATCGCGAAGAAGGCCGCGTCGCCGATCTCGTTCCGCAGGGCCTGGAGGGCCAGTGCGCCCCGGTCGTAGACGGCGATGTGGAACTGGTTGTCAGGACCCGGGTCGCCCGGCCTCACCGTCCAGAACGGGTCGTCGGCCGCCCGCGTCGCGTACACGTGGTCCGCCAGCTCCTGCGCCGTGCCCTCGCCCTCGTGCTCCGACCACAGCCACTGGCTGTACCGGGCGAAACCCTCGTTGAGCCAGATGTCCTTCCAGCCGTGCACGGACACGCTGTCGCCGTACCACTGGTGGGCCAGCTCGTGCACCACCACGGAGACGTTCGAGCCGTTCGCGAACTGGCGCGGGCTGTAGAACGGCCTGGTCTGCGTCTCCAGCGCGTACCCGCTGGCCACCTGGGGGACGTAGCCGCCGAGCGCGTTGAACGGGTACGGACCGAAGAGCCCCTCCAGCCATTCGGCGACCTCCGCCGTCCGCTCGACGCTGGCCCGCGCGGCGCCCGCGTTCGCGCCGAGGTCCTTGCTGTAGGCGTTGAGCACGGGCAGCCCGTTCGCCGTCGTGTCGGTGGTGATGTCGAACCTCCCGACGGCCAGTGTGGCCAGATACGTCGCCTGCGGCCGGTCGGAGCGCCAGGCGAAGCGCGTCCAGCCGAGCCGGGAGCTGCGGTCCCGCAGGACGCCGTTGCTGATGGCCTGGGTACCGTCCGGTACGGCGACCGAGACGTCGAAGGTCGCCTTGTCGAGCGGGTGGTCGTTGGACGGGAACCACCACACGGCCGAGTCGGGCTGCTGCGCGGCGACGCCGCCGTCCGGGGTGCGGTGCCAGGCCGTCCAGCCGTCGATCCGCACCTGGGACGGCTTGCCCGCGTACCGCACGACGACCGTGACCGGTGCGCCGTCGGCGAGCGGCCGGGCGGGCGTGACCTCCAGCTCGTGATCGCCCGAGGTGGCGAACGCGGCCTTCCGCCCGTTCACCCGCACCTCGCTCGCCGTCAGCCCGAGGTCGAGGTTGAAACGGGACAGGTTCCGCGTCGGGGTCGCGAGGATCGTCGCCGTGCCCTCCAGCAGGTCGGTGGCCGGCTGGTACCTCAACCGCAGGTCGTAGTGGGACACGTCGTATCCGCCGTTGCCGCTGGCCGGGTAGTAGGGGTCGCCGATACCCGGGGCGCCCGGCACGGCGTCGGCGGCCGATGCCGGGATCACCAGCAGCAGGGAGGTCGCGAGCGCGCTCGGGGCGATCAGTCCGCGGTGCACGAAGAGCTCTCCAAGTCATCGGGGGTGAAGGTCTTCTGAGGGCCATTCAGCCCGTCCCGCCACAGCCGTGTCCATGGTCCCCGAGGGAACGGGATCGCCATCCGGCCGACATGGACGACCGTGGCCCGGCGTGTCCCTTCCACCCCTTTGGCCTCCTTATCGCACTCTTTTACGGGCGGATCGGCCGGAGTACCTTCCGCCCATGCCGATACGTACGCGGGGAACCCTCCGCCGATCTCCCGACTCCGCTCGCGCAGGGGGGACCCCCATGGCGGGCAGAACCCTGGTGGTGGCGGCAGCGGCCGCACTGCTGTCCGTCCTGCTCCCGGCGCACACCGCGCAGGGCGCCCCGGCCCCGGGGCCCCTGACACCCCGTGAGTCGCGGCCGGTCCACTCGTACGGCGACGCGATCCGCGAGTCCGTCTGGGTGGACACCGGGCTCGACGGCGACGGCGACGGGAGGAACGACCGGGTGGCCGCCGACATCATCCGGCCCCGTGAGGCCGCGCAGCAGCGCCGCAAGGTCCCGGTCGTCATGGTGGCCAGCCCGTACTACTCCTGCTGCGGGCGCGGCAACGAGAGCCAGAGGAAGACGTACGACGAGGCCGGCGGCCCCGTCCAGTTCCCGCTCTTCTACGACAACTACTTCGTACCGCGCGGCTACGCCTTCGTCGCCGTCGATCTGGCCGGGACCAACCGCTCCGACGGCTGCGTCGACGTCGGCGGACACTCCGACGTCCGGTCCGCCAAGGCGGTCGTCGACTGGCTGAACGGCCGGGCCCGCGGCTACACCACCCGCACCGGCGACGGACGCGCCCGCGCCACCGGCTGGACCGACGGGTCCACCGGCATGATCGGCAAGAGCTGGGACGGCACCGTCGCCAACGGCGTCGCCGCGACCGGCGTCGACGGCCTGAAGACCATCGTCCCGATCGGCGCCATCTCGTCCTGGTACGACTACTACTTCGCCAAGGGCGCCCCGCTCTACAACTCCGGCCCCGACCGGCTGGCGAACTACGTCAACAGCCCCGAGGCCCGCACCCGCTGCCAGGCGGTGCAGCGGCGGCTGGCCGACGGCGCGCCGCGCACCGGCGACTGGACGCCGCTGTGGACCGAGCGCGACCACGTCCCCGACGCCTCCCGCGTGAAGGCGAGCGTCTTCGCCGTGCACGGCATGCAGGACCTCAACGTCCGCGCCAAGCACGTCGGCCAGTGGTGGGACGCCCTCGCCGCCCACGGCGTCGAACGCAAGATCTGGCTCTCCCAGACGGGACACGTCGACCCGTTCGACTTCCGCCGCGCCGACTGGGTGCGCACCCTGCACCGCTGGTTCGACCACCATCTGCTCGGCTACGACAACGGCATCGACCGCGAACCGATGGCCGACATCGAGCGCGCCCCCGACCAGTGGTCGACGGACCGCGTCTGGCCGCCCTCCGGCACCGCCGCCACCACACTGCGCCCCCGCGCCGGAGCCCAGCCGGGCGTCGGCGCCCTCGGCCTGCTCCCGGCCGCACCCGGCACGACGGAGACGTTCACCGACGCCCCGGGCATCGGCGAGATCCAGTGGGCGCAGAGCGTCGACACGCCCACCGGGTCGAAGGCCGGGTTCGTGACCCGCCCGCTCAGCCGGGCCCTGAGGCTCTCCGGCTCCGCGACGGTCACGGTCACCGCCACACCGTCCACCACCGCCGCCCACCTGTCGGCGGTCCTCGTCGACCTCGGCCCCGACACGATCCGCGACTACGCGGCGTCCGGCGAAGGCATCACCACCCTCACCGAACGCACCTGCTGGGGCGCGAGCACCACCGGCGACAGCGCCTGCTACAAGGAGACGAGCGCGAAGACCAGGAGCGTCGACTTCACCGTGTTCAGCCGGGGCTGGGCCGACCTCGGCAACTGGGCCGACCCGCGCCGGGGACGACCCCTCACCCCGGGCCGGGCGCACACCATCACCCTCGACCTGCACGCGGCCGACCACGTGGTCCCGGCCGGCCACCGCCTCGCCCTGATCGTCGGCGGCACCGACCGCAACCTCATCGACCCCCCGGCCGCCACGCCGACGCTCACCCTCGACCTGGCCCGTACCTCGGCACGGCTGCCGATCGTGGGAGGCGCCCCCGCCTTCCTCCTCGCCGGCCTGCCAGGAGCGGCCCCCTCCGTCGCGCCGCACGACGCCCACCCGGACAGTGTCGGCGCTCCCGGCCCCGCCCGCCGGATCCCCGGAGCCGCCCGATGAGCCCCCGCGTACGCGCCCTGCTGCCCGCGGTGGGCGCCCTCGTGCTCGCCCTGCCCCTGTTCGCCGCCCCGGCCTCCGCCTCCGCCACCACCACCGCGCCGCCCCGTACCGGTTTCGAGACCAGCGGTGGCGCCCGCTGGACGACCCAGCCGGAGGAGCAGCGCTTCCTCACCGCGGTCGACCGGGGGAGCGACCGGACGACGATGCGCACCGTCGGCACCAGCGAGGAGGGCCGGCCCCTCCAGCTCGTGACCATCGGCAGCGCATCGCCCGCCGCCACCACCGTGCTGCTGGTCTGCTCCCAGCACGGCGACGAGCCGTCCGGCCGCGAGGCCTGCCTGACGACGGTCCGCGACCTCGCGTACACCGACGCCCCGGCCACGCGCCGGTTCCTGTCGCGCACGACCGTCCTGGTCGTCCCGACCGCCAACCCGGACGGCCGCGCCGCCGGCACGCGCGGCAACGCCGACGGCGTCGACGTCAACCGCGACCACATCGCGCTGCGGACCGCCGAGGCCCGCGCCCTGGCGGCGGTCGTCCGGGACCGTCGCCCCGACGTCGTCCTCGACCTGCACGAGTACAGCGCCACACCGCCGTACTACGCCAAGGCGCTGCTGTCGCTCTGGCCGCGCAATCCGAACGCCCACGCCCGGGTGCACCACGAGGCCCGCACGCTATCGGAGTCCTACGTACGCCCGGCCGCCGAGCGGGCGGGCCACGACACCGGCGTCTACGGCATCTGGACCGACCCGGTGACCGGGGAACCCCTCAAACAGGTCGCCGGTGACGGCCAGGAGCGCATCCTGCGGAACACGACGGGCCTCAAACACGCCGTCGGGCTGCTGGTCGAGACACGCGTCCAGCCGCTCACGGAGGAGGAGCGGCGGGACCCCGCCGTCAACAACCTGCGCCGGGTGCGCGGTCACCTGGCCGGACTCGAAGGCGCGTTCGCCTTCGTGACGGAGCGGCGTACGGCGATCGAGGCGGCCACGACGACGGCGCGGCTCGCCGGACTCGCCGACCGGGGGCCGGTGTTCCTCGGCGGCGCCGACAACGACCCCCCGGAACCGGCGGAGACCCTCGCCGACCCGCCCTGCGGCTACCGCCTCGACGCCGCCCGGTACGCCGACGTCAAGGACGAACTCGCCCTGCACGGCGTGGTGTCGGCGCCCGCCCGGGACGGCCGGGGCATGCTCGTTCCGCTCCGGCAGCAGCAGCGGGCACTGGTACCGCTGCTGCTCGACCCCCGTGCGACCCACCACCTCACGGAGGGGGAGCCGGCCGCACACTGCTGACGAAGCGGGAGCGGGGTGATCGGTCGAGGTCACCGGTCGCCCCGCCCCCGGCGGTTCGCCGCGCGCCGGTCCTGTGTGACCGGGCCGTCAGCGGGTGGCCGGGGCCGCCAGGTCCGCGGCCTCTTCCGCGCAGCCCCACGCGACCGTCACGCCCGCTCCGCCGTGGCCGTAGTTGTGCACCAGCAGCCCGCCTCCCGGGAGCCGCTCGGCCGCGATCCGCACCCCGCCCGCCCGCACGGGCCGCAGGCCGACGCGGTGCCCGAGTACCCGCGCGCCGGCGATCTCCGGGCGGATCCGCGCGCACCGCTCCACGATCGCGGCGGCCGTCGTCCGATCGGGCGCCGTCCGCGAGTCGCCGTCCTCGGCCGTACCGCCCAGGACCAGCCGGCCCGGCTGCGGAAAGTAGTACGTCGTCGCGCTCGAAGCGGCGTCCGCCGCCGTGAACCACTCCTCGACGCCCGGGTTCTCCACCAGCACCAGCTGCCCGCGCACCGGCCGCAGAGCCGCGTCGGGTACGAGCTCGCGGGCGGCCAGGCCGGCGCAGTTCACGACCACGTCCGCCTCGGCCGCCGCCTGCCCGAGATCCGTCACGGTACGGATCTCGACGGTGCCGGCCGCCGCGACCAGCCGGGAGCGCAGCCACTCCAGATGCACCGGCATGTCGATCAGCGGCAGCGTCGCGGCGACCCCCGTCCGGTAACCGCCCGGCACCTCGCCGGCCCCCACCCGCCGCAGCCCCGCGACCCGCGCCGCCCACGGCCCGAGCCCCGCCGGCTCCATGTCCGCGTGGACGCCCGGAACCATCCGTACGCCCGTCCGCTCCGCGTCCCGAGCGAGCCGCTCGTAGACGCGCAGAGAGACCGGCGCCCACGCGTCGACCCGCTCCACGGGCTCGACTCGGTACGGCCACCACAGCGCCCCGGCCACCGCGGACGTCGTCCCGGCGGCCGGATCCCGCGACCAGACCCGTACCCGTGCGCCCCGCTCCGCCAGCACGAGCGCCGTCGTCAGCCCGATGACGCCGCCGCCCACCACGATCACACCGCCGCGTCCGTCTCCCATGCCCGCGACCGTAGCGGAGCCGTCCCGTGCGGGCACCGCCTAGGATCGGCCTCCTGATGACTGCAACCCTCGTAGCCAAGGACCTCGCCGCCGGCCACGGCGAGCGCTCCCTCTTCTCCGGCCTCGACCTCGTCGTCGCACCCGGCGACGTCATCGGGCTCGTCGGGGTGAACGGCGCCGGCAAGTCCACTCTGCTGCGGCTGCTCGCCGGCCTGGACACGCCGGAACAGGGCGAGCTGCGCCTCTCCCCGGCCACCGCCACCATCGGCCACCTCCCGCAGGAGCCGGAGCGCCGCGCGGACGAGACGGTACGGGCCTTCCTCGCCCGCCGCACCGGCGTCACCGCCGCCCAGGAGGCCATGGACGCGGCCACCCAGGGCCTGGTCGACGGGACGCCCGGCGCCGACGACGCCTACGCCGTCAGCCTGGACCGCTGGCTGAACCTCGGCGGCGCCGACCTGGACGAGCGCGCCGACGAGGTCGCCGCGTCCCTCGGCCTCACCGTGGACCTGGACCAGCCGATGGCCTCGCTCTCCGGCGGCCAGGCCGCCCGCGCAGGGCTGGCCTCGCTGCTGCTCTCGCGCTACGACCTGTTCCTGCTGGACGAGCCGACGAACGACCTGGACCTGGACGGCCTGGAACGGCTGGAGGGCTTCGTCCGGGGTCTGCGCGCCGGCACGGTGGTCATCAGCCACGACCGCGAGTTCCTGACCCGTACGGTCACCAGGGTCCTCGAACTGGACCTCGCCCAGCAGACCGTCACCCTCTTCGGCGGCGGCTACCAGGCGTACCTCGAAGAACGCGAGACCGCCCGCCGGCACGCCCGCGAGGAGTTCGAGGAGTACGCGGACAAGAAGGCCGCCCTCGAAGGGCGCGCCCAGATGCAGCGCGGCTGGATGGACAAGGGCGTGAAGAACGCCCGCCGCAAGGCCGCCGACAACGACAAGACCGGCCGCAAGTTCCGCAGCGAGGCCAGCGAGAAGCAGGCCGCCAAGGCCCGCCAGACGCAGCGCATGATCGAACGCCTCGACGTGGTGGACGAACCCCGCAAGGAGTGGGAACTGCGCATGGAGATCACGGCCGCGCCGCGCTCCGGCGCCGTCGTGGCGACCCTGCGCGACGCCGAGGTGCGGCGCGGCGACTTCACGTTCGGCCCGGCCACCCTCCAGATCGACTGGGCCGACCGGGTCGCCATCACCGGCGCCAACGGCGCGGGCAAGTCGACGCTGCTGGCCGCGCTCCTCGGCCGGCTCCCGCTGGACGCCGGTCACGCGGCGCTCGGCTCCGGCGTGGTCGTCGGCGAGGTCGACCAGGCGCGCCGGCTCTTCCACGGCTCCGCGTCCCTGCTGGACGCGTTCTGCGCGGCCGTACCCGACACCGAGCCGGCCGAGGTGCGCACCCTGCTGGCCAAGTTCGGCCTCAAGGCCGCCCACGTCCTGCGCCCTGCCACCACCCTGTCCCCGGGGGAGCGCACCCGGGCGGCGCTGGCCCTGCTCCAGGGCCGGGGGGTGAACCTGCTGGTCCTGGACGAGCCGACGAACCACCTCGACCTGCCGGCCATCGAACAGCTGGAGGCCGCCCTCGACACGTACGCCGGGACACTGCTCCTGGTCACGCACGACCGGCGCATGCTGGACGCGGTGCACGTCACCCGGCGTGTCGAGGTCGCGGAAGGCAAGGTCACCGAGGTGTGACCGCGGTGACCGGAGCCGCTCCCACGAGGTTCTACGGGCGGTCCTCGGGCTCCTCGTAGGCGTCGAAGGTGCTGTACGCCTCGTCGTCCGGCACGGCGCCCCCGGCGCGGTCCCGCTCCGACGTGTCGGCCGCCCGCTCGTCGGGCTCGCGCCCGCCCTTCCGGGCCTGCCGCTTCTCCTCCTCCTGGTGCCTGCGGACCTCTTCGGGCTTGTCCCCGATCTGGTTCATGGCCGTCTCCGTCTCCGTCGTCGGACGGTCCGGCGACGCGGCCAGGGTCACATGGACCGGTCGCTCCCGCACCTCGGCCACAGGGCGCGAAGGGGCGGGCGGGGAGCCCCCCCGCCCGCCCCGGGCCCGCGCGTGGGCTCAGCGGCGGCGCTTGCCGCCGCCGTCCAGGAGGCCCGCCTTGCGCAGAGCGTCCGCCATCGCGCTGTTCGCGGGGGCCGGACCAGCGGCCGACCCCTGGCGTCCGCCACCGCCGCCACCGCCACCGCGCCGGTCGCGGCCGCCGCCGCCCTGGCGCTGCTGGGGCGGACGGCCACCGCGGTCCCCGCGCTCGCGCCTGGGCTCACCCGGCGCCGCCCCGGCCGCCACCGCCTCGTCGTCCAGCCGCAGCGTCAGCGAGATCCGCTTGCGCGGGATGTCGACGTCCAGCACCTTGACCTTCACCACGTCGCCCGGCTTCACCACCTCGCGCGGGTCCTTGACGAAGGTCCTGGACATCGCCGACACGTGCACCAGGCCGTCCTGGTGCACACCGACGTCCACGAACGCCCCGAACGCCGCCACGTTCGTGACGACACCCTCCAGCACCATCCCCGACGCCAGGTCGCCGATCTTCTCGACGCCGTCCTTGAAGGTGGCAGTCCGGAACGCGGGCCTCGGGTCGCGGCCCGGCTTCTCCAGTTCCCGCAGGATGTCGGTGACCGTCGGCAGACCGAACGTGTCGTTCACGAAGTCGTCCGGCCGCAGCGACCGCAGCACGCCCGTGTTGCCGATGAGCGCGGCGACCCCGCCGCCCGTCGACTTCACCATCGCGCGGACGACCGGGTACGCCTCGGGGTGCACGCTGGAGGCGTCCAGCGGATCGTCACCGCCGCGGATCCGCAGGAAGCCGGCGCACTGCTCGTACGCCTTCGGACCCAGCCGCGCCACGTCCTTCAGCGCCTTCCGCGACCGGAACGGCCCGTTCGCGTCCCGGTGCGCCACGATGTTCTCGGCCAGCCCGGCGCCGATGCCCGACACCCGGGAGAGGAGCGGCGCCGACGCGGTGTTGACGTCGACCCCGACACCGTTCACACAGTCCTCGACGACCGCGTCCAGCGACCGGGAGAGCTTCACCTCGGACAGGTCGTGCTGGTACTGGCCGACCCCGATCGACTTGGGGTCGATCTTCACCAGCTCGGCCAGCGGGTCCTGCAGCCGCCGGGCGATCGAGACGGCGCCGCGCAGCGAGACGTCCAGCTCCGGCAGCTCCTGCGAAGCGAACGCCGACGCCGAGTACACCGACGCGCCCGCCTCCGACACCATCACCTTGGTGAGCTTCAACTCCGGGTGCTTGGCGACGAGTTCACCGGCCAGCTTGTCGGTCTCGCGGGACGCGGTGCCGTTGCCGATGGCGATCAGCTCGACCGCGTGCTCCTTCGCCAGCCGGGCCAGCTTCGCCAGCGACTCGTCCCACCTGTTCTGCGGCACGTGCGGGTAGACCGTGTCCGTCGCCACGACCTTGCCGGTGGCGTCGACCACGGCGACCTTCACCCCCGTGCGGAACCCGGGGTCGAGACCCAGCGTGGCGCGCGTCCCGGCCGGTGCGGCGAGCAGCAGGTCGCGCAGGTTCGCGGCGAAGACCCGCACCGCCTCGTCCTCGGCCGCCGTGCGCAGCCGCAGCCGCAGGTCGATGCCCAGGTGCACCAGGATCCGGGTCCGCCACGCCCAGCGGACGGTGTCGGCCAGCCACTTGTCGCCCGGCCTGCCCCGGTCGGCGATCCCGAACCGCCGGGCCACCGTCCCCTCGTACGTGGACGGGCCCTCGACCGGCTCCTCCGGCTCCAGGACCAGATCGAGGACGTCCTCCTTCTCACCGCGCAGCATCGCCAGCACCCGGTGGGACGGCAGCTTGGTGAAGCCCTCGGCGAAGTCGAAGTAGTCGGCGAACTTGGCGCCCGCCTCCTCCTTCCCCTCCCGGACCTTCGCGACCAGCCGCCCGCGGGTCCACATCCGCTCGCGCAGCTCGCCGATCAGGTCGGCGTCCTCCGAGAACCGTTCGGTGAGGATGGCCCGCGCGCCCTCCAGCGCGGCCGCCGGGTCCGCGACGCCCCGGTCGGCGTCGACGAACGCCGCCGCCGCGGCGAGCGGTTCCACCGACGGGTCGCCGAGCAGCCCGTCGGCCAGCGGTTCGAGCCCGGCCTCCCTGGCGATCTGCGCCTTGGTGCGGCGCTTGGGCTTGAACGGGAGGTAGATGTCCTCCAGGCGGGCCTTGGTGTCGGCCGCCCGGATCATCGCCTCCAGCGCCTCGGTGAGCTTGCCCTGCTCCCGTACGGAGTCGAGGACCGCGGCCCGCCGGTCCTCCAGCTCCCGCAGATAGCGCAGCCGCTCCTCGAGCGTGCGCAGCTGCGCGTCGTCGAGCATCTCGGTCGCTTCCTTGCGGTAGCGCGCGATGAACGGCACGGTCGAACCGCCGTCGAGCAGCTCGACGGCCGCCTTCACCTGCCGCTCGCGTACGCCGAGCTCCTCGGCGATCCTGCCTTCGATGGACGTCGTCACGGTGTCCCGACTCGCCTTCTCGTGCCTCAAGCTTCCGAGCCCGCATTCTGCCCGCTCACGCCCGGCCGTGTCGCGTACGGCGCCGTCGCGGCGGCCGTCAGCCCCTGCCGGTCAGCCGGGCCGGGAACGCGCCCGCGGCCACCGCGGCCTTGAGGAAGCCGCGCCCGAGCTCGGTCAGCCGCTCGACGCCGGCCGCGCCGAGGTGCTCCCACGGGCCCGCGTCGAGCCGGTCGGTGTGCTCCTCCAACCGCTCCCGCAGCGCCCGGCCGTCCTCGGTGAGTTCGCCGGTCCCGTCCAGTACGCCGCGCTCCCGCAGCCGGTCCACCGCCGCGTCCCAGTCGGCCTGCCGCCACCCCCGGGTGGCGAGGACCCAGCGCGGTGCGATGCCGTTGCCGGTCGCCGTGTGGCTGACCACGGCCTCCAGCGGGTCCAGTCCGGCGTCCAGCAGGGCGGCCAGGTGCGCGTCGCCCCGGTGCTCGCGCAGCAGGGTCGCGGCGTGCCAGTAGGCGAGGAGGGGTTCATCGGGCACCGGCAGGTCCGCGTGCGCGGCGTACAGCGGCCGGGCGTGCCGGGTGCACGCCTCGGCGGCGCGCAGGGCGAGCCCGGCGGCCTCGGCCATGGCGTCGGACGTGACGGTGTCGTCGCCGATGAGGCGCCGGAACGTGGTGTCGACGGCCCGCAGCCGGGCGGCGAGCACGGCTTCGGGGCTCGCCGTCCGCCACACCGCCGGCAGGTGCCGGGCTACCAGTTCGTGGTTGAAGTTGTAGAAGGTCGCCGCGACCACGCCCGGGCCGACCGCGCCCATGGCGGCGGCGCGTCCGGCGAAGTAGGCCGCGTGGGAGTCGGCGATGCCGATCTCCGCGAGTTCGCGGTCGTAGTCCGGCGAGAAGTACACGGCGGAGTGGAACAGGTTCAGGGCGTGGTGGCAGCGGCGTCCGGTGCGCGGCAGAGTCGTCATACCCGTCACGTTACCGACTGGTTGGTATGCAGTCAGCCCCTCGGACGGCGACCCGGCCACGCCCGGCACGAGGGCGGCGTGGCAGGAAAGGTGGGGTGCTCGTCATTGCGGACACGCCCGGCCGTCCCGAGGATGAGAGGCATGACCGAGCGATCCGTACTCGTCGTCCTCTTCGACGGCGTGCAGAGCCTGGACGTCACCGGACCGGTGGAGGTCTTCTCGGGCGCCACCCACCTCGGCGGCGACCCCGCCGCGTACCGGATCGGCACCGCCTCGCTCGACGGCGCGCCCGTGCGCGCCCACAGCGGGCTGCGGCTGCTCCCGGACGGACCGCTGGACACGGCCGTACCCCCGCACACCCTCATCGTCCCCGGCGGTCCCGGCACCCGCGCGCCCGCCCCGGAACTGATCGACTGGCTCCGCATCCACGGACCGCGCGCCGAGCGGCTGGTCTCCGTCTGCACCGGGGCGCTCCTCCTCGCCGACGCGGGCCTCCTCGACGGGCGCCGCGCCACCACGCACTGGGCGCACTGCGACCACCTCGCCCGCCGCCACCCGGCCGTGGACGTCGACCCGGAGCCGATCTTCGTCAGGGACGGCGACATCGCCACATCGGCGGGCGTCACCGCCGGCATCGACCTGGCGCTGGCGCTGGTCGAGGAGGACCTCGGCCGTGACACGGCACTCGCCGTGGCCCGCCACCTCGTGGTGTTCCTGCGGCGCCCCGGCAACCAGGCCCAGTTCAGCGCCCAGCTCGCGGCCCAGACCGCCCGCCGCGCACCCCTGCGCGACCTCCAGCAGTTCATCACCGAACACCCGATGGCCGACCTGTCGGTCGAGGCGCTGGCCGCCCGCGCCCGGCTGTCGCCGCGCCACTTCGCCCGGGCCTTCCGCGCCGAGACCGGGATGACACCCGGCCGGTACGTCGACCGCGTCCGCCTCGAACACGCGCGGCGGCTCCTGGAGGAGACCGGCCACGGCGTCCACGAGGTCGCCCGCTCCAGCGGCTACGGCACCGCCGAGGCGATGCGCCGCGCCTTCGTCAAGGCGCTCGGCACACCACCCGCCGAGTACCGGCGCCGCTTCCACGTCCCGCTGTCGTCCGCCGCGCCCGCCTGACCCGGCCGCGCGGGGCCCGACACCGTCATGACCGACCGACCGACCGTCCGGAAGGAACCCCATGCAGATCGCCGTGCTCCTCTACGACCGGTTCACCTCGCTCGACGCCGTCGGCCCCTTCGAGCTGCTGAGCCGCCTGCCCGGCGCCGAGGCCGTGTTCGTCGCCAAGGAGACCGGATCCGTCCGCAACGACCAGGGCAACCTCGCGCTCACCGCCGACCGCGCCCTCGCCGAGGTGCGGAACCCCGACATCGTGCTGGTACCGGGCGGCCCCGGCTCGCGTCAGGCCATGCGCGACGAGGAGCTGCTCGACTGGCTCAGGGCGGCCGACCGGACCACCACCTGGACCACCTCCGTCTGCACCGGTTCGCTGGTCCTGGCGGGCGCGGGGCTGCTCACGGGGCGCCGCGCCACCTGCCACTGGCTGTCGCTGGACGACCTCACCGAGCACGGCGCCGAGCCGACCGGCGACCGGGTCGTGTTCGACGGCAAGTACGTGACGGCCGCCGG
This sequence comes from Streptomyces sp. NPDC047886, assembly GCF_043204435.1. Taxonomy (NCBI): domain Bacteria; kingdom Bacillati; phylum Actinomycetota; class Actinomycetes; order Kitasatosporales; family Streptomycetaceae; genus Streptomyces; species Streptomyces sp. NPDC047886. Next base: position 147,072 of record NZ_JBIDCF010000006.1, read on the forward strand.
GGTCTCGTCCGGCATCGACATGGCGCTGCACCTGTTCGGCCGCATCGCGGGCGACACGGCCGCGCAGACCGTGCAGCTCCTCACCGAGTACGACCCGCAGCCGCCGTACGACGCGGGCTCCCCGGAGAAGGCGCCCGCCGACGTCGTGGCGTACTGGCGCCGCGAGGCGGAGAAGGTCGTCGCCGCCCGCGGGTGACCGGCCCGGCTCAGGGCGCCTTCGGTACCGCGTAGGTGAAGCGCGGCGCCCGGCGCTCCAGGAACGCGGCGACACCCTCCGCGGTGTCGCCGCTGCCGTGCGCCTGCTCCGCCCAGTACGCGTCCCGGTCGGTGCGGCCCGCCGCGAACTCCTTCGCCGCCGCCTGCGTCAGCTGCGACCGCGCCACCAGGACCCGGGCGAACTCGGCCACCCGTCCGGCCAGCTCGCCCGGCGGCAGCACCTCGTCCACGAACCCCGTGCGCAGCGCCCGCTCCGTATCGATCAACTCGCCGGAGAACAGGAGGTACTTGGCGGTGGACGGCCCCACCAGCGACACCAGCCGCCGGGTGGACGACGCGGGGTAGACGATGCCGAGCTTCGAAGGCGTCACCCCGAACAGCGCTCCCTCCTCCGCGAACCGCAGATCGCACGCGGCGGCCAGCTGGCTGCCGCCGCCCACGCAGTAGCCGCGCACCGCGGCCAGCGTCGGCTTGGGGAACGCGGCGAGCGCCTCCTCGGCGTGGACCGCGAGCGCCCGCTGCTCGTCACCCGGTTCGCTCAGCGTCGAGATGTCCGCGCCCGCGCAGAAGGTGGCGCCCTCACCGGTCAGCACCAGCGCCCGTACGGCGGGGTCGCCGGCCGGTCGCACCAGCAGCTCGGGCAGCTCACGCCACATCCCGGCGGTCATGGCGTTGCGCTTGTCGGGGTTGCTGATGACGACGGTGGCGACCCCGTCGTCGACGGTCAGCTTCAGCTGCGGCTCCATGCGCCGGATGCTATCCGCAGGCCCCGACCGTACGATCAGGAAGGGGGCGCCACGGAGAGCACGCGAGGGGGGCGACGCGGCAGCACGGAGGCGAGGCGCTGATGGCCGAGACCAACCCCGGCACACCTGGTGACCCCGGCAATCCCGGTAACCCCCGTAAACCCGGCAGCCCCGGCGCCTCTGGCCATCCCGGCACACCCGGTGGCCCCCGTAACCCCGGCGATCCCGGGACGCCCGGCACAGCCGGTATGCCCGGCATGCACGAGGCGCCCGGGACGCCCGACCACGTCCGGGAGGAGAGGAGGCTCCGCCGCAGCTTCGGCTGGCTGGCCTTCCTCGGCGTGATCCTGGTGCTCGGTGGTCTGGTCGGGCTCGTCTACACCGGTGTCGCCACCCTCACCACCATGCTGCTCTTCGGCTGGCTGCTGCTCGTCGGCGGCGCCGTGGGTCTGCTGCACGCCATCGAGTCGCGCGGCACCAGCTACTTCTGGCTGGCCGCGGTGGTCGCCGCGCTGAACATCGCCGCCGGGTTCGTCGTCATCCGCCACCCGGGCGAGTCGGCGGAGGCGCTGACGATGTTCGCCGCGCTGCTCTTCCTGACGGGCGGGGTGTTCCGGCTGGTGGGCAGCGTGGTCGTACGCGGCCCGCAGTTCGGCTGGACCCTGCTCCAGGGCGCGTTCGGCATCCTGCTGGGCCTGCTCGTGCTGTTCGACTGGCCGCGCAGCAGCCTGTACGTCCTCGGCACGTTCTTCTCGCTGGCGCTGCTCTTCGACGGGCTCGGGCTCATCGCCATCGGCGTCGGGGGCCGGCGGATCGTGAACATCGTCTCGGACCGGCTGGCGCCGCGGGAGGGGCGGGGATCCGACACCAGCCCGAAGAGTGCAGGAGACGATCCGAAGCGATCGGATGCATAAGTCAAGTCATCAGAAGGGGTCGCGACGCGCCTAAAGTTACTGACTTCTGGTCAGTAGCCCGAGGTGCGGGTCCCGGCCCCAACACTCGGTCGTGTGGCGACAATCGAGCACGAGGGTGAGAGCCGGACCATGGAGGGCCGCGGGAGCGTCCCGCCCCGGCCACCGTCGTACGAAGGGGTCTGGCGGTTCACCGCTCCCGCGGTGGACGAATCCGTACCGCGGGCCCGGCACGCCGTACGCGACCTGCTCGACCGGCAGGGCGTACCCGCCCGGGACGACATCGTCCAGGGGCTCCTGCTGATCGTGTCCGAGCTGGTGACCAACGCCGTACGGCACGCGGCCCTGCTCTCACCGGAGGTCGCCGTCGAGATCGCGATCGGCGCGGAGTGGATCAGGGCGTCCGTGGAGGACAACCACCCCTACCGGCCCAAGGCACTGGAGACCGACTCGGACCGGACCGGCGGGCGGGGACTGCTGCTCGTACGGGAGATCACCCGCGAGGCGGGCGGAGTGTGCGACGTCGAGCACACCGCCACCGGCGGCAAGATCATCTGGGCCGCACTGCCCCTGTGACTTCCCGGCGGCGCGCCCCGTGGCGCCCGGGCGACCCGCCCTCGCGAGTGGCGCGCGCCGCTGTCACCAGCCGCCGGCGGCGCCCGTCAGCTCCTTCACCGCCGGACGCGCGGCGTCGAGCACCGTCATGAACCAGGCCGAGAACGGCGCCGACGCGTGCCGCTCGGCCAGCTCGGACGCCGTCACGAACGCCGTCTCCTCGACCTCTTCCGGGTCGGGCCGCAGCGGCGCCTGCACCATGCCCACGAAGAGGTGGTTGTACTCCTGCTCCACCAGCCCCGACGCCGGGTCCGGGTGGTTGTAGCGCACCGTGCCCGCCTCGGCGAGCAGCGACGGGGAGACGCCCAGCTCCTCGAACGTCCGCCGGGCGGCCGCCGCGAACGGCGCCTCACCCGGATACGGGTGCCCGCAGCAGGTGTTCGACCAGACACCGGGGGAGTGGTACTTGCCCAGCGCCCTGCGCTGGATCAGCAGCCGGCCCTCCTCGTCGAAGAGGAACACGGAGAACGCCCGGTGCAGTTGCCCGGGCGCCTGATGGGCGGAGAGCTTCTCCGCCGTGCCGATGGTGTTGCCGTCCTCGTCGACCAGTTCGAGCAGGATCGTTGGCTGGCTACCGTTCGACTGCTGGCTACCGTTCGACGAGCTGGTGGCCGCGGTGGCTGGTGTGGTCGGCATAACCATCCTTCACATCGGTTCTCGGCCCTGTGGGGCAATGCTCAGTCTGCCGTACAAAAGCCGCTTGTCGGTACACCACACCCCCGTCGCCGACGGCGCCGACGGGCGGGATCAGACCCCGAACGCGGGCGGATAGTGGATCGTGCCCGCGGGCACCGGCGCCGAACCGCCCAGCACCAGCGCCATCATGGCCTCGTCCGGCACCGCGAAGGACGCCATGATCCCGTACCGGGACGCCGGGACGAAACCGAACATCGGGTAGTACTCCGGATGACCGAGTACGAGCACCAGTGCCTCGCCCCCGCGCCGCGCCGCCTCCAGCACCGCGCGCACCACCGCCTGACCAGCGCCCCGCCGCTGGTACGCCGGGTCCACGGCGACCGGCGCCAGCGCCGCCGCGGGAGCCTCCCCCACCCGGCACCGGGTGATCAGCGCGTGCGCGACGACCCTGCCGCCGGGTGCCTCGGCGACGTACGACAGACCCGTCAGCCACGCGGCCGGATCCTCGCGCAGGGCGTCCACCAGGTCCGCCTCCGCCCCCGTCGGGAACGCGGCCGCGTTCACGGCCCGCACCGCCGCCCGGTCGGCGCCGGTCTCGGGACGGGTGCGCCAGGACAGCGCCTCGTCAGTGGCAGAGTCCTGCCTCGTGTTCGGCATGTCCGCTCGGCTCCAGTTGGAAGGTGCAGTGCTCGACGTCGAAATGGTCCCCCAGGCAGCCCTGGAGTTCATGGAGCATCTTCTCGTGACCCACCGAGTCCAGGGCGCTCTGCTCCACCACGACGTGCGCGGAGAGCACCGGCATCCCCGAAGTGATCGTCCAGGCGTGCAGATCGTGCACGTCCCGCACCCCCGGCAGGGCCAGCAGATGCGCGCGCACCTCCGCCATGTCGACCCCCTTGGGCGCCGACTCCAGCAGGACGTCCAGGGTCTCGCGCAACAGCTTCACCGTGCGGGGCACGATCATCACCGCGATCACCAGTGAGGCGATCGGGTCCGCCCGCTGCCAGCCCGTCAGCAGGATGACACCCGCCGCGATCAGGACCGTCACCGAGCCGAGGGCGTCCGCCAGCACCTCCAGGTAGGCGCCGCGCACGTTGAGGCTCTCCTTCTGCCCCCGTACCAGCAGGGACAGCGACACCATGTTGGCGGCCAGACCGACCAGCGCGAACACGATCGCCAGGCCGCCCCTGGTCTCGGCGGGCGTGATGAACCGCTGCACCGCCTCGTACAGGACGTAACCGCCGGCGCCCAGCAGCAGCAGACAGTTCGCGAGCGCCGCCAGGATCTCGGCGCGCGCGTAGCCGAACGTGCGGTTCGGCGTCGCCGGACGGTTCGCGAAGTGGATCGCGAGCAGCGCCATGCCCAGCCCGACCGCGTCGGTCGCCATGTGCGTCGCGTCGGCGATCAGCGCGAGGGAGTCGGCGACGACACCGCCGACGATCTCCACCACCATCACGGAGAGCGTGATCGTCAGCGCGATCCGCAGCCGCCCCCGGTACGCGGCGGCGGCGGTCCCCGTCGGTGGCGGCCCGCCGTGCCCGTGCCCGTGTCCGTGGTCGTGCCCAGCCCCCATGAGGTCGCCTCCGGTCGTCACCCGTTGCCCGTCACACCGTACGGAACACCCGCACGGGTCGGCAGGAACCGCCGTACGAGTCCCGTGTGCGAGTTCCTGTACGAGCCGCAAGTGAACTACGGGTGGGGGGTATGGGCAAGCCGACGCTGAACACCGTTGTCAACTGCTCTGACCTGCAGGTTCAGGTCATGCGGTGGCCCGCTCAGTCGGCGCGGGCCCCGGGGTGGTGGTGCAGCCAGCCCTGCCAGGCCGACTCGACCATCTCCCGCACCCCCGCCGACGCCGTCCAGCCCAGCTCCTTGGCGATCCGCTCGACCGACGCCACGGCCTTCGCCGCGTCACCGGGCCGTCGCGCCTCCACCGCCGGTGCGAGACGGTGGCCGGTCACATCGGCGACCAGCGAGGCCAGCTCCCGTACCGAGACGCCCTCGCCTCGGCCGATGTTGAGCGTCAGCTCGCCGGGACCCTCCTGCTCCGCCAGCCGGCGCGCGACGGCGAGATGGGCCTCGGCGACATCGGCGACATGGATGTAGTCGCGGACACAGGTCCCGTCCGGCGTCGGATAGTCCGCCCCGAAGATCCTCGGCGCCTCACCGCGGGTCAGCCGGTCGAAGAACATCGGGATGATGTTGAACACACCCGTGTCCGCCAGCTCCGGCCGTGCCGCCCCCGCCACGTTGAAGTAGCGCAGGGAGGCGGTGGCCAGACCGTGGGCCCGGCCCGTCGCCCGCACCAGCCACTCACCCGCGAGCTTCGTCTCGCCGTACGGGTTGATCGGAACCGTCGGGGCGTCCTCACCGATCAGCTCCGCGTCCGGGACGCCGTACACCGCGGCCGACGACGAGAACAGGAACCGCCGCACACCGGCCGCGACCACGGCCTCCAGCAGGACCGTCAGCCCGTGCACGTTCTCCCGGTAGTAGCGCAGCGGCTGCTCGACCGACTCGCCGACCTGCTTCTTCGCCGCCAGGTGCACCACACCCGTCACGGCGTGCTCCGCCAGCGTGCGCCCGACCAGCTCACGGTCCGCCACGGACCCGCGCACCAGGGGTATGCCCGACGGCAGCCGCTCCGCGACACCCGACGACAGCTCGTCCAGGACGACGACCCGCTCTCCGGCCGCCGTCATGGCGTGGGCCACATGAGCGCCGATGTATCCCGCTCCGCCTGTGATCAGCCAAGTCATGGCGGTCAGCCTATGCCCTGCGTCGACGCGGTTTGTGGGCCGAGCGGGTGATCGACAATGATGATCTCGCCGCCGGACCCCCGGACGGCACGGCGGTCCCGACCCGGCCGGCCGACCCCGTCGGGCCGCCGGTGACGCCGGCGGAAACCTCGATGAGCTCCGGCTTCCGTTCATCCGATAGCCTCTGCCGACGTGCCGCCGCCCATGTCAGGGCCGAGCCGCCGCGCACCCAGCCCAGTCAGCGCCAAGGAGTGAGTCCGTCTGTCGACCGCCATCCTCACCGGTCCTCCGGTACCCGGATCGCCGCTCGAAGGCGATCTGCGGTCGCTGGGCTTCGACGTCCGCACCGCGGCGGACCCCGGCGACACCGGCACCCTGCTCGCCGCCGTCCCGGCCGCCGAGCGGGTCGCCCTGGTCGACCCGCGCTTCGTCGGCCATCCGCACGCGCTGCGGCTCACGCTGACCGACCCCCGCTTCCCCGCCGCCGCCGCACCCGGCGCCCTCACCGTCCAGCCGGAGGCCCGTCCGGCCCTGATCCGTGCCCTCACGGCCCTGAACACCCGGGACCCGGACGCGGACGACGGCACCGGCACGGACACCGGCGGTGAGCGAACGGCCCCGCGCGGCGCTCAGGACCCGTCCGGCGCCGCGACCGGAGCCGTACGCACGGTCACCAGCGTCCCCGAGACGCTCGCCGACGCGCTGGAGGCCGCCGGCACCGCCGTGCACCGCCCCGAGCTCGGCACGCTCGTCGCCGCCGTACCCGTCGACCCGCAGACCCGCAAGGAGACCCGGGACGCCGTCGAGGCCGTCGACGACGAGGCCGTACGCCTCCGCTCCGCCGTGAAGGCCCGCGACGGGTTCTTCACCACCTTCTTCATCAGCCCGTACTCGCGCTACATCGCCCGCTGGTGCGCCCGCCGGGGCCTCACCCCGAACCAGGTCACCACCGCGTCGCTGCTCACCGCCCTGATCGCGGCCGGCTGCGCGGCCACCGGCACCCGGGGCGGCTTCGTCGCCGCCGGACTGCTGCTCCTGGTCTCCTTCGTCCTGGACTGCACCGACGGGCAGCTCGCCCGCTACTCGCTGCGGTACTCCACGTTGGGCGCCTGGCTGGACGCCACGTTCGACCGGGCCAAGGAGTACGCCTACTACGCCGGTCTCGCCCTGGGCGCCGCCCGGAGCGGCGACGACGTATGGGCCCTCGCCCTCGGCGCGATGATCCTCCAGACCTGCCGGCACGTCGTGGACTTCTCCTTCAACGAGGCCAACCACGACGCCACCGCCGCCGGCAAGTCCGTCACCGGCACCCCCACCGCCGCCCTCTCCGTCCGCCTCGACAGCGTCGGCTGGACGGTCTGGGTCCGGCGCATGATCGTGCTGCCGATCGGCGAGCGCTGGGCGATGATCGCGGTCCTCACCGCGGTCGCCACCCCCCGCGTCGTCTTCTACGCCCTGCTGATCGGCTGCGCCTTCGCCGGCTGCTACACCACCGCCGGCCGCGTCCTGCGCTCGCTGACCCGCAAGGCCCGCCGGACCGAGCGGGCCGCCCGCGCCCTCGCGGACCTGGCCGACTCCGGGCCGATCGCCGAGGCCGTACGGGCCTGGCGTGGCCGCGCCTCGCGCACGTACCCCAACGCCCCGGTCCTCCTGGCGTTCTTCGCCGCCGCCGTGCTCGGCGGGGCCCTCGCCTCCGGTCGCGACGAGGCCGTACTCGCCGCCGCCGTCACCTACGCGCTGGTCTCCGGACTCGCCGTCGCCCAGCCCCTCACCGGCTCCCTCGACTGGCTCGTGCCCCCGCTGTTCCGGGCCGCCGAGTACCTCACGATCCTGATCCTCGCCGCCCGCTCCGAGGCCCCGGGGGCGCTCCCCGCGGCATTCGGCCTGGTCGGGGCCGTCGCCTACCATCACTACGACACGGTGTACCGCATCCGCGGCGGCACCGGCGCGCCGCCCGCCTGGCTGGTGCGGACGACCGGCGGACACGAGGGCCGGACGCTCGTGGTGGCGTTCCTGGCCGTCGTCCTCGGGACGGGGGACGACCGGTTCACCATCGCGCTCACCGTCATCGCGGTGGCCGTGGCGCTGGTGGTGCTCGCGGAGTCCATCCGCTTCTGGGTGTCCTCCGGAGCACCCGCAGTACACGACGAAGGAGAACCCGCATGATCGGCCTTGTACTGGCAGCCGGTGCCGGACGGCGTCTGCGCCCCTACACCGACACGCTCCCGAAGGCCCTCGTGCCGGTGGACCCCGCGGGAGACGGTTCGACCACCGTCCTCGACCTGACCCTCGGCAACTTCGCCGAGGTCGGCCTCACCGAGGCCGCGATCGTCGTCGGCTACCGCAAGGAGGCCGTGTACGAGCGCAAGGCCGCCCTGGAGGCCGCGTACGGGGTCAAGCTCCACCTGATCGACAACGACAAGGCCGAGGAGTGGAACAACGCCTACTCCCTGTGGTGCGCCCGTGACGTCCTGAAGGAGGGCGTCATCCTCGCCAACGGCGACACGGTGCACCCGGTCTCCGTCGAGCGGACCCTCCTGGACGCGCGGGGCGGCGACCAGAAGATCATCCTCGCCCTCGACACGGTGAAGAGCCTCGCCGACGAGGAGATGAAGGTCATCACCGAGGACGCCCTCGGTGTCCGCCGCATCACCAAGCTCATGGACCCCGCCACCGCCACCGGCGAGTACATCGGGGTCACCCTCATCGAGCCGTCGGCCGCCGACGACCTCGCCGACGCGCTGAGGACCACCTTTGAGCGCGACCCCGACCTCTACTACGAGGACGGCTACCAGGAGCTCGTCGACCGCGGCTTCCGGATCGACGTGGCACCCATCGGCGACGTCAAGTGGGTCGAGATCGACAACCACGACGACCTCGCGAAGGGCCGTGAGATCGCGTGCCTGTACTGACCCGGCTCATCCCCTCGCCGGTCGTCGTCGACATCAGCGGCGGAGCGACGGACAAGCTGGCCGGTCTCCTGGCCGACCAGCGGATCTCCGCCTCCGGCAAGCTCGCCATGGCCATCAGCAACGGCTCGGGCCGGGCCCTGCGCGAGAAGCTCGCGCCGCTCCTGCCCGACGCCGACTGGTACACGGTCGCCGACGGCACCATCGACTCCGCCGTCCGGCTCGCCGACGCCATCCGGGGCAAGCGGTACGACGCCGTGGTCGGGCTCGGCGGCGGCAAGATCATCGACGTGACGAAGTACGCGGCGGCGCGGGTCGGCCTGCCCATGGTCGCCGTCGCGACCAACCTCTCCCACGACGGCATCTGCTCGCCCATCTCCACGCTCGACAACGACAACGGCCGCGGCTCGTACGGCGTCCCCTCGCCGATCGCCATGGTCATCGACCTCGACGTGATCCGGGACGCGCCCGCGCGGTTCGTGCGCTCCGGCATCGGCGAGGCCATCTCCAACATCTCCGCGATCGCCGACTGGCAGCTCTCCCACCGGATCAACGGCGAGAGCGTCGACGGTCTGGCGGCCGCCATGGCCCGCACCGCCGGCGAGTCCGTGCTCCGCCACCCCGGCGGCGTCGGCGACGACGAGTTCCTCGTCGTCCTCGCCGAGGCGCTCGTCCTGGGCGGCATCGCCATGTCGATCAGCGGCGACAGCCGGCCGTCGTCCGGCGCCTGCCACGAGATCAGCCACGCCTTCGACCTGCTGTACCCCCAGCGCGCCGCGCTCCACGGCGAGCAGTGCGGGCTCGGCGCCGCCTTCGCGATGCACCTGCGGGGCGCGGCCGACGAGGCGGGGCTCTTCGCCGAGGTGCTCCGCCGCCACGGCCTGCCGGTGTTGCCCGAGGAGATCGGGTTCACCGCCGACGAGTTCGTCGCCACCGTGGCGTACGCGCCGCAGACCCGCCCCGGGCGCTTCACGATCCTGGAACACCTCGACCTGTCCACCCATCAGATCAGGGATGCGTACGCCGACTATGCCAAAGCCATCGGTAGCTGAGCTCCGCCCCGTCGTCCACCCCCCGGGTGTGAAGGACCGGCGCAGCGGTGAGCACTGGGGCGGCCGCCTCTACATGCGCGAGATCTCGCTGCGCGTGACCCGGCACCTGGTGAACACGAGGGTCACCCCGAACCAGCTGACGTACGTGATGACCGTCGCCGGCGTGCTCGCCGCCCCGGCCCTGCTGGTCCCCGGCATCCCCGGTGCGCTGCTCGGCGTGCTCATGGTGCAGCTGTACCTGCTGCTCGACTGCGTCGACGGCGAGGTCGCCCGCTGGAAGAAGCAGTTCTCGCTCGGCGGGGTGTACCTGGACCGGGTCGGCGCCTATCTGTGCGACGCGGCGGTCCTGGTCGGCCTCGGCCTGCGCGGCGCCGACCTGTGGGGCGGCGGCCGGATCGACTGGCTGTGGGCCTTCCTCGGCACCCTCGCCGCGCTCGGCGCCATCCTGATCAAGGCGGAGACCGACCTCGTGGCCGTCGCCCGGCACCAGGGCGGCCTGCCGCCGGTCAAGGAGGCGGCGTCCGAGCCGCGCTCGTCCGGTATGGCGCTGGCCCGCAGGGCCGCCGCCGCGCTCAAGTTCCACCGGCTCGTCCTGGGCATCGAGGCGTCCCTGCTCATCCTGCTCACGGCGGTCCTGGACGCCGCCCGGGGCGACCTCTTCTTCACCCGCCTCGCCATCGCCGTCCTCGCCGGTATCGCGCTCCTCCAGACACTGCTGCACCTGGTGTCGATCCTCGCGTCGAGCAGGCTGCGGTGAGCGGCGTGACCGAGGGTGAGGCCAAGGGCATGAAGCTCGGCGCCGTCATCATCACCATGGGCAACCGCCCCGACGACCTCAACGCCCTCATCGAGTCCGTCGCCCGGCAGGACGGCGAGCCCGTCGAGGTCGTCGTCGTCGGCAACGGCGCCCCCGTCAGGGGCGTCCCCGGCTGGGTCCGCACCGTCGACCTGCCCGAGAACCTGGGCATCCCCGGCGGCCGCAACGTCGGCATCGAGGCGTTCGGTCCCGGCGGCACCGACGTGGACGCCCTGCTGTTCCTGGACGACGACGGCCTGCTGGCGAACAAGGACACCGCGGAACTGGTCCGCCAGGCGTTCGCCGCCGACCCGGCTCTCGGCATCGTCAGCTTCCGCATCGCGGACCCGGACACCGGGGAGACCCAGCGCCGGCACGTACCGCGGCTGCGGGCCTCCGACCCGATGCGCTCCTCGCGCGTGACCACCTTCCTCGGCGGCGCCAACGCCGTCCGTACGAAGGTGTTCGCCGAGGTCGGCGGGCTCCCGGACGAGTTCTTCTACGCCCATGAGGAGACCGACCTCGCCTGGCGGGCGCTGGACGCCGGATGGATGATCGACTACCGGTCCGACATGGTGCTCCTGCATCCGACGACCGCGCCGTCCCGGCACGCCGTCTACCACCGGATGGTCGCCCGCAACCGGGTCTGGCTGGCGCGCCGCAACCTGCCCGTGCCGCTGGTGCCCGTGTACCTGGGCGTGTGGCTGCTGCTCACGCTGCTCCGGCGTCCGTCGGGGGCGGCGCTGAAGGCCTGGTTCGGCGGGTTCAGGGAGGGGTGGACGACGCCCTGCGGACCGAGGCGGCCCATGAAGTGGCGTACCGTGTGGCGACTGACGAGACTGGGTCGCCCTCCCGTCATCTGACACGCTCGGATCTGAGAGCATCGGCGTACCCGGGCCCGGCCGCCATCCGACCCGCGCCTTCACCGCCCCGCATCTTGAACACGAAAGTTTCAACTTGTGAGTGAGACAACCCACGACGCAGCGATCGCCGTGAGCGCCCCTCCCACTCCGGACGACGACCTGACTCCGGCGGAGCTGGCCGCCAAGTACGGCCTGTCGGTGAGCGGTGCCCGGCCGGGGCTCATCGAGTACGTCCGGCAGCTGTGGGGACGGCGCCACTTCATCCTCACCTTCTCGCGGGCGAAGATCACCGCCCAGTACAGCCAGGCCAAGCTGGGCCAGCTGTGGCAGGTGGCGACGCCGCTGCTGAACGCCGGTGTCTACTTCCTGATCTTCGGGCTGATCCTGAACGCGGGCCGGGGCATGCCGAAGGAGGTCTACATCCCCTTCCTGGTGACGGGCGTCTTCGTCTTCACCTTCACCCAGACCTCCGTGATGTCCGGCGTGCGGTCGATCTCGGGCAACCTGGGTCTGGTGCGGGCCCTGCACTTCCCGCGCGCCTCGCTGCCCATCTCCTTCGCGCTCCAGCAGCTCCAGCAGCTGCTGTACTCGATGATCGTGCTGTTCGTCATCGTGGCCGCGTTCGGCAGCTACCCGTCGCTCAGCTGGCTGCTGATCGTGCCCGCGCTGGCCCTGCAGTTCGTGTTCAACACGGGCCTCGCCCTGATCATGGCCCGCCTCGGCAGCAAGACACCGGACCTGGCGCAGCTGATGCCGTTCGTCATGCGGACCTGGATGTACGCGTCCGGCGTCATGTTCTCCATCCCGGTGATGCTGAAGGACAAGCCCGCGTGGATCGCGGACATCCTGATGTACAACCCGGCGGCGATCTTCATGGACCTCGTCCGCTTCGCGCTCATCGACGGATACGGCTCGTCCAACCTCCCGGCGCATGTCTGGCTCTCCGGGCTGCTCTGGGCCCTCGCCGTGGGCGCCGCCGGGTTCGTGTACTTCTGGAAGGCTGAGGAGCGGTACGGCCGTGGCTGACGACAGGAAGAGTTCGCTCGCCGCCGGTGGTGCCCGGATCCCCACCGTCATCGCCGACGACGTCCACATCGTGTACCGGGTCAACGGCGGAGTCACCGGCCGGGGCAGCGCCACGGCCGCCCTCAGCCGGATCGTCGGCCGTGACAAGGGCGAGTCGCGGGGCGTGCGCAAGGTCCACGCCGTGCGCGGCGTCTCCTTCACCGCGTACCGGGGCGAGGCCATCGGCCTCATCGGCACCAACGGCTCCGGCAAGTCCACCCTGCTGCGGGCCATCGCCGGTCTGCTGCCCACCGAGAAGGGCCGCGTCTACACCGACGGCCAGCCCTCGCTGCTCGGCGTCAACGCGGCGCTGATGGGCGATCTGACCGGTGAGCGCAACGTCATCCTCGGCGGTCTCGCCATGGGGATGTCGCGCGAGGAGATCCGCGAGCGCTACCAGGGCATCGTCGACTTCTCCGGCATCAACGAGAAGGGCGACTTCATCACGCTGCCCATGCGGACCTACTCCTCCGGCATGGGCGCCCGGCTCCGGTTCGCCATCGCCGCGGCCAAGGACCACGACGTCCTGATGATCGACGAGGCGCTGGCCACCGGCGACGCCAAGTTCCGGGTCCGCTCCGAGGCCCGTATCCGGGAGCTGCGCAAGGAGGCCGGGACGGTCTTCCTGGTCAGCCACAGCAACCAGTCGATCCGCGACACCTGCGACCGGGTGCTATGGCTGGAACGCGGCGAACTGCTGATGGACGGCCCCACCGAAGAGGTCCTCAGGGCGTACGAGAGGGAGACCGGCAGGTAGCCGGTGGGCCGGCGCCGTGAACCGCGCCGGCCGGACCCGCGACCCGCGCCGGGCGTCGGCGCGGGCTCCCGCACGGCCGTACCGGCGCACCGGCGCCCGGACGGGTCAAGTCGCGTGCGCTTGCGGGGTGTTGGCGGGACGGCCGGTGCCGAGCCGCGGCGCGGCCCCGCGTGTGACACCCCCGGGCGGTCCCGATCGTTGTACAACGTAAGCTGGACCGGTTCTGATTCGCGGCAAGTGCGGCGAAAGCTCCTGCGCCGGTCACCCGGCCGCCGAGCGGTCGTGCCCCTCCGGAGGACCGGCGGCGTGTCCGAAATGGGATGTATTGGTTCGGCAGTGTAGAACGGGAGACGTGACGGCTATGACGGTGAATCTCCAGCTCCGCGAGGGTCCCGCCGTCCCCGCGCCGGGCAGCGGGCAGTGACAGGTCCTCGCCAGGCGCGCCCCGACGCCTCCTCGCGCGCCACCCTCGACAAGGCGACGGACGAGAACTTCCCCGTCGCCCCCTTCTTCCTGCCCCGCGCCTGGCGCGCCGATCTCATGGCGATCTACGGCTACGCCCGCCTCGTGGACGACATCGGCGACGGCGACCTCGCGCCCGGCGGCGCCGACGCCCGCCACCTGGGGGCCGACGGGGAGACGGACAGGGTCGCCCTGCTCGACGCGTTCGAGGCCGACCTGCGGCGCGTCTTCGACGGCACCCCGGCGCACCCGCTGCTGCGCGCCCTGCGGCCCACCGTACGGCGCCATGGGCTCACCCCCGAGCCGTTCATCGGCCTGATCGCCGCGAACCGGCAGGACCAGCTGGTCCGGCGCTACGAGACGTACGACGACCTGCTCGCCTACTGCGAACTGTCCGCCAACCCCGTCGGCCGGCTCGTCCTCGCCGTCACGGGCACCGCGACCCCCGAGCGGAACCGTCTCTCCGACGCCGTGTGCACCGCGCTCCAGATCGTGGAACACCTCCAGGACGTCACCGAGGACCTCGCCCGCGACCGGATCTACCTGCCCGCCGACGACATGAAGCGGTTCCACGTCACCGAGGACGACCTCGCCCGGCCCAGCGCGGGCGCCGCGGTGCGCGCCCTGGTCGCGTACGAGGCCGAACGTGCCCGGCGGCTGCTGAATGAAGGCACCCCGCTGGTGGGTAGCGTCCACGGCAGGCTCCGGCTGCTGCTCGCCGGATTCGTCGCCGGGGGGCACGCCGCCCTCGACGCGATCGCCGCGGCCGGTCACGACGTCCTGCCCGGACCCCCCAGACCCACGAAGCCGACCCTGCTCCGCGAGGTGGCAACGGTGTTGCGAAGAGCGCGTAGAGAGGGGTGAACGGGATCGTGGAGACACAGACGGACATGTCGGCGCCGGTACAGGCCGCATACAGCTACTGCGAGGCCGTCACCGGACAGCAGGCCCGCAACTTCGCCTACGGCATCCGGCTGCTGCCGACCGAGAAGCGGCAGGCCATGTCGGCGCTGTACGCCTTCTCCCGCCGGGTGGACGACATCGGCGACGGCGCGCTCGACCCGGGCGCCAAGAAGGACCGGCTCACCGCCACCCGGGAGATCCTCGACCGCATCCGCCACGGCGCCGTCGCCGACGACGACACCGACCCCGTGGCCGTGGCGCTCGCCGACGCCGCACGCCGCTTCCCGCTGCCCCTCGACGGCCTCGACGAGCTCATCGACGGCGTCCTCATGGACGTGCGCGGCGAGACCTACGAGACCTGGGACGAACTCAAGGTGTACTGCCGGTGCGTCGCCGGCGCCATCGGACGCCTCTCGCTCGCCGTCTTCGGCACCCTGCCCGGAGCACGCGGCGCCGAACGCGCCGCCGAGTACGCCGACACCCTCGGCCTCGCCCTCCAACTCACCAACATCCTCAGGGACGTACGCGAGGACGCGGCCAACGGACGCACCTACCTCCCCGCCGACGACCTCGCCAAGTTCGGCTGCTCCGACGGGTTCCACGCCAAAACCGCACCCGCCGGAGCCGACTTCGCGGGTCTCGTCCGCTACGAAGTCCGGCGCGCCAGGGCCCTGTTCGCCGAGGGCTACCGCATCCTGCCCATGCTCGACCGGCGCAGCGGCGCCTGCGTCGCCGCCATGGCGGGCATCTACCGCCGTCTCCTCGACCGCATCGAACGGGAACCCGACGCCGTCCTGCGTGGCCGGGTCTCGCTGCCCGGCCGGGAGAAGGCGTACGTCGCCGTGCGCGGCCTGTCCGGACTCGACGCCCGCACCGTCTCCCGGCAGAGCGTCAGGAGGCGCGCCTGATGGAACGTCACGAGCACGGCGCCGCCCGGAGCCACGCCGTCGTCGTCGGCGGCGGCCTCGCCGGGATCACCGCCGCACTGCGCCTGGCCGGCGCGGGGACGCGGGTCACCCTCGTCGAAGGCCGGCCCCGCCTCGGCGGGCTCGCCTTCTCGTTCCGGCGCGGCGACCTCACCGTCGACAACGGCCAGCACGTCTACCTGCGCTGCTGCACCGCGTACCGCTGGTTCCTCGACCGGATCGGCGGCGCCGCGCTGGCACCGCTCCAGAAGCGGCTCGACGTACCCGTCCTGGACGTCGCCCACCCGCGCGGCCCCCGGCTCGGCCGGCTGCGCCGCACCGCCCTGCCCGTACCGCTCCACCTCGCCGCCAGCCTCGCCTCCTATCCGCACCTCTCCCTCGCCGAGCGCGCGAGCGTCGGCCGCGCCGCGCTCGCCCTCAGGTCCCTCGACCCCGCCGACCCCGCGCTCGACGCCGTCGACTTCGGCAGCTGGCTCGCCCGGCACGGCCAGTCGCCCCGCGCCGTCGAGGCGCTGTGGGACCTCGTCGGCATCGCCACACTGAACGCCACCGCACCGCGCGCCTCCCTGGGGCTCGCCGCGATGGTCTTCAAGACCGGCCTCCTGTCCGACCCGGGCGCCGCCGACATCGGCTGGGCCCACGTCCCCCTCGGCGACCTGCACGACACCCTCGCCCGCAAGGCCCTGGACGAGCTCGGCGTCCGCACCGAGCTGCGCACCAAGGCCCATTCCGTCTCCCGTACCGAGAACGGCCGCTGGACCGTACGGGTGCCCGGCGGCACCATCGACGCGGACAGCGTCGTCCTCGCCGTGCCGCAGCGCGAGACCCACGGGCTGCTGCCCGCCGGCGCGCTCGACGACCCGGACGGACTGTTGAGGATCGGCACCGCGCCGATCCTCAACATCCACGTGCTGTACGACAGGACCGTGCTGCGCCGCCCGTTCTTCACCGCCCTCGGCTCACCCGTCCAGTGGGTGTTCGACCGTACGGACGCCTCGGGGTACCGGGACGGCCAGTACCTGGCCCTGTCCCAGTCCGCCGCCGAGGACGAGATCGACGAACCCGTCGCCGTCCTGCGCGAAAGGTACCTGCCTGAGCTGGAGCGGCTCCTGCCGGCCACGCGCGGCGCGAAGGTACGGGACTTCTTCGTCACCCGGGAGCGGACAGCGACGTTCGCCCCCACGCCCGGTGTCGGACGGCTCCGCCCCGGAGCCCGCACGAACACACCCGGCCTCTACCTGGCCGGCGCGTGGACCGACACCGGCTGGCCCGCCACCATGGAGAGCGCGGTGCGCAGCGGCGTCTCCGCCGCGGACGCCGCGCTCTCGGCGCTCGGCCGCCCCCAAGAACACCCGCTCGAGGAGGCGGCATGAGCCTGAGTACTGGAACCAGAGGAGAGACCGTGCCGACTGTGCCCCCGGTGAACCCGGCCGTCGACACCGCGGACGTCGCCGCGCTGCTGGAGCGAGGGCGGACCCTGTCCACCCCGGTCCTGCGCGCGGCCGTGGACCGGCTCGCGCCGCCCATGAACACCGTCGCGGCCTACCACTTCGGCTGGATCGACGCCCAGGGCCGCCCCGCCGACGGAGACAGCGGCAAGGCCGTACGCCCCGCCCTCGCCCTGCTGTCCGCCGAGGCGGCCGGGGTGCCGGCCGAGGTCGGGGTGCCCGGTGCGGTGGCCGTGGAACTGGTGCACAACTTCTCGCTGCTGCACGACGACCTGATGGACGGCGACGAGCAGCGCCGCCACCGCGACACCGTCTGGAAGGTGCACGGCCCCGCCCAGGCCATCCTCGTCGGCGACGCCCTGTTCGCCCTCGCCAACGAGATCCTGCTGGAGCTCGGCACCGTCGAGGCGGGCCGCGCCACCCGCCGGCTGACCACCGCCACGCGCAAGCTCATCGACGGCCAGGCCCAGGACATCTCCTACGAGCACCGCGAGCGGGTCACCGTCGAGGAGTGCCTGGAGATGGAGGGCAACAAGACCGGCGCCCTGCTGGCCTGCGCCGTCTCCATCGGCGCGGTGCTCGGCGGCGCCGACGACCGCACCGCCGACACCCTGGAGGAGTACGGCTACCACCTCGGGCTCGCCTTCCAGGCCGTGGACGACCTCCTCGGCATCTGGGGCGACCCCGAGTCGACGGGCAAGCAGACCTGGAGCGACCTGCGCCAGCGCAAGAAGTCCCTCCCGGTCGTCGCCGCGCTCGCCGCCGGCGGACCCGCGTCCCACAGGCTCGGCGAGCTGCTCACCGCCGACGCCAAGAGCAGCGACCTGGCGAACTTCTCCGAGGAGGAGTTCGCCACCCGTGCCGCTCTCATCGAGGAGGCCGGCGGCCGTGAGTGGACCTCCGAGGAGGCCCGCCGCCAGCACGCCATCGCCGTCGGAGCGCTCGACCGCGTCGACATGCCGAGCCGGGTGCGGGCGCAGCTGACCGCGCTCGCCGACTTCGTCGTCGTACGAAAGAGATGATCACTATCGCCCGCATATGAGTTCGCGGTCGCGGGGGGGGGGGCCCCCCGGCCCCCCCCCCCCCCCCCCCCCCCCCCCCCCCCAACCCCCCCCAACACCCCCCCCCCCCCCACCACACCCCCCCCCCCCCC